>CAWJYH010000018.1:0-127500 GCA_963847035.1 uncultured delta proteobacterium | reverse complement strand
GGAATAAAGCATACCAAGGACAAAATTGGCATGGGCGACTATTTTCGCATCGGCACCAGGTTGGGAGATTACTCGTTCATACCAGTACTTGGCTTTGACAAAATCCTGCTCGGCGCCTTTTTTACCTGAGAGATACAGATGACCTACATAGCACTGGACAGTATAGTCGCCCTGCTCTGCCCGCTGCAGCAGATCTGGAGGACAAGCTGCCTGGGCGCCGGCGGCGACCAGGAGAAGAGTGATTAAGGCAAAAACTACACGCAGAACGATAGTGAAGAACGACATCATGGTACGAACTGTCCTGGTTACGAGATGAAAGGGATGCTGCATATTCCAGATTCATTGCCACCCGCCAGGCTCCGGCAATCAGCCAATACGTCTGCATATTAGAAATGGATATCAACTCAGTTATCAATCTTTTTTTCCGTCACTGAAAAATTATCCTGTTCTGATTCTCTCGGGAGAGGAGTATGCGGCAGCAGGTCAAATACAGATGGAGCACATTAATAATACTAGATAAATGCATGCACATTCCAGCTGGCAGTGGCCGTGATTGTTGTCGCAGATATGATTTTTGTGATTGCTGAAAAGGGAAGAATTTGACTTTTTTCTTATGGCCGTGAGAATATTACCTGTATGTTGCGAAATTCTTGTTGTTTTGTTGGTCAATATGTTGAAACTGTCAATTCTGGAGAGCTTTGTTGCTCTTTTGATCGTAAGGATTGATGACTCAGTCCGGATTGATCATCGGATCCGGCTGATGTGGTTGAACATCGTGGGAAACATCTGTTGACGACCAGCTGTCTTTTTTTAGGGAAAGTGTGCATTGCACAGGGGTAAATGCTATGAAGCGAGGAAAATTGTTAGGAACAGCAGTCCTTGGCGTGGGAATTCTTATCGGTGGCAATACGGTTCAAGGCGAGACCTTGAAAGAGGCGATCGAGACCATGATACAAATCTCATCCGGAAGTCAGATCGCAGGCGTATAATCGCCTCGGTCGCGATGAAGAGGTCCGGCAGGCGAAGGCCGACTATCTGCCGAAACTGGATTTCATCGCCGGATATGGCATCCAGGAAATTCAGGAGCCGGAGAGTGACAGCCTCAATCCCGGGATTTTCACTCTGAGCCTGCGGCAGAATGTCTTTGCCGGTATGCAGACTGTCAATGAGGTCGGGCGCCAGAAGGACCGGGTTCGATCGGCTGCCTATACGCTGCAGGGAGTGAGTGAGAATACCGCTCTGAAAACGACCGAAGTGTACTTGAAAGTGCTGCGCGACGAAGAACTCAACCGTTTGGCTGGAGAAAACCTGGAAACCCACCTGCGAATATCAGATCAGATCAAAATGCGAAGCGATTCGGGGGTGGCGAGCAAGGCTGACAGTAATCAGGTGACTGGGCGTGTTGCCTTGGCGCAGGCCAATGCCATTGCCACTCAGACCAACCTGATCGATGCGCAGACTAATTACCAGGCGGTGATCGGGCGGTTGCCAAGCGATCTGCAGGCTCCGGATTCACCCGATGCTCTGATGCCCGAATCTCTGGAAGCGGCTGAACAAGAGGCGGTGAATAATCATCCAACGCTCAAATCGGCCGGGGCCGATCTCGATGCCCGCGACAAGCAGCATGCGGTTGCCAAGGCGCCTTATCTGCCGATTGTCGACATCGAGGTCGATCAGCATTGGGAGGAAGATTTTGATGAGCCAGGCGCAGACGATCAGCTGATTGCCATGGTGAAACTTCGCTACAATCTGTTCCACGGCTTCAGGAATCAGGCCCGTCGAGCCGAAACGACCCAACTCATCGAGGAGGCCAGAGAGATCAGGAACAATACGCACCGGCAAGTGATCGAATCCATCCGTCTTTCCTGGATGGCGTATCAGGCGGCGAAAGACAGGATCGGTTATCTTGAGGAACGCGTCACCGCAACCACCGATACGGCAAAATCCTATACCGAACAGTTCAACATCGGCAAACGGACTCTTTTGGATGTGCTCGATACCGAGGCTGAGGTCATTGACGCCAAGAGAGCCTTGGTAGAAGCCAAGTATGACGGTCTTCTCGCCGAATACCGTGTCCTGAATGGGTTGGGCAAACTTGTTCATTCCTTTGATCTGGAATGGCCGGTAGAGGCCAAGGTCGATGAAGAGAATGACGCTGGCAAGGTCAACGAAAAGGAGAAAGACCAGGCCGGCGTTACAGGGAAGAACCCAAAGGAAGTCTCCAAAGTTCAGGTTCGTCCCATGGAGATTGGTTCATTCAAAAGCTGAAACCGGGTTTCCACGCGTCGGCGGATGTTCCTGATGCGGAAACAACCCACTACTCCCTTCCTGGACGGGTGACCTCACCGGCAGATAAAGGTCACCCGCTGATCGGCTCCATGTCAGAATGGTCCGCAAGCCGCTGCTCTCCTCGCCGATTATCACTTTCTTACGTCTATTCTAGAAGAATTGGTGCATCAGCTGTTCTGGTGATGGTTTCAGCCATGCTTGCGCTGCTGATAGCATCCGTTTTCGCCAGGGAATCGTTCACCCTCGAAAAGAGAGTCCTTGATGCCGCCGAGGGCAAATATGGAGTCGAGGCAAGGAAAAGACTGCTTGCCTGGCAGGAATTCGTCCGCAACGACAACAGTAATTCGGAACAGGAGAAGCTGGAGAGAGCCAACCGGTTCTTCAACCGCCTGACTTTTGTCAGCGATGCCATCCTCTGGCAGAAGAAAGACTACTGGGCGACACCGGTCGAATTCCTGGCCAGAAACGAGGGAGACTGCGAGGACTTCGCCGTTGCCAAATACTTCACGTTGAAGTTGCTGGGAGTCCCGGAACAAAAGCTCAACATAACCTATGTCAAAGCCTGGAAACTCAACCAGGCCCATATGGTTGTCACCTATTACGCCACGCCTGGAGCCGAACCTTTGGTTCTCGACAACCTGATCGAAGAGATCAAGCCCGGTTCGGAGCGCCCTGATCTGCTGCCGGTTTACAGCTTCAACGGTTCAGGGCTCTGGTTGGCTCAGGAACGGAGGAAAGGCAAGCTCGTCGGCAGGAGCGACCGGATGAAACTGTGGAACGAGCTCCTCGAGCGGATGCCGGACAGCCTTCATTAGTGAACGTGAGGTTTCCCATGACACTCTACAGACAATTGCTGATTTTCATCATCGTGCTGCTCCTGGTATTGTTTGCCTGCTCCTGGCTTGCCAAGCTGCAGAGCACCCGCATATTCATAGAGGATCAGCTTGAATCCCATGCCCAGGATACGGCGACCTCGCTGGGATTGTCGATCTCCCCTCATCTGAGCGATGATGACAGGGCAACGATCGAAACGATGATCAGTGCCGTATTTGATCGCGGTTACTACAGCCGGATCGCTTTGGAGGATCTCGACGGCAAGGTGATCATCGAGCGTCGTCTGGAAGTCGTCATCAGCGATGTCCCGGCCTGGTTCATCAAACTGATCGAACTGAAGACACCGGAGGCACGAACTCTGGTTTCTTCCGGGTGGCGGCAGATGGGGGCGCTGAATGTCAAAAGTCATCCCGGGTATGCCTATAAGGCGCTTTGGAAGGCTACTTCGGATATGGGGAAGGTCTACGGCATTGCCGGTTTGCTCGTGCTGATTTTCGGGGCGGGAGGGCTTCGCCTCTTGCTTCGGCCGTTACACCGTATCGAGGAGCAAGCTGAAAACCTCAGTCGCCGGCAATACACTTTTCAGGAACAGCTGCCGAGAACCAGAGAACTGCGCAGTGTCGTCGTGGCGATGAACACCATGACCAGCAAGGTCAAGGAGATGTTTGACGAGCAGGCGGGAGTGGCCGACCGACTCAGGAAAAATGCCTATACCGACGAGTTGACGGGGTTGGGCAACAGGCGCTATCTGCAGGGGCAGGTAGCAGCTCTGGCCGGTGAGGGAAACGATCTGGTGGCCGGTGCCCTTCTGCTGATTCAGGCCTGCGATCTTCAGGAGATCAACCGTAAGAAAGGATTTCAGTATGGCGACCAGCTTCTGCAACGCATTGCCGAAAAGCTCCGGGAGACGACGGGGCATCTGCACCGGGCGGCGCTGGCCCATCTGTCCGGAGGCACTTTCGCGATTCTTTTGACCGATGTCAGCCACGATGAATCGAAGCGTACCGCCAAGAAACTGGCAGATGACCTGGCCAGCCTTGCCGACGAGGGGGAAGGCCTGGCCGGCAATATCGGACATGTTGGCGGTGTCAGTTTCGTCAATGCCACTTCATTCGGGCAGCTGCTGGCGGAAGCCGATCACTCCTTGACGCTGGCTCAGGCCGAAGGCCCGAATCGCTGGCGGCTCGATGCGCTGACGGCAGAGACCGCGAAAATGCCTCAAGGCCAGATGGAATGGAAGAGGATGCTCGATGAGGTTCTATCTGAGCGGGCGATAACTGTTTTCAGGCAATCGGTCTTTGCCGCCTCCGGCACAGAGCGAATCCTTCACGTCGAGCTGTTCTCGAGAATTCTGCTCTCTGACGGGCAGGCCATGAGCGCTGGAGTGTTCATTCCCCTGGCAATAAAATCGCACTGTATTGCCGCTGTCGATCAGATGGTGCTTGAGAAGGCCCTGGAGGTCGATTG
This sequence comes from uncultured delta proteobacterium, assembly GCA_963847035.1. Classification (GTDB taxonomy): domain Bacteria; phylum Desulfobacterota; class Desulfobulbia; order Desulfobulbales; family Desulfocapsaceae; genus Desulfoprunum. The sequence goes on along the minus strand of CAWJYH010000018.1, from coordinate 122,910 downwards.
GCGGAGTCTTGGCGTGGAAGAGGTTGCAATCAATATCTCTTCCGCCTCCTTTAGAGAGCCCTCGTTCAGTGGATGGGTGCTGAACCGGCTGGGCCGGCTGAACTCCCATGATCTCCGAATAGTCTTCGAATTCGTTGAGTTTGCGGCAATACGCGATCTCGCAACGATACAGACATTTGCCGACGAGGTCAAAAAACGCGGACATGCAATCGCCTTTGATCATTTCGGGCAAAGTTTTGCCAACTTCGGCTATTTGAAATCACTCCAGCCGAAATATGTGAAGATCGACAAAGGATTTACCGATGAACTCCGAAGCGGGGAGAGCGACGGCAGTTTCTTCATCGGCGCATTGACCGGTGTCGCTCATAGCCTCGATATTCTGGTTGTCGCTGAAGGCGTGGAAAACAAGGAACAGGCGGAGATGCTTCGAGCGTTGAATGTTGACGGAATGCAGGGATTCATGCTCGATCAGCCGCGGCCGGTCGTCGTTTGATGATCGAGTTGTGAGCTGCACCTCCCTCCGGTCGATAGGCTGGCGGTGTCGGCAATGAGGGGGAGAGAACAGGAAGGTGGCAATGCCCCTGTTCAGACGATATCATCGACGATTATACTGGACTTGGCGATGTTTTGTCGGAATTGCCGGCGCAACTGCAGCTTTTTCTGCGCTTCAGCCGGCAGTTCGGTATACATTATGATGTTTTTTTTCACCAGAAGATCGATGAGATCTTCAAGGATCCTGACGAGATCGTTGTCTGTCGCCGTCAATGCATGGATAAGGGCCTCTACGTTGGGGTCGCCTTCTAGAAAAGCAATCACTTCTTCATCAATCGACATCTTCTGTTCGAGGCCTGCCTTGTCGGCCTGCTTGTGCAGAGCCACAATCCTGCCTTCTGCATTTCTTTCGACGTAAAGCATGTCATTCCCTCCAAAATCCACCTGTACTGAGAAAGAGGTGAACCGGCTTCAAAGACGGAAGGCCGGGGGGCCATTTCGTGACCTCGTTGATGAGTATAAGGAAAATCTCTCTTTTTACTATCTTTTTCCTACGCCGTCTTTGACTCGGATAGACCAAACCACTATCATAAAAGGTTGCTTGAATAATTCAGCAGTAATTTCGCCGGAAGATTGGAATAGTCATTTTGATAATAGCACGCTAAGTGTATAATATTAAGATATCAACGGTATTCCTGCGTTGATTCCGGAGAAACTATCAAACAGCCTGGATTTCTCGGTTTCGATATCCGTCTTCAACACATGGACAAAGGCGTTGACCAACTGGCAATTCTTAACGAAACACGGACTGGTCTGCTGCCACCGGTTGAGCAGCAGTGCCGAAGTCCACAACAGTCAGGTGTTTGAAGAACTTCTTGATCCCGAGAAGAGCAGCGGAGGTGTCTGGATGGATTCCAGCCATCGTTCGCAAGAGATTATAGAATGGTTGAAGGCGATGGGTTAGAGTGAGCATATTCAGAGCAATGGTTCTCGATACAAGAAGCGCATCAATTGGTTAAAAAGGGGCAATCGGACAAGAGCGAGAAATCGTTCCAGGATAGGGCAAATCGTAGGCGTTCAAAGTCAGTGTGCAGGCCCCATGTTATTCAGGTGCATCGGTTTTGGAAGGGCGACGGCAAAATCGATCTCCGCTATCTGGCATACAATCCGAGTCGATATTCTCTTTTCAGGTTGCTCTGCAGGGGCAAAGTGCGTCCTGCGACCAATTTCCGTTCATATCGGAGCCGGACCTCTTATGAACGAAAGAAAAGATCTCGATGAAAGCATTCAAACAGCGTTTTGCGGAATATCTTTTATCAAGATTTGTTCTTCAAGTTCGAATAGATGAGTATTCAAAATTCCCTAAAGATACCTTCTCGATCTCTTTGATATGTTGTTGCACACAGCTGGAGATGCGGTGAGGACGGCGGCGCTGGCGAAAGGCTTTTCGACCTGCGCCGATGAATTTCCAGGGGGCGGATTTCACAACGTCTCATCATGGCAAGACACAATCTATGGCAGACCAGCAAAAAAGTGAACACGTTGAACAGTGGGAAATCGTCAATGACAGCGACAGCTTTGATGACCCGCTGATTGATTGTATTCAGATTATCGCAAAAATGCATGGCCGACCTGCATCCCGCACAGTGCTGCGGGCCGGCCTGCCATTAGTCAACAATCGATTGACCGTCGAGCTTGTCCCCCGGGCGGCCCGGCGAGCCAAACTGGCCTCGCGCCTTCTCAGACGTCCACTCTCCCAATTTCGCGGTTATGAACTGCCTGCAATTCTCCTTCTCGAGGGGCATCGGGCCTGCATTGTTGTGGAGGCCAATCCGGAGGAAGGTACACTGAAGATCATCTGGCCGGAGAGCCAAGGCAGTGAAATTATCGCCATTGCTGAGCTCAACACGATCTATTCGGGCTATTCGATTTTCATCAAGCCGAAATTCCGCGTCGACGCCAGCCAGTCGCTGCATCCGGCTGATCGTGCCGGCAACTGGTTCTGGGGTACGCTTTTCTCGTCCTGGCGGATTTACCGCGATGTTCTGGCGGCGTCATTTCTGATCAATATTTTCGCCCTGGCTACCCCGTTTTTCATCATCAATGCCTACGATCGGATAATACCCAACTCCGCCTTTGCAACCTTGTGGGTGCTAAGTGGCGGGATCGCGATCATTTACATCTTTGAACTGGTGCTGCGTGGATTGCGGGGCTATTTCATCGATATCGCCGGCAAGAAATCCAACCTGGTTCTCTCGTCAATCCTGATGGAAAAGGTGTTTGGCCTGCGGATGGAGGCCAGACCGAAGTCGGTGGGGTCGTTCACCAAACAAATCCAGCAGTATGAAAGCATCCGCGATTTCATCACCTCGTTTTCAATCACCGCTCTCGTTGATCTGCCCTTTGCCCTGCTGGCGCTCTTCGCTATCTGGTATATCGGCGGTTCCTTAGTACTGATTAGCATCATCTGTATCCTCCTCATCCTGCTGTATGCTTTTCTGGTCCAGATTCCTCTGAAGAAATCGGTCGGCAAATCCTTTCATGCTGAAGCCCAGAAAAACTCGATTCTCGTCGAGGGGCTGGCGGGAATCGAGACAATCAAGATTCTCGGTGCAGAGAGCAAGATTCAACGGTCCTGGGAAGAGTCGGTCAGTTATATCGCCAACTGGAGCGCTCGAACCCGATTTCTCTCCTCTTCAGTTTCATATATCTCGCACTTTCTGCAAAGCATCTCGATAGTTTCGGTGATCATTGCCAGCGTCTACATGATCTCCAACGGGATCATGACCGGCGGAGGGTTGATCGCCTGTGTGCTGCTTTCAAGACGGGCTACGGCGCCGATGACTCAGGTGGTCAGCCTGATGACCCGCTACCACCAGGCGAGGAATGCCCTGGCCACTCTGAACAAGATCATGCAATTGCCATCGGAACGACCACAGGAAATGAGTTTCCTGCACAGGGTTGAATTCAAGGGGGCGATCACTCTCCAGGAACTGTCGTTCATCTTTCCCGGCAGTACGACGGAGGTATTGAAAAACATCAATCTGCAGATAAATCCCGGAGAAAAGATCGGCATCGTCGGTCCCATCGGGTCGGGCAAGACAACGCTGGGGAAGCTGATTCTCGGGCTCTATCAACCGACGAAAGGGATGGTTGCCATGGACAACACCGATATCCGGCAGATCGATCCTGCCGAACTGCGTAATTTTATAGGCTATGTGCCACAGGATGTGGTGCTGTTCCAGGGAACGGTTCGTGACAACATCACGCTCGGCGCCAATGACGTCGATGATGCGACTGTGCTGCGGGCAGCCAGGATCGCCGGGGTGAACAAGTTTGTCGAGCGGCATCCAATGGGATACGACATGCCGGTGGAAGAGAGAGGGCGCAATCTTTCCGGGGGACAGCTTCAGGCTATCGCAATCGCCAGGGCCATCCTGCTTGATCCGCCGGTACTGGTGATGGATGAGCCGACCAGCTCGATGGATAGCCGCAGTGAATCGCTGATTCGGGCAAATATCTCGAAAATTCTGGAAAACAAGACAATGATTATAATCACTCACCGGATATCCCTGCTTGAACTGGTCGATCGGGTGGTGGTTCTCAGCAATGAGACAATCGTTGCCGACGGCACCCGGTCATATATATTGGAAGCCTTGAGAAACGGGCACTTGACGATATGAAAGATGAAAAGGGACAGAAGAACGGCCAGGAGCATGATCGGCCGAGCCAAGCCCGTCCCGGCGCACGAACGGCAAAGAAAGAAATCTTCCGCCATCTGCCGGCAGAAGAGACAGACCTGGCGACGGATATCCGGGTATCTCTGCTCATCCAATCGCCACGAGGCGGGAGCATAATCGTCTGGTCGATATTGGTGCTGTTCATCTTCCTGATTATCTGGGCCTATGTTGCGGAAGTTGATGAGGTCACCAGGGGTGATGGGAAGGTTGTGCCATCCCGGCAACTGCAGATCGTGCAGAATCTGGAGGGCGGTATCGTCTCGGAAATACATGTGAAGGTAGGCGATGTGGTAGAGAAGGATGAGTTGATCCTGCGGATAGATGAAAAACGTTTCTCGGGTCCGTACCGGGAGAGCAGGATCAACTACCTTGCCCTGCAGGCGCAGGCTGCCCGGTTGAAGGCCGAGACCGATGAAATCGAGTTTGTTATCCCGAAAGAGGTGGAAAAGGAGGCTTCGGAAATTGGCAGGCGTGAGCAGGAGCTTTTTGAATCAAGAAAAAGAGAGTTGGAGGAGACTCTGGGCATGCTCAAGGAGCAAAGCCTGCAGCGTGAGCAGGAAATTGCCGAGTTGGAGGCAAAAATCTCCGAACTGGTCCGGAACCAGAAGTTGCTCAGGAGTGAGATCAGCCTGACCAGGCCGCTGGTGAAGAGCGGGGCGGTTTCCGAGGTTGAGTTTCTGCGGCTGCAGCGTCAGGACAGCGAAATTCAGGGAGAGATCACCACGTCCAGACTGGCTTTGCCTCGGGCAAAATCAAGGCTGCAGGAGGCTCACAGGAAGCTCGCCGAAGAAAAGCTGCGGTTTATCAACACCGCCAAAAAAGAACTCAACGATGCCTATGCCAAACTGGAGGGTCTTTCTGCCACAACCTCCACGCTTGCCGACCGTCTTGACCGGACGGCGGTGGTTTCACCGGTGCGAGGAATCGTCAACCAGGTTTTCGTCAGTACCGTCGGCGGGGTGGTACAGCCCGGCATGAACCTTGTGGAGATCGTCCCGCTTGACGATACCCTGTTGATCGAGGCGAAGATCAAACCCGCCGATATCGCCTTCATCCGGCCGGAACTGAAGGCAACGGTCAAAATTACCGCGTATGATTTTACCATCTACGGAGGTCTGGAGGCTCAGGTCGAGCATATCAGTGCCGACAGCATCGTCGACCAGGAGGGCCACAGTTTCTATCTGATCAACGTACGGACCAAGAAAAACTATCTTGGTACCACGGAAAAACCGTTGCCTATCATTCCCGGCATGATTGCCTCTGTCGATATCCTCACGGGTAAAAAACGAATTTTGTCCTATTTATTGAAGCCGATTCTTCGTGCGCAAAGCCAAGCCTTGAGAGAGAGATAAGTTATGGTCATTTTGACGGTCAGTGCCAACGAGGTGGTGCGGGAGAGATGGAAGCAGATATTGGGGGAAGAGTATCATGTGATAGAGGCTGCCAGCTATCGGGAGATGGCAGAATGCCTTGCCCGGCAATCTGTCGATCTCGTACTGATCCATCGGTCGCTCTGCGATATGAAGCTGCTCGCCAGCCTTGCTGGCAAAAGATATTTTGTTCTTGCCGACGCCCCTGACGAGGACGAGGCCATCAGCCTGGTTCGCCTCGGGGCGGTTGGTTATGCCAACAGTTATGCTGCGCCGCCGTTCTTGCGGGAAGCGGTCAGGACAGTGCTGGCCGGCAGGGTCTGGTTGGGACAGAAGGTAATCCAGAAGATTATCGAAGGAAATGCCAGGTCTATTGACAATGTTGAGGTCCAGTCCTCACCGGATCGTAACCTCTCCGACAGGGAATGGCAGGTAGCGTTTTTGGTCGGCAAGGGCAAGACGAATCTCGAGATTGCTGCCGAATTGGATATTTCGGAGCGGACGGTCAAGGCCCACATCAGTTCCATCTTCAAGAAAACCGGGACCGACAGCAGATTGCAATTGGCTCTGTATGTGCGAAAGCTGCTGATCTAAGTGGATGCTTTCTTTTCCGGACGGGATGCGATATGGGCATAACGACGTATTTGTTCCATAAATCCAGTAATCTGGAGAGACAGCGCTATGATATGTTCTTCCTCGATATGGGAGAAAACATCCATTTCCATTACCGGGATATGCGGATTGAGTTGTCAGTGGAGGAGTTCAAAGAGCTTGCTGAACTATTCGTCGGATATTCACGGGAAGTCCTGAGAGAAATCGAGGCCGGCTACCGGGATGGGGTATTGGCCAACACCAACGAGGAGAATTCTCTCAGGACTTTCTGGGATCGGGAGAAGAAACTGGTTGCTCCGGTCAAGTACAATGAACGGAAACTGGCAATCGAGGAGACCAGGGACGGGTACCACCTTCATATTCGTAATTACAAGATTCTGCTGCAGAAAGAATCCTTTTTCCAGTTGGTCAGGGCCATAGCGCCAATTCAGCCGTTGCTGGACAGCGGTTCTCTGGTGCGTGATCCTGTGCGTCTGCTTGCCGCAAACGAGCTGGAAACCCGCCTGCTTTCCCGGCTTCAGACCACCTCTCGCGAGGAGATCGTCATCGAGGTCGGCGGAACGCACCGCAACAAGGCCGGGCAGGTGCTCAGCGCCTTGGGGTATCTTCGGAATGAGGCTGCCGGCCACAGTGTGACCTACACCCGAGACAACTCGATTATCCGTCTGGTGTCACCAGGATTTTCCCCTACGGGACAAGTTCCTGGGGAGGTTGTTCGGAGCGAGCCGAATCTGCCGGAGTTTCTTGCCGGGAAAGGATGCGAACTCGATAAAGCCGACCTCAACCAGTTGAAGCTCAAGGTGCTCTCGCTGTTGAAAATGGCACAGCGTGGACAGGTCCCTCCGTTTCCCCTGTCAGCCATTCTGGTCAACGAAAAGACGCTCAACCCCGCCATTGATTTTTTCCAGGGCGAAGGTGGGGATTACCAGGAGCAAGTTGCCGGTCTGCAGGATATTCTGACCCGCTCTAAACTGTTCTTTGTCAAACCGGAAAAGGACATTTTTCCTCCCGAGCATCAGGAGCGGCTCCAGGATCAGTTTTTTAACTGGGTGATGAAGCATATCGCCGCCAAAGCATTCGTTCGCAAGATTTTCATCCTGGGTTCGTCGGCAAGCGGCCGCGCCGGACGCTACCGCGTTCCTTTCGTCCATTTCGATTGGGCCAAGCTCAATTCAGATTTTGATATTTTTGTCGAGCTGGATCCTGAGTATGAGGGGGATTTGCCCGAGGAATGGGAGAAGAAATTTTACTGGCCTCGCAACGGCAGCGACTACTACCATTTCGGAGAACTCGGGGAGGGCATGGCGTCAGAATATGCCCGCCAATATCCGGGCATCCGCTTTTATGAGCATCTGGTGGAAGGCTACCTTTATCGCCATGGCCGAGGCGACCAGGCCAGACGGGACCAGTGGTTTGCCGAGATCAAGGCGCAGTGCATCTTCGTCAGGGATCGCATTGCGGACTGGTTGCGCGACCATTACCCACTCGTCGTCGATGATACCGAACGGATCAAGGTGGCATCGTTTAACCGGGTCTACCGCGTCACTTCTCCGACCGGCCCGTATGTGCTGAAAATTTATGACTCGCGCTATCTGGACAAGGCGGGCCAGGAGAAGATCGCCTACGAGATTGGTCTCCTCGATTATCTTGGCGGAACCGGGCTGGAGGTGGCCTTGCCGGTCAGAAACGCCAGGCAGCGATATATCAGTTTCGATGGCGGCGACCGAGCCGTCCTGTTTTCGATGGTGCCTGGACGTTATGTCGACACGCCTGGTGACAGCGAAAGCCGGCAGGCAGGGAATCTGCTTGCCCGTCTGCACATTGCCGCCCGGCAATACAGAACCCCGTATGCCTGGCGCTACGGTAACAGACAACCGTTGTTCTACTGGCTGGATGCATGGCAGCAGTATCACAATCAAGGAGAGGTGATTGGTACCGATATCGAATTGAGCGCTGACCGCTGCAAGAAGCGCCTCAGGGACTTGGACTGTTTCTTGACCCACTGTCATGGCGATCTTTCGAAGATCAATTATCTCTTTGACGGAACGAAGTGCTGGCTGATTGATTTCCAGAACATTGGGTACGGGCCGGCGTTGATTGATCTGGCCAACGGGATGGTAGAATTTGCTGCGACCACGGAAGGCCTGCGGGAAGAAATCATGTTCGCTTTCCGGGATGGTTACGAGCAGATCCGCCCCCTGGAGACAGAGGAACAATCCTATCTGAACGATCTCCTGGTGATTCAGGCCGCTGTGCGTCAGGCCAAGTTGCTGCGCCTCCATTACGGCGGGTTCGGCTACGAGCTACAGGAGGCGAGAATCCTTGGGTTGCGTTCCGGCCTGCAACGGCTCCTCCAGCGGGCGAATACTCCCGCGACGGCCCCCTGAAATCACGGCAAGTCCTGATCTGGGCGGTTCGGCAAAGCTGCAAGCGGCCTGGTCTTGGCCGTTATCCAGGGCATGCCAGGAGAGTAAGACGCTGCCTGAGCGACGGGAGAGGTGTAGAAGAGGAGGCAAGCGATGACTGGGGGTAAAGCACTTACAAAAGTCTTGCAACCGGTTCCTAGATAGTATAGATTATCATTTTCATTAAAATTGCATACACTGGTCACCAGTGGTGCGAACTCAGGATCGTCCTATAGTGTGGCGTGTCTCTGAAAAATGCCTTTGTTATCTCTTCTGCATCGGTGATGCAGAAGAGAATTTTTTTCCGCCCAACTTATCAAACCACTATCCAATGGAGGTAGAAACATCATGCCAAGTCTCAAGGGAACCAAGACCGAGAAGAATATCCTGACCGCTTTCTGTGGCGAGTCGCAGGCCCGCAACCGCTACACCTACTTTGCCTCCCAGGCCAAGAAGGACGGGTATGTCCAGATCCAGGCGATCTTCGAGGAGACCGCCAACCAGGAGAAGGAGCACGCCAAACGGTTGTTCAAGCTGCTGGAAGGGGGGGAGGTCGAGATCACCGCCGCCTTTCCGGCCGGAGTCGTCGGCACGACCGTCGACAATCTGAAAGAGGCCGCCGGCGGCGAAAACCATGAGCATACGGTCATGTATCCGGAATTTGCCGCCACTGCCCGCGAGGAAGGTTTCGTCGACATCGCCGCGATCTTCGAGGCCATCGCCGTCGCCGAAAAGCAGCACGAGAAACGCTACCGCGACCTGGCGGCCAATATCGAGGCCGGCCGGGTCTTCAAGCGGAACGGCAAGGTCACCTGGCGCTGCCGCAACTGCGGCTACCTCCACGAGGGTGACGAAGCCCCCGAGCTCTGCCCGGCCTGCGCCCATGAACAGGCGCATTTCGAGCTGCTGGGTGAAAACTGGTAAGGACTGCAGGACGTCCGCAGCAGGACAGCAGGGTGGAGGGAACGGCGACCCGTTTCCCCCACCCTTTTTTTATGCCGATCAGGACAGATGCAGGCGGGGGGCGGGGCGCCGGACGGCAGGGGTCCTGGTCCTGCCGGTGACCCCGGTTCTGCTGTTGACCCCTGCGGTGCCGTTTTTCGCCTCCGGCTCCCGGCCGACGAGGTCGGCGCAGTGAAAGAAGGCATACCAGTCGCTCCGTTGCCTGACGATGGTATCGGTGGTTTTTCTTCTGCCGGCGGTCTTCCGCCACCACGAATCGAGACGGGTTCCGGCAGTCGATGCCAGGTGAATACCGCAGATCGTCAGCACCGCTGTTGCGAACAATTCGATAGGTTCCATGATTTCCTCCATAGTTTGCCTGAGGACCTGTCGGTTCTCCACTCGTTCTCCCGCCTCACAACCCGCCTTCCGGAACGAAGCACAATTTCCGTCCGCCAGCGGGCCGCCTTCAGTTGATCGCCGCTTCCTGATTGCCGTATGACCGCTTGACCACCAGGGTCGGCAGGGACGAGAGGGCGGCCACCCGTTCGACGACGCTGCCCAGCAGCAGGCGGTTCAAGCCAGACCGGCCGTACGATCCCAGGACGATCAGGTCCATGTTGTGCTCCTGGCTGTACTGCACCAGGTGTTTGTCGGGCGAGCCCTCCCGCAGTTCGGTGATCACCGGGACCCCCAGTTTCTCCCCCTGCCGGGCGAGGATCTGCAGCGCCGTGAAGTTCTTGTGCCGGGCCTCGTCGAGCACCCCGTAGCGGAGACTGCGCTCGACCGGGACGTCGAGCACGGTCAGGCCGTGGACCTCGCCGCCGTAGCTCAGGGCCAGTTCGAGGGCCCGCTGGCCGGCGGCCATGCTGTGGGGCGACCCGTCGAGGCCGACGAGGATGCGGGAAAATTCGATTTCAGCGTCCTCCGGGATCATCAGCACGTCGCAGGGGCTCATGCCGATGACCTTGGCGGTCGTACGGCCGAGGAGGACCCCCTCGACGTACGAGCGCCGCGGGTACCCCATCAGCAGCAGATCCATACCCTCTTCCTCCGCCAGGGCGGTGATAACCTCCGCCGGTTCGCCGACCCGGTGGACCGTCTTTACCTTCTGCCCGAGATAGGCGGCGCACTGGATCACATTGTTGAGGCAGTTCTTGAACGGCAGATCCAGCTGGTCGTTGGCATCTTCAATCTTCCAGCGGTGCATGTTGCCCTCGTAGCGGGGGGTCACCGAGACCGCCTCCACTGTCGCCTGCATCGACGCGGCGAGCTGCAGGGCCTGGCGGAACGCCATCTGGCTGGCAAACCCGGGATCGATCGCGACCAGGATGGATTTCACGGTATTCAGCATGATCAACCTCGTGCGGCTGCAACCCGTTCATAGCTCCTGGCCTTGAACAGATTGACGAGAATGATGGTAGCCCCGGTCAGCAGGGCGAAACACATGACCCCGAAGCTGAGTTGGGTCATCAAGCGACACGCTCCCCTCGGACAGCGACGTGACGTGCAGTTCGTTGAGGTACTTCGGGATGGCGAAGAAGCGGCTGACCGCGACGATCAGCATGATCAGGGCCATGACGTACTTGATCATGTAGTCCTTGACGTAGGTCGTGCCGATCGCCCCCAGCTGGACCCCGAACAGCGAGCCGGCGAGGATGATCATGACCAGGCGGATGTCGACCGTCCCGTAATAGGCCCAGATCAGCGTCCCGCCGAGTCCCATGACGAAGGCGATGACCAGTTCGGTCGCCGAGGCGACGATGCTGGTGGCGCCGATGATGTACATCAGGCCGGGGACGCCGATGAAGCCGCCGACGGCGATCGTGGCCGCCAGCATCCCGGTCGCCAGGGCCACCGGGACGAGGAACCATACGCTGATCCGCAGGTTGGCGGTCTTGCAGGTGATCATCGGCCACAGCTCGATCTGCTGCAGCCTCCTGGCCAGCGGCGAGCCGGCCGGGGTGGTTGCGGTGGATTTTTTCATCAGCATCGCGTCGCGCATGACGAACGAGCCGACGATCACCAGGACCATGACGAAGATGAAGCTGACGTAGAGGTTGGAGCCGGCCTGGCCGAATTTTTCAAGGATATGGCGCTGGACCATGATCCCGATCTGGACACCGGCCTCGGCGAAGATCCCCATGATCAGCCCGAGCTTGATGTCGACCTGGCCGTACTTGTAGCGTTTGATGGCGCCGACCAGGGCCTTGGGGAACTTGTGGCACATGTTGCTGGCCACCGCCACCGTGCCGGGGACGCCGAGGCTCATCATCCCGGGGGTCAGGACGAAGGCCCCGCCGGAGCCGATGAAGCCGCTCACCAGGCCGCCGATGAAGCCGACGATGAAGAGAAAGATGATCGAGGAGGCGTTCAGGTCGATGAATTGAAGAACTTCCGTTATTGGTCCGTGCATTGTCTTCTCCCGAAATTGAAGATGGTTGACTCACGAGGTGATATGGCTGTTAGCCATGTATCAGGCATTGACCTGGGCCCGGGGCCTGGTGTCCTTCCTGACCGGAGCGGTGTCGGCTTCCTTGCGGACCTCGGCCTTTTTGCCGGCGCTTGCCGTCGATCCCTCGATGCCCAGCGCCGACCAGAAGGAGCTGGTGAAATTGCCATGGAAATAGGAGACCCCGAAGACCACCGAGACCGGCAGCAGGGCGAAGACCCCGCCCTTGGTGAAATACGTCATCACGACGTCCTGGTTGGTGAAAACCGCGGCGTACAGTGCGGCGGTCAGACCGCCGAAGACGAGACAGTTTTGCAGATGCCGTTTTTTGCTTGCAGTAGACATGCGGTGTACTCCTTTTGTAGGTGGGTGAGTATCAAAGGTCTTGCGTTGAAGACCGGCCTGTTTTCTCGGGTAATTGACGGTGAACACGGGCACCGGCGAGTCGGCCGTGACCTCGTCCAGCTTGATCCCCTGGTCGATGACGACGAATTCGATCCGCCGCTCCGAATGGCAGAGCCGTTTGATCGCCTTGCCGATCTTGCCGGCGTCGCCGACATGCTCGACGGCGACGTTTTTGCCCGCTGGCCTTGGCCTCGAACAGGGTCATGCTCTCCTGCATCGCCGCGGTGAAGAGGGTGCTGCGGCGGCCGCCGTCACGGTAGAACGGCAGGGTGTTGATATGGGCCGCCAGGATCGAACACTTCATCCGTTCGGCGACGTTGACGGCATAGTCCATGACCGGTTCGGCCATGTGGCCGTTCCTGGTGACGACCAGGATGTAGGGGGGCTTCGCGAGCTTCATTCCGGTGCAGTTCTGATGTGGCATACTGATCTCGACCGCCTGCTTTTCTATAGAAAGGTTGGTATGGCGTTGACCCATGGGCTGTCCTGCCGCGATTCGGTTCAACAACTGGTGAGAGGATTCCAATATGCGTGCCAACTCGCTTTTATTGGATATCTATATGATATAATTAATTAAATAGAATCGAAACGAGGGCGCTGGTTTCGACGTGTTGCAAAGAGCAACGGATCGATGGCGGAATCGGGCAGAAAATCGTTGCAGGGCGTTGCAATCCTGCAACCTTCTCCGGCAGGATGCAACAGGGTGGGGGCAAGGGGCGGGGTGGCGGAAGGATGCCGGCTGTCGCCGGGCTACGGTCACGAGATTGTCGGGTGGGAATGAACCGCCCTGGGTGGAATCAATCTTGCATTGAAGTTCAGGTGGTTTAGGATAGGAACACTCCCTCGGCCCGCCCGGTTGTTGGGTCGACGGTCAAACTCCCACCAGTGAGGCGGACACATGTTTTTTCGCAAGAAAACGGTACAGGTCGAAGCACCATCCCCGGCCGCTGCGGCCGATGAGGTCTCTCCCCTCGCCAGGCTCCGGGCCCGGATCGACGAGGCGCAGCTCCCGCACCACGTCACCGAGGCGGCGCTCCGGGAACTGGAGAAGATGGAGAAGACCGACCCGGCCGTCGCCGAGTATTCCGTCGGCCACAATTACATCGACTTCATCCTGTCGCTGCCGTGGAACGTCTCGTCCCAGTGCAAGCTCGAGCTGGCCCGGGCCCAGTCGATCCTCGACACCCGCCACTACGGCCTCAATCAGGTCAAGCAGCGGGTCCTCGAATTCCTGGCGGCCAAGACCCTGTGCGGCAAGGCCAGACAGAACATCCTGATCGTCGACGACGAGGAGATCGCCCGCGCCAACATGGAGCACGTGCTGAAAAAGGACGGCTACAACTGCCGCGGTGCCGAAAACGGGGTCGAGGCCCTGCGGATCCTGGCCGAGGACGACATCGACCTGATCATCACCGATCTGAAGATGGACCAGATGGACGGCCTCGAACTGCTGCATCAGGTCAACCGGGTGTCGCCGGAGATCCCGGTCATGATGATCACCGGTTTCGCCACCGTGACCTCGGCGGTGGAGGCGCTGCGCAAGGGCGCGGCCCATTATCTCGGCAAACCGGTCAACCTCGACGAGCTGCGGCGCACGGTCAAGGAGGTGCTGGAGAAGAAGCTCTTCGTCGAGATGGGGCGGGGCCCGACCCTGTGCTTCACCGGCCCGCCCGGCACCGGCAAGACCTCCGTCGGCCGGGCCATCGCCGAGGCCCTGCAGCGCCAGTTCGTGCGGATCTCGCTCGCCGGGCTGCGGGATGAGGCGGAACTGCGCGGCCACCGCCGGACCTATGTCGGCGCCCTGCCCGGCCGCATCATCGCCGAGTTGAAGAAGGTCGGGGTCAACAACCCGGTGTTCATGCTCGACGAGATCGACAAGATCGGCCAGGATTTCCGCGGCGACCCGGCCTCGGTCCTGCTCGAGGTCCTCGACCCGGAGCAGAACGTCCGCTTCACCGATCACTATCTCGATATCCCCTTCGACCTGTCCCGGGTCATGTTCATCGCCACCGCCAACGATCTGTCGCGGATTCCCGCGCCGCTGCTCGACCGGATGGAACGGATCGAGTTCGCCGGCTATACCGACCGGGAAAAACAGCAGATCGCCCAGCAGTTCATCGTCCCCCGGCAGTTGAAGGCGGCGGGGCTGCCGCGAACCTCCATCCATTTCGCCCCGGAGGCGATCTCGCGGGTCATCACCGACTATACCCGGGAGTCCGGCCTGCGCAACCTGGAACGGGAAATTGCCGATATCTGCCGCAAAATCGCGTTGTTGTGTCTCAAGACGGATTCCCTGGAGCAGGCGGTGGCGATCGACGGGGAGATGATCACCAGGCTCCTCGGGCCGCGCAAATATTTCCGCGATGCCGCCGAGGGCGGGGCCCAGGTGGGCATCGCCACCGGCCTGGTGTGGGCGGAGACGGGCGGGGAGATCATCAGCGTCGAGACGGCGACCATGCCGGGGGGCGGCAAGCTCATCCTCACCGGCTCCATCGGCGAGGTCCTCCAGGAATCGGCCCAGGCGGTGCTCAGCTTCATCCGCAGCCGCACCCGGGAATTCGGCATCCGCGACGATTTTTTCCAGGATACCGATATCCACATCCACTTCCCGTCCGGCGCCATCCCCAAGGACGGGCCATCGGCCGGGATCACGATCTTTACCGCCCTGCTGTCGCTGCTGACCGGGCGGCCGGCCCGGCGCGACGTGGCCCTGACCGGGGAGATGACCCTCAGCGGGCGCATCCTGCCGGTCAGCGGCATCCGTGAGAAGGTCCTGGCGGCGAAGCGGGCCGGGGTGCGGGTGGTGCTGCTGCCCCGGACCAACCGGGAAGCGGTCGAGGCCCTGGCTCCCGACGTGGTCGAAGGGATAAGGATCACCCTGATCGGGACGGCGGCGGAGGCGGTGGACCTGGTGCTGGAGAGCAAGGCCTACATCCTGCCGCTGTAGCCGGGGGCGGGGGGAGTTCAGGCGTCGGGGTGTTCGAGGCCGTAGCGTTTGATCTTGCGCCACAGCGAGACGCGGTCGATGCCGAGGATCCTGGCGGCGGCCGACTTGTTGCCTTCGACCTCGTCGAGGACCTCGAGGATGTACTGCTTTTCATGGTCGTCGAGGGACGGCCAGTTCTCACGGACGCCGCGGACGGCGACCGGCGCCGCCTCGTGCAGGTCGTCGAGGAGGTGCTGCGGCTCGACGATGTCGCCGTCGCAATGGAACAGGATGCGCTGGACGATGTTCTCCAGTTCCCGGATATTGCCGGGGTATTCGTACTGCATCAGCGACCGGGCCGCCTCGGCCGACAGGCGGGGCGCGGTTCGGCCCGGTCGGGCGTGCTTGGCGAGGAAGTGGCCGGCCAGCAGCGGGATGTCGTCGCGGCGTTCGGACAGCGGCGGGACGTGGATCGTCAGCACGTCGAGGCGGTAGAAGAGATCGGACCGGAAGGCCCCGTCCGCCGCCGCCTTTTTCAGGTCCTTGTTGGTCGCCGCCAGAACCCGGATATCGACCGGGATCTCCTCCGTGCCGCCGACCCGCATCAGGGTCCGCTCCTGCAGGATCCGCAGCAGCTTGACCTGCATCGACAGCGACAGTTCGCCGACCTCGTCGAAGAACACCGTGCCGCCCGCGGCCATCTCGAGCAGCCCCTTCCTGGCCTTGTTGGCCCCGGTGAAGGCCCCCTGCTCGTGGCCGAACAGTTCGCTGGTGATCAGTTCCTCGGTGAAGGCCCCGCAGTTGAAGGCGACGAAGCGTTTCGACGCCCGGGGACTGAGTTCATGGATGGTCCGGGCCACCAGTTCCTTGCCGGTACCGGTCTCCCCCTGGATCAGGACGTTACAGTCGAGCTGGGCGACCTGGTGGATGGTCTCGCGCAGGGTCTGCATCTTCGGGCTCCGGCCGATGATCCGGGCGGTCCCGCTCCTGGCGGTGACCTGCTCCCGCAGGTGGAAGACCTCCCGGCGCAGGGAGGTCTTCTCCAGCGCCTTGTCGACGATGACCCGCAGTTCGTCGATCTTGAACGGCTTGGCGACGTAGTCGTAGGCCCCCTGGCGCATCGCCTCGACGGCGGTGTCGACACTGGCGTAGCCGGTAATGACGACGACCTCGGTCGAGGGCCAGAGTTTTTTCGCTTCGCTCAGCACCGCCATCCCGTCCTTGCCCTTCATCCGCAGGTCGGTCAGGACGAGATCGACCTCCTGCTGTTTGAGCAGATCGATCGCCTGCTGCCCGTTTTCGGCCAGCAGCGTGAGGTAGCCGGCCTTTTTGAGGATATGGTCGAGATTGTCACGGGCGATCGGTTCGTCGTCGACGACCAGGATTTTCTTTGTCTTCATGCCGTAGCCGCAGCGGCGGGGCCGGTTGCCAGGGGGAGGCGGATGAAAAAGGACGCCCCTTGTCCCGCGGTGCTCTCCACGGTGATATGGCCCTGGTGCTTCTGGACGATGCCGTAGACCACCGACAGGCCGAGGCCGGTGCCCTGGCCTTCCTCCTTCGTCGTGTAGAAGGGATCGAACAACCGGCTCTGGATTTCCCTGGGGATCCCCTTGCCGGTGTCGCGGACCTCGATGATCGCCTCCCCCGCCTGGTGGTCGGCGCTAGCGGTGACCGTGATCGTGCCCCTGTTGCCGATGGACTGGGCGGCGTTGATGATCATGTTGAGGAAGACCTCCTGCATCCGCTGGGTATCCATCGGCAGCACGAGATCGTCCGGGATATCGACCCGCAGGGCGATGTCCGCCGGGATCTGGCTCTGGACGAGACGCACCGCCCGGCGTACGGTGTCCGCCAGCGGCGCCGGACGCAGGGAGAATTCCTGAACCCGGGAGAACTCGAGCAGGCCCTTGACGACATCCCGGGCCCTGAGAGTCTCCTGGTCGATATTTTTCAGCATGCGCGTGAGCAGCTCCACATCTCCGGTCTCGAGTTCGTCGAGGGCGATCTGGCAGGAGGTCGAGATATTGTTGAGCGGGTTGTTGAGCTGATGGGCGACGCCGGCGGTCAGGGTGCCGATGGAGGACAGCTTCTGCGACTGCACCAGTTGGTCCTGCCGCCTTTCGAGTTCGCGGACCATGGTGTTGAAGGCCTCCATGACCTGCTGCATCTCGTCGCGGGTGTTGATGACCTGGATGCGGTTGAACCGGCCGAGGGCGATGTCGGCGGTGGCGTTCTTGATGACCGACAGGGGGCCGAAGATGCCGAAGACCAGCAGGATCGGCATGACGACGCCAAGGGCCACCGCCAGTGACGACCAGGCGATCAACTGCTTCTTCAGGAGATCGAGGTTGGAGTGGATCTGGCCCCGCTCGAAAGCGACGAGTTGCTCGGCCTTTTCGGTCATGTCCTTGCCCTTCTCGCGCAGCAGGTCGACGATTGCGGCATACTCCGCAGTCGTGCGGTCTGCCTGGCGGGAGAGCGACTGCATCGTCTCGCCGTAGGCCAGGATCTGCCTGTCCAGTTCCTGCAGGATCGGTTCGATCTTCAGTTTGCCGCCCGTGGCGAGAATCGCCTCCTCGGTGTTGCGGGCCTGGGCCAGGTATCTCCGGTTTTCTCCGAAGGCCTTGGCCTCGTTGTAGAGGAGGTAATTCTTCTCATAGCGCCGGGCTTCGAGGATGATATTGTTCAGGTTGTAGGCCAGTTCCAGGATCCCGATCTTGTCCTCGGTCGTCTCCATGTCGTTGTAGGAGATCAGACTCATGCCGAGAATGCCGAGGATGTAACAGCCGAGGTTGAACATCATCTTGAATCTGAGATTCAGGTGGATTCTGCTGCCCATTGCCGCTTCCTCCGGTCGGCTGAATGCGAAAACGAAATGTGGTTGTCGGGTCTCGTCGCCTCTGTTTCAACTACTACCCAAAAAGAGCGGCGCTGTAAATTGCTTCCTGGCGTTTGCGGCAGCCGATCGCCGCGGACGGCGACCGGGCGGAATTCTCCTTCACTTTCACCCGATAATCTGTAACAATCTGGTGGAACCAATCCGGCAGCCGGCGGCGATCGCCGCCCGGTGAGCAAGAGTCCCTGTCCACAAAAGGAGGAGAGCGATGAAGACCTTGATGATCCCGGCCCTGTTGATCACCCTGACCATCGGTGGTGTTTCCCTGGCCGTCGGTGCCGCCGTCAATGAGGAGGACTGCCGGACGACGATCACCACCACCTGCACCAAGTGTCACGGGGCGGCCAAGCTCTGCACCAAGCTCAAGGATCCCGGGGCCGATGCCCAGAAGTGGCGGGAGACCATCGCCAGAATGGGCAAGAAGGCAAATCTCGACCAGGCGGTCCAGGATACGGTTCACGCCTGCCTGACGACAGCGGCGGACCCGGACGGCCTGGTCTGCGATAAGTAAAGGGAGCCCGATACAAAAGATGTCCGGACAGCAGCAGGACGCGGCGGAGGCCAATCCCCAGGAATCGTTCGCCGCCGCGGTGGCCCTCCACCAGCAGGGGCGGCTCCAGGAGGCCGAGGCGGGCTATGTCCGGGTGCTGCAGGTCCTCCCCGGTCATCCCAAGATCCTCGGCAACCTCGCGGCCCTGTACCGGCAGCTCGGCCGCCTGGAGGAGGCGGCATCATGCTGCCGCGAGGCCCTGGCCGAGACCCCCGACGACCCCCTGCTCCACCTCAATCTCGGCGCGATCCTGGAGGAAGAGGGCGACCCTGCCGCCGCCGAGGCCTGCTACAGACGGACCCTGGAACTGGAGCCGGACGACGCCAGGGCGCTTGAACAACCTCGGCAAGGTCCTGCAGCAGCAGGGCCGGGGCGCAGAGGGGGAGCGTTGTCTGCGCCGCGCCCTGGAGCTGGTCCCCGATTACCCGCTGGCCCTCAACAACCTCGGGGTGGTCTGCGGCGGCCAGGGGCGGCACGACGAGGCCCTGACCTGTTTCCGCCGGGCCCTGGAACTGGAGCCGGAATCGATCAACGCCATCTACAATATCGCCGGCGTCTATAACTGCCTCAACCGTCGCGAGGAGGCGATCGCCCATCTGCGGCGGCTGCTGGCGCTGCAGCCGGACCATGCCCCGGCCGGCCACATGCTGGCGGCCCTCTCCGGGGAGACGACGGAGGCGGCGCCGCGCGATTATGTCGAGGAGACCTTCGACGCCTATGCCGGCCGCTTCGACCGCCACCTGACCGGACAGCTGCAGTATACCGTGCCGCAGGCCCTGCAGGAGATCGTGGCATCAGTCGTGGGAGAAGGGGGACAGCTCGAGCGGATGCTCGATCTCGGCTGCGGCACCGGCCTCGCCGGGGAGGCCTTCCGCCCCATGGCCCGGCAGCTGCATGGGATCGACATCTCGGCGGGAATGCTGGCGCAGGCGGGAGCGAAGAACCTGTATGATCTGCTGGAACAGGAGGATATCGTGGTCTGGCTCGAACGCTGTCGCCGGCGCTACGACCTGATCATCGCCACCGACGTCTTTGTCTATATCGGCCGGCTCGATCCCATCTTTGCCGCCCTCGACCGCTGTGCCGCCCCCGGGGCCCTGCTCGGCTTTTCGATCGAACGCTGCGACGAGGGGCAGGACTACCTGTTGCGCCCGTCCGGCCGTTATGCCCAGTCCCCGGCCTATGTGGAGCGGCTGGCCGCAGAGCATGGCTGGACGATCCTGACGCACCGCTCCCACGGCATCCGCCGGGAGGAAGGCGAGTGGATCGCCGGCGACCTCTACCTGCTGCGGCGGTAGGGCAAGGAGATGGCGTCCGGGAGAAAAACACGGCGGTCAGTGCTTGAAAAAACCACCGCTTCCGGTATAGTGCCCCGCCAACGCGATCCACTTCTCCCTGCTACCCGGTAAAGCGATGACTCGAACCCAGGCCAACCTCCTTCTCACCCTCGCCGCGCTCATCTGGGGCAGCGCCTTTGTCGTCCAGCAGATCGGTACCGGCAATCTCGGCACGATCTCCTTCACCGGGGCCCGCTTCCTGCTCGGCGCCCTCGTCGTCCTCCCCTTTGCCGTCCGCCAGTTCCGCCGGGTGGAGAAGGGGGAGCGGCCGTTTCAGCGCCGCGACTGGTTCGGCCTGATTGTCACCGGTCTGGTGCTCTGTACCGCCGCCGTGCTGCAGCAGCACGGCATCCTCCGGACCTCGGTCGCCAACGCCGGTTTTCTCACCGCCGTCTACGTGCCGCTGGTGCCGATCATCGGCCTGCTCTTCCTTCGGCGGCGGGTCCACTGGTCGGTGTGGCCGGCCTCCTGCGGCTGCCTTGCCGGCACCTACATCATGAGCGGGGCCCGGGGGCTCGATTTTCGCCTCGGCGACCTGTGGGTTCTCTCCAGCACCCTGTTCTGGGCGGTGCACGTCATCCTCGTCGGCATCATGGCCTGGCGGACCCGGGCGCCGCTGGTCGTCGCCACGACCCAGTTCCTCGTCTGCGGCCTGACCGGCCTGGTCGTCGGCATCCTGGTCGAGCAGCCGACCATGACCGATTTCCTCGGCGCTCTCTACGGCATCTGCTATGTCGGCGTGTTCTCGGTCGGCCTGGCCTTCACCATGCAGGTCGTGGGCCAGCGTTTCACCCCGGCGGCCGACGCCGCCATCATCCTCAGTTCGGAGACCGTCTTCGCCGCCCTCGCCGGCTTCATCTTTCTCGACGAGCGATTGGCCGCGGTCAGGATTGCCGGGGCCGGTCTGATCCTCTGCAGCATTCTCGCCGTCGAGCTCCTGCCAACGCTAGGAAAATCGCGGCCGTTGAGTTGATTGCCGGCCGCAAAAGACCTTGCATTTTTCCGGTAATCTTTTTATCTGACAGTACCGTCCGCAACCGCGAAGGTCATGCCGCCGGACGCGCGTTCCGCTGCCCAGACCTGTTCCCGCCCGGTCGTTCGCCGGCCCGGGAATTCATTTCTATTCCATTGTGCCCCAGAACCCTTGCCCCGGAGGTTGAGATATGTTCTTCCCGATCGATCTGCACCAGTTCGTCCCCCAGCGCTTCCCGCTGACCCAGACCACCCTGACCGACGACGAGCGCCGGACCCTGTTGACCAACATCAGGGTCGTCCGCGACAGTCTGGTCTTCTTCACCGCCTATGCCAATGCCAAGGGCCTGGGCGGCCATACCGGCGGCGCCTATGACATCGTGCCGGAACTGCTGATCATCGATGCCTTCATGAAGGGCAACCCGGAGATCCACCCCGTCCTCTTCGACGAGGCCGGCCACCGGGTGGCGATCCAGTACATGATGGCGGTGCTGAACGGCTACCGCGACGCGGAATCCCTGCTCCATTACCGGGAATACGGCCACGGCTACTACGGCCACCCGGAGCGTGAGGATGCCCGCGGGGTGTTCTTCTCCTCCGGCCGGCTCGGCCATCTGTGGAGTTATGTCAACGGCGTCGCCGAGGCCGACCCGGCGAAGATCCTGGTGCTGTTCGGCAGCGACGGTTCGCAGATGGAGGGCGACGACGCCGAGGCCGCCCGCTACGCGGTGGCCCGCAACCTCAAGGTCAAGCTGTTCATCGACGACAACGACGTCACCATCGCCGGCCATCCCAGCCAGTACATGCGCGGCTACGACGTCGCCAAAACCCTGGAGGGCCATGGCCTGGCAGTGGCCGAGGGCGACGGCGAGGACCTCGACGCCCTGTTCGCCAGGATCAGTCGGGCCCTGACCACCGATGGGCCGGTGGCGGTCATCAGCAAGCGATTGATGGCGGTCGGGGTCCCCGGGATCGAAGGCCTGCCCAAGGGCCACGACGTCATCCCGGTCAATCTCGCCGTCGACTATCTTCAGGCCCGCGGCTATAGCGAGGCGGTGGCCCTGCTGCAGAACTACACGGCGCCGAAGACCAGGACATCCTACCTCGGCAGCACCCCGGAGACCGCCAAGAACCGCGACGACTTCGGCAAGATCGTCTGCGACATCCTGGAGGGGATGGAGGAGCGGACCAGGAAGGTCATCGTCGTCGATTCCGATCTCGAAGGCTCCTGCGGCCTGCACCATATCCGCAAGAACTTCCCGGAGGTCTATGTCCACGCCGGCATCATGGAGCGCAACAACTTCTCGGTCGCCGCCGGTTTCGGCTCGGAGCCGGGGCGGCAGGGGATCTTCGGCACCTTCGCCGCCTTTCTCGAGATGGTGGTCTCCGAGATCACCATGGCCCGCCTCAACAACGCCAACGTCCTCGCCCACTTCTCGCACTCGGGGGTCGACGACATGGCCGACAACACCTGCCATTTCGGGATCAACAACTTCTTTGCCGACAACGGCCTGGCCGAGGGCGACCTGACCCGGCTGTACTTCCCGGCCGACGCCCTGCAGCTGAAGGCGGTGCTGTTGACGATCTTCAACGACCCCGGTCTGCGTTTCGTCTTCTCCACCCGTTCCGCCACCCCGTTCATCCTCAAGGAAAACGGCGACAAATTCTACGGCGAGGGCTACGTCTTCACCCCCGGCCGCGACGAGGTCATCCGCCGGGGAACGGCGGGCTATGTCGTCAGCTACGGCGAGATGCTGTATCGCTGCCTCGACGCGGTCGAGCAGTTGCGGGCGGAAGGGGTCGACGTCGGCCTGATCAACAAGACCACCCTCAACGTCTGCGACGAGGCGATGCTGGCGGCGGTCGGCACCAGCCCCTTCGCCCTGATCGTCGAGAGCCAGAACACCAGGACCGGGCTCGGCGTCCGTTACGGCACCTGGCTCCTGGAGCGGGGCTATGCCCCGAAATACGCGGCGCTGGGCACCAGCCGGCCCGGCCACGGCGGGCTCGACGAACAGCTGCCGCACCAGGGCCTGGCCGTCGCCGATATCAAGAACCGGATCACGACCCTGATCGGGGCCTGATCCGGTAACAAGACGGTCCGAACGCCGCCGCCGGGGTTCGGACCGATGACCTGGCGAAGCCGAGGACCGTCATGCCCCCAGTCGACGCCCTGCTGCTCTTTTTCTCCACCTCCATTCTCCTGGCCCTGGCGCCGGGCCCGGACAACCTCTTCGTCCTGGTCCAGGCCGCCCAGCGAGGCAAACTCGCCGGATTGGCGGTGACCCTGGGACTGTGCACCGGCCTGCTGGTCCATACCGCCGCCGTGGCCCTCGGTCTGGCGGCGGTGGTCAAGGCCTCGGCCCTGGCCTTCAATCTGCTGAAGTATATCGGCGCCGTGTATCTGCTCTATCTTGCCGCGGAGGTCTTCTGGGGCGGCAGCGACGATGGCGGCGGCCCCCGGGCCGTCGATCTGCCCTTGGCCCGGCTGTACCGGCGGGGCATCATCATGAACGTCACCAACCCCAAGGTCTCGATCTTCTTTCTCGCCTTTCTGCCGCAGTTCGCCGATCCCCATTACGGTCCGCTGGTGCCGCAGATCATCGTGCTCGGCGGCCTGTTCATCATCGCGACGATCATCATCTTCGGCGGCATCAGCCTGCTGGCCGGGGCTTGGGGCGAGCGCTTCCGCCGTTCCGACCGGGCAAGACGGGTCCTGAAGTGGCTGACCGGCGGCGTTTTTGTCGGCCTCGCGATCAAGCTGGCGCTGACCGAACGCTGAGAAATCGCTGCACTGATCGATGAACATTCTTCTCCCCCCCAATCCCCACGCCGCCGGGGTGCTGGTGTTGACCGCCGTCGCCCTGATTCTCTTCAGTCGCAGCCGGATATCCCTGGAAACCTCCAGCCTGGTGATTCTGGTGGTTCTGGCGGTCGGGTTTGAGATTTTTCCCTTCTCAGCGGGTGGGCGAACCATCCATGCCGTTGATTTCTTCCACGGTTTCGGCAACGAGGCGCTGGTCGCCGTCTGCGCGCTGATGATCGCCGGCCAGGCCGTGATGCGCACCGGGGCGCTGGAGCCGGTCGGAAGAATTCTCGCCAGAATGTGGAAAACATCTCCCCGGGGTTCGTTTCTGCTCACCCTGCTCTTCGCGGCCTTTCTCAGCGCCTTTATCAACAATGTGCCGGTCGTCGTGCTGCTGCTGCCGGTGCTGATCAGCGTCTCGGCAAGAACCGGCAGCCCGGCCTCGGCGGTCCTGATGCCGATGGGCTTTTCGACGCTGCTGGGAGGGATGACCACCACCATCGGCACCTCGACCAACCTGCTGGTCGTGTCGATCGCCGCCGACATGGGGCTGGCGCGGATCGGGATGTTCGATTATCTCCTGCCGGCCGTTCTCGCCGGCAGTGTCGGCATGATCTATCTCTGGCTGGTGGCGCCACGGCTGCTTCCGAAACGGCCACTGTCCCTCGACGATGATTCGCCGCGGGTGTTCGCCGCCCATCTCGCTCTCCTGCCCGACAGTCCTGTCGTGGGAGACAGTCTCGCCGCGGCGCTGCGCCTGACTGACGGGGCCATGAAGGTCGAGGCGGTGGAACGGGGACAGGGCAATATGATCGTCCCGTTGCCGGATGTGACGCTGCGGGCCGGCGATCGCCTGGTGCTCCGCGACACCCCGACGCGGCTGAAGGAGTACGAGAAAATCCTGGCCGGGACCCTGTATCCGGTCGGTTCGGCCGAGCGTCCGGTTGACGACGATCATCCACTCCAGGCCGCTGATCAGCAGATTGCCGAGGTCGTGGTGATCCAGGGCTCGCCGTTGCAGGGCTCGACGCTCAGCAGCTATCGATTCGCCGACCGCTATGGCCTGATCACCCTGGCGATCCACCGCCCGGGCCGGCGGCTTCAGCGTTTTCATGAGAAGATCGGGGACATTCAGCTGGCCACCGGCGATATCCTGCTGGTCCAGGGTCCCCGCGAGAAGATAGCGGAATTGAAACACAGCACGGACATGCTGGTCCTCGATGCCGTCATCGACCTGCCGTTTACCAGGAAGGCGCCAACGGCCATGTTCATCATGAAAGGCATCATCCTGATCGCGGCCTTCGGCATCCTGCCGATCGCCGTCAGCGCTCTCTGCGGCGTGCTGCTGCTGATCGTCAGCGGCTGCCTGAGCTGGCGCGACGCCACGCGGGCGCTCAACGCCCAGGTGGTACTGATCGTGGTGACGAGCCTGGCCCTGGGGAAGGCGATGGTGGACACCGGCGGGGCGGCATACCTCGGGAGTCTGTTCGTGGCCGTGCTCGGTGATGCCTCGCCGGCCCTGGTGATCGCCGGCCTGATGCTGCTGGTGGCCTTTTTCACCAATGTCATCTCCAACAATGCCGCGGCCGTCATCGGTACCCCGATCGCCATTTCCATCGCCGGCCAGACCGGTCAGGCGCCGGAGGCCTATGTTCTGGCCGTTCTCTTTGCCGCCAACATGAGCTTCGCCACCCCGATGGCCTACAAGACCAACCTGTTGATCATGACTGCCGGCGAGTACGCCTTCAGCGATTTCCTCCGGGTCGGCCTGCCTCTGGTGGTGCTGATGTGGCTTGCCTTCTCGTTCCTGTTGCCGCTGATCTATCTGTAGCCGCCGTTGCCGATGCCTGTTTCGATGACGATGCCCGGTAGCCGCCCCGCGGTGTTGGAGGTGACCTGTATGCGCTGTCGTTTTCGCATGTTACGGCAGGGATCGCGGCGTTTTCGGCCTGCAGTGGCAGGAACGGAAAGGGGCAGGCTTGCAATAAACCTCATAATGTTCTATAGTTTCCCCATATTCCAACATCCGGGTACGACATCTCCGTCTTCTGCCGCATGGCTGAAGACCGTCAGTCTCTGCCTGCCGCCAGGCTTTTCCGCACCGTTGTCCTTCCAGTAAGGAAAACCCTCCCGTTGCTCAGCGAAGCAATCCGGAGGCGGTTTTTGTATATCCCCGGATATCCCTGAGGTGGGTGTCAAAGGCTCAAGACGCCTCTATCTCTCATTTCTGCACGAGGAGAAATCATGTCGGTTCGTAGTGCGCAACTCATAGTTGATGGAAACGTTTACACTTTGCCGGTCATTGAAAGCACCACCGGTGAACAGGCAATTGATATCAGGAGCCTGCTCCGTGAAACCGGGTTGATAACCCTCGACAGCGGGTTCATGAATACCGGGTCCTGCCAGTCCCAGATAACGTACCTCGATGGCGAGCAGGGGATTCTCCGCTACCGCGGCTACGACATCGCCGACCTGGCGGCGAGGTGCCAGTTCACCGAGGTCGCCTATCTGCTCCTCAACGGAGAGCTGCCAGATGCAAAGGAACTATCGCAATTCCAGTATGATATGACAAGGTTCGCGCTGCTTCACGAGGACATGATCCACTTCTTCGATCATTTCCCGCCGAGCGCCTCGCCGATGTCGATCCTCTCGACCATGGTCGGCACCCTGCACGATTTTTATCCCAAAATGGACCTCGACGAGGATCCCTATGGCGGCATCACCACCACGACGGCGCGGCTGCTGTCGAAGATCAGGACGATCGCCGCCTTCTCGTACAAGAAGAACATGGGCCATCCGCTGGTCTATCCCCGCGCCGATCTGAGCTACTGCGCCAATTTCCTGCACATGATGTTCGACCGGCCGAACATGCCGTATGAAATCGATCCGGTCATGGTTTCGGCCCTCAACAAGCTGCTCATTCTTCATGCCGATCACGAGCAGAACTGTTCGACGTCCACCGTCCGCCTGGTCGGCAGTTCCGGCGTCCGCCTCTATCCTTCGATATCCGCCGGAATCAGTGCCCTGTGGGGGCCGCTGCACGGCGGGGCGAACGTGGCGGTGATGCGGATGCTGGAAAAGATCGAGGCCGATGGGCGGAATTATGACAAGTACATCGAAATGGCCAAGGATCCGGAGGGCTCGTTCCGGTTGAGCGGTTTCGGGCACCGGGTCTACAAGACCTATGATCCCCGGGCGGCGATCATCAAGCAGGCCTGCCATGATGTCCTCGGCAGCCTGAAGATAGCCGATCCATTGCTCGAAGTGGCGCTGGAACTGGAGGCGCGGGTGAGCGGGGATGACTATTTCCGCGAGCGCAATCTCTACCCGAATGTGGATTTCTATTCCGGCATCATCTATCGGGCCATCGGCATCCCGACCAACATGTTCACGGTGATGTTCGCCCTTGGCCGACTCCCCGGCTGGATCGCCCACTGGCAGGAAATGAATCTCGACAAGGACAGCAGCAGGATCGGCCGGCCGCGGCAGGTGTACACCGGGAACGTCAGCCGGCCGTTCGCGGAGCTCGAAGAGCGGTGAGGGACCTGCCGCCCCGGGTGGAGGAGGACACCTCGGCGTCGATCGTCAGCGATCGCCGCGACGGGTCGGCAGGGTGTGGATCGGGCTGCCGATGAAGATTTCCGCCGCCTCGGCCTCCGTCTCCGACAGGGTGGGATGGGGATGCAGGGTCAGGGCCAGATCCTCCGCCAGTGCCCCCATCTCGATCGCCAGGGTTCCTTCGGCGATCATGCTCTCGGCGTTGCGGCCGACGATCCCGACGCCGAGGATCCGGCCATCTTCGGGGTTGACGATCAGTTTGGTGAAGCCGTCGGCGGCGGCCATGGTCTGGGCCCGGCCCGAGTATCTCCAGGGGAATTTCTGGACGGCGATCGCTGTTCCCTCTTTTCCCGCCTGTTCTTCGGTCAGTCCGCACCAGGCAATCTGGGGGTCGGTGTAGACCACGGCGGGGATGGCCCTGACGTCGAAACCGGAGTTCTGGCCGGCGATGACCTCGGCGGCCACCCGCCCTTCCCGGGTGGCCTTATGGGCCAGCTGGATGCCGCCGGTGACGTCGCCGGCGGCGAATATATGCGGGTCGGCCGTCTGCTGCTGCCCGTTGACGATGATGCTGCCCCGCTCGCCGAGCTGCACCGCCGTCTTGTCCAGATGAAGATCGCCGCTGTTCGGCTGCCGGCCGATCGCCACCAGGACTTCATCGACGAAGCGCGATTCCGTCCCGCCGCCTGCCTCCTGCAGCTGGACCTTCACCCCGTCGTCCTGCTCCGTCAGTGTCATGATCCTGGTGTTCAGCCCGATGGCGGCGAACAGCCCGCTCAGGCGGCGCTGCAGCGGTTCGACCAGGTCGCGGTCGACCCCGGCCAGCAGGCGATCCCCGGCCTCGACGACCTCCACCCGGCTGCCGAAGGCGGCATAAAGGGAGCCCAGCTCGAGGCCGACATAGCCGCCGCCGATGATCAGCAGCGAGGGCGGGATGTCGGCCAGGGTCAGCGCCTGGGAGGAGTTTATGATCCGGCTCCCCGGGCGGAAGGCCGTGCCGGGGAAGGCGACCGGGCGGGAGCCGGTGGCAATGACGGCGTGACGGAAGCGGACCCGGCGGACCTCGGCGTGCTCCAGGCGAACGGTGGTGGAGTTCTCGAATTGCGCCCGCCCGGTGATCAACTGGACCCCACGCCTGGCGCCGAGTTGGAGAAGGCCGTCGGCCATGGTGTCGATGACCTGTTGTTTCCAGCTCCGGACCTCGGCCAGGTCAAGGCGCGGCGGCTCGAAATGGAGGCCCATCGCCGCCGCCTGGCGGGCGTCGAAGATCAGTTCGGCCAGGTGCAGGCCGGTCTTGGAGGGGATGCAGCCTTCAAAGAGACAGACGCCGCCCGGTTTCGGCCGGGGGTCGACCAGGGTTACATCGAGACCGAGGTCGGCGGCCCGGAAGGCGGCGGCGTAGCCGGCCGGACCGCTGCCGATGACCAGGACCTCGCAGGTCAGTTCCATTTCGCCCATGACCATGGCCTGTCTCCGTTGAGAGGTTAGGGGCCGTTACGAAATAACCGTTACATTTTTCACCATTTCGTTGCGGCCCCTTATGCCGGAAAGGCATTTCTGCGTAACGGTTATTGTTTGACGACGGCTTAAATCATCGTCAGGAACAGTTCGTCCGGGTCCTCGAGCAGCTCGATGATCCGGCGCAGAAAGCGGACGGCGTCGGCCCCGTCCACCACCCGGTGATCGAAGCAAAGGATTATCGGCATCATCAGCCGGGGGACGATGTCCTGCCTGCCCTCGCCGGTGGTGACGACGACCGGCTGCAGCCGTCCCTCCCCGAGTCCGAGGATGGCGACTTCGGGATGGTTGATGATCGCCGTGAAATAACTGCCCCCCAGTCCGCCGACGTTCGTGATGGTGAAGGTGCCGCCGACCATCTCCTCCCGGCTGATGCGGCGCTCGCGCGCCCGTTCGAGGGTCCCCTGCAGTTCGACGGCCATTTCCTTGATGCTCTTGCGGTCGACATCGCGGATGACCGGCACCATCAGGCCGTGTTCGGTGTCGACGGCGATGCCGATATGGTAGTAGTGCTTGACGATGATCTCCCCGGCTGCCGGATCGAGGCTGGCGTTGAAAGAAGGAAACCGCTTCAGCGCCGTGGCCGCCGCCTTCATCGCGAAGATCGTCATGGTCAGGCGGCCGCCGCCCTGTTCGATCTCGCCCTTGTGCTGCCGGCGAAAGGCCTCGAGCCGGGTGATATCGACCGCATCCTGACAGGTGACATGGGGGATCCGGGTCCAGGAGGTCGTCATCCGGGCGGCGGTGGCCCGGCGGATGGAGTGGAAGGGTTCCCGACTGATCGGACCCCACTGGCTGAAATCGGGCAGGGTCGGCGGGGCGATCTCGACCGTGGCCTCGGGCGGCGGCGCCGGTTCCGAAGCCGGCGGCGAAGGTTCCGGGGCGGCAGGCGGGGCCTCGGGTTTCCCCGTGCCCTCGGCGAAGGCGAGGACGTCGTCTTTGGTCACCACCCCACCGGCGCCGCTGGGGGTCAGCGCCCGCAGGTCGACCCCCAGTTCGCGGGCCAGGCGGCGGGTCGCCGGCGAGGCCGGCACCGGTGATCCTGGAACCGCAGGGGAATGGCCGGGGGCCTCGGCAGGCGGCGCCACGGCAGCGGGTTTGGCGGCGGGTTCGTCTGCCGCCGCCGTGGCGCTATCGGCGAAACTTATCAGGATAGCGCCGACTTTGGCCATATCTCCCTTGTGCACCCGGATCTCCTGGACGGTGCCGGAAATCGGCGACGGGATCTCGACCGCCGCCTTGTCGGTCTCGACCTCGAGGAGGAGATCGCCTTCACTGATGCTCTGGCCGACCGCGACATGGACGGCCAGGATTTCGGCCTCACCGATTCCCTCGCCCAGGTCGGGCAATCGAAAAGTCTTGGACATGGCGTCTCCGGTTCAGTTGGTAAGGGTGCGGCGCGCCGCGTCGACAATGCGCCGGACGTTGGGAATGTACCATTTTTCCCGGCTGAAATAGGGGATGATCAGGTCGTAGCCGGTCACCCGGGCGATCGGCGCCTCGAGGGAATAGAAGGCCCCCTCCATCAGCCGGGCGACGATTTCGGCGCCGGGACCGAAGCTGCGCGGGGCTTCGTGGATTACCATCGCCCGGCCGGTCCTGGTCACCGACTGGAGCATCAGGGTGTCGTCGAGCGGCGCGATCGTCAGCAGATCGATGACCTCGGCCTCGACCCCGTCGGTCGCCCGCAGTTCCTCCGCCGCCTCCAGCACCGGCCGGATCATCGCCCCGTAGGCGATCATCGTCAGGTCGCGGCCCTCGCGGACGATCTGCGACCGGCCGATGGGCAATGTCTCCTCTTCGTCCGGCACTTCCTCGCGAAAGGCCCGGTACAGCCCCTTGGCCTCATAGAAGATCACCGGATCGGGGTCGCGGATGGCACTGACCATCAGGGCCCGGGCGGTGCGGGGGCCGGAGGGGATGACGGTCTTGAGCCCGGGGGTGTGGGCCCAGTAGGCCTCCCGGCTCTCGGAGTGGTGTTCCAGGGCCCGCACTCCGCCGCCGTAGGGGGCGCGCAGCACCATCGGCACCGACAGCCGCCCCTGCGAGCGCCAGCGCAGACGGGCGGCGTGGCTCTCGAGCTGGTGGAAACAGTGATAGGCGAAACCGGAAAACTGGATCTCGCACACCGGTCGCAGGCCATAGATCGCCATGCCGACGGCCATGCCGGCGATCGCCGATTCGGCGAGCGGGGTGTCGAGCACCCGCTCCGGACCGAAGGTGTCGATCAGGCCCTCGGTAACCCGGAAGACCCCGCCGTCACGGCCGATGTCCTCGCCCAGCAGGACGACCCGGTCATCATTTGCCATTTCCTGGCGCAGGGCCAGATTGATCGCCTGCACCATCGTCATCTTACTCATCGTGGACCTCCTTGCCGGCGTCGGCGAGCTCCCGGGCCAGCGCCGATTTCTGGGCCTCCAGGTGCGGCGGCCTCTCGGCATAGAGGTGGTCGAACATGGCGAGCGGGTCGTCGAGTTCCTGCATCCGCTGCTCGGCGGCATCGACTGCCGCCTGGATCTCCTCCATGACCCGGGTTTCGATTTCCGCCAGCTGCGGTTCGGTGACCGTGCCCTTCTGCTGCAGGTAGGCGGCGAATCGGGGCAGGGGGTCGCGCTGTTGCCACAGGGCGACCTCTTCATCGCTGCGATACCGTTTCGGGTCGTCGGCCGTGGTGTGCATCATCAACCGGTAAGTGACGCACTCGATCAGCGTCGGCCCGCCGCCGCTGCGGGCCCGCTCGGCCGCCTCGACGGCGGCGGCATACACCGCCAGGACGTCGTTGCCGTCCACCCTGATGCCGGGCATGCCGTAGGCATGGGCCTTCTGGGCCAGGGTCGGGGTGTGGGTCTGGCGGCTGACCGGCACGGAGATCGCCCACTGGTTGTTCTGGCAGACAAAGACCACCGGCAGCTGATAGACCGCGGCGAAGTTGAGGCCCTCGTGGAAATCACCCTGCGAGGTCGCCCCGTCGCCGAAAAAGACCATGACGATCTCGTCGGTCCGGCGGTAACGGGCGGCCCAGCCCAGTCCCACGGCGTGCAGGACCTGGGAACCGACCGGAATCGCGATCGGCAGATCCTTTTGGGTTTCGGGAAGCAGGGCGCCCTCGTTGAAGCCGTTGTAGTAAAGAATGATGCTCTCCAGGGACCGGCCCCGCCAGATCTCGGCGGCCGTTTCGCGGAAGGCCGGCACGAACCAGTCGCCCGGCCGCAGGGGAAAGACGGCACCCATCTGCGAGGCTTCCTGGCCCTTGATCGGTGGGAAGGTGCCGATCCGGCCCTGACGCTGGAGATCAAGCATCCGTTCGTCGAAACGGCGTCCCAGCAGCATCGCCCGATAAAGGTCGTGGAGCTGGGTCTCGGAGAGCTGTGGTTCCAGCTCCCGGTCGAGATTGCCGTGTTCGTCGAGGATGGAGAGACTTTCGAGGCTGTCGGTAACCGCAACGTCACTTCGTGGCATGGTCGCCTCCATGGTGCAGCCTGATGTGGCCGCCGGCAGTTCGGGAAGGATGACTGCGTCGTGGTTGGTTCTGTTTCAACTATATCTATTGGGCAGAGAATTACAATCGCCTGCCGGGTAAAAATGGAACGGCGGCGGCAATCGGGGCTGCGGTCGGATGGAGCCGCATCGGGTAAGTTCCAATCCTGATTGCAATATCAATAAAATTGACCACTTGAATGCCGCTGCATGCGATAGCGAGAGCGTGTCGAGGAACAAGATTCTCCTTGAGTTTTACCGTGTAGTTTGTTACGCAAAGGCATTGTAAATCGTGTGAATTCTTTTAGAGGGAGGACATTGCCGATGCATGACCGCGGCAAAAACGAACCGGTCCAACTGGTCTGCCCCAAGTGCCGGCAACCGATGATCGTCTACCTGCCGATAACGGAAATGCCCCGCTGTCCCAACCCGGAATGCCAGGGCACGCGGATGATCATCGAGGAACTGCTCGACGAAGGCAAGTCGTTCTGAAAGGGCGTATGGTATGGGGGCCCGCTTCCAGGCCCTTGTGAATCTGCAATTGCTGCCGAAGGAGAAGACAATGAAGAGACTGTCCCTGCTGTTTGCCGTGCTGGTGGTCCTGGCGATGAGCGCAACCGCCATGGCCGGCACCCTCGAGGAAATCCAGAAGCGCGGCAAGCTGCGCGTCGGAATGGAGCCGGGCTACATGCCGTTTGAACTCCAGAACAAAAAGGGCGAGATCATCGGTTTCGACGCCGACATGGGCGCGGCGATGGCCAAGGCCATGGGGGTCGAACTGGAGTTGGTGAGCACCGCCTGGGACGGTATCATTCCCGCCCTGCTGACCGGCAAGTTCGATATCATCATGTCAGGGATGACCCTGACCCAGGAGCGGAACATGAGCATCAACTTTGCTCCCCCCTATGTCGTTATCGGTCAGACCATCCTGGTCAAGAAGGATCTCGCCGGCACGATCAAGACCTACAAGGATCTCAACGATCCCAAGTACACCGTTGCCTCGAAGCTCGGCACGACCGGTGAGCAGGCGACCAAGAGGATGATCCCCAAGGCCAAGTACAACAGCTACGAGACCGAGCAGGAAGGCGTCATGGAACTGGTCAACGGCAAGATCGACGCCTTCATCTATGACCAGCCCTACAACATCGTCGCGATGAGCCAGAAGGGCCAGGGCAAGATCGTCCACCTCGATACCCCGTTCACCTTCGAACCGATCTCCTGGGGTGTCCGCAAGGGTGATGCCGATTTTCTGAACTGGCTGGAAAATTTCATGTACCAGGTCAAGAATGACGGCACGTACGAACGGATTTATCACAAATGGTTCCAGGATGATGCCTGGTTGAAAGAAATCCAGTAATAAAAGGGATCTATTGTGAATGCCACTGGTGATACGTGGCCCTGGAGACTTCTGCTGGCGGTCATCCTTCTCGGGATGGCCGCGGCAATCTGGGGGGCCGTACAGAAGATTGACTACGAATGGCGCTGGTACCGGGTCCCTCAGTATTTTTTCTATAAGGCCGAAGACCTGCACAAGGCCCCGTTCGACGGCCAGGTCTCGGCGATTGACGGCAAGGGCGGGGTGACCGCCGTGACCCTCACCTCCGCGGCGGGGGAGAAGGCGGTGCTCGAGGTCGACAGCGCCTCCGTCAAGGTCGAACTGGACGAAGAGGTATTTTCCGGGGATGCGGTCGGATTTTCCTCCAGTTGGAAGATGGGACCGCTGATCATGGGGATGTGGACGACGATCTGGATCTCCTTCGTCTCCGGAATCCTGGGTCTGATCATCGGCCTGCTCACCGGTCTGGCGCGGATCTCGAAAAACTTCACGATCAACGGGCTGGCGGCGGTGTATATCGAGTTCATCCGCGGGACGCCGCTTCTGGTCCAGATCTTCATCGCCTACTTCTTTGTCGGCACCGTCTTCAACCTCAGCCGCAATGTCGCCGGGGTCGGGGCCCTGGCGCTCTTTGCCGGGGCCTATGTCGCCGAGATCGTCAGGGCCGGGATCCAGTCCATCTCCCGCGGGCAGATGGAGGCCGCCCGGTCGCTCGGCATGACCATGCCCCAGGCGATGCTCGATATCATCCTGCCCCAGGCCCTGAAACGGATCCTGCCGCCGCTGTCCGGCCAGTTCATCAGCCTGATCAAGGATTCGTCGCTGGTGTCGGTCATTGCCATCACCGACCTGACCAAATCCGGCCGTGAGATCATTACCAGCACCTTCGCGACCTTCGAGGTCTGGCTGGTGATCGCCGCCATGTACCTGATCATCACCTCGGTGCTGTCGCAACTGGTCTTCTATATGGAACGGAGGTTCGCCGTCAGTGATTAAAGCCGTCGACGTCAAAAGAATATTCACCGGCCGCGGCATCACCGTCCGGGCGGTGGATGGGG
This sequence comes from uncultured delta proteobacterium, assembly GCA_963847035.1. GTDB lineage: Bacteria > Desulfobacterota > Desulfobulbia > Desulfobulbales > Desulfocapsaceae > Desulfoprunum. The sequence continues at coordinate 88,058 of CAWJYH010000018.1, read as the reverse complement.
TATCCCTCGAGGTTGCCAAGGGCGAGGTCGTCGTCGTCATCGGCCCGTCCGGTTCCGGTAAATCGACGTTTCTCCGGTGCATCAACGGCCTCGAATCGTTCAACAGCGGCCATATCTATATCGATGGTGTCGATCTCGCCGACCGTAAGACCAATATCAACAAGATCCGGGCCGAGGTCGGGATGGTCTTCCAGCAGTTCAACCTCTTCCCGCACAAGAATGTCCTGGAGAACCTGACCCTGGCCCAGATCCGGGTGCGCCGGCGGAGCCGGGCGGTCGCCGAAGTCAAGGCGCGGCAGCTGCTGGTCAAGGTCGGCATCGCCGAGAAGGAGAAGGAGTATCCCTCCCGCCTTTCCGGCGGCCAGCAGCAGCGGGTGGCCATCGCCCGGGCCCTGGCCATGGACCCGAAGATCATGCTCTTCGACGAACCGACCTCGGCGCTTGACCCCGAGATGGTCGGCGAGGTCCTCGATGTCATGAAACAATTGGCCCGTGAAGGGATGACGATGGTGGTGGTGACCCATGAGATGGGCTTTGCCCGCGAGGTTGCCGACCGGGTGATCTTCATGGATCAGGGCAAGGTCGTGGAAGTCGGCACCCCCGAGCATTTTTTCACCAGTCCGCGGGAGGAGCGGACCCAGCTCTTCCTCAAGCAGGTGCTGTAAGCCGTCGTCAAACAATAACCGTTACGCAGAAATACTTTTCGGCATAAGGGGCCGTAACGAAATGGTGAAAAATGTAACGGTTATTTCGTAACGGCCCCTAAATCCGCCGTACCGGCCACCAAGAACGTCAAGGCCGCGGTGCCCCAATGTCGAAAACGACAATGAACAGACTATCGAGAATATGGAGGATCGTGTGATGCGCGTGCTGCAAGCCCTCGCTGTACTGCTGCTGTGCCTGAGCTTTTCCACCGTCCAGGCGGCGGAAAAGGAGATCAATGTCGGTTTCATCTACGTTTCGCCGATCGGCGATGCCGGCTGGTCCTACGCCCATGATCTGGGGCGCCGGGAACTCGACGGGATGGAAGGGGTCAAGACCTCGTATGTCGAGGCGGTCGCCGAGGGGCCCGACTCCGAGCGGGTCATGCTGAACATGGCCCGCAAGGGCTACGATGTCATCTTTGCCACCAGTTTCGGCTACATGGACCCGATGCTGAAGGTTGCCAAGCAGTTTCCGAACGTCAAGTTCATGCACTGCTCCGGTTTCAAGACCGCCGACAACATGGGCAACTATTTCGGCCGCATGTATCAGGCCCGCTATCTCTCGGGGATGGTCGCCGGCGGCATGACCAGGAGCAAAACCATCGGCTACGTCGCCGCCTTTCCGATTCCGGAGGTTATCCGCGGCATCAACGCCTTCTCCCTCGGGGTCCAGGCCGTCAATCCGGAGGCCACCGTCCGGGTCGTATGGACCAAGACCTGGTATGATCCGGCGACCGAGAAAGAGGCCGCGAAATCGCTGCTCGACGTCGGCGCCGATGTCATTGCCCAGCACCAGGATTCGCCGGGGCCGCAGGAGGCCGCCCAGGAAAAGGGGGTCTATTCCATCGGCTACAATACCGATATGAGCACCTTCGCTCCGAAGTCCCATCTCACCGCGCCGATCTGGAACTGGGCACCGTTCTACAGGAACGTGATAAAGCAGGTGCGGAACGGGAGCTGGAAGGCCGAATCGGTCTGGCCGGGGATGGAGACCGGTATCGTCGACCTCGCCCCGTTCAGCGCGATGGTCCCCAAGGACCTGCAGGAGAAGGTCATGGCCGCCAAGGCCGACATCGTCGCCGGCAAGAACCGGATCTTCGTCGGCCCGATCAAGGACCAGAAGGGGGAAGTCAAGATTGCCGCCGGCGTCGTCGCCCCCGATCCGGATCTGCTCGGCATGACCTGGTTCGTCCAGGGCGTGGTCGGCACCACTGAATAGGAACGGCAGCGATTCCGCCCATCGACGGTCAGCGGATGTTCCGGATTCGGATCACCAAGAACCAGGAGCCCCGCGGCTGGAGCTCCTGGCTTGTTGTCGCGGCGGCTGTCGCTCTGTCGCTGGGGCTGAGCGGTATCCTGCTGGGCATCCGGGGCATTTCGCCGCTGACCGGTCTCGCGGTGCTGTTCAAGGGGGCCTATGGTTCCCGTTTCGCTATTGAAGACTGTCTGATCAAGGCCATTCCGATCTATCTCTGCTCTCTCGGGGTGGCGGTGGCCTTCCGCCTCCAGGTCTGGAACATCGGGGCGGAAGGGCAGTTCGCCCTCGGCGCCGTCGGGGCCACCTGGGTGGCCCTGACCTTCCCGGACCTGCCCGGCCCGATCCTGCTGCCGGCGATGATCGCCATGGCCGCCCTGGCCGGCGGTCTGTGGGGGATGATCCCCGCCATCCTCCGCCAGCGCCTGCAGACCAACGAGATCATCGTCACCCTGATGATGAACTACATCGCCATCCTCTTCCTCGACTACCTCGTCTACGGCGCCTGGAAGGACCCCACCAGTTTCGGCTTCCCGATGACCAGCGAGTTTCCGCCGCAGGCCGTGATCGGGAAGATCGGCTCGACCAGCGTCAACTGGGGGCTGGCCCATTGCCTGGTCCTCGGTACGCTGGTATGGGTCTTCATCCGCTTCACCCGCGTCGGTTTCGAGCTCAAGGCGGCCGGCGACAGCGTCCGCGCCGCCCGCTATGCCGGCATTCCCTATGACCGGCTGGTCGTGCTGGTGATGGTGATCAGCGGGGCACTGGCCGGCTGGGCCGGTTTTCTCGAGGCCTCCGCCACCATCAACCGCCTGCAGCCGAGCATCATGGTCGGGTACGGCTATACCGCCATCGTCGTGGCCTGGCTGGCCCGGCTCAATCCCCTGGGCATCGCCATCGCCTCCTTTCTCCTCGCCGGTCTGCGGGTGGGCGTCGAAAATCTGCAGCTCGATCTCCAGGTCCCGGCAGCCTTCGGCGGCATTCTCGAAGGTCTGATCCTCCTGACCGTCCTCGCCGGCGGGCTGTTCACCTCCTATCGCCTGAGCGTGCGGAGGAACTGATGGAACCGGCGATCATCGTGCCCCTGCTGGCGGCGGCGGTGCAATCGGGAACGCCGATCCTGTATGCCACGCTGGGCGAGATCGTCACCGAGAAATCGGGCGTTCTCAACCTCGGCGTCGAGGGGGTGATGATCCTCGGCACCCTGACCGCCTTTGTCGTCGCCCTGACCACCGGCAGCCCGATCCTGGCCTTTGTCGCCGCCGGTCTTGCCGGCACCATGGCGGCGGCGATTCACGGCATGGTCTGTCTGTGGTTCAAGGGCAACCAGGTCGTCTCCGGCCTGGCCCTGACGATCCTCGGCACCGGCCTCGCCGACTATCTCGGCAATGCCTACGTCGGCCGGACGGCGCCCGGTTTCTCCCCCCTTCCCCTGCCGCTGCTGAGCGAGATCCCGATCGTGGGCCCGATCTTCTTCAACCACGATCCCCTGGTCTACCTGACCTACGCCATCCCTCCCATCATCTGGTTTGGCCTGATGCGGACCCGCCCGGGACTGTGCCTGCGGGCGGCGGGGGAATACCCGGCGGCGGCGACGGCGGCCGGTCTTGATGTCGCCGCCTATCGCTGGTTCGGGATCCTGTGCGGCGGGTTTCTGATGGGGTTGGGCGGCGCCTATCTGTCGCTTGCCTACACCCATCTGTGGACCAACAACCTCACCGGGGGCCGGGGCTGGATTGCGGTGGCCCTCGTCATCTTTGCCTTCTGGCGTCCGGGGCGGGCCGTTTTCGGGGCCTATCTGTTCGGCGGCATCATGGCCCTGCAGCTGCGCCTGCAGGCCTCGGGCACCCAGCTTCCCTCCTCGCTGCTGCTGATGCTGCCGTATGCCCTGACCGTTATCGTTCTGGTCCTGTCCTCATGGCGGCGGGGGGTGAGTGAGGCCCCGGCGGCGCTCGGAGTCAACATGGAACCGGTCGACTAGAGGAAGATTGCCGGCCGCGTCGGTTCTATGGTGGACGGCGGCCGTAAGACATCAACAGAGGAAACAGCATGGACACCAACAGCCCGTACCGCAAGACCTACCCGATATCCTGGGACCAACTGCATCGTGACTCGAAGGCCCTGGCCTGGCGCCTGCTTTCTCACGACTACTTCAAGGGGATCATCGCCATCACCCGCGGCGGCCTGGTGCCGGCGGCGATCATCGCCCGGGAGCTCGACATCCACCTGGTCGACACGATCTGCGTGTCGAGCTACGACTGGAAGGACAAGAAAGGCGAGGCCGACGTGCTGAAGAAATTCGACGGCAACGGCGAGGGCTGGCTGCTGATCGATGATCTTGTCGACACCGGCCGTACCGCCGCGATCGTCAAGCAGATGGTGCCGAAGGCCCACTTCGCCACAGTCTATGCCAAGCCCGCCGGCCGGCCCCAGGTCGACACCTATATCACCGAGGTCAGCCAGGATACCTGGATCCTCTTTCCCTGGGATTCCGAATCCCAGTTCGTCACCCCCCTGGCCGGCAGGGACCGGACCGCCGGATGAGCGGAACGGCGCCGCTCATCCGCCTGCAGGGGATCAGTAAATCCTTCGGTGCGGTCCGCGCCAATCACGATATCAGTCTCGATATCGAGGAGGGCAGGATCCTGGCCCTGCTCGGCGAGAACGGCGCCGGCAAGTCGACGTTGATGTCGATTCTGGCCGGGCAGCTGCAGCCGGATGCCGGGGCCATTTTCCACGACGGCACCCCGATCGAGCTGACCTCGACCGACAAGGCCATCACTGCCGGTATCGGCATGGTCTACCAGCACTTCAAACTGGTGGAGGCGATGACCGTCGCCGAAAATATTGAGCTCGGCCACGGCGGCGGGATGTGGCTGAACTGGGCGGAAATCAACGACGAGGTGCGGGCGCTGGCCGCGCTCTACGGCATGAAGGTCGATCCCGCGGCCAGGATCGCCGACCTGTCGATGGGCGAGAAGCAGCAGGTCGAGATTCTCAAGCTGCTGCACCGTCGCAGCCGGGTGCTGATCTTCGACGAGCCGACCGCCGTCCTGACCCCCAGCGAGGCCGACAACCTGTTCGCAACGATGAAGCTGATGGTCGGACAGGGCAAGGCCATCGTCTTCATCAGTCACAAGCTCGAGGAGGTCATGGCGATTGCCGACAATATCGTCATCCTCCGGCGGGGGGAGGTCGTCGACCGGGTCGCGGCATCGGCGGTCGCCTCGACCGTCGAACTGGCCGAGCGCATGGTGGGGCGCGAGGTCCTGCTGCAGGTCGACCGGCAGGCCGTCGAACCGCGGCAGATCGTGCTGAAGGTGGAAAAGGTATCGGGCGGCGGCCTCCAGGCGGTCGATCATGGAGGTGCGGCAGGGCGAGATCCTCGGCATCGTCGGGGTGGCCGGCAACGGTCAGAAACCGCTGGTGGAGATGATCTGCGGCCTGTACCGGCCGCCGGAAGGGAGCATCCGCCTGCTCGGCATGGAATGGCGGAAGTTTTTCGCCGACCAGCAATGGGACCTCGCCTTGAGCTATATCCCGGAGGACCGGCAGGGGCTCGCCACCTGCCGGAACCTCGATCTCATCGATAATTTTCTGCTGACGACGCGGGGCGGTTTCGTCCGCGGCCCCTGGCTGCAGCGCCGGCTGGCCGAGGCAAAGGCGGAGCGGCTGATCCACGAGTTCGACATCCGCCCGCCGAATCCGCGGGCGCTCGCCTGGCAGCTGTCCGGCGGCAACCTGCAGAAGATGGTGCTGGCCCGGGAATTCTACCGCAAACCGCGGCTGATCGTGGCCGAACAACCGACCCAGGGCCTCGACATCGCCGCCACCGAGGACGTCTGGAGGTTGCTGCTCGAGGCCCGGGAGCAGGCCGGCATCCTGCTGGTGACCGGTGACCTGGCCGAGGCCCTGGCCCTGTCGGACCGGATTGCGGTGATGTTCGATGGCCGGATCGTCGCCACCTTTGCCATCGCCGATCGGGAGCATGTCGCCCGTATTCCGCAGATGATGGCGGGTCTCGAGGTCATCGCCTGAGATCGCCGCCGGGTCGGGGTGTCCTCCCCGGATGGTTCAGCCGCCGATCAGGCACTTGCTGATCTTGCCCCAGTCGGCGGCGGAGACCCAGTCGAATTTTTCCTGAAACAGCTTGTCGCTGGAATACAGTTTTCCGCTCCGCTGCCGGTCGAGGTACTTTTTGTACTGGCCCGGTCCGCCGTTATACATGGCATAGACGAGGCGGACGATGGTCTCGTTGTCCGGTTTTTTCTGCCCTTTCCGCTCCCGCAGGGCATAATCTTTCAGGTACAGGGTGGCGATCTCGCAGCCGGCGGCGGCATTGTAGCGGATATCCCAGCGCAGGCGTTCGAGGTCGTAGACCCCGCGCCAGACCCGGGTGTTGACCTGCATCAGGCCGACCGAACTGTTGTTGTACGATAACAGGTAGGTCAGCTGGTTGTTGCGGACCACGAACTGCCGGAAGCAGCTCTCCTGCCACGCCATGGCCGGCATCATCAGACGGTAGGCCGAGCGGAAGGCGGCGGGGACGTTTTTCTCCCGGGCAGTCGTCTGGGCCTGGGCCTTCAGCAGGTTCACGACCCTCCGCACATGGCTGTCGACATTGCCTTCTTTGATCGTCCATTTCCGGATCTCCTCGAGGTTGCGGCCCTCGGCGGCATGCAGCGGCGCGCAGAAAAAATCGAACAGACTCGAGGTCGGCTCCGGGGACGGCTCGGAAGTCGGTTCCGATGGTGGCGAGGGGGGAAGGTCCTGTTCAAGAAAATCCCCGTTCGGCGGTGGTGCATTATCGGGTACCGGCGGCACTTGGACCGGTTCCGGGGGTGCTGCCGGGGGCGGTTCCGAGATCGGTGCCAAGGTCGGTGCCAAGGTCGATTCCGGGGTCGGCTCCGAGATCGGTGCCGAGGTCGGTTCCGGTGCCGGCTCCGGGGTCGGTTCGGAAGTGGGCTCCGGTGATGGCGAGAGGGGAAGGTCCTCTTCAAGAAAATTCCCCTCCGACGCCGGTTCATCCTCGGGTACCGGCAGCGCCTGCACCGGTTCCGGGGAAATCTCGAACAGACGCTGGAGGTTCGGGTTGATGCCGGCGCCGTAGCGCAGGATCGCCGGATCGCTGCCGAGCATCCGGGCCAGCCGGATCAGGCCGTTACGGCTGACTTCGATGCCGAAGGTCGGTCCGAGGCCGTCGAGGATCGTCAAGGCGTCGGCGGCGGTGAAAAAGGAGAGATAGCCGATTTTCTGGGGTGCGGTATCGGCGGTGATATGGTTGCGGAAGATCGGGGCCAGCTGTTTCCAGGCCCCGGCGAACTGGACCCGGACGAAATCGTGGGTGACCGAGTGGTTGCCGAGGCTGTCGAGGAAGGAGTACCGGGTCTCGAGGAGGACGTCCATCAAGGTCTGGCGTTCCTCCGGGCTGAGGACGTCCTTGGCCGTGCTAGCCACCATAAAGCTGAGCAGGGCATCCCAGTTTTCCCAGACCGTAACGACCTCCTCCAGTTCCTTACCGCTCAGGGTCTCGGTGATACGGGCGTCTTCGGGTGTGTAGGTTTCCTTGACATCGGCGAGGATATCGAGCTTGATCGCCTCCGGGGTGACCTGCGGCTCGCCGGCGCGCAGGCTGTCGAGCATCGTCTGCGTCTGCTGCCGCACATGCTGGGGAAACATCGGAAACAGAAATTCCTTGAGATTGTTGACCGGCGGCGCCATGTCGATGGTGATCGAGTTCAGGTAGGCGAAGACCCGCGTTTCGATCATTTGCCAGATGATGCCGCCAAGATCGACCGGTCGGTGGCCGGCGTCAAAGAGGCCGGACCGGGAGGTGCGGAAGGAGAGCTGCCAGGTCTGGCTGTTGATGACCGGCTGCTGGTAGAGGACGAGGAAACCTTTCCAGGCCAGCGGCATCATGCATTCGCTGCCGAGCGGGGTGCCGGCGTGGGCCGTTATCTCGATTTCCAGGCGGACGAAGCCCTTCTCCTCTTTGATCCGGGGGTGGGCGAGGGCAAGATAGATGCAGCCGCTGCCTTCATTGACCAGCACCACCGATTCGTTCCGGTCCCTGAAGGCCTTGTTGACCATCAGATTCTGCAGCAGCGGGTAATCGATGGTGATTGGGAGCCTGACGATTTCGGCGGCGACCGGACGCTGGCCGGCGAAAATGATCAGCAGGGTGGCGAGCAGAAAGACAACGGGCAGATTCCGAATGTGACGGGGCACGGGGAGCTCTCCTCGGGATGGTGGGGGTATCTGATCTCGAAGTGATAAAGAAAGACGGTCCCGATGTCAATTGGATTTATCGAAAGACATTGGAAAGACAAGATCTTTGACGGTAGGCCGTGGTTCCGTGGAGAACTGGCGGGCTCCTTCCTTGCTTTATTGACCGGCTTTGCTATGTTGAGCGACGAGTTGGAAATATTGTGCAGCATCGTTTGCGGCAAACATCGAAAGAATGCATGGCGGCGATCGCTTCGCCCCCGGGAACCATTATGAAACAGCTTACGGCCCCACGTATCGACCGGTGTATCGGTTGTCATTCCTGCGCCATTGCCTGCGCCAGGCTGATCCATCAGCGTCTCTCCTGGAGTTCTGCGGGGATACGGATTCATTCCGCCGGCGGCCTGTCGACCGGGTTCATGGCGGTGCACTGCCTGGCCTGCGATCCCGCCCCGTGCGTGGCCGCCTGCCCGACCGGGGCCTTCAGCCAGCGCCCGGGGGGCGGGGTGGTGGTCCGCAAGAAGCTCTGCATCCAGTGCGGCCAATGCGTCGAGGCCTGTCCGGTGGATGCGGTCTCCGTCAACCGGCGGGGTGAGGTCTTCGTCTGCATCCATTGCGGCCGCTGTGTCGAGTTCTGCCCCCAGGACTGCCTGGAGCTGGCGGAGTTCGCCGGCAGCATGGAGGTGCGGCGATGATCCGGGAAGAATTCAGGGTGCTCTGTGTCGATCTGGGAACAGGAAAAGGGAGTATAAAGCTGCTCGACGGCCGCAATCTGGTGGCCGGCGGCAGCGGCCTGGCGGCCCTGCTCTATGATCGCTTCGGCAACAATGACCTGCCCTGGGATGATGCGGCACAGCCGCTGATCTTTGCCATCGGACCGCTGACGGGCTATTTCCCGTTGATGAGCAAGACCGTCTGCGCCTTCAGGTCGGGGTATCATCACCAGTATACCGAAAGCCACGCCGGCGGTCGATTGGCCCATGCCCTGCGCTTCGCCGATCTCGATGCCCTCGTCATCACCGGCCGGGCGGGGAGGCTGTCGTGTCTGGTGGTGGGCGGCCGGCACCTGGAGGTCAGGGATGTCGACTTCATGCGGGGCATGGAGGCCGATGCCTCCGGCAAGCTGCTGCGGCGGATGTTTGCCAGGGGACCAGGCCATCGTTCGATCCTCCGCATCGGTCCGGCCGGCGAGATCGGCTCGGCGATGGCCTGCATCAACGTCGATTCTTACCGCCATTTCGGCAGAATGGGCGGTGGAGCGGTGATGGGGGTGAAGAACCTCAAGGGCATCGTCGTCCAGGGTGACGGCGATTTCGCCGGTCCGGCCGGCAGCGCCTATGCCAAGGTCTTCAAGGAGGTCTACAGTCAGGCGACCTCCACCGATATGATGCGCAAGTATTACAATCTCGGCACCGCAGCCAACCTGCAGGGCTTGAACGATCTTCAATCCCTGCCCTGGAACAACCTGCAGAAGACCTGCGATCCGGCCATTGCCGGCATAACGGGCGAGGCCTTTGCCGACGAGACCCTGCTGCGCAACGGCGCCTGTTCCGGCTGCCCGGTGGGCTGTATCCATATCGGCTATGTTCGCGAGAAAACGCTGAAGGATAACCGCTACCACTACCACCAGGTGGCCTATGACTACGAACCGATCTTCGCGGCGGGGACCATGTTGGGGGTGACCAGACCTTTTGACGTCCTGCGGATCCTCGATGTCATGGACAAGGTCTGCCTTGATGCCATGTCCGGCGGCGTGGCCCTGGCCTGGGCCACGGAGGCAAGCGAGCAGGGGCTGGTCTCGGAGAAGGAGACGGTGGTCCCTCTCACGTTTGGCGATGCCGTCGCCTATCGCCAGGCCGCCGAATATCTTGGCCGGGGGATCAATGACTTCTACCGCCTCCTCGGCATGGGAACCCTGCGGGCGGCAGCGGCATACGGCGGCGGCGAATTCGCCTGCGTCCTTGGCCAGGAGATGGCCGGATACGCCACCGGCGAGCTGTTCTTCGCCGCCCAGACCATCGGTTTTCGCCATTCGCATCTCGATACCGGGGCCTACAGCTACGACCAGAAAAATGCCGATCGGGATGTGACCAAGGCGGTCGATTTTCTGGTTGCCGACGAGCCCGGGCGGGTCTTTCTCACCTCGATGGTGGCGTGCCTCTTTGCCCGCTCCGTCTATACCGACACCAGGCTGGCGGAGTGTCTCGCGGCGGTCGGCTTCGACACCCTGGCCGGTTCGATCCCCGAGGTCGCCGCCCATGTCCGCCGCCTGCGCTGGCAGACCCGCATCGCCACCGGCTTCGATCCTGCTGCCCTGACGATCCCGAAACGGTTCTATGATGTCAGGACCTGGAAGGGACCGGTGAACAGGGAATATCTCGATGCCCTGAAACAGGAGTACGGGCGGCGGATCATGGAGCTGGCGGCGGTCGGGTCGGGGGCGGACGGGCCACAGTCAAACGAAGGAAACTGAAGGACGGCGGATGCAGCGAGGGGGGCGGCGGCTGATCGGCGGGCACCACCCGGTTCCCGCCGATATCCAGCTGCGCCGAAATCGTTACAGCAGATGGGCGATGGCGTCGCGCTCCGAGACCAGTTCCTGCTCGGTGGCGGTCATCATGCTGCGGGCGAAATCGCTGACGGCAAGACCCTTGATCTCTTTCCACTCTCCGTTGTCGCAGGTGATCGGCAACGCGTACATGATATCCTCGTCGATGCCGTAGGAATTGCCGGCGCTGTACACGCCCATGCTGACCCACTGGCCGTTGCTGCCCAGGGCCCAGCTGCGCATGTGGTCGATCGCGGCCGAGGCGGCCGAGGCGGCGCTGGAGGCGCCGCGGGCCTTGATGATGGCGGCGCCGCGCTGCTGCACGACGGGGATGAACTCCTTGACGTACCACTCGTTATCGACCTGGTCGACCACCGGCTTGCCGTCGACGGTGGCATAGCTGATGTCCGGGAACTGGGTGGCCGAATGGTTGCCCCAGACGACCATCTTCTCGACCTTGGTGCAGTGGCTGCCGACCTTCGCGGCGATCTGCGACAGCGACCGGTTGTGGTCGAGGCGCATCATCGAGGTGATGTTGCGGGGATTGAGATCCGGCGCATTCTTCAGGGTGATCAGGGCGTTGGTGTTGGCCGGGTTGCCGACGATCAGGACCTTGATATTGCGGTTGGCGTGGGCGTTCATGGCCTTGCCCTGGACGGAGAAGATCGCGGCGTTGGCCTGGAGCAGGTCGGACCGTTCCATGCCCGGACCGCGGGGACGGGCCCCGACCAGGATGGCGAAGTCGGCGTCCTTGAAGGCGACGTTCGGATCGTCGGTGGCGACGATGCCGGCGACCAGCGGAAAGGCGCAGTCGTTGAGTTCCATCACGACGCCGTTGAGGGCGCCCATTGCCGGGGTGATTTCAAGGAGCTGCAGGATGACCGGCTGGTCGGGGCCAAGCATGTCGCCGGCGGCGATGCGGAAGATAAGGGAATAGCTGATCTGGCCGGCGGCGCCGGTTATGGCCACGCGTACTGGGGATTTCATCGAGTCCTCCATGTGATTTAGGGTGGTTGAATAATGATGTTACACCTGTTGCCCGTCCATATCCCGGATTCCTGTAAACTGAGATATCTGTGTTCGCAGGCAATGCTGGTAGAATACCATAGAGATGAAAATGAATAAAGAGGCAAGAAGGCGAACATCCGTTATCATCATCGGCCAGACTGCCCGGCCGTATGAAACTGCTTGTTGTGCCGGAGGTTGTGGGATAGGATACTGCAGACGAAGAGGGCGCCGGCAGCCCCAGGGGCATTGGTCCGGTGTCGTGGTGAATCGACGAGCATGAGGTAAGCGTGCAATGAAATATTTCTGTGTCATCGCCGTGGTGATCCTGGGCTGTACCGCCTGCACCCAGGAAACCCAGAACAAGTTCGGCCGGGCCGTCCAGAACTGGACCGGGACGGACGGGGTGCTGGAGGTCTATGCCGGCGACAAGCTGGTCAAACGCTTCCTGAAGATCGACAAGCTGTCGACGGCGACCGCCACCGGCGGCAAGGGCGAGAGGCCGTACCGCTTCGGCTACGGCATCCTTGATGACAACCTCAACGGGGCGGTGGACCCTGGCGAAAAGAAGGTCTATTTCGAGTTCAGCGACTATTCGACTTCCTATATCTTCTTCGAGAAACCATAGCGACGGGCCTGATCTCCGCCTGGCTCTGGCCTCGGTTGCAACCATGCTGCGCACTCCCCTCCTCCGGACTCTGATTATCGTAGTCGTCGGCCTGCTGCTGCTTGCCCTCCTTTTTTTCGGCGGCCAGCGCAAGCGCCTGTTCCGCGAGAGCCGGACATCGCTCTACACCCTGGTGACGATCACGGTCGTGACGCGCTCGGAGACCAAGGCCAGGGAGGCGATCGATGCCGCCTATCGCGAACTCGAGCGGGTCGGCGAACTCCTCAACTTCTATGCGCCGGACAGCGAACTGAGCCGGATCAACAGGAACGCCGGGGTTGCCCCGGTGAAGGTCTCGACCGAAACCCTCGAGGTCATCCGGATGGCGGTCCATGCCGCCGAGGCGACGAAGGGCGGCTTCGACGTCACGGTCGGCCCGCTGGTCCGGCTCTGGGATTTCAAGGAAAAGAAGATCCCCTCGCGGGCGGCAATCGACAGGGCCAGGGATCTGGTCGGCTACCGCCATATCGTCGTCGACCCCGGGGCCTCCACCGTCTACCTCGACAAACAGGGGGTGCAGATCGATCTCGGCGGAATCATCAAGGGCTATGCCGCCGACCGGGCCGCCACCGTCCTCCGGGAATACGGGATCGACGACGGGATCATCGCCGTTGCCGGCGATATCCGGCTCTTCGGTCGGCAGCCGGACGGCCGGCCGTGGAATATCGGCATCCAGCATCCGCGAGCGGCCGACGGTGACACCACCCTGCTGGCAACGGTGCATCTGGATGACGGGGCGATTTCGACCTCCGGCGATTATCAGCGCTACTTTTTCGCCGACGGCGTCCGCTACCACCATCTCCTCAACCCGGCCACCGGCTACCCGCAGGATCTGTGCCGCAGCGTCACGGTGATCGCCCCGTCGGCGGCGGCAACCGACGCCTTCGCCACCGGCATTTTCATCCTCGGGCCGGACAAGGGCATCGCCGCCCTGGAGCGGCTCGGCATGGACGGCGTCATCGTCGCCAGGGACGGTGCGGTCCTGATGACCAGGGGCATCAAAGACAAGGTGAAACTTCTCGATACTCCCTGAAGTTCAAGGGGATCCGTGCCGTCTTACTTCCTGTTGTCTTCCTTCATCAGCTTGTAGTTGATGCTGTCTACCAGGGCCTGCCAGCTCGCCTCCAGAATATTGACCGAGACCCCGACGGTGCTCCAGCTGCAGCTGTGGTCCTGGCTTTCGATCAGAACCCGGACCTTGGCCTCGGTGCCGTGTTCCCCGGACAGGACCCGGACCTTGTAGTCCGTCAGCACCATTTCCTCGAGGCTGGGGTAGAAGCGGGTCAGGGCCTTGCGCATCGCACAGTCGAGGGCGTTGACCGGGCCGTCGCCCAGGGAGGCGGTATGGACCTCGTCGCCGCCGACGAACAGGCGGATGGTGGCCTCGGTGATCGGCGCCCGCTCCACGTGGACCTTGTGGATCATGACCCGCCAGCTCTCGAACTTGAAGTAGTTGCGCTGCAGGCCGAGCGCCCGCCGCATCAGCAGTTCGAAGCTGGCCTCGGCGCCCTCGTACTGGTAGCCCTGGTTCTCCAGTTCCTTCAGTTCGCTGGTGATGGTCGCCAGGAGCGGGTCGGAGGCGCTCAGCTTCAGGCCCCATTTTTTGGCCTTGTGGAGGACGTTGGCGCTGCCCGCCTGGTCGGAGATCAGGATGCGGCGGATATTGCCGACCTTATCGGGCTCGATGTGCTCGTAGGTCACCGGGTTGCGCTTGACGGCGCTGACATGGATCCCGCCCTTGTGGGCAAAGGCCGATTCGCCGACGTAGGGCTGGTAGCGGTTGTTCGGCAGGTTGGCCAGTTCGTTGATCAGGCGCGATGTCGTGTAGAGCCGGTCGATATGTTTGCGTACCTCGCAGGCCAGGCCCATCTTGAAGACGAGGGCGGGGATGATGGAGGTCAGGTTGGCGTTGCCGCAGCGCTCGCCGAAGCCGTTGATCGTGCCCTGGATCTGATCGATGCCCAGGGATACGGCGAGCAGGGAGTTGGCGACGGCCGTTTCCGAATCGTTGTGGGAGTGGATGCCGAGCCTGACCGTGCGGCTGCAGCCGGCCAGATGCTGCTTGACCCGGTCGATGATCGGCGGCAGTTCCTGCGGCAGGGTGCCGCCGTTGGTGTCGCAGAGGATGATGGTCTCGGCGCCGCCGTCGATCGCCCTGCCGAGGGTCGCCAGGGCGTAGTCGGGATTGTCCTTGAAGCCGTCGAAGAAGTGCTCGGCATCGTAGAACAGGTGCTCGACCTTCGGGCGGAGGAAGGCCAGCGAGTCCTCGATGAGCAGGAGATTGTCGTCGAGGCCGATATTGAGCGCATCGCGGACGTGGACATCCCAGCTCTTGCCGAAGATCGTGATCACCGGGGTGCGGGCGTCGAGCAGGGCGAGCAGGTTGGGGTCCCTGTCGGCCGCGTTGCGGAAATGGCGGGTCGAACCGAAGGCCGAGATCTTGGCGTGCTTCAGATTCATCCCCTGGATCTTCTGGAAATATTCGACGGAGACGGGATTGGCCCCCGGCCAGCCCCCCTCGATGAAATCGATGCCGAGGCGGTCGAGGGCCTGGGTGATCCGGATCTTGTCGTCGACCGAGATGTTGAAATTTTCGGCCTGGGTGCCGTCCCGCAGCGTTGTGTCGTAGATTTCTATAGTTCTGCCCATGAATTCCTCGTATTTCGGTGCTCGTCGCAAAACCTGACCGCAGGGCGCAGCCCGGCCGCTCCCCGTATCATTTCCGATTAAGCCGTCGTCAAACAATAACCGTTACGCAGAAATACCTTTACGGCATAAGGGGCCGTAACGAAATGGTGAAAAATGTAACGGTTATTTCGTAACGGCCCCTAAGCCCTCAATAGTAAGAAGGATTGGTGGAAAAGCAAACGATTCTCTCTTCCCCCCGCCATTTCCCGGTGTTCATCCCCATCTCTGCGGGGCGGCGTGGCCGGGTTGCGACAGGACGGAGAGATGGCGACCGGCATGCCGCATCGCCGGAAAGGGCGGCGATGCGGCGGCGGGCGGTCAGAAATCGATGACGAAGCTGTAGACCCCTTCGACCAGCCGGGTCTGGACCTTGTGGCCGGAGTGGTTGAAGATCGTCTGCATGCGGATATTGTCGCGCAGGACCTCGGCCGTGAAGCCGGCGATGCCGTTGCGCTTGGCCAGGTCGGTCAGGTGCTTGAACAGGAAGGAGCCGATGCGTTTGCCCTGCCAGTCGTCGCGGACGACGAAGGCGACCTCGGCCCGGTTGGTTTTTTCGTCGAGGTAGTAGCGGCCGACGGCAACGATGTCCTCGCCGTGGGCCTCGGGGACGGTACCGACGATGGCCACGTCCTTGCGATGGTCGACATAGACGAAATCCTGGATCTGGCGATGGCTGAAGGCCACCTGGCTGCTCATGAACCGGTAGTAGATGGTCTCCCGCGACAAGGTGTAGACCAGGTCGCGCATCAGCGGCTCGTCGGTCGGCTGGATCGAACGGATGGTCATCTGGGTGCCGTCCTCGAGCAGCAGGACGGTGCGCATCGTCTCGTCGGTCGGCAGGGTGATCTTGTCGCCGACCCTGGCCATGTCGGGGCGGATGTAGTGGGCCTCGATGGCCTCCCGGAACAGCTGTTCACGGAAATTCGGATGGGCGATGGCGATCAGGGCCATGACCCGCTCCTGCACGCTCTTGCCGTAGAGATAGGCGACGCCGTATTCGGTGACGACGTAGGAGACGGCGCCGCGGGTGATCGAGACGCCGGAGCCGGGGCTGAGCTGGGTCATGATGTTGGAGCGGGTGCCGTCGAGGTTGGTCGAGGGCAGGGCGACGATGCTCTTGCCCTCCTTGCTGACGGTGGCGCCGCGGTTGAAATCGACGAGGCCGCCGATCCCGGAATAGAGCATGCCGGCCTGGGAATCGGAGCAGATCTGGCCGGTGAGGTCGATCTCCTGGGCCATGTTGATCGCCACCATTCTCGTCTGCTGGCTGATGACCCGGAAGTCGTTGACGTATTCGGTCGGGCGGAAACAGAACAGGGGGTTGTCGTTGACCGCGTCGTACAGTTCCTTCGTCCCCATGCAGAAACTGGTGACGATCCGGCCGCGGTCGCTCGATTTGCGGGAGCCGTTGACGGCGCCGGAGCGGATCAGGCCGAGGATCGAATCGGTGATCATCTCGCTGTGGATCCCGAGGTCCTTCTTGTCCCGGAGGAATTCCATCGTCGCGTGGGGCAGGCGGCCGAGCCCCT
Organism: uncultured delta proteobacterium; assembly: GCA_963847035.1. Taxonomy (GTDB): domain Bacteria; phylum Desulfobacterota; class Desulfobulbia; order Desulfobulbales; family Desulfocapsaceae; genus Desulfoprunum. Next base: position 71,437 of record CAWJYH010000018.1, on the reverse strand, counting down.
GCATCCGGCCGAGACCGAACTGGATCGTCGCCCCGTCGGGGACGAGGGTGGCGATATGGCGGCCGATCATCCGGCTGGTCTCGTGCGTCGAGTCATCCTCCCGTCTCGATCAGCGGGACGTCGGCCGGCACCAGGATGTCGATATCGTAGATGTCGATGACGCTGTCGCCCTGGGTCCACGGCATCTGCGGGTTGACCTGGGCGATGATCAGCGAGGCGTTCTCGACCGCGCTCTTGACGATATCGACGGAGATGCCGAGGCTGACCTTGCCGTGCCTGTTCGGCGGGGTGGTCTGGATCAGGGCCACGTCGAGCGGCAGCAGGCCGGTGTTGAAGAGGTGGGGGATGTTCGACAGGAAGATCGGGGTGTAGCTGCCCAGGCCTTCCTGGATCATGTCGCGGACGTTCTGGCCGATGAAGAAGGAATTGAGCCGGAAACAGTCGGCGTATTTCTTCCGGGCATAGGAGGCGTCGCCCTTGGTGAAGAGCTGGATGATCTCGACGTCGGAGAGTTCGCCGGCCCTGGCGGTCAGCGCCTTGACCAACTCCGTCGGTTCGCCGCAGCCGGTGCCGATGAAGACCCGCTGTCCGGAGCGGATCTCCTTGAGGGCCTTCTGCGGGCTGCGCACCATCGCTGCGTACCGTTCCTGCCAGTTGCTGTCAAACTCCATATCGTTGCACCTTCGTAGATGATTTTTTCTGCGGCTCGTTCCCCATGGTCGCGGCTCAGCCCCGCTTGCTCTCAAGCGGTCGGGCCAGGGTGATCCTGGCGTCGGCGACGACCGGGTCGGTGCCGATATCGCCGACGATGAAGGGGTTGATGTCGAGTTCGGTGATCTGGGGAAAATCCGTCGTCAACTGGCTGATCCGCTGCAGGCCGGTGGCGATCGCCGGGATGTCGACCCCCTTCTGCCCCCGCTTGCCCTCGAGGATGCCGTAGGAACGGGTCGATTTGAGCATCTGGATCGCCTCTTCCTGGGTGATCGGGGCAAGGTGGAAGGTGACGTCCTTCATGACCTCGACGAAGATGCCGCCGAGACCGAACATCAGCATCGGTCCGAACTGGGGATCGCGGCTCATGCCGAGGATGATCTCCAGGCCGGGGTCGGCCATCTTTTCGAGATAGGCCCCTTCGATCCTGGCGTTCGGCACCTGCTGGAGGATGCGCATCATCATCAGGTCGAAGGCGTCGCGCACCTGCTGCACGGTCGCGAGGTGGAGCTTGACGCCGCCCATGTCGCTTTTGTGGATGATGTCCTGGGAAACGATCTTCATCGCCACCGGGAAGCCGATGCCGCGGGCGTATTCCATCGCCTCCTCGGCCGAGGTGATGAGCCGGCCCGGCAGGATGTTGAAGCCGTAGGCGTCGAGGATCTTCTTGGCCTTGCTCTCGTTCAGCTGGAAGATGCCGTTGCTGATGTTGCGGCCGATGATGCGGGAGGCCCGGCGGCGGTTGACCCGGAAACGGGTGACGACGCGGGGCGGCCGGTTCTTCCAGTTGGCGTACTGGTACATGACCTTCAGGGCGGCCACCGCCCGCTCCGGCGACTCGTAATCGGGGAGGCTGGCCGCCGTCAGTTCCTGGCGGCCGGGCAGGACCTCCTTGCCGCCCATGAACGAGGCGAGGACCGGTTTGCTGCCGTCGATCGAGCGGGCGATGAGCCGGGCCGTCTCCCTGGGGTCGGTCATCGCCTGGGGGGTGAGGATGACGATGACCGCATCGACCGCATCGTCGCTCTGGGCCGCGAGCAGCGCATCGGCATAGCGCTCGGGCGGGGCGTCGCCAAGGACGTCGACCGTGTTGCCGACGGAGGCGGCGGCCGGCAGTTTTTCCCGAAGGGAGCTCGCGGCGTTGGTCTCCAGTTCGGCGACGGTCATGCCGGCATGTTCGACCGCATCCGCCGCCATGGTTCCCGGACCGCCGGCATTGGTGATGATCAGCACCCGGTCGCCCTTCGGCAGGGGCTGCATCGACAGGGCGGTGGCGTAATCGAAGAGGGCCTCGAAGGTGTCGGCGCGGATGACGCCGGAGCGCTTGAAGGCGGCGCCATAGGCGGTGTCGGCCCCGGCGAGGACGCCGGTGTGGCTGGCGGCTGCCCTCTGCCCGGCCTGGCTGGTGCCCGATTTGAGGATGATCACCGGCTTGATCGAACAGGTGTCGGTGGCGGTCTTGATGAAGGTGTCGCCGGCGACGATGTTTTCGAGGTAGCCGACGATGACGCCGGTATCGGGATCGCCGGCGAAATATTCCAGCATGTCGTTTTCATTGATATCGGCCTTGTTGCCGATGCTGATCAGCTTCGACAGCCCGAGGTTGCGGCCTTCGGCGAGATCGAGGATCGAGGTGCAGAGGGCACCGGACTGCGAGAAAACGCCGATCCGGCCCGCCTTGGGAAGGGAGCCGGCGAACGAGCTGTTGAGATGGTTTCTGGTATTGAGCAGGCCGAGGCAGTTCGGGCCGACCAGCCGGGCGCCGTTGCGGCGGCAGAGATCGGTCAGCTCGGCCTCGAGTTCGGCTCCTTCGCTCCCGGTCTCCTTGAAGCCGGCGGTGATCATGATGACATTTCTGGCGCCTTTGGCAAGGGCATCCTTGACCGTCGACAGCACGTGCGGTTTGGGGACTGCGACGATGGCCTGATCGACGGTGCCGGGGTATTCCCTGAGGCTCGGGTAGACCTTGAGATCAAAGAGGGTGCCGCCGGAGGGGTTGACGGGGATGATGCCGCCGGCAAAGCCGCCCTTGACCAGATTGGCGAGAATGTCGTGGCCTACCTTGCCCGGCTGTCTGGAAGCACCGATGACGGCGACGTTTTCCGGGAAAAAGAGATGTTCTAACATGACGGTGTCGGTCCTCTCGTGACGTGCCGATAGAATTCAGCAGGGATGCGTAATGTCCGGATTTTTTGGGTGAGAAAATAACAGAAACAGTCTATATCATGTCCCGCGGCCTGGCAAGGTTGGGGCCGGATAAAAGCTTGTCCGTCACTGCCGGTCCCGATTTGCCGGTCCGGCGGCAGCGAGGTCGGAAATGATGTTGAATACTGATGGTTTTTTATTGCACCTTTTGTGAAATTTCCGTACCATTAATTAGTTTTTAGTTTGATTATCAGTTTTCCGTATCAATTGGCAAAAGCACCGGGTCGATTCCGGGAAACCCTGTCAAACCGTCTCCTCTCAAGGCCGGACGGCATACTCCACATCCTCTGTCTATGGTACTCAAACCGATCAAACCAAAGCGGATATCCGACCAGGTCTTTGAGCAGATACGGGAATTGATCTATAAGGGCGAGTTCAAACCGGGCCAGCAGATACCGCCGGAGCGGGAGCTGGCCGATTCGATGTCGGTCAGTCGAACGTCCGTCAGGAACGCCATAGAGAAGATGGTGGGGATGGGCCTGCTTGAACACCGGCAGGGGCAGGGGACCTTTGTCAGCCTGCCGGACGGCCAGCGCAGCGGCTCGCTCGGGATTTCGATGGCGGTCGAGGAGGCGAGCATCGACGATCTCCTCGAGGTCCGCATGGGGCTGGAATGCAATTCGGCCTTTCTGGCGGCGAAACGGGCCGGCCAGACCGATCTGCTGGCGATGGAGAAATGTCTTATCGAGATGGAGACGGATCTCCAGGAAACCGAGAGGATCGGCATCGGTTCCGATACCGCCTTCCACATGGCGGTGACCTTTGCCACCAAGAATCCCGTGCTCATCCACCTGATGCGGAACTTTTACGATTTCCTCTTTGTTGGTATTAAAAAAAACCTGACCCACATGTACGATGATCCCGGGACGTTGACGGACATTATCAATCATCATCGGTCGGTCTTCGAATGTATCCGCAACCGTGAACCGGAAAAGGCCTTTGAGGCCATGCGCGAACATATCATCTATGTGAAGGAGTATTTTCACAGCCGCTGACCCGCCTGGGAACCGACCGCCGCTCCTGCACCGGGTTCCGCCGGTGCGCTCCCTGCCATCTCTCCATCTTTCATCGTGAACAGTCTTCTCCGACGGCCGAGCCGGGCGGTCTCGGGGGCAGAGAAATTGCCGCTCGAGCTGTTCAGGCGAATCTCAGGCGTCATCTCATCCGCAGCGGTCAGAGGATCTTCTTGCCGAACAGCGATGCCGCCAGGTCGACCGCCACCTGGGCGGTGCGGTTGTGGATGTCGAGGATCGGGTTGATTTCGACGATGTCGACGGAACGCAAGGTCCGAGTGTCGGCGATCATCTCCATGATCAGCTGTCCCTCGCGGTAGGTCAGGCCGCCGGTCGACGGGGTGCCGACGCCGGGTGCCTCGTTCGGGTCCATGACATCGAGATCGAGGCTGACGTGGATCGTGTCGCAACGGTCGAGCCTGGTCAGGGCCCGCCTCAGCACGGCGCCGATGCCGATCTCGTCGATGTCGCGCATGGTGAACACCGCACAGCCGGAGCCTTTCAGCAGTTCCCGTTCCTGCCGGTCGAGGTCGCGGGTGCCGATCAGCACCACATTGTCGGGCCGTATCTTTCGCCCCGGCCGGCCGATATCGATCAACTCCCGGGCGCCGATACCGAGCAGGGTGGCCAGGGCCATGCCGTGGACATTCTGGGTCGGTGAGCTCGCCGGGGTGTTGAAGTCGCCGTGGGCATCGATCCACAGCAGGCCGACCTCCCGGTCATGGGTGATGCCGCCGACCGTGCCGATCGCGATGGAGTGATCGCCACCGAGAAAGATCGGGATCTCGCCCCGGCCGACCGTTGCCCTGGCCAGGGCATAGGTTCTCTCGAGGCCCTCGCGGATCGGGCCCAGGCGTTCGCCCAGGGTGGTGCCGGTCAGGGAGAAGCGGCCGGGGATGTCGAGATTGCCACTGTCGACGGTGGCGTAGTCGAGTTGCTGCAGCTTCTCGGCCAGCCCGGCATAGCGCACGGCGCTGGGTCCCATGTCCACTCCCCGGCGGCTCTGGCCGAGATCCATCGGCACCCCGATGATTCGAATTTTCTGCGATCGGCAACTCATAGCTTCGACAGATGGTTCCACAGGTTGACGATGAAATCCTGGACGTTGGTCAGGATCGCCCGGGCCTGGGCCGAGCCGCGGTTGGCCAGCTTGTCGGCGCCGAACTCGGACATGTCGACGATATAGAAAAACACCGGCCGCACCGTGCCGTCCTCCATGACCCGGTAGCTCGGGGTCATATTGCCGAAGGCGATGGCGTGGAGCTGGGTGGCCATCGCGATCACCGTGGTAGCGCGGCGGGCGTGGTGCCGCATCCGGTCCTGGGCCTGGCAGGCATCGGCGATGATCTCCGGCAGCGGCCCGTCGTCGCGGATCGAGCCGGCCAGGACATAGGGGATCCGGCATTCCTCGCAGGCATGGATGATGCCGCCGCCGATCCCCATCTCCTGCAGGGCGGCCGGGATGGACCCGGCTCGGCGGATGGTGTTGAGGATGTCGAGATGGTTGTAGTGGCCGAACGGCTGGTGTTCCTGGCTGTAGATGTCCTGGCCGAGGCCGGTGCCGAAACGGGCGGCCTCGAGGTCGTGGGTGGCCAGGGCGTTACCGGCCATCAGGGCGTGGCAGAAGCCGGCCCGGATCAGCCCCTCCATCGCCTGCCGGCTGTCCTTGTCGAAGGCCACCGCCGGTCCGAGGACCCAGACGATGTAACCGTGATCGCGGTCATGCGCCAGTATCCGGTAGAGTTCGTCGTAGGACCGGGAGAACGGGGTCTCGCGGGTGCCCCGCGCACGGAAGGAAAATTTGTCAGCTTGGCGTTGTTCCAGGGCGGCAAAACCCTCCGCATGGACCAGGATCCCTTCCTCGCCGTTTTCGCTCCGGCCGAGCACCACCAGCTCACCCTGCCGCAACCGGCGGGCCTCGACGGCCTCGATCGCGTTGCCCCGCACCACCAGCACCGCATCCATCCGGCTCTCGGACACCAGCACCCAGGTGCCGTCGGCGAGACGGATGTACTCCGGGAGGTTCGAGGTGGCGTGGAAGCCGTCCGGGGCGATGCCGTCGGCCGGGGCTGCCGAGATCCTGGCCGGCGGGCTGTTGCGCAATTGGGGCTGGGAAAAATCGGGAGGGGTATAGGTCAGTGTCGGCTCCATCGGCGGCCTCCTGGTGCGGTGTTATCTCCTACACTATAGGGGAGAAGACCCGGAAAGGCAAACCGGGGCCCGTCGAAGAAGGGCTTGACCAACCGGGATGCCGTCTCTATAGTGCAGGGGTCGTCGAAAAGCGCTGCAATTCTGAAGCAGTAATCAATATCTCCAAGCACGCCGCGGGGGGATGTACCCATGTTGCCCGGTACGCCGGATCTTTTTCCCGAGCGGGACGAACCGATATTTCTTAGTCACTGTTCCGTTTCCCCCCTCTATCACGCGGCGGCCCGGGCCATCCGCAATTTTACCGACGACCTCGCCGCCCGGGGGGTGGGCGGCCTGAAGCATCACCTCGATATCCTGCCGCGCCTGCATCAGAACGCGGCCAGGCTGCTCGGCTGCCCCGCCGCCGACATCTCCTTCGTCCACAACACCGCCGAGGCCCTGTCGATGGTGGCCAACGGCTATCCCTTCGCCCCCGGCGACCAGGTCATCAGCTATGTCCATGAATACCCGAGCAACCACTACCCCTGGGTCCTGCAGGGGCGGCGCGGGGTCGAGCTGATCCTTCTCGCCGATCACGATCCGGTCGGCAGCCGCGGCGGCGGCCACCGGCCGGCGGGCTGGTCGATGGATGAGCTTCAACGACGGGTGACGGCGCGAACCCGGGTCGTCGCCATCAGCCACGTCCAGTTCGCGTCCGGCTATGCCGCCGATCTCCGGCTTCTCGGAAGTTTCTGTCGGGAGCGGGGAATCGATCTGGTGGTCGACTGCGCCCAGAGCCTCGGCTGCCTGCCGATCCGGCCGGAGGAGTGCCATATCGCCGCCTTCGCGGCCTCCGGCTGGAAGTGGCTGATGGGGCCATGGGCCAGCGGCCTGCTCTACACCAGCGGTGAATTTCGCCGCAAGCTGCAGCCGATCATGACCGGTCCCGGGATGATGCGCCAGGGTCTCGACTACCTCGACCACCGCTGGAACCCCCATGACGATGGGCGGCTGTTTGAATATTCGACCGTGGCCTGGGATCATGCCGCCGGCCTCAACGCCGTGCTGGAGGAGGTCTTCCTGCGCTACGACGGCGCGGCGATCCGCGATGAGGTCTTTCGGTTGCAGGAGGTCTTTCTTGCCCACTGCGACCCGGATCTGGTCCGGCCGCTGCGGTTTGCCGAAGCCAACCGTTCGGGCATTGTCGCGTTGGATGTCGGCGGCGAGATCGGGACCATCATGGCGCGGCTCGCGGCGGCCGGGGTGGTGATGACCGGGCCGGCCGGCTACCTGCGGCTGGCGCCCCATTTCTATCAACAGGATCGGCAGATGATCGAGGCGGCGGCGATCGTCAACCGGATCTGTGCCGAACAATCATAACAGGGAGAAAACCGATGGCAAAAACGATCGTCATTACCGGGGCGACCTCCGGTTTCGGCCGGGCCTGCGCCGAGCTGTTCGCCGCCGGCGGCTGGCAGCTGGTGATCTGCGGCAGGAGAGAGGAGCGGCTGCGGGAACTGGCGCAGCAGCTGGGCGGTGTTCCGGTCCATTGCGCCTGTTTCGACGTGCGGCAGCTGGCCGAGGTCAAGGACATGGTCGCGGGACTGCCCGAGAATTTCCGGGCTGTCGATGTCCTGGTCAACAACGCCGGCCTGGCCCTCGGCCTCAGTCCGGTCCAGTCGGCCGAACTCGGCGACTGGGAGGTCATGATCGACACCAATATCAAGGGGCTGCTGTACATGACCCGCCTCCTCCTGCCGGGGATGGTGGAGCGGAAAAGGGGGCATATCATCAATATCGGCTCGATTGCCGGGACCTGGCCGTATCCCGGCGGCAACGCCTACGGGGCGACCAAGGCCTTCGTCGGCCAGTTTTCGAACAACCTGCGCTGCGACCTCCACGGCACCGGCGTCAGGGTCACCAACATCGAGCCGGGGCTGGCCGAGACCGAATTCTCGATGGTCCGCTTCGGTGGCGACAAGGGCAAGGCCGATGCGGTCTATGCCGGCACCGAACCGCTGAAAGCCGTCGATATCGCCGAGATCGTTCACTGGGTCGCCAGCCGACCGGCCCATGTCAACATCAACCGGGTCGAGGTCATGCCGGTCGGCCAGAGCTGGAGCCCGTTCGCCATCGATCGGCAGCCGAAGTAATCAGATATTTCAATACAACAGGAGAAAAGAAGAGATGAAGCGATTCAGTCTGGCAGCGCTCTGCTGCATGGTATCGATCTGGCCGTTCCTCGCCGCGGCGGCGGAAAATCCGTGGGAGAAGAAGCTGCCGTTTGCCGCCGCCTCGATCCATTACCAGTTGAGCGGCAGCCAGGAAGGGACCGAGGACCGGTATTTCAGGGATCATGGGCGGGAAACGGCGACCTATCGCAAGGCCGTCACGGTGATGATGGGGATGAAGGTCGTCCACGATACGGTCGAGATCCAGGATGCGGACTGGACCTACACCTACGACCTGCAGGAGAAGACCGGGGCCAAAACGACCAACCCCTTGAAGTACATGACGGAGGAATACAACAAACTGACGGCGGCCGAGAGGGAGCAGGTCCGCAGGAATGCCGAGACCATGGGGGCGAGCTTCATGCAGGGCATGAACGGCAAGGTGGAGGAGAACGTCACCACGATCCTCGGCCAGAGTTGCGACCGGACGTCGATGATGGGCACCACCGTCTATATGATCCACGGTACGGCGATCCCGTTGAAGACCGAGACGGCGATGGCCGGGATGAAGATGGCCAGTGTCGCCACCTCGTTCGACGAGGGGAATGTGGATGACCGATTCTTTCAGCATCCGGCGGGTATCGAGGCCGTCCACGACCGCGAGGCCGACGAGATGGCGCGGAATATGGCGGCGCAGACGATGGCCATGCTCAAGGATCCCGGCGGCATGAAGAACATGCAGCCGGGGGCGATGATGCCCGGGATGGGGGCGGGAGAGGGCAACGAGGCGGACCAGGAGATGATGGATCAGGCCGGAGAGATCATGAAGGGCATGCGCGGCGAATGATGTACCGCACTGATCCGGGCGCGGCCGTCACCATCGTGGCGCTGCTCCCGGATTGAGAGAGAAGAAGATGCACCGTAGCACGGAGACGACGGCTGGGGCTGCGACTTCGCCGCGGGGGAGTGGGGACGGTGATGACTGTCAGGCCCCGTGCCGGCGTTCATAGCGGGCAATCTTTTCGATCCTGGCCACATGTCTGCCGGCCTCGAACTGAGAATTCAGCCATGTGCTGACAATCTCGATTTCCATGTCCGCCGCAATCAATCTTGCGCCCAGCGCGATCATGTTGGCGTCGTTATGCTGCTTCGCCAGTCTCGCCGCATCCCTGTTCCAGCACAAGGCACAGCGGATTCCTTTGACCTTGTTGGCGGCAATGGCCTCGCCGTTGCCGCTGCCGCCGATGACAATTCCGCAGTGTGCCCTTCCTTCGGCCACCGCTTCCGCCGCGGGAAGGATATGATCCGGATAGTCAACGGCCTGCTCGGAATCGGTCCCGAAATCCAACGTCTCGTACCCTCTGTCGGCGAGAAATCTTTTCAGTTTCTCCTTCAGCACATATCCGGCATGATCCGAGCCCAGAGCTATTATCATGACGTCATCTCCCGGGATTCTCCCACCGCATGTATCAGGAAATATCTGTTGCATTGACAAACTTCAGATAATCTTCCCGGCACGGATTGAACACCTCGATGGCGATGGAGTCCTCCAGTACTTCCGCCTTATGTCTGACATCGGACGGAATATTCCAGCTGTCGCCCGGCTTTAATACTCTTTCCGAGCCATCGATAAAGAGCCTGATCGCACCTTTGACCAGATATCCCGTCTGTTCAAAAGGATGGGCATGCTCGATCAACAGCGCATCTTTTTGCAGAAGGAATTCCGTCATCAGCATATTCTTGCCGTAATTGATCGTCTTTATCCTGATGCCTTCGAGAACTTCAACATAGCCATTATCGGATTGAATGCCGTACATGGTTTCTCCCGGGAATGTTGCAGCTTTGTATCGCTGGATCAACGCAGATTGCGTGCAATCGGAAGGGATCGGCCGGCTACGCGGTAAGGTCGATATCCAGCCAGTTTTTGCATATATGACAGTACACTTCAGAGAGATAGACGATGCCGATGACCTTGCTGCCTGCGACGACGGGCAGTCGGCGACATTTGTCTTTGACCATCCGGTCGACGATCTTCATGATATCGGTATCCGGTGAGACATACTTGACCGGGGTATTCATCACCTGCTCAACAGTCAGTCCCTTGAACCGGTTTATATAGGACTCGAGCTCCTGTATCCCGATCTGGACGCTGTCTCCCAGGTAATTCAAAAAAGGCGGGCGTATATGGTAAAGAATATCGAACATTGAGAGGACACCGACAAGATCGCCGAAATCATTGGTCACCATGATACAGATCGTTTTGTAGCCGGTTTTCCTGATCTTGCCGTTGTATATCAATCTGACGGCCTCGGTTACCGATGCATGGTGGTTGATTGTGCTGAATTCTGTAACCATGATATCTCGTGCAGTCTGTCGCATAGGTTCGATCCTCATTGAATGTGAGATTTGTTCGGCTTCTTAACCATTTATTGATACTACTCGATTCATCTCCAGGCCCTCAAGACAATTTTTACCCTATTCCGTGCCATCCCAGGAGGGCCAGGATCTTTGCCGGAACTGTTCATAGAGCAGGAAGGTCGACTCGGTCTGCCGCATCGATTCGACGGTCGCGGCCGTCCGCTGCGTGAAAACGACACGATGAAAATCGCGTGAACCCGGCAGCGGTTACTGCTACAATATAGCTAATGGAATCTGAGCGATCGTTGGGCTCGAGATCAAAAAAGGAGGTTTGCAAGGCATGAAAATAATCGGCATCGTTGGAAGTCCTCGAAAGATAAAGGGAAATACCGGTCGTTTGCTGCTGGAGGTATTGAAGGGAGCGGAGGCGGAAGGCGCCACGTATGAAACGGTTGCCCTTCCGGGCGGGACCGTCAAGCCATGCAAGGCCTGTGATGTCTGCCACAAGAAAGGGATCTGCCCGCAAAAGGATGATTTTGAAGACCTCAAGGCGAGAATCATCGCCAGCGACGGTGTCGTCCTGGCCAGTCCCAACTACATTTTCAGCGTCAGCGCCCAGTTGAAGGCCTTGATGGACCGGTGCTGCGGCGTCGTCCACTGCCTTGGCTTCGAAGGCAGGTACGGTGCTGCGGTGGTGACATCGGGAGGCGGCGACGAACAGCCCGTCGCCGAGTACATGAACCAGTTCCTGATCGCCACCGGCATTACCCCGGTCGGTTCGGTCTGGGCCAACATGGGAGAGTTGCCCAACTATGAATTCACCCCGGAAATAGTGGAGAATGCCCGGTCCCTCGGGCGAAAACTGGTCCATGATTGGCAGAATCACGTCGTTCCGCCCGAGATCGCGGAGCGCAAGGCCCAGTTCAAGGAAAGGATGCGGCAACTGATGCTGTACTGCCGGCAGGAGTGGCCGTTTGAAGCTCAATACTGGGAGAAGACCCGGGGATTGTAACAGTCAAAGAAACCGCAGGACAGGGCGGCGTTCGAGGCCCGGCCGAAAGCGAAAAAACCGTTGACAGCCCCGCCGCTACTGGTGTACAGTCGCCTCCACAAATGACGCCTCGCTGATGATCGAGCAACGGCTCGAACGACAGAAACAACAAAATCTGCCGAAAAATTCAGCAGTATCGGAAGGGTGTCCATAATCCTCGGTAGCTCAGTCGGTAGAGCGGGTGGCTGTTAACCACCTTGTCGGCGGTTCGAATCCGTCCCGGGGAGCCAGAATTTCACAAGGCCCGATTTTTCAATCGGGCCTTTCTTTTGACAGTCGGGGCGTAGCGCAGCCTGGTTAGCGCGCCTGCCTTGGGAGCAGGAGGTCGAGTGTTCGAATCACTCCGCCCCGACCAGATATCAAAGGGTTACAGCTTTTGCTGTAGCCCTTTTTTCGTGTTAAGTGCAGATGAAGTGCACTATATCTTCAATTGAACGCTGTGGTGGCGGAGAAGAGGAAGAGGGATTGATGTTGATATTATCTTATATCTTTCTTATATTGTCAGCATGAACGTCATCCAGTGGACATTGAAGGCGGAGAGGCAACTGCGCAAGATCAAAGATGCGGCATGCAGAAGGCGTATCTACGACGAGTCGCAGGCGTTGGCCGATTTTCCCGACTGTCCCGGAGTTAAACGGTTGGCGAACCACGCTTACAGCTATCGGCTCCGTATTGGCGATTATCGTCTGTTCTTCGAGTTTGATGGAGAGGTGAGGATTGTTTCGATCGAGGAGGTAAGAAAACGCAATGAACGTACATACTGACGCCCAAATCATCCATGATAGCGCAGGGAAACCGGTCTTTGTGGTCGTGCCGTACGAGCGCTGGATCAAACAATCAACCGTCAAGGCCGGGCTTGTTCCGAACGAGGTTGTCGGGCTGATGATCCGCGATGACATGACCCCTTTTCGCGCCTGGCGTGAATACCTTGGCCTCACCCAGAAAGAAGTCGCCGAACGGGCCGATATGACCCAGGCGGCCCTTTCACAGATCGAGTCGGGCGAGCACAAGGCGCGGAAGGCGACACGAGAAAAACTCGCCAGAGCGTTGGGCCTGACGGCGGAACAATTGGTGTAAATGTCTTCAGTCGATCTTTGACAGTATGAGCGGCTCCCCCCACCCGAGCAAGCCCGGTCGGCAGATGATCAAGATCAGCCATGGCCGGCAGGCGCTACACCGACATCCGGAAGACGATCACCCGGGCGGCGGCAGCAGGGATCGCCAGGCACATCAACCCGCACCTGATGTGTCCCTCGTTTGCAACGACCCCTCTCGAGTGCGGCGCCGACATCAGGATCATCCAAGAGCTGCTCGGCCATTCCGAACGTGCCATGAGTCAGATTTGAAAGAGGGATTGACACCCCGTAGTCGAACGATTACAAGTTACAGCATGTACACGATAAAAACCACCCCGGAATTTGACGATGGCTTGCGGGTATTCGTGACAGAGGAACACGCATCCGCCTTTCGCGCCGAATAGACCGGCTGCAGAATGGGCAGTTTGGAGATGTAAAACACATTGCCGATGGAGTTTTTGAGCTACGTGAACATTTTGGCCCTGGGTGGCGGATGTATGGCATCAAGAAAGGGGAAGTCATTGTTGTCATGCTTGGTGGTGGCGATAAATCAAGTCAATCAGTTGATATTGCAAAGGCACTGCAAAAAGCTGCCACAGTGGAGGAGTGAGTGTATGTCTGGAAAAATAAAAATCTCAGAGTTGCCAGATTTTGACCTGGCGGAACAGCTCAAGGACGAGGACGACATTGCCGCCTATTTGAATATTGTCATATCCGAGGGCGATATGTCCGAGCTGGCGCATGCGTTGGGAGTTGCCGCCAAGGCTCGCGGGATGAGCGATATAGCCAAGTCGTCAGGCATAACCCGCGAAGCCCTGTACAAGGCCTTGCGCCCCAACGCCAGCCCACGCTTCGACACTATCAACAAAGTGTGTGCGGCGCTTGGCGTACGGCTTGAGGCAAAACCGATCCATCGATAGTGTGTTTCGGCATATCCGCCCGCACCTGATGCGGCACACGTAAAAAGGATTCCGGATCACCCTTCAGACAGAGGGGCATGGAAAGCTCGAACGGCAAGGAGGAACAACATGACCGACAACAACCAGACAATCCCCGATCCCTACTGGAAGTGCAAAAACTGCGGCAACACGATCCAGGTGGCGCTGCCGCCGGACGAGTGCCCGGCCTGTCATGAGAAATGCGAGTTTCTCAATGTCACCTGCTACACCCCGGAATGCGGCTTCACCGGGATCAACCCGCGGCTGAAATAGGCTCTTCGTATCGGGAGATCGCCACCGGCCCCTGCCGGCCGCACATGGCCGGTGGCGGCATCGCCGGCCCGGCTCATTCCAGCAGCGACTGCCAGGTGTGCCGCTGGAGGAAGCTGCCGTCGACATTGTTCTCCATCTCCACGAACAGCTGCCACGGCATGGCAAATGTCAGGTACTCCGCGCCGAGGAGTTTGCGGACGTATTTTCGCGCCGAGATGTCGGTCAGGCCGACGACGGCTCTCGGCTTCTCCGCTGCCGCCTCGCGCCCGGGGAGGATGCCGATGGTCTGGCAGCCGGCGGCCCAGGGGATGATGACGTTCTCCATGCCTTCCCGGCCATAGTTGGCCAGGATCACCAGCGCCGACAACTGGTCGGCATTGGCCAGGAAAACCACGGTCTGCGGGAGTTCCACCGCAGTGTCGACCCCGGCCAGGGGTTTGAACACGACATAGGGGGCCCGATTCTCCGTCATCGGGATCTCTTCCAGCCATTGGTGCACGAGATCCGGGCCTTGCATATACCCTTCTCCGTTGAGAAAGTTGTCGGCGAACTCCTTGCCGGCGGCCCCTGCCACAGCCTTGCCGACCTCCCGACCCTTTTCCCACTGCTTGTTGCCGGACGACAGAAAGTGGGCGAAACAGTCGACCCCGCCCGGAAACTGGAGATAGGCATTGCCAAATCCCAGCCCGACCCCGCCGCCCCAGCAGCCGTAGGTTTCCTTGTCGAATACGGCGGTTCGGCCTTTCACCGCGTTGGCGAACATGAACATGACGCAACCCCATTTCCCCGGGGTGAACTGGACGGCGTCCGCCGGCTTGTCGTCCGCCAGCATGACCGCAACCGGAGCATGTTTGAGCCTGACGGCGGTGGCAATTTTCGATTCCATGCGCTGATCTCCCTGTACGTTGGTTGTTCATTCCAGGTTCACCGATTGGTGCCAGTCTTCAATATTATCGGTGAATCGTCAACCTCTTTGGCCGGGATCGATGATGGCGCTCCCCCACCTTCACTACCGCCATGGAGTATAGCGGCTCCAGTTTTTCGGGACACGGGAATGGAAGGCCAAATACTCCGTTCGCAATTACGCGGTCAGGTTGCGGTGGAGGAGAAAGGCGAGGATTTCTTTGTCAATGCCTGGCCCGCTCGAGGTTGAGGGACAGTAGCCGTTTCAGAAGAGTTGCATCCGGCATGTCCGGGGTGTAGTCGTCCCAGCCGTAGGCGGCGGCGACGGTGTTATCGAGGTGTTCCTGTCGCAGTTTCAGACCTGATGGCATTGCATTGTAAAGATTGGTCAGGGTTCGTTTCTTCCATTCTGCAGCGTGTTCCGGTCTGGGGACGGGACGAGGGGGGAAGCCTGCAGCCTGTTCCTCGGGGGTGATCTCCCAGGTGAGCCAGCCGTCCGGATTGAGCCATTTTTCCCGCCAGTCGTTGAGGTCGTTGGCGGCAGCGGCAATGTCCTGAAACACCTGAATCTGTGGTGGTTCAATCTCAGCGAGGTCAAAACCAGGAGGGAACGGGAATGTTTCAAATGTGAGGCTGGCGTTATATCGTGGGTCATTTCCCATACCCATGCGCCCTCCTTTGGCCAACGACCAAATGCAGTGGATACGGGAGGAGAGAATACCCAGTGTTGTATCATCCTGGCGAGGAATGACTATCAGGCTATGTTCAGGAGCCACTTGTACAGGAAATTTCACAAAGAAACGGTGCTTGGCGGTTTCAGGTGTGGCGATGAAGTGGGTAAGGTCACTCAGAGCAATCCGCATTCCCGGACGTTTCTCGCCATGGTGCCACCATTTTTTGGCTCTGGCCGGTCGGTTGTTTGAAATACGGACAGGCTTGACCATTTCTTCGACATAGGCAAAGGGCACCAGGTAATCAGCGGCCTCGTTCTGTTCCAAAGCGCTGAAATCAACCACCCAGTTACCAGCCCATCGACGGGTGATGTCGGAGCCGTTGTAAATGGGGCGGACCACGTCGCTGTTGGGGCGACCGTTGGGATTACCGGTGTCCTGTAGCCAGGTCAGCGCAGTCGGTGTGTCCACCTTGAAAGGACCGGCCAGGCAGAGACCGAAAAACGAGCGGCTTTTGTTGGCGGCGAGTGGCTCCGCCTGGGTCAGATCCATCGCTTGACCTTCTTGGCCGCTGCCGGTCAAATCGGCATGGATGACGGCCACAGCTTTCCCGTCAAGGCGGGTTTTGTCGCCCTGGCCGAAACAAACCAGGCTCACCCGGACCGCCGCCCCTTCATTGACCCACTCCTCGTCCGACCAGGCCTCGAATATACGGGTGCTTGCCAGAATACGTTCCAACACCACGCGGTTTCGTTTCTGGCGGATGGAGTTGGTGGCCACCAGTCCGGCAGCCGATCGCCATTCCTGCCTCGATCTGGGCTCTTGCCTTTTCAAACCAGTAGGTCACCAGATCGGCCCCGCCCGGAACGCGGCCTTCGTACCGTTTACGCAAAGTCTCTACATAGTGGTCGCCCAGCTCGCCACGCATCATTTTATCCCCCAGAAACGGCGGATTGCCGACAATGACGTCGGCGGGCGGCCACGCCGCTTCACCGCCATCGGGATCAAGCAGGGCGTCGCGATGTTCGATGCCGTCGAGCGGGCTGAGGATCGGTCTGTTGTTGGTCGGCCGGCCGTTGCGCCGCCGCCACTGGAGATCGCCGATCCAGACGGTTGTCCGGGCCAGCTCGGCGGCGTATTCGTTGATCTCGATGCCGAGGATGTTGTGGGGGCCGGTCTGCAGCCACAGGTCGGCTTGATATCCGGCCAGTTCGCGCGCTTCCCGGAAGACGCGGCGTTCGACGTCGCGCAGGGCCTCGAGCGCCAGGTACAGGAAATTGCCGGAACCGCAGGCCGGGTCCAGGACCCGGAACGACTGGAGTTTGTGCAGTAAATCCCTGCCACGCCGCGTCGCCGTCTTTTCTGGCCTTGGTCTTCGGGCCCTTGCCGGCCCCTGTGGCGATGATCTTTCCGGCCTGTTCCCATTGCGCCAGCAACGGCTCGGTGATCAACGGGGTGATGAGCTTGCGGATCGTGGCGGTGTCGGTGTAATGGGCCCCGAGCGGCGCCCTGGCCGCTGGATCGAGGCTGCGCTCGAACAGGGTGCCGAAGATCGTCGGATCGATGGCCCGCCAGTCCATCTGCGAGGCGCGTTGTAACGATTGCAGGTCACTGGCGGTCAGGGCCGGTATCGCGATCGTGGCGAACAGTCCGCCGTTGAACCAGGGGATGTCGTGATCGCCGTATTCGCCGTCGGGGCGGGCCATGGCCGCAAACAGCTTGGCGATGCGCCGGGCGGCCTTGGCCGGGTCATGCGCGCAGTTTTCGAGAATGGAGGTGAACACCTCGCCCGGCAGCAGTCCTTCGTCCTCGGCGAACATGCAGAACAGGCATTGGACCAGAAAGTGGGCCGTCTGCTGGCCGTCCGTGCCGCGGTTGCGCATGGCCTCGGCCAGTTCCGCGAATTTTCCGGCGGCCTCGCCGGTGATCGCCGCCGTCGATTGCTCGGGCCGCAGCCGTGCCGGGTCTTCGAACACCCAGCGGAGTTGCTCCCTGACCAGTTCCTCTTTGAGTTCCTCAATCAAGATCACCCGTGGCTGATCGGGATAGCCGGTAAAGGCGGTATGGATGATGATGCGCTCGCGGTCGCTGACGACCAGCAGCGGCGGGTTGTCGAGGTAGAGGGCATAGTCGGTGAGCTGCTTGAGGGCGGCGTCGAGATCCCGGCCGGGCTTCTTGTTCTCCCAGCCGAAACAGCCGCGCTTCCAGACATCGGCCCAGCCGTCGCCGCCGCCGGCCTTCTTCGCCCCGCGTTCGAAGCAGTAGTTCTCGGGATCGCGCGGCTTTTCGACCCCGAGGAGATCGCAGAGGTCGTCGAAATGGGCCTGGGCGCCGGCCCGCTCGGTCAGGGGGTTGTTCTGCCAGGTGGCGATGAATTTTTCGGGAGTCATGGAGGCGATGGCGGGTGAAGTGTTGATTCGGGTTTCCCGATGCAGATGTGAACGGCAACGGAGTGCACCGGATTTCCTGGCAGGATACCGCTGAACCATATCGTGTCGGGCGCCGGGAGACAATGGAAATACGCGGTGGCCGAAAACCAGGGATACGGGGGCGACGCGCGACCAGGCTCTTCATCGTCGGGTGTCTCGCCCGCCAGGGAGAGATCTCATGCAGCCATTATCCGCTCTGAGAAAGGCATCCTCGGCAACACGAGATTTCTCGCTTCGCTTCGAAATGACAGCGGGGAAAGTCGAAATGACAGAAGTCGCTCGACTTGACAAGGACGAGAATGACCGCTTCGGGCCGGTCGCAGCGGATTTCCCGCTTCACGGCGGGATCAATTTTCAGGGTCGCCTCTGTTGCCGGATAGCGCATAATGGTGTATGGGGGATGTACTTTCCCCGGGAGGAAGCTGCAGACGTCGCCGTCCGGGGCCGGGGTTTGCCATGCCATCTACACGTTATCGATATATAAAACTTGAAGGAGAGATGAAAAAGAATGCCGATCACCGAATTGCTTGCCCGTAATGCCAGGCTCTACGCCGATGAGCCCAGTCTGATTGAAGTCAATCCTGAAATCAAGGAAAAACGAGAAGTTACATGGCGTGAATTCGAGCTGGTGGAAACCAAGGCGTCGGCCACCCACCGCCGCGAGATGACCTGGCGCCAGTTCGACGACAAGGCCTCCCGGTTTGCCAATCTGCTGCTCGGCAAGGATATCAAAAAAGGTGACAAGGTTGCGCTGCTGCTGATGAACTGCCTGGAGTGGCTGCCGTTGTATTTCGGCATCCTCCGCGCCGGGGCGGTGGCGGTACCGTTGAACTATCGCTATACCGCCGAGGAGATCAAATACTGTCTGCAATTGTCCGAGGCCGACATGCTGATCTTCGGCCCCGAATTCATCGGCCGGGTGGAAACGATCTGCGATCAGGTTCCCCGGGTCAGAGAGCGGATCTTTGTCGGCGCCGACTGCCCCTCCTTTGCCGAAAGCTATGACCAACTGGCGGCCGATTGTGGCGCAACGGCTCCCCCAGTCATGATCACCGATGCGGATGAGGCGGCGCTGTACTTCTCCTCCGGCACCACCGGTTTTCCCAAGGCCATTCTCCATACCCACCGCAGCCTGACCGCGTCATGCATCACGGAGCAGAATCATCACGGGCAGACGCGGGACGACAATTTCCTCTGCATCCCGCCGCTGTACCATACCGGCGCCAAGATGCACTGGTTCGGCAGCCTGCTGGCGGGGAGCCGGGCGGTGCTGCTGCGGGGCGTCAGCCCCAGGTGGATACTGGAGACGGTTTCCGAGGAACAGGTCACGATCGTCTGGCTGCTCGTCCCCTGGGCCCAGGACATTCTCGACGCGATTGAAAGCGGCGAGATCAAGCTGGAAGAGTATGCCCTGCACCAGTGGCGGCTGATGCATATCGGGGCCCAGCCGGTGCCTCCCAGCCTGATTCACCGCTGGAAAAAATATTTTCCCAACCATCTTTACGATACCAACTACGGCCTGACGGAGTCGAGCGGCCCCGGTTGTGTCCATCTCGGCGTCGACAATGTTCACAAAGTCGGGGCCATCGGCAGGCCCGGGCATGGCTGGGAGGCGATGATCGCCGACGAGGCGGGGTGTCCCGTCCGGCCGGGAGAGGTCGGCGAACTGGTCGTCAAGGGACCGGGCATAATGAAATGCTACTTTAACGACCCGGAGGCGACGGCGGCCGTCCTCAAGGATGGGTGGCTGTTGACCGGGGACATGGCCCGCATGGACGAGGACGGGTTCATTCATCTGGTCGACCGCAAGAAAGATGTGATCATCACCGGCGGGGAGAACATCTATCCGGTCCAGATCGAGAATTTTCTTCGCGAACATGAGGCGATCAAGGATGCGGCGGTCATCGGCATCCCCGATCAGCGCCTCGGCGAGATCGCGGCGGCGGTGGTCGAACTCAAACCGGATCGCCGCTGCACGGCCGAGGAGATCCTGGCATTCTGCGCATCCCTGCCGCGTTACAAACGTCCGCGCCGGATCATCTTCGATGCGGTGCCGCGCAATCCCACCGGCAAGATCGAGAAGCCGAAACTGCGGGCCAGATACGGCGGCGACGTCGCGGCGAGCCGATGAAGGGGAAGGCCATGATCAGCATCGGCTGTCACCTGTCCGTTTCCAAGGGCTTCATGGCCATGGGCCGCGATGCGCTGGCGATCGCTGCCAACACCTTCCAGTTTTTCACCCGCAACCCGCGCGGCAGCAAGGCCAAGGACATCGATCACGCCGATATCGCCGCCTTTCTTCAGTTTGCCGCCGAACATCGCTTCGCGCCGCTGCTGGCGCATGCGCCCTACACCCTCAATCCCTGCTCGGCCGACCCGAAGACCCGGGAATTCGCACTGGCGACGATGCAGGACGACCTGGCGCGCCTGGAACTGCTGCCGGGCAACCTCTACAACTTCCACCCCGGCAGCCACGTCGGCCAGGGCGAGGCGGCCGGCATCGCCCTGATCACCGCCCAGCTCAACGCCGTGCTGACGCCGCACCAGAACGACGACCGTCCTGCTCGAAACCATGGCCGGCAAGGGCAGCGAGGTCGGCCGCAGCTTTCAGGAACTGCGCCGCATCCTCGATGGGGTCGTCCTGCAGGACAAGATGGGGATCTGTCTCGACACCTGTCACGTCCATGATGCCGGGTACGACATTATCGACGATCTCGACGGGGTCCTGGCCGAGTTCGATGCGGTCATCGGCCTGGAGCGGCTGCGCGCCGTCCATCTCAACGACAGCCTCAACCCGCGCGGCAGCCGCAAGGACCGCCACGCCCGGATCGGCCATGGCCACATCGGTGTCGAGGCGATTACCCGGATCATCAACCACAGGCTCCTGCGCCATCTCCCGTTCCTGTTGGAAACACCGAACGAACTGCCGGGCTACGCCGAAGAAATAGCGCTGCTGCGCGGCGTCTTTCAGGGCTGATCAGCCTGCGGCCCGACCGCAGCAGATTGTCCCGTGCCATCAGGCAACACTCCGGGTAATTGCAACCGCGTTCCGTCGCTTGACAATTTTTCCTTGATATCTCCCGCACCAACGCGGGAAAATACATTGCAGGAAGAAACAGACCTGCATGTTCGCACGTCCCGCCGTTTGTTGCCGGCCGGGGCCCTTGTGCATTGATGGCCGGCAAGCTGTCGATTGCCGCCGTATTCCACGCCGGGAGGAGGAAGCATGGATCAATCGGTATCGTACTCCAGGATCGAAAACGACATTCTGCCCAAATTCAGAAAGCAGATCAGCGAGGCTGAATCGACCGAGGACCTGAAGAACGTCTTCAGCTACAGCATGCAGGAGTTGTTTCGTCAGATTTTTGCCGAAAAAATCGACATCGGGATGGACGATGTCAGGTTGATGCCCGACAACCAGCCTCCTTTCGCGATCAGCCCGGAGATCCAGGCCGAAGAGGCCTTCACCTTCGTCTGGAATAACTCGGATCTTCCCAATATCATGACCCGTTTATCTGAAACGGCGGCCCATCGCCACCTCCATCTTGCCAAAAATCTGAAGAAAACGGAGGCAAAGATCAGGATGTAGGCAGGGGCGAAGAGCGGACTGCCGTTCACCACCGAAGGAGGACTGCCATGCAAGAGATTCGAAAGATCATCGTTCCGGTCGATTTCCAGCAGTATACAGACGAGATTGCCGAGTACGCCACGGCGATGGCCAACAAACTGGCTGCCAAGGTCGTTTTCTTCCATGTTGTCGAGACCGTAATATTTTATTCGGATTTCGTGCCGGCATACATGCCGGTGAAAGACGAGGAAACCATCGCCCATGCCGAGAGGAAGATGAGCGAGCTGGTGGAGAAAAACTCCAAAATCTGGATGGGCTGCTCCGGACAGGTGAAGAGCGGCGACGTCGTCGACACCGTTGTCGATTTTGCCAGGGCGGAGGGGGCCGATCTGATCATCATCGGGACCCACGGGGCCAAGGGGCTCGAGAAGATCCTGCTGGGGAGTGTCGCCGAGCGCGTCGTCAAGCGGGCGGGATGTGCGGCCCTGCTCTACAAACCGCAGAAATAGCAGGGGCGGTCAGGCGTGGGGTGGGGGCTGGAGCCCCAGGGGTTTGTTGCGGGCCCTGAAGGTCAGCCGGTGATAGGTCTTGGTCATCGCCTTCTCGATGAGACTGCGCAGTCCGGCGAGCGGATTTTTCAGGCGCATGGTCGAACGGTTGCGGATGACCCTGCCCGGGGTCGTGGCGGTGATCCTCTTCTCCTGGGCGCAGATCGTGCGGCTGACGATCGCGAAGAGGTTCTGTTCCTCCAGCACCCGACGCCGCGCCTCGATGATATGCGGCAATCGATCCCGATATTCGTTGTTGGCGAGGTGGTGGCGGATTATATCCCTGGAGCGCCGATAATCGTTGATATCGATGGGGATGAAACTGTCCTTGGGAAAATAGTCCGCCGCATTGGGGGCGCCGTGATAGAACGGCAGGGTGTAGCCCAGGAAGGCGTCGGGCAGCTTCTCCGTCAGATGATGGCGGTAGACGTGATTTTCCACCGCGATATGGAACATATAGGGATCGAGGGCCTCGGCCTTGTCGTTCATCGGCCTGACCCCATGGCCGAAGATCTCGAGTTCCGGTAGCTCGTCCTTGAGCCGCCAGGTGAAGGCAACCCGGGTCGAGTGCAGGGTGACGTTGCCGGTCCGCTCGGAACAGACGGTAGAGATGGTCCTGGTCTTTGCCGGCGGCGGGGTTGATGCCATCCGGTCCCAGGTGATGTAGCCCTTTAGGTCGAAGGGCATCCCGTAATGCCACATCAGGCCGGGATGATGAAAGACGACGTTCGGGTGCTTCATCGCCCACGGTTCCTGAAAGGTCAGGATGGTGCCGTACTGGCGCAGATAATCGCGGCCGAACACGGTGATCGTCGACGGCTCGCCGGTGATCAGCATGGTCCGTTCGCGGGGACAGGCGAGCCTTTCCTCGGTGAACAGGGTCGGCCCGGGCGGCAGGTCGTGATATACCACCAACCAGTCGTAGTCGCGGCAATCGAGATCGAAATCAAAGGCACACTCTTCCCACTGCGGCCGGGTGCCGGGAAACTGGCGGAGAAAGTAGTCGGCCGATCTTCCCCGGCGGAGGCCGCGGTGCATGAATTTTACCTTGAGCCGCGGTGCGGCCCAGTCCGGAACTGCACTGTTCACTGGAATCGACCGTTGAGAAATCATTGCCGCCATCCCCGTCCGCCTTCCCTTTCCCGATCGTTCATTCCGGCCAGGGAGGAGGTATACCATACGGCCAGCAGGATGCAGAGGGGAACTCCAAGCTCCGTGAACTCTTCCATCGTCCGCAGAACCAGCTTGGGGTTGGCGGAGAACCAGGCGATCGGGGGTTCGAGAGGGGTGGCCAGGCTGTCCAGCCCTTTGCCGAGAAGCCCGTAGCCGAACGCGGCGAGGAGCGCCAGGGCCGCCGGTCGCCGTCGGCGCAGGGCCAGGGTGAAGCGGTGAAAACTGCCGATGACGAAGCGGATCGCGATGAAGACGATCACCGCCATCAACAGCTGAAACAATGATCTTCTCGCCTGCCGGCACCAGGGGGCTGAGGTAGTATTTGGTCTTGAAGACCCCCATGGTGGTAAAGCGGGCATGGAAATCGAGCTCCCGCAACCCCAGGAGCAGCACCAGGAATCCGGCGGCGACGGGTTGGCCGGAAGGATCGCGACCGGCCCGGCAGAACAGCCAGAAGGCGGCAGCCAGCAGGCCGATCGCCGACAGCATCTCCACCGGGCCATTCTCGACCACCATCAACAAGGTCAGATCCGGCGGCAGGGCAATCACGATGACGAACAGGATCACCAGCAGCAGGGCGATCACCCGCAGCCGGACGATGCCGGCTATCCCCGATTTTTCCGTCGTTCTCTTGGTAGTGGCGGCAAGATGCTTCATTTATTCTTCAGTTGATAAAACAATCCCCGTTCCTGCTGTACCGCTTCAATTTTCTCCGCTGTTGCCAACGCAGCGACAATCTTTTGTATGGCAGGAGCCGGCATCCCCAGCGTCGTGACCAGATCGTCGAGGGTGCACGGCCTTCTTGCGATCATTTCCAGGAGAACCGATTCAGCCTCCTTCCGGCATGACGGTGCACCACCGATGTCGGCGGCGGCGGCGATGATTTCGACACCTTCGAGATCAAGCGCTGCCGCAATTCTCTCCAGTTCCACCAGCGTCGCCCCTCGCAGGCCGGCCACCGTTCCGGGGCGGTCCAGCGTGTTCAACTGCACGGAATCAGGTTGAATTTTCAGTATCGCCTGGCGAAGCGCCTGCAGCTCTGCATCGCTGTCGTTGTAGCCCGGCAGGATGAAGATCTCCAACCAGATCTTGCCGCGATATTCCTGTCGGAAGGCGACCAGCCCTTCAATGTAGCGGTCGACAGTGATCGATCGGTGGTGCCGGTTGATCCGGGCAAATCCCGTCGCCGTTGCCGCATCGAGCGAGGGAAGGACGACGTCGGCGGCCAGCAGGGCGTCCCGCACGTTTTTATCATACAGCAGGGTGCCGTTGGTAAGAACCGCCAGAGGGATATCCTCGATGTTGTCTTTGATAGAGCGGACAATATCGCCGATGCCGCTGTTGAGCGTCGGTTCGCCGGAGCCGGAAATGGTGATATAGTCTATTGCCGATCGTATTGGTAGCGAAAAAACGGCCCAGCTCCTCGATGATCGCCGCTGCCGGGATGTACTCTTTTCTGTCGCTGGTCAATGTCGTCGTTCTGCCGACTTCACAGTAGACGCAATCAAGCGTGCACACTTTTCGGGGCACGAGGTCAACGCCCAGGGACATCCCCAGCCGTCGCGATGGGACCGGGCCAAAGAGGTAGGTATACGCCATGAGTGAACTCCAACAGGTTGAACAGCCGCAGCGGCGCTTGCATATCCTCGCACCGGGCGGCGAAGGCGGCGTCGACAGGCTGCCGAGACTGTACGATGTACAGGAAAAAGGGGCCGATGACAAGAGCCTGTCCAGGGCGTGAAGTATGCCGGAGCGGCGGGATTCACAGAATGGCAGCTGCACAGGCCGACAGATATTCAACGTTTGACATAGGAACCTGTTCGAAACAGATCGAGATTGATACCTTTCAGCGGTCGGTTTCATTCAGGCCGGGACCAGTGCCGGCCGGGCCGGTGCCGATGCCGGTGATACTGTATTCCTTCAGGTAGATCTCCGAGAGGGTGAGGAAGATGCTGACCACCAGTGGACCGTAGATGATTCCCAGGATGCCGAAAAGATTCATCCCGCCGAAGATGGCCAGCAGCACCAGCAGGGCGTGCATCTCCAACTGGCTGCCGACATATTTCGGTTTCAAAAGCAATTCCACGGTGTAGTGCAATATCAGGTAGAAGACCACGGTTGCCAGGGCCTGGCCGATATGGCCGTACGCCAGGAGGATCGCTGCCGCCGGCAGCAGCACCATGCCGATCCCGAGTATCGGGATGAAGGCCAGGATTCCCATGATCAACCCCCAGAGCACCGGGGTCTTGATACCCAGCAGGGCGAAAAAGAGCCCGCCGAGCGCTCCCTGGAGGATACAGAACAGGCCGTTGACGACCAGGATGACGCCGGCGATGGAGGTGAATTTGTCCATCAGCAGAATGTTCTGCTCGTCGGGCAGCGGCGACAGCCGGCGGATAAAGAGGAGGAGGTCTTCCATTTCGATCAGCAGGAAGAAGACCACGGTGATGAGGATGCAAAACTGTACGACAAAACTCATGATGTTGGCGGCCCAAGCGGAGACGTGGGTGTAGATGAACATGCCGGCGGTCTTGCTCGTCCCCGTCAGGATGCTGGTGATGTCGGGGAGATCGAACTGCAGCCCGAACTCGGTGATGAACTGTTCGATCCTGTTGATATAGGTGTTGTTCTGCAGCATCTCCAACAGCTTGAGCAGCGTGTCGTTGGTGCGGCTGTACTCGAACAGCTTCATCGCCTCGGAGGAGAGGGAGCCGATGCAGAAGAGCAGGGGAATGAACACGATCAGAAATATCAGCGTGCAGGTAAGCAGTGAGGCCATCCAGGGCGAACCCCCCCGGAGCAGCTTGCGGTAGACCGGCATGAAGATCCCGGCGAGGAGAAAGGCGAGGATCAGCAGATGCCAGAAGGGCCAGAGTACCCAACCCAGCATCAGGGCGGAAAAGAGAAACAGAACAACAAAGAAATTGGTCTGTGTTCGATTCGGCGGTTGAGCGGGGAGGAGGGGAAGGGCCCCGTTTGCCTCCCGCTCTGGCGGGGAAGGCGTTTCCTTGTCTGACTGACCCATGGCGGATATCGGTGTCGGTTGAATTTCCGGTTGATTGACAGTGGCTTCGAAAAGACTATGCCATTTTGCTATCCTTTTCGCCAGCAGTCGATGGAAGAAAACATTGGGCGGCAAGGTACGCCGCCAGGTAGCCGGCGCCCCCGCTGAGCATTTTCTGATCTCGATTGTATTGACGAACAATTTCAAGCTGCCGAGACATGATCCGGTAATCGGAAAATACTCCCCTCAGAAGACCGACTGACAAGGTTATCCATACCGGTACGGCAGGTCCAGAAGGGCCGCACTGACCGGATCTTCCTGATTTCCTATATCACCCTGCGAGGGAAGGTCCTCCCCCGTAAACGGCTGAAGTTGAGGCATACAATCTGGCGATAAGAGTGACGATAGAAAATGGGAATGGTAATGTTACTCTCGGGAAGGGTGGTTTGTAATTTCAGACTCAAGACACAAGGATATGGCGATGAACTGGTACACTGTCGAAGCTGAATCCGCTCTCAAACAACTCAAGGTGGACTCTGTCCGCGGCTTATCGACTGCTGAGGCGGATGAGCGCCTGGCTGAATACGGCCCCAACGAACTGGTTGAAAAAGGCGGCCGCACGCCGCTGCAGATCTTATGGGAACAGCTTACCGCCACCATGGTGCTGATCCTGGTCGCCGCGGCCGTGGTTGCGGGCCTTCTGGGCGACACCAAAAATGCCATCGCGATCGGTTCCATTGTGGTGCTGTACGCCATCCTGGGCTTCGTGCAGGAATACCGCGCCGAAAAAGCCATCGCCGCGCTGAAAAAGCTATCGGTGCCCAATGTGCGGGTGCTGCGCGACGGGAAGTTGACCGAACTTTCGGCGCGGGAACTGGTTCCGGGCGATATTTTGCAACTCGAAACCGGCAACGTCATCCCGGCCGATGTGCGCCTGCTCGAAGCGGTCAACCTGCGGATCCAGGAAGCGGCGCTGACCGGCGAATCCGAAGCGGTTGAAAAGCAGACCGACGCGATAGCCAGGGAGGATCTGCCGCTGGGCGACCGCCGCAACATGGGCTACATGGGCACCATCGTCACGCAGGGGCGCGGGCATGGCGCTGGTGGTGGCCACCGGCATGCAGACCGAACTGGGCAAAATCGCCGACCTGATCCAGCAGGTGCCGCAGGAGCAGACCCCGCTCCAGAAGCGGCTCGATCAGTTGGGCAAGATCCTGGCGGTGGTGGGCGTGTTCATCGCCGGGCTGATTTTTGTGATCGGCATGCTGGCGCGGCGATGAAATGCGCCACATGCTGCTGACCGCCGTCAGCGTGGCGGTCGCGATTGTGCCCGAAGGGCTGCCGGCGGTGGTGACCATCACCCTGGCGCTCGGCGCGCAGCGCATGCTGGCGCCGCAATGCCCTGATCCGCAAACTGCCCGCCGTCGAAACCCTCGGCTCGGTGACCGTGATCTGTTCCGATAAAACCGGCACGCTGACCGAGAACCGGATGACGGTCATGGTGCTGGATGTGGCCGGGCACCGGTGGATCTGACGGAAGAAATGGAGCGCGACGGTTCGGTCCACGTTCGGCGAGCACGGCACCGCCAGGAACATCCCGATCCGCGACCCGGCAATTTCCCTGCTGTCGATTGGCGGGGCGTTGTGCAACGATGCGCAGCTGGTCGAGCAGAACGAAGGCCAGTTATCACACCCTCGGCGACCCCACCGAAGGCGCGCTGGTGGTGGCCGCGGCCAACTGGGATATTGGAAGGATGAGCTGGATCAGTCTCTTCCGCGCGTGGCCGAAGTGCCGTTCGACAGTGACCGCAAACGGATGACCACCGTTCACCAGGTGGAGCGGGCCGATCTGGAAAATGCGGCTCGAGCCGATGCCTTGCAGCCGGTCAGACGCCGTATCGTGGCCTTCACCAAAGGCAGCGTGGATGGGCTGCTGGAGATTTCGTCCCACGTCTGGGTGAATGGACAGGTCGAAATGCTGGATGAAGACTGGCGGCGCAGGATTGAAGCCGCCAATGAAAAGCTGGCCGCGAAAGGGCATGCGCGTTCTGGGGGTGGCCTTCCGGGCGCTGGAGTCCAGTCCCCGGCTGTCCGCTGAAATCGAGCAGAATCTGACCTTTGTCGGCCTGTTCGGCATGATCGACCCGCCGCGCGCCGAGGTGAAGGAGGCCGTGGCGCTGACCAGAAGCGCCGGGATCCGCACGGTGATGATCACCGGCGACCATCCGCTGACCGCGGTGGAGATTGCCCGGCAGTTGGGCATCTCAGATAACGGCCAGGTGCTGACCGGCGCCGAACTCGAGCAGATGTCGTTCGAGGAACTGAAAGCGATGGTGGATGAGGTGAACGTCTTTGCGCGCGTTTCACCGGAGCATAAAATTAAGATTGTTCAGGCCTTGCAGGAGCGCGGGCACATCGTCTCGATGACCGGCGACGGCGTCAACGATGCCCCCGCCCTGCGGCGCGCCGATATCGGCGTGGCGATGGGCATCACCGGCACGGATGTTTCGAAGGAAGCCAGCGACCTGGTGCTGCTGGATGATAATTTTGCCACCATCGTGGCCGCGGTGAAGGAAGGCCGCACGATTTACGATAATATCCGCAAGTTTGTGCGCTTCAGCGTGGCCGGGAACATCGGCAAGGTGCTGGTGATGCTGATTGCGCCCTTCCTGGGCAAACCCATCCCGCTCCTGCCGCTGCAGCTGCTCTGGCTCAACCTGCTGACCGATGGCCTGCTGGGGCTGGGATGGGGGTGGAAAAATCGGAAAAGATACGATGCAGCGCCCGCCCTATTCACCGAGGAAGGTGTCTTCAGCCGCGGCGCGGGCAGGCAGACGATCTGGGTGGGTCTCCTGATTGGCGCGCTGGGGCTTGGCATTGGCTCGTGGTATTTTTTTAGCGGCGGCCCAGAATGGCAGACGATGATTTTTACCTCGCTGGCCTTTGCGCAGGTCGGGCAGGCGTTGGCCAGCCGCTCGAACCGCAAATCGCTCTTTGCACGCGGGCTGGGCAGTAATCCGCTGCTGCTGGGCATGGCGGCGCTGGTCACCGTTCTGCAACTGGCCGTGATCTACCTTCCGCCCGTGGCGGATTTCTTTGGTGTCATTCCGCTCAATGCCCGTGATTTGATTCTGGCTATCAGCTCTGGCGTGCTGGTGTTCCTGATGATCGAAATTGAAAAGAAGTTGAGTAAGAGTTCCCGTAGGATACCTCTCTCAGTTCATTGAACTGCGTCTATCGCCGCTTTGTAATGGGTTGCCCCAACGTATAACACGTAAACCGGCGCAGATTGAACACGATTCTTGCTCCACTGCCTGCATCAATCATTTTTCAAAAGAACCAGAACCGTCCCCGTCTCGACCGCATCACCCGATTTCACACACACCGATTCCACCACGCCGTCTCCTAAAGCCGACACGGCGCTTTCCATCTTCATCGATTCAAGAATTACCAGCTCCTGGCCGCGGAATACCCGCTCGCCGGCCTTAACTTTGACATCGACCACCAGGCCGGGCATCGGGCAATCGAGAATATTGCCGCTGAACTTTTCGCTGGGTCGGTGCATGTAGCCGGCCACTTGCCATTCCCGGGGATTGTATATCTCAAAGGTGCCGGCCACGCCGCAATACGCCGCCTCAATGAAATTGCCGCTGTATTTCAGGCGGAAATAGGCATCCTCGCCGTTGATGTTGAGCTTCAGCCGCCGGCGGTAGAATTCCATCGGCGGGGTTATGACCTGGTAGATCCGTATTGTTGACCAGTACCTGCCACTGCAGATCCGCATCCTCTTTTCCAGGCGGATATGAAAGATATGTTCCTTGGCCTTGGTCACATATTCGAAATAATCCCGGGTCGCAGAAGTGGTATAACCGACCCTTGATTTCAGCGGCCGGAGGGAATCCTGGACGAGGTTTTCGCGCAGGTGATAGATAAGGGTCGTGGCTATGGCCATGGGATGCAGCGACCTCCGGGCGGCGGGATTCTGGCATCGGGATCAAGGAGATAGGTGGGGATGAAATCGGTGGAGAGATCGCCACGGATGAACACCGGGTGGGTGAGAATCTGGTTGGCGAAATCGATGTTGGTGGAGACGCCCTCGATATGGTAGCCGTTCAGGGCCTCGATCAGCGTTTGCGGGCATCCTCCCGGTTTTCCCCAGGTGATGACCTTGGCCAGCATGGAATCGTAGTAGACACTGATCTTACTGCCGGTATTGACGCCGCTGTCCACCCGGATGTCTGCCCCGTGGGTGCGGCATAGCGGGTGATCAGGCCGGTGGAGGGGATGAAACCGCGGGTGGGATCTTCGGCACAGATCCGCGCCTCGATGGCCCAGCCGTTGAACGTGACACCTGCTCTGGTCAAAGGCAACGGTTCGCCGCTGGCGATGCGCAGCTGCCGTTCCACCAGATCGAGCCCGGTTGACCAGTTCGGTGACCGGATGCTCCACCTGCAGGCGGGTGTTCATCTCCAGAAAATAGAAATAGCCGTCTTGTCCATGATGAATTCGACCGTGCCGGCATTGACATAGCCCGCCGTTCGCGCCAGATCGCAGGCGAGGCTGCCCATCCGCTCCCGCAGATCGGGAGTCAGGGCGCAGGAGGGCGACTCCTCGATGATCTTCTGGTAGCGCCGCTGGATCGAACATTCCCGCTCGCCCAGATGGACGACATTGCCGTGCTGTCGGCCAGGATCTGGATCTCGATATGGCGGGGTTGCTCGATATAGCGCTCGACAAAAATCCGGGTGTCGCTGAAGGATTTCTGGGTCTCCTGCTGGCAGAGCGCCAGGGCCGCCTCCATCTCCTCGGGCCTGTCGACAATGCGCATGCCCTTGCCGCCGCCGCCGGCCGCCGGTTTCAGCAGCACCGGATAGCCGACCTGCTCGGCCGCGGCCAGGGCCTCTTCAAGTCCGACAACCGGCTCGATGATGACCGGGAACTATCGGCACACCGGCGTTTTCTGGCCAGTTCCTTGGAGGTGATCTTGTCGCCCATGACATCAATGACCTCGGCCGGCGGGCCGATGAAGACCAGCCCGGCGGCTGCGACCTTCTCGGCAAACTCGGCATTTTCCGAGAGAAAACCGTAGCCGGGATGGATTGCCTGGCAACCGGTGGCCTTGGCCGCGGCATGATTTTTTCGATTTCAGATAGGATTCTGCGGCTGCGCTCCGCCGAGAGCACCGCCTCATCGGCCAGGTGACGTGCAGGCTGCGGCTGTCGGCCTCGGAATAGACGGCCACGGTCTCGATGCCCAGCCTTGCAGGTACGGATGATGCGGATGGCAATTTCGCCGCGATTGGCGATCAGAATTTTTTTAAACATAGCGTGCCTCACAGGGGAATATTTCCGTGTTTGCGATCCGGGCCCTTGGTTCTCTTGCTTTCCAGCATCTGCAGGGTGCGGATGAGCCGGTGCCGGGTGTCCCGGGGGAAGATGACATCGTCGATATAGCCCCGCTGGGCGGCGAGAAAGGGGTTCAAAGTGCTTGCGGTATTCTTCCATCTTTTCGGTCAGCACGGCTTCCGGGTCGTCGGCCTGCTCGATCTCCTTGCGGTGGATGACCTCGGCCGCGCCCGGGGGCCCATGACCGCGATCTCGGCGGTCGGCCAGGCATAGTTGACTCGCAGTGGATATGCTTGGAGTTCATCACCAGATAGGCGCCGCCGTAGGCCTTGCGGACGATCACCGAGATCCGCGGCACGGTGGCCTCGGTGAAGGCATAGAGCAGTTTGGCGCCGTGGCGGATGATGCCGCCGTGTTCCTGCTCCGGGCCGGGCATGAATCCGGGGACATCCACCAGGCAGATCAGCGGGATGTTGAAGGCATCGCAGAAACGGACAAAGCGCGCCGGCCTTGAACGAGGCATTGTTGTCGAGCACCCCGGCCAGCACCGCCGGCTGGTTGGCCACCAGGCCGATGGTCTGGCCGCCGAGACGGCCGAAGCCGCAGATGATGTTGCGGGCAAATCGGCATGGACCTCCATGAACTCGGCGCCGTCGAGGATGCTGTGGATCAGCACGTTCATGTCGTAGGTCTGGTTGGGATTCGGCGGAATCAGATAATCCAGGGCCGGATCGGTGCGGTCCGGCGGATCGCTCAGGTCGAGGATCGGCGCCCTCTGCCGGTTGTTGGAGGGCAGGTAGCTGATCAGCCGCCGCACCTCCCGCAGGCAGAGGATATCGTTGGGCTAGACGAAATGGGCCACGCCGCTCTTCTGGCATGCACCCCGGCCCCGCCCAGTTCCTCGGAGGTGATATCCTGGTGGGTGACGGTCTTGACCACGCTCGGGCCGGTGACGAACATGTACGAGAGTCCTCCACCATGAAGACGAAATCGGTGATCGAGGGGCTGTAGACCGCGCCGCCGGCGCAGGGTCCCATGATGCAGGAGATCTGCGGCACCACGCCGCTGGCCCGGACATTGCGGTGGAAGATCTCGCCGTAGGCGGCCAGGGCATCCATACCTTCCTGGATGCGCGCCCCGCCGGAATCGTTGAGGCCGATGATCGGGCGCGCCCACCTTGCCGGCCAGATCCATGACCTTGCAGATTTTCTGGGCATGGGCCTCGCCGAGCGAACCGCCGAGCACGGTGAAATCCTGGCTGAAGACAAAGACCTCGCGGCCGCTCGATGGTGCCGTGGCCGGTGATGACGCCGTCGCCGGGATAGTTTTCGCTCGCCCGCTGACCGCCGCGGCCGATCTTGAGGACATCGAACTCTTCAAAGGACCTTCGTCGAGCAGCAGATCAAGCCGCTCCCGTGGCGGTCAGTTTGCCCCGCTGGTGCTGGATGTCGATGCGCTTCGTCCCGCCGCCGGCGAGGGCCTGTTCGCGCAGTTCGAAGAGCTCCAGGATATTGCTGTGCATGATCTCGACCATGAACGTCTCCTTGGGCGTTTGCCGGGATGCTGATTTTTCAGTATCGGCAGATCCGGGATTTCCTTTATCCCCGACACCACGGAACTGTTTTCCCGCTATTTCGATTATCTTGCCAGACCGATTGCCTCGAGCAGGAGATAGCTCAGTCCGGCCATTGTCGCCGCAGCAGGGATAGTTATGACCCAGGCGACCGCCAGATTGGCGGCGAGTTCCCAGCGTACCGCCGACAGGCGTTTGGTCGATCCCACTCCGAAGATGCAGGCGGTTATCGTGTGGGTCGTAGAAATCGGTGCGCCTATCAGTGACGCCCCGGTGATCACCAGCGAGGCTGATGTTTCTGCGGCGAATCCGTGTACCGGTTCGAGTTTGAAAATCCGATGGCCCATAGTCTTTATGATTTTCCAGCCGCCGAGAGCAGTGCCGAATGCCATGGCCAAGGCGCAGGAGATCTTCACCCAGAAAGGGACATAAAACGTATCGATCTGGTTAAAGAGGACGAGGGCCAGGGTAATCACCCCCATGGTTTTCTGTGCGTCGTTCAGTCCATGGCTGGTGGCCATGAAAGCGGCCGAGAGGATCTGCAGCTTCTTGAATCCCTTGGTGACGGTTCTCCGGTTTGTGCTGCTGAACAACAGCATCAGGGCAGTCATGACCAGGTAGCTGACAACGAAACCGGCAAGGGGAGAAAGAAGCATCGGCAGAATGATTTTCTTGAAAATGCTTGCAACATTGAGGCTTGCAAACCCGGCATGGGTGACCGCCGCCCCGATCAATCCGCCGATGAGGGCATGAGAGGAGGAAGAGGGCAGGCCGTAATACCAGGTGAGGATGTTCCAGAAGATTGCCCCGATGAGGGCTGCCAGCACCAGGATAGTGCTCCCCATGACCACATCGGTGTTGACTATACCCTTGCCGAGTGTGGAGGCGACCTCACTGCCAAGCAGAGCGCCGACCAGATTCAGTACGGCGGCCATGGTGACGGCGGTCCGGGGTGACAGCACCTTGGTCGAGACCACGGTTGCGATGGCGTTGGCACAGTCATGCGCCCCATTGGTGAAGTCAAAGACCAGGGCGACCAGGACAATTACGATAAGGAGTACGGGGATATCAAGCATTTTTCAGCACCACTTCTTCGATAACATCCGACAGGTCGTCAAGCCGCTCGATGACCTGCTCGATCCGGTCATAGACCTGGACCCATTTGATGATATCCGTCACTCCCTTAAAATCGGTTATTTCGACATCCTGCAGTTCCGATAAGCCCGTACTCAGCACCATTTCGCATTCGTCTTTCAAATTTTTGCATTCCCGGACGAAACGACCGACTTCCTGTTTTGCCCGCAAAGCTTTGATCATTTCACCGGTAATATGAGCGATTTTGCTGATATTGCGGATCATTTTCTGGGCAGGGAAGCGTATGCGGGTCAGGCCGGAACAGTAGGTGCGGATGGCAATACGTTTGATCAGATTGATGGAATCCTC
Organism: uncultured delta proteobacterium; assembly: GCA_963847035.1. Taxonomy (GTDB): domain Bacteria; phylum Desulfobacterota; class Desulfobulbia; order Desulfobulbales; family Desulfocapsaceae; genus Desulfoprunum. Next base: position 36,854 of record CAWJYH010000018.1, on the reverse strand, counting down.
CTGGGCCAGATTGAGCTGGTAGATATCTTCCCGGTCAATCGGCGTGATAAAGGTCTGCGAGAGCTGTTTGGCAATTTCCCGGCACAGTTCGTCGGCCTTTTCTTCCTTGACGGTTATGCGCTTGAAGGCCTCGTCCGTCGTATTGAACTCATGAAAAATCTGCTCGAGTTCAATAGCCACATCCTTGAGAATTTCATTTTGCTTGATGAGCAGGTCGAAAAACCGGATTGATTTGGGAAACAGAGTAAATGCCATTGGTTATGCTCCTGAAAATAGAGTGCAGAGGTTGAGAAACCAGGTATTTTTTTAACTGGCCGATATCGTCCTCCAGATATTTCCTGTAAAATCAATAACTCTCTTTCAATGAAGGTATCTGCCGGGGATATCCGGCATATGACCCTTCTTCATAGCTTTGTTGTCGGAAATCCTCGCTATCGCATTGTGGTACATCCTCAGTGACAGTCTATTTTTTCAATCAATCAGGAAATATAATCAAAGTTCCACCTGATTTCCCAGTTCGACCACCCGATCCGGCGGCAGACCGAAAAATGAGGTGGCGTTCCAGGCGTTGCGGGACATGAAAATAAAAAGATATTTGCGCCACTGGGCCATGGGTGCCGTCCCGGTGGCGAAGATGGTTTCACGGCCAAGAAAGAAGGAAGTGGAGTAGATATCGATCGTTAATCCTTTGTTGCCGACAGTTCAAGAATTTTGGCATGTTCGGGGTTTCCATGAAGCCGTAATGGCCTTGATCCGGTAAAATCCCTGGCCGAGATCCTCGATGTGCACCCGCTCCTCGGCAGGCTGACCGTCGGTGTTTCCGCCGAAAGCATGGAGAGCAGCAGCACCCGCTCGTGCAGGGCTTCATTGTGTTTGAGGTGATGCAGCAGGGTATGGGGAATGCCTTCAGGGGTGATCGACATGAAGACGGCCGTGCCGGCTGTCCGCTGCGGGCTGTACTCGGCAGATCCTTGAGGAAAATATCGGCCGGCATCCGCATCAGGCTGTAATGCTTGGCCAGCAAGGCCCGGCCGTCGCGCCAGGTGATCATGGCGGTAGGATGAAGGCGGCGATGCAGATGGTGATCCAGCCGCCGTCGACCACCTTCAGCATGTTGGCGCCGAGAAAGGAGCCGTCGAAAAACAGGAAAAGACCGAAGAGGGCAACTCTGCCACAACGGCCAATTCCATTTGATACCGGGTTACCTGAAATACATGACGAGGTGATGGTCATTGTGGCGGTCACCGCAAAGCCGTAGGCGGCAGCAAGTCTGCGCGATTCCTGAAAACCAGCACCAGGGTCAGGCAGGCGATCATCACCATCCAGTTGACCGTCGGGATATATATCTGGCCCTTGGCATGCTCCGAGGTGTGGATGATGCGCATACGCGGGGTGAAACCCAGCTGAATAGCCTGCTGGGTGAGGGAATAGACCCCGGAAATCATGGCCTGCGAGGCAATGATGGTGGAGAAGGTGGCGAGGCCGACCAGGGGATAGAGCAACGCTTTGGGGGCCAGGGCATAGAAGGGATTGACGTCGGCGATGCTCGGATTGTGCAGCAGCAAGGCGCACTGGCCGAAATAATTGAGCACCAGTCCGGGCAGAACCACGAAGTACCAGGTCAGTCGGATGGGCAGACGGCCGAAATGGCCCATGTCGGCATACAGGGCCTCGCAGCCGGTGATGCAGAGGACCACCGAGGCCAGGGCCACGATGCCATGCAGGTGGTTGATGGCGAAATAGTTGATGGCGTAGTACGGGATTGAGGGCAGCGAGGATTTCCGGGTTGCTTGAGGATGGCGCGGAGTCCAAGGATCCCGAGGTGCTGAACCAGACGATCATGACCGGGCCGAAAATCTTGCCGATGACCGCCGTGCCGTGCCGCTGGATAAAAAACAGGCCGATCAGGATTATGACAGGTGATCGGCACCACATAATGTGCGGCGGCGTCGGTGGCCATGTTCAGACCCTTCAATGGCCGATAGTACCGAGATGGCCGGGGTGATCACGCCGTCGCCATAGAGCAGCGATGCCCCCGAGGCGGTGAGGATGGTGAGGATGGCCCACCTTCTTTTGTCGTCTTTTCAGACCTGCGCCAGCGTGGCGAGCAGGGAAAAAGTGCCGCCTTCGCCTTTGTTGTCGGCCCGGAGGACAAAAATAACGTATTTGATGCTGACCACGATAATCAGCGACCAGAAGACCATCGACATGATCCCGAGGATGTTGGCGGGAGTCGGTTGCCACTCCGTGGGTGCCGGAAAAACATTCCTTGATGGTGTACAGCGGGCTGGTGCCGATATCGCCGTAAATGATCCCGAGGGCGGCCAGGGCAGGGCTGGCAGTACCGGTTATGCCGGTGCGGAATGGGACGGAGGCGACGGGAATGTCGCGTGTCACCTGAGGGCCTGGGATGGCGAGGACATGGTGCATGCTCCAGCGGCTGATAAGGTGGGGAAGGTCCTCCTATGCCGTGGAGTTGCCTTTCCCTTCGATGCCTGCGAGGTTAGCTGACGGGCTCGAGCCGAAGAGTTTGCCCTACGCCGGTTTTCCGGCGATACGCCCCTGAAGATTGGTTCCCCCGCTCCCGTCCGCTCGAACGGGATTCGGCGCTCCGATCCCGGTGTCAGCGCATTGTATGATCACCGGGGCCGATAACGCTGTGATGTTACCACCACCGGAGCGAAATATACATGCAAAAAAACCGCTCCTTCCCCCATGGCGCAGACGATTTTGTCGAGAGGCAGGAACCGCGCCGCATGGCATGATGTTTCTATGTGTTTCATTTCATTTCTCAGTTCGGTGTCGGAGGAATTGGCGAGAGAGAGGCGGCATTGTATGAAAAATAAAAGTGATATAGGTAATATACACTGGATGCTGCAGGAGTGGGATCAAAGTTGTGCGGCTGGTATTTGATAGCGCTGCAGTTTAGTATGTTAATTTATGCTGAGGGAATGAAACAAAATAGAACTCTATGAATCATTTATCGTCGGATGCCTCCGCTCAAGGTGTCGGCATGATCGATCCAGTATGTAAATATATCATTTAATTACATTGTGTTATTTTATTTATCCCCTTTAGTGGAGCGGGTGGCATGTGTTTTGCTATCGATGAAACAATTGCCAAGATTTCTGTACAGAGGAAAAATTCTCATAAATATTCAATTCATACAAGTAACATTCACTTAAAAAGGAGTAGACATGTTAACCGCCCTCGTCCTAATTTTTGTGCTGGCCTACGCCTGCATCGCCCTTGAGCACCCGATCAAGGTCAATAAATCGGCCTCGGCCCTGATCGGTGCCGGTCTGCTGTGGACGGTCTATGCCCTGATGAGCGGCGACACCCACAAGGTCACCGAAAATCTCCATGAATCTGTGGCCGCGACCGCCCAGATCATCTTTTTCCTGATGGGGGCGATGACGATCGTCGAGGTTGTCGACGCCCACAACGGTTTTCAGGTCATCACCTCGCGGATCAAGACCACCAAGATCACCTCGCTCTTATGGCTGGTCGGTTTCGTGACCTTCTTCCTCAGTGCGACCCTCGACAACCTGACGACGACGATCGTCATGGTGTCGCTGATGAAGAAACTGCTCGACCGTCACGAGGACCGGCTGTTCTTTGCCGGCGTCATCGTCATCGCCGCCAATGCCGGCGGGGCCTGGTCGCCGATCGGCGACGTCACGACGACGATGCTGTGGATCGGCGGCCAGATCACCACGATGGCGATCATCAAGGGCGTGTTCCTGGCCTCGCTGACCTGTCTGGTCGTGCCCCTGATTTTCCTCAACTTCACTCTGCGCGGTAAACAAGTTATCGCCCCGAAACAGTCAACCTGCGGCCATGGGGTCGAGACCACCAGTTTCGAGCAGAACCTGATGTTCTGCATGGGGGTCGGCGCCCTGATCAACGTCCCGATCTTCAAGACCATCACCCACCTGCCGCCGTTCATGGGCATCCTCTTCGGCCTCGGCATCATCTGGCTGGTCGGCAACATCGTCCATCGCAACACCCATGAAGACAAGAGAAGGCACCTGCGGCTGGTTTCGGCCCTGAGCCGCATCGACATGGCCAGCATCGTCTTCTTCATCGGCATCCTGCTGGCGGTCGCTGTCCTCGAGCACACCCACATCCTCACCGCCCTGGCCGGCTGGCTCGACATGGCGGTCGGGCGTCAGGATGTCATCGTCACCCTGATCGGCATCCTCAGCGCCATCGTCGATAACGTGCCGCTGGTCGCCGCCTCGATGGGGATGTACGACCTGGCCGTCTACCCGCAGGACAGCTTCCTGTGGGAGTTCATGGCCTACTGCGCCGGAACCGGCGGGTCGATGCTGATCATCGGCTCGGCAGCCGGCGTCGCCGCGATGGGACTCGAGAAGATCCACTTCTTCTGGTACGCCCGCAAGATCGGGGCCCTGGCGGCCCTCGGCTATTTCTCCGGAATCATCGTGTACATTGTCCAGTACAAGCTGATGCACGGCTGAGATCGGTTTGACGGAATGGCATACTATGTCATGGCGATCCCGGCGGAGTACGGCGGGTTTCGTCATGGCAGCGAGAATAATTGAATCAAGAGAGGAGATGAGATGGCGGAAGAATTGAAGGCCAGGGTGTTGCTGGTGGACGACGAGGAAGATTTTCTCAAGATGTTGGCCGAGAGGCTGGAGAGCCGGGGATTGAACGTCACCACCGCCACCAGTGGCGAGAGTGCGCTGGCCAGTGTCGAGGGGCATGAGTATGACCTGATCGTCCTCGATCTGGCGATGCCGGGGTTTGATGGCATAGAGACCCTGAAACGGATCAAGGCCAGGCAGCCGGATGCCGAGATCATCATGCTCTCCGGCCAGGGCTCGATCCGGACCAGTATCGAGGCGATGAAACTGGGGGCCTGCGATTTCCTGCAGAAGCCGGTGGATATCAACGAACTGATGAGCAAGATCGGCGAGGCCAAGGAAAAACGGATGCTGATGCTGGAAACGAAGAGCATCGCCGAGATCGAGAAGATCCTCCATACAAAGGGTTGGTAGAAAGCACGTAGAGATTCCGGTCCTGGTGGCCAGCGGATCACAAGATAGAGCAACAAATCCATAGAAGGAGAAACATCGTGAGCACGGAAATTCAGACGGTACGTGACATCATGCTCCCCCTCTCCGGCTTTCCCAGCATGAAGGAAAGCGGGACGGTACAGGAGGCGATCCGGCAGTTGCGGTCGTTCTGCCCGCTCGGCAGCACCGGCCCCTGCGGGTTCAGCGAGCTGATGATCGTCGACGACCAGGGCGGCCTGATCGGCCGGGTGACCCAGCAGGGTATCCTCAAGGTCCTCTTTTCGACCCTGCTCGACACGGTCGATATCAAAAGATTCGAGGGGAGGACGGCCGAGTACAGCGATCTGACGACCCTGCTGAACGGGGTGCTGGTCAAGGAAGGGGTCAACCACCTGAATTCATCGCTGACCAAGGTCATAGAAAAAGGAATCCGGGTATTGCCGGCGACAACCGACCTGATTCATGCGATGGCGGTCATGGTGATCTGCAGGGAGACGGTGCTGCCGGTCGAGGAGAACGGCAGGCTTGTCGGTGTGGTCCAACTGGCGGAGGTCTTCGGGGCCATCGGCGATCGGCTCATCTCAATGAATAGCAAATAGAAGAGAGGATGGAGAATATGTCATCAACATACGTGGAGGCGGCGGAGGCCAAGGCCCCGTTCGACTGGAAAAGGGTGTTCTTCCTGGTCCTGGGAGTCGTGCTGTTCTGTATCATCTACTATTCCCCGCCCTGGCCGGATGCGATCGATCCGATGGGCAAACACTTCACCCTGTCGGCCGAGGGCAAGGGCGCCCTGGCGGTCTTCGCCCTGGCCGCGACCTGGTGGATCTTCGAGGTATTGCCGATCGGTGTCACCGGCATCGCCATCGGCGTGGCCCAGGCGATGTTTCTGATCCGCAAGCCGGAGGTGGCCTTCAAGGACTTCATGGACCCCTCGGTCCTGTTCATCTTCGGCTCGATCGTCATCGGTCTGGTGTTCACCAAGAGCGGGCTGACGAAGCGGATGGCCTACAAGATGCTGTCGATCGTCGGTGAAAAGACCAGCATGATCTATCTCGGCTGCTTCGTCATGACCGCGGCCCTGACCCACCTGATGGCCCATACCGCGGTGGCGGCGACGATGTTCCCGCTGCTGATGGCGATCAACGCCTTCTACTCCGACAGCGATCACCCGACGAAGTTCGGCAAGGGCCTGTTCATCGGCATGGCCTATGTCGCCGGCGCCGGCAGTATCATCACCCTGCTCGGCGCCGCCCGCGGCGCGGTGGCGATCGGCTTCTTCAAGGAGATGACCGGCAAGGAGATCAGCTTCTTCGAGCTGTCCTATTACATGGCCCCGATCGGCTGGCTGATGGTCTTCCTGATCTGGGGCATGATGCTGGTTTTCTGCAAGCCGGAAAAGGCCATTATTCCGGGATTGAAGGAGAAGGCGAAGCGGATGTACACCGAGCTGGGAGGCTGGAACCGCAAGGAGATCCTGACCCTGGTCATCACCTTGTCGGTCATCCTGCTGATCGCCCTGAAGAACTGGGTCCCGGCCCTGAAGACCGTCGACAAGACCGCGATCCTGCTGTCGTCGACCCTGCTGTTCTTCATCCTCAACATCCTCAAGGTCGAGGATCTCGAGGATATCCCCTGGAACATCATCCTCCTGTTCGGCGGGGCGATGTCGATCGGCTTCTGCCTGTGGCAGACCCATGCCGCCGAATGGATGGCGGTCAACTGGCTGCAGCTGTTCAAGACCGCCCCGGCGGTCGTCTTCATCCTCGGCATGGCCTTCTTCGTCATGATCATGACGAACTTCATCATGAACGTCGCGGCGATCGCCATCTCGCTGCCGGTGGCCCTGGTCATCGCCCCCTATCTCGGGGTGGCCGGCGAGGTCATCTTCTTCTCCGCCCTGATGACCGCCGGTATGCCCTTTATCCTGCTGATCGGCGCGGCGCCGAACGCCATCGCCTACAACTCGAAGCAGTTTACCACCGGCGAGTTCTTCAAGTTCGGTATCGCCGCCAGCATTATGCTGATGGTCGTGGTCTATCTGGCCGTGGCGGTGATCTGGCCGCTGATGGGGATGGAGGTATTTCTGAAGTAGTCGGCAGAGCTGACCGGGAAGGGGTCAGGCTCTCGCCCGCCCCTTCCCGGTTTCCCCGCCTGTGTCATGTCGCCGGGTTCAAGTTTATTGCAACGTAGAGAGGATCGTCTTGGTTAGGATCAAAAAAATGAAGGTATTGATCGTCGACAACGAGATGGACTTCGCCTCGACCCTGGCGGAACGTCTCCGCCTGCGCAAGATTGAGGCGGAGACCGCCTTTTCCGGCCAGGAAGGACTGGCGGCTGTTTCCGTCTTTCATCCCGATGTCATGATCCTCGATCTGCGAATGCCCGATATGAGTGGTCTGGATGTGCTGGCCCGGGTCAAGGCCCTTGATCCGGCCATCGAAGTGATCCTGCTGACCGGGCACGGCAGCTTCGAGGACGGCATTGCCGGCATGGAACTGGGGGCCTTCGATTATCTCGTCAAACCAATCGATCTCGTGCTGCTGATGGAAAAGATCACCGAGGCCTGTCAGAAAAAATCGCTGCGCCAGTAACCGGATGCTGTTGCCCTGGTGATCCCGGGCAGCTGTTTCGTTACCCCTCCTTTATCATCCCCTACCGCCGGAACAATGCCCCGTCCACCTGCAATGCCGGCCCCATCGGCAGGAGCCGGGTTCCCGCCGATCAGAATCTGAGTTTCATGCCGGCCGACAGCCCCGCATGTCGCCGACCGACGGCAGGGGGCGTTTCTCCCGTTCGGCCAAGATAGTGTTGAACCGGGGCGGCATGGAGAGAACAGTAGAGCCGACCTCAAAAAGATGATACAGTCGAAGCGGATTGAGAGGCTTCGCCCCACGGTTCGCCGAGTCGATAACGGGTCGGGGCCTTTGTGGAACGATGTATCGACGGCATTTGCCACCTTTTCGAGAAGCGGATGAGCTATGACGCTGTCGCCGGGAACGCTGAACATCCTCATCGTTGATGATGAGATCAATATCCGCAAGACGCTTACCTACTGCCTGGAGACGGAGGGGCATTCCGTCGTCGCCGTTGCCGATTCGCAGGGGGCGCTGAGAGAGGCGAAACAGCGGTCTTTCGATATCGCCTTCATCGATCTCCGGCTGGAGAGAGAGGACGGGATGGATCTCATCCCCCCATTGCTGGTCGAGTCGCCCTGGCTGAAGATCGTCGTCATCACCGCCAATGCGACGATCGAGACCGCCGTCGAGGCGATGCGGCGCGGTGCGGCCGATTATATCGAAAAACCGTTCACCAGCGCCCAGGTGCGCCTGCTGATTCGGACCCTCGGCCACATTCGCGATCTGGAAAACGAGATAACGGTCCTGAAGGAAGACCGGCGGCGATTTGCGCCCGAGGCCCTGCTGCAGAGCCGGAATGCGCAGATGCTGAAGATCATCGAAACGCTGTACAAGGCCGCGACCTCCGAGGCCATGATCCTGCTCAGGGGCGAGAGCGGCACCGGCAAATCGGTCTTCGCCAGGACCATCCACAGCTGGAGCCAGCGGGCGAAAAAGCCGATGATGATCGTCTCCTGCCCTGCCGTACCCTCGAACTGCTCGAGAGTGAGCTGTTCGGTCATGCCAAGGGGGCATTCACCGGGGCGGTGAAGGAAAATCCCGGTCGCATCGCCGCCTGCGAGGGCGGGACGCTGTTTCTGGATGAGATCGGCGACATGGCCCTGCCGATCCAGGCCAAACTCCTCCGCTTCATCCAGGACAAGGAGTATGAACGCCTGGGGGAAACACTGTCGCGCAAGGCGAACGTCCGCATCATCACCGCCACCAATGTCAACCTCGAGCAACGGGTTGCCGAAGGGCAGTTTCGGGAAGATCTGTTCTACCGGATCAACGTCATCAGCGTCCACGTCCTGCCGCTGCGCGAACGACGCGAAGATATCATGCCCATCGCCCAGGACTTCTGCAAGTTCTTCAGTCTCGCCAACCATAAGAACATCCTTGGCTTTGATGAAGGGGCCGAGCGGGCGCTGTTGGAGTATTCCTGGCCCGGCAATGTCCGGGAATTGCGCAACGCCATCGAACGGGCGGTCATCCTCGGCAACAGCGACATGATAACAGAGGATGATCTGCCGGAAAGTGTCGTCCCCGCGATCGCCTTTCCGGGAATCGGCGATCCGGTGCCGTTGTCGACGATCGAAGAATTGCACATCAGAAAGATCCTCAAAAGATCCGCCTCGATCCAGGAGGCGGCCGGCACCCTCGGCATCGACCAGGCCACCCTGTGGCGGCGAAGGAAGGCCTACGGCATCTGAGCTCATTCTCCTCATCTTGCAAATTGCAAGATCCCCTGTCCTCCGACTTTTCAATCTGCACGACCCAGCGCTGCTATTCCGTATATTCATCTGTAAATTCAATAACATAAAATATGGCACGCCATTTGCGTAGAGAGTGGTGTCAGAACGCTGCCAGCCGTGGCTGGGCAAAGGGTCATCCTATGAATTTAAAGAAAAAGATCCTGATCGGTTATGGAGTCGCCTTTTCCCTGATGGGGCTTGTCGTGGCATGGGCGATTATCAATCTCTGGTCACTCGGCAAAACGACCGATGCGATCCTGCGCGATTATTACCGCAGCATCCTGGCGGTGGAGAATATGCTCGACGCCCTTGGTCGGCAGGACAGCGGTATTCTGCTGATGGTCATGGGGGATACCCACAAAGGTGTTTCTCAGTATCGCGAAAATGAAGCCATTTTTCTTGAATGGCTGGGTCGGTCGAAGGACAGTATCGCCGCGGAGGGCGAACTGGAGGCGATCCGTGCCATCCAGGATCATTATGGGGAATATCGTCGTCAGTTCCAGGTCCTCGCCAACCTGCTCGATTCGGATGCGGCCTCCCAACCGTTGACCTTGAAGACGTACCGAGAGTCGATCCTGCCGATCTTCAGTGTCGTCAAGGCCACCTGTATCGAACTGCGGACGATCAACGAGAAGACGATGTATGCCGTCAGCGAGAATGCGAGAAGGGTGGCGAAACATACCATCTGGTCGACGATCCTGGTCGCCTCGATCGCCTCGGTCCTGGCCCTGTTCTTCAGCCTGGTCTTCGCTGAACGGCTGGTGCTGCCGCTGCGGCGGTTCGTCGAGGCGGCGAAGAAGATTTCCGCCGGAGAGTTCTCCGTTCAGCTTTCGGTCGAAACCAGAGACGAACTGGGCGAACTGGCCCTGGAATTCAATCGGATGACGGCTGAACTGCGGCGGTACCATGAGATGAACGTCGATCGCATCGTCGCCGAAAAGAACAAGGCCGATGCCATCCTGGCCAGCATCGAGGACGGTCTGGTGGTGTTCGACACCGAACAGCGGGTGACCGGCATCAATCCCGCCGGCCGCCGTATTCTCCATATCGATTCCCGGGATCAGGATGTCTTGCACTGTGAGCAGATTGTGCCCTCTCCCAATGTCTGTGAAATCATCGCCGAAACCATACGCGACGGGGTCCAGCCTGATATTCCCGACGATCGCCGGATCATATCCCTGCCTTACGAAGGGAGTACGCGCCACTATCTGTTTTCAGCCACGGGGATTGGTCGGAAGGATCAGAAACTGGCCGGAGTCGTGCTGCTGCTCAAGGATATCACGCAACTGCGGGAACTTGAACGGCTGAAAAGCGAGTTTGTGATGGCCGCATCGCACGAACTGCGGACCCCGCTCACCAGTCTGGGAATGGGGATTGATCTGCTGCTGGAACATGCGGTGCACTATCTGCCTGAAAAGGAAAAGGAATTGCTACAGGCGGCCCATGACGAGGTTCATCGCATGAAGGCCATGGTCCATGACCTGCTCGATCTGTCGAAGATCGAGGCCGGCAGGATCGATCTCGAATTCGAGAGTGTCGCGGTCGTGACGCTGTTCGACCATGCCCGGGACATTTTCAAAGGCCAGGCCAATATGAAGGATATTCGACTGGTGATCGGTGTTGTCGATCATCTGCCCCGGGTTCGGGCCGATACCAACAAGATTGTCTGGGTCGTATCCAATCTCGTCTCCAACGCCCTCCGCTATGTCGATATAGGCGGCGTGATACGGCTCGGTGCAGAATTGATCGGTAATTACATACACATAACGGTTGAGGATGATGGGATTGGGATTCCCCCGGAATACCAGTCCCGGATCTTCCAGAAATTTGTGCGGGTCGACAAGCAGGAAAGCGGCAGGACCGGGTTGGGATTGGCGATCTGCCGGGAGATCGTTCGGGCGCATGGCGGAACGATCTGGGTTGAATCCGATCAGGGAAAAGGCAGCGTTTTCACCTTTACCGTACCGGTCGCTGACAAAGGTGAGGCAAGGGAGAAGGGTGCCGACCTCTGATGCCGGGTTTCGAGTGTGGGATAGCGGTGCAAACTCAGTTTTGGGAAGAGATTTTCAATATACAGGTAACAGATTCAAGAAAAAGGAGAAAACATGGTAACCGCCCTCGTCTTAATTTTTGTGCTAGCCTATGCCTGCCATTGCCCTCGAGCATCCGCTCAAGGTCAATAAATCGGCCTCGGCCCTCATCGGCGCCGGTCTGCTGTGGACGGTCTATGCCCTCTCCAGCGGCGATCATCATCTGGTTACGGAAAACCTGACGGAATCGGTGGCGGCGACGGCCCAGATCGTCTTCTTCCTGATGGGGGCGATGACCATCGTCGAGGTTGTCGATGCCCATAACGGCTTCGAGGTCATCACCTCGCGGATCAAGACCACCAAGATCACCTCGCTCTCATGGCTGGTCGGTTTCGTCACCTTCTTCCTCAGCTCGATTCTCGACAACCTGACGACCACCATCGTCATGATCTCGCTGATGAAGAAACTGCTCGACCGGCATGACGACCGGCTGTTCTTTGCCGGCATCATCGTCATCGCCGCCAATGCCGGCGGCGCCTGGACCCCGATCGGCGACGTCACCACCACCATGCTCTGGATCGGCGGGCAGATCACCACCCTGGCTATCATGAAAGGGGTTTTCCTGCCCTCGATGGCCTGCCTGCTGGTCCCGCTGACGCTGTTGACCTTCGTTCTGCGCGGCAAGGAGGTCGTCGCTCCGCAAGGCGAGCGACAACGGCAGCGACATCACGACAACCTCCGTTCGAGCAGAACCTGATGTTCTGCATGGGTATCGGGACCCTGGTGGCTGTCCCGATCTTCAAGGGGATCGACCCATCTCCCCCCGTTCATGGGGATCCTCTTCGGGCTCGGCATCCTCTGGCTGGTCGGTGAATTGCTGCACCGCAACAAGGAGGATGAGGACAAGGAACACCTGACCCTGGTATCAGCCCTCAAGCGCATCGATATGAGCTGCATCGTCTTCTTCATCGGCATCCTGCTCGCCGTCGCCACCCTGGAGCACACCCATATTCTTACCGCTCTGGCCAGTGGCTCGACAAGGCCGTCGGCCGCCAGGATATCATCGTCACCCTGATCGGCCTGGCCAGCGCCATCGTCGACAACGTCCCGCTGGTCGCCGCCTCGATGGGGATGTACGACATGGCCGTCTATCCGCCAGGACAGTTTCCTCTGGGAGTTCATGGCCTACTGTGCCGGAACCGGCGGCTCGATCCTGATCATCGGTTCGGCGGCCGGGGTCGCGGCCATGGGACTCGAGAAGATCCACTTCTTCTGGTACGCGAAGAAGATCGGCGGTCTCGCCGCCCTGGGCTATTTTTCCGGAATCATTGTCTATATCCTGCAGTACAAAATGCTTCATGGTTGAAATCTGAAACAGAGACCATTGTCTCCCTCTTCTGCCGATGCAATATGCCGGGAAAGAGGCGGGAGGCTTGACGGATAATTCAAGAAGTGAGGTTAGAGATGACTGAAGAATTGAAGGCCAGGGTGCTGCTGGTGGACGACGAGGAAGATTTTCTCAAGACGCTGGCCGAGAGGCTGGAGAGCCGGGGATTGAACGTCACCACCGCCACCAGTGGCGAGAGTGCGCTGGCCAGTGTCGAGGGGCATGAGTATGACCTGATCGTCCTCGATCTGGCGATGCCGGGGTTTGATGGCATAGAGACCCTGAAACGGATCAAGGCCAAGCAGCCGGATGCCGAGATCATCATGCTCTCCGGCCAGGGCTCGATCCGGACCAGTATCGAGGCGATGAAACTGGGGGCCTGCGATTTCCTGCAGAAGCCGGTGGATATCAACGAACTGATGAGCAAGATCGGCGAGGCCAAGGAAAAACGGATGCTGATGCTGGAAACGAAGAGCATCGCCGAGATCGAGAAGATCCTCCATACAAAGGGTTGGTAGAAAGCACGTAGAGATTCCGGTCCTGGTGGCCAGCGGATCACAAGATAGAGCAACAAATCCATAGAAGGAGAAAAATTGTGAGCACGGAAATCCAGACGGTACGTGACATCATGCTCCCCCTCTCCGGCTTTCCCTGCATGAAGGAAAGCGGGACGGTACAGGAGGCGATCCGGCAGTTGCGGTCGTTCTGCCCGCTCGGCAGCACCGGCCCCTGCGGGTTCAGCGAGCTGATGATCGTCGACGACCAGGGCGGCCTGATCGGCCGGGTCACCCAGCAGGGTATCCTCAAGGTCCTCTTTTCGACCCTGCTCGACACGGTCGATATCAAAACGTTTCGAGGGGAGGACGGCCGAGTACAGCGATCTGTCGACCCTGTCTGAACGGGGTGCTGATCAAGGAAGGGGTCAACCACCTGAATGCATCGCTGACCAAGGTCATCGAAAAAGGGCATCCGGGTATTGCCGGCGACAACCGACCTGATTCATGCGATGTCGATCATGGTGATCTGCAGGGAGACGGTGCTGCCGGTCGAGGAGAACGGCAAACTGGTTGGTGCGGTCCAGCTCGCCGAGGTCTTCGGGGCCATCGGTGACATGCTTGTCTCAATGAACAGCTAATAGCCAAGAGAGGATGGAGAATATGTCGTCAACATATGTCGAAGCAGCGGAGGCCAAGACCCCGTTTGACTGGAAGAGGGTATTTTTCCTTTTTCTGGGAGTCGCCCTGTTCAGTATCATCTATTATGCCCCGCCCTGGCCGGATGCCGTCGATCCGATGGGCAAACACTTCACCCTGTCGGTGCAGGGCAAGGGCGCCCTCGCACTCTTTGCCCTGGCCGCGACCTGGTGGATCTTCGAGGTACTGCCGATCGGCGTCACCGGTATCGCCATCGGCGTCATTCAGGCGATGTTTCTGATCCGCAAGCCGGAGGTGGCCTTCAAGGACTTCATGGACCCCTCGGTCCTCTTCATCTTCGGCTCGATCGTCATCGGTCTGGTCTTCACCAAGAGCGGGCTGACGAAGCGGATGGCCTACAAGATGCTGTCGATCGTCGGCGAAAGAACCAGCATGATCTATCTCGGCTGCTTCGTCATGACCGTGGCCCTGACCCACCTGATGGCCCATACGGCGGTGGCGGCGACGATGTTTCCGCTGCTGATGGCGATCCATGCCCTGTATTCGGATGAGGACAAGCCGACCAAATTCGGCAAGGGCCTGTTCATCGGCATGGCCTATGTCGCCGGTGCCGGATCGATCATCACCCTGCTCGGTTCGGCCCGGGCCGCCGTCGCCATCGCCTTCTTCAAGGAGATGACCGGCAAGGAGATCAGTTTCTTCGAGCTGACCTATTATCTTTTCCCGCTGGGCTGGATCATGGTCGCCCTGATCTGGGGCATGATGATGGTCTTCTGCAAGCCGGAGAAGGCGGTTATCCCCGGCCTCAAGGAACGGGCCAAACGGATGTACACCGAACTGGGCGGCTGGAGCCGCAACGAGATCCTGACCCTGGTCATCGTCCTTTCGGTCATCGTCCTCATCGCCGCCAAAAACTGGGTTCCGGCCCTGAAGACCGTCGACAAGACCGCGATTCTGCTGTCGTCGACCCTGCTGTTCTTTGTCCTCAACATCCTCAAGGTCGAGGATCTCGAGGATATCCCCTGGAACATCATCCTCCTGTTCGGCGGGGCGATGTCGATCGGCTTCTGCCTGTGGCAGACCCATGCCGCCGAGTGGCTGGCGGTGAACTGGCTGACCCTCTTCAAAGAGGCCTCCGGGATCGTGTTCATTCTCGGGATCGCCTTCTTCGTCCTGGTCATGACCAACTTCATCATGAACGTCGCGGCGATCGCCATTTCGCTGCCGGTGGCCCTGGTCATCGCCCCCTATCTCGGGGTGGCCGGCGATGTCATCTTCTTCGCCTCGCTGGCAACCGCCGGTATGCCGTTCTTCCTGCTGATCGGGGCGGCACCGAACGCCATCGCCTACGGCTCGAAGCAGTTCACCGCCGGTGAGTTCTTCCGCTACGGTATCATGGCGAGTATCGTGCTGATGGTTGTGGTCTGGCTGATGGTGACAGTGATCTGGCCGATCATGGGCCTGCCGATTCTGCTGGGAAAATAATTTCCGGACGAGTGCAGCGGCAGCGGTCGGGGCTGATTTCCGCCGCTGCCGAGTGCTTCCCATCCTTTTGCGGCGCAACACCTTGTCCGTGTGCCTCGTCGATCACTTTGCAGCAGCAGGCTTTCGCATGGGAAGACCATGGAATATGAAAGTCCTGGTCGTCGATAACGAGAAAGGGTTCGCCTCGATCCTGGCCGATCATCTGAAGGCAAGAAAGATCACGGCCGAAAGTGTCTACTCCGGCGGGGATGCCTTGGCCGACGTGCCGCATTTCAAGCCCGACGTTATGATCCTTGACCTGCAGATGCCGGATATGAGTGGCCTCGAAGTGCTGTCCCGGGTCAAAGCCATTGATCCGGCCATTGAGGTCATTGTCCTGACCGGCAACGGCTCGTTTGATGTCGGCATCGCCATGTATGCAGCTTGGCGCCTTTGATTACATCTTCAAACCGGTCGACCTCGACCAGCTGCTTGAGACCGATCGAATCGATGCCTATCTAAAAAAGATCAGCGGCAAATAAGCACCATCTTAATCTGCGTCTTGCCGGTCTATCCGTCATTGGGCTCTTGGCGCTGCCACTCCTGGTGATCAGTTTTTCCTCTTGCATCGTCTCTCATTCTCTGATCTGCTATCGGCAACTCGGCGTCCGGCAACGGTGGATGACACCGATCGTCGTCACGCTGTCGCAGGCCAATCTCTCAGTCCCTGTCGCTCGCTTATGATGAAAAAAACCTTTGCCGTACCGGGAGAAGTCGTTCTCGATGACCTGCTGGCGGGTTTTCCCCATGCGTCGGCGGTCCTCGACGAGGGCTTCAAGATCGTCACCCTCAACCGCCTGTTCGAGGCCCTGACCGGCTACGGCCACGATATCGCGGTCGGCGTCTATGCCGATTTCATCCTCCGCAGCAACATGGGCAACAGCCGCGGCCAGATCTTCCAGCGGGTTGTCGAGACAGGCGAAACGGCGACGGTCGAAGGCGACATCATCAACCGCGGCCGCAAGCGGATTCCGGTGCGGTTTACCGTGTCCCCGCTGCATACGCGAAGAGGAACCCATGCGAGGGGATTGCTGCTGGTCGCCGAGGATATTTCCGCCCTGCACGCCACCGGTCAGACCACCCTCTATCGGGACTGGAGCACCGATATCATCGGCCACAGCCCGAAGATGCAGGCGGTGTTCGAGATCATGCCGCTGATGGCCCGGACCGATGCCTCGATCCTGATCACCGGCGAGACCGGCACCGGCAAGGACAAGATCGCCGAGACCATCCACCGCAATTCGCCACGGGGCAAGTTCCAGTTCATCAAGATCAACTGCGGTGCCCTGCCGCCGGACCTGCTCGAATCGGAACTGTTCGGCCACGTCAAGGGGGCCTTTACCGGGGCGGTCCGCGACAAGCTCGGCATGTTCAAACTCGCCGACCGCGGGACGATCTTCCTCACCGAGATCGGCGACATGCCGCTGCCGCTGCAGGTCAAGCTGCTCTCGATCCTCGATGACCGGGCCTTCTACCCGGTCGGCGGCGAGCGCAAGGAGAAGGTCGATGTCCGGGTCATCGCCGCCACTCACCGCTCCCTTCGGGAACAGGTGGAGTGCGGGGCCTTCCGCGAGGATCTGTTCTACCGTCTCAATGTCCTGCAGATCCATCTGCCGCCGCTGCGTGAGCGGGAGGGCGACATCCGCTTTCTGCTCGATTACTTCCTCAAGGATTATGCGACCCGCCTCGGCAAGGAGGTCCAGTCCTTCTCCGAGACGGCCCTCGATCTCCTGCTCAACTATCACTATCCCGGGAATATCCGGGAATTGCGCAATATTGTCGAGTATTGCGCCAATGTCTGTCGCGAAACGAAGATTGAAAAGGATGATCTGCCGCGCTATCTCTTTGAACAGGGCCGGGATAACCATGCGACGGCTGGACCGCCGGCGCCGGCGGGAAAGGAGGCTCGGGCGGACACCCGGGCCGGAACTCCCTCGGAGACGAAGGCCGGCGGCGACAACTGGCCGGCGGTCGAACGGGAGATGATCCTCCAGACCTTGAAGACGACACGGGGCAACCGCTCGAAGGCGGCCGAGATGCTGGGTTGGGGCCGGACGACCCTGTGGCGCAAGATTGTCCAGTATGGCCTGGATGAGCCGGCCGGATCACGCGGAGAGAAACGATGAAGATCCTCATCACCGCCCAGGGCGATTTCGTCGCCCCGCGCTTCGACCTGACCGCCGAGGTCGTCATCGCCACCGTCGAGAGCGGGGTGCTGGCCGGCAAGCCGCGCACGATCATCATGGATCGGCCGTCGCCGGAGGACCTCAGCAACCTGATCATGGAGGAGGGTATCTCGATGGTGATCTGCGGCGGCATCGAGGACCGGCAGTACCAGTTCCTGACCTGGAAGAAGATCCGGGTCATCGATTTCGTCATCGGCGATCATGAATCCGCCCTCAACCGGGTCCTGGCCGGTGAACTCCAGTCCGGCGACATGCTGCCGCTGACGCGGGGCGATCTCAGTCTGTAACGGGCCGTCGGCCCTGTCCCGCCGGCGATTCGCCGGTCCGGAACGATTTGAGATCGATGGCGAAGCGGTTGATCTTGTCGTAGAAGCTCTTGCGGGAAATGCCGAGCTGGCTGCAGGTCGACACGACCTGGCCGCCGTTTTTCCGCAGCGTCGCTTCGATGTAGTCCTTCTCCGTCCTGTCCATGTAGGTCTTGAGCGGCAGATCGTTCTCCGGTACTGCTGCCGCCTCTTTCTTTCCCCGCTCTTTTGACGCATTGGGCTCGATCGAGCCGAGGATGCACAGCCGGCGCACGTGGTTGCGCAGTTCACGGACGTTGCCGGGCCAGGGATTGTCGCAGATCTCCCGGATGGTCGCCGCCGAAAACGGCGGCGGTGCCTGCATCTTGCCGTAGCTGTACTCCTGGCGGAAGAACTCGACCAGCAGCGGGATGTCTTCCTTGCGCTCGCGGAGCGGCTGGATCCGGACCGGGAGGACGCTGAGCCGGAAGTACAGGTCCTGGCGGAATGTCTCTTGCGCGATCTCCTGCTCCAGATCCTTGTTGGTGGCGGCGATGATCCTCGCCCTCACCGGGATCGGGGTGTTGGACCCGAGGGGGGTGATAATTTTTTCCTCGAGGACCCGCAACAGCTTGGACTGCAGCGCGACCGGCAGGCTGCAGATCTCGTCGAGAAACAGGGTCCCCTCGCCGGCATATTCGAACTTGCCGATCTTGCGCTGCATCGCCCCGGTGAAGGCTCCCTTGAGATGGCCGAAAAATTCCGATTCCATCATCTCGGCGGGCATGGCCCCCATGTTGACGGCGACGAAGGGGTGGTCGGCGCGGCTGCCGATCTCGTGGATGGCGCGGGCCACCAGTTCCTTGCCGGTACCGGTCTCGCCGCAGATCAAGACCGGATCACTCTCGGCGGCGACCGCCTTGATGATGTCGTAGAGCTTGTGCATCGCCGGGTGGTTGCCGATCAGGCCGTAGAAGCGGGTCAGGTCCTGCCGTTGCTCGGCGAGGCTGAGGCTGAGCCGGCGGTTCTCGAGGACGAGCCGGCGTTTCTCCATCGCCCTGACCAGGCAGGCGAGGAGGACATCCTCGTCGACCGGTTTCTGGAGGAAATCGTAGGCCCCGCCCTGGATGGCGGTCACCGCGAGGGCAATGTCGCCGTGGCCGGTGATCATGATCACCGGCAGTTCCCTGTCCGCCGCCTTGATGTGGTTGAGGAACTGCAACCCGTCCATGACCGGCATCTTGATGTCGGTGACGACGGCGGCGTATTCCTTTTTGTCGAGCTGGTCGAGGGCCTCGACCGGCGAGGAGAAGGTGTCGACCGCATATCCGTTCAGACTCAGGGTCTGGTCGATGGCCATCAGCAGGTAGCGGTCGTCGTCGACCACCATGATCCGCTGTTCATGGAGACGGTTTTCCTGATGGTTGGGCATAAGAAATCCTTCGGCGCGATTTACGTGGCGATGCCGTCACCCTGGTGGGCGGGAAGAAAGACGGTGAAACTTGTTCCCTCGTTCGGGGTGCTGTCGACCCTGATATAGCCGTTGAACCCGCGGACGATCCGGTCGACGATCGACAGGCCGAGGCCCATCCCGGAACCGGCGGCCCGAGTCGTGAAGAAGGGGTCGAAGATCTTCTCCTGGATATCGCGGGGGATCCCCTCGCCGTTGTCCCGGACGGTGATCCGGGCATACGACTCTTCCTTGAGGGTCGTCGGATTGATCGAATCCTGTATGCCGGTGGTGATCGCCAGACGCGGCTGCGAGGTCTTGCCCATCGACAGGATGGCGTTCTGGATCAGGTTGAAGAAGACCTGTTCGAGCTTGACCTCCTGCCCCAGGACCTCGATGGTGTGCTTGGTGTCGAGGTCGAGATCGAGGCCGATGTCGGACAGGGTCAGCTGCGATTCGAAGAACTGGAGGATATCGAGGAGGATCGAATTGATATTGACCGGCACCATGGTGTCGCGGGCCTTGGTGGCGAAGCTCTTCAGGCTGTTGATGATGCTCGAGGCCTTGTTGACCCGATCGACGATGATGCTGAGGTTCTCCTCGATCATCTTCTGATGCTGCAGCGGCGTCTGCATGGCCTTGAGGCAGTTGCGGGACAGCAGCAGGATTGCATTCAGCGGCTGGCTCAGTTCGTGGCCGATCCCGGCGGCCATCTCGCCGAGGCTGGCCAGACGGGCGGAGTGGGTCAACTGGTCCTGGACCTCGCGCATCCTGGTCATCATCTTGTAGAAGTCGCTCTTGTCCGAGGCGATGAACATGTGCAGGACCCGTCCGGACTCGGTGACATAGGTCGATCCCTTGAGGGTCACCGGGATCTGCCGCCCGTTTTCCGCCTGGAGAAAAATCTCCGTGATGTTGCATTCCCCCGCGGCAATGGCGTCGACGACCATATCGAAATGTTCCCGGCCGACCAGCTGCTCCAGATGCAGGGGGTGATTCCAGTCCGGCATGTAGCCGAGGCAGCTGTTGAACTCCTTGTTGCTCTGGACCACGTAGAAATCCTTGTCCAGCAGAAAGAAGATCTCCGACAGGCTGGTGAGGATCTTGTTGGTGAATTCCTTGCCGGCCTGGAGTTCCTCGTGCTTTTTCAGCACCCGGAGAACCAGATCCTTCTTCTGTTTTTCCAGCAGTTCGACCAGGCTATTGCCGGTGTCGTCACTGTTGTGTTCCGGAATATCCACGATTCCTCCCTGTCACCGTATCTACACGCCAGCCGGTCTGCTCCCGGAATCTGTCACATTTTCTATACATAACCCGTTTTAAGCGTAATTACAAGGCCATAGATTGTCCGGAGACTTTTCCGCGACACCCGGGGGTGACAGCGGCGGAAGACTCCTGGGTCGAAGCGAGGAGCGGAAAATCTCCGATCGGAAATTTAACTGCTTGAAATCACAACCTATCAATAAAATTGCAGGCGGGGTGTTCATATTGGCCTTGATGTTGCTGATACAGGTTGGGGCAGGGTTGGTCGGCTGGCCCCAGGGGAAAGACAGGACAGACGGCAGCGGGTGGGACTGAATCGGAAGGTGGCCGAGGCGATGACGGAAAACGGGGGAAAAGAACAGGGACCGGCGTTGACGATCGAGCAGGTGGCGATCCTCTGCGGTGTCTCGGTTTCCCGCGTCGGCAACTGGATCGAGAAGAGCGGCCTGAAAGTCGTCGATCGTAACGACAACAGGAAAGTACGTCAGGAGGATCTGGTGGAATTTCTATTGCACTACAATATGCCGATTCCCAAAGGAATATTGCCGGTCAACGCCAGAAAGATGCTGCTGGTCTATTCGGCGGGGCGGGGCCGGGGCGCGGTCTACAGTTTCCTCAAAACCCTGTCCGGGAAGATGGGCAGCAAATTCCGCAACATCACCGATTCCATCACCTACGGCAAGAGCGCCGAATACAAGATCCTCAACTTTGTCCCCGATCTCGTGCTGGTCGATGCGGTGCACGCCGATGACGAGGCCCAGAGTGTGGTCCGCTTCGTCCGCAGTATCGGCGGCATGCGCAGCGTCGTCCTGGTGCGGCGGAACATGCCGGTGGCGAGACGGGCGGAGCTGCTGAGGAACGGGGCGCATGCGGTGATCGAGCGCAATACGGGATGGAAGGAAATGCTCCGCTGTCTCGAACGGGTACTGAACTCCCTCGGGGATTCCTCCAAATAGGCATGCCGGCCATGGAACATAAAAATTACTATTCGGCTATCAAGGTGCGTCTGACTGCGATTTTCTGTCTGCTGATCACCGTGCCGATGGTAATTCTCGCTCTCTTTACGATCAGCAATCTCAAGGATGCGGCCGTCAAAAAAATCGAGCTGTCCCTCGGCCGGCTCGTCGATCACAAGAAAGAGGTGATCTCGCTGTTCCTGAAGGAGAAGGAAGACCTGCTGGCGATGCTGGTCGGGATGTACCCGATCGAGTATCTCGGCCACCAGGAAAACCTCAACAACCTGTTCAAGTCCCTGAACCAGGAGGGGAGCATCGTCGATCTGCATGTCATTAATTCGGCCGGCAGACAGTTGGCCTATGTCGGCCCGTATGCGAGCAGCATCACCGGCAAGAGCTACCACGACGCCCAATGGTTCCAGGAGGTTCTGATCAAAGGCAGCCACGTCAGCGACATCTTTCTCGGCTTCCGCAATGTGCCGCACTTTGTCGTGGCGGTCACTGATCCGCTGAAAACCTACGTGCTGCGGGCGACGATCAACTCCGAGGCCTTCAACAACCTGCTGCTCAGTTCCCTGATCGGGCCGAACGGAGATTCGTACATCGTCAATCGCGAGGGCAAGCTGCAGACTCCGAGCCGCCAGGGCGTGAAGGAACTGAGCGCCGAAGACCGGAGCTACCTCGAGCACCATGAGGGGACTGCGATCATCAACAACGGCAAGACCATCACCGCCACCCGCTGGGTCAAGGACGGCCAGTGGTGCCTCTACGTCAAGACCCGGATCGAGGATTCCCTCGCCGCCTTTTACCAGACCCGCAACAGCGTTCTGATCATCATCTTCCTGACAGGCATGGCGTTCCTCGGCCTGGCGGCCCTGCTGGCCCATTATTTCCTCCACCGCCTCGAGATCTATGACCGCAAGCGGAGCGAACTCGGGGCTCAGATGGGGCAGATGGAAAAGATGGCCAGTGTCGGCCGACTTGCCGCCGGCATCGCCCACGAGATCAACAACCCGCTGCAGATGATCACCAACCAGGCCGGCTGGATCGCGGAATTGCTGCCGGACGAGGACCCGGCCCTGGTCAAGAACATGGACGAGTACACGAAGGCGATCGAGCAGATCCGGCACCATGTGCGGCGGGCCGGCACTATCACCCACCGGCTCCTCGGTTTCTCGCGCAAACTGTCGTCGGAGAAACAGAGCGTCCAGATGAACGACCTGATCGAGGAGGCGATTTCCTTTGTCGAGCGCGAGGCCAGCTATAACAACATCACGATCACCAGGGACTACCATGAAGCTCTGCCGACGACGATGACCGACGGGCCCCAGCTGCAGCAGGTCTTTCTCAACCTGCTCAATAACGCCGTCGATGCGGTCGGCAAGGGGGGCAAGCTCGAGATCAGGACGGCGCTCGACGCGGAAGGCAGGCTGGTGCTCGAGTTCGCCGACAATGGGCCGGGGATCAAGCCGGAGAACCTGAAGCAGATATTCGATCCGTTTTTTACGACCAAGGAGCCGGGCAAGGGAACGGGGTTGGGGCTGTATATCACCTACGACATTGTCCAGAAACTTGGCGGCACGATAAAGGTTGAAAACAGGAAAGGTGGCGGCGCCGTCTTCACCATCGTCCTGCCGGTCATCACGCTCGGATCGTCGCGATGATGGGGCTGGATGGCGTCTCTACACGGCAATTTAAAACAAAAGGAGAAAAAATCATGAGAGAATTCAATGTGCTGGTTGTCGATGACGAAGACGAGTTCCGTGATCTGACCGTGAAGCGGTTGGAGAAGCGCGGGGTGAAGGCCAAAGGGGCGGCAAGCGGCAAAGAGGCCCTGGAGATTCTCGAGCACAGCCACACCGATGTCGTTCTGCTCGATGTGAAGATGCCGGGCATGGACGGCATCGAAACCCTGCGGCAGATCCGCATCATGCGGCCGCTGGTGGAGGTCGTCCTGCTGACCGGCCATGCCTCCGTCGATTCCGGTATCGAGGGGATGAAGCTGGGTGCCTTCGATTATCTGATGAAACCGATCGAACTCGAGCCGCTGCTGGAAAAACTTGGTGATGCCTATGAGAAGAAACGCCTGCACCAGGACAAGATCGAACAGGCCCAGATGAAACGGCACCTGTCGATGCCAAGTTGACATCCCTCCGGGGAATGGCCGGCGGTGTGTTGAAAATAAATTTTTTTTATCAGAAAGGGAAAACGACATGAGGAAATATTGCAGAGAGTTTTACCAGCTGCTGCTCAAGGGCTCCGAGGCCCATGCCCGCTGGGAACTGGAAATGTCCACCAACATCATGAAGAGCCGGAAGCGACAGGGTGTGCTTTTCCTCCTGTTGCTGCCGGTGATTATCGGCGGTATCGCCATTGCCGCAGGAGACGGCCCTGGTCTGCCCGGGGCGCTCGGCGGCAAAAACGCCTATATGCCGTCGCATTACACCAACCTGATCTTTTTCGCCTCGATCTTCGTTGGTCTCTGCGCCGGCCTGATCACCGGCTGCATCGGCGCCGGCGGCGGCTTCATCATCGCCCCGGCCCTGATGAGCGCCGGCGTCAAGGGTATCCTGGCGGTCGGTACCGACCTTTTCCACATCTTCGCCAAGGCGATCATGGGCAGCGTCCTGCACCGGAAAATGGGCAACATTTCGGTGTCGCTGGCGGTGACCTTCCTGATCGGGTCGATTTCCGGGGCGACGCTGGGCGGCTGGTTGAACCGGGCCCTGTACGATGCCAACCCGGTCCTGAGCGACCTGTTCATCACCGCGGTCTACGTTTTCATCCTCGGCTTCCTCTCCTTCTATGCCCTGTCCGATTATTTCAAGGCACGCCGGGGCAGTTCGGCCGGCAAGCAGGTTGAGGGCCGCGGCGAGCAGGTTTCGCCGATGGGGCAGCGGATCCAGTCCGTGCATATCCCGCCGATGCTGACCTTCGACGAGGGCGTGACCCCCGGCGGCCGCAAGATCTCGGCGATCTTCCTGGTTGTCAGCGGTTTCATCGTCGGCATGGCGGCCTCGATCATGGGTGTCGGCGGCGGCTTCCTGACCTTCCCGATCTTTGTCTACGGCCTCGGCGTCTCCTCGATGACGACGGTCGGCACCGACATCTTCCAGATCGTCTTCACCGCCGGCTACAGCGCCCTCGGGCAGTATGCCTTCTACGGCTTCGTCTTCTACACCCTGGCGATGGGGATGCTGCTCGGGTCGCTGATCGGTGTCCAGGTCGGCTCGCTGGTGACGAAGGTCGTTCCCGGCATCCAGATCCGCGGCTTCTTCGCCCTGGCGGTCACCGCCGGTTTCATCAACCGTTTCTTCGCGCTGCCCGAGAAGCTGCAGAGCCTTGGCTACATCAAGATCACCAAGGAACTCGGCGGGATTCTCGGCACAGTCGGCAACAGTCTGTTCTTCCTCGTTATCGGGGCCTTCGCCGTCTGGGTATTCTACGCATTCTTCAGCAATATTTCGAAACTGACAGAGGAGGGCCATTGATATGAGTATGCAGTCAAAATTGAAAACCCGCGGGATACTGATGCTTATCAGTTTCATGGTGGTGCTGGGGCTGATCTTCTCGCCGATCTTTCCGGGATCGGGGGGCAAGGTCAACGGTCTGGATTTCATGGACAACCTGTTCAACATGATCTCCAAGGGATCCTCCTATTTCATCCCGAAAGAAATTTCAGGCAGTGAGAAGTATGCAGGAAAGATCATCGATGTTAAGGTGGCGATGAAGAATGACAAACAGGCCGGCGAGACCGCCCAGATGCTGGGGACGGTCGGGGTACAGGCTGCCGCTTCCGGCAAGGACCTGACCGTCAGCGGTGACATGGGCGCCATGCTCAAGGCCAGTCTGGCCGATGCCGACGCGATGTTCAAGAACGATGGCCAGCCGGTTGCCGACAGGTACGGCCTGCCGGAAAAAGCGGTCATGTACAACTGGCATACCCTCTTTGGCGTGGTCGGCAAGGAAATGACGAAGCAGGAGAAGTTCGCCGAGGCCAAAACCTTCGCCAATGTCCAGAAGAAAGCCCTCGAGCCTTCGTACAACTACTACGGAGTCGACGCCAAGAACTGGAAGGACAACATGGCTTTGATCATTCTCGCCCTGGCCTTCTATGTGGTCTATACCCTGTGGTACGGGTTCGGCCTGATGTGGCTCTTCGAGGGACTGGGTTTGAAGATCGGTCACTGATCGGGTTACAGTAGTTCACGCAACGCACGCGGCGGACTGTGGATGGGAGCGTCTCCTGCCTGCAGTCCGCTGTGTGCTTTCTGGGGATGGCCATGCAGAGAATCGTCTCGTTTTTCAGGAATATTTTTTCACCGGTTCAGGAGCAGCTGCTGAGCCCCGAAGAACTCCGCGACGCCTTCAGGAAGCGGTACGCCAATTTCCGCAGCCTGCTGACGGCCAACAACAACGCCCTGCAGGCGATGGCGGAACTGGAGAAGATCTATTACGGCAGCAAGGGCTACCGGATGGCCGTTGTCCGCTCGAAGATCACCACGATCCTGGTCAACGTCTACAAGATGATCAGCCACCTGCTGGCGATGTCGGAGGGCAAGTACAAGGAGCTCGAGACGGTCTTCGAGCGGATCAGCCAGGACATCGAGAACATCGTCGAGCGCAGACCGGTTCTGCAGAAGGGGCCTTTGGTGCTGCCGCTCGACGAGGTCAAGCGCGAGGTCAGGGATCAGGTCGGCGAGAAGATGGCCAATCTCGGAGAGGTTGGCGCCATTGACGGCCTCGTCATCCCGAAGGGCTTTGTCGTCACCGCTTCGGCCACCAGGCATTTTCTCACCGATGAGAACCTGGCCGAGATCAACCGCCGCCTGCAGGTCCTCGATCCCGACAATCTCGAGGATCTGTACCGGACCTGCGAGGAAATCCAGAGGATGGTCAGGGACAGCCCGCTGCCGCCTGACCTCGAGGAGCTGCTGTATGTCCATTACGCCCGCCTCGAACGGGGAACTGTGCCGCACTGCCGGGTCGCCCTGCGCTCGAGCGCCCTTGGGGAGGATACCGCCGGGGTCTCCTTTGCCGGCCTGTATCGCACGATCCTCAACGTCGACCGGGATTCGCTCGTTGCCGCCTACAAGGAGATCATCGCCAGCAAGTACGGGGCGAGGGCCATCTCCTACCGGCGCAAACGGGGCTATCGGCACGAGGACATCGAGATGTGCGTCGGCTGTCTAATAATGGTCGATTCTCTGGTCAGTGGTGTCACGTATTCCCGCGATCCCGGCGAGGAGGAAAGCGAGGTCATCCGGATCAACGCCACTGCCGGGATCGCCAAGGGGGTGGTGGATGGGACGACGATCACCGATCTCTACCTGGTCAGCCGGGAAACGCCCCATGCCGTCGTGTATCGGGAGATGCGGCAGAATCAGGCCGCCTCGGCGTTGACCTATGGTCAGATCAAGAAAATGGCCGAGGCGGCGCTGCGGCTCGAGCAGCATTTCGGTGCGCCTCAGGATATCGAATGGTCCATTGACCATCAGGGCACGTTCCATATTCTCCAGAGCCGGCCGATGCTGACGATTAAAGTCGAGGCGATCGACGACGAGGACAGCCGGATGCCCCAGGTCGAAGGTGGCGATCCCCCCTTCATGCTCGGTGGGATAAGCGCCAGCGCCGGGATCGCCAGCGGCCCGATCTTCCGGGTCGACAATAACGAGACGATGCGACGGTTCCCGGAGGGGGCGGTCCTGGTCCTCGAACATCCCCTGCCGGACTGGGCCCCGTTGCTGAGCCGGGCCACGGCCGTCATCGCCGAGCACGGCAGCGAGGCCGGCCATCTCGCCACCGTGTCGCGGGAATTCGGCATCCCGGCCCTGTTCAGCCTGCCGGGGGCGATGGCCGGTCTGGTCGACGGCGAGGTCGTCACCGTCAACGCCGGATCCCGCGCCATCTACCGGGGGCGGCGGGAAGACCTGCTCCGTCGTCGGACCGTGCGCAAGGACATCATGGCCGGCAGCCCGGTGCAGCGGATAGTGACCGAGATCCTGCAGCACATCACCCCGCTCAATCTCAACGATCCTGCCTCGCCGCAGTTCAAGGCCTCGTGGTGCGAGACCCTGCATGACATCACCCGTTTCTGTCATGAAAAATCGGTGTCGGAGATGTTCAATTTCGGGCAGCGGCACCGCTTCGACCAGGCCGCGGCGAAACGACTGGTCGGTAAGGTGCCGCTGGAGTGGTGGGTCATCGACCTTGCCGATGGTTTTCGGGAAGGGATGAATATCGAGGAAAAGACCGTCCGCATCGAGGATATCGTCTCGGTGCCGATGCTGGCGATCTGGAAGGGGATCTCCGCCTTTCCCTGGCAGGGACCGCCGCCGGTCAGCGTCAGGGGCTTCGGTTCGATCATCTTCCAGTCGACGATGCGCCCCGAACTCGATCCGGCGGTGGCCTCGGCGCTGACGGTAAAAAATTACTTCCTGATCTCCGGGAATTTCTGTAACCTCAGTGTGCGCCTGGGGTATCATTATGCGATGATCGAGGCCTACCTCAGCGACCTGCTGACCGAGAGTTATGTAACCTTCCGCTTCAAGGGCGGGGCCGCCGACCTCGGGCGCAAGGCGGTCCGCGCCAGACTGCTGGCCGATGTCCTGGAGACCTACGAATTTCGGATCGAACTGGAATCGGACTCGCTGCTGGCGACGCTGAAGAAGAAGCCGACGGAGTATCTGAAGCAGAGGTTGCAGATCCTCGGCTATCTCACCCTTCATGCCCGCCAGCTCGATATGGTCATGAACAGCTCCGGCGCGGTTGGACAGTACAGGGACAAATTTATCGCCGACATCGAAGAGATGCTGGCCTGTTGTACAACACCAATTTTCGGGGAGTCAGGTCATGCCGGAGAACAAGAAACTGCTGCTCGTTGACGACGAAGTCGATTTCCGTAACATCATGAGCAAATTTTTCTCCCGTCGCCGGATCGGGTTCGAGTTGGCCGGAGGCTGCATGGAGGCCCTGGACTGGCTGAGCCGGGACGATTTCGACGTCGTGATCATGGATGTCAGCATGCCGGGACTGGACGGGCTGGAGTGCATGGCCGAGATGAAGAAGGTCAAGCCTGATCTCGAGGTCATCATCCTCACCGGTCATGCCTCGATCAACGCCGGCCTGATCGGCATGAAGAAGGGGGCCTTCGACTATTGTCTCAAGCCGGTCGATTTCGACGAACTCTTCGAAAAGATCATCCTGGCCCGGGAAAAAGCCGCCGGCAAGGGGTAGCGCCGGTCGTCGTCTTCCCGCTGATTTGCTTTCCCCTTGTTCTGCCTGTACAATAATCGAATTGACCCATGCCCTTGGCAAAGGCCCTGTAGCGGCAGCAGGAGGGCCGAGGGCGGATTCTCCAGCGGGATGATCCATGTTGCATAAATATCCGAAAGATCTGGTCGATAAAATTGTCGAGCTATGGCAGACGACGCTGTCGGCCAAGGGCCGCAAGGCGGACAAGACCTTTGAGCTGCCGGAGGTCGAAATTCTCGAGCAGCTGGTCTCCACCTGTTACCAGGTCAGCCACATGAAGGAGGAGTCGCGCGGTCTCCGGTTTCGGGTCATGCTGTGCGAACCCGAGGCCTTCAACCCGAAATGTTTCGGTCCGTTTCGCGACCTCTTCACCCTGCGATTTGCCGAGCAGCGGCCCTGCAATGAATACGAGATCATGAAGCTCGGCCCGGCCGTCGACTTCAACAACTCGATCATCGGCATCCGCCTGGACCGGCAGGAAGGATTGCAGATCTGGGGCTTCATCCATTCCGGTTCGCGCTGGACCCATGCCATCCAGGGCGGCAGCAAGCAGCCGACGCCGCTGCCGCCGGCCCTCGGCCTCAATGTCACCGGCCCCGGCCGCATTACCGTCTGCCGGGGCCTGAAGATCCTCGCCCAGCTGACCGGCGGGACGATCATCTCGCCGTCGGCCAATGTCTTCAAATCGCACTGGATGAACCGGCGTTTCGCCAAGGTCCAGATGCAGCTGGCGTCGCTGCATGCCGACAACCCCCTGTACGACCGGGAGATGTGGGCCCAGATCGACCCTGCCTTTGTCGGCACGCTGTACCTTGAATTCTTCAAACATGTCATCAGTACGGTGCGACGCTCCGGACATGGCGGGACCATCATCTCCCTGCCGGCCGGCATGGAGGACATGGTTTTCAACGATAATCCCTATATCTCGATAAAATACCGCTTTGCCGAGGGGGGCGCGCGCAGCCAGCTCAAGAGGCTGGTTCTCGAGGTCATGCAGGCGATGGCGATCCGATGCGGCAGACGCCATGGCCCCGCCTATGTCGCCGGCTGGAAGGATTACGTCCAGTTGCCGCGGGACGAGGTCGCCGCCCTCGACGAGCAGATCTTCAAGTTTGCCCGCTTTGTCGCCCGTCTGACCGGGATCGACGGGGCCGTGGTGACGACCGAGGGCCCGGAACTGATCGGTTTCGGCGGGATCATCCAGGGGACCTTCGAGATGGGCGGCGAGGTGGCGCGGGCCCTTGACCCGGAAGGGAAGCGCAAAAAGATCGAGAAGATCGAGGGCGTCGGAACCCGCCACCGCTCGCTCTACTCTCTCTGCAACCGGCTGCACCAGGCCCTTGGTATCGTTGTTTCCCAGGATGTCGAGGTCCGGGCGGTGACCTGGAACGGCGACATGGTGACCTGCTGGGATGTGATCCCGATCGATTTCACGTAAGATTTCACGTAAGGAGTGTCGGTTTTTGCCGATACTGTCCCTGCTTATGAGTGGTGAAATGAATCTACTGGGCTGTACAGCATAATGTCTCTCAGCAATGTACGGATTATCGTCCGGATCGGCCTCGTCGTCGGCACCGTCTTCCTGCTGATGCTGGCCGTGATGCTGGTTGAGATGAAATCTCTCGCCACTATCAAGCGCAACCTTGACGAGATTGTGCTGAAGAGCGGCGAACAGCTGGTTCTGGCCCAGGATCTGCGCTTTCTGGCGAGGAACAGCGCCGTGATCGTCCGCAACGTCCTCCTGACGAAGAATACGGGCACGGCCCAGGCTGAGCTCGAGAGACTGGCGGCGGATGAACGACAGTACCGGGAGTGTCTGGACAGGCTGGAGGCGCTGCAAACGGAGGCCGGGGGAAAGGAACTGCTTGCCGCGGTCAAGGCCGACGGCGCCGCGGTCCGTGATCTCTGGCAGAAGGTCATCGAACTCGGAGGGGCCGACGACCAGGGGAAGGCAGTGGCCATGCTGCTGGACCCGGTCCGGAGCCTGCAACGCCGGTGGCTTCACAACCTGGCGGCGATGGTCGACTTCCACAAAGATTCGGCGGCGGCCGCCGCCGAGAGGGCCGAACGCGAGTTCAACAGGACCAGGATGGTCATGTTGGTCGCCAATTGTCTGTTGCTGCTGGTCAGCGGCCTGCTCGTCGCCGTGCTGACTTCGGGCATCGTCCGGCCACTGCGGGAATTCACCCGGACGATCGACAGCGTTGCCGGTGGGGACCTGACGACCAGGATCACAAAGGTGGGGCGGGACGAAATCGGTATTCTCGGTGCCCATATCAACACCATGGTGGAGCATCTGCAGGCCAGCGAAAAAGAGCTGGAGCAGCACCGCTTTCACCTCGAAGAGCTGATCGAGAAGAGAACCGGGGCCTTGAGCGACCAACGCAAGCGGTTCACCTCGATGCTGATCCATGACCTCAAGGGACCGCTTGTCCCGATCATTGGATTTTCACGCAAGCTGTCGGCTCAAAAAGAGATCGATCGGGACAAGGCCGTCGAGTATGCCAGGGCCATACATAATGCGGCGATGAAGCTCGCGGCGACCATCGACCATGTCTCGGCCGATCTCCGCGGTGACCGTCTGCAGCCCGATTTCGACAACGGGGTCTTCGATTTCGGCGGCCTGCTCGATTCGGTCGTCAAAAGCTTCAGGCCGCAGGCCGAGATCGAGCATATCGAGCTGGGGATGGAAAGCAGGGGGAAAGATGGTGCCGGGGCGATGCCGTTTACCGGCGACTGCGCCAGGATTCAGACCCTCATCGAGAATCTGATCGGCAATGCGGTGAAATATGCGCGGAGCCGGGTCAACATCCTGCTGACCCGGGAGGGCGATGAACTGATCCTGGTGATCGAAGATGACGGCATCGGGGTCAAGGAACAGTATCGCGAACAGATCTTCGATGAATATTTTCAGGCCCCGTGCAGCAAGGAAGGCAGCGGTGTGGGGCTCTACAGCGCCAAGAAGATCGTCGACCATTACCACGGCGAGATCATCGTCGGCACGGCGGTCGGCGGCGGCGCCCGTTTCACCGTCAGGCTGCCGGCCCCCCGGAGTTGACGGGCAGCCTGAAGACTCAGGTCCTGTCGATACTCTGATCGTATTTATTCAGATAGATATCCGACAAGGTCAGAAAGGCGGTGACGATAATCGGTCCGTAGATGATGCCGAGGATGCCGTAGACCGCCAGTCCGCCAAGGATCGCCAGCAGTACCAGGAGGGTGTGCATCTTGACCTGCCTGCCGACGAGTTTCGGTTTGAGGAGATACTCGACCGACATCGACAGGGCGAAGTAGTAGCAGAACAGAAAGATTCCCTCGCCGACCCGGCCGTTGATGGCGAGGATGACGGCCGTCGGGATCATCACCAGGCCGATGCCGAAGATCGGCAGGAAGGCCAGCACCGCCATGACACATCCCCAGAGGATAGGGGAATTGAGCCCCATGATCGAGTAGATCCCTCCCCCGAGTATGCCCTGAATCAGTCCGCAGATCCCGTTGCCGATCAGGATCGCGTTGGCGATCTGCTCGAACTTCTCCAGCAGCAGGCGGTCCTCGTCGTCCGGCAGAGGGGAGAGGCGGATCAGGTACTCCATCAGGCGCGGCAGATCGATCAGCAGGAAAAAGATCACCAGGATCATCATGAAGAACAGGCCGAGGAACTGCATGATGTTGGCGGCCCAGGAGCTTGCCTGTTTATAAAGGAACAGCCCTCCTTCCTTGGCCAGGTAGGTCAGGGTGTCGGTGACCATGGTGGGCTTGAATTCGACCCCGAATTCGAGCAGCTGCTGCTGCAGGCGGACGAGCAAGGGGCTTTCCTGCAGGAAGGTCTGGAGTTTGACGCCGACCTGGGCGTCCCTGCCCCAGTTGTAGAGATTCAGCGCCTCGCCGGCGAGGGAGCCGGTAAAGAAGAGCAGCGGGACGAAGACCAGGGCGACGATCAGGATACAGGTGAGGATGGAGGCCGCGTATTCCGGCAGCCGGCGATGGAAAAAGGCATAGACCGGGCGGAACATGCTGGTGAGCAGGAAGGAGAGGACGAGGATCGACCAGAACGGCCAGAGGATCCGCCCGAGAAAGAAGGCCGAGATGAGGAAGACGGCGAGGAAATACCTGACCGGCTGGAGATTGGAGGATTGCTGCCGGGAGGGCGGGTCGATCGGCTCCAGATCGGGGCCGGTGGGGCGGCTGGCGGCGTTTGTCGGCATCAATTAACGTTGCAATGAGCGAGAGAGCTGAGGTATCGTAAGCAATTTGCTGGGCATGTAATCCGGACCAAGTATATATGGTTCGGCGGATTTATAAAAGACAAACAGACGGCAGCGAGGAGAATCATAGGATGTGGGAAAATCTTGGTGTGGCGCTCGAGAAGGTGGCGAAGGACAGGATGAAGGCCAAGCCGCCGCAGGACAAACTCGGTTTCGGTCTTCATTTCACCGACTATATGCTGCTGATGCAATGGAACCGTCAGGACGGCTGGCATGATTCGAAGATCTGCCCGTATCAGGATTTTCATCTCAGCCCCGCCTCGATGGTCTTCCATTACGGTCAGGCGATTTTCGAGGGCATGAAGGCGTACCGGGGCAAGGACGACCAGATTTTCCTTTTCCGGCCGCAGGACAATCTCGAGCGGATGAACAACTCGGCGCTGCGGATGTGCATGCCCCGTCTGCCGATTGACAAGGTCTTGAAGGCGTTGAAGGCCCTCCTCTACCTGGAACGGCAGTGGATCCCATCGGCGGCGGGGGCGTCCCTGTATATCCGGCCGACGATGATCGCGGTCGACCCCTATCTCGGGGTCAGGCCTTCGGAAACCTATTATTTCTATATCATCCTGTCGCCGGTCGGGGCCTATTATGCCGAGGGTTTCAACCCGACCAAAATCTATGTCAGCGACGAGTATGTCCGGGCCGTCAAGGGCGGGGTCGGCAACGTCAAGACCGGCGGCAATTACGCCGCCTCGCTGTTCACCTCGCAGCTCGCCAAAAAGGCCGGCTATACCCAGGTGCTGTGGCTCGATGCCTGCGAACACAGGTATGTGGAGGAGGTGGGGACGAGCAATATCTTCTTTCTGATCGAAGACGAGCTGATCACCCCGCCGCTGGAGGGATCGATCCTCGGCGGCATCACCCGTGATTCGGTGCTGAAGCTGGCCGCCAGCTGGGGGATCAGGACCGCCGAGCGGAAGATCACGATCGACGAGGTCCTGGCAGCCTGTGCCGACGGTCGTCTGCAGGAGTCCTTCGGCACCGGGACGGCCGCTGTCATCTCGCCGGTCGGAGAACTGATGTACAAGACAAGGTGTATCAGATCAACGACGGCAAGATCGGTGCCCTTTCCCAGCGGCTGTTCACCGACCTGCAGGCCATCCAGGGCGGTTATCGGCGACGATCCGTTCAAGTGGGTCGTCCGGGTCTGCTGATCATCGGAAAGATCGTCATCATTATCGATAACTTATCGATTTTATGATTTTTTCGTGTTACTGAATTTTTTCCCGCCCTTCCCTTGATTTTTGTGATTTTGGCCATATAGTGTGCCCAGTTTGAGGTAGCTGCCCGAAAATCGGGCAAAAATCGAATTGGGAAACCACACATTTCTGCATGATGGGCCCGTTCGGAAATCATTATATGTCATGTAGGAGGTAGTAATGAAAATTCGTCCATTGAATGATCGTCTTCTGGTGAAACGTCTGGAAGAAGAGGCAAAGACCGCAGGTGGGATCATCATCCCCGACACCGCCAAAGAGAAACCGGCCGAGGGCAAGGTCATGGCCGTTGGTCCCGGCAAGCTCAACGACAAGGGCGAGCGTGTCGGCCTGCAGGTCAAGGAGGGCGACCGGGTCCTGTTCTCCAAGTACGGCGGCACCGAAGTGAAGCTTGACGGTGATGATTTCCTCATCATGCGTGAAGACGATATCCTTGGCGTAATTGAATAAATCAGGCAGCGACGGATACTGCCTTGTTGGATTTTTAAACGGATAACTACAAAGGGAGAAAGATATAATGGCTGGAAAAGAACTCAAATACGGAGTCAAGGCTCGCGAGTCGATTCTCAAGGGTGTGAACACCCTGGCGGATGCCGTCAAGGTGACCCTCGGTCCCAAGGGCCGCAACGTACTGATCGAGAAATCCTTCGGCGCCCCGACCATCACCAAGGACGGCGTCACCGTCGCCAAAGAGATCGAACTGAAGGACAAGTTCGAGAACATGGGCGCCCAGATGGTCAAGGAAGTCGCTTCCAAGACCTCCGATGTCGCCGGTGACGGCACCACCACCGCCACCGTTCTGGCCCAGGCCATCTACACCGAGGGTGTCAAGCTGGTCGCCGCCGGCGGCAACCCGATGGAGATCAAACGCGGCATCGACAAGGCTGTCGAGGTTGTCGTCGCCGAACTGGCCAAGATCGCCACCCCGACCAAGGAGCAGAAGGAAATCGCCCAGGTCGGCACCATCTCCGCCAACAGTGACGAGACCATCGGCAACATCATCGCCGAGGCCATGGACAAGGTCGGCAAGGAAGGCGTCATCACCGTCGAAGAAGCCAAATCCATGGATACCACCCTCGAGGTCGTCGAAGGCATGCAGTTCGACCGCGGCTACCTGTCACCCTACTTCGTCACCGATCCCGACCGGATGGAAGTCGTGCATGGAAGATCCGTACATCCTCCTGGTGGAGAAGAAGGTCTCCAGCATGAAGGATCTGCTGCCGGTCCTCGAGTCGGTGGCCAAGATGGGCAAGGGCCTGTTCATCGTCGCCGAGGATGTCGACGGCGAAGCCCTGGCCACCCTGGTGGTCAACAAGCTGCGCGGCACCCTGCAATGTCGCCGCCGTCAAGGCTCCCGGTTTTGGTGATCGCCGCAAGGCGATGCTCGAGGATATCGCCGTCCTCACCGGCGGCCAGGTCATCACCGAAGATCTCGGCATCAAGCTCGAGAACGTCACCGTCAATGATCTCGGTACCTGCAAGCGCATCGTCGTCGACAAGGACAACACCACCATCGTCGACGGCGCCGGCGACAAGGACAAGCTCGAGGCCCGGGTCAAGCAGATCCGCACCCAGATCGAGGACACGACCTCCGACTACGATCGCGAGAAGCTGCAGGAGCGTCTGGCCAAACTGATCGGCGGCGTTGCCGTCATCAATGTCGGTGCTGCCACCGAGATCGAGATGAAGGAGAAGAAGGCCCGCGTCGAGGATGCCCTGAATGCCACCCGCGCCGCGGTCGAAGAAGGCGTTGTTCCCGGTGGCGGTGTCGCCTACATCCGCTGCCTGCCAGGCCTTGGCTGCACTGAAGCTGAAAGGCGAGCAGCAGCTCGGCAAGAACATCCTGCTTCGTGCCCTCGAAGAGCCGATACGCCAGATCGCCAACAATGCCGGCCGTGAAGGCTCGGTCATCGTCGAGCACGTCAAGGGCCTCAACGGCGCCATGGGCTTCAATGCCGCCACCGAGGAGTACGAGGACCTGATTGCCGCCGGCGTCATCGACCCGGCCAAGGTCACCCGGACCGCGCTGCAGAATGCCGCGTCCGTTTCCGGTATGCTCCTGACCACCGAATGTGTGATCGCCGATCTGCCGGACGACAAGGATGCATCCGGCGGTATGCCTGGCGGCATGGGCGGCATGGGTGGGATGGGCGGAATGGGCGGCATGATGTAATGCCCCGCGACCCGACCTGTCGTGTAGAGGTTGGGTCTGCCTGGAAATAAAGAAAAAGGCCTCTTGCAAAGAGGCCTTTTTCTTTTCGGCGGTACTACCGTCTTGGATACACGGGAAATCGGACTGCCGATGGCGAGCGGCCGTCTCTGTCCTTTCAGGGAAAAAGGTATTGACAGCGAAAGGCGGAATGATGTATTTAGATTGACCTTATCTTGAGGCGATGTAGCTCAGCTGGTTAGAGCATGCGGCTCATATCCGCAGTGTCCGGGGTTCAAGTCCCTGCATCGCCACCAA
>CAWJYH010000017.1:0-78741 GCA_963847035.1 uncultured delta proteobacterium | reverse complement strand
CACCAGCACCTCAAGATCACCAAGTGTCGCCAGCGCCCAGTATCGTTGCTTGTCGTCGGGCTCGTATTCGGCGGCGAAACGCACCGCCCCGGCCATGGTGGCCATCTCGCGGTCGTAGCGCGCATCGCCGGTGAGATGGCGATACAGATGCATCAGCGTCAGCGCGTTGATGCCGGAATAGTAATGGCTTGGGTTGCGGCGGTAGCCCTCGGCGTAGCTGTCGATGGCGGCGCGCAGCAGCGCATCTTCGTAGGCGGCATCATCACGCATCTGCTCTGGTGTTCTGCCGGCCGGCGCCAGCGCGCGGTCCAGGCATCCTTGTCCACGCGGCCCAGCAGCGCCCAGGTTTCCGGATCGTCCGGGTATAGCTCCAGCACATTGCGATAATGCTCGCGCGCGCGATCCAGCGAATACCCGGGACTGCCGGCCAGCGCCAGCCTTTGCAGACACATGCCCTTCTCGCGCAGGCCTGCGAGGTTGTCCGGCTCCACCTCCAGCCCGCGTTCCAGCTGCTCCAGCGCAAAGTCGAAGCGCTCTGCCTTGCGCAGGGCCTCCCTGCCACGATCCAGGCCTCAGCGCGAAAGGCGGCGACCGGCGCTTCGTCGGCCAGCACCAGCACGTCGCCGATGCGCCTGCCTTGCGGGCCAGCTCGATGCGATCCTCCCAGGCATCGTGCTCGCTCCCAGAACTCGCGCACGTCGCCGATACGCAGCGATTTCCAGTCCGGCTCCTGCAGGTGGGCAGCAGGTTGATAGACCGGGCTGACCTTGCGGCCGTGCCACGATTCCATCGTCGCTTTCACCATTTCGGTCAGGCGCTGGTGTCGCCGTCGAGCGTCGCCGGGTCCGGCCCGCCGTCCTTGATGCCGTAGCGCAGCTTGCGGTCGGTGTAGAGATCGAAGGCGGTGGTCGACCTGGCCGCCGCAGACGATGCACCACGCCGCGCGCGCGCAGCGCATGGCGCACGCCGAGTTCGTACCAGACGTTGGGGTTGTCGAGGTGAGGTCCGCCACCACCAGGTCGGCGATGAGCAGTTCCTGGAACATGTCGGTGCGGATGTCGCCGGCGCGTTCCTCTTCGTCCGCGCGGAATGACTTCGAGCCCCGCGGCTTCCAGCGCGGGCTTGATCAGTTCGTCGTAGACCCGATTGAAATCGATCACTTGCCCATCCGGCCCCGGTTTGCTGCCGAACGGCATAGCGACAAAGGCGTGTAGCTTCACTGGCATTTCCCCTTGTTCATGACCACGCCGCTTACGAATGCGGCTTTCCTTCCCGTTACAGGTGAACGCTGATCAAATCCGCTTTCAACATTCCCGAAATAGAGAGAATCAAGGGTGATAAGTAATCGCTTTGCAGGTGGGTACTTTAAGGATAGGTCATCCGGTCAAAATTTGTCAAAAACAATCTGTTTAAGCTATCATTTGATGTTAGAAGCTGCAAAATTTTCGGCTGACCATGAAGGCATCCTGCAAAACTGTACAAAGAAATCAACATCGCATATTCTTCACTTCAGGATGTCTCTTTTCCCCAACCAGAGGCGTTGGCCGGGCTTGTAAAGATTTTACAGGAGGTCCAGCATGTACAAGGTTAATTTTTACAAGGGCAATTACGCAACACGTCAGAACAAGGCGAACATGGACAAGGCGGTCGCCTATGTCGAACATCACTTCAACAGTAGTTCTTCCGACACCGCCAGCTACGCGGTTGTTGTGACGGGCTCGAATGCGTCGCCCACCAGCAAGACTGGGGTCGCTGGTACGCCAGGGCAGTCGCCACATTTTTCGGAACGCAGGTCGGGGGCGACAACGGCATACTGGTCGGTGGCTGGAGCGGCCGTGGTGACGGCAATTTGAAGCATACCAAGATGCCGGCCATCCTGCTTGAGCCACTGTTCGCGAGCAATCCTCAGCATGCGGATATCATCCGTAGCGACAGAGGGCAAACCGATCTGGCGCGAATCCTCGTCGAGAGCATTCAGCGGTTTTTCCCGAACGGCGGGCTGATCGCCTTCAGCGTTGGTCACAAGTACAAGGAAAGCAACCCGGACGATCGCGGTGCTGATCTCGCAGGGGGCGGCAGCGAGGCGGACTACGCCGAGAAGGTATTGAACAAAGCGGCGGTTATGTTGAAGGCTATCGATCAGACCGGCATGGCCAGGACAATCCGCGTGGTTCACGGCGACACCGTTTTGTTCGAGACCGAGGTGGATGAGGATGCCCTGGTCGTCTGGGATGCCGAACGCGGATTATTGAACATCCCTGAATGAAGTACTCTATCACGATTGGTGCGTGTTTGGTGAATGGACGAGCAAAATGTCTTGTACCCGCCGGGGTCTCAAAGACGCTTGTATTTTTGTCAGTTGTCCTCATTGTCCTGGCTGCCACAGGCGGGTGTGCTGAGATCCCGTCACCCCGGAGAGATCAGCCCATCAGCCAATTCAGCGTCTATTTCAACAACGACGATTTAGCCGGAAACACGATTGCTTGCGATGCGGTCTTCCCGGTTCCGAGATCATCAATGACGACCACCAATGAAGCTGCCGCCGCGCTCGAGGCCTTGTTTAAAGGACCGACCCCTGCGGAGCGCTCCCAGGGCTATCGATCCTTCTTTTCCGTCCGCACTGCAGGGCTGTTGAAACGACTGAAGATCAGGGATGGAGTTGCGTATGTCGACCTGCACGACAGACGTCAGGAACTTACGGGCGCCACTTCCAGCTGTGGAAGTGCGGAGTTTTTTACACAGATCCAGAGAACTCTGGGGCAGTTTCCGACCATCGAGCGGATCATCTTCGCAATCGAGGGGCAGCCAAGGAGTCTTCTACGACTGGATGGAACTCGAGTGCGATCAAACCAACGATAATTGTGATCCGGGTCCCTTCATGAAGTGGTAGGGAAATTGAACAAGCCTTTAACAAATTATCCGTAAATACAACCGGCTTTTCTGCAGGTGATCCCCTTCGCCCCTGGCTGTCAAGGAAGTTGTGGTGGAGGGGCGGCGTTCCATCGTCTGCCGCAACGCCAGGAGACTGTCTGGTTTCTTGGCATCGCGTCGATATTTCGAACAGAAATCGAGATAGAAGCGTAGCCATTTCTCATAATGGACTCGAACGTTTTTCCGGGACTTTATGTGCCTCAAGACAAGTCTCGAAACGCACCAGAACTGCACTTGGTATTTGTATCATCGGAATTTCTCCATGAGCTGTTGATCTCTCTATTAAGGATAATATACAGAAAAGTAGAAAATCCGGTCATAACAAATTTTTCGAGAAATATTTATAAAATGTTGGTAGGTTACAGACAATTTTCGGGAAAGAGAGCAAAAGAGCCTTGCCCTTTGCTATCGGAAACAGGCGACCTCCCTTTCAAATGACTGGGAGATATACAGATCAGCTGAATTATTTATTATACCATATGATCACTCCCACGATATGAACGATAATTTTCGACCGACTGGCAGGCAAATTGTTACTGACCAAGCCATTGTACATGATCTTCAAGGCACAAACCTGCGAAACAAGCAGTTTGAGCGTCTAGTTGCTACAAAGAAGCGTTTCACTGAATGCGACTTCAGCTACTCGAAATTCGAATCAGCGTATTTGCGTAATTGTACTTTTGATTCGTGCAAATTTATCGGATGCAAGTTCACGCAATCGAACCTCCGGGGAAGCAAGTTCGAGGGATGCGTATTCGATTATGCAGAGTTTTCCCAAACGCAGGTTGAGAAGGAAATTCTCGATACTGGATGCCCCGGGCATGAGAACCTTCAGCAGAAATTTGCCAGAACGCTTAGGGTTAATTTTCATCAGATCGGGGACACAGTTGCTGCCAATAAGGCGATTAAAATTGAGTTAGAGGCCGGCTGCGTTCACTTGCACAAGGCTTGGCGATCTCGCGAATCCTACTACCGCAAAAAATATCCAGGTGTAAAACGCCTCGGTGCATTCTTCGAGTGGCTTGAGTATGAGCTGCTTGATGCGCTCTGGGGAAATGGCGAAAGCTCTGTTAAACTGCTACGAACTTTGGTTTTTGTGGTATTCGGCATTGCATTGGGCGAAGTCTTTTTTCTCAAGGATCCGTTGCTACTGGACAGCTATATAACGGCTGCAAAAATAGCACCACAGATATTTCTTGGTATAGTACAACCAAATGGCTTTTCAGGTTTGGTTTTGGCGGGAATCGCGGCCGTAAGGTATGTGATGCTAGCTTGTTTAGTGTCGATTCTTGTTAAACGTTTCAGTCGCCGATAATGCATATTTACGCTTTTGGATCAATCTGCAGGGGTGATATTTCCGTTGAATCAGATATCGATCTTCTTGCTCTTGTGCAAGGAGCCGATTCGCGGCTTAATCAGGATAAATTTTCTATCTACTCTTACGTTCGAATACAAGAACTGTGGGAAGCTGGTAATGCTTTCGCTTGGCACCTGTCTCTCGAAAGCCGACTTATTTATAGTGAGGATGGTAGCAATTTTCTTGAAAGACTTGGCAGACCGTCCAGATACTCTGCTGGCCCAGCTGACTGTGCAAGGTTTCGAGATATCTTTGAGTCATCATTTAAAGCAGTGCAAGCTGGATCGCCCAGTATGGTCTTTGAGCTTTCAACAATTTTTCTAGCACTGCGTAATTTAGCCACTTGCTATTCACTTACCATGACGGACAATCCAACATTCGGAAGGGATTCCGCAAGAAGGCTAGGTAAACGAAGTTTAAATATTTCTGATGAGGTTTACTTTTTGCTAATGCAGGCTCGTCTGCTCTCCACACGTGGAGTAGGGGATAATATTGGTGACATTGAATTGTCAGCTGTAATGCCTGAGTTGCAGCAATGTCAATCGTGGGTAAAAAAAATATGTGATGAGGTGAAATCTGGTGGATGAATTCGTAGGCAGGATGGCGACACAGCGACATGTATTGGACATAGTCAATTCAAAGCTTGAACTTCAGGAGAAGCTGTTCGGATTATCCTCAAGTGCAATTGAACGTTGGGCCACGACGAATCGATTTGAGATATCTTCGGAGGTTGTAAGATTATTGAAGAGAATATCCTCGGAACTCTTCTTTATGGCTACACGAAGCCAAGAGCCAGTGAGTAGTGAATACGAATTGCGAAGAGGTAAGATTATTGAGGCGGTTACGGCTTTGGAAAATACCGTTTAATCGGGTAGCCGGGGGATTCTCTCCCCCAGCCCCCACACCACCTGGCATGCGGGTCCGCACCAGGCGGTTCCCAAGAGCTACCGAGCCGTAGCCGGGTAATGAATGTTTACCCACAGATCTTTGACAGACAGCAAACCTTGACACTTGAGCCATTGATTGGTCATGCCCGACTGGGTGGCCAGCGTGCGGGAGAGTCTCCAGGGGCCTTTTCGGCTCATGCCGACCGAGATAGCAGTACGCAGGTAAGTTCCGAGCTTCGTCAGCTCACGAACCTTGGTACGGCAGTAGCGCCACTGCTTCCAATAGCACATGCGCACCCTGCGGCGCAGCCAGTGGTCTATTTCCGGAATAGGAGCGTAATACTCCGATATCCCGAAATAACCCATCCAGCCACGCAGATATTCCGCCAGCTTTGCAAAACGGAATTCCATGGAAACGCCCCAACTCCGACCGGTCAGTTCCTTCAGCCGTCGCTTGAACTTGGCAAAGGCCTTGTCCGACCAGCGGATTTTGGCGCCCGAGAAGGCAAAACCGAGAAAAGTGATCTCGTTGGTATGAGCCACCTTGCTCTTCTCCTGATTGACCTTGAGTTTGAGCTTCTGTTCCAGGAACCGAGTAATGCTGGCCATCACCCTCTCCCCCGCCCGCTGGCTTTTCACCAGAATGACGAGTCGAGTAGCCCGGGGGAATCTCACCCCCTCAGGCCCTCACAGAACCGGACGTGAACGTCTCCGCTCATCCGGCTCCCATCATCCAGCCGCCGCATAACGCCCATCTGCCAGTGGGCAAACAGCTTCGGTTCGCGTCGGGCAATGCCGCCCAACCAGTGCGCCGCCCTCCGCGATGACCGCGCAAGCTTTTGTATTTCCTTCGGCCCACAGCACCAAGCGGCGATCCAGGCATCCAGGATCGGATACAGCGCCGACCTGTAGTAACACCCGTAATAGTTGATCCAACCCCGGATGTATCGGATTGACACATACGAGACAGGTCTTCCAGCGTCTTTGTCGCTGCGCTTGGTGCCAGATGCCATTGGCGTGATCTCTGCCCGAATCGCCTTCGCCGCCTTGTTGCTGATCGCCGGACTGAAGTTGATGAAGTACTTCCCCCACCGATTCTTCGATCTCCTGGCGCGAAATGTATAGCCCAGAAAATCGAATTCTCGTATCGGGTAGTCCCTGCCGCCGATCATCATCCTTGCAATAGACGATCTTCGTCTTCTCCGGATGAAGTTCCAGCCCGACACTCCTGCAGCCGTTCGGCTCATCGCCTGCCTGCAGCCTCTCAGCTTCGGCCTCTGTCCTGCAGTGGCACGACCGCATCATCCG
Organism: uncultured delta proteobacterium; assembly: GCA_963847035.1. GTDB lineage: Bacteria > Desulfobacterota > Desulfobulbia > Desulfobulbales > Desulfocapsaceae > Desulfoprunum. The sequence continues at coordinate 72,258 of CAWJYH010000017.1, read as the reverse complement.
CATATCGCTCAAACGGCATGCTGCGGATATTTCCGTCCCATCCACTCGTCGAACGCATAATGCAGAAACAGATTCGCCAGCAGCGGGCTGATCACTCCGCCTTGCGGCGTGCCCTTGTCTCACGCTCGATCAAGTGCCCGTCCTCCATCTTGACACGGGCGCTTTCAGCCACCGCTCGATGTACAGAACGATCCACTTGTCAGTCCGTGTGTTTCCGCACCGCCCGCATCAGCAGTTCATGGTCGATGTTGTCGAAGAAACCTTTGATGTCCAGATCAATCACCCAGTCATAGCGCCAGCATCGCTGCCGCGCCTGCCCCACCGCATCCAAGCGCCGACTTGCCCGGCCGATACCCGTAGGAGTCCGGATGAAAATGCGGTTCCACCTCCGGCTCCAGTCTCGATCTTCACCACCATCTGCGCGATCCGATCCGATACCGTCGGAATGCCCAGCGGCCTTTCCCCCCGTCGCCTTTGGGTATCTTCACCGTCCGCACCGGCGGCGGAAAGTAGCTGCCCGACGACATCCGATTCCAGATCTTGTAGAGATTGTCTTTCAAATCCCTCTCAAACTCCGCAATCGACTGCTCGTCGACCCCTGCCGCTCCTTGGTTCGCCTTGACCCTCTTGATACGCCTCCCAGACCTCCTGTTTGGAAATACAGAACGGCTTTGCCTTGTCTCAATCAGCTCCTCCCATTCCTGGTTGGCTCTTTACTCAAGCTGAATGATTCAGCCCCTTCGCTCCAGTCCCATTACAGGACCTTCATCGCTACTACGGGTCGTTCCGCCCCTGTGCTCCGCATCGGTACTCTCACCCTCGTGGGTCTTCCACTTGGACTTCTCCCTTTGCATCGGAGCGACAGGTTCCCACGTTCCGCACAAAAGCCTGGATCAAGCTCACGCCACCTTCATGCCGGACGCCGCTCCGGCCAGTAAACAGGTATCCGCCAGAGCTTATCCCGGAGTAACGACTACCCCCCGGTTTTGACGTCGTCCCTACGCTTTCGACACGTCATCAGTGGTTCACTTGCGTTCGTCTCCTTGACACCTACCTGACCCGGTCTTGCCGGCCTTTTCCTTAACGCTCACGACCATGGCTTTTGACCAGCAGCAGCTTAAGGTGGTTTGGAGCCTGCCCCTGCAAGCCGGCTCCGAGGGGCCTTCCCTCATCTTCCGTGCAGCATGGCACTGTCACGTGGCCATTTCGGCCCCTCTCCGCGCCTTCGTGGCGCACAGTCGTCGGCATAGCGGGCGAAACGATGGTTACGGCCCTCCAAGCTCCTTATCAAGATCATCCAGGAGGATATTACTGAGCAGGGGTGAAAGCGGACCACCCTGAGGAACACCCTTTCGGGTCTCCTCAAAACGGCCGTTGATCATCACCCCGGCCCGCAGGTACTTGCCGATCAGCTTGAGGACGCGCTTATCGCGCACCTTTCTGCTGACCCGGCACATAAGAACATCATGCTCGACGGTGTCGAAGAACTTCGCCAGGTCGGCGTCAACCGCCACGCGGTATCCCTTGCGGATGTAGTCGCGCACCTGGTACACGGCATCGTGAGCCGAGAGGCCCATGCGGAAACCGAAACTCGCCTCCGAAAATCCGGGATCGAAGATCGGAAACAGTACCTGGGCAATGGCTTGTTGGATCAAGCGGTCAAGCACGGTGGGAATCCCCAGAGGGCGCGTGCCCCCGGTTGCTTTCGGGATCTCCACCCTTCTGACCGGCAGAGGTTTATAGGTGCCTGCAAAGATGGACGAACGGATCTTCACCCAGTGTTCGTGGGCAAAGGCCATGAAGTCGTCGATGGGCATGTTGTCCACGCCCGGCGCTCCACGATTGGCCTTGACCCGTTTCCAAGCCTGACTCAGATTAGGCCGGGAAAGAATCCGCTCCAACAGGTATTCATTGGGATCGGGTATTCCGTCAACGCGCCGACCAATTGCTCCCCCGGACGGGTTCATCGCACTGGTCGAGCTTGCCGGGCCTTTTCCCTGCTCTGGGTTCGGTCCTTCGTTCGCGGAGGGCGAACTACTATGACCTCTGCTGAGTTGACGTTCGGCGAAGCCTCACTCGAACCCTTCGGGTTCGCGGTCTCCGCTTCGCTCCGGCTCTGCCCGGTCATCAGACATGTTGCCATGTATGACGCTTTCCAACGGAAGTTGGACCGCAGGCCGGGCAGGTCTCCCCGGACTCAGTTAAGTACCCCCTTGAGGGGTATAAGGACGTGATCTGTCGCTACGCAACCGCGGCATTTACCGTATCTCCCAAACCCGGGGCGTTGTCATGTTGTGCTGACTTACCCGGAGACTCGGCCTTGTATGCCATTTCTGTTCGTCGGCTCATAGTTTCGGAGTCTCGTTGCACTCGCTTACCTGCGCTCCAGCTTCCTTCGGACGGGTCCTCACGGAACCGCCCTTGCTTTCGGCTAGTATTTATGTTCCTGTCATCACGACAGTAATGGGTTTACATACAGGGGACTTGCACCCCATAAGATCACGCCCATGCCGGGCGTACACAAATCACTTCAGCGGACTAGAAGAAGCGAGGCGGCGCTGACGCGGCAAGTTTTGGTGGCCAGCCGCTGAGTATAAACGTTGGGCAATTTGATCGAGTTTATGTGAATCTTGACATTGTACCCCATTTGAGCTACATTTATAGAAACTTAAATGGAGGCAAACCATGGGTAAATCATCCACCGTCAGAGCCAGAATTGAACCCGATTTAAAGGGCAAAGCCGAGCACATATTTCAGCAGCTTGGGCTGACAACAACCCAAGCGATTACCTTGTTTTATAAGCAGGTCGAATTGAAAAAAGGGCTGCCTTTTGACGTTCTCATTCCTAACGAAGTCACTCTCAAGACCTTTTCCGATACGGATGCCGGACGTGACCTGATCATCTGCAATGACGCCGACGATATGTTCAAAAAGTTAGGCATCTAATGCTGACACCCGCATATACAAAGCAATTTGAACGCGACGCTAAGCGAATGAAAAAGCGCGGCAAAAATCTTGAAAAATTGAAAATTATCATCCGTTCTTTAGTGGCCGAGGAGCTTCTTGATGACATTCATCGTGACCATAAGCTGATTGGTAATTGGAAGGGGCGACGGGAATGCCACATTGAATCCGACTGGCTGTTGATTTATCTGGTTGAGTCCGATCGCGTTATCTTCGAGCGGACTGGAACCCACTCTGACTTATTTCAAAAATAAAGGGCATTGATGCCCAACATTTTACTGCACCAGATTCGGGCCAAAAAGCGGCCCTCTCTGGTGAGTAAAGCGTTCGACCAGAAAATAATAATGGGGGAGTAATTACGATATCCAGTTATCGATGCGAAGATCTGGAATGCGAGAAAATTCTTTTTCGTTGTTGGTAACCAAAGTGCAATTCACTGAAAGTGCGTGTGCAGCAATGAGCATATCTAATGAGCCGATAGGTGTTCCTTGTTTTTCAAGAAAAGCACGGAGGTTTCCATAATATTGAGCAGTGTCATCCCCATACGGCAAAATTACCAGAGGGGCAACAAATTGAGATAAGGCAAATTGATTTTGATTCTTATTAGAACTTTTCATCACTCCATATTCAAGCTCACTCAAAGTTATAGATGAAATGGCTATACTCGAAATTGGGAATTGTCGAAAACGGTTAATCACATTGTCTGGTTTCTGTTTAATGATATAAATACAAATATTTGTGTCGAGCATGTACGAGATCATAATCCTTCTCGATTGTTTTGGAGAGGTTGATTCCTGTCTTCCATAAAATCGTCAGAAAATTGATCAAGGCTATTAGCTAACACTGACCAAGGATCATCTTTTGGAATAAGGATCACGATCTTCCCAATTTTGTTGATATAAACATCATCCCCAGAGAAACGGAATTCTTTGGGCAATCGTATTGCTTGACTTCGGCCATTGGTAAATATTTTTGCTGTTTGCATAATTAACCTCCTTGTGGGTATATATCAGAATCTATACCCGCTTGCGGAGTTTGTCAAAAAAATAAATATCCACCGGCAAAGCCGGTGGCTTTAAAGTTGTGAACCGCTCAAAGCGGTATGTTAAAAAGATTTACTGACCACCATTCGGTGGTCGCCTATTTAAATAGCTGCAGTTGTTCGATACGATGATCTTCTTTTTCTTGCTCTCGGATATATGCCCGCACAACCTCTTCATCGGTACCAACAGTTGAAACAAAATAGCCCCGTGCCCAAAAACTCATCCCACTATAGTTCTTCTTCTGGCCAAGGTAGGTCCGCGCTATATGGATCGCGCTTTTTCCCTTCATATAGCCAACCACTTGCGATACCGCATATTTCGGCGGTATCGAGATCAGCATGTGGACATGATCGGACTGCAAGATGCCCTTCCAGCACCTTGCTCTCCTTCTGCCGGGCAAGTTCATGGAATACCTCTCCAAGGTTCTTGCGAAGTTGACCGTAAAGCATCTTTCTTGCGGCATTTCGGTATCCACACTACATGGAACTTGCATTCCCATTTCGTGTGGCTTAAACATTGTATGTTGTTCATGAAGCCTCCTTCTCGTGACTTTGAGCGGTCCACGGGAGCGGAGGCTTCTTTATTTTGCTGGAACTGTCAAACTTTTATTGTCCCCCGGCAAAGCCGGGGGTTTTCCTAAAGGAAATAAATATTGCGTCGAATCGGGTAGCCGGGGGAATCTCTCCCCCAGCCCCCACACCACCTGGCATGCGGGTCCGCACCAGGCGGTTCCCAAGAGCTACCGAGCCGTAGCCGGGATACCCTGGGGTTAATGGATGTTTACCCACAGATCTTTGACAGACAGCAAACCTTGACACTTGAGCCATTGATTGGTCATGCCCGACTGGGTGGCCAACGTGCGGGAAAGCCTCCAGGGTCCTTTTCGACTCATGCCAACCAATATCGCACTACGCAGGAAGGTTCCGAGCCTCGTCAGTTCGCGAACCTTGGTGCGGCAGAAGCGCCATTGCTTCCAATAGCATATACGCACCCTGCGCCGCAGCCAGTGGTCAACTTCCGGAATAGGAGCATAGTGCTCGGATATCCCGAAATAACCCATCCAGCCGCGCAGATATTCAGCCAGTTTTGTGAAACGGAATTCCATGGAAACGCCCCAACTCCGACCTGTCAGTTCCTTCAGCCGACGCTTGAACTTGGCAAAGGCCTTGTCCGACCAGCGGATTTTGGCGCCCGAGAAGACAAAACCGAGAAAGGTGATCTCGTTGGTATGAGCCACCTTGCTCTTCTCCTGATTGACCTTGAGTTTGAGCTTTTGTTCGAGGAACCGAGTGATGCTTGCCATCACCCGCTCACCAGCCCGGCGACTCTTCACCAGAATGACGAAATCGTCGGCATAGCGGGCGAAATGGTTTTGCGGCCCTCCAACTCCTTATCAAGATCGTCCAGAAGGATGTTACTGAGCAGGGGTGAAAGCGGACCACCTTGAGGAACGTCCTTGCTTTCAGCTGGTTTTTATATTCCTGTCATAACGACAGTAACGGTTTTACATACAGGGGACTTGCACCCCATGAGACCACGCCCATGCCGGGCGTACACCAGCCATTTCTACGGACCCCGCAACAGCGCGGGTCCGCAGAATTTTACGTTCAGCGTCAGAGCGAGCGAAGAGAAGCGCGCCAGATGCCCTTAGCAACCTCCTATAGTGGATATCGCACGATGACTGAAGCAAAAAAGCCCGTCGAGGTGTTCATCAGCTACTCGCATCACGACCGTAAGTACCTCGAGAAGTTGCGCACCCATCTCGCCGGACTCGAACGCAGTGGTCGAGTTCATTGCTGGTGGGACGGAGCGCTGGAACCAGGCAAAGCGTGGGAGCCACAGCTCGTTGAGGCTTTGCGCCGCGCTGACGTCGTCCTGCTCTTGCTAACGGCCAACTTCGTCGCGTCCGACTATTGCATCGACGAGGAACTCCGTCTTGCACGGGAACGAGAAAAGCAAGGACAGATTGATTTGCTGCCGGTCTTAGTTGAGTCGTTCGACATCGGGTCGCACTGGCTTGGACAACTCCAGGCCGTTACAGTCAATGGCAAGTCCATAGCACAATCTCGGCTGGGATCGGCCGCCTGGGAGAGCGTAGCGAAGCAGATACGATTGAAGATCGAGTGCATCCAGGGGACGCGCCCAGTGATGCAGGCGCTCAACGAGGTCGAGGAGGTTGTGAGTTCGGGTGATGTTCAGCTAAGCGAGTTGGTTCTCCATCGGCAACCCCAAGCTACTCAGTTTCGCACAGTGAGCGCGTTCTGGAAGGCCAAGTCCACTCTCCTGGAGGAACTCGACCTTGTAACAGTTCAGGGGACTCTGTCGCAGTTCGCGCCGATGCTCATGGGACCGCCGCGCGCAAAGAGACTCTTGCACCGAGAGTTCAGAAAGGCGATCGAAACAGACCGTAAGTTCGGCGAACGGAAGCGATTGACCATAAACGCCTGCATGTCGATCTCTGCCGGCCAGATGGTGCATCGCGAGGTCCGAAAAGACAACAGAAAGCGCTTGCTGGGCCTCTATGAAAGCATTGTGCGCAATTCCATACCCATTTTCGTTTTGCCCGAGTACTACGAGCAAGAACTCCTCCCCGCTTTTTTGGACAATCAGGGTAGCGGTTGCATTGAGGCCATTGTGACAGGTCGGCTTTTTCTGCTCGACAACAATTACATCCGGCGCTTCTTTAGTCGACAGGGAATTGATGAGATACTTCCGGCGTTCGTAATCGATGACTTATGTCAAGATGCATACGCTCTTGAAGTCGGTAGCCCTGGCACCAAGGTTCAGAAGCTCGTGGACCAGCCCGTACGCTATCTTGATGGAGATATCTGGTTGGCAGTGAAGTCTGATTCAAGGGAGCGCTTTGTCACGGCGTTCGTTGATATTACTAACGAGGCTGAGCGCGAAGAAGAGATGCTCAGGCTACGCGAGGATGCGCGAGGCAGTCGAGTCATAGTTGCTTACGACAGGCTTCAATCGATCGGGCAGTTGATTGAGGAGAATGATGTGTGATCGGTGAGTAGAAATCGTCCTACTTGCGCGCACTGACGAACCCGTACTCTCTATTCCGCTGAGACCCGGATGCCGCCTAACGAATAAGGTTAGATTGTGAGAGCAAAGCGAACCACAATCTGAACCGTTTGTTGGACAAGCCCGGTGGTCTCATATAGAAAAGAGCTTTTTGGCAGGTGGTCGCTAAATCAGGTCGGTGGGCTACTGTCTCGAGCAGAATAGATGGCGAGATGATCTTCGAAGAGGAATTTGTTGCTACATAGCGCTCTTACATGCTGATTTTTGCCGTTTTTTGGACGCAAGTGTCCTGTGCCGGTAGAATCCGGCTGTTGCGAGAGTACCACGCTGTTGATTGCAGTTTACATACCCATACCTCTCCGCTGACCTACCGGTGTAATCCAGCGGGATTGGCTGGCGGCCTGGCTATCATGGTTGCAACGATCACCATTGCGGCCCCGCAGGCCGGGCAGATGATTGCCGCCCGTTCCTTTAAATTGCGGACAAGGCTGCGCCAAGAAGCGACGCGCAACACCATCTGGAGAAATCTGATGAGCTTCTTGCTGCATGGATGGAGAAAACCATATCACCTGGTCCTGCGAAATCCTCTTGGCAACACATGGAGCATCAGCAGGTAGAGGAAATACTCGCCGGTCACCGTTCTCGTCCGGTCTTCATCGCTTTTGGCATGGCGATAACGGTAAGTGACCATGCCGTCCCCGCAGTGCAGGATGTCTTTTTCCCGGATGACACCCCTGTACAGATAGCGGCCGAGATAGATAAGCGCCTTATCACCATTGCCCACATCCTTGCAGTCGACCACCCACTGTTTGGGACAATCATGGGGGATGAGCAGTTTGTTTTCCACCAAAGCCTGGAGGAGTATTGCCCTGAAGACCTTGGCCAGTGCCTTGTGACTGAAGAGATAGCCCGGAGATTTCACTTTCCACAGAGTCGTTTGCAGGTTGATGCTCGCCCCCGGCATGACCACATGAATATGGGGATGGTAGTCGAGGCTTCTGGTTTGGGTATGCAGGATAGCGGTGAATCCCGGCGAGCCGCCGAGTTTCTTGTCATTTTTGGTAAATGATTTCAGCAGATCCTGCACCCTGGCAAACATCAGGGAGTAGACGGTCTTCTGGTTTTTCCAGGCCAGATCCCGGAGTTGCTCAGGCAGCGTGAAGGTGATCAGGTAGTATCGGCACGGCAGCCGTTTACTCAGCTGCTTTTCGATCCATTGCTAACTCTCGTGGTTCTGGCAATGGGGGCAGTTTCTGTGGCCACAGGAATGGGGGATGTAAGTCTTTGCATCACACTGGTGATTCGAGCATTGAGCCAGCATGTGCGGGCCATGTTCACGTCTGCATCCGGCCATGGACTCCAGGGCTTTGCTATGGCCCGGCAGAAGATTTTTTGCATAGCGGCGCTGAAAACTGTCGGAGAATTGCTTGATGATCGTTGCGAGCAGCATCATTTGCGCCCTCCCCATGCGATATCCAGGGAGTTGATCAGGGTGTTAACGGCCAGCCTGGCATTACTGGCTGTTTTGGTGGTCAGATGGGTGTATCTGGAGGTGGTCAGGATGCTGACATGGCCAAGGATCTGTTGCAGTTCAAGCAGATCAACCCCGGCCTCCAGCATGTGGGTGGCGTAGCTGTGACGCAGGGAATGGCATGAGATTTTTTTTTATGCCAAGCTGTCTGACCACGGCCTGCATGGCGGTTTGAATGCCGCCTCTATCCAGGGGTAGATCGACCAGATGGGCGTTTTTCAGTCCCCTTTTTCTGCTCGGAAAGAGAAAATTGGGATGCTTGTGCACAGCCCAGAACTCCCTCAGCACGCACAGGGTTTTGTCGGGCAGCGGCACCAGCCGGTCTTTGTTGCCCTTGGCGTCACGAATATGGACCCGCATCCTGCCCGCATCGATATCACCGACGGTGAGCTGGATGCCTTCACCCAGGCGCAGGCCCATGCTGTAGCAGGTAAAGAAGAAGACCTTGTAGCTCAAGATGGTGGTTGCGGCAAATAACTGCCCCATCTGCTCGACAGACAGGATATCCGGGATTCTCGATGTCTTGGGAGGCTTGATCAGGGGGATATCCTCCCAGGGTTTGTTCAGCACCCCGGAGTAGAAGAACTTCAGGCCGTAGAGGTCGAGTTTGACCGCGCTCCAGGAATGGGTATTCAGAAGTTCCGTGAAATAATCCAGCAACTGACTGGAGTTGAGGTTGTCAATCCTGCAATCGAAATAGTTGCCGATACGCCGGATCGCCCTGGCGTAGGCGTCGATGGTCTTTGGCTGTAAACCGCCCAGCTTGAGACATTGCAGATGTTGCCGGTATTGCTTGTTGAAATGGGAATCTTGCGGCATGGTTGTGTTCATTGTAACCTCCTTGGTAATGGTTGAAGTGGGCGGCAGAGCCCTTGCCCGGCCGTTCACTACCTATTACCGTATGCCGTGAGATTACAACATGTTAATTGTTGAAAAACAGGCTCGCTCGGAGTTCGTTTGCCGCGTAGCGGCTTCGTCCAACAAGCCAATCAACCCGACCGGTCAACAGCCGCGCTTCGCTTGCTGTTGCCCGGCAGGTTTTTGGCAACGTTAGACCGCGAAGGTAAGGTTACTTATTGGGGGGGCGATCCCCTTAGCGTATCCCCCTCATCAATCCAAAAAGGAGGAGAAAACCATGAAATCCCGCAACAGAAGTTCCGCCCTGGTGTTTATCTTTGCCGCCACCTTTTCACTGCTTCCCTGGCTACCCACAATCGCCTTGGCCGGGCAGACGACGTACTCATGCAAATCTGTTGATGTCACCACGTTCCCCGAACGTGTACATGTCCGCTGCAGCACCGCGGCCAGTGGCGGCATAATCTTTTTCGCTGTCCCCACGGCCAATAACGAAAACGCTGCGCGTATCCTCTCCACATTGCTGGCAGGCCACATTGCCGGAAGATCCCTGGTGATCGGCTACGATACGACGGACACAAGCGGCACGGCATTCGGTTGTGCACAAAACGATTGCCGCCGGTTGCTCTCTGTGGGAGTCAAGTAAATGACCCCGCATCTGAGCAGTTGCAACCAGCAACGTGGCTGGCAGATGCAATCGCTCATTGCACTGCTGTTTGCTGGCACGTTCATTATGGCAGGGATATGCCGGGCTGATCAACTTGCCGGTTCGATCCCGGCGGTTCTTGAACCGCTACTCATTACCAAAACCAATCCGTTCGATGCCGAGCATCGGGACGTCATGCCCATGACCACAGACCGCCCATGGGGAGCGGTGGGATTTCTGGATAACGGCTGCACATCGACGCTCATCGACAGCCGGCACATCGTCGCAGCTTCGCACTGTTTCACCTTCGATTACGATGGTCATGAATCAAACGGTACGCCCTACTTGCAAGGTGGCTGGCAACGTGGCCTGGTGTTCTTCCCGAACTACCACCCATCGCGCGCAAACCCGCCACGGGTGCAGATAGACAGGGTCATCGTCGGTAGCCGGGTTCAAGATGGTTCGGATGCTCCGGCGGACTGGGGAATTGGGCACCTCGCAAGTGCTGTAACCAATTTTCCGTCACTGGTTATGCAGCCGATGGAGCATTGGCGCTATCCCGAATTTGTCCGTTTTGCCGGATATGCGCGTGATGCTGCCACCTATCCGCAAGGTGCGGCTTCCTATCCGCAACCGTCACCGGGAGGTTACTGCGCCAACTTCGGCAGTAACTGCTGGTGGATTCCGGCCTTCGTCGATCCACGCTGTCTGGCGATTGAGGAAAACGACGGCTTCGTGCAGCTGGATAACTTCAGTTGCCTAATCCAGGGTGGCAACTCGGGCTCGCCGGTAGTCTGGAACACCGGCAGTGTAACTTCGCCAGACTGGAAACTCGCCGGTACCATCAGCGGTGGCGGCGGTTTCTGGAATGCAACACGCTTTCAGCATGCCCCGCGTTATGCCGCTGACGTTGCCGTATCCGCCAACGATACCAACTCAAAGCGCACCCAGGTATTTGCCATCGACAGCGACCTGTCGAAAGTAGTCAGTCGTTATCGTAGCGACACGTCATCCACGGGAACGTTTACCTACTTCCGTGATCTCGGCGGAGTGAGCAACCCTGGCGCCATTGCGGCAATCGAGCAGACCAATGGCAAGCCTATGTTGTTTGTTGCAGGTACAAGCAGCTCGATATCGGTGAACTACGTCAGCGGGGGCACATGGAAAGGCTGGAAAGCTGTTTCCGGCCCAAGCGGCATCACCTCCATCCGCGACATCTCCGCCGCCCCGGACAAAAACGGTGTGCCGCAGCTCTATCTGATCGGCAGCGACTCCAAGCTCTACACCAGCCGTGTCTCGGTCACTACCAGTGGTGTATCTCTTGGAACGTGGTCGACCATCAACACTGGTGTCGATGTAAGGCGAGTCTCAGCAACCCGCCATGCCGACGGCGGCCAAAACGTATTCGTCCTGACCACCTCCGGCGACCTGCGCAGCACCTGGCAAAGCGCGACCACAGCCGATGCAACCTGGTCCACGCCGAGTGTATTCAACAGCAGCCCGGTAGCAAATCTTGTTGACGTCAGTGCAGGCTGGACGAAAGACGGCTATGTGCAAGTCTTTGCCGTTGACAGCAATGGTGACAGCTGGTCCCGGTCCAGCCAGGGATCGTCACCCAGTTCAAGCTGGAACGCATGGAGTTCCTGGGCCGTGCCGCTCTACGCACCAAAGGCGGCATCGCCACCAAGGCTTGACGGAATTATCTCGCTTAGTGCAAGCCGTTGGCGTGAAAGCACATCCGTCACCATCCCGGTGGTATTCGCGCTGGATGATCAGGGCAATATCTACGTCACCAGCTATGAAAGTGGCAACTGGAAACCTTGGCGTTCGTTCTACAACTAAGAACTCGATGAAAAGGGTACAGAAACTTGTGCGCAGGGCCGTAGGAAGCGGTGAGGAACGAACCGCTCCGTTTGCGTAATATTATTTGCCTAACCATGCGCTCCTCCCGACCCGCGCCGCAAGCTGTTTCGTGTTTTCAAGTTTCGTGCTGGCGCGGGCGGGTGAGTTTAATCGTTCGGGGAAAATAGGATAAAGACAATGGCAGTAAAATCAAATGATGTTCGAGTCAACATCCATATTAAATGCAAGACAACGGCAAATTTATTGCTGACCCTGACCGGTTCCCTGGTGTTGCTTCTGCTTGCCGTTGGAAATGTTCACGCAAAGACCCAATGGCCCCAGGTTGCCTTTTCCAAAGATGGCACCCCTGTTTCGTATGAGATCTATGGCGCCGGAGAACCGGCTCTGGTGTTCGTGCATGGCTGGAGTTGTGATGCCCGCTACTGGCGTGCCCAGGTGCCGCATTTCTCAAAAAAACATCGCGTCGTCATTCTTGACCTGGCCGGTCACGGTCACTCGGGGATGTCACGTACAAAGTATACCATGGGCGCTTTTGGAGAGGATGTGCGGGCCGTGACAGAAGCTGTTGGCAGCCCTCGCGTCATTTTGATCGGTCATTCCATGGGCGGCTCGGTGATTGCAGAGGCTGCTCGACTCATGCCGAATCGCGTGATTGGTTTGATCGGTATCGATACGCTTGACAACATCGAATACCCGTTGACTTCCGAAGAGCTGAAGAAGATGACCGCCCCTCTGGAGAAGGATTTTCGAGCCGGAAGCAGGCAGTTCATCGAGACGATGATTTTGCCTCAAACCGATCCTCAACTCCGCGAGTGGATTCTTTCCGATGTTTCGGCTGCGCCTCCCAGTGTTGCCTTAAGTGCAATGAACGAGATGATGGCACAATTCATCACCGGTGAAGCAGCGAAAGTATTTGAAAAAATCCGCATTCCCGTCATCACCGTGAATGGAGATCTGTGGCCCATTAACTATGAGGCCAACAGGCGACACATGTTTTCTTACGATGCTCTTGTCATAAAGAAAGCGGACCATTTCTTAATGATGGATCGTCCGGCAGAATTCAACGGCGCATTGGAAAATGCAATCAAAATGCTTTTGGAAAAATCGGAGAAATAAAGAATCCGAAACAAGTCAATCCAGCCGATCGCTGCGCTCCGGCTGATTTTTTCGTTGGGCATCCAAGATGACATTCTCATCCTATATTTTGCTATTGCTAGTCGCGGTGCTTCCCGGTGCTTCATTCGCAGCAAGCTTTGATTGCTCGAAAGCGAGCACAGTTCAGGAAAAAATAATCTGCACCGACACTGCTTTGTCAGAGCTTGACGACAAGCTGGCTCAGACGTACAAGACTGCGATATCAGAAACCGCCAAGAAGGCGGAAATTCAGAAGGAGCAGAAAGAATGGCTTCGAGATATCAGAAATAACTGCACCTCAAAATCTTGCCTTGTCGAAGCTTATGAAAAACGGATAAATCAACTTGCTTCGCCGCAATCGAAATCACCTCAAACGGGCTCAACTTGTCCAATATCTGAGAAGACATTAAATGGGGCCTGGGAAAACGTGTCCGGGGGTTTTTTCGAAGAAATGGCTTTTGAATATTCGGGATCGGAACGGGAGTTTAACTCCTGGCTTCATCAAAGACCCGAAATATCGGGTGGTACGTGGGAGATTGATAACTGCACAATCTTCATCCGGCATCCAAAAGTAAAAACAATGAGCTTCGCGTTTAGGGTCGTTCAGTTTCATGGAGATCGCATCTATCTTCGTGAGCGTGGAGACAAAAATAATGCTGTATATAGACGTATCAAACCGTAAGGTGCCCAACTGTGCCTTCAAGCCGACGAGACGCGCCAGACCACGGCGCGCTGCTTAAGGCGGAATTCGACTCAAAAGAAAAAATTGACTCATTACGTCATGCCTAATATAGCATAGGAGTGATAAAGACCTTTAGATGCAAAGATACTGAGAAACTCTTCAACGACATAGATGTCAAGAGCTTCAGAAGTATTTCTAAAAAAGCACGTATTAAGCTAGAAATGCTTAATGCAACCATCTCACTGGATGGCTTAAAAGTGCCGCCGGTAAATCATTTAGAAGCATTAAAGGGCGATAGAAAAGAGCAGTACAGCATACGAATAGACTCACAATGGCGTATTTGTTTCAAATGGGAAGAAGGAAACACATATGATGTTGAAATTGTAGTTATCATTGAGGTGAAAATAATGGATAAAAAACTACCTCCAATAACACCAGGCGACATTCTTATGGAAGAATTTCTTAAACCGATGGAGATCTCTCAAGCTCAACTTGCCAGAGATATAAATGTGCCTCCAAATCGCATAAATCAGATAATAAATAGCAAACGTGAAATAACTTCAGACACGGCATTACGGCTAGGTAAATACTTCAATATTGAACCTGAATTCTGGTTAAATCTCCAGATGAGATTTAATATGAAAATAGCACAAGAAAAGGCAGGAAAAGAAATAGAAAGAGAGGTTAAAAAATACATTCCTCCAACTATCCATGTAAGCCCAAATCCTGCCTAGCAAAACTAAATATTTGTCGAATCGGGTATCCGCGGGATTTTCTCCTGCAGCCCCCCACACTACTTTGCATGCGGGTCCGCACCAGGCGGTTCCCAAAGAACATCGGAACGCAGTCGCATGAAGTATACCAGCAGCTCTTTGACAGCAAGGAGGTGGCAACTGCAAATAGTACCTGAAAGGAGATAGTTCTCAAATCGCGCCTACCGATTCGCTCACCCGGTCGAGTTCAATGCATGGCAGAGCATATAAGATCGCACTTTCCTCTTAGAGTTTGGCCCTTCAGCGGGGTGAACCTCCCGGCTTTTCTATCCGCGAGTAAACATTCAAAACAGCAAAGGAAAAGCTAAAATCTATCAGATCAAACAAGTTTTGAAAGCCATTGAAAGAATGGAGGAAGAAAATGCCACCACGCGTAGGAGAACGGACGCGCCAAACTGCGCCACGCCTCTCAACGCGAACGTTTCAGCCTGCTTCTACCACAGGAGATCAGCATGAACTTCGAGACCTTAGCCATCAGCGAAACGGATGGTGTCGTCCATATTGAATTAAATCGAGCGGATAAAGCGAACGCGATGAACGGGGCGATGTGGAAGGACTTGAGATCGGCTTTCGCCTGGCTAAGCACCAGCCGCGCGCGTGTCGGGGTGCTGAGCGGCCAGGGCAAGCATTTCACGGCCGGAATCGACCTGGAGATGCTCGCTGCAATCAAATCTGAGATTACCGGCCTGTCCGAGGGCAGGAGACAGGAACGTCTGCGGGAAATCATCGTTGAACTTCAAGAGACCATAAGCGCCGCAGAGTCGTGCAGAAAGCCGATTCTTGCCGCAATACATGGCGCATGCATGGGGGCGGGGATCGATCTGGCCACCGCCTGCGACATGCGATATGCCACCATAGACGCGAGGTTTTCGGTAAAAGAGGTAGATCTGGCGATCGTGGCGGACGTCGGTACGCTCCAGCGGCTTCCAAGGATCATAGGCGAAGGGCTCGCACGGGAACTTGCATTTACAGGCAGAGATTTCGACGGCAAAGAAGCCCATGCGATGAAGCTTGTGAACCAGGTCTTTACGGACAAGGAGAGCCTTATGACGGCTGTCCTGAAAACGGCCGCCGAGATTGCGAGCAAGTCGCCGCTGACCATTCGCGGCATCAAGGACACGCTCAACTACAGCCGGGATCACTCGGTTGCAGAAGGCCTTTCGTACGTCTCGGCCAAGAATGCAGCCATATTGTTTTCTTCCGACCTCGCCGAGGCGATGTCGGCGGCGCAACAGAAGCGCAAAGGGCGATTTGAGGATTGAGCCGCCTGGCTCATGGGCTGTTGCCGACTCGGTTCCCCCGCGGCACAGCCCTATCGTCGACACGTACTCGAATCCTCCACGTTGGTCCCGAGATTCAGGACCACAGGCTCCCTTGTAATTTGACGAGAAAAATTACAAGGAATCTGAGCATAACTCCCTGTATTTTCTAATATTTACGATAGCCGTTGCGGCATCATCCAAAGTCAAGACTCACCTGCTTTTATCCAAATTCCCCCAATATCCCTTGACAGCCGCACATTACTTCTATAGTCTTTGGTAAGAATAGTTCTTAATACTGGAATTGATATGACCAACGCCGGACTCAACAACCAGGATCTTGAGCACATCAGACGAATCTGTGAAGGTGCTGGAATCAAGCTCACTCACCAGCGCCTTGAAATATTCAAAGAGTTGATGACCGCCCAGGATCACCCTTCGGCAGAAGATATTCACAGACGATTGCAGAAGAAGATGCCGACTGTCGCGATAGACACGGTCTACAGGACCCTGGCCACATTCGATGAACTCGGGATAGCCAGGAAACTGCACCTGGCCAACAACCGTGAATCTCTTCGATACCAACCTTGCTCCCCACCACCACTTTATCTGTGATCACTGCCGTAAAGTTGATGATATCTATTGGCCCGATTTTGACAGGACCGCCTTGCCCGAAGAGATTTCCGGCATCGGCCAGGTGCGATCCCGGCATCTGGAACTGCACGGCCTCTGCACAGCCTGTCTGATGCACAAGTGAAGGTGAGGTGTTTTTTTGCTCACCGATACGGTTTCATCTTATCTCGGCATATTCAGCAACATGGATGACAACATACGGATTAATTTCGAATTCTCGCTTCAAGTACCTCATCCATTCGTGGCAACATGTGCTGATCAGTATCGCAACATCCCGGTAAACGTCGACAGCCCGGCAAGAATCGACCGGAGTGCATTTTTTTTACCGAAGCAGTTGGGGGCTCGATGCCCTGTCATTTGAAAATTTACAACCCACCGGAGGGAACGCTGCAGATCGGGAGAAGGCCGGGCCATCAATGGAACTACCCGGCAGATCCGGATTTTTGGCTGGTCACAGTCCATACAACAGAGGCACCTCGGTCGCCTGACTGCATCCAATCAGTCATCCACATCACAACCTCAAAGCAAGGGAGAAGCACATGAGTGAAGTCAGCAAATGTCCCGTCACAGGCAAATCCGCCGGCCACGCCGCCCGCAGCGGCACAAAGAACAAAGACTGGTGGCCGAACCAGCTGAACCTCGGCATGCTGCACCAGCATTCCTGCAAATCCAACCCCATGGGAAAGGATTTCAATTACGCCGAGGAATTCAAGAAGCTTGATCTGGCGGCGGTAAAGCAGGATCTCTACGCGCTGATGACGAATTCACAGGACTGGTGGCCGGCTGACTGGGGCCATTACGGCGGACTCTTCATCCGCATGGCCTGGCACAGCGCCGGGACCTACCGGCTGGGTGACGGTCGCGGCGGCGCCGGCTCCGGATCGCAGCGCTTCGCCCCGCTCAACAGCTGGCCGGACAACGTCAACCTCGACAAGGCGCGCCGTCTGCTGTGGCCGATCAAGAAAAAATACGGAAGAAAGTTATCCTGGGCCGACCTGTTGATCCTCACCGGCAACTGCGCCCTTGAATCGATGGGATTCAAGACCTTCGGCTTCGGCGGCGGGCGCGAGGACGTCTGGGAGCCGGAAGAGGACATCTACTGGGGTTCCGAAGAAGAATGGCTGGCGACGAGCGACAAGCCCAAGAGCCGTTACTCCGGCGAGCGCGATCTCGAAAACCCGCTGGCCGCCGTGCAGATGGGCCTGATCTACGTCAACCCGGAAGGCCCGGACGGCAACCCGGATCCGGTACTCTCCGGCCGTGACGTGCGCGAGACCTTTGCCCGGATGGCCATGAACGACGAGGAGACCGTTGCCCTGGTCGCCGGCGGCCACACCTTCGGCAAGTGCCATGGCGCCGGTCCGGCATCGCATGTCGGTCCGGAACCGGAATCGGCACCCCTCGAAGAGATGGGACTCGGGTGGAAGAGCAGCTTCGGCAGCGGCGCCGGCGGCGATACCATCAGCAGCGGCATCGAAGGCGCCTGGAAGCCGAACCCGACGACCTGGGACATGGGCTATCTGAAGGTGCTGTTCAAGTACGAATGGGAACTGGTCAAGAGCCCG
The DNA here is from genome assembly GCA_963847035.1 of uncultured delta proteobacterium. Classification (GTDB taxonomy): domain Bacteria; phylum Desulfobacterota; class Desulfobulbia; order Desulfobulbales; family Desulfocapsaceae; genus Desulfoprunum. Next base: position 54,280 of record CAWJYH010000017.1, on the reverse strand, counting down.
GCCGGAGCGAACCAGTGGCTGGCCAAGGATGTCGACGAAGAGGACATGGTCGTCGACGCCCACGACCCGGCGAAGAAGCTCCGGCCGATGATGACGACGGCCGACCTGTCGCTGCGCTTCGATCCGATCTACGAGCCGATCTCCCGGCGCTATCTCGCCAATCCCGAAGAGTTCGCCGACGCCTTCGCCCGGGCCTGGTTCAAACTGACCCACCGGGACATGGGCCCCCGCTCGCGCTATCTCGGCCCGGAGGTCCCGGCCGAGGATCTGATCTGGCAGGATCCGGTGCCGGCCGTCGATCACCAGCTGATCGACGCCCAGGATATCGCCGCTCTCAAGACCGCGATCCTGGCCGCCGGCCTGTCCGTCTCCCAGCTGGTCGCGACCGCCTGGGCGTCGGCATCGACCTTCCGCGGCTCCGACAAGCGCGGCGGCGCCAATGGGGCGCGTATCCGCCTCGCCCCGCAGAAGGATTGGGAAGTCAACCAGCCGGCGCAGCTGCAGATCGTGCTGCAGGCCCTCGAAGGAGTCCGCAAGGCATTCAACGACGCCCAGTCAGGCGGCAAACGCGTGTCGCTCGCCGACATCATCGTTCTCGGCGGCTGTGCCGGGGTCGAGCAGGCGGCGAAGAATGCCGGCCACGAGGTAACCGTCCCCTTCTCGCCCGGCCGTACCGATGCCTCGCCGGAGCAGACCGACGCAGCATCCTTCACCGTTCTCGAACCTGCCGGCGACGGTTTCCGCAACTACCTCAAAGGCAAGTACAGTGTAACGGCAGAGGAACTGCTGGTTGACAAGGCGCAATTGCTGACCCTGACCGCTCCGGAAATGACGGTCCTTGTCGGCGGGATGCGCGTTCTCAACGCCAACTTCGGCCAATCCCGGCATGGGGTGTTCACCAGGCGACCGGAGACGCTGACCAACGATTTCTTCGTCAATCTGCTCGATATGGGCACCGTGTGGAAGGCAACCGCGGAAGACGGCAATGAATTCGAGGGCCGCGACCGCGCCAGCGGGGAACTGAAGTGGACAGCCACCCGTGTCGATCTCGTCTTCGGTTCCAATTCCCAGCTCCGTGCCCTGGCGGAAGTCTACGGCTGTGAGGACGCGCAGGAGAAGTTTCTGGACGACTTTGTCGCCGTCTGGGACAAGGTCATGAACCTCGACCGTTTCGACCTCGCCTGATCGAAACCTGATCGTCAGCGCAGGTGCCTGCAAGGGCATCACGAAGACATCCAAACAACAACCGGTTCAGCGGCTGCGTCCTGCAGCCGCTGAACCGGACGGTGCCGGGTCAATCCCTGACGAGATCTTCGATTTTCGTCCCGTTGAGACCGGCCATGTACCCCAGACCGAGCGCTGATCGGCTCTCGTCCTCATCAACAGCCAGGCGCTGGAACTGCTCGTGCTCCCCGGGGTAGCCGAAGGTCTCCCCATGGTAATGCCGCTGCAGACCCCGCAGGTATCCTTTGATAAACAAGGCCTTGTTCCCTTGCAGGACCAGCGCTTGCGCCGTCTCCATATTATGGAGGAATTCCTGTTCGTTCATTGGTTCTCCATTGGCTGCTCAATCACGATTGATCGACGAGAGCAGGGATTTCACCGTACAGGCAGGAAGGCTATCTACATTGCAGTGGAAATTCAATCATATATATGGTTAATACGATCGACGAGCAAAGATTAGGGGCCGTTACGAAATAACCATTACATCTTCACACATTTCGTTACGGCCCCTTATGCCGGTATCGACACTCCACCGTTACGGTTATTTTTATACAACGGCTCGGGACAAGCCCCCCAAAAAAGACACGCTATCTGCTGAGGGATGACATGATCAATCTGCTAAAAAAAATCGCCATCTACCTGTTGATACTGTTTGGGATCGCGTACGGCTATCACTATCTGACCGGCAGAAGCATCGTGACCCTGCCGCGCGAAATCGTCGACAAACTGCAGGACAAGAGCCCCTCCACCGAATCGACAAACCCCAAATATTACAGAAAACCGAATGAAGACCTGCTGAAGAACTGAAATTTTCGCTCGAGGTAGGTCTACGAGGGATCTGCAGTCCGCACCGGCGAAGGGTGTGCCTTCTGCTCATACAGCAGCAGGAAGAGCAGCAGGAGGACGAAGATACCGACATGGAGGGCGAGCAGCAGAAAGGTTGTCAGCAGTTGGCTTTCCCCGTTCATCCGGGCGACATCGATCTCGACGCCCTGCGAAAATTGTTGCCGGTAGATCTTTTTGTCCTGCTCGCTCGGCACATAGACCGCAAACCCTTCATCACCGGTCTTGTACGGCACCTTTATCGAATGGTGGTGGTAAATATAACGGGCGGCAATCCGGCTTTTTGTCGCATCCTTCTCCCCGGCCAACAACCCCACGATTGCCGGAACAACCCCCTTGCCGGCGGCACGCTCAAGGTTCTTCCAGGAAGAGTAATTCCGTTCCAGAACGAATACCAGCAGCGTCACATTGACGACAAATACCCCTGCCAGAGCCATCGCCCCCAGTTTCCGCCCATCCTGAGCGCTGAGCCAGAGACCGATGGGCAGCAGGATTGACAGGAGAACGACCAGCGGGTATTGCACCACATCCCTCAGGACGACCTGCGGCAGAAGGATATAGCCGGCAATCATCAGTCCCCACAACAGCAGGGTTATCCGCGGCAGATGCTTCATCTCCTCCTCCTCGACCGGGGCTCGACGTCAATCGCCGGCCCCCTATCTTTTCACTGCACAAAACCGAGCAAAAAAGCTAATCTCTCACTGTAACGATTTTGAACAATAAACGAACATGGCGGCGGCAGTGGCAGGCCACGGCACTCCCATGTCACATCCCCCACCTTCTATGGCCGGACTGGTACGATTCGACAACCACGATAACGCTGACAACGACCTGATTCAGAGGAGAAAGCGGTTGAGATCGCGGATCATCCTGCTCCTTGCCGGGATCACCCTGGCAATCATCGCCGGAACCGGGCTGTACTCCTTCCGTGATCCCATCCATGACGCCGCCGGGCACGTCGCCGCAACGGTACGGCACGGGGTCAGGACCCATTTTGCCGACGGGATCGACAGTGATGCCATCATCCCGTTTTTCAAGGATATCTTCTCGGGGCAGGACCGACCCGCCGCATCGCCTGAGGGAATCACCGCGGCCGCGACGGCCAACGCCGCCGCCTTTCTCTATACCGTTGAGTTGACTGACGGCGGCAGGATCGAAGGCAAAGACATCAGCGTCGACGGGGAGACCGTCACGATCGCCGATGATTCCGGCGTCAAGGTCCAGGTTGACCGCAACCGGGTGGTACGGATCACCAAAATGCCGCTCTGATCCCCTCGCCGTCACCCGCCATCATTGCCTAGGCGGCGGAGGTCGCCGCCTCCTTTTTCGCCTTGATCCACCCCAGCCTGATGTAATACTGCTGGCCGCAGTCACGCCAGGATGGACAGACATCCTCATTTCGTTTGCGCGGGTAGACCACATCTTTGTTCAAGCGGCAGACGCCTGAAGCGATATCGTCAAGCCGGTAATGTTTACAGTGCAGACAGTCTTTCTTCATACCGCATCGTCCCTCTTCGTTCAAACCTCAATTTCGTGCCGTCCCGCAACCGCTGCGGCGACAGGATCACGCCAGTTTTTCCAGACAGCCGGCCAGCGCTTCGGGGGTATCGAACTGCAGGGCAGTGACCTTGACCCCGGCCGGGACGATCTTGCGCATCATCCCCTTGAGCACGGTTTTCGGTCCGACCTCGATAAAGGTGTCGATCCCGTCGGCGATCATCGCGCTGATGATCTCATACCACCTGACCTTCGCCGCAATCTGTTGCGCCATCAGCGTCCGGATGACCGCCGGTTCCGTTTCTTTTCTGGCCGAGACGTTGAAATAAACCGGGATCTGCGGGGTATTGAAGACGATGTCGGCGATGAAGCCGGTAAAGTCGGGCACGGCGGCGGCCACCAGCGGACTGTGGTTGGCGACGCTGACGTTGAGGGCGACAACCTTGGCACCCCTGGCCTCGGCCTGGGCCCCGACGGCGTCCATGGCCTCCATCGTGCCGGAGATGACGACCTGCTGCGGAGTATTGTGGTTGGCGGCGGTCACGACCCCGCTGCCGCTGTAGCCAGCGACCAGGGTCTCGATCTCGCCGATGTCGAGGCCGATGACCGCCCGCATCCCGCCGGGATGTTTCACCCCCTCGCGCTCCATCAACTCGCCGCGCTTGGCCACCATCCGGATGGTGTCTTCCATGCCTGTCGTCCCGGAGGCGCAGAGCGCCGAGTATTCGCCGAGGCTGTGCCCGGCGAAGCAGCGAACCGGCAGAGCATCGCCCAGGGCGTTTTTCAGCGCGGTCCAGCAGATGAGATTGGTGACGGTGATGGCCGGTTGGAGATAGACGGCCCGCATCAGTTCCTCCATCGGCCCTTCCATCATGAGCCGTCGCAACGGGAAATCGCAGACCGCTTCCGCCGCCGCCATAACCTCGGCGCAGCTTCTGTCGGTGTCGATGAATTCACGGCCCATGCCGATGAACTGGGACCCCTGCCCTGGAAAAAGTACCGCTATATTCATGGATTAGTCCTTACTGTCTTTGTGTTCTGTGACAAAACTGAGGATGAGAAAGAGCACCGCTCCGACACAGATGGCCGAATCGGCGACATTGAAGGCCGGCCAGTGGTAGCCGGCCAGGTGAAAATCGAGGAAGTCGACGACCGACCCGAGGCGCAGGCGGTCGATGAGATTGCCGAGGGCGCCGCCGACGACCAGGCCGAGGGCGATCGCGTAGCCCCGGTGAACGGCCCGCAGCCGGTAATAATAGAGGGTCAGGCCGATCGTGGCGAGCAGGCCGACCCCGAGGAAGAAATAGTGCCGCCACGGCGAATCGACATCGGCCAGAAAGCTGAACGCCGCCCCGGTATTGGTGACATAGACCAGATTGAACAGGCCCGGAATGATCTCCCGCGACTCATACAGCGTAAAGGAGCGGAGAATCCACAGCTTGGTCAGCTGATCGAGGACCACCGCCAGGAGCACAACCAGGGTATAGATCACGCCTGCCCTTCCCGGCTGGGGTCCAACGACCTCACCACCGCCGCGCAACGGTCGCATATCTGCGGATGGCCGGGATCGTCGCCGACCGTTGTCGACCTGGTCCAGCAGCGCTCGCATTTGCTGCCGGGGGCCTGGACGACCTTGATCGCCAGCCCCTCGATCTCGTCGCTGCGATAGACGCCATCGCCCAGGTCGTCCTTCAGGGTCAGGGCCGAGACGATCGCGATCTCCCTGATCGTCTGCCATTCCTGGTTGATGAAATCGGCCGGTTCGCCCGTCACCTGCAGCTGGACCTCGGCCTCGAGCGGATGACCGATGATCTTATCCTGGCGGGCGATCTCGAGGGCCTTGGTGATCTCGGCGCGCAGCCGGATCAATCGGGTCCAGCGGCTTTCCATCCCCTGGTCGGCAACCTCGGGGTTGACCGCCGGGAATTCGGCGAAGAACACGCTCTCCGTCAGCGACGACCGGTCGGTCAGGCCATGCAGGGACTCCCAGGCCTCGGCGGCGGTAAAGCTGAGAATCGGCGACATCAGCCGCAGCATGCCGTGCAGGATCTCGTACAGGGCGGTCTGGGCGGCCCGCCGCGGGTGCGAATCGGTGCCGGAGGCATACAGCCGGTCCTTGATGATGTCGAGGTAAAAGGCGCTCATCGTCATGCCGCAGAAATAGTTCAACGCCTGATAGACGGCATGGAACTCGAAATTCTCATAGGCCTTGACGATCCGGGCGGCGAGTTCGTCGTAGCGGGCCAACGCCCAGCGATCGAGCTCGGGCAACTCGCGGCGGGCCAGGCGGTGCCGGTCCGGCTGGAAATCGGTGAGATTGCCGAGCATGTAGCGGATCGTGTTGCGGATCTTGCGATAGGCGTCGGCGACCTGGCGCAGGATCTCGTCGGAGACCTTGACATCGTCGCGGTAATCCTCGCTGGCGACCCACAGCCGCAGGATCTCGGCGCCGAATTTTTCGATGACCTCACCCGGGGCGACGACGTTGCCGACCGATTTCGACATCTTCCGGCCCTGGCCGTCGACGACGTAGCCATGGGTCAGGACGCCGTGATACGGGGCCCGGCCGCGGGTGCCGACCGACGTCAGCAGGGCGCTGTGGAACCAGCCCCGATGCTGATCGCTGCCCTCGAGGTAGAGATCGGCCGGCGAGCGCAGTTCCGCCCGCTCCTCGCAGACCGCGGCATGGCTGACCCCGGAATCGAACCAGACGTCGAGGATATCCTCTTCCTTGACAAACGACGTCGCCCCGCACTTGCCGCAGGTCGTACCCGGTTCAAGGAAGTCTTCGACGCCGTGACGGAACCAGGCGTCGGCGCCTTCGCCGGTGAACAGCTGATCGATTTTGTGCACCAGGGCCTCGCTCTTCACGATCTCGCCGCAGTCGGCGCAGCTGACGATGGTGATCGGCACCCCCCAGCTGCGCTGGCGGGAGAGGCACCAGTCGGGCCGCCCCTCGATCATCGAGTAGATCCGCTGCATCCCCCAGGACGGGGTCCATGTCACCTGCTTGATACAATCAAGGGATTTGGCCCGCAGGTCGTTGATCTCCATCGCGATGAACCACTGCGGCGTGGCCCGGTACATCACCGGCTTCTTGCAGCGCCAGCAGTGGGGATAGCTGTGGTTGATGTCACTCTGGTGGATCAGCAGGCCGAGGTTGTGCAGATCCTGGTTGATGACCCTGTTGACGGCCGGGATCCGTTGCCCGGCATAGGGACCGGCGTCGCTGGTGAACACCCCCTCGTTGTCGACCGGCGAGAAGATGTCGAGCCCGTAGCGCAGCCCGGTCTGATAGTCGTCGACGCCATGGCCGGGGGCGGTATGGACGCAGCCGGTACCGGCGTCGAGGGTGACATAGTCGGCCAGCACCAGCAGCGAATCCCGATCGAGGAAGGGGTGGCGGCAGCGGCGTTTCTCCAGGCCCCGGGCGGAAAAGGTCCCGGTGATGGTGTATTTTTCAATGCCGACCTCGGCCATGAACGGCGCCACCCGATCCTGGGCGAGGATCCAGGTCTCCCCCTCCACCGCCACCGCGGCATAGATGAAATCGGGGTGAAAGGCCACGGCCAGGTTGGCCGGCAGGGTCCAGGGGGTCGTCGTCCAGATGACGACCGAAACCTTCGTTCCGGCCAGGGCCGGGCTGATGTCGGAGAAATCCTCCATCACCGGGAACTTGACGTAGATCGAGGGCGAACGGTGATCGTGGTATTCGACCTCGGCCTCGGCCAGCGCGGTCGTGCAGGTGGCGCACCAATAGACCGGTTTCTTGTTCCGGATGACTGCCCCCGAGAGCAGGAAGCGATTGAATTCCCGGGCAATCGTCGCCTCGTAGCCATGATCCATCGTCAGATACGGCTTGTCCCAGTCTCCCAGGACCCCCAATCGCTTGAACTCCGCCTTCTGAGTCTTGATCCACTTTTCGGCGTACTTGCGGCAGGCGGCGCGCTTCGACAGTTTGGGGATGGAGTTCTTCTTGTCACCAAGTTCGAGATCGACATTGTGCTCGATCGGCAGGCCGTGGCAGTCCCATCCCGGAACATAGGGGGCGTTGAATCCCGCCATCCGCCTGGACTTGAGGATGATATCCTTGAGAATCTTGTTGAAGGCGGTACCCAGGTGGATATGGCCGTTGGCATACGGCGGCCCGTCATGGAGGACGTAGAGCGGCTTGCCGTCCGCCTTTTCCTGGATCTGGCCATAGAGATCCTCCTTGTCCCAGCGCTTGAGAAAGAGCGGCTCGCGCTGGGTCAGGTTGGCCTTCATGTTGAATGATGTCTGGGGCAGATTGAGTGTCGCCCGGTAGTCCATGTCGTTCTCCTTTATCGTCACGCAACGGCGGCCGCCGTCGGTTTGGAAGAGCAGTATTGCGGCAGGCATGCCGTCGGTCGCCGAGGGGATCGAACGCCGGCGTGCCATTACGAAGCCGTTAAGTTTACCAATTGAACATCAAGATGCAAGGCAAAATCGGAAAATCGCCGTCATACCTGGACAAACAGATATTTTTTCCGGAATTTTCACCGATATCAAAAGGGGGTAGCCCTAAATCCTTTAAAATTGACATAAATTCCAGACATTAGTAAAGTGCACCGATAGTCGCGGTCAGACGGCCGTCCTCCGGCACGTTCAACAGATACAGGAATGTATGATACCACAGCATTTCGAAACGAATACAATGATCGAGATGATCAAGGTCTCGAAGATCTACCCGCCCGATGTCACGGCACTCTCAGATGTCTCGCTGACCATCAAACGAGGGGAGATGTTTTTCGTTATCGGGATGAGCGGCGCCGGCAAGACAACCATGCTCAAACTTCTCTGCAGCATGGAGACACCGACCAACGGTCTGATCGAGGTCGCCGGCCAGCCTATCCACACGATGAAGGGTTCGGCCCTGGCCCTCCTGCGCCAGAAGATCGGCGTCGCCTACCAGGATTTCAAGCTCCTCGATGACCGGACGACAGCCGAAAACATCGCGATCTCGATGGAAGTGTCCTATAAAAAACCGGATATCATTCGCAAGCGGGTCATCGATCTGCTCGAACAACTCGATCTTGCCGACAAGCACGATACCTTCACCGGCGAACTATCACGCGGGGAACAGCAACGGGTCGCCCTCGCCAGGGCGTTGGCCAATTCCCCGCCCCTCATCCTGGTCGACGAACCTACCGGCAACCTTGACGCCATCACCACCGCACGAGTCATGAAACTGCTCAACAATTACAACAATTTCGGGGCGACGGTGATCATCGCCACCCACGACGACTCGATCTACCGCAACACGCCGCATCGGGTCATGGAATTGAACAAGGGTAGAATCCACACCATCCACGGAGGGGAGTGAGCGCATGAATTTCTGGTTCACCGTTCTCCGGCAGCTCGGCAGAAATTTCCGTCAAACCTGGGCGTCGCAGCTGATGACACTGCTGACCGTCACCCTTTCGGTGCTGATCTTCGCCTTCTTCTACCTCGTCTATACCAATATGCTGACCATCGGCGATAAACTCGGCGACGATCTCCGACTCATCGTCTATCTGGAGGAAGAGCCGGGACCGGAGATGCAGCAGCAGTTGCGACGCAAGATCACCAGTTTCGACGAGGTCGAGGCGATCCATTTCATCTCCAAGACGGAGGCCTACGATCGATTCTCGCAACAGATGTCACGGAACCGGGACGTGCTCGAAGACATGCCCAGGGATTTTCTGCCGGCCTCCATCGAGGTCGTGCCGCTCAAGACCCTGCGGGGGCTGAAGCAGATCAAACTGTTCTCCGACTATCTGGCCAAGCTGCCCGGGACCATTAAGGTGCAGTACGGCAAGGACTGGATCGAACGTTTCTATTCCTTCACCAATCTTCTGTCCATCGTCGTTTTTCTCTCCGGCAGCCTGCTGATCCTCACCACCGTGTTCATGGTGGCCTACACGATCAGGCTGACGATCGTCGGCCGGCAGGCGGAACTGGAACTCCTGAAACTTGTCGGTGCCACCAACAACTATATCCGCACCCCGTTCCTGCTCGAAGGGCTGGCGCAGGGGCTCCTCGGTTCGGCCCTCGGCCTGCTGGCGCTCTATCTCCTCTTCGACTGGATCAAGGGCCGTTTCTCGGGACCGGGACTGTTCAACCTCTATGAATTCACGTTCCTGCCGGCACACACTTTTCTGGCAATCGTTCTCTTCTCCATTCTGCTCTGCACCGTCGGCAGCTTCACTTCGATCCAGAAACACCTGAGGATATGAAGGCCAGGGGGATCATCGACAAAGTTCGCCTTCGGCAGCGCGATGGTGCCGGCCCCGCTAGCGCTTCGGCCGCTCTCCGGTCGGCAGGGCCGCTGGCTGCATGCCTTCTCCTCTGCATCCTCACCCTCCTTTCCACACTCTCCGGAGCGGTCGCCCGGGAGGCGGGTCGGAAGTCGAAAGAGGGTATCGAGACCTTCCGTATCAATATCCAGCGGCTCCAGCAGGGCATCACAACCCAGCAGGAACAGTATCTCGAGGCGACGAACCAGGAAAAAAGCCTGCTGCAGGAACTCGAGGAACTCGACCGTCGCCTGGCCGAGCAGGTCGCCAAACTGAAAACCCTCGAAGACAGGCTGAGCTCGCAGCAGGCCCTCATCACCGTGAAAGAGGCGGAACTGTCCGCGGTCAGGGCGGAAAAGGGCAAGGTCCAGCTCCATCTGGCCAAACGGATCAGCGCCTACTATAAAATGGGCAACATCGGCCTGCTCAACGTCATCTTCTCGGCCCGGACCCTGCCCGAACTGCTACGATTTCAGGATGCATTCCAGACCCTCATCGAATACGACCAGAACGTCGTTGCCACCTACCGCAAGAGCATCGCCGACCTTGAACGGGTCACCCGCAGCCTTGTCCTGGAAAAAAGCGTCCTTTCCAATTTTATCGCCCAGTCCGCAACCGAAAAGGACAATATCGACGCGACAAAAGAAAAGAAGGAACAGCTGCTGCAGCATATCCGCACCCAATCGAAACTGCACCGGCAGGCGATCACGGAAATGGAGCAGGCAGCGACCGATCTCACCGCCTCACTGCTTGCCCTGAAAAAGAAAAAAGAGGCCGGCGAGCAGGGCTTCCGGCAGCGAAAAGGGGCCCTGCCCCCACCGGTCCCGGGAACGGTCATCACCGCTTTCGACCAGACGACGACGAACGCCCTCGGCATCACGAAAAAATCCGAGGGGATCGCCATCGAGGCCCCGAGCGGCACTCCGGTCAAGGCCGTTTTCCCCGGCACGGTCATCCATGCCGGATATTTGCGCGGCTACGGCAATACAATTATTGTGCATCATGGATTTCAGTATTATTCTATTTCTTCGAGGGTTGAAAAAATCCTGGTCGCCAAGGGAGATGAGGTCGACGCCGGCACCGTCGTCGGGGAACTCGGCGAAACTGCCACCCTGATCGACAAGGGAATGTACTTCGAAATCCGGCACCGCTCCGATTCGCTCGATCCGATGCTCTGGCTCAACACCCGACAGTTGCAACCTCCAGGACACAACCCTGGCTGACAGTTACGATTCTTGCTGACACACGTCGCACGCGCAGTGCGTTAAGGATGTACATGGCAACACCTACCCGTTCGGGATGGACGATCATCGTCCTCTGCTCCCTGCTCCTTGTCTTCGCCGGAACCGTCTCTGCCGACATTTCCCAGGAACAGCGGGAAAAGACCTACAGCCAGCTGGAAATTTTCTCCAATGTCCTGAGCATCCTGCAGGAAAACTATGTCGAGGAAATCGATACCCAGAAGGCGATCGACGGCGCCATCCAGGGCCTGCTGCTGACTCTCGACCCCCACAGCTCCTACCTCAAGCCGGAAGAACTCAAGGACCTGCAGGAAGAAACCAGCGGCTCATTCAGCGGCATCGGCATCGAGATCACGATCAAAGACGGCATTCTCACGGTCGTCAGCCCGATCGAGGGCACACCGGCCGATGAGGCCGGGATCAAGGCCAACGACCTGATTGTCGAGATCGATGGGCAGAAGACCAAGGACATGACCTCGGACGAGGCGATCAAACGGTTGCGCGGCTCGCGGGGGTCGAAGGTCAAGATCACCATCCAGCGCGAGGGGGAGAATCAGTTGCGGCCGATGGCCCTGGTCAGGGATGTCATCCCGATCCATTCCGTCAAGGCATCGTTTCTGACCCCCGGCTTCGCCTATTTCCGCATCACCAACTTTCAAAGCCACACGACCAGGGATTTCAAGAAGGAGTTGCTCAGCCTTCAGAAGAAGCAGAACATCCGGGGACTGATCCTCGATCTGCGCAACAACCCGGGAGGCCTGCTCAATCAGGCCGTCAGCATCAGCGACATCTTCCTGCAGAAGGGCATTATTGTCTCGACGAAGGGGAGAACGGAAGACCAGAACATGGTGTTCCAGGCCCACAACACCGCCGACGATGCCGGCATGCCGATCGTCATCCTCATCAACGAAGGGTCGGCCAGCGCCTCGGAGATTGTCGCCGGGGCCATTCAAGACCATAAACGCGGGGTCATCGTCGGTACCAGGAGCTTCGGCAAAGGGTCGGTGCAGACGATCATCCCGCTGCCGGACGGCGCCGGACTGCGTATGACCACGGCCAGATACTACACGCCCGCCAACCGCTCGATCCAGGCCCTCGGCATCAACCCCGACGTCGAGGTCCCGGCCCAGGAACCGGCCAAGGACGATGCCCCCACCAACGACGAAACCCTCCGGGAAAACGACCTCGACAATCACATCGATGATCGGAAAGAGCCGACACCGCCCGCCATGTCGATCGATCCGGAGATCAGGGAGAAACTCAAAAGCGATCCCCAGCTCAACACGGCGCTCAACATCCTCAAAAGCCTCGATCTGTTCTCGTCCTACCGCAAACTGCAGGCCAGACGATAAGCCGCCGGCGCCCTCCGGCGCCCGTCAACATCCGCAGGGAATGCGCCGAGGCCTCAGAAGCCCAGTTCCTTGAGGAAGCGCTCATCCTGCGACCAGTTCTTCCGGACCTTGACCCACAGTTTGAGCATGACCTTGGAGCCGACCATCTCCTCGATCTCCCGCCGGGCGGCCGTGCCGATGCTCTGCAGCTTTTTCCCGCCTTGACCGATGACGATCCCTTTCTGCGAGTCCTTTTCGACGACGATGGCGGCATGGATCGTCACCAGCTTCTTCGCCTCGTCCTCCTTGAAGGATTCGATCAGCACGGCGGTCGCATAGGGTATTTCCTGTCCCGTCTTCAGAAAGACCTTTTCGCGAATGATCTCGGCGGCCAGGAATCGCTCGCTGGCGTCCGTCGGCATGTCCTCGGGAAAATAGCGTGGACCGAACGGCAACAGGTTCAGGATCTCCGTCACCAGGTCCCCGCAGCCATCGCCGTTCAACGCCGATACGGGAACGATGGCCTTGAACGGGTAGAGCGCGGCATAGCTCTCGATGAGCGGCAGCAGTTCCTTGCGGTCGATGAGATCGATCTTGTTGAGAACCATGATCGCCGGCGAGACAATCTTGCCGAACCAGGCCGAAAACTCCTTGTCCCGCTCCGATTTCATCCTTTCCGGCACCGGCAGGGAGACATCGACCAGGAAGAGGACCGCGTCGACTTCGGTCAGGCTGTTCATCGCGATCCGCACCATCTCCCGGTTCAACGGTTCCCGGGCGGTATGCAGCCCCGGCGTGTCGAGCAGGACGATCTGATAGTCGCTGTGGCTGACGACTCCCAGGATGCGATTGCGGGTCGTCTGGGGTTTCGGGCTGACGATGGAAATTTTCTGGCCGAGGAGGGTGTTCAGAAGGGTCGATTTGCCGACATTGGGCGGCCCGACGATGGCGACCATCCCGGATTTGATCGGTGCTGTAGAGTCCATGGGAGACAGTTTCGAGTATCGATAAAATTTTATTATAGTGTAGCTAAAACCTGATTTCACACTATACTGAAGCGGTTTTTAACTTCCTCCGCCATTGGCAAAACCGCAAAAGTATACCCTTCCTGCCGTCCCTGCACACCCTTTTTCGAAGGATTGCGGCACAGCCGGACATCCATGACCCCACAGGACCGACCAATCGACCTTATGACGTACTCCGGAAGACTCATCGAATATCTTGATGGAGGCAGATTCATCTGCGGCATGGTCATCGAGAACCAGTCGAAACGGGTGCACCTTATCAACCAGAACGGTCGTGAAGTCAACCTTCCGGTCTCCCGGATCATTCATTGCTCCGAGCACAGCTACGGCAACATCGCCGATCGCGAACTCCTGGTGGGCGAACTGAAGGAAGCCCACGAACGCCGCAGTTCACTGATGCGGGAAATCAACCTCGAAGAACTCTGGGAGCTTGTCTCCGAGGAGGAGGGAGCCTCGTTCGATCCCGCCTTCCTCGCCGAACTGTCCTTCGGCGCAGCGGCCACCGACGACAATGTCGCAGCCTTTCTCCGCTGCATCTTCGCCGACCGGATTTTTTTCAAATACCGCGAAGGCGTGATCAGGACCCACTCCTTGGAGCAGGTGCAGCAGATCCGCCAGCAGTCCGAGAAGGAACGCCAGGAAGCAGAACTGATCAAAAATGGGGCCAGGGCCATCGCCGAGATCATGGGTCACCCGGCGGCGGGATACCACCCCGATCCCTGGCTCGAGGAATGCCTTGGCATCATCCGCGATTATTATCTTTTCTGCACCGAGGCGAGTCAGGCCGACCTGGCCCGCCGCATCCTCAAGGAGGCCCAGCTCACCGGCCCGCACGACCCGTTCCATCTCCTCGTCAATGCCGGAATCTGGGGCAGAAACGAAAACCTGCCGCTGCTGCGCCACGACATCCCGGTCAGCTTCTCGCTCGCCGCCCGCCAGCAGGCGGAGGCGATCCTGCAGAGCAATCCCCGGGAGCTGTTCGACGATCCCGGCAGGGTCGATCTGACCCACCTGGCGCCGCTGACGATCGACGGCGCCACCACCCTTGATTTCGACGACGCATTGACGGTCCAGGAAGAGGCCGGCAACTATCTGATCGGCATCCATATCTCCGACGTCGCCCACTACGTCCGCCCCGGCGACGCCCTGTTCAAGGAGGCGATGCAGCGCGGCACCTCGATCTATTTCCCGGAGGGGCAGATCCCGATGCTCCCCCGCCATCTGTCGCAGGGAGTCTGCAGTCTGATCCAGGACGAGATCAGGGCCGCCTTCAGCTTCATGATCCTGCTGTCGCCGACGGCCGAGGTGCTGCGGGTGCGGATCATGCCGTCGGTCATCCGGGTCGCCCGCCGGCTCACCTACGAAGAGGCCGACCGGATCATCGACCGTGACCCGGAACTGCGGCTGCTTGACGAGTTGCGGCAACGACTGCGGCGCCGACGCCTGGACAACGGCGCCCTGCTGCTCCCCTTCCCCGATGTCAATATCTTCATCGACAACAGCGGCAAGGTCCACGTCAGTCTCGTCAGGTCGGACACACCGTCGCGGACGCTGATCTCCGAGATGATGATCCTGGCCAACACCGAGGCGGCCCGCTATATCTCCGACCGGATGGTCCCGGGGCTGTTCAGGACCCAGGGCCCGCTGAAGAACCGCATCGTTCACGGCGAGGACGATGACCTGTTTCAGAACACCCGGCAGCGGAAACAGCTCCCCCGCGGCGAGTTGCTGACCGCCGCCGGACTGCACAGCGGGCTCGGCGTCAATCACTACACGACCGTGACCTCGCCGATCCGCCGCCTGCTCGACCTCGTGATGCAGCATCAGCTCAACTCCATTGTCCGTCGCCGGCAACCCTGTTTTTCCGCCGACATGTGCAAGGATTTCACCTCGGTCATCAATCGGACGGTTACGACCGCCAACAATGTCCGCCAGCTGCGCCACCGCTACTGGCTGTTGAAGTACCTGGAAGACCGCAAGGGCCAGCTGTTCGACGCCCTGGTGATCGAATCCGGGCCGAAACGGACCTTCCTTCTCCTGACCGACATCCTGATGGATGTGGATCTGCCCTGCCCCTCCGGCAGCAAACCGATCCCCGGCTCCATCATCAAAATCAGACTGGTCAAGGCCGATGCCCTCGACAACCTGGTCCGGTTCGACTGGTGAGTCCCCACCCGTGATGAAGATCTCCCAGGGCCGCTACGGCGGCATCCATCCTGTTGTGATTAATCGCTTTGATGCCGCACCCGAACTTGGTATATTCGCTGCGGGGGGAGAAGATTCATCTCTGATATCAATGACGATGCTATGACAGAAGAACTGCTGCCCGGCGGCATCATGATGGTGAAAATCGACGGGAGCAAGGTCAGGCGTCTGCGCGAGCAGAAGGGTCTGACCCAGCTCTATGTCGCCACCGCCGTGCAGGTGACGACCGATACGATCTCGCGCTGGGAAAATAAGCGCTACCCTTCGGTGAAGAAGGATAACTGCCTGAAACTGGCCGAGGCCCTCGGCGTTTCCCTGGACGAACTGCTGGAGCATCAGGATACTGAGGAAGCGGAACCGATTGCCGAGGAGCCGGCGCAGGAATCCGGAGAACCAGCTCTTCCCGGACCGACCAAAAAACTGCTGTTCATCGCCGTCGGCCTGCTCCTCGCCCTGCTCGTCGCAGCCGTCGCCGGCTGGTACTACTTCCTCCGTCCGCCGGAATCGGTCATTACCGCCCGGCGAATTCTCCCCAAACACTGCATGCCCGACCAGCCTTTCCCGGTCATCATCGAGGTTGCCGCCACCCCGGATCGACCGGTCACCCTGATCCTGAAGGAAATCCTGCCGGCCAAGGCGGTGCTGAAAAAGACCTCGCCTTCTCTCTCGGCAGCGGCAGGAAAAGATCGGGAGTTGAAATGGCTGGAAAAGATCGACGGACCGACCCGTTTCATCTACACCGCCACCCTCACAGGCGAACCGGGGGAGGCCTTCCGTTTCTCCGGCGATATCGCCGTCAGTCAGGATTCGGAAAAAGCCCGGCCCGTAACCGGCAACGATACCATCAAGACCGGCACCCACCACTGGGCGGATGCCAACGCCGACGGTGTCCTCAGCGACAAGGAAATGCTGACCGTGCACGACGAGTACAGCGGCGCCGATAAGTTGGGAATCGATGTTCTGAAGATCGAGAAGATCTGGCAGGGTTCCGGCTACCGCTGGAATGAGCAAAAATCAACCTACGAGATACAGCCATGATCCAGGTATCTCTGGCGGCACAGACTGCCGTAACCCCGAGGCCGGCGATAGCAGGTAAGCGGTTCGGCGCCACAACGGCACCGCATCTCCACGGCGTGTTTTTTTTCCTTTGTATTCTGGCCTACGGCAGCTTATCATCGCCGGCGATGGCGATTGAACCCGTCTCCGGCCAGTACCTCTCTTCGTACGGTAAGACCATACGTCTCGAGTACCGCGTCCTGTATCCACCGCCGATCAGCCTGATCGTCGAACAGTACTTCCCGTCGGGGCTGGAGATCATCAGCGCCTCGCCGATGCCGCAGGTATACAACCGGAGCACCGGCAAAATGAAGTGGATCTTCAAAAATCTGCAGCCTGGAACGTATGCCATCGCGGTCGAATTCAACCAGCCGATCCTGTCTGCCGAAATCCAGGCCTCCTTGCGTTATCGCCATCCAGGTAGCGGCCTTTTCACCGAAAGCACAATCCTTCCCTGACGGCCGCCGCCTGTCCGCATCCCGCGGTGTTGCCGACCACGATCCCCAACTTCCTCAGTTCCACACGGAGAGCGGCAGCAGACGGGCAGCGACCATCCACATCGTCACGCCGACGAAGAGATCGAGCCATCTCCAGGCTCCGGGGCGGGCAAAGACCGGCGCCAGCATCACCCCTCCCAGGCTGAGCGAAAAAAACCACAGCACCGATGCCGAGCACGCGCCCAAGGCGAAGACCAGACGGGCTTCGGCAAGGAATTGGCTGGAGATGGCCCCGAGCAGGACGACGGTGTCGAGATACACGTGGGGGTTGAGGAGGGTGACGGCAAGAGTCGTCAAAACCACCTCTTTTACTGAGCCCGGCCGCCTCTCATCAGCCTGCAGGGAATTGTTCGCCATCGCCCGCCGCAGGGCTCTCGCCCCGTAGGCAAAAAGAAACAGCGCCCCGCCCCAGGCTGCCGCTGTCTGCAGCGGGGGAGCGGCGGCCACCGCCGCACCGACACCAGCGACACCGATTGCAATCAAAAGAGCATCACAGGAGCAGCAGATCGCTGCTACCAGCCAGTGATGGTGCCGGCGTATACCCTGGGAAAGAACGAAGGCATTCTGGGCGCCGATGGCAATAATCAGCCCCGCCCCGACAGCCATTCCTTGAATATATGCAGAAATCACGATACCTCAGCGCCCCCGCCGCGTCGCCATGAATATCCCCGAGGCGATCAGAATGATGCCGCCGGCGTGGTACCACCGCAGGACCTCGCCGAGAAAGACGATCGCCATGACGCTGCCGAAGACCGGCAGGAGATGGATGAACATCCCGGCCCTGTTCGCCCCCACCAGTTCCACCCCCCGATTGAAACAGAGATACGAAACAATAGACGGAAAAACGGAAACGTAGCCAATCGCCATGACCGTCGCAGCGTCGATATGGAGGCGGTAGCCGGCCATGAACTCCCAGATGTAGAACGGCAGCAGCAGCAGATCGCCGACGATGAAGGTGGCGGTGACAAAACTGAGCGGATGCACGGCCGGGCGCTTGCGCAGGCCGATTGAATACCCGGCATAGCCGACAACGGCAATGAACACGAGGACGTCGCCGCGATTGATCGACAGTGAGATGAGCGCATCGAGGCTGCCCTGACCGATGATCACCACGGCGCCGGCCAGGGAAACGATCACCCCGCCTGCCTGCACGGCACTGATCCGTTCGCGAAAATACAGAAAAGACAACGCGACGATCAGCACCGGCATCAACGACTGCATCAGCAGGGCATTGACCGCGATGGTGTATTGAAGACCGATATAGAGCAGGGTGTTGAACGACGCGATCCCGGCGATCGACAGCAGCAGGACGGCGAGCCAGCCGCGGCGCAGTAGCGCCAGATCGCCGGGGAGATGGCGCCAGGCTGGAATCGTCACCAGGATCGAGGCGATGAACCAGCGCCAGAAGGCCAGGGCGACCGGCGGGACATCGGCCCGTACCGCCCGGCCGACGATGAAGTTGCCGGCCCAGAAAAACACGGCCAGGATCAGGAGGAGATACGGGGAGTTTGCCAGTCCGAAGAGGCGTCGGGAGTTCATCGTTGGTTGACGGATGCAGCCGCATCAGGGCTGCGTGCACGAGGTTATCGACCGGGACGGATCTGCTCGGATCCGTCGGTATCCCGGACAGAAGGGAGGCACTGACCACGACCACCGCCGGAATCCACCTTGATGTCGAGAGTAACCACGATCTTGACGATCGGAAATTCACCGCTCGGGTCGTGAGTGCCCTCCGGGCAGTACAACCTAGAACTGCCGGTCGAACAAGGCAACAAAAATTGATCGATCGCGGCAGCAAAAACCGCCACCGGCAGTCCAAAACAGCTGCCGCCGCATATTATCCACTCGTTGCCGGCGACTCTCCGCAAATCTCCTTAATGTTTATATCTCTCCGTTTTTATTTGTATTCACAACAAGACATCGACCCGACATGGCCTTGATATATGGCCATCTGCGTCCCGATTTACCCTGATGTCCTCTATTTTTCTTTTTCACCCAAAAGTATAAAGGAGGCAAAGGCAGCACCTCGAATGAATATCTCAACCAAGGAGGATCATACCATGAAAAGATTGAAGATGGCGGTCGCGGCAGCAGTTCTTGCAGGAACGGTCGTAACAGGGAATGCGATGGCCGGGAGCAACGGTATCGACGGCCTGCTGCTGGGGGCCGGGGGCGGCGCGCTTGTCGGTCAGGCGATCGGTCGCGATACCGAGGGAACCCTCATCGGCACGGCCGTCGGCGGCATGCTCGGCTATATTACCGGCAACGAAATGGACAAGGGTTACGGCGGCCATTACCCGCCGCCGCAGCCTGTGGTCTACGGCCCCCCGCCACCGCCTCCGCGTCCCGTCGTCTACGCTCCGCCACCGCCGGTGCATGTTGTCTATGACCCTCCGCCGCCACGGCATGTCGTCTTCGCCCCGCCCCCACCGCCGCGGCGTCATCACTACCGGCCGGTCGAAGTCTGCCGCGAAACGGTCGTCGTCAGCGAGCGCCGTGGCCGGTATCGGGAAGAAACGACGACCGTCTGCAGGGACCGTGGAGGCTGGAGGGACCGTGGGGGTTGGAGAGATGACGGTTACCGCTACGGCCGGCGTGATCACCATGTCAGATGGTAACAATCGATTCGTTCCGGAGGAGTGACTCCTCCCTGTGAACTCGGCGAGGGGTCTTGCCGCCATGGCAGTTCAGGCCGACAGGATCTCTCGCCCTTGGCGATCTTCGCGATGTTCGCCAAGGACAGACCGGCAATCCTCCCTGATAGCAGCGCTTTTTTCGTCTATCAAAGTGGTGTATTTGTGTTATCATCCTTGGCAATACAAACTCGCCGCATATCAAGCCGCTGCCAGGGATGAAGACACTTCAGGAAAAAACCTTTATACGCCGATGTATCACTGACACTCTCTCCGGCACCCGGGAAGGCCTCTCCCGTTTTTCCGGCGCCAGCAGGGTGGCCGTCATCTACTGTCTCGCCCCCGACCGCGAGCTTTTCATCCTCGACCCCCAGAACCTGCTGCAAGGCTACGAACCGAAGCTGAAGGAGATCTATCTCAGCACCAGCGAATGGCGGTGCCAGGGCAACTTCATCTTCAATCGTAATTCCTTCAACCTTATCGAGCCGGTACCGAGCCTGCATCTCGACGGCCGCATCTCCTGCGGCGGCACCTCCGGTTCGGTATTTTACCAGATGTGGTTCACCGAACATCACCCGGACATGTGCTCGACCGGGCCGACCGAACGGTGGCTCGAACACGCCGTCCTGCGATTCTCGCACGACGTCGCCGACGAGCGGATCCTCTATACCGGGATCTCCGGCAGCTTTCTCCGGGAGTACGCCACCCATGCCGTGCATGATTATATCGTCGACATGATCAACCTCAACCTGGGACTCGACACCAGGATCGATATCTACCATATCCTCGATTCCGTGCTCGGGGTATCGAAAACCCATGAGGAAAGCGTCAAACCGCACGGCAAAATCCTGTTCGTCGAACCGCGCTTCCTCGGCGGCATCGATTTTCTCGCCCGCTTCAGGGTCGACGAACGCCCCAGAGTCAACCACTTCAAGCATGTCAGGAAACTGCTGCAGGCGGTCGAATTTTCGGACCGGAAACTGATTTCGGATGGCGTCAGCATCATCGGTATTTCGGAGGGCATCCCGCCGGAGTTTCACATCACCGCCGAATTCCAGGGGAAGATCGGGTTTCTCTCCCTCAACCGGGAGAAGATCTGCAGCTTCAGCGACGGCAGCTACTCATCGAACACCCACCGGGCCAAGCTGTTCGAGGTCGAAGAGGCGCTGCTCGATTATGATCTTGATACCGGCACCCGGAATTCGCTGTTCCAGGCCATCGTCTCGATCGTGCACAGCGCCCAGAACAAGATGTTCGGCTGCGCCCTCGTCATCGATCTCGCAGAAGAAAAATCCGTCATTTCCGGCCAGGACATCATCCCCGCGATCGACCTGCGGCTGCCGAACCAGTTGGATCTGGCCTGCGCCCTGGCGAAGGTCGACGGCGCCCTCCACCTCAGGGCGGATCTGCATCTCCACGCCTTCGCCTGCCTCCTCGACGGCCACAGCATCCCCGGAGAGGACCGGGCACGGGGAGCCCGGTACAATTCGGCCCTGCGGTTCTCGACCGAACACCCCCATACGATCATCGTCGTCGTCTCCGCCGATCGCCCGGTTTCGGTCATCCAGCACGGAAAAGAGATGCGCCAGCGGAATTGTCTCGAGCCCTCTTCCCCATGCGCGATCTTCCCCGAACCTCTCGAGCAGTGGCTGAAATCCCGCTGACACCGGACGATCCCTCCTGCCGCGATGGTGTTCAGTACAGTGGGATAAGGACAGATTTACCGGAAAAAGGCCGGGCGAGAAGCAACTGCCAGGGGTGGGGGGAAAAACAGAGGGCGGAGCAGAGAACGCGACCGCCCCGACCCCGCTTGTCGATGACAGAGGAGGGGAAAATCAGAGTTCCAGGGCCCAGTCAGGAATATGGTTGAGGATGTAGTTCTGCACGGATTCCTTCAACTGATCTTTCGGCACCGGTCCAACCGCCGCGATCAGTTCGTCGTAATCGAACCAGCAAATCTCCCGATCGTCGTGATTATAGACGGTGAGAACCCGTTTGTCGGAATTGTTGATGTCTTCCTCTTCCTGAATGGCGGCGACGATCTTCATCGCCTCGTCAAAGCTGAGAAATTTAATATGCTCTTCGCTCATTCGAACCTTTCTCCAAAGAAAAAGGCGAGTTGGAATCTCCGACTCGCCTTCATTGCAGTTGCATATCCACGATCGATCATGCCGGTTTGATGATGGCCCCCGATCGCAGACACCGGGTGCAGATCTTGACCCGCTGGGTGCCGCCATTGACCATTACCGCACGAACCCGTTTCAGGTTCGGCAGCCAACGGCGCCTGGTCTTGTTGTGTGCGTGTGAGACATTGTTGCCGGTTTCCGGCCCTTTTCCACAAATCTGACATACCTTAGCCATTTTCACTCTCCTTCGATCTCATCCCGCCTTGCCGCAAACCATATACGTGACAGAGAGACGATTATTAACAGCATTTCGGAACAACCATTTCAAAATCAGTTCTTTTACTTTCTTTTTCAGAGAATAGCAATATATTTTGATAATTCCATCATCCTCCCCCCGAGCAAATGGCGCAGCGATTGTGGAGATTGAGGTTGGCATTTGCGGGATCAAGCGAGTATTTTATGGTCGCCATTTTTCAGCGGAATGACCGGACACCATGATCCTTAGTCTTGTGATAGGTCGGCTCACCTCCGGCAACCGGTTGCAGGAGCGAAATGGCCGACTTCCTTTCCTTTTTCGATTGCATTCTGCCACCAGGCATGGTAGCAGGTTGCTCTCATATACAAGAATTATTCCTATCAACAGTACGTACCCATGAAACATACCAATGAAGTCTGGGGATTTTTCGCCTCTGTCAGACTGGCCATTTTCACACTCTGTTCCCTGGCGTTGACCTCGATCATCGGCACCGTCATCCCCCAGAACAAACCCGACTCCTGGTATGTCGAAACGTACGGTCCGGCAACGGCCCAGTTCTTTCAGGTGCTCGACATCCCGGACATGTACGGTTCGTGGTGGTTCCTCATCCTCCTGGGGCTGCTGAGCGCCAACCTGATCATCTGCAGCATCGACCGCTTTCCCACCGCCTGGCGTCTGATGAACGCCGACCAGCTGGCGATCCATCCCGACCGCCTCCAGGGCATGGCGCAACGTCAGGAATGGTCGCTGCCGACCCCGGTCGGAGACAGTGCCGCCCAGCTCGGCGCCACCCTCGCCCAGGCGGGGTGGAAATCGACATCCCGGGAAATCGAGACCGGCACCCTTCTCTTTGCCGGCAAGGGCGCATGGTCGCGCCTCGGGGTCTACGTCGTCCACATCTCCATACTGGTCATTTTCGTCGGGGCGATCATCGGCAGTTTTCTCGGTTTCAAGGGTACCGTCATGCTGCCGGAAGGGGAGAGCACGACACGGATCTTCGCTTTCGATTCCTCTACACCGATCGATCTCGGGTTTGAGATACTCTGCGACTCGTTCACGGTCGACTACTATCCCAACGGGATGCCGAAGGAATACGCCTCGGTTCTGGCGGTCCGGGAAAACGGAAGGGAAATCCTGAAAAAAACCATCGAGGTCAACCAGCCGCTGACCTACAGAGGCATCACCTTTTATCAGTCGAGCTACCAGGCCTACAAGGATTTCATCGTCTCGATCGTCATCGGCCCCGACAAGGTCGGCAAGGTTTTCACGATACCCTACCAGCAGGAAATGGAATGGCCGGAGAAAAACATCCGTTTCGGCATCGTCAATGCCGAGGGGATGGGTGACCGGGTCACGCGGATCAAGATCTGGATGAAACACGGGGATCAGACGGCATCGACGTTCTGGGTCGACAACGGCAAGGACGCCGCCATTCCCTCAGCCGATAAGACCATCACCGTTTCGGCCAAGCAGATGTTCGCAACCGGGCTGCAGGTGGCGAAGGACCCCGGGGTGTGGCTGGTCTACCTCGGTTGCTGCCTGATGCTGATCGGCCTCTATGTTGCGTTCTTCGTTTCCCACCAACGCCTCTGGCTCCTCCTCCGCCCGGGCAAGGACGGAGCCGGGACCAGCGTCCTGCTCGCCGGCGCCGGCAGCAAGAACCAGTCCGGTTTTGCCCGCTCCTTCGCCAGGCTGGCTGAGCGCCTGCAAGGTACACATCCATGATATCGACCCATGCACACACCATCCTGGCCGGCCTGCCGCGATTGACCTCAGGTCGCCGGCGTTCGCAGATCACACGGAGAAACTCATGACAAGCTCACTCCTTCTCGGCATCACAACGTTCACCTATCTGCTGGCGACACTGTGTTTCGTTTATATCTTTGTCTTCAAGGCATACCGCGTCTATTCCTTTGCCATTGCCGTCACCATCCTCGCCCTGGTCGTTCAGACGGCCGGTATCGGTCTGCGCTGGTACGAATCGTACGCCATGGGGATCGGCCATGCGCCGCTGACCAACATGTACGAATCGGTCGTCTTCTTCTCCTGGACCATCGCCCTGCTCTACCTGCTGATGGAGTGGAAATTCAGGACCCGGATTCTCGGCCTGTTCGCCCTTCCCTTCGCCTTTCTGGCAATGGCCTATGCCTCGTTTTCAACCGGCATCTCGAAAGAAATCGCGCCGCTGGTCCCGGCGCTGCAATCGAACTGGTTGATCGCCCACGTCATCACCTGTTTCGTCGGCTATGCCGCCTTCACCGTTGCAGCCGGCCTCGGCCTGATGTTTCTCCTCAAAATCCATAAAAGCGGCGGAGAGAAAAAAGGCGGGAGCCAGCAGCTGCTCGCCGCCATCCCTGCGCCGGACCTCATCGAGGACCTGATCTACAAATCGATGCTGTTCGGCTTCATCTGGCTCACTGCCGGGATCATCACCGGGGCCGTGTGGGCCAACTCCGCCTGGGGAACCTACTGGAGCTGGGACCCGAAGGAGACGTGGTCGTTGATCACCTGGTTCGTCTATGCCATCACCCTGCACTCCCGCTATACAAGGGGCTGGACGGGAAAACCGCTGGCCTGGATGGCGATTCTCGGCCTTTTATCCGTCATCTTCACCTACTATGGAGTCAACTTTTTCCTCTCCGGCCTGCACAGTTACGGATCGGGTTGAGATCTGCCTCAGTTTACGCTCCAATAGTCGTAAAACCGCACAGGGCATTTGACAACCAACAGGAAAAAAAGTACAAATAGGCGGGTGGCAATGTGATGTTGCCGGAATTTTTTCCATATCAACTGAAAGGGTGAATCTTATGATCAGAAAGGCATTGGCATGCGGAACAGCTCTGGCATTTCTTCTGTGCGGTCTGGCATTTACCAGTATGGCCGCGGACAACGGTCCGGAAACCATCACCATGACGGCCACCGGCAGCGCCAAACCGAAACCGGCGACCTTCCCCCACAAGAAACATCAGGAACTCCTTAAATGCGCGGAATGCCATCACGGCATGCAGGACGGCAAGCAGGTTGCCTACACCGATGGGATGAAGATCGAGAAATGTGAGTCCTGCCACAACCCGGAAAAACTTGCCGGCAAGACCAAGGGCGCGCTGAAGCTCGACACCCTGAAAGGCGCCGGCCACGGCAACTGTCTCGAGTGCCACAAGGAAATGGTCAAGAAGGACCCGGCGCTGAAGGCCAAGAACCTCGACAAGTGCACGACCTGTCACGCTAAGTAAGACGACCACATCCGATCATCAGAACGCAGAAAGGCTTCCCGGGCAGCATGCCCGGGAAGCCTTTTTTATTGCATATTCAGTCTATTGCAGAATGAGTGTCTGCCTACCCTGTCACTTCCGACCTTCCACCTGGCATCTCGACCGCAAGGGAGAGATCTCAAACCGGCCGCGCAAAGATTTCCTGCAGGGAAAAGTGAGATTTTCTCTTCGTTACGAAATGTAACGACTTAGCTTTCCTGCATCTTCGAGATATCGCCGATCTGCAGGATCAACTCGCCGATGGCGGTCAGCAGATTCAACCTGTTCCTGCGGATATCGAGATCATCGGTCATGACCATGACATCGTCAAAGAACCTGTCGACCGGTTGTTTCAGATGAAGGAGGATCTTCAGGGCGCCAAGGTAGTCGCGCTCGGCAAGCCTGACCTCGACCTGATCCCGGACCTGGAGATACGCGGCATGGAGCTGTTGCTCCGCCTCGGCCTGCAGCAGCGAGGGCTCGACCCGGGTATCGCCGTTGTCTTTGACGATGTTGCGGATGCGTTTGTACGCGGCGGCGAGGACGGCGAAGGCATCTTCCGAGCGGATCTGGCGGAAGGCATCGATCCGCTCCAGACTGTCGATGACGTCATCGAAACCGACTGAGACCACCGCCTCGACCGCCTCGACATCCATCCCCTTGGCGGCGCAGTCGTTGACGAACCGGCCCTGGATGAAGGCCATCACCGCCTTTACCGTCGCCGTCCCGGCATCGACCTTGTCGCCGTACAGGGCCAGCGCCTTGTGCACGACCTCCGACAGCGACAGCCTGTAGCCCTTGCCGGTGATGATATTCAGCACCGCCAGGGAGAGGCGCCGCAGACCGAAGGGGTCGGCGGTTCCGGTCGGCACCTGGCCGATCCCGAAGCAGCCGGCGATGGTGTCGATCCGGTCGGCCAGACCGAGGATCGCCCCGCCGTCCGATGGTGGCAATTCGGCCCCGGCCCGTTTCGGCATGTAGTGTTCCTGGATCGCCATCGCCACCGCTTCCGGTTCGCCGTCACGCTGGGCGTAGGCCCGGCCCATGATCCCCTGGAGGGAAGGGAATTCCCCGACCATGCTGGTCAGCAGGTCGGCCTTGCAGAGGCCGGCGGCACGGCAGGCGGAGGCCGTCAGTTCGGGCCGGAGGATTTCGCACAGCATCCGCGTCAGTTTGACCACCCGCTCGGTCTTTTCCCGCATCGTCCCCAGTCTGGCCTGAAAGACGATGCCGCCGAGCTGGTCCCGGCGCGCTTCCAGCGTCGTTTCCCGGTCGGTGTTGAAGAAGAACAGGGCGTCCGACAGCCGCGCCCGCAGTACCCGCTGGTGCCCCTTGCGGCTGACATCGGGGTTGTCGACCCGGGTATTGTTGACGGCGACGAAACCGGGCAGCAGCCGCCCCGCACCATCGACCACCGGGAAATATTTCTGGTGCTCCCGCATCGAGGTGATCAGCACCTCGGCCGGCACCTGGAGAAATTTGTCCTCGAAACTGCCGCAGATCCCGAATGGATATTCGACCAGGTTGGTGACCGTATCGACCAGTTCCTCGTCGACTGCGACACGGGCGTCGCCCGCCCCGGCAAAGGTCTGCACCGCCTCCTGAATCTCCTGCACCACCGCCTGCCGGCGTTCGAGCGGATCGACCAGGACATGGTGATCGCGCAATTGCTCGACATAGGTGGCCGCCCCGGTCACCGTGAAGGGCACATGGGCCATGAAGCGATGGCCACGGCTCTGTGCCGAAGAGACAATCCCTTCGTGCTCGAAGTTCATTACCTCGGCACCGAAGAGGGCGGTCAGCCACTGGATCGGCCGGGCAAATGGATGAACATTGCTGCCCCAGCGCATCGACTTGGCAAAGGTCATCTCGAGGATCAGCTGCAGCAGCAGTTCAGGCAGCAGTTCCGTCGTCGGCCTCCCGGCAACCTCACGGATAAGCATCAGATACTCGCCCTTCGGGGTTGCCACGACCTGCAGGTCGCTGACCGCCACTCCTCTCGAGCGGGCGAAGCCTTCGACGGCCCGCGTCGGTTGGCCAGCACTATCGAAGGCGGCGGCCTTCGACGGGCCGAGCAGCTCTTCGCGGCTGTCCTGCTGCCGCTCGGCCAGGCCAAGGACGATCAGGGCCAGGCGCCGCGGGGTGCCCTTGACCAGGACCTCGCCGTGGCCAAGGTTGAGGGCCTGAGCCTTTCTGACAAAATTGTCGCGCAGTTGGGTCAGGGCCGGCTCGATGAACCCCGCCGGCAGTTCCTCGGTACCAATTTCAAACAGTAAATCGCGCATAAGTTGTCGTTATCAGGGTAAAGGTATCTGTTTGCATGCGCATGGCATGAGATTATACGGTCGATTCGAGGGTGGCGAAGGTCGAATACTCGTTACCCAGATTCTCGACACGCAGGGAAAACCACCCGACCCCGGCAAGCTGCGACAGGCAATCGGCGATCCGGCGGGTCAGGGTCTCGACTGACGGCATCTCCTGACCTTTGCCGGCGGCTTGCCGCGGCTCGTCGCCGATAGCGCGCTCGATATGGAGGATGAGGTCCTCGATCCAGATGAAGCTGTTGAGTCTGACCGTCACCTCGGCCCTGCCCCACTGCCCCATCGAGCGGGGAAGGCCGCTGGTTTTTCGTCTGACCAGCGGCAGGATCACCGGGATCTCGACTTTCAGCTGGAGATCCGGATCCTGTTCGAAGGAGCCGATAAACGAACAGCGATAATGACAAAGGTTGAGCGAATCGGGCTTTTGTTCCTTGGCCAGGAAGTAGAGGAAGGTCATCTCGAGATGCGAGGCCTCGGCATCGAGGCGTTCCTTCATCCTCGCCATGATCTGGTGGAAGCTCTTCATGCCGATCTCCCCGTGAAACTGGTTGAGGATCTCGACGAAACGGCTCATGTGCGTGCCCTTGAACCGGTGCGGCAGGTTCACGTACATGTTGACGGTGGCAATCGTGTTCTGGCGGGTCTTCGCCTTGTCGAGCACGGTCACCGGATAGGAGATGGTCTTGACGCCGACCTTCTTGATATTGATCCGACGATGGTCAGTCTGATTCTGGATATCCTTCATCCGAGATTCCTGGTTGTGCATCCTGGTTCAGGCAACAGGCAACCGCTACCGACCCTGTCATCGCCCATGTAGGTGACCTCCATCCTTCAGTCGCCGAGGTATTTCCGTACCACCTTCAACAGATCGCTGATATCGGGTGACTTGACCACATACTCATCGGAGGCCCATGCCCCCAGGTCCTGCTTGTATTCGTGGTAGGCACTGTGGAGGATAATCGGGACGGCGGCGTTCTCCATTTTCAGCTGCCGCAGGACCTCGATGCCGTTCAGTCCCGGCATCTGGATGTCGAGGACCACCAGATCCGGCCTGTCGCTCTTGAATTTTGCGATGGCCTGATCGCCGTTGTACGCGCAGACCACCTCATATCCTGCGTCCACGAACTCTTCGTGGTACAGCAGCTGGATGCTCTCGTCGTCATCGACCAGCAGTATCTTTTTCACATCCTTCTCCTTTCAATGTAGGAGCCGCTACGAAATAACATGGTCATTTTCTTTATTTCGTTACGGCTCCTTATGCCGTTCCCGAAGATTGAATTGGCCATGATACATTCCGACAACGGCTTAGAGGGCCTCACGCAGGTACTCGGCCGCCTCCTCGGGGGGCATGGGATTGATGTAAAACCCGGAGCCCCATTCAAACCCGGCGATGGATGTCAATTTCGGGACAATCTCGAAATGCCAGTGGAAATGCTCGACCCCGCCGAACCGGAGAGGCTCGGTGTGCAATACAAAGTTATAGGGGACATTGGGAATGCAGGCATTCAGCCGCCGCAAGGTCTCGGAGAACTGCGACGACAGGGAGAGGAGATGGAAATCGTCAATCCTGCTGTACGCCGAGGAGTGCTGCTTTGGCAGGACCCACATCTCGAACGGGGTCCGGGGGGCGAAGGGGGTGATGGTGATGAAATGCTCGTTCTGGCACACCACCCTGACATTCTGCTGCATCTCCTGCCTGATGATGTCGCAGAACACACAGCGTTCCTTGTACTGGAAGTAGGAGAGCGAGCCCGCCAGTTCCGACACGATCATCCGCGGCAGCACCGGCAGGGCGATCAACTGCGAGTGCGAATGTTCCAGCGAGGCCCCGGCCGCCCGGCCGTAATTCTTGAAGACCATGACATAGCGGAAGCGAGGGTCCTTCTCCAGGTCGACGATCCGCTCCTTGAAGGCCTTGAGGACGAAAAAGATCTTTTCCGGCGGCATCTGGGTCAGGCTTTCGTCATGATTCGGGCTTTCTACGATGACCTCATGGGCGCCGATGCCGTTCATCCGGTCATACAGCCCTTCCCCTTCCTTGCCGAGATCGCCCTCGATGACCAGGGCCGGATATTTATTGGGAACGACTCTGACCTGCCAGCCGGGCTTGTTCGGGCCCCGGTCTCCCCCGAGTTTGTAGGCCAGGACCTCCGGCGGCGTCGTATTCTCGTTGCCGGGACAGAGCGGGCAGAAGCCGCCGAGAGAGGTATGGGTCTCGATCGTAAAATCACTCGGCCGTTTTCTCCGCTCCTTGGAGATGATGATCCAACGGCCGAGGACAGGGTCCCTGCGCAGCTCAGGCATACCTCAACCCTGCCCCTGTGCCTTTTCTTTCGTCTCCTGCAACGTTTTGCAGTCAATGCAGAGTGTTGTCACCGGACGGGCCTCAAGCCGCTTGATCCCGATCTCCTCCCCGCACCCTTCGCAAATGCCGTATTTATTTTCTTCAATCCTGCCCAGTGCCTCATCGATCTTGGAGAGCAGGCGTCGTTCCCGATCACGGATGCGCAGCTCAAAACTCCTGCCGGACTCGACAGTGGCACGATCATTGGGATCAGGGATATTCGTCGTCTGGTCGGTCATTTCCGACAGGGTCTTGCCGGCTTCGTCAAGAATCTCATCACGTTTCTGCAAAAGCTGGATCCTGAATTGTTCGAGCTGATCTTTCTCCATCAACTTCTCCTTCGATTACATATAATGGTGCGAAACTACCCGCGCTGTTCCCCGCGAAGGTATGTTCCGCTCTTGCCACCGGTTTTCTTCACCAGACAGATATCGCTGATGACCATCGACTTGTCGACGGCCTTGCACATATCGTATATCGTCAAGGCCGCAATCGATACGGCTGTCAGGGCCTCCATCTCAACGCCCGTCTTGCCGCAGATGCCGATTGTTGCTCTGATATGTATCAAATTTTGATCATCTTGGAAAGCAAAGTCAACATTGCTGCTGGTTATGAGCAGGGGGTGGGTGAGGGGGATCAGTTCGTGGACTTTTTTGGCCGCCAGTATGCCGGCGATCCGGGCCACCCCGAGTACATCCCCCTTGGCCATCGATCCCGATTTGACGAGGGAATAGGCCTCACCGCTCATCCTGATGGTACCTGTCGCCTCGGCTACCCGCAAGGTTTCCGCCTTGCCGCTGACATCGACCATCCGGGCATTGCCCTGGGAATCGAAGTGTGTGAATTCAGGTTCTTTTCGTTGTGCCATACCTTCTCCGCCCCCGTTATTTTCCAAGGACCTCGTTGAACAGCCGGGTAAAAAACCCTTCCCGCTCCTTGTGCTGGCCATGCTTCTCGCACAGCGTGTCGAAATTGCGCAGGGCCTCTTTCTGTTCTTCGCAGAGGTTCGTCGGCGTCTGGACCTGCAATTCGACGATCATATCCCCCCGGCCGTGCCCGCGCAGACTCGGAACCCCTTCCTTGCGCAGGGTGAAGATTTCTCCCGACTGGCTGCCGGCCGGGATATCGAGCTTTTTCTTGCCATGAACGGTCGGCACCTCGACGGTCGTCCCCAGGGCGGCATGTATCATCGACACCGGCAGGCGGCAATAGATGGTATCGCCGTCGCGCTTGAAGAACTCGTGGTCCTGGACGTGAATGATAACGTAGAGATCCCCGGCCTGGCCGCCCCGACGCCCGCCCTCGCCCTCGCTGCGCAGGCGCATCCGGGCCCCGGTGTCGACGCCGGCCGGGATCTTGATGATGACTTTCTTCGTCTGCTCGACCAGGCCGATGCCGTCGCAATCGCCGCACGGGTCGGATATCAACTGGCCCTCGCCCCGACATGTCGGGCAGGTCGTGCTGACCTGAAAAAATCCCTGCGACCGGATAACCTGGCCCCGGCCCTTGCAGGTCGGGCAGGTGGTCTTCGGATGTCCCGGCCTGGCCCCGGTGCCGTCACACGTCCAGCAGGTATCGCGGCGGGTCAGCTCGACCTCCTTCGATGCCCCGTGCACCGCCTCCATAAAGGTCACCGACAGGTCATAGCGCAGGTCGTTGCCCGGGATGGGGCCGTCACGGCGGGCCTGCCCCCGTCCTCCGCCGAAGCCGAACAGATCACCGAAGATATCGCCGAAACTGGAGAACACATCCTCGAAATTGCCGGGGCCCCGGTAGCCGCTGTTTTTCAGCCCGTCATGGCCGTAGGTGTCATAGATCTGCCGTTTCTTTTCGTCGCTGAGGACTTCGTAGGCCTCGGTGCACTCCTTGAATCGTTCCTCGGCCTCCTTGTCGTCGGGGTTGCGATCGGGATGGTATTTCATCGCCAGTTTGCGATAGGCCTTCTTGATCTCGGCGACGCCGGCGGTACGACTGACTGAAAGGATCTCGTAATAATCGGTGCTCATATCAACTCAAGGACAGGATGATCTTCATTACTCGACAGCGCTGCGCTCTGTTTCTTCTGCAGGCTTCGGCTGTTCCTTGACGGAGGTGTCGGGCAGAGTGTCGATATTGCCCATCGTCACCCTGCCGGCGGCGATCTCCCGCAAGGTCATGACAATCTCCTTGTTCTTCCCCGCTACCAGAAAGGGTTCCCCCTGGCGGTGCTGCTTGATCCGTTTGACTGTCAGGTGGATCAGATTGAACCGGTTGTCGTCACCGACCTGCGCAAGACAATCTTCCACTGTGATTCTCGCCATAAGCTTCTTTCCTTGTCTGATGTGTGCAATCGAAAAATGCGGTCGTGAAACTCACTCCCGCCTGCGTATGCTAGCATCTTTCGAATGGGTTTTTGAGCAGCAGCGTCTCGCTGCGATCGGGGCCGACGGACACAATGACTGCCGGCGTCCCGGTAAAATCCTCTATGCGCCGGATGTAGTCTTTCGCCGCGCCGGGCAGGTCTTCAAACCGGCGGATGCCGGTGATATCCTGCTGCCAGCCGGGCATCTCCTCGTAGCGCGGGACGACCCTCTCCACCTGGCGGATATTCGCGGGCATGGTCGTCAGGGTTTTCCCCTCCAGGTCATAGGCGTTGGCGATTTTCAATACCGGCCGCCCGCTCAGCACGTCGAGCTTGGTGACGGCGAGGCCGGTCAGGCCGTTGAGCCGGACCGCGTCATTGACGACAATCCCGTCGAGCCAGCCGCAGCGGCGCGGCCGGCCGGTCGTCGCCCCGAATTCATGGCCCTTGGCCTGCAGCTCACGGCCGACCTCATCGTTCAGCTCGGTCGGGAAAGGCCCTTCCCCGACCCGGGTCGTGTAGGCCTTCATGATGCCGATGACCGCATCGATGTGGGCCGGACCGTAGCCCGAGCCATTGCAGGCGTTGCCGGCGACGGTATTCGACGAGGTGACGAACGGATAGGTGCCGTGATCGATATCGAGCTGGGTCCCCTGTGCCCCTTCGAACAGGATATTGCGCCCCGCCTTGCGTGCCCGATCGAGCTCGACCGAGATGTTGCCGACAAACGGGTTCAGCCTCTCGCCGAAACGCATATAGTCATCATAGATCTCCTCAAAGCTGACCGGCTCGCCCCCATATCGCTTGGTGATCAGAAAATTCTTCTCCTCGATGGCGGCCTGCAGCTTGTCGCGGAACAGGTCCGGATCGAGCAGGTCGCCGGCCTTGATGCCGACCCTGCCGACCTTGTCCATATAGCAGGGGCCGATGCCGCGGCCGGTGGTGCCGAGCTTTCTGGCCATCGAGGCCTCCCTGGCCTGGTCGAGCCGGCCGTGATACGGCATGATCAGGTGGGCCTTCTCGCTGATCATCAGGCGTTGCGGGGAAACGGTCAACCCCTGCTGCTGCAGGCTGTCGATCTCCCCCAGCAGCACTCCGGGATCGACAATGACGCCGTTGCCGATCATGCAGATCTTGTCCTCATAAAGGATACCCGACGGGATAAGGTGGAAGATGTATTGCCGTCCGTCAACGACCAGGGTGTGACCGGCGTTGTTGCCCCCTTGAAAACGGACGATAAAATCGGCATACCGGGTCAGCAGGTCGACGATCTTCCCCTTCCCCTCATCACCCCACTGCGTTCCTACCACCACCACACTGGCCATCTCACACTCCTCGGACCTTCCATGTATTTGTAGAAATAAAAAGACTCGGCACTTCAATATCAAGTCAAATCCACACGAGACAAACTCGTAAATATAGCCAAATCCATCGATAAAGTCAATTCCTCAAAACTCTCGCCGCCGATCTACACAAATACTTGTTTTTAATGATTTTTCACGTCATGGACGGCCGCTCGTGACCGGCCTTCGCCGCCGGCGCCCGCCTCCGCCGTTGACACTGGAAGGCAAATACCGTACATTTCCATCGATGCCGGGAGCATGATCAGATCCAGGCCCCATCGGTTCCACCGAAGTCAGCCTGTCCCGGGATCCGCCTCGGCTTTTCGGTCACTTCCCCGCGCCGTCGCTGTCCTGAAGATTGTTCGCAGAACCCTGCAGAAAAGAGGTTTCGGTATGTTTGGCATCGGCCTGCCCGAGATGATCCTGATTCTGGCTCTCGCCCTGATTGTCGTCGGCCCGGACAAGCTGCCCGATCTCGCCCGTTCGGTCGCCAAAGGTCTGCTCGAGTTGAAGAAGACCGTCGAAGGCCTGAAGCAGAGCTTCAAGGAAGAGGGCAACCCGCTCAACGAGATCCGCTCCGACCTCGACGATGCCGCCCGGTCGCTGAAAACCGGGCTCCTCGAGCAGCCGCCGGCGGGCTGGGACCAGGACACCCCCTACCCCGGCGTCAATCCACCCGCCCCGCCGCCACCATCGGATCAACAGCCGGCGGTCGACGCCGAGTTCAGCGAAGTTGCCGGCAACGAGCCGGCAGCAACGCCGCCAGCCGGCGAGACCGCGGCAGAACCGGAGGCGGAGCCGGAACCGGACGTCACTCGTCCCGACCAGACCCCGGCGGCCCCGGCAGAAAATAATGGCCGGCAATAGTCATCTTCAAGTCACCCTGCCGATCATCGAGCGGAGCCTGGCCTTTTTCCGGCCCCATCATCTCGAACTGCGCCGGCGGCTGATCACGTCGTTCCTGTCCATCCTGGTCCTGGCGGTGGTCGCCTATGTCTTCGTCGAACCGATCGCAGCATTTCTGATCGCCCCGCTCAAACATGCCAGCCCGCTGGTCGACAAACTGGTCTACACCAACCTGCCGGAGGCCTTTCTGTCCTATATCAAACTGGCCTTCATGATCGGCCTGGGCGCAAGTTTTCCGGTGGTTCTCTACCAGCTCTGGCGCTTCGCCGCCCCCGGCCTGCGCCGGGAAGAGAAAAAGCTCGCGATCATCGTCGTGTTCTGGGCGACGCTGCTTTTTGCCGGCGGGGCCTGCTTCGCCCTGTTCGCGGTCCTGCCGCGGATGCTGATCTATTTCATGAGCTACGCCACACCGGCGCTGACGCCGCTGCCGAAGCTCGGACTGTACCTGACCTTCGTCATCCGGACGATGATCACCTTCGGCCTCTCCTTCCAGATCCCGTTTCTGATGGTCATGGCCGGCAAGGCCGATCTCGTCAGGGCCGGTTATTTCCGCAAAAAACGCTACTATTTCTACGCCGTGATCGTGGTCCTCGCCTTCATGCTGACCGCCGGGGATTTCATGGCCACGGCGCTGCTCGCCATTCCCCTCTTCGGCCTGTACGAGGCCGGGGTCTTCCTGACCGCCCTGTTTTCCCGCCGCAAAAAGGCGGACAGCCCAGCCTGAGCGATTAGCCGATCTCCTGTTTCAGCAGGCAGCACGAGATCCTGTGGCTCGGACGGCCCTCGGCGTCGTAATCGATCGTATCCGGCTGCAGCAGTTTGTTCATGACGCAGCCCTCGGGGATATCGAGGGTGAACAGGCGATCCTCCCGCAGGCCCTCGTTTTTGACGAGTTCATCGTTATCGATACGATAGGCGTTGATCGGGTAATCCTCGCACAGGGGGCACTGGTAAACCCGGCCGTTGGGGAAGATGAAGTAGTTCTCGGCCACCCGGCCGGCGCACTGAAAGATCTCATCCTGGTCAAGAAAGACCTTGGGATACGTCACCTGGATGCCCTGCGCCGCGGCCCTCGCCGCGATCTCGGGAACCACGGCCAGCCACCTGTCGCGACTGACCTGGAGGACGTGGTCGCCGGCGGCCGGACCCGCCGAACGGCCGCGCAGGCCGATGACCTGGATGAAGAATTTCTTGACCCCGAGCTCCACCAGCAACGGCACCATCCGTTCGAGATGGAGGAGATTGCGGCTGCTGACGGTATAGATCAGGCTGGTGCGGAACCCCAGCGCCACCGCCTTTTTGATATTGGCGACGCAGGTGGCGAAGACGCCGCTGCCCCGCAACGGGTCGTTGACCTCGGGGTCGGGGCCGTCGAGGCTGAAACTGAGATAATCGAGGAGCTCGGGGCTGGTACGGTGGAGAAAGTCATGGAACAGATAGCCGTTCGAATCGACGGTGACGCCGAAACCGAGCCCCTTGGCATGGGCGACGGCGGCGGCAAGATCCGGATGCAGGGTCGGCTCACCGCCGAGGAAGATGACGTTGCCGGTTTTGCCCGGGGCGACGAACAGCTCCAGCCAGCGCTGTATCGTTTCCAGGGCCAGGGTGTCGCTGCCGTGCTGGGCCGGGTTGATGTAGCAGTGACGGCAGGCAAGATTGCAGGCGGTGAGGATATGGAAAAAGATATTGCGCTCGCCCGGCTTGAAGGCGACGGTTCTGGCAACGTGGGTCATGGGGGCTCCCTGGGGGTTGAAAAAATTTCTGCGATCGGGCGGGATCAGGTCTGCTGGTCGAGGGTGTAGCGGGCGAGGAGGCTGTCGTGGAGATAGCCGTTGGCCCCGCTCCGGAAAAATCGCTGGAACAGCTCCAGGCACTGCGGCCGCAGGACCCGGTCGACGACCGCGATCCGCCGGTCGGCGTAGAGCGGGGCCAGCGACGGCAGGGCCAACCCCGTGCCGCCGCCCATGACGTCCTCGTAGCCGTAAACGACCGTGCCGACGTTGTTGACGACCAGCGTCGCATAGCACATCAGACAGGGCTCCATCGTCGAGTACACCGTCACCGCCGTGAGGTCGAGCTCCGGGGCGGTATCGAACAGGGCCCGGAGGGCGACGAGCTCGGCATGGTCGAGCTCGTTGACCCTGCCGCTGCTGTGCTGCCGGGCCCCGGTGGCGACGACCTCGCCGGCATAAACGATGACGCAGCCGACCGGAAACTCGTTGCGGTCCAGGGCCTGCCGGGCCTCGGCCAGGGCCAGCTCCATGAACTCTTCATGCACGGTTCGCAGTTCCACCGCTCATCATCCGCTCCTCCTCACCCCGACGCCGATTCACAGTTTTCTGCCGAACCGCAGCGCCGCCGCGGCAATGACGACGCCGGTCTGCCGCTGGATCAGGTCATGGCCGGCATCCTCAAACGGCAGGTACACCAGGGCGGCTGCAGCCGCCTGCAGGTCAAGGGCGGGGAGCAACGGGAAGAGCCGCTTCCGCGCCAGCGTCGCCGCGGCCAGCACCGATTTCAACGCCTGCACCGCCTCCCGCCGCGGCAGGTTGACCGGGTAGGCCGTCGGCAGCGATCCCGGTTCACCATCGGCAAGCCGCTTCTGGGCCACCGTCAGATAGTGGGCGGTCTGGAGAAAGGCGGCCGGCTGGAGCTTGAAGGCCGGGATCCAGAACGCCAGCGGCCGCGTCTCATCCTCGGCCCGAATCACCACCGGCTGCCCGGTCAGGCGGAGGAAATCGGCATAGGTCTGCAGCCCCCCGCCGCCATCCCGGCTGACCGCGATCTTCCAGAACGGCAGCGCCAGGTCGGCAGCCGCCGCCCCCGGGACCCGGCCCCACTCGACGGCGGCAAAGCGGCCGTCCGCCTCCTCCCACATCGTCTCGCAGTTGCGGCACTGCAGCACCAGGGCGTCGGCCTCGCCGTGCAGCGACGCCCCGCAGCGCGGGCACAGCGTCGACAGGAACCTCGGCTCCCAGTCCCGGCGGAAGGGCACGGCGGTGGCGGTGATCTTCTCCCACTCGTGTCCCTGCTCCATGATTCCGCGTTCGGTCACGGCATCGACCACCATGCCGTCCTTCTCGAAGGCCGGCAGATAGACCCGGCTGATCGTCTCGCCGATAAAGGCCCGGTGCCGGACCTGACCGCTCTCCTCCCGCTTGAACAGGGCGGTCAGCCGCACCGCCTGGGCAAAAATGCTCTCCGATTTGACCTGCTGCGGGACGAAGCGACCAGCGATCGCCGCGGTCCCCTGGAGCAGCTGCATCGCCTGCGGCCGCAGCCCGAGTGACATGGGGAGCCGGGCATGGGCGATGGCGATCCGGGTGGTGTCGATCATCGCGTGCCGGACCTCGGTCCCCTGGCACTGGTAGATGCAGCCCTTGAAACGGAGGTAAGGCAGGTACAGAAGATCCTCGGGCTCAATTCCGGCCGGACATCCGGCGCGGAGCAGAAACCGCAGGCCGCTTCCCCCCACCATGTAGTTGTTGACGTCGCAATAGGGGCAGACGATCAACCGGTCGGTCTCATGCAGGACAATGGGGGCGCCGCAGGAGGGACAGCTCTGCTCGACGACCAGGTCCATGGCCGCCTACAAGCGTCGGCCGCAATGGTTACAGAACAGGGCGTCCGGCAGGTTTTCGCCCCGGCATTCGGGACAGTGCGACACGGCGACCGCCTGGTCCGTCGGCCGGCCGCACTGCGAGCAGAAACGGGCCTTGGGGGAGAGATTCTTGCCGCAATGACGGCACTGGCTGAGGATGACCTGCTGGTGGCCGCAGATCGGGCAGAACCGGGCCTCTTCGGGGATGGCGTTGCGGCAGTCGGGACAGATCGACTTCATCGCCGTCTCGGCCGGAGCAGGGGTCGTGGCGGTGAGATTTTTCGCAAACATCGCCGGCAGCATCAGTCCCATGCCCATGCCTATGCCGGCGCCCGCCTCGCCCTGGGCGGCGGCCGCCTTTTCCATCGCCATGCCCGCCTTCATCCGCACGAATTTGTCCATGTCCTTGATGGCATTGATCCGCCCCTGGTCGTCGATCGCCTGCTGCACCTCCGCCGGCGGGGTGATCGAGGTGATGTAGAGCTGGCCCAGCCGGAGGCCGAAGTGGGCGAAATCCTCCACCAGCCGTTGCTGCAGATCGACCGAAAAGGCCTCGAACTGGCCGGGCAGGTTGAAGATGGTGTCGAGCCTTTCCCCCAGATAATCGTTGAACCGCGAGACGATGACCTTCTTCAGATAGGCGGCGATGTCATCGGTGGCAAAACTGCCCATCGTCCCGACGAGGGCGTTGATGAACAGCACCGGCTGAACGATCTGCAGGCTGTACACCCCGTGGGCGCGGAGCCGGATCAGGCCGAGTTCGCTGTCCCGGAAGGCAACCGGGTCCATCGTCCCCCACTTGAGGTCGGTGAAATATTTGAGATTGACCATGTAGACCTCGGCCCGCAGCGGACTGTCGCCGCGCCAGGGGATGGAGAGGATCTTGGTCAGGATCGGCAGGTTGGCGGTCTTCAGGGTGTGGCGGCCGGGGCCGAAGGCATCGCAGGCCTTGCCCTGGTAGAACAGGACCGCCGCCTGGCTGTCGCGCACCGTCAGCTGGGCCCCGTACTTGATCTCGCCCGAACCTGCCTCCGGCAGCCGATGGACCAGCTCCTTGCCGCTCTCGTCGAACCACTCGATATTTTCCAGAAACAGCCCGCCGTCGAACCTGTTCATATCGTTCCCGTCATAGATGAGTTGAATTGTGAAACCGGATGCCGATTTATTGCAACCGGTACTATGCAGTGCCCCACAAAGACACTATAGTATCACCACCGTAACCTGAAATACAACACTACCGTTGGAGAGTGACGCATGAAATTCAAAGAACAGTGGAACCTCGAAACCGCCCTGAAAATACTGCGGCATCAGACTGTCGACTCCCAGGTCTGGGCCGAAGCGGTCGAATGGCTGATGCTTTTTGGACCACCGGAGATCAAGGAGATCCTGCTCCGGGCCTCGGGCATCGCCACCGAGACCTATTTCCCCGAGCTGCAGCCGATCTACCACGGCCCCGACGGCGAGCCGTACTATGACGTCGCCGTCCTCGCCCGCGCGTTGGGCATCAGTGAAGAGATGGCGCAGGACATCATCCGCCGCAAAGAAAACGAGCACGAGATGCAGCACCTGTTCTCCGGCGGTTCGGACACGGTCCACTGAACTCCGGGGCGGCCAGCCCTCGTTGCGTCAATCGCCGCATCAGGGGCCGGCTGCCCGCTTTCAAGATGATCTTCAGGAAGGATGAAGATCGTACAGCTTTTCGTCACGCCCCGGCCGCCTGACCCCGCCGGCGGCCTTCTTCTTCAAGGTCTCGAAAGAGATATCGTCGTTCCCGAGCACATCCCCCATCTCCTGTTCAATCTGCTCCGGATCCTCGCCCGCCTCCATGCGCGACAGGGCCTCCTCCATATTGCCGCCGAGGTTGATCCCGGTCTCGTGGCTGAAGCGGCGCATCAGCGACGCCATCTGCCGCGGGTCCTCCTCGTTCATCCCCTCCGCCTCCTGCATCAGGCGGCCGAAGGCCTGCTCCATCTTCGACTCGTCGAGGCCGTTCAGCGATTCCTCGCCCTCGCCGGCGGCCTTGCCGATCGTGGCGAAGGTCGACATCTGCCGGGCCAGCTTCTCCTTGCCGCAGCGAGGGCAGGACGGGGCCGTAGTGGTATCGATCCGGCGGGAAAAAAAGTTGAAGATCACATTGCAGCTGTCACAGAAAAATTCGTAAATCGGCATCTCGTCACCATCTTGGTTCAACGTGTTGCAACCGGCCTCCATCACCGTCCGGGTCGGCCGGATCAGAGGACCTGATCGAGCTGGCGTTCGGAGACCGCATCGGTAATAGCAGTGGCGCCAATGGCGGTCGGCAGGATATAGAAGACCTTGCCGGCCACGGCTTTCTTGTCTGTTTTCAGATAGGTCCTGATCCGCTCCCTGTCAAGGTCGGCCGGGATGGCGATCGGCAGGCCGTAGGCGGCAATCAGCGCCGTTATCCGCTGCTCCGCCGCAACCGCCAGCATCCCCTTGGCAACGGCGAGCCGGGCCGCGGCGACCATCCCGATCGCCACCGCATGGCCATGACTGATCGCAAACCCCGAGGCGGCCTCGACGGCGTGGCCGATGGTGTGGCCGAAATTGAGGATGCGCCGCAGCCCGCCCTCGCGCTCGTCCTGCTCAACGACCTCGGCCTTGATCCGGCAGCAGGTCAGGATGGTGTGCTCGATAGCGGCGGCCTCGAGGGCCAGGATCTTCTCCCGCTGCGCCTCAAGGAAAGTGAAAAAAGGCGGGATCGCGGATGACGCCGTACTTGATGACCTCCGCCAGGCCCCCGAGCAGTTCGGCGCGCTCCAGGGTCGCCAGGACCTGAGGGTCGATGTAGACCGTCTGCGGCTGGTAAAAAACGCCGATCAGATTTTTCCCTTCCGGGATATCGACGCCGGTCTTGCCGCCGACCGAACTGTCGACCTGGGCCAGCAGCGTCGTCGGCACCTGGACGAAAGGAATGCCGCGCATGTAGATCGCGGCGAGAAAACCGGTGATGTCGCCGACGACCCCGCCGCCGAGGGCGATCAGGCCATCGCGGCGGTCAAACCCGGCGGCGGCCAGGCGACTGGCAAG
Source organism: uncultured delta proteobacterium (assembly GCA_963847035.1). GTDB lineage: Bacteria > Desulfobacterota > Desulfobulbia > Desulfobulbales > Desulfocapsaceae > Desulfoprunum. The sequence goes on along the minus strand of CAWJYH010000017.1, from coordinate 12,892 downwards.
AGCACCAACCGTCGCCAGGTGCTTGCTGACCTCACCGTGGCGAAAGGCGAACAGCTCGGCCTGGACCCCGGCAGCGGCGAGGTGTCGCACCAGCTTCTCGCCATACAGGCCCTCCACCCGATCGTCGGTGATGACACCATAGCGCTTGGCGAATCTGCGGCTTGCCAGATCTTCGCCGACCCGCGCCAGACAGCCCTGTTCAATACGGATCGGATAGCTCCGCTCACCAAGCCCAACCTGAATTTCGGCCATAGCGACCCCTGCCCACAACCATTGCGATCAATGAAAAAAAAAGGAGATACTTCCAAACCAGGAAGTATCTCCTTGCAAACCTGCTTCAGTGTATCAATTACATCTTGGAACCGGAAGCAGCACCCTGCATCTTGACCTCGACCTTCTCGGTCAGACCCTCATAGTACGCACGGAGGTGGGTAAGAACCTCGTCGCGACCGAAGTGGTCGACAACCTCGGCACCCTCGGACAGCGCCTTGCGGAGCTTGGTTCCGGAGAGGATGACGCGGTCTTCCTTGCCATGGTTACAGGTACGGAGCGATGCCATGCCGTCGCACTTGTAGCAATAGAAGGTCCAGTCGATCTTCATCGGCTTGCACAGCAGATCCTTGCCGGGATCGCCGGTTACCGGGATGCGGTCGAAGATGTCCTGAGCCTCGAACAGGCCGTAGAAATCGCCGACACCGGCATGATCGCGGCCGATCAGCATGGCGTTGACGCCGTAGTTCTGACGGAAGGTGGCATGGAGCAGGCCTTCGCGCGGTCCGGCATAACGCATGTCGAGCGGATAGCCGGCGCTGATGACGTTCTCTTTGACGAAGTAGTTGTTGATCAGGATGTCGATCGCCTTGATACGGACCGGAGCCGGAATGTCACCCGCTTTCAGGTTGCCGATCAGGGAGTGGATCAGAACGCCGTCACAGACTTCGACTGCGATCTTGGCCAGATACTCATGGGAGCGATGCATCGGGTTACGCAGCTGCAGGGCAGCGACGTTGGCCCAACCGCGCTCGTCGAACATGGCGCGGGTCTGGGCCGGGGTCAGGTAGACGCCCGGATACTCGGCCGGATACTCGCCTTCGGACAGAACCTTGACCGGACCGGCGATATTGAACTCCTTCTGCGCCATAACCATCTGGACGCCGGGATGATCTTCCATCGCGACCTTCCAGAACTTGTCATCGGCAGAGTCGTCGCCCAGGCCCTTGAAGACCTTCTCGCACTCGAACTTCTTGTCGGCATCGGTCATCGCGAACTTCTCGGTGACCTTCATGGTGGCGAACGTCTCGCCCTTGCGGACGAGGGCGATCTCGTCGCCTTCCTTGATGGCGGCGGCATCGGCGGCAGAGATATCGAGGGTGATCGGAACAGGCCAGAAGGTGCCGTCGGCCATCTGGTATTTCTCGCAGACGCCCTTCCAGTCAGCCTTGGTCATGAAACCGGACAGCGGGCTGAAACCGCCGATGCCCATCATGATCAGGTCGCCTTTGGCGCGAGCCGAGATCTCGATCTGCTTCAGACCAGCGGCCTTCTTCAACTCTGCATCACGAGCGCTACCGGAAAGCAAAGCACATACCAAGCCTTTTCCACCGTGAGGTGCAACCAATTTCGACATAGATTTCCTCTTTCTTGTAATGGTTAAATCATACGCCGGACGCGATTCCCCGCACCCGACAACATAATGAATCGGTATTCAGTCACAAGTTACCATTTATAAAAAATATGAGGAAAAAGTCAAGGGAAAACGTCAAAAACGGTACGCAACTGCCACTATTCCCTCATCCCCGAAAGAACCTGAGGCGCAGGGCGTTGCTGACAACCGTGACGGAGCTGAGCGCCATCGCCGCCCCGGCCAGCATCGGGTTGAGGGCCGGACCGCCGAACGGCACCAGGACCCCGGCCGCCACCGGGATGCCGATGACGTTGAAGGCGAAGGCCCAGAACAGGTTCTGGCGGATATTGCGCATGACCGTCCGCGACAGGCGCAGGGCGGTGATGATCCCTTTCAGCTTGCCGTGCATCAGCACGACATCGCCGGATTCCATCGCGATGTCGACCCCGGTGCCCATGGCGATGCCGAGGTCGGCCCGGGCCAGGGCCGGGGCGTCGTTGATGCCGTCGCCGACCATCGCCACGATCCGCCCCTGCTGCTGCAGCGCCGCCACCCGCTCGGCCTTGTTCTCGGGCAGGACCCGGGCATGGACCTCGTCGACCCCGGCCTGGGCGGCGATGCTGTCGGCGGTCAGCGGGTGATCGCCGGTCAGCATGATGACCCGCCGCCCCATGGTCCGCAGGGCCGCGACGACCGCCCCGGCCTCCGGCTTCAGGGCGTCGGCGATGGCGACGATCGCGGCAAAGCGGCCGTCGACGGCGCAGTAGAGCACGGTCTTGCCGGCCCCGGCCAGCTCCAGCGCCCGCTCCTTCGCCGGCTGCAGGGCAATCCCGCGCGACTCCAGCAGCTCGCGGTTGCCGAAACACAGTTGCCGGCCGTCGATCTGGGCCTCGACGCCGAGGCCGGTCAGCGAGGTGAAGGATTCGGGGCGGACGAGGGCAAGGTTGCGCTCCTGCGCCTGGCGGACGATCGCCTCGGCCAGGGGGTGGGCCGAGGACTGCTCCATCGAGGCCACCAGCCGCAGGATCTCGTCTTCGGTCACCCCATCGGCGAAGAGGACGATATCGGTCACCGCCGGCCGGCCGACGGTCAGCGTCCCGGTCTTGTCGAAGATCACGGTATCGACCTTGGCCGCGGTCTCGAGGGCGGCGCCGTTCTTGACCAGCACCCCGAGCTGGGCGCCGCGGCCGGTGCCGACCATGATCGAGGTCGGAGTCGCCAGCCCCATCGCGCACGGGCAGGCGATGACCAGCACGGCGATGAAGTAGCGGAGACTGGCGGTAAAGGGAGCGTCACCGACAAAATACCACACCAGCCCGGTGGCGATCGCCAGGACGATGACCGCCGGGACGAAATAGAGGCTGATGGTGTCGGCGAGGTTGGCGATCGGCGCCTTCGAGCCCTGGGCCTCCTGCACCATCCGCACGATCCGGGCCAGGACCGTGTCCTCCCCGGTCTGCCGGGCGCGGACATGGAGCTCGCCATGGCTGTTGACCGTGCCGCCGAAGACCTTGTCCCCCGCCTTCTTGTCGACCGGCATGCTCTCGCCGCTGAGCATCGCCTCATCGACCGCCGAGGAGCCGTACTCGATCACGCCGTCGGTCGGAATCCGGTCGCCGGGCCGGACCAGCAGCAGGTCGCCGGCCTCGATCTCGGCGGTCGGCATCGATCGTCTGGGCGCCATCCCGCAGGACAATGGCGGTATCGGGGGTCAGGGCCATGAGTTTGATGATCGCGTCGGAGGTGTGCGACTTGGCCCGGGCCTCCAGGTACTTGCCGAGCGACACGAGGGCCAGCAGGACCCCGGTCGACTCGAAGTACAGATCCATCGCCCGGGCGTGGGGATCGATGCCGAGGGCGATCTCGATCAGGCTCCACAGCGAATAGACGAAGGCGGCGCCGGTGCCGACGGCGATCAGCGAATCCATGTTCGGGCTGCGGCGGGCCAGGGCCGGGAAGCCGATGAGATAGAAACTGCGCCCCAGCCACATCACCGGCAGGACGAGGAGCAGCTGCACCAGGGCAAAGGCCAGGGGGTGATGATGCGGGCTGAGGGGTGCCGGCAGCGGCAGCCCCGCCATTTCCCCCATCGCCACGTAGAGCAGGGGGATCGTGAAACAGAAGGCCAGCACCAGACGGCGCTGCATCGCCGCCAACTCCTCCTTCTTCTCCTGCTGCCGGAGCTCGAAATCGCTTGCGCGGCTGACGACCGCCTTGGCCTCGAAGCCGAGGGCGGCGATCGTCTCGCGGATTGTGCGGGGGGAACATTCGGATTTGCGGTAGACGATCCTGGCCGTCTCCGTCGCCAGGTTGACCTCGGCGGCGATCACGCCGGGCAGATCGCCGACGACCTTCTCGATCCGGGCCGAGCAGGAGGCGCAGTGCATGCCGCTTATCGCCAGGGTCTGGGTGATCTCTTCATCCTCGGCCGGGGCGATCAACTCGAACCCGAGGTCCTGGACACGGGCGGCGATGTCGGCAAACGGCACGATCGCCTCATCCCAGTCCAGCTCCATGGTCTCCGCCGCCAGGTTGACGGCAACGGCGGACACCCCGGCCATGCCACCGACAACCTTTTCGATCCGGGCCGAGCAGGCGGCACAGTGCATGCCCTTAACTGCGATATTTTTCAGTTTTTTTTGATCCGCCATATCCGTCATCCCTTTCCGCGCCTTGCTCTCTCGACCTACCCTTGTCACTCCAAGCCCGCCCCCGCCCTTTCGATCTTCCCCCGCTGTCATTTCGAGCGCAGCGAGAAATCTCATCGTTCCCGATAGGGCCAAGGCCATACCCCCACCCCCGCTGTCATTTCGAAGCGAAGCGAGAAATCTCACCCTTCCCGGTAGGGCCAAGGCCATGCCCCCACCCCCGCTGTCATTTCGAAGCGAAGCGAGAAATCTCACCCTTCCCGATAGGGCCAAGGCCATGCACCCCACCCCCACCGTCATTTCGAGCAAAGCGAGAAATCTCGTTCTTCCCACCACCATGCCCCCCACCACCCATCTTGATTTCCACCCAGCCAGGGCCTATTGTCTCCCGTAGGCATTTAAGAATTTAATTCAACACTGGGAGATCAACAATGGCTACAATCAAAATAAAGGGAATGAGCTGCCAGCATTGCGTGGCCTCAGTCACGAAAGCGTTGTCCGAATTACCAGGCGTTTCCAACGTGAAAGTGGATCTGGGGAAGGGCGAAGCGAACTATGATGGGGAAATCGCCATCGAGGCGGTGAAGACGGCGATCAGCAGGATCGGGTTTGAGGTGGTTGGGTAGGCCACCTCGTCGTCCCTGAAAAGCTTGCAAACAAAAAACCGGGCAACATCCGATGCGGACGATGCCCGGTTTTGTTATCACCGGTTCAGCAGAATTACTGACCTTACCGTTCAAACTCCTTCCAACTCTCGCGCCCGGTTTTGTAGTTATCAATCGGCAGGTTGTCCTGCTTGATTTCCAAGATTGCACCGGTGCTGGTCTGGACAAATGCCTTGACCCCTCTTCACCGCTTCCGGTAAAGAGGCTTGGCGTAGTGGTCAAACCGCGGCCAAGACTCAGCTTGTTTTTAACATATTTTATCTCCGACAGTGTCAGTCCCATAATCACCGAACACATTTTCATGCCAGGATGTTCCAGTCTTATAATAAACACCATAGAGGTATGATTCACCTTCCGCTTTGCAGACATCACTGAATGGCTGATAGGTAGTGAAAGTCACCAGACCGCCGAGCAAGGTCGCCTGGCCGAGATTTCTCTCCCGGTTCTTGTATGGGGCAAAATGCTTGTACCAACCATTTGTATTTTCTGGGCAATATACGATTCCAAATCATCAAGGTGAAAATCAACGGTCAATGATACTGGGCATCACAGAATCTGGATCATTCCAACTAACAACAGCGGTGTTGATTTCATCAGACAGTTGCACGTCGAATTGATCAACACGCAGCAGGTCGGAAATCGTCACCGTATCCCAATTGAGTTTTGTACTTGTATCATCGTCCATCGGTTCCCTTATACCGTAAAAACTCTGTGCGTTGAATCCCTTTTGTCATCAGCATCGAAAAAACGACCGGTACCGAAATATATCCAATATTTTCCATCATCATCCATGCCGACAGAAGGTGCAGCGGTGATTGGCTGGACCGGATTCCCGAATGCATTGCCCACGCTGAGATCAATAAGTGGATTAACTTCCCATGAGTTCAGAGGAGAAGATGAGGTTTCACCTCTTATCGCATGCCCGGAAGGTTCCATCACCAACCTGTACAGATGGCCACCTCCTCCCTGCCAGATAGTACCTTCGCTGTTTGCTGCTTCAACAGTCCCAAAATAAATGGCATCGGAGACATACTCTTCAGCTTCGGTCGGATTGATATCAAAGTCAACACTGATTGGATCGGAAACAAAACCTATCGGAGCATAACTTCCTCTTCCTCCTCTCCTTCTGCCTCTACTACTTGTTTCAGCTCAAATGTTTTTGATATCACAGGAGTAACGATTGGTCGTAAACCCGGAAAGGCTTAATAGGCTTATTGTCGCCACTAACCAACCCATTTCTCATCAGCCTTACCGTTTCATCAGTGCCTCCAAGATACACGACACTGATTTTTGCCGGGCTCTCACCTTTCAGGGCATTTGGTCCATGAGGTCCACTGCCGAGGACCAAATACCATTTATTTCGTGTCCGCTGTCTTTGCAATTGCCAAAGTTGGCAAGACTGTCGAATAACCAAGATTGATCGCCGTTTTTTCCGTTCGATAATTTTTTACAGATTGTACCACACAGGATCAGTCTAATTCATCAGTCAACTCACCAAGCAATGTTGGTGATCTTTCTGGATCTGTAATATCCAAGAATAAAATACGAGGAAATAAACGGATAAGTTTTGTTCCATCCTGGATTCAACCAGTTCCGGTGCACCACCAAAACGCATACCGCCTACCAAGATAGTGCCCCAGCCATTCAGATGTAACATCCATCGACAGTTTTGTCAGAATAACATTCCGATTCTTCCTGAAAATTTGCACGTCAAAAACCCTCGGTCTAAGATCGACATAATATTTGTGTACTTATCCATTAACCCCTTCGTGTCATCATTATCTTCTAAGGTCATACATTTGAGTGTGGATGAAGGTTATATGGAATATAGGCCCGATTCTCCGTCCCCAATGCCGGAAAATATCCACATTATCATTCTCTGGACATTTCTTATCACGATCCAATTTTGTCAGGCAGAATTTCTTTTCATCTCGCTGAAAAAACGGCATTGACACATACAGCATACCACAGTTGCCGCCGAAATAGACGACATGGCGCCGTGTTTTATATTTGGTTACAAACGGAATATAAGAGCATCACTATAAATGAGATGGTATGCCTCCGCTGGGCCGGTCACCGTCTGCGGTGTTGAACTGATTATATCGCCAAGCCGCCAATAAAATTGTTTCTGCCGTTATTGCGCAACTCTCTGCTGCGTAAACCATCTTGTTCAATCACGCTAGAAATCCAGTTGACCACTTTATCTACTTCGTCAGCATTTTCGGCATTGAATTCTTTATAAAGATCTTCCCAATGAGGATTATCCTTTTCAAACGGTACGAATTCTCCTTCATCAACAATTCCGTTTCGGTCTATATCGTTCCAAGTAATTATATTTCGCTGCTTATCACCAGAAATGAGGGCCGACCTATTCTGACCAATGACGGGTTATAACATTTGACAACTAGTTGTTGGCCGACCAGAAAAACACAACTTCATCTATCTTTCCAATTAGCGCAAGAAGTTCCAAGACTGTCGACAATAGACTGATTATAACAGGCTTTTGATTTCTTTTATGTTTCGTCGAAGTAAACAATAACCCTTTTTTATCAAGGTCTTTGTTATCGGAATCTTTGACATCCCAAATCTTATTGTTATTTACATCCTCACAAACGAGGCCAAAGCGGCCGTCCCCATCGACATCCTCTCCTGTATCTAGTACACCATTATTGTTGGCGTGACTTTGCATCCACAATCTTACCGTCACTGTTTTTCAACGCCCTGCACGGTTGGGTTAGTTATGGTGGCAGTAAATTCACCGCAATCAAAATGGCCATCGCCATCCAGATCCTCACTTGGGTCTAACAACCTGTTTCCGTTAGAATCTTCATACATAGAACCCTTGTCATCGACAAATAGCCCATGCACATCCCCTACCCAAGTGATCTTGTACTCAACAGCTTCTTTCGTTATCAGGTTTATTTTCTGTATCATCACTTGTTATCCTTTCCGGCCAGAAAATCGCCTGATATATTGCGCCTTCACCGCTTCGAGCCGACGAAATGACCGAGGCGGCGGATCCAGCGGAAGCACGACTGAGGATTTCCCGAAAGCGCCGCTCTCAGGTTGCGTTCCAGATCCTCTGGTTTTTCACCTTGATACAACGGAGTGCCGCTATTGACAGCTGCATTCTCCATAATATTTTTCGGGCTACACTCATCAGTGCCCTCCAACCAGAGCTCCGGTGGTGACGATGTGCGTGGTAATGGGCTGTTTTGCAAATTTAGGGTTATCGTCACCCCGGTTTCTTTCAAGATTAAGAAACAAGTTTGAATCATTAGACTCCTGCCCAGTTACTTTCGCATTTTTCCCAAACCACATACAAATCGTCAAAATAAGAGGAGCCATCAAGGCCATCACCCACACGTTCCAATTTCCGTGTCACCATCGTTAAACCCTTCTGCAGTTACAAAATTAATTACCTCTTTATTGATATCAGCAGTTGATGCGCCCTCAGTGATGATTAGAACATGGATATACCCGACACCAGTATTTGACCGGGATCGTCCAGCTCCCATTAGGCCCAATCCCCAGATAATAATCGGTTGAAGAGAGAAGAGGTATCTTGTTCTGATCGTAAACTAAGGGCGGTATACATGGCTTCCGCAAGCGGAGTCCACGAAGTAGCTCGAATATAATTGATTTCAGAGATAAGAAGGTTGTAATGTTCCCACACCTCCTTGTCATCGTCATATTTGTCCGCGGTTTCGTTGTCATCAATATACATGCCCTCTTTAATTTGGGCGATAACCTCGGCACCATCGTAATTAAGTTCAGGGTTAAGGCAGTATTTTCCTATGGATTGACGTGCCATGCAAAATTTGCAATCAGCACTTTGGGTATCATTGCTGCTTTTGCAGGCGGTGAATTTACCATCATCTGTCAAACCGCACTTCGCTTCATATTCAACACACTCCGTCTTTGAACCATTATCCCTGAAAGCCATGGCGCCAATGCGCAAGTCGTCTGCCGTATCAAACAGCACCCCTCTTCGTCCATCCGGACGCTCTAATTTGTCTGTCTTTTGCTCTGCCGGCAGTTGATATTCTATATACCCCTTCATAACCATCAGCGGCTCTTGAACCCCCATCTGGCCATAAATACTCGCATCGATGATTGCAGCGACTATGCCCCAGACGGCGCAATCCGAAGTCGTAGGCAGGTCGGATCGGGGTATGACATTAGGAACGTTAAGATCTCTGCAGTAGTCCCATTCAGCCTGTTCGGCGCAATCTAGACCTTCCTGAGGTCCCCAGTCACCAGGCCCCCAACACCCTTTCTGATCGATATAACATGTCGGGTTAGCCGTGATACTTGACTCACAAATGGCTGTATCATCATCTTTTTCAACTAGGATCGGTTTGAACTCAGCCTTCTTTATCTTTACATGTGCCTTTATTCAAATCAACCGAACTGTCCGGTACACACTTGTATTCCACGTACGTGGATTCCGAGATCTTGTAACATTGATGACCAACACCATCTGATATTCTTATAATAATTTGGAATTATTAGCTTCCAAGTGTTGTCAGCAGTACACTCCTTTTGTACACCTCTCGACACCACTGCTGCTCAAAGGCCAGTCTGCCCAGCACCGGCCGACATAACCTTGTCCATCATAATTGTTTTCCACAGGTGGATTCTTTTGATCCCAACGACCATAACAAATATATTCGGGGATTTCAAGGGGTAATCATCCAAGGATACTTTTTAGAATTAACTCTCCTAGGTCGTCCTTTCCAGTATAGATAGGTTGACATTGCGATTGCAGGTTAGCAGCATGAGGTGGAGCGTCGCTTTTGGAAATTTTCCAGCAGTCATGGAGGGCAGAATGATAGATATTGAACACCGGCTGCACATCTTTTGATCCGTACATGCATTGCTCTAAAGGCTCTCTTAACTTAGAATGCGTCGTATCAAGTTCCAACAATTTCAGATAGTCGGCACAGCTTTCATAATTTACGTCTCCTTCGTCTGTGCTAACTCCCACGATCTCTATCCGAGTGGTAAAATCTGCTGAATCCAACCCTGTCTATTCCATCCACCGGTCCACGGAACCTTCAAAACCAATGTTTTGTCGGTTATCGCAGTTCCATCTGCTTTTTGATTGAGAGGAATCAGCTTTTTAAACCCCTTTCCCGAACAACCTCGATGCTCGGAGACAAGTCGGTCGTCGACCGTATCGGTAGTATCCGTATTGTCAACGTTCCCGCTTGCATCCCATTTTTCATTGCCGGAATAAAATTTACCCCCAGTAAGAATTTTTTTCTGAATATCAAGTTTGGATGCGGTCGCCCAGTTCAGGATATTACCGCGGGCGGCGAAACAGGTGACGGTTGTTGGAGTTTCGGCGTTGTCAAAGGAAACCTGCAATTCAAGTCTTCCGGAGGTTGTGCCGTCATCAACTGAATAACGATAGGTAGGATTGGCACAAGGTTCTGCAGATGTTGGGCTAAAAAATCCTTCGTCAATGCGTTCCCATGCCAGAATATAAGCCGATCTCGATTGTCAAACAATGAGTCAGCATTGGAAGGGCCTACAGAAGTTTTGGCCTTGAAAATCATGCCTTGGTAGGCCACAATCGACCCATTAGGATAACTTTCTGTATTCGTCCATTCAGCAACAGCGCCAGGAATAATTTCCTCCCATGCAGAGCCCTGCTCCAGTCTCGGTTTCCGGACTCGCCCCTGCCGATTCGCAGGATGTCGCTGGATCCCTACTAGGAGTACACGTTGCTTGATATAACTTGCCTTTACTCGAAACTATGGCACCGGAGCCATAATTTGAGCCAGCCTCCCAGACATCATGCCCTTCCCATTGATACCAAGTGTCTTCTCAAAGTATCCAGCATACTCCTTTTCGACATTTATAACCCAATTGCTTTGTTCATCCTGTTCTTTCAGATACCCATCATCGGAACAGGTTTTCTCGTAAGTATACGTCACATCTTTATTGTTATCATCTGTGACGACACCGGTATATTCTTCTTTATCCTGATATGCCATATCAAGCATGGAGCCGGAATTGTCCAATGACCAGCAGCAGATTGGGATCAACACCAGAAGAAAGGAAAGGAGGCATTCCCAACCCGGCACTGCACACTCCTTCAGAGGCAGATGCATTGCCGATTAAGAGAAGCACACCACTATGATTGCTAGCGCCTTGATCAAATTGAAATAAATTTGCTGCTGCATACCATCCACCTCTCTGAGGAAAATTTGCTGCTTTTTTTAAACTCACTCTAACAAAATGAAAGCATTTAAATTTAATCACAGTACTCAGGTTCCCTTCGTTCCAACCAGATGCCGCCAGCCTGCAACGATGATGGACTCACTGTTTTTTGGCCCAGGAATTGTGAGTCGATATCATATATTTTGGCTACACCGCCCTGGGCTGCCGATTTACCCTTTCCCTCATATCCAGCAGCCATCTGCAGCGCCCCACCCGGCAAAACCTTTGTTTGCCCACCGAAGTAGAGAAATCCAACATCATAAGTGGCAAAGTCCCGCCCGTATAGTGGATAAGCCGCATGGTATTTGTTTTTCGGATCATCAAGCAGGTCCGTTGATGCTGTCTCCGATTTAATAGGTTTGTTGTTATACAATGACGGACTCGTATAATGAATGACGCCTGCAATAGGATTATACGTCGGGCCAAAGCCCCCCGGGCAAGCTAAGCTTTGTTCAACTAGTTCAATCCCTTGGTATCCCGCCATCCGCACGATAAAAGGTCCGCTTGGCGTTCCAATCATTGCCGGCTACCTGCATTTCAAATGTCGATGTATTCATACCGGCAATGCCTAAGAGGGAAAGGATCGCCATGACGAGAGGGCAACAACGAGGACATAGCCATCTTCTTTTTGCGAGATGTTCCGAAAATGATTCATAGCCGTCCCTATATGCCTTTGTGTTTGATGTATTCGAGTTCCACTTTTCTCCCCGTTTAGTTCGCCCGCGGGTTATGACGACCATCTTAATGGTCTTGGTGTTTGGTAATGGATCATTCTCCGTAACTACCCAATCGAGTTTATAAACTTTGTCTGGAGAATGCCGTCAGTACCGTTGCCGGCGTTAAGTGTTACATCATCATAATCGGCAGACATAAGCTCCTCGATTTTCTCCGACGCCCACGTGCTCCCGGTCGTTATCCGGCTCGCTGTCGCATTCTGGGTAATCGTCCGTGTCTGAATCGTATACAAGGCAATGATACTAATGGAAAAAATGCCAAAGCGATAACCACTTCCAAGCAGTGTAAACCCTTTATTATTCTGCACAATATTTCATCACAATGACCCTTTATTACGGAGATTTATGGTGGTGGTTAGCAGACCGCCAACGACAGCTATCATCATAGGAGGCCAGGTCATGGAGTTAATTGGATCTTCACCCACACTTAGCCAACCGGTAAGGTAAAAGTTATTGATGTGGCTCGCTGTTCTTTTTTCAGTCTTTTGTCCGCTTCGGAAGGAACGAAAATTGCACGGCGACTATATCATTCCAATCTAAACCCTTCAGTTCCGGGATTCCGACTTTGTTTTTTCTTATTATTATCTCCTGAATCTTGAATTAAATATATAAAATCAATATCGGCAATATTTTCGGCTATAGGACTTCCTGATTGTCAAAGGGTCATAAGTGACAAGTTCTTTGTTTGTATCATCGATTGAATAAGTTACATTTTCTCCTGAAGTCCATCACATTTATCATTCTTATCTAGATCCATTGAAAAACCTAAACTCTTTGGAGTTGCAGTATGAACCCCTGTTTTCCCGAGCCCCCGCACGACATGTCATAGTGTCCTTGTGAATTATAACCGGCCGTACGTACTTCCCGCTGCAGATACCACATTCCTGCACGAAGATTCTGCTGCATTTCAGCAGTCTTATCTTGTTCTGTATATATCTTGGTCTGGATATTGTAGAGCAGCATAAATTACGCCAACCACAATCGTCACCA
>CAWJYH010000016.1:0-10855 GCA_963847035.1 uncultured delta proteobacterium | reverse complement strand
CAAATGAGAAGCGAACAGCGACAGGCAATACGAGGTATCCATACCGGCGGCATGGCCATGGATGAAAACAGTTGGCATAATGTCACCCGTCTATTCCCGAAAGCAGTGGTGCTGCCCGGTTCGGCAACAGTCTGTTCGGTGTCTGTTTTTTCCGCACACCCCCGAACAGCCGGATGTTTTCGAGCCCGGAAACGGCAAGAGGCTGCTCATCGAGTTGGTACCGTGGGCCGGGAAGGGACAGGATGGTGTAGTGCCGACTGCCAGGGCAAAAGCCGGGGAGCGGGGCCGCGTCTTCTGTCATATCCTTGACCCGACCTTCCTGCTTATCAATATGCTGGAAAGAGAAACCGCTGTTGCGACCCCTCTACCAAACGGGGCAACAGGCCTGGCCGACATCCGGCCGATTGCCCTGCCTTCCATCAAGCAGGAAGGAGTCTATTGATAGAGTCCATACGCCAATCACAGGATACAAGCGCAAGCCTGTTCCAGCACAGCCTCGCCATCCCCTGTCCCTTCGGCGTCCTTGAAGGCCGAATGATCTTCACGGATGCACATCATACCGGGCCGGGAGCTGTGATTTGCCCACCCCATCCCCTCTTGGCCGGCAACATGGACAACAACGTCATTACCGCCATCGCCTCAACCCTGGCAAGTCATTGCCCAGTGCTACTTTTCAATTACCGAGGGGTCGGCTGCAGCGACTCTCCCCAAAACCACCTCCCGCTGTATGAACTCTGGAAGGGGATCGACGCTGCTGCAGCATATGGTGAGATTGGGCAGGATCTCCGCACGATATTGGCGTATACTGCCACACTGTTCCGGGGAATCCACCTCGTCGGATATTCCTTTGGCAGTTACATAGCCCTCGAGGCAGTCAATGATAACGTCGCAAGTTTTATCGCCATTGCACCTCCGTTGAGCGAACACGACTATTCCGCGCTCTTCGACCTGACCATCCCCACCTTGGTGCTTCTGGCCGAACAGGACACACTCCTTGGCACTTTGCCACCTCTGCCTGAATCGTTCAGAGGGCGGTGTCATCACATCCCTGCCAGTGATCATTTCTTTAGAAAAAGGGAGCAGGAACTCGCAACCCGGATTCTCACCTTCATTCGCGAAATTCCCAACACCAACAGCCACGACGAGACAATAAGTAGCAGCAGATAAGACCGGTGGCCATACAAAAATCAGTGTTTCGGAAGTGAGAGTTGCGACTTGGGCGATCCAATGTGTCTCTCTCAGAAAAATTGTATTGGCAGGCCATGCAGACATATAGTCTGTTGTTCGCAACCGTTCACCCGAGACCTAGCCCAAGCTTAACACATCCGCTCCATGTAGTCGTTATAACCGCTCCATCGCAACCGGTAACTATTGGTATTTCTGCGTGGTAATTGTTAGGGTCCCTTTGTAGTGCCATAATATTGTTTCAGGGGGTTGACTTTTGTCCCCGGATATGGCTATGCTGCGGCCATGTATATTCGACAAACCAAAACCAGCAGCAGCCCGACCGGGGAAACCTACAGCACCTACCGCCTGGTCGCCTCGGTACGGACCGGCGGCAAGGTGCGGCAACAGACCCTGCTCAATCTGGGCAAGAACTTCGATCTGGCCAAGGAGCTATGGCCTCAGTTATGCGCCAGAATCGAGCAGATTCTGGCCGGCCAGCTGAGCCTGGTCCCCGAAGACGCTGCTGTAGAGAAGCTGGCCCAGCGCTACGCCGCTCGCCTGGTCATGAGCGGGTCTAAGGAGGAGGGGTACGAGGCCAGGGAGGCCGTCGATTACCGGGAGGTGGACGTTGATTCCCTGGAACTGGTCCGTCCCCGCTCCATCGGGGTTGAGCATGCCGGGCTGGCGGCGCTGGAGGAACTCCAGCTGCCGCAGATCCTGACGGAGGTCGGTTTGAACGGGGTGCAGCAGGCGGCCGCGCTCGGCAGTATCATCGGCCGGATGGCCGAGCCGGGGAGCGAGTTGGCGACCTATGCCTGGCTGACCGGCCAGAGCGGGCTGGGGGAACTGCTCGATGTCGACTATGAGGCGATGCCGTTGATACGGCTGTATCGAACCTCGGATCTGCTGGTCCGACACCGCCAGGCCATCGAAGCACGGTTGTTCTCCCGGATCAGCGACCTGTTTTCGCTGCCGGCCACGGTAACGCTGTATGATCTGACCAATACCTATTTCGAGGGGGCGATGGCCGGTAACGGCAAGGCCAGACGGGGCCATTCCAAGGAAAAACGGTCCGATTGTCCGCTGGTGACCCTCGGCCTGGTCCTCGATGGCAGTGGGTTTGTTCGGCGCTCGCGGATGTTCGAGGGCAACGCCATCGAGGCCGCCACCCTCGAACAGATGCTGACCGGGCTGGCGGCCCCGGAAGGGTCGCTGGTAATCATGGACCGGGGGATAGCCACCGAGGCCAATATTGCCTGGCTGACGGGCCAGCACTATCGCTATCTGGTGGTCAGCCGCGAGAGAAAACGGCAATTCGCCGCCGAGCAGGCGATCGCGGTGACCACGGCTGCAAAGAATACGGTGCGGATTCAACGGGTCTTGAGCGAGGATGGAACCGAGTTACGCCTCTACTGTCATTCCGACCAGCGCCAGGCCAAGGAAACCGCGATAACGCAGCGGTTCAGCGAGCGATTCGAGCGCGGCCTGGCAAAGATTGCCGCCGCCCTGCAGACCCCGCGCGGCGACAAACGCCGCGACAAAATCCTGCAGCGACTCGGCCGGCTGCAGGAGAAGAGCCACGGCATTGCCCAGCATTACCGGATCGAACTGACGCCGGATGCAACCGGCGACCAGGTCGTGGCCCTGAACTGGGAAAAGCAGCCGGTTGCCGGGACGATGGTGACCCATCCCGGGGTCTACTGCCTGCGCACCAACGAGTTGAGCTGGGATGAGGATACCCTGTGGCGCACCTATACCATGCTCACCGATCTGGAGGCGGTCTTCCGCAGCCTCAAGTCGGAGTTGGGTCTGCGGCCGATCTACCATCACCGGGAGGATCGGGCGGAGGGGCACCTGTTCATCACCGTCCTGGCCTACCAGGCGGTGCAAGTCCTGCGCCGCCGCCTGAAGGATCAAGGCTTCCAGGAAAGCTGGTCGACCCTGCGACGGATCTTTGCAGGACAGCGCCGGATCACTGCAACCTTCAGACAGAAGGACGGTAGGACGCTGCATGTCCGCAAGACCACCGTCGCCGAACCGAAACTGCAACAGCTCTACGCTGCGCTGGACCTCTCAGCCTCTCCATGTGGCGTGAGGAAGATGGTGGTGTGAGGTCAACGACGTGGATGTAGTGCCACTGGGAAATTTTCTGCCGACTATCTGGGTGTTTTGGCGAGAGAAATAATTCCTGGTGTTAAACATGGGTTAACCTGGCAGTCAAAATAGGATGTGTGTCAACTGCCGAAGGCGATGATATTGAAGTAGTCTTCCGGTCGAAGTTGCTCCAGAATATCGCTGATTGCCTGTCGGGCCTGGACAATGGAATCGCCGTTCATGGAGCCGGAGCAGTCAACCACGATTTTGATGCTTTTCGGTGGGATTTTCCCCGGCGCAGGCAGGCGGGGAGCAAAGGAGGCAAGTACCGCCCAGCCGCCATCGAAATCACGGTCAAACAGGACGGTATCCGTGGCCGCCTGGGGCATGGAGATGTTGAGGATGAAATCGCGGTCCATGCCGGCCGCGCCGGTTGCCAGGGTCACGATCGTGGTGCCAATGGATTCAGCGACGACAATCGGATGGGAAGGGCAGTCAAGTTGGGCCAGGGCCAGGACACCGGCAAGTGTCAACCGCAGTTGGAACCTGTTCTCAGCCAGCAGGTCGTGTTCCGGAATCTGGTGGGGCTGCAAACCGGCCTTTTCAGGATGGCCATAACGCGGGGCGATGGTGGTTGGCAGATGAAAGCGCAAGCTGTTGCCTTGCCAGAGGTACAATTCGGCGTAGCGGATTTGTACCCGCACTTCCTCGCCGGCCACAATATTTCCGACATTCATGGTGTACAGACCGGGCTGGATCTGTTCCAGCATGATGGCGGCATCGCCGTTGATGATCGCCTTTTCGTACTGTTCTTCCGCCGACGATCTTGCAACCACCACGCCCTGCAGATTCCGACCGCCGATCATGACATCCATCCCCAGCAGGACAGCTCCGCTGGTGAGCGGAAAGGTGTAGACCGCTTCGATCGGTGTATTCTCCAGGTTCCTGTACGCCTGGGTCATGATGGTGTCGTAGAACAGGTTGCTGAACGACACCTCGACATTGACTGACTGTAAGGCGATATTTTGACCATCGATAGTATGAAGTCCTGTTCTTGACTGGTCCTCCGGCATGTACATCGTCATTTGTCTCCTGCCTGAATGTTTTGAAATTCGATCAAGATCGCTCGGCACAAAGCCCGCACCTGTTCCGGGGTGAGACCGGAGCGCTGCGGTTCGATATGCAGTTCGACGCCGTCAGCAATATGGAGATGGCTCCAGACCTCGATTGTCCCCGTTTTTTTTGCCCTGGGCGGCGGCACGGGTTTGTCGCCTGCTGCAGTGTGTTGTTCGTCGTCAAGCAGTTCCTGGATGCGCTCCAGGGTCAGGCCGGCGTCCTTCCACTTGCGGATGGTGAGGAGCTGTTCAAGGTGGCGATGGGTGTAGAATGCCCCCTTGCCGGTTCCTTCAGGCCGGTCGATGAGCCCTTTCTGGATGTAGAAGCGAATTTTCCGCTTGTTCATCTCTACCAGGGTACACAACTCATCGATGGAAAAAATGCGATCTTTCATGACACTATTACACAACACTAAAGGTGTCATTGTCAACATGAAAATGGACTGTAATGTATGGTGTTGAACATTATCAGGCTGTGGATACTGTCGTCAGGGGAAGGGGCAAGAAAAAGAGGACCGCAATCGGGCCGGCTGTTGGCCCGACTATCGTTGAGAACTGGCCAAACCGTTTGCACAAAATCACAGCAGATGATTTACTGACATCAGTTGGCTGAACGACAAGGCGAGGGATTCAATTCCAGGACAAACGCAAACCTGATCTCAGCAGAAACCGGGTACAAAACCGGGTATTTTGACAAGTCACAAAAAAATGTGATTAGATGAGTGGTTGAAAATATACACAATAATCAATATTATTCGGCTCCCGCCTTCACCAGTGATTGATACAGGATATCTTGGGACGTTCAAAAAGACCCGCAGCCAGCAATGGTTTGCGGGTCTTTTTGTTGTGACGAGGAAAGTCTGGACCGCCGCGGTAAGGCTGATCGAAACAGGATGTTGATTACAGAACGAACTTGGCAGTAATCGGAGGAACCCGATGGATGAAAATCTGCACAACCTCACCTGGGACGATCTGCGACAATGGGCTGGCGGGAAGGTCCTCGGGCGGGGCAAAACGTATATCAAAAATGTCCGTGACCTGGCGCGGACCGAAAACGGCGGACTCGCCGCCTGGGTATCCGGCAGCGACGACTATGCCACCCGGGTTGAGGTCGGGCGGGACGGCGAACTCGAAAGCCTATGCACTTGCCCGTACCAGTGGGGTCCCTGCAAGCATGCCGTGGCGGTAATCCTCGCCGGGCTCGAACAGATCAAAGCCGGCCTGGTTATCCCGCCGGTCGACAGGGCGGGAGAGCTGTACCGCACCCTTGTCGATCAGGTTGACGCCGAGGATGATGACGATGACTGGGAAAAGGACGACGATGACGGGAAGAATGTTGCGGCCCAATCCCATGCGCAGGACCGCCATATAGCCGCCATTCTCGGTACCAAGAGCAAAGACGAGCTGATCTCTCTGGTACTGGCATTGGCCGCCCGCCATCCCGAGGTCGAACGCAAAATTATCGAAGACGAGCAATTGCACAGCGGCAGGATCGACAAACTGGTCGCGGCCCTGCGCCGGGAAATCAGAACGGTAACCCGGGAGGAGGCCTGGTACAATCCCTGGAACGAAGAGGGCCATCGGCCCGACTACTCCCATATCCAGGAGCAACTGGCGGCGCTGCTCGGACTGGGGCAGGCCGACCTGGTGCTGGACCTTGGCCGCGAACTCTGGCAAGAGGGAAAAACCCAGGTCGAACAGGCCGATGACGAGGGTGACTCCGCCGAGCAAATCGGCGCCTGCATGGAGATTGTGTTCCGGGCGGCCATGGCTTCGTCTCTCTCGCGGCCGGCGCAGGTACTGTGGATGATCGATACCCTGTTGGAGGACCAGTATTCGATTTGCGACGCGTGCGAACAATTCGCCCGTAGCCCGATATATGGCCAAGGCGACTGGGGCGAGGTCGCAGCGAGGCTCGAGGAGAGGCTGATCGCCATGACCAAACGCCGTTCCGGAGATCTGTCCGGCCGTTACGATCGGACCATGATCATTGACTGGCTGAGCGAGGCCTTGAAGAACAGCGGTCAGGGGGAAAAGGTCGTGCCGCTGCTCGAACGGGAGGTGGAAGCGACCCTCGGGTATGAGCGGCTGGTCGATACCCTGCTGCAGGCCGGCAACCATGAACTGGCGCGGCGGTGGTGCATCGAGGGGTATCAAAAAACCGCGACCACCGCCGCCGGCATTGCCGCTGGTCTGCAGCGCCGACTCCGTGAATTGGCGGTTCGGGAAAAGAAACGCGATCTGGTTGCGGCCTACCGGGCCGACGATTTTTTCGCCTCTCCCTCGATTGCGACCTTCAGTGAACTGCGGCAGGCGGCGGAGCAGATCGGCTGCTGGCCCGCGGTTCGGGCGGCATCGTTGGCCTTTCTGGAAAGCGGTCATCGTCCCGATCGACCCGCAGCCTGAAAAGGTTTGCGGGTTTTTTGTTGTCCGGCGTGGTACGATGAGGTATCGGTTCTCCCGGATGATGGCGGCGCGGTTGTATGATGATTCACGGAGAAGCACTGGACCCGACCTCGGCAGGCCGGGGAAAGACAGTGCGGGCTCTTACCCAGGCCTCCCGCCCGCTTCCGGACCATAAACCCTTTGCTGTGATGATCCCGGTGAATGATCCCCTGAAAAAAATTCTCAGCCCGATCAAGGAACTCCAGAACATCCGGGGGGTTGCCCTGCCGATCGGTCTGGAATTTCTCCAACTCGTCATCACCGGTCCGCCCGGTGCCGGAAAATCGTATTACATCAATCAGATAGGGGGGTGGCCCAACGAGGGCTACATCGATCTCACCCACAACAACTGGTGGAAAAACCAGTCGCTGGTCTACCGGCCCAGGGAGATCCATCTCGGTCTGCCGTTTGCCGGGATGGCCGAGGGGCTGACGGTGTTCGACAAGGAGTATCTCGACTGCCAGCCCCGGCCGGCGCTCGAACTTTCCCGCATCAAGATCCCGCCCGCCGGCAGCGGCCTGTTTGCGACGAACTGGCGGGACCGCTACATCTTCGAATTCCTGATCCCCGATCCCGAGGTCGTCTTCAGCCAGCGCCAGGCCCGGCAAAGCCAGGGCTATTTCCCCGTCGACGACAACCTGTCCCTGGAAATGGTGGAACTGCAGGTCGCCATCTACCGTGAAGTCGCCCTCTACATGCACCGGGCCGGGATCCATGTCTATATCCGCAAGGGACTGAACCAGCCGCCGATGCGGATCAACGAGCACAATACCACCAACGTCCCCCCCTGGGCGGTCATCGCCCGCCCGACCCGACCCAGCCTCAAGACCCTGGCGGGCTGGAAATGGCTGGTTGGTCTGCGGCCGACGGCGGCATGGCTGACCCTGACCAACGAGATCCGGCGGCTCCAGGGTGGCAGCCGGATCGCCCATGACGGCAAGGCCTTCGATATGCTGCTCGGTGAATTCCGCCTCCGCTTTTCGCCGGAGATCACCCTCGGGGTCAGCAAGAAGGCGGTCAAGAAAAACTGGCTGATCCACCTGCCGGAAGACCGCCATGCCACGGCGATGAACGGTTTTGCCCGCATCCGGGTCGGCGACACCGTCGACATCGGCCGGGCCAACAAGGAACTCGACGAGATTTTCAACTTTCCCAAGGACGTTGCCAAAAGGCATCTGACGGTGACCAATCACCGCGGCGACCTGGTGCTGACGCCGCTCGATGAGATCCACGGGGTCCGCCTGGTGCGGCGCCAGAATTTCGATCTGCGCGAGAGATTGCCGGCGGTTCGCTACAATACCCTGGTCAAGATCAAGAAGTTGTTCGGCGGCGCCATCGCCCCCCTGTCGGCGCCGAGGGCGCTGGAGCTGCTGCGGTCGGTCAACACCGTGCTGGAGAACGAGCCGTACCGGATCCAGGACAAAGACGGCCGGCCGGGCGGCCTGATCGAGTTGCCGGGCTCGACCCCGCCGGTCATCGTCGGCGACCTGCACGCCCAGGTCGACAACCTGCTGAAGATCCTCAGCGACAACTGCCTGCTCGACTGTCTCGATACCAATGCCGTCAGGACTGATCATCCTCGGCGATGCCGTCCATTCGGAGATCGCCGGGGAGATGGAGAACATGGACAGCTCGATTTTGATGATGGACCTGATCCTCCGCCTCAAGCTGCAGTTCCCGGCCAACGTCTTCTACCTGCGCGGCAACCACGACAGTTTCGACCCCCATCTCAGCAAGGGGGGGATCTCCCAGGGACTGCTGCTGCGCAACCGGCTGCAGGAACTGCGTGGCGGCGACTATGTCGAAGCAATGGAGCGGTTCTACGAGCTCCTGCCCTATGTCGTTGTGTCGGACACCTATATTGCCTGTCATGCCGGCCCGCCCCGCACCGCCGCCGGCCGCGACGATATCGTCAACATCCGCGACAACCCGGAGCTGGCCCACGACCTCACGACCTCCCGCCTCCAGCTTCCCAACAGCCTGACCTCGGGCTATACCAAGAATGACGTCAAGCGCTTCCGGGCCGCTCTCGGACTGGGCAAGGGGGCCCGTCTCATCGTCGGCCACACCCCCCTCGATCCCTTTGGCAGCTTCTGGAAAAAGGCCGGGGCGATCAAGGGCCATCACATTCTTTACAGCGCCCACAAGGAAGGCCCCGGGGTCTTCATCGTCATCAACAACAAGTTCGTGCCGCTGATCTACCCGGCCGAGCCGTTGACCAAGATCATCAACCGGCTGCGGCTGCCGCTCGCCTGGTGACCCCCTGCCTTTTCGCCCTTTCCCCCACTGTCGCCTCGACCTACCCCCGCTGTCATCTCGACCGGAGGGAGAGATCTCATCCAGCCGTCATCAATCGCAAAAAAGGGCATCCTTGGCAACACGAGATTTCTCGCTTCGCTTCGAAATGACAGCGGGGAAGCATCACGCCTTTCGCCCTACCGGGAACAACGAGCACTGTCATTGCGACCTGCCCTCTGGCTTATGCCCTTTCAGCTTCTGCCGCCTCGACCTTCCCCCTGCCTTTTCGCTCTTTCATGCCCTGTCACCTCGACCTACCCCCGCTGTCATCTCGACCGGAGGGAGAGATCTCATGCAGCCGTCATCAATCGCAAAAAAGGGCATCCTCGGAACACGAGATTTCTCGCTTCGCTTCGAAATACAGTGGGGGCGGCATCATGTCCTTCGCCCTACCGGGAATGAGGAGCTTTCGGCCTCTTCCTGCACTGTCATCGCGCCTTTCCCCCACTGTCGCCGCGACCAACCCCCGCTGTCATCTCGACCGCAAGGGAGAGATCTCATGCCACGAAGGACTCACCACCCCTCACTCAAATCATTCCAATCAGGATTGGAGCCGACAACCAGAGCATTCTTCTTCTCTCGCCGCCATTTCTTGATCTCTTTTTCCCTTTCCAACGCGGCGACGATATCTTGGGTTTCCTCGAAGTAGACCAGTTTGTCCACGTTGTACTTTTCTGTAAAGCCCGGAACCACTTTCATCCTGTGCTCTTGCAGCCGCCGCTCAAGATTGTTGGTTACGCCGACATACATGACCTTGTTGTGCTGGTTTGTTCATATGTATACGTAATAGTAATGCATTGTCGGAATGAGATTTCTCGTTTCGCTCGATATGACAGGGAGGAAGGAACAAACACGATAACGTTTCCGGCCGCGGGGGTGAAGTCGTCACCTCCGCGGTTTTCGGCGTGCCGGTCCTGCAGTTTTCAGATACTCCCTCTCAATGATTTCCCGCTGTTTTTTCCGCTCACTGGTATTTTTCGGCACGGTCAGCGGCGCTTTGGTGTCGCGGCGCCGGCCGGTGACGAACATCGCGGTGGAGATCGTGCCCGGGGTCGGGGTGAAGTCCTGAAAGGCGCGGACCTGCAGGTCGAGGGCCCGCAGGTCGTTGACCAGCTGCCTGACCTGGCTCTCGCTGCAGCCGGGATGGGCGGTAATGATGTAGGGCGAAAACCGCAGATCCCGGCCGAGCTCTCCGGCGATCCGGCGGCAGGTCCGGATGAATTGGCGCAACACGGCGTGCGGTTCCTTGTGCATCAGGGTCAGCAGGTCGGCATCGGTATGCTCCGGGGCGATCTTCAGCGCCCCCGGCGTATGGCGCTCGATGATCCGCCGCAACAGGGCCGGGGTCTTGAGCAGCAGTTCCATCCGCAGGCCGGAGGAGATGAAGACGTGCTCGACGCCGGCAACCCTGGCGACCTCGTGCAGCAGCTGCAGAAACTCCGCTTCCGCCACCTGGAGCTTGGGGCAGACCCGCGGGTAGAGGCAGTCGTTTTTGGCGCAGCCGCCGATCGCGCAGCTGGTGCCCCAGAGATTGGCGGTCGGCCCGCCGAGATCGCTGATCGTCCCGCCAAAATCATCCATCCCGCTGAGCCGTTGGACCTCACTGACGATCGATTCCCGGCTCCGGCTGATGACCTTCGGCCCCTGGTGCCTGGTGATCGCGCAGAACGAACAGTTGCCGGAGCAGCCGCGGACGATGGTCACCGAATCGCGGATCATCCGGTAGGCCGGGATGT
>CAWJYH010000015.1:0-555023 GCA_963847035.1 uncultured delta proteobacterium | reverse complement strand
GCCGTTGATGCTGTTCGTGTGGAGCAAGAGCCGCATCGTACCGGTGCGCCTGACCGAGTTCTCGATCACCGAAGAGGCGTTCGATCCGGCGCTCAATCCGATCGTCGCCAAGGTCAGCATCAGCCTGCGCGTGCTGTCGGTGGACGATCTCGGCTTCGCCCACAAGGGCGGCAGCCTGTTCATGAGTTATCTGCAAGCCAAGGAGCAGCTCGCCGGCAAGGCGCAGGCGGGCAGCTTCGGCGCGCTCGGCATAGGAGGAATCGGCTGATGGACCCCGTAGAAGCCTTTCATGCAGGCCAATGGCCTGACCACGCCGCTGTACCCGTCGACCAGCCGGTATTACGGCCTTGCCAGCGCGCAGACGACGTTGCCGGATGGCACGAAGATCACCTACCTGAAACGCCGTTTCGTGCCGCCGCCGGAACGCTTCGCCACCCTGGCCGAGCATCAGGTGGTGTCGGGCGACCGCGTCGACAATCTGGCCGCGCGCTATCTGGGCGATCCGGAACAGTACTGGCGTTTGTGCGATGCCAACGGCGTCATGGATCCGGCCGAGCTGACCGCCACCATCGGCAGCTATGTCCGCATCACCCTGCCCGAAGGGGTGCCGGGAGGGGATGATGTTGGCTAAGGGCATCCAGCTCACCCTGATGATCGGCCCGGTGATTCCTGTCCCGGCGCCGAGGGTGGTGATGGACGCGCTCGACAGCGTCGAAGTCCGGACCTCCGCCGGCGCGGTGGGCGGCTTCACCCTGACGTTCAAGTTCCATTCGAAATCGGAACTGAACACCATCTTCATCATCGCCGGCGCCATGAACGCCAGTCCGGTGACGCCGGCCCTGCGGGTCCTGCTGATCGTGACCCTGAACGGCACGCCGCAGCCGCTGTTCGACGGCGTGATGACCAACGTCCAGGTGCAGCCGGGCGGGCAGGGCGAGGCCGGCACGGTCACCGTGACCGGCGAGGATCTGACCAAGGTGATGGATATGCAGGACTGGAGCGGCCTGCCGTTTCCGGCCATGCCCATCGAGGCGCGGGTGGCCGTGCTGTGCGCCAAGTACGCGCCGTTCGGCCTGATACCGGTGGTGATCCCGGCGCTGTTCCCGGACGTGCCGATTCCGGTGGAGAGGATTCCCGCCCAGCAGGGCACCGACCTGGCCTACATCCGCCAGCTCGCCGAGCAGGTCGGCTATGTCTTCTACATCGAGCCGGGGCCGGCGCCCGGCACCAACATCGCCTATTTCGGGCCGGAGATGAAGGTCGGCGTGCCGCAGCCGGCGCTCAACGTCGACATGGATGCGCTGACCAATGTCGACAACCTCAGCTTCAGTTTCGATCCGACCAAGGGCGTGCTGCCGGTGGTGTTCATCCAGAACCAGATGACGCGGGCGCCGATCCCGATTCCGATCCCGAACCTCAATCCGCTGCAGCCGCCGCTGGGCGTGCTGTCGACGCCGCTGTCGAACATCACCATGCTCAAGGACACGGCCCGCATGAACCCCATGCAGGCCATCTCGCGCGGCCTCGACGAGGCGAAGAAATCGCAGGACTCGGTCACCGCCACCGGCAACCTGGATGTGCTGCGCTACGGCCGGCCGCTGCGGGCGCGCGGCCTGGTCGGCGTGCGCGGCGCCGGGGTGGCCTACGACGGCCTGTACTTCGTTTCCAGCGTGAAAAGCACGCTCAAGCGCGGCGAGTTCAAGCAGAGCTTCGATCTCAGCCGCAACGGTCTCGTTTCCATTACGCCGAGGGTGCCGGTATGACCACAGAACCCACGCGTTTCTACGGCAAGTATCGCGGCATGGTGCTGAACAACATCGACCCCATGCAGCAGGGGCGGCTGCAGGTGCAGGTGCCGGATGTGGCCAACGTGATTCCGCTGACCTGGGCGATGCCCTGCGTGCCGTTCGCCGGCATCCAGAACGGCATGTTCGCGCTGCCGATGATCGGCTCCGGCGTCTGGGTCGAGTTCGAGGGCGGCGACCCGAGTCACCCGATCTGGTCCGGCTGCTTCTGGGGCAGCGCCGCCGAGGTGCCGGCCATGGCCCTGCAGACGCCGCCGGGCCTGTCGGCGGTCACGCTGCAAACCCCCTTGCAGAACGGCATCACCATCTCCGATCTGCCGGGGCCGACCGGCGGCATCATGATCAAGAGTGCCACCGGCGCCACCCTGATCGTCAACGACACCGGGATCTACATCCAGAACGGCAAGGGCGCGATGATCACCCTGGTCGGCCCCACGGTGACGATCAACAACGGCGCCCTGACGGTGATCTGAGGGGGAACGACCATGCCCGGACCACTCCTTCATCTCGGTGCCTCTGTCCTCTGTGCCCATGGCGGTACGGCAACGCCGACGGCGCCCAACCCGCGCGTGCTGGTGAGTGGACAGCCCACCGTGACCATGGCCGCGCCGTATGCCATCGCCGGCTGCCCGTTCAATGTTGGCGGTTCGCCGGTGCCTTGCGTCACCGGGCAATGGGTGATAGCGGCGACGCGGGTGATGTCGAACGGCCAGCCGCTGGTGCTCATGGACAGCCAGGCCGTGTGCGCGCCGAACGGCACCCCGCTGCTGCCGGTGACGGCGCAAACCCGTGTGACAGGGAGCTAGTCATGACCACGACCAACCTGCGCTATCCCTACCAGATTGACGGCCGCGGCCGCACCGCCGAAGCCGGCGAGGAAGAGTACATCCGCGGCCTGATCGAACAGGTGCTGTTCACCTCGCCGGGCGAACGGGTCATGCGGCCCGACTTCGGCAGCGGCGTCATGCAGCTGGTGTTCGCGCCCAACAGTACGGAACTGGCCGCGACCACCCAGTTCCTCGTCCAGGCCGCGCTGCAGCAATACCTCGGCAACCTCATCGCGCTGGAAGGTGTCGAGGTCGAATCCTACGACTCGACCTTGCGCGTGATCGTCCGCTATGCGATCCGCCGCACCGGGGTCGGGCAGGTGGCCGAGTTCGCCAGGGAAGGGGCGCTGCCATGATCTATCACTGCTGCGACAACCTGCGCCGCAATGCGGTGGACGAACATGCCACCCTGAACGGCATCGATTACCTCGAAGTGCTGGATCTTGAGGCTCCGCCCGATCCGGATCCACCCCATGAACGGCTGCGCCAACGAACCCTGCTGGTCCGTTTGCTGAAACCTGTGCCGGCCACGATCGGCACGGAAAATGTCACGATAAAGGGCGGTGAGCGGGTGCGCAACATCGGGATTGAATGGGTCGCCCCGGCCTCCCTGCCACCCTTGTCGGCCACCGCGGCAGAGAAGCAACTGTTCGCCGCCCTGCCGGAACCCGACCATGTCCTGCTGGTGCGTGTCGATGCCTACGGCGACCATTCGACCTACACCTTGCGTCTCGTGCGCTCACCGCTCGACCACACACCGCCGCAGGGCTTCGATCCCCGTCTGTCCGAGGTGGCCTTTTCGTTCAAGGTCGAATGCCCTAGCGACTTCGACTGCAAGCGCACGCTCGTCTGCCCTGACGAGCCGGCCCCCGCGCCGGTCATCGACTACCTGGCCAAGGACTACGCCAGTTTCCGCCGCCTGATCCTGGATCGGATCACCCAGCTGGTACCGGGCTGGCGCGAGCGCAGCGCTGCTGACCTCGGTGTCACCCTGGCCGAACTGATCGCCTATGCCGGCGACCAGTTGTCCTACCGGCAGGACGCGGTGGCGACCGAGGCCTACCTGGAAACCGCGCGCCTGCGCACCTCGCTGCGCCGCCATGCCCTGCTGGTCGACTACCATCTGCACGATGGCTGCAATGCCCGGGTGTGGCTGCACCTTACGGTTCAGGAAAAAGCCGCCAATATTTTGCTGACCCGTTCGGCGACCCGCTTCTACACCCGGCTGCCGGGGGTAACGGAGCGCCTGGAGCCGGAGACACCCGAAGATAAAGCCGCGCTGCGCGCCCGACCGGTGATCTTCGAGCCGCTGCACGATGCCACCCTGCACGCGGCGCACAACGAACTGTATTTTTATGCATGGGGAGATCGGCGCTGCTGCCTGGCCAAAGGCGCTACCCGCGCCACGCTGAGCGGCCATCAGGCCGCCTTGTCGACAGGCGATGTCCTGCTGTTCGAAGAGGTGCTCGGACCCGCGACCGGCGCACCCGGCGATGCCGATCCGGCCCATCGCCATGTTGTGCGCCTGACCAGTGTGCATTGCAACTCGCCGGACGATCCGGACCAGCCCCTGACCGATCCGCTCACCAACGAGGAGATCACCGAAATTGCCTGGGCGGCTGAAGACGCCTTGCCGTTCCCGCTCTGCATCACTTCGGTGACCGACAGCGACCACGGCGAAGAATACCTCGCCAACGTCAGCCTCGCCCGCGGCAACATGGTCCTCGCCGATCATGGCTACACGCTGCCCGAAACCGAACCGCTCGGCAATGTGCCGCCGGCCCGGCTGGCCTATCCGTCCGACCGCGACGGCAGCCGCTGCGATGGCGGGGCGCCGATGACCATCCCTCCGCGCTTCAATCCAAACCTGGCCCAGGGTCCGTTGACCTTCGCCGGTACAGTACTCAAGACCGTCAGGACGGCCGGCGTGAGCACCAGCCAGCGCCTGGCCTTCGATCCGTCGGCGCCGGCGGCTTCGGCGATGGTCTGGCGCATGGAAGACACCTTGCCGGTGGTTGAACTGACGAGCACGCTTGACTCCCTGAGCGAACCCTGGCAGCCCAAGCGCGACCTGCTCAACAGCGATGCCGACGCGCGCGAATTCGTGGTCGAGGTAGAACACGACGGCAGTGCCCGTCTGCGCTTCGGCAACGACATCTACGGTCGTCGCCCGGAAACGGGCATGGCCTTCGCGGCCCGCTACCGGGTCGGCAACGGCCGCGCCGGCAATGTCGGCGCCGGCGCGATTGCCCATGTCGTCACCAGTGATACGAACATTCTGGCGGTCCGCAATCCTCTGCCGGCGCAGGGCGGCGCCGATATGGAGGACGCCGCCACCGTGCGCCGCCGCGCGCCGCAGGCGTTCCGCCGTCAGGAACGCGCGGTCACGCCGGAGGACTACGCCGAAGTCACCGAACGCCATGCCGGCGTGCAGCGCGCGGCGGCGACGATGCGCTGGACCGGCAGCTGGCATACCGTGTTCGTCACTGTCGACCGTGAAGGGGGCCTGCCCGTGAATCCCGCCTTCGAGACCGAGATCGCCGCCCATGTCGAGCGCTACCGCATGGCCGGCCATGACACCGAGTTCAACGACCCGGTCTATGTCTCGCTCGAAATCGACCTGCTGGTCTGTGTGCTGCCGAACTATTTCCGTGCCGACGTGAAGGCCGGCCTGCTGCAGGTGCTGGGCAGCGGCACGTTGCTTCACGGCCGCCGCGGCCTGTTCCATCCGGACAATCTGAGCTTCGGCCAGACCGTCTATCTCAGCCGGATCTATGCGGCGGCGCGCCAGGTGCCCGGCGTCGCGTCCGTCAACGCCACCTGCTTCCAGCGTCAGGACATTGACGACACGCGCTACCTGAGCGATGGCTTCATGACCCTGTCGCAGCTGGAGATCCCGCGACTGGACAACGACGCCAACTATCCCGAGCACGGCGTGCTGCGTCTCAATCTGTTCGGAGGCAAATGATTATGAGCGAAAAGACTCTGAACACCTGTGGATGCTGCGCTGGACTCGACGCCGAAACGCCGCGGCGCATCGACAATCCGCCCGGACTGGCCGCCATCGCCTACCGCGTCGGCGTCCACGCGAGCTTCAAGGAATCGCTGCTGGCCAGGCTGTCGAGCGCCGGCCTGCCCGCGCTGGCCGGGCTGACCACGCGTGACGACAACGATTTCACCATCGCCCTGTGCGACGCCGTGGCGAGCACGCTCGATGTGCTGAGCTTCTATCAGGAACGCATCGCCAACGAGAATTTCCTGCGCACCGCCACCGAGCGGCGTTCCATCCTCGAACTCGCCCGGCTGATCGGCTACGAGCTGGCACCCGGTGTCGCCGCCTCGACCTGGCTCGCCTTCAGCCTGCAGGAGGTGCCGGGCAGCCCGGCGCTTGCCGCCGGCCCGGTCGTCATCCCGGTTGGAACGAAGGTGCAGAGCGTGCCCGGTCAGGACGAGTTGCCGCAGACCTTCGAGACGGTCGAACCTGTCGAGGCGCGGGTCGAATGGAACGCCATCCCGGTGCAGACCACGATCGCCTGGCATCCGCAATCCGGCGACAGGTCGCTCTGGCTGGCCGGTGTGTCCACCGGCGTGCAGGCCGGCGACGCCATCCTCATCGTTGGCCAGGACCGGATCGATACCCCTGGCTCGGAACGCTGGGACATCCGGTTGGTGACCAGCGTCTCGGAAGACAAGGTGCGCCAGCGCACCCGGATCGAGTGGGGCGCCGGCCTCGGCAGCGCCATGCCGCACGTCGAGCCGGCCGGGTCGGGCGCGGCGGTCTACGTGTTCCGCCAGCGCGCGGTGCTGTTCGGGCACAATGCGCCGGACCCGCGGTTGATCGGCAATGAGGGCGGTTCGCAACTTGACCCGAACTCACCGATCCCGACGGTGCCGGCCGGAAGTGGGAAAATTTCCGGATACGCAAGGATTGAAATCGATCTGGAAGCCGCCTATCCCAAGATTCTGCCGGGCAGCTGGTTTGCCCTGGTTTCGAACGAGACTCGGCTCAGGACCCGAGCGGGCTTTGCCGGCTACGTCGAACTGTACCGGGCCAATGCGGTCAGTTTTCCGTCACGGCGTCGGACTATGGGCTGGCGGGCAAGATCACCCGGCATCGAAGCCCGATACCGACAGAGAACCTGCCGAGCAGCGATACCGAACTGGGTGAGTTTCCGAATCTGCGCGAGATCCTGGTCCTGGCGCAGTCCGAGCCACTCGCCGTGGCCGAGACGCCGCTCGGCTATCCGCTTTTTGGTGCAACGCTCGCCCTGGCCAGGCCGGCCCCCGACATCGCGTCCGGCCGGGTGCTGGCGGTGAGCGGCAAACGCGCCCGCATCCGTTTGCGCCTCGGCAAGCCCGCTGTGACCCTGACGCTGACAGGGGGCGACAGCGTCGTCGTCTCGGAAGGCGATTCGCTGCGACTGGCGGCGCCGCCGGAAGAAAAATCCGGCAGCGCCTGGAACGTCCTCACGCCGGCCGATTTTGCCGCGCGCATCGATCAGTCCAGCAGCAGGCAGTTGCGTCTCACCCTGCTTGACCGCGACGGCAAACAGGGCCGGATGAACATCGCCGCCGCGGCCATCGAACAAGTGCCGGCGCTGGACGACGATGAGGAGGTGCAGGAGATCGCTTTCATTGACGACCTGGCCACGGCCGTCACTGCACGACCGCGACCGCAGCACCTTCACCCTGTCGTCATCGCTGAAGTACTGCTACGACCGCGAGACCGCGCGGGTCAACGCCAACGTCGCGCCCGCCACCCATGGCGAGACCGTCAGCGAAGTGCTCGGCAGCGGCGACGCCCGGCAGGCCAACGCCCGCTTCGCCCTGCGCCAGTCGCCGCTCACCTATGTCAGTGCCGCGACCCCCAGCGGAAGGCGTTCGACCTTGGAACTGCGCGCCAACGACATGCTCTGGGCCGAAACGTCGAGCCTGTACGCCCGCGGTCCGACCGAACGGGTTTACGAAATCCGCCATGATGACAACGGCAGCAGTTCGGTACTGTTTGGTGACGGCAGCGAAGGTTCCCGTCCCCCTTCAGGCGACCACAACCTTCGCGCGATGTACCGGAAGGGGTTGGGTTTGGGCGGCAATGTCGCCGCCGGCAAGCTCACCACGCTGTTGAGCCGTCCGCTCGGCGTGAGCGGCGTGACCAACCCGGAAGGTGCGAGCGGCGGCGAGGACGCCGAACGCGAGGCCAAGGCGCGGGAGAACGCGCCGCTGACCGTGTTGACGCTGGAGCGGGCCGTCTCGATCCGCGACTATCAGGACTTCGCCCGCGCCTTCGCCGGCATTGCCAAGGCCCATGCCTTGT
The DNA here is from genome assembly GCA_963847035.1 of uncultured delta proteobacterium. Taxonomy (GTDB): domain Bacteria; phylum Desulfobacterota; class Desulfobulbia; order Desulfobulbales; family Desulfocapsaceae; genus Desulfoprunum. The sequence continues at coordinate 547,077 of CAWJYH010000015.1, read as the reverse complement.
GGATCCCAAGCGGCCCCGGACGCGGCGTCTTCATCACCGTGGCGGGCGAGAACGGCGCGGCCATCCTCGAAACCAGCGACACCTACCGTTACCTGCAGGATGCCCTGCACCGCAATGGCGATCCCCTGATGCCGGTGCGCATCGTCAGCTACCGCGACGCCCGCTTCAAGCTGCGCATGACTGTGAAGATCGCCGCCGATGCCGATGCGACCGTGGTGCTGGGTACCGTCAAGCGTCGGCTGCAGGCTGCGTTCGGCTTCGATGCGCGCCGGTTCGGTCAGGGCGTGTCGGTCGACGAGGTGGCCGCTGAAGCGCACACCGTCGCTGGTGTTGAGGCGGTCCAGGTGGTCGAACTGCACCGCGGCGATACGCCCTTGCCGGTGTTCGTGCCGCGCCTGTTCGCCGCCCTGCCCGAGGCCTCCCTGACCGAACCGCCTCTGGCCGCCGAGTTGCTGGTTCTCGACCCTGCGGCCGTCACCCTGGAGGTGATGTCATGAGCTTCGACGCTGACACCCTGTACCGGCTGCTGCCGGCCATCCTTCGCATCCGCGATGGCGAACAGTCGCCGCCCGGAGCCCTCAAGGCGTTGCTGAGCGCTTTTGCCGACGAATTTGCGGTGATGGAGGAAAACCTTGACCAGCTCTACGACGATCTGTTCATCGAGACCTGCGCCGACTGGGCCATCCCCTATATCGGCGACCTGATCGGCTACGAGCCGCTGCACAGTCTCGGTGCGACGCGCGGCCTGGCGCGCGCCGAGGTGGCGCACACCCTCGCGCTGCGCCGCCGCAAGGGCACGGCGGCGGTGCTGGAACAGCTGGCGCGCGACGTCACCGGCTGGAACGCCCGCGCGGTGGAATTCTTCCAGCTGCTCGGGACCACCCAGTACATGAACCACCTGCGCCCGCACAGCCGCTACGCCCCGGACCTGCGACGATGGGAGCCGCTGGCGCGTATCGGCGGCGCCTTCGACTCGGTCGCGCACACTGTCGATGTGCGGCGCATCGAAAACGGGCGCGGGCGCTTCAACATCCCCAACATCGGCCTCTATCTGTGGCGCCTCAATGCCTGCCCGCATACCCGCAGCCCGGCGATACGGGTGGACGACCGGCGTTATCTGATCAGCCCGCTCGGGCATCCGCTGCAATTATTCACCAACCCGCAGACCGAGGACGAGATCACCCACCTGGCCGACCCGATCAACGTGCCCGATCCGATCCGGCGGCGCGTGATGGCCGACCGGTTGCCGCTGTATTACGGCCACTACCAGACAGAGGCGATACCGCCCGACGAGCAGGTCTTCGACAACAAGGACCCCAGTCTGATCCTGCATGTCAACGGCAAGGAGGTGCAGCGCGATGACATCGTGGTCTGCAACCTGGACGACGATGGCGCCGGCTGGGCGCACGAGGCGCCGGCCGGCCATTACGCCATCGATCCGGTGCTCGGACGCATCGCGGTGGCCGCTGATCTCGACGTGCCGGAATCCGTCCAGGTCACCTATCACTACGGCTTCTCCGCCGACATGGGCGGCGGTGAATACCCGCGCCAGCGGTCGGCCGATGCGACCGGTGTCACTGTGCTGCGTGTGCCGACCGATCACGCCACCATCGGCGGTGCCCTGGCGGCCCTGGGCGGTGATGGCGTGGTCGAAATTGCCGACAGCGGCCGCTACGAGGAAACCCTTGCGATCGCCGTCGCCCCCGGCGGTCATGTGATCCTGCGCGCCGCCGAGCAATGCCGGCCGACCCTGATCCTGGGCGGCGAGATGACCCTGAGCGGCGGCACCGACAGCGCGTTCAGTCTTGAAGGTCTGCTGGTTGCCGGCGGTCGCTTGCGTGTTGCCAATGTCGCAGGCAACGAACTGGCTCGCCTGCACATTGCCCACGCCACCCTGGTGCCCGGCCGGGCGCTTGACGCAGTCGGTGATCCGACCACGCCGGATGGCGAAAGCCTGGTCGTGGAGATCGCCGATGTCGCCGTCGCGATCGACCACGCCGTCGTCGGCGCCTTGCGCCTGCACGAGGGTGCGAGCATGGCCGCCAATGACAGCATCATCGATGCTACTTCGGCGGACCGCATGGCCTGCGCCGCGCCCGACGGCGTCGCCCCGGGCGGCAAACTTGCGCTCGACGCCTGCACGGTGATCGGCCGTATCCGCGCCGCCGAGGTCGGCACGATTGCCAACAGCCTGCTGCTGGCCAGGCCGGCGATAGGCGATACCCTGCCGGCCGTTTACGTGGTGCGCCGGCAGAGCGGCTGCGTGCGGTACAGCTATCTGCCGTTCGACGCGCTGACGCCGCGTCGCTATCGCTGCCAGCCCGAGACCGAGGCGGGCGAAGTCGACGTCACGCCGCGCTTCACTTCGCTGCGTTACGGCGTGGCTGCATACTGCCAGCTTAGCCGGACGACCGCCGATGCAATCCGGCGCGGCGCCGACGACGAGAGCGAAATGGGCGCCTTTCATTGCTTGTTTCCGGCCCAGCGGGAAGCCAATCTCCAGATCCGGCTGCGCGAATTCCTGCGCGTGAGTCTCGCCGCCGGCATCTTCTACGAAACCTGAGGAGTGTGACATGAGCTTCGATACGAGCCGTTTCAGTTTCCATCCGTGGAATGACTATTTCGGTGTGGTGATGCAGCAGGGGCGGGTGCAGCTCGACGCCGACTGGAACGAGTGGGTGGCCGAACTGGGCCGCCGCCTGCACGCCGGCACGATGGATACGGTCGGCCGCGCCGTCGTGCCGCGCACCACGCCGGAAGGCTTCCACATCCTCGCCACCGGCGGCGTGCTGAGCATCGGCCTCGGGCGCATGTATGTCGACGGCCTGCTTGCCGAGAATCACGGCAAACCGCCGCTGGCCTGGGATGCCAGCCTGGCCGAGTTGAGCGGCTCCGCGCCGACGCCGTTCCTCGACCAGCCGTATCTGCCGTTCAACGAGACCAACCAGCCGGCGCCGGCGAACATCTTCAACGCGCCTGTCCTCGCCGGTGGGCCACACCTTGTCTACCTCGATGTCTGGCAGCGCGAGCTGACCCATTTGCAAGCGCCGGACCTGGTCGAGAAGGCGGTCGGCGTCGACACCACCGGACGGTTGCAAACGGTCTGGCAGGTGAAGCTGCTTCACAATATCGGGGATGCCGGCTGTTTCACGCCCGACACCGAACTGCCGGCCTGGGCCGCGTTGATCCGTCCGTCCGGCGCCCGCCTGAGCAACTCGACCGGGACCGTGACCGGGGAGCCGAATCCCTGTCTGGCGCCGCCTTCGGCCGGCTACAAGGGGCTGGAAAACCAGCTTTACCGGGTTGAAATTCATCGCGGCGGGCCGCGGGCCAGCGCCACCTTCAAGTGGTCGCGCGACAACGCCACGGTGGCCACCGGCGTGCTGGAAATCCAGGGCGGCACTCGTTTGGTCGTGGAAAGCCTGGGCCGCGACGATGTGCTCGGTTTCCATGCCGGCGAGTGGGTCGAGATACTCGACGACTGGCACGAACTGCACGGCCTGCCGGGACGTCTGCACCGCATCCGACCCGGCAATGACGGTATCGATGCCGCCACCCGCTCGATCATTCTCGAAACGGCGCTGCCGGCCGGCCTGTTCCCGGTCGATGGCCAGGGCAAGACCGATCCGGACCGGCATACCCGCGTGCGCCGCTGGGACCAGTCCGGCATGGTGCGCCGCGCCGACGGGAGCGACTATCATAACCTCGACGCGGCGACCGTTTCCGACGGCATACCGGTTCCCGTCGCCGGCACCAGGCTGGCGCTGGAAAACGGCATCCTGGTCGACTTCAGCCTGGTCACCGGTGGTGCCTTCCACGCCGGCGATCATTGGGTGTTCGCAGCCCGCACCAGTGACGGCAGCATTGAACCGCTGAACCAGGCGCCGCCGCGCGGTATCCATCACCACTATGCCCGGTTGGCCATTGTCACCCTGCCGGACGAGGCGCACAGTTGCCGCAAGCTCTGGCCGCCAGAAGTATCGGGTGAGAGTTGTGACTGCACGATCTGCGTCCGGGCCGAGGCGCACAACGCAGGCACCGCCACCATCCAGCAGGCCATCGACCTTGTGCGGGAGCGCGGCGGTGGCACCATCTGCCTGGACGTTGGAACCTACCTGCTGCGAGCCCCGCTCGACATGACGGACGTTCGCTCGCTCCGCATGCGTGGCCAGGGCTGGCGCACCGTGCTGCAGCCGACGACGGCGGGAGGGGCGATCGAAGTCAGGCGCGGCATCGGCGTCACCGTCGAGAACCTTTCCGTCGTCGGCATGGTCGGCGGCGAGGTCACGACGGCCATGATCGATATCGCCCATAGCGTGGATATTCATCTCTCCCGTCTCACCGTCGCGGCTGTTGCCGAAAAAGGGGCTACGTCGGCCGCCGTCGGACTGTCCGGCATACTCTTGGCTACTACCATCCGTGACTGCGTGCTGGTGGGTCAATTGGGTGTAGCGGCGATGCCCGGCAAAAAGAATTATCTGTTGACAGCCAATCTGAACCTGGCTGACAACGTGTTCTTCTGCAGGCACCGCGGAATCAGCCTGGAGGGCACCTGTCTGCATTATGGTCAATTGCGGCTTGCTGACAGCCTGATCCTGGGCTGCTCCCAGGCCGGTATCATCATGAAGGGTGGAGCCTTGCCCACGGCCAGAGTGATCGTCGATGGCAATGTCCTGCAGGTCTCGGGTACGGGCATTGCCGCCGGGAGCAACCAGGTACGGATCACCGGGAATGAGATCGTCGCCCTGGCCGGCAAGACAGCCGCCCCCGGCATCCATCTGCTGCCTGGTTATGACAAAGGCGCGCTCGATCATGTACTCGTGACCGGCAACCGCCTGCTCGGCCAGCGCGGCCACGGCATCGCCATCGCCCATCGCCTCGTGCGGGCAACGTTCCAGAACAACACGATCGAAGATACCGCCGGGGGGGCGTTGGTGATGATGCCCGACGCGGCGGCCGATTACCTGGCCATCAAAGACAATCAGTTCGTCAACATCGGTGTCGACTTCAACGACAAGGCACTGCCGTTCATCGGTGTTCTGCTGCTGGCCACCCGACGGGTCGACGTCACCGGCAACCTGTTTGCCAATGTTGCCCGTCAAGCCCTGATCAGCCCACTGCGCGTTGCGATCATGACCCTGGCGACTCGTGAGGTAAACGTGGCCGGGAATCGCCTGCTTGGTATCGGGCCGACGGACAGCTTCACTCTTCGCACCGTCGGTATCGGCATCGCTCCTGGATTCACCGATGCGACCATGGATGGCAATACTGTTTCCCGGGTGAACGCCGACACCGAGAAGACCGGTGCCGCCAACTGGCAGGCTATTCTGGTCCTTGGTTCCCTGGGAGAGGAAACTGGAGCGGCAACCATGGCTGTCCCCGGAGAGGTGATGTTAAAGACCAAGTCAGGCTTTATCTATCTCACCGCGGCACAGATTGCCTGGCTGGACACCTTGTTGGGCAGCGTGATGGTGCGTGGCAATCGCTTGACCAGCCAGGATTCCCCGTTGCCGGCAGCCGAAATTCTGGCAGTAAAAGGTTGCCTGTTTGATCAGAACGATGTCCGGGTCATCGGCGGAAACGACCTTGGTGTGTTGGCCGGCCGAATTCGCAGCGATTATGCCAGCGTCGCCAACAACCACCTGACAGGATCGTATGAGAAGGCCGTATTCGAGTTGTTCACCGACAAGGAAAAGTTCTCGGTTCTTGGGAATCTTCGAACGGCACCCATCATGGTTAACGGCACACCGGACCCCTCGCTGCCTTCGCCCTGGAATGCCCTCAACGTCACGATCTGAGCAGGAGTCGATTATGCGCATCACCACTACCAAGAGCAACGAAACCGATTTGAGCGCCCTGGCACATCGTCTGTATCCGAACCTCAGCGAAAGCAGACGAAAGCAGGTCGAAATGGCTCTTCTCAAGGCAAATCCGCATCTGGCCGAACCCAACGCCTTCAAACCCGGCATCCTGGTGCGGCTTCCCGACCTGCCCGACCTGACGTTAAAACCTGGTTCGGCATCCGACGACCCTGTCGCCGGCGTGATGGAACAACTCAGCGAAGCTCTGCAGGAGTATCAGGCCGTCCTGGTGCAGGGGAGCAAGGAGAGAATGGAAGAACTGGACAATCAGGAAGAAATCCTGAAGAAAGGGGAAGTCGCCGAGGCAATAAAAAAGTCGCCCGAGGCGACAGAATTGGCGAAAAATCTTAAAACCTCGCTGCATGACGAGAAAAAGATGCTGGATGAGGAAATGAAAACACGGGAAGCGCTCTTCAAGCGCATTGCCGAAGACCTTGGAACCCTCCTGGGCTGAACTCTGCGGGGACGGCGCTGCATCGGTTCCTGTCGTTATGTTGCCTGCGGCCCATTGCGATAAATAAAAAAATCCGGGAATTGACGTCAACTGCTCCGGGTCCAGGCGCAGATCCGGCGTTCGAGGCGGTCGAGCAGGAGGTAGAGGGCGAAGCCGAGCAGGGCCATGCAGGAGATGCCGGTGTAGAGGGCGACATAGTCGGCCCGGCCCCAGGAGTCCATGATGATATAGCCGAGGCCCGTGGTGGTGGCGAAGGATTCGACGAAGAAGAGGATGGCCACCGCCGTGCCGATCGAGATCCGCAGCGCCGTCAGGATCTTCGGCAGCGAGGCGGGGAGGATGACGTGGCGGTAGATCTGCAGCCGGGTCGCCCCCAGCGTCTGCATCGCATGGAAGTAGTTGCGGTGGATATTGCGGGCGGCATCGCGGGTCGTCACCAGGATCTGGAAAAAGACGATCAGGGCGATGAGGAAGATCTTGGAGAAATTGCCGATCCCGAAGAGGATGATGATCAGCGGCAGCAGCACGACGTGCGGGATCGGGTAGAGCAGGTAGATGAACGGCGACAGCCGCCGGCGCAGGGAATCCTCGGCCCCGACGGCGAGGCCGAGCGGTACGGCGGCGGCCAGAGCGAGGAGGATCCCGCTCAGGGCCCGGAAGGTGCTGATGGCGAGATCGTCGAGAAGGCTGCCGTCGGCGATCCTGGTCGCCGTATCGACAATGACCATCCATGGCTGCGGCAGGGCCATCGAGTCGAGCAGCAGGGCCGCAACCTGCCACAGCCCGACAAGGATCAGGGCGGCGATCAGGATATCACGTTTCCGGCCCATCATCTTCTTCCTTCAGTATCCGGCGTAACTGGTTGCAGTGGTGAAAAAATTGCTCTGTCTGTCGGTATTCCCGGGAGCCGGCCCCGGGGTTGTCGACGATCTGCAGGATCCGGCCGGGGCGGTGACTGAGGACGATGATCCGGCGCCCGAGGTAGACCGCCTCCTCGATCGAGTGGGTGACGAGGACCGTGGTGATATGCTTGTCCCGCCAGATCTGAAGGATCAGGTTCTGCAACCGCTCCCGGCTCAGGGCATCGAGCGACGACAGCGGTTCGTCCATGAACAGGATCTGGGGGTCGATCGCCAGGGCCCGGGCCATCGCGACCCGCTGCTGCATGCCGCCGGAGAGCTGGGCCGGGTAGTGGCGGCCGAAGCCGGCAAGCCCCATCTCCGCCAGCAGGCCCTCGACCCTGGTACGGATGCGGTCCTTCGGCTCACCCTTGAGCTGGAGACCGAGGCCGATGTTCTCGACCACATTCTTCCACGGGAAGAGACCGTAATGCTGCAGGATCGTGCCGGTACGGGGGTTGCCCTCGATTGTGATGGTGCCCCTGTCCGGTTGCAGCAGTCCGGCGAGCAGAAACAGCAGGGAGGTCTTGCCGCAGCCGGAGGGGCCGATGACGGCGCAGCTCCCCTCGGCCTCCACCGCAAAGGAGATCCCCTGCAGCACCTGGTTGACCTCCCCCTCATGGGTGAAGGAGAGGCTGACCGCGTCGACCCTGATCATCTTCAGTTCTTTTGGTCCATGAAATCGCTGGCGACCATGTCCGCATACGGGATATGTGCCGTCAGCCCCTTGGCGACCAGCCAGTTCACGATCGGGGTGTAGAGCGCCGGGCTGAACGGGGCCGGCGCCGGATAGCGGGGAATCGGGTAGGTCGGGGCGAGGTCCGGCGGGATGCGGCCCTTTTCGACCACCAGCGCCCGGTATTGCTCCGGCGCGGCGTTGATCGCGGCCACCGCCCCGGCATAGGCCCGGAAGAAGGCGGCGACCTCGGCCCGCCGTCCGGTCAGGACCTCGGGACGGAAGACGATGACCGTCTGCGACAGGCTCTCTGTGCCGTCGGCATCGGTCAGCAGCACCTTCGCCCCCTTGCCGGCGGCGATCGAGGCCAGCGGCTCCGGCAGGGTGGCGGCCTTGACCGCAGCGGACAGCAGCATCTGCATCCGGATCGGCATCTTCGCCACCTCGATCTTCTTGATCTCCCCGGGCGTGAATCCCTGCTGCTCCAGCATCCGGTCGGTGACGTATTCGATGATCGTCGAGTTGGAGACGGCGATCTCGACCCCCTTCAGATCGGCGACGGTCTGCAGACCGGAGCCGGGGGCGGCAAGGATGGCGAAGACCCCCTCGGCCGGCTGGTCGCCGAGGCAGAGGGAGGTGATCTTCAGCCGGCCCCGCCCCCGGTCGAAGAGGATGGCGCCGACCGGGTCATCGATCGCCCCGTCGATCGCCCCCGCGGCCAGGGCGCTGTCACGTTCGATGGCGCTGAGAAAGGGAATCAGCTCGACCTCCAGCCCCTCACGGGCATAGAGCTGCTGCTGCTCGGCGACATAGAAGGGCGCCGAATCCTCGATCTGCAGCATGCCGAGTTTCAGCGGCTCTGCGGCCGCGACCGGGATCGCGGCGAGGAGGGTCAGGACAAGGAAAACCAGTCGTTTCATGGCTGCACCGATGCTGCACAAGGGCCGGCGGCCGGTTGGCTGTGGCTGGATATCACGGAAAATCGAGTGGATACATTCATTCTGTTTCGTAACAGCTGAGGATTTCACCGAAGTAGAGGGTGTGAAAATCCTGCTCCGGATAGAGCTTGTCGAGCTCCGGGTGGACGAAGGCTTTGTCCATCGCCGATTTGTAGACGATGCGGCACTCGTAGTGGACCCCGGCGACATCGATGACCGGCGATGCGGTGGTGCGGGCCTGCTTGAGCTGCAGGCCGCAGGCGGCGAGCTTGTCGATGTCCCGTCCCGATTTTGTGCCGCAGAGTGCCAGGGCCTTGGCGCTTTCGCTCCCCGTCGGCACCGTGACGGTGAAATTGTCGGTCGTTTCAAGCAGGGTGAAGGTGTGGCGGGAATCGCGGACCGCGACCATCAGGATCGGTTTCTGCCAGATCCAGCCGATCGTGGCCCAGCCGATGGTCATGGTGTTGACGGCGTCGCCGGCCCTGACGGTGAGAAAGGCCCCGCGTTTGATCAAGTCGAACAGCTGGTCGGTCCGGTCGAGGTAGTTGCGTTCGTTCATGGTTCTCTGCCCTTGCTGGAATGTGAGATGGATGGGTGTGCCATAGAAGTTTTCTCCCAGGAAACTACATAACTTGGAGCTTCAGCGCAAGTTTGGAATAATCGGGATGCCGGAGGCGGCGGGAGGGGAAGGGCAAATTTGTTCCGGGCGCCAGGCGAATTCATGACTACATTGTCAGCGGGTGCCGTGAAGCGGACGTGCCCACCAACCATTACTGACATCAGAGGAGATTCACTATGGCAATATACGGTTTTCTCGGCCTCGGCATCATGGGCGGGGCCATGGCCGCCAATCTGCTACGGGCGGGGTTCGAGGTCGTGGTCTGGAACCGCAACCCCGAGCGGTGCGCCCCCCTCCTGGCGCTGGGGGCCAGGCAGGGCAAAAATCCGGCGGCGGTCGCCGCCGCCTGCGACATCACCTTCGCCATGCTCTCCGATCCGGCCGCCTCGATGGAGGTCTGCTTCGGCGCCGACGGGGTGCTGGCGGGGATCGGCGGCGGTCGCGGCTACATCGATGTGTCGACGGTCGACGACCACACCGCCCGCCGGATCGCCGCGGCGGTGGGCGAGCGCGGCGGCCGCTTTCTCGAGGCCCCGGTGTCGGGGACGAAAAAACCGGCCGAGGACGGGACCCTGATCTTCCTCGCCGGCGGCGACCAGGGTCTGTACGAGGAGGCCCTCCCGGCGCTCGCGGTCATGGGCAAGAAGAGCCACTATCTCGGGGCCGTCGGCCAGGGGGCGCGGATGAAGCTCGTCGTCAACATGATCATGGGCGGGATGATGACGGCCTTCTGCGAGGGCCTGGCCCTCGGTCGCAAGGCCGGTCTCGCCGGCGAGCAGATCCTCGAGGTCCTCGACGAGGGGGCGCTGGCCAACCCGATGTTCCGGGGCAAGGGGCCGATGCTGCTGCAGGAGGAGTACCCGGTCAGTTTCCCGCTCAAGTACATGCAGAAGGACCTGCGCCTGGCCCTGCTGCTCGGCGATGAGCTGCGGCAGCCGCTGCCCGGCGGCGCGATCGCCAACGAGACCTTCAAGCGCGCCTGTGCCGCGGGACTGGGGGAAGACGATCTCACCGCGGTGTTCGAGGTCGTGAAGTAGGCGCAGGGGACGGGAAAACGTGATGTAGCGGAGATCTCCGGCGCGGTGGTTCAACGCCGGAGATGCCGCGGGCCACGGGGATCGCCCGATGCCCGGTTGGGGAATGTGCCCGGGCTCAGCGGATAAAGTTCATGTAGATCTTGTTCTCCCGCGCCGGGGCCGGAACCGCATCGCGGCCGTGCTGCACCAGCTGCATCAGCCAGGCCATGTTGCGGCCGAGGACCTGCATGATCTGCCGTCCTTCCTCGTCCTTGGTTGCCTCGCCCGGCCGGGTGCCATGGATGACGTTCCAGTAGTTGGAGGTCGGCAGCAGCATCTCGGAGTAGCACAGGAAATTGTTGAGCTGGTTGAAGGCCGGCAGGCCGCCGGATCGCCGGACCGCGACGACCGCCGCGCCGACCTTGTGCCGCAGCAGGTTGCCGTTGACCCCGTTGACGTAGAAGGCCCGGTCGAGGAACGATTTCATCGTCCCGCCGATGGCCGAAAAATGCACCGGGGACCCGAGAAGGATGCCGTCGGCCGCCTTCATCTTCTGGATCCACTCGTTGACCTCGTCGTCCTGGATGCAGCGTTCGTTCTTGGTTTTGATGCACTGGCCGCAGGCCAGGCAGCCCCTGATGGCCTTGTTGCCGACATGGACGATCTCGGTCTCGATTCCGGCCTCCTCCAGCTCCTTCGTCACCATCTGCAGGGCATGGAAGGTGTTGCCGTTCTTGTTGGGACTGCCGTTGAATGCCACTGTTTTCATACCGTCTCTCCTGTGGATACGTGTTGTCAGACTGAATATTTACCTGTATTTGCACTACGATGGGACATAAGTGCGGAAAGGTCAAGATCGAACTGCATCGGATAGCGGGGCCAAAAATTGCGGAGTATCTTTTTGGAAACGACTGGGGGCTGGATCGGTTGTGCAATCAGATCAGGGATGTGCCCGGTGCCGGGTATGTCGGCAGAAGGGGCGTCGGGGCGGGATCGAGGTCACCGCTTGTCGCCCGTCGAGGTCTTGTCCGGCGGGATCTTGCTCTTGACGGTGATCCGCTCGACGACATTGCGATAATATTCGTGCTGACTGTTGATCGAGGTGGTAAAGGACCGTTTCGCGTCGATCTTCATCATCAGCAGTTCGAGCTTCTTCATCTGCCGCAGGCGTTCGTGCTCGTCCTCGGTGGAGATGATCAGGTCCTCGATGCGTTTGATCTCCTTGCGCTCCTCCACCTCCGGCGGCAGAAAGCCGCCGTTCTTGAGGATCTTGTAGGCGATTTTCAGCTCGGCCGGGACGAAGCTGTCGTCCTCCAGCGGCAGCGGCTTGTACTTGAAACTGTTGTCGCTGAGATCGCGCTCCTCCATGGCCTGGAGGATCTTCTGTTCGGCGAGAAAGGTGAGGATGTTCATCGTGGTCCTTGGAAGGTAGTGAAAAAAAGGGTTGCGGATCACTGTAGCACAGGACCGCCGGTCGCGGCACCAGGTTTTGCAGCCCGAGCCGGTTCGACACCGTTGCAAAATCGCCGGCGGCGGGGCCGGCCGATCCCCTGTTTTTGTAAGATCTGAAAGGAGTTCAGTATGTTGGAGAGCCCCGGCGGTGATCCTGCCGCAGCCCGGGAATTGCCGATTGCCGCGGCCGTTTTTTCGGTGTTCCTCAATATCCTCTTCGGCGGCAATGCCGTGGCGATCAAGTTCAGTTACGAGGGCATGGGCGCCTTTACCACCGCCGGTCTGCGCTTTCTGATCGCCGCCGTCGCCATCTCGCTGTGGGCCGTCGCCGCCGGCCGGCCGTTGCGGGTCGACCGGCGCCAGGCCGGGCGCCTCGGCCTCCTGTCGCTGCTCTTCATGTCCCAGATCGCCCTGTTCTACCAGGGACTGAAGCAGACGACCGCCTCCCATTGCGTCCTGATCAGCAATCTCCTGCCCTTCGTCGTCCTGCTGCTGGCCCACTGGTACATCCCCGGCGACCGGATCACCTGGCGCAAGCTGGCCGGCATCGTCTGCGGCTTTACCGGCGTCCTGCTGGTGGTCCTGGACCGGCAGGGCGTGACCGCCGATCTCCATGGCGGCGATCTGCTGATCCTTGCCGCGGTGGTCATCTGGGGGACGAGCGCGGTCTACGCCAAAAGGCTCAGTGCGACGGTCAACCCGGTGGTCCTGTCGCTCTACCCGATGCTGCCGGCGGTGCCGATCTTCCTGCTGGCCGGGATGGTGTGGGATGGCGGCATGATCCGCCGACTCGATGGCGGGATCGTCCTGGCCCTGCTCTACCAGGCCCTGGTCACCGCCTCGTTTGGTTTTATCGCCTGGAACACGCTGGTTCGCAGGTACGGCGCCACCGCCCTCCATTCCTTCGTCTTCGTGATGCCGATCTCCGGGGTGTTCTTCGGCGTCGTCCTATTGCACGAGCCGCTGACCCCGCCCATCATCGCCGCCATCGTCCTGATCGCCGCCGGCATCGTCGTCATCAACAGCGGTCGGAGCACAAGGTCGCGACGCCCCCCGGGAATCACCCCTGGTCGCGATTGATCGTCACGTCGAATTCCTCCAGCCGGATCTCGGCGTCCTTGCCCTCGCCGACGAGGTGGAAGGAGAATTACTGTCTGGCCATGGGGTTGTCGAAGTCGAATTCGATCCGGCCCTCGTCGCCGGCCTGGAGCACGGGAAAGGGGGGATGATCGATGCCGCCGACCTGATTTTCGATACTGGCGCATGAACAGCTTGAGCCGGATCCCCTCCGGCCGAGGCCTTGAGGGCCTTGACCCGGATCGATACATGGATCTTCGACCCGGCCGGGAAATCGAGATACTGGGCCCCGGCGAGATTGTCGGTCCACTCGTTGACGATTTTTTCCGGCAAGCGGCGGATCTCGCCGTTGGCGAAGCGCAGGACCTGCGACTTCTCCCGGCTGGCGAGCTTGTGGTCGAGGACGGCGGCGAGGGCGATACAGCCGCGGGGCGTTGTTCTCGTCGTCGCGACTGAAATCCTGCGGCGGCGGGCCGATGAGGCTGGCGGCGGTACCGACGCCGCAGCTGCCGCTCTGGTAGCACTCGAACCGCCTGCTGTCACTCGTCTGCCAGCGCAGCTTGTTGTTGGTGTAGGACACCATCTCCCGCGGCTGCCGGTAGTCGCGGAACATGCTGCGGCCGATGATCGTGTCCGGCGCCGGCAGGCCGAGATAGTCGAGGACCGAGGCCTCGATGTCGACCAGGCCGTAGCCGCCCGCCTTGATCCGGGGCAGATCCCTGCCTTCCGGGGCGAGGATCGCCATCAGCCCCCAGCTGCTGACCCACTCGCCGATATCATCGCCGTGCGATTCGTCGGAGGTGATGAGCACCAGGGTATCGTCGAGGACCCCGTCGGCCCGGATTCCCTGGAGAAAATCGGCCACCGCCCGGTCGAGGATGGCGACGGTGGCGATCATCCGGTTGGGGTAGTGGGCGACGATGTCATCCGGCACCGCGTAGGGCTGGTGGGTGCCGACCGTCAGCAGGGTCAGGAGCCAGGGCTTGTCTGTGGCCCGCAGCTCGGCGATGTACTGCCGGGCGCCGCGGAAGAAGACCGGGTCGGTCTTGCCCCACATGAAGGGGTAGGGGTCGGGTTCGCTGAACCACTCGTTGCCGTGGACCTGCTGGAAGCCGACATTCGGCATGACCTGGTCCTTGCCCATGAACGCACAGCCCCGCCCCCTGAAGGTAATGGGTGTCCCAGCCGTTGGCGGCCATTTGGGCCGGCAGGCATTCCCGGGCCCGCTGGGGATTGAACTGGAGCTCGAAGGCCTTCGACATGTCGTAGGAAAACTTGCTGAAATCGCCGCACAGCATCGAGTACAGACCGCGGATCGTCTGGTGGCTGTGGACGACGAAGTCCGGGACGAGGGTGGCGTCGGCGGTGGCGGCCGCCAGGCCCTCCATCTGGTACGGCCCCTCCGGCGATGCTCGAAGGCCTTGCGGATCTCCGGCAGGTACAGGCCGGGAACCCCCTCGAGGGTGATGATCAGGACGTTTCTGGCCTTGCCCTGGCCGGTCAGCAGCGGGGTGCCGGAGAGATCGAGGCGGCGGAGCGAAGGCGGCAGGTCGGCGACCGTCAGCTCCGCCTGCTTCGGCAGGAACAGAGGTCGCGGCGGCGTCGCTGATGAACCAGTGCAGGGGATTGAAGCGGGCGGCGATGCTTCTGTCGTTGAGCTGCCGGCTGAGATAGCCCTGGGCGACGAGGAGCAGGACCACGGCGACCGCGCCCGGCAGCAGGACGGAGCCGGCGCGGGCGGCGCGACCCTGACCAGGCCGGCGACGATCGCGGCGACGACCAGCAGCGCCGTGAAAACCGGATAGGCCAGGTGCATCCCGGCGGCGCTGTTGCCGATGAAGTTGGGATCGGCGAGGTACTGCAGGTCCTGCCACGAGGGCAGGCGCTGCATCGCCGCATACAGTTCCTGCGATCCGGCCTGGAACAGGGCCCAGAGCAGGAGCAGGACGAAGCGCAGAAGGCGGGGACTGGCTATCGCCAGCAGGTAGACGGCGAGGCCGATGGCGATGTCGGACAGCAGACCGGCCGGCTCGCCCAGTCCATGCCGGAACAGCCGCCAGAAGAACGGGAGAAAACTGGGAATTGCCGGAATGAGAAGGAAAATTTTGTTGTTCACTGGATCAGTCCTCGTCTTAAAGCCAACTGGCGGGTAAAATCGATACATTATAACCACATCATGAAGGAAAAGCGATACAGACGAAGAATCCAGGCGGTTGCCGGTCATCGTGGTGGACGCCCTCGCTATTTCCTGATACTATCTGCCATCCTCTAACCAACCCGGCAGCTGCGCAGGCAGTTGCCGTGACCCGACAGGTTCTGCGCATGCATCCGAACACATTTCTGCTTCTGGCCCTGTTCCTCCTCGTGCCGTTTTGGGCAACGGCCGAAGACTCCGCCACGGTCAAGACGTCGGCGCTGACGGCGGTCACCCCGGCGCCGACCCGGTTTGTCGTCAAGGGCACGTCGATTATCGACCTTGCGCGCGGCAAGGCCCCGGTTTTTCTCAAGGGGATCGGCTATTCTCCCTATCTGCAGGGAGAGACCCCGATCTATGGGGCCAGCCCCGGCAACGATGACCGCTATGCCGAGCATGTACCGCTGATGCGCGACCTCGGCCTCAACTACATCCACGTCTTTCCGCTGAAGCTGCCGGCCAGATTTTTCGAGGAGCTGGACAGGACCGACCTTCTCTACGGCCAGGATATCTGGGTCTGGGCCTATGAGGAGGACTTCCTCGACGAGCAGTTTCTCAACAAGACCTTGACCCAGATCTACGAAGTCATCGATCACACCTATGCCGTCGGCCGTCCCGACCGTCTGGTGTTCTTCTCGGTCGGCGACGAGCTCCAGGCCGATGCGGTGATGCGGACCGATGCCCGCCACCCCGATGTCCGGGACTTCACCGGCCGCCATATCGTCGTCCGCAACCGCACCCCGACCGAGATCGCCCTGGCCCGCCTGATCGACGGGGCGATTGAGTACGAACTGCAGCGCTACGGCCGCCGCCATCTCTACTGCCACACCAGCTGGACCCATATCGGCCCGATCGGCGACCGGCCCGACCTCGAGGTTCCCCGCGAGCACATGATCACCCCGGACCTCGGCGATCTTGTCTGCCTCAACGTCTACACCTATGCCCGCGGCGTCCGGACCTCGCCCCCCGGGTCGATCACCGGGACGACGTACCAGGGCTATCTCGAAGACCTGGCGGCCAGCACCCAAAAACCGATCGTGATCACCCAGGTCGGCCTGTCGACCTCGCCCTTCGAGCCCAAAGCATGGGTCCCCGGCTTCGGCGGCCACCGGGTCGAGGATGTGCCGGACACCTACCGGGCTGTGTGGAACGATCTCCGCACCGCCTGGGGGCGGGAGAAATTCGCCGGCCTGGTCTTTTTTCAACTGCACGACGAGTGGTGGAAGAGCGGCGAGGACCCGACCGATGCCACCCGCCATGAGCGCCAGGACCCGGAGGAGTGGTTCGGCATCTACGAAATCGTCCCTGAAACCAATACGCTGGCCCCGAAAGGGGATATCCCTGAAACCGTCCGCTACCTGTTCAGCGATGACCAGGATTCGCCGCTGACCCCTGATCCCTGAGAGGCCGGAATCATTCTCCGTTGTACCCGGCTTTTGACTTTTTTCCCGGTGCCAGATACTATGGCAGTTTTCTGTGGACTCTGTGGCTCTTCCTTTTTCGTTACGTAGCAACCATGATCACTATCGGACTTGAACACTTGCTGGCCGGAGATGGCCGATCTCTTGCCGGCCGCCGGCTGGGCCTGCTGTCCAACCAGGCCTCGACCGACCGGCATCTCCGCCATGCCCGTCTGCTGCTGCAGCAACGGTTCGGCCGGGGGCTGACCTGCCTCTTTTCGCCGCAGCACGGGTTTTTCGCGGAGAAGCAGGACAACATGGTCGAGTCGGATCATGCCGTCGACCTGGAGACGGGGCTGCCGCTGTTCAGTCTCTACGGTGACAGCCGCCGGCCGACGCCCGAGATGTTCGCGCACATCGACGTCCTGCTGATCGATCTGGTCGATGTCGGCACCCGGGTCTACACCTTCCTCTACACCATGGCCTACTGTCTGGAGGAGGCCGCCCGCCGCGGCATCCGGGTCGTTGTCCTCGACCGGCCCAACCCGACGGGAGGCGAGGCCGTCGAAGGCAATATCCTGCGCCCGGAATGCGCCTCCTTCGTCGGCCTGTACCCGCTGCCGATGCGCCATGGCCTGACCTTCGGCGAACTGGCGCTGTTCGTCAACCACGAGGCGGGGCTCGGCTGCGATCTCGAGGTCGTGCCGATGCAGGGCTGGCAGCGGTCGATGCGGTTCCGCGACACCGGCTTTCCCTGGGTCTTCCCCTCGCCCAACATGCCGACTCCGGAGACGGCCCTGGTCTATCCCGGCCAGGTGGTCTGGGAGGGGACCAACGTCTCGGAGGGGCGGGGGACGACATTGCCCTTCGAGCTGGTCGGCGCCCCGTACTGGGACTGTCGGCAAATCCTCGCCGCCCTGGAGTCGACCCCGCTGCCCGGCTGTTGCCTCCGCCCCCTGGTGTTCGAGCCGACCTCGGGCAAATGGGCGGGACAGGCCTGTGCCGGTTTTCAGCTGCATGTGACGGACGGCGCGGCCTTCAGGCCGTACCGGACGAGTCTGGCCCTGCTGCAGGCCGTTCTCCGGTTGTATCCCGATCAGTTTCTCTACAAGCAGCCTCCCTATGAGTATGAATTCGAGCGCCTGCCGATGGATCTGATCCTGGGCGACGGCGAGGTCCGGCGCCAGCTCGAGGCCGGGACGCCGGTCCTGGCGCTCGAGGAGGGGTGGCGCCGGGAACTCGAGGCGTTCGAGGAGCGGCGGCGGCAATATTTTCTCTATCACTGAGCGTGCATGAGGAGCCCCCGGCACAATTCCTGATCGGTGACGATATGAGTATCCAAGCAATGAAGATAGAAGAGCTGGCGCAACTGGTCGAAGGGACCGTGGCCGGCGAGGCCGGGTTGGTGGTCAGCGGTTTTGCCCCGCTCGAGGCCGCGGTCCCGGGCGACCTCTCGTTTCTGGTCAACAAGGCGAAGCTCGATTCCCTGAAGACGAGCCGGGCCTCGGCCTTCCTGGTGCCGCTGAATGTCGGCGAGCTGCCCGGAATCACCGTGATCCGGGTCAAGGACCCGAATCTGGCCGGGGCGATCATCCACAGCGCCTTTCTGGCGGCCCCGTTTACGGCCGACGGCATCCATCCCCGGGCCCATGTCGGCCGGGACTGCCGGATCGATGCCGAGGTCAGCATCGCCCCGCTGGCGGTGATCGGCGACCGGGTCAGTATCGGCCCCCGGGTCAGGATCGAGGCCGGGGTGGTGATCGGCGACGATGTGACAATCGGCGAGGGAACGATCATCAAGGCCAATGCCGTGATCTCCTCGGGATCGCTGCTCGGCTCCAGGGTCATCATCCACCCCGGCGTCGTCATCGGTTCCGACGGCTTCGGTTTTGCCACCGATGAGCGCGGCTGCCATGTCAAGCGGCCCCAGGTCGGCATCGTCCGGATCGACGACGATGTCGAAATCGGCGCCAACACCTGCGTCGACCGGGCCGCCTACGGCGTCACCTGGATCAAGTCCGGGGTCAAGATCGACAATCTGGTGCAGATCGGCCATAATGTCGTCGTCGGCGAGAACTCGATCCTGGTCGCCCAGGCGGGGATCGCCGGCTCGACGACTCTCGGCCGCAATGTCGTGTTGGGCGGCAAGGCCGGGGTCAAGGGCCATATCCATCTCGACGACCGGGTGATGGTCGCGGGCGGCAGCGGGGTCCATGACAACCAGCCGGCGGGGGCGGTGATCGGCGGCTATCCGGCGATCCCGATCCGGAAATGGACCAAGTCGGCGGCGCTCTTTGTGAAGCTGCCCGAACTCTACGCCGAGATCAGGGAACTGAAAAAGGAACTGGCCCAGCTGCTGGGCCGGAACAAAGAGGACCAGTGAAGGAGAAGGGAGATGACGGAAACGATTGTGCCACAGAATATTGATGTTGTCGAGATCATGAGGTTGCTCCCTCATCGCTATCCCTTCCTGCTGATCGACCGGATCGTGTCGATCGATCCCGGCAAGGAGATTGTCGGGATCAAGAACGTGACGATCAACGAGCCGTTCTTTCAGGGCCATTTCCCCGGCCGGCCGGTATACCCCGGGGTCCTGATCCTCGAGGGGATGGCCCAGACCGGCGGGGTCCTCGCCTACTACGCCTATCCCGAATCGATCGGCACGAAGCTGATCTATTTCGCCGGCATCGACAAGGCGCGGTTTCGCCGGCTGGTGGCGCCGGGCGATCAGCTCGTGATGAAACTGGAGCTGGTGAAACACAAGCGGTCGATCATGATCATGCACGGCCAGACCTACGTCGACGACCAGCTGGTGGCCGAGGCCGAACTGATGGCCTCGTTTTCCTGATAGCGGCCGAACGGCGATCGGCAGCTGCGCTCCGATCAAAAACACCTTGCACCGACCGTGAGAAGACGGTAAGGAAGACCTCCTTGTCCCCTGGCCGGTCCCCCCTTGATCCCCTGAAGAAGAGTTGAGATTTTATGTCTATCCACCCCACAGCAGTCATTGATACAAAGGCCGAACTCCACTCCTCCGTCACCGTCGGCCCCTATGCGGTCATCGAGGCCGGGGTCCGCATCGACGCCGACACCCGGGTCGAGGCCCATGCCGTCGTCAACGGACCGACGACCATCGGCAGGCGCAACCTGATCAGCTCGTTCGCGACGGTCGGCGGTGCCCCCCAGGACCTCAGCTACAAGGGGGAACCGACCGAGCTGATCATCGGCGACGACAACCAGATCCGCGAGTACGCCTCCATCCACCGCGGGACGACCCATGGCGAGGGCAAGACGATCATCGGCGACCATAACCTGCTGATGGCCTACACCCATATCGCCCACGATTGCCGGATCGGCAACCATGTCATCATGGCCAACGTCGCGACCCTGGCCGGCCATGTCGAGGTCGGCGACCGGGCCTCGATCGGCGGCCTCGTCGCCATCCACCAGTTCTGCCGCATCGGCAAATTCAGCTACATCGGCGGCGTTTCCGGCATCAGCCTCGACGTCCCGCCCTATGTGATCCTGGCCGGCACCCGCAACCGCACCCGGATCTCGGGGATCAACAAGATCGGCCTCAAGCGCAACGGCTTCGACCGCGAGACCATCAACAATCTCGACAACGCCTTCCGCATCATCTTCCGCACCCCGGAACTGCTGATGAAGGATGCCCTCGAACAGGCGCGGAGCGAATTCCCCAACTGTCCCGAGGTCCAGTATCTGATCAGGTTCTTCGAGCAATCGAAGCGCGGCGTCGTCAAGCGGACGGTGGAAGACTGACCGGTGATGGGGAGCGACCCGGGGAATATCGGCATCATCGCCGGCGGCGGCCAGTTCCCGCTGCTTTTTGTCGAGGCGGCGCGCCGGGCGGGGCGGACGGTCGTGGTGATCGCCCACAAGGGTGAGACGGCACCGGAGGTCGCCGCCGCCGCCGACGCGGTGTGCTGGGTCAAACTCGGCCAACTCGGCAAGGTCATCTCGTTTTTCAAGGCCAACCGGGTGTCCGAGGCGGTGTTTCTCGGCTCGATCACCAAGACCAAGATCTTTCGCGATGTCCTCCCCGACCTCAAGGGCCTGACGCTGTGGAACAAGATCGACCGCAAGCAGGACGACGCCATCCTCCGGGCCGTCGCCGGGGCCCTGGAGCAGGAGGGGATCACCGTGCGGGAATCGACGCTCTACCTCCGCCACCTGCTGTTCCCGCCGGGGGTCCTGACGAAGCGCCAACCGACGCAGGAACAGCGGATAGACATCGAGTTCGGCTGGCGTAACGCCCGTGCCATCGGCGCCCTCGACATCGGCCAGTGCGTCGTCGTCCGCAACCGCACGGTGCTGGCGGTCGAGGCGATCGACGGGACCGACGCGACGATCCGCCGCGGCGGGCTGCTGGCCAAGGAGAAGGCAGTCGTGGTCAAGGTGCGCAAGCCGGGCCAGGATTTCCGCTTCGACCTGCCCGCCACCGGCCTGGCCACGATCACGACCCTGCACAGCGTCGGGGCGGCGGTGCTGGCGGTCGAGGCCGGCCAGTCGCTGCTGTTCGACCCCGAGGCGATGATCCGGGAGGCCGATGCCGCCGGCATCGTCGTCGTCGGCGTCACCGAGCGGGAAGACGGCAGCCTGGACTTCTGAACCCATGCAGGCGATGATCCTGGCCGCCGGTTTCGGCACCCGTCTGCTCCCCCACACCCTGCTGCGGCCGAAGCCGCTGTTCCCGATCCTCAACCGGCCGCTGCTGCTGCTGACGGTCGAACGCCTGCACAATGCCGGTTTCGACCGGATCATCGTCAACTGCCATCACCTCGGGGAGCAGATCGTCGACCTGCTGCACGGCATGGCCGGGGTCACGGTGCTGGCGGAGGAAACCATCCTCGGCACCGGCGGCGGGCTGCGCGGCGCCTTGCCCTATCTCCACGACGCGCCGCTGCTGGTCACCAACGGCGACATCTACCACGACTTCGATTTCGCGCAGCTCTATGCCGGACATGAGCAGGAGGGCGACCGGGTGTCGCTGGCGGTCCACGACTGTCCCCGTTTCAACAATGTGCGGGTGGAGGCGGGCCGGGGGATCACCGCTTTCGGCACGAGTGGTCAGGACTGCCTCGCCTTCACCGGTCTCCATGTCATCGATCCCGAGGTCCTCGAGGACATCGCCCCCGGCCGCTATTCCTGCATCCTTCACCGTTATCGGCAGCTGCTGGCATTGGGGGAGAAGATCGCCGCCGTCCGGGTCAAGGGTTACTGGACCGACATGGGGACGCCGGCCGATTATCTCGCGCTCCACGGCGGCCTGCTGACCGGCGCTATCCCCCGGTGGCGTGAGATCGGCGGGGAGGAGGGGACAGCGTTTGTGTGCGGGTCGGGGACCAGGATGGAGGCCAAGCCGGAGTGGGAAGACTGGTGCTGTCTCGGTGATGTCGAACATCGGTGCCGGGGTGCATCTGGCCCGGGTCGTCGCCTGGGATGGGGTGCGGATCGCCAGCGGATGCCGGCTGGCGGACGTGCTGCTGTCGGCGTGAGGCGGCAGGGAGGCGATGAAGGAGGGGACGGAAGATGACCAGCGAAGCCCATCTGCTTGAAGAATTGCTGCCGCTGCTGCGGGATGCCGGCCTGATCGATCGTGGCGAGGAATCGGGGCTGGCGGTCGCCATGCTCGCCGCCGACGGTTCGACCCGGCGCTTCGCCCGGATCAGCCGGCACGGCCGGGCGCTGGCCCTTGCAGTCTTCCCCGAGGCCGCCGAGGGCCGGATGCTGGCCGAGGCCGTCGCCACCTGGCGGATCGGCCGCCACCTCCAGCGCCAGGGGATACCGGTGCCGGATCTGTACGGCTGGGACGAGCGCCGCGGCCTGGTCCTGTTCGAGGATCTGGGCGATACCCGGCTCCACGATCTGGTGCAGGCCACCGATTTCGACGATCCGGCGGCCCGCGACGGCTTGCTGGGGCTGTACCGGCAGGTCATCGATCGTCTCGTGGCGATGCAGATCGACGGCGCTCCCGGCCTGGATGGCGATTGGTGCTGGGACACCCCCCGCTACGACCGGCAGCTGATGCTGGAGCGCGAATCCGGCTATTTCCTCCGCGCCTTCTGGCAGGATCTGCTCGCTCTCCCCGTTCCAGCCGGCATCGACGATGAATTTGCCGCGATCGCCGCAATGGCGGCCGAGGCCCCCGCCGGTTTCTTCCTCCATCGCGATTTCCAGAGCCGCAATATCATGATCAAGGACGGCAGGATCCGGATCATCGATTACCAGGGCGGCCGCTTCGGCCCGCTCGGCTACGATCTGGCGTCGCTGCTGATCGATCCCTATGCCGACCTGCCCCGTGCTTTCAGCGATGTGCTGTTCCAGTATTACCTTGAGCGGCTGGGGCAGAGAATGCGCTTCGATCCCCGGCAATTCCGCCGCCACTACTCCCTGCTGGCACTGCAGCGCAACCTCCAGATCATCGGCGCCTTCGCCTTTCTGTCACACGTCCGCGGCAAACCGTTTTTCGCCGCCTATATCCGGCCCGCGGTCGAAAAACTCCGGGCTTCCCTGCAGGAGCCGATCTTTGCCGGCCAGCCGACCCTGCGGGCAATGGCGGAGAGGGCGGTCGAACGGATCGGGCAGGGAGAGCGCATAAGGCTGCAATCGATGAAACCGGTAAGGTGATGGCAAGGCTGCCGTGGCTTTCCGCCGACCGACAGCGATGACCGCTCCCGCGTCCCGCCATTGAATACCGTGCACATTCTGTCCCGATCGGGTACATACAGCCTGTATCTCCACCAAAGGATAGAATCATGCCCACTACTTCATGCCCCATCGTCGCCCTGGTCGGCCGTCCCAATGTCGGCAAGTCGACGCTCTTCAACCGCATCTCCCGCTCCCGCAAGGCCCTCGTCGATCCCACCCCCGGGGTGACCAGGGACCGGCATTACGACCGGGTTGTGTGGGAAGACCACCCCTTCATTCTGGTCGATACCGGCGGTATCGACGACAACCCGGACGACGCCCTCGTGTCCCACATCCGCGACCAGGCCATGGCGGCAATCGACGAGGCCGACATCATCCTCTTCCTGATGGACGGCCGGACCGGTCTCACTCCGGCCGATCATGCGGTGGTCGATATCCTCCGGCGCACCGACAAGCCGATCTTCCACGTCGTCAACAAGATCGACGGGCCGGAGCGGGAGCAGGAACTGCTGGCGCCGTTCTACGAACTGGGGATCGAGCGGCTGTGGGCGCTGTCGGCCGAGCATATCTACGGTTTCCGCACCCTGATGGACGATCTCGGCACGGTCCTGGCTGAACGCACGGGCGATGAGGTTGCCATCGATCTGCCGGAGGATACCGTCAAGGTCGCCTTCCTCGGCCGTCCCAATGTCGGCAAGTCGTCGATGGTCAACCAGATTGTCGGCGAGGAGCGGATGGTGGTCTCGGAGATCTCCGGCACCACCCGGGATTCGGTCGACACCCTGCTGGTGCGGGGCCGCTACAGCTATCTGCTGATCGACACGGCCGGTATCCGTCGCAGGGGCAAGACCACGGAGAAACTGGAAAAATTCAGTATATTGAAGTCGCTGGCGGCGCTCGAGCGCTGCGATGTGGCGGTCGTGCTGATCGATGCCGGCGAGGGCATGACCGAGCAGGACACCAGGATCATCGGCTATGCCCTCGAGCAGGGCCGCGGCATGATCGTCCTGGTCAACAAGTGGGACCTGGTCGCCGGCGACAAGAAGCGGCAGGAGGAGATCATGGCCGAGGTCGGGCAGGCCCTGCCGTTCCTTGGTTTCGCCCCGCTGCTGACCGTGTCCGCCCTGACCGGTTACGGTATCAAACGGCTGTTCCCGGTGATCGGCTCGGTCTATCGCCAGTACAAGGCCAAGTTCGCTACCGCCGCCCTCAACCGCCTGCTCCGGGAAGCGGTCGAGGAGCATAACCCGCCGATCTACAAGAACAAGCGGCTGAAATTCTACTACACCTCCCAGATCGGCACCTGTCCGCCGAAATTCGTCATCATGACCAACAGCTCGAAGGGTGTTCACTTCTCTTACGAGCGCTATCTGGTCAACCGCTTCCGCCAGGGCCTGGGGCTGGACAAGGTCCCGATCCGGATCTTTTTCCGGGACAAGACGGAACAGCGGGAGAAGGAATGATTGAGCGATTAAACGATCAAACGATTAAACGATCAAACGCTTAAACGCTTAAACGCTTAAACGCTTGAACGCTTGAACGCTTAAACGCTCCCCTCCTTGGCCCTCGCCATCGCCTTCTGGAAACCTTCGGCCGAGCGGCGGATGACCTCGTCCTCGACGCAGAAGGCAAGGCGGAAATGGCCGGCGGCGCCGAAGCCGACGCCGGGGACGGCGAGGATCCGCTGTTCCTGGAGCAGGGCGATAAAGGCCACATCGTCGGCCAGCGGCGATTGCGGAAAGATGTAGAAGGCGCCCTTGGGAGCGGTGAACGTGTAGCCGGCCTCACGCAGGATCGCACAGAAGCTCTCGCGCCGCCGGGCATAGACCGCGGTATCGATCGTGACCCCCTGCAGTTCGGCGACGACGCGCTGCATCAGGGCCGGGGCGTTGACGAAGCCGAGGATGCGGTTGGCCAGGGTCAGCGCATCGACCAGTTCGGCCTTATCGTCGATCTCCGGATGGACGGCGAGATAGCCGATGCGCTCGCCGGGCAGCGACAGATCCTTGGAATAGGAGGAGACGACGATGCTGTTGCGGTAGGCGGTCATGACCCCCGGCACCGTGGTGTTGTCGAAGACGATCTTGCGATAGGGCTCGTCGGCGATCAGGTAGACCACCGTGCCGAAGCGCCGTCCGGCATTCTCCAGCAGCTTCCCGAGGGCGGAGAGCGAATCGGCGTCGTAGATCTGGCCGGTCGGGTTGTTCGGCGAGTTGATGACGATCGCCTTGGTTTTGGCGGAGATCGCCGCTTCGATCGCCGCCAGGTCGAGGTTGAAGTCGCCGTCGGTGTTGACAATCCGGCCGACCCCGCCGTGGTTGTCGAGGTAGAAGTTGTACTCGACGAAGTAGGGGGCGAGCAGGATGACCTCCTCGCCGGGGTTGAGCAGGGCCTTGAAGACGACGTTGAGGCCGCCGGCGGCGCCGCAGGTCATCAGCATGTCACTCCCGGCGATGGTCACCCCCTGCTCGGTCGACATCCTTGCCGCCAGGGCCTCCTTCACCCAGGGGTAGCCGCCGTTCGGCATGTAGCCGTGGGCGCCCGGGCGCTCGTCGACGGTGATCCGGCGGATGACCTCGGTGAATTGCGGCGGCGGCGGCAGATCGGGGTTGCCGAGACTGAAATCGCAGACATTGTCCGCCCCGAATTCGGCCTTCATTCGTGCCCCTTCCTCGAACATCTTGCGGATCCATGAGGATTTGCGGCCGAACAGCCGCATTTTTTCGGAAATAGCCATTGTCACACTCCTTTCCCTCGCGGGATATGCTTGCCGCCGGACGGCCCTGCCGGGACGGCCGGTGCGGCACTACATCGTCTTCTTGAAATAATCGTAGGCCTGGTTGATCTCCTTCATCTTTTCCTCGGCCACGGCCCTGAATTCCTCGCCCAGATGGCTGACCTTGTCGGGATGGTACTGCATGCTGAGGGTCCGGTAGGCCTTCTTGATCGCCTCCATGTCGGCACCGGGCTCGAGGCCGAGGACAGTGTAGTGGTGCGCCGCCATTTCCCGGGGCGCGGCGGGCCCGGTTTCCCGGCGGCGGGTGTACTTGGCCTCGATCGTCCGCCGCTCGTATTCCGAGATCTCAAGAAATATTCCGATATTACGGGCAATTTCAAGCTCTGCCGGCGGGATCATGCCCTTGGTGGAGAGGATCTGGTAGATCAACTCGAGCAGGATCAGCCGCGGCTCGTAGGCGAAGGTCGCCTTGAACTCCTGCAGCAGGCTGTCGAGGGTCTGGGGCGACGAGGTCGCCTCCTTGATCAGCTCCTTGATCCACATCATCTGGGTCTGGGAGTAGCGCAGGTTGTCCTGGAAGAAGCGCTGGATGGTCTGGACCTCGTCACGGGTGATATCGCCGTCGATCCTGGCGATCCGGATCAGGATCTGGACCAGCAGCCAGACGAAGCGGTTGTGGCTTTCGGTCTGTGACTGTTCGTAGGTGGCGACCCGCTTTCTGCACCCAGTAGGAAAATCCCCAGAACAGGGCGATGAACAGCAGGATCCCGGCAAAGCCGGAAAAGACCAGGGCGCCGAGGAAATTGAGCAGGGCCGGGGCGCCGCCGGTGATCAGGATGATGAGCATCAGGATCAGCAGACAGCCGCCGCATCCGGGTTGCTCGCGTCGTTGATAATTCATGGGGTGTTGTCGTTATCCGTGGGGTATCGCTCAGGGGAGCCGGCTCTCGAAGAGGGCCTCGATGAATTCGTCGGGATCGAAATCGCGCAGATCTTCCATCTTCTCGCCGACGCCGATGAACCTGATCGGGGTTTTCATTTCCCGGCAGATGTTGGCGACGATGCCGCCCTTGGCGGTACCGTCGAGTTTGGTCAGGGTGATGCCGGTGATGCCGACCGCCTCGTCGAACAGCTTGGCCTGGGAGATGCCGTTCTGGCCGGTGGTGGCGTCGATCACCAGCATGACCTCGTGCGGCGCTCCCTCCAGACGCTTGCCCATGACCCGTTTGATCTTCTTCAGTTCCTCCATCAGGTTGGTCTGGGTATGGAGCCGGCCGGCGGTGTCGACCAGGACGACGTCGTAGTTCCTGGCCCGGGCGATATCCATGGCGTCATAGGCCACCGACGAGGGGTCGGCGCCATCGGCGCGGGCGACGACGTGGACGCCGTTGCGTTCGCCCCAGATCTGCAGCTGGGAGACGGCGGCGGCGCGGAAGGTATCGCCGGCGACGAGCATGACCGAGCGGCCGGCCTTGACGAACTTGTGGGCGATCTTGCCGATGGTGGTGGTCTTGCCGACACCGTTGACGCCGACGACCA
The DNA here is from genome assembly GCA_963847035.1 of uncultured delta proteobacterium. GTDB lineage: Bacteria > Desulfobacterota > Desulfobulbia > Desulfobulbales > Desulfocapsaceae > Desulfoprunum. The sequence goes on along the minus strand of CAWJYH010000015.1, from coordinate 519,546 downwards.
TGATGACGAATGGGCCGCTCTCCGGCATCACCAGTTCGGCGTCGCGCTGGTAATCGATGATGAAGGACTTGATCTTGTCCTTGAGGGCGAGTTTGAGCGATTCCGGATCGGACAGTTCCTTGCGGTGGACCTTGCGCCGGGCGTGGTCGAGCAGCTCCCTGGTCGTGGCGACGCCGAGGTCGGCGGTGATCAGCAGTTCCTCGAGATCGTCGAAAAGTTCGGCATCGATTTCCTTTCTGCCGAGGAAGAGGCGGTCGAGCTGGTAGGTGAAGGCCTCGCGGGTCTTTGACAGCTTCTCGGCGAGCCGTCGCAGAAACGAGGGCCGGGATCTGGCCGCTCCCGCCTCTTCCTCCGCCGGTTCTTCTTCTTCGGCGTCGGCCACGGGTTCGACCGCAGGTGCCGCCTCCGGCTCCAATTCGACCGCAGGTGCCGCCTCCGGCTCCGGTTCCGCCTCTGGTTCTGTCACCGCTTCCGCCGCCGACTCGGTGGCGACGGGGATCTCGGCAACGGCCGCCGCCGTCTCCGCTTCGCCAGCCGCTGCAACCTCCTCAACCGCTGCCTCCGGGTCAGGGATTTGCGCTTCCGGTGTCGCTGCGGGAGTCTCCTCCTTCTTCGAGAATTTTTTCTTGAACCAGCCCAGCATGGGATACCCTTAAGCAGAATGGAATGGGGAGGACGGCAGTGCACATCAGCATCGGTAGTCGTGCGAATTGATCATAGTACGAACTGGCTCGGAAGAAATCAACAAAAAGAGGACAGCGGCGCCATTGCGGCATTCCCTTGTTTTTCGGCGGCCCCGCGATGATTGCCGCCTGATCGGGCGGAAATGGTTTGCATTTCCCGACATCGGCATTACTGTGTCTGGAGTTGCCCGGAAGGTCGGTGAGACCGGGAAACAGCCACTATCTTTGTGCCCTTCAGGGCATTTTGTTTTTTTGTCGAAACAGGAGGAAGTACGATGGCAGATTCTTGTGGAAGTTCCTGCTCAAGCGCCAAGACGAGCGGTTGCGGCACCACCAAAGAGGCGCAGGATGCAGCCCTGGCCCAGCAGGAAAACGCGATAACCAGATCACTGGGAAAGATTAAGAACAAGATCCTCGTCATGAGCGGCAAGGGCGGCGTCGGCAAGTCGACCGTCTCCGTCAACCTCGCCCTGGGCCTGGCCCAGAAGGGGTATAAGGTCGGTCTGATGGATGTCGATTTACACGGCCCGGACGTCATCCGCATGCTGAACCTGAAGGGCAACCTCGAGCCGTCGGCGACAGCGGGCGGCCTGGTCCCGCCGCTGTGCTATAACGACAATCTGAAGGTCGTGTCGCTTGAATACATGCTGAAGGACCGCGACCAGGCCATCATCTGGCGGGGACCGCTGAAGATCCAGGCGATCAGACAGTTTGTCGCCGACATGGACTGGGGTGAGCTCGACTATCTTATCATCGATGCCCCTCCCGGTACCGGCGACGAACCCCTGTCGGTCGCCCAGACGATCCCCAACGTCAAGGCCGTCGTGGTCACCACGCCGCAGAAGGTGGCGCTGGCCGATGTCCGCAAATCGATCAACTTCTGCAAAACGGTCAAGGTCGAGATCGTCGGCGTCATCGAGAACATGTCCGGCTTTGTCTGTCCGCACTGCAACGAGACGGTCGATATCTTCAAGGCCGGTGGCGGCGAAGAGGTGGCGCGGGAGTTCGAGTTGCCGTTCCTCGGCCGCATCCCGATGGACCCGCGGATCGTCGTGGCCGGGGATGACGGCACCCCCTACCTGTCGTCAAATGAGGACAGTCCGGCGACCAAGGCCTTCGCCGGGGTGCTGAAGGCCATCGAGACCCGGCTGCCGCCGGTCAAGGCCCCGGTCTCCCTGAACATTGCGGGGGGTTGCGGCTGCGGTTGCAGTGGTTCCAACTGAGACCGGCCGCCTCCGGACAGGAGGCGGAGCGAATGGGGCAGGGGGGAGGCGCCGCCTCTTCCCCTGCATAACTTTACAGGTTAAAGAGGTTAGGCAGGGATGGAAATCAGACAGTTGACGGTAGGGACAATGGCGGTGTGCTGCTACATTGTCAGTTGTCCGCAAACCCGCCAGGCCGCGGTTGTCGATCCCGGCGGCAGCGAGGAGCGGATTCTCGCCGAGGTCAAAAGGGCAGGGCTCGAGGTCCGGTACATCATCGCCACCCATGGCCACCCTGATCATGTCTGCGGCATCCGCAGGATCAAGGAGGCGACCGGCGCCGAGATCATCATGCACCGCGCCGACGCGGCATTTTTCTGGCAGCCGGACACCCAGAACTATTTTTCGATGCTCGGACTCGAGCCTTCTCCTCCCCCCGACCGTCTGGTCGAAGACGGGGACATCATCCAGCTGGGCAACGAGCAGCTGCAGGTCATCCACACCCCCGGCCATACTCCGGGCGGGATCTGCCTGCTCTGCGGCCAGGACCTGCTGACCGGCGACACCCTCTTCGTCGGCGGCATCGGCCGCACCGATTTTCCCGGCGGCTCGCACCAGCAGCTGATGAACTCGATCAAGGACCGGCTGATGGTCCTGCCGGACGACACGGTCGTCTGGCCCGGCCATGGCTATGGCGGCAGCCGCTCGACCCTCGGCGAAGAGCTGAAGACCAACCCCTATCTCTGATCCCATGATTTTCTTCCCATCCGTGTATTATGCGTGAAATCGTTCTCGGCACCGCCGGCCATGTCGATCATGGCAAGACCAGCCTCGTCAGGGCCCTGACGGGCATCGAAACCGACCGCCTGAAAGAGGAGAAGAAGCGGGGGATCACGATCGAACTCGGTTTCGCCTTCCTCGACCTGCCCTGCGGTCACCGGATCGGCATCGTCGACGTCCCCGGTCACGAGCGCTTCGTCAAGAACATGGTGGCCGGGGTCACCGGCATGGATCTGCTCGCCTTCATCATCGCCGCCGACGAGGGGATCATGCCCCAGACGAAGGAGCATTTCGAGATCTGCCGCCTTCTCGGCGTCAAGCAGGGGATGATCATCGTCACCAAGAAGGATCTGGTGGAGGAGGACTGGCTGGAGATGGTCGAGGACGAGATCCGCCAGTTCTGCGTCGGCAGCTTTCTCGAGGATGCGCCGCTGGTCTTCGTCTCGTCGATCACCGGCGAGGGGATCGACAAGGTCATCGAGATCATCGACGGCTTCGTCCGCCAGCATCATTTTCAGGAGGTCTTCGGCCCTTTCCGCCTGCCGGTGGACCGGGTCTTCGCGATGAAGGGGTTCGGCGCGGTCGTCACCGGCACCTCGATTTCCGGCCGGACGTCGCTGGGCGAGGAGCTGCGGTTCTATCCGAGTGAGCTCGTCGCCAAGGTGCGCGGGATCCAGGTCCACTCCCAGGCGGTCGAGGAGGTCGAGGCCGGCCACCGCACCGCCATCAACATGCAGGGGGTCGACATCGCCGAGGTCGAGCGGGGGATGGTGCTCGCCCCTCCCGGCTCGCTGCAGCCCAATTACATGCTCGATTGCGAGCTGCTCTACCTCGGCTCGAATGCCAAAAATCTCAAGCACCGCACCCGGATCCGTTTCCATGCCGGGACCGCCGAGATCATCGGCCGGGTGTCGCTGCTCGACCGCGACGAACTCGAACCGGGGGCGGAAACCGGGGTCCAGCTCCTGCTCGAGCAGCCGATTGCGGTGTGGCCGGGCGACCGTTATGTCATCCGCAGCTATTCGCCGGTGACGACGATCGGCGGCGGGGCGATCCTCGGCAATGTGTCGCCGCGCAAGCGCAAACGGCTGGGTGAGGCGGACCGGCAGTACAACCGCGAGGTCTTTGCGATCCTCCGCCATGGCAGCCCCGAGGACAAGGCCCTGCTGTATCTGCGGGAGAGCGGGGCCAGGGGGCTGACCTTCGACGACCTGGCGATCCGTTTCGGTCTGTTCGGCAAGCACCTCCGGAAAATTATCGATCCGCCGCTGTCAACCCGCAAGATCGTCGTGGTCGATTCGACCACCCAGCGCTATCTGGCCGCCGATATCGCCGACCGCATCCGCCAGACCCTGGTCGACAACCTCACCGCCTATCATCGCGACAACCCGCTGCAACTCGGGCTGTCGAAGGAAGAGCTGCGTTCGGGGCTCGGCCGCAAGGTCGACCAGAAGGTGTTCAGCTTCTGCCTGGGCGATCTGCTGCGCAAGGAGATCGTGGTCCAGGAGGAATCGCTGGTGCGGCTGGCCACCCATCAGGTGGCCCTGAAGGCCGATGAGGAAAAGCTGCAGCGGGAGATCATCCAGTGGTACCATGACAAGGGGCTGTTCACCCCGACCTTCAAGGAGACCATGGAGCGGTTCGCCGCCTATCCGGAGATCCAGGTCAAGGAGGTCATCGACCTCCAGCTCCGGGAAGGCAAGCTGGTAAAGATCAGCGAGTCGCTGTACTACTCGAAGCAGACGATCGAACAGCTGATCGCCTCGGTCGAGGCCTTCATCAAAAAAGAGGGGGAGATCGATGCCCCCGGATTCAAGAACCTTTCCGGCCTGACGCGGAAATTCTCCATCCCGATCCTCGAGTATCTCGACCGCATCAAACTGACGATCCGGATCGGCGACAAGCGCATCCTGCGGAAGAAGGCCTGAGGCCTGGCCGCAGGTACTAACGACCGCCCTTCTCTCCCGTCTCCGCCGACCGCCAGCGTATGACCAGGGCGGTCCGGCTGGCCGCGGTCAGGCGGAAGGACTCGTCGATTGCCAGTCCCGGCAGGGCGACGATCTCCTCCTCCATCATCAATACCGGATAATAATGACGTTTTTCAGAGGGGATGCCGCAATCATTGAGAAAGCGGTTGACCTTGCGGCTGCCGCCTCTGCCTGCAGGGCGGAAGCGCTGCCCGGCGACGACCGAGTGCAGGCGGAGGGGGAAGGAGATCCGCGCGGCGTCGACGCAGAGTCGGCCGTCCGGCGCGACCGGGACCTCCTCTAGGCGCAGTTCCAGCACGGCCCCGATTTCGGCGATGGGGTAGACCCCGGGGCCCGGGATCATCGTGTCGATGGCGATCGCGGCCCGGCCGCTGCCGCGAAAGGCCGTTCTGCCCAGGGGATAGCGGAAATCGAGGCTGTCCGCAGTTGCCCGCGTCCGCAGCCCCCCGCTCAGGTGGACCTCGGAGCCGGGGCCTTCTCCGTCGGTCAGCGCCAGGATCCGGTCGATCTGGCGGAAGGTCGGCCTGGCGCCGAGGATCCAGCAGCAGTGCTCGATGAGCCGCCGCTGGAGCGCCGGGTGGATGGCGCGCAGCGGGGGGAGCGGGACCGCGAGATGATCGCGGCCCTTGTCTTCAATGACCGGCAGGATCTCCTGTGTCAGTTCGGCGAGCAGTTCCTCCTCGCGGCCCAGGATCCCCATGGTCTGCAGGATCGTGCGCCTGATGGAGGGGTTGAACCGGCCTTCGAGGAGCGGCAGGAGGTCGAGGCGCACCCGGTTGCGGAGGAAACGCCGATCGAGGTTCGACGAATCGACGCAACAGGGGATGTTCCTGGCGGCGAGGAAATCGACCAGGGTCTGTTTCCGCACCTCGAGCAGGGGGCGGATGACCCGGCCATGGCGATAGTCCATGCCGGCCAGGCCTTTGCGGCCGCAACCGCGGACCAGCCGCAGCAGGAATTCCTCGACCTGGTCGTCGGCGGTGTGGGCGACGGCGATCTCGGCGGCATTGTGTTCCCGGCGGATGGCCTCGAGGGCCTGGTAACGGAGGATGCGGGCCGCCTCTTCGAGGGAGAGGCCGAGGGCCGCGGCGTAGTCGCGGGCCGGGACGGCACGGCTGCAGAACCTGGTCCCGGTCGTCGATGCCAGCCGGGCGACCATTTCCTGTTCCGCCCCGGTTTCGTCGGGACGCAGGCCATGATCGATATAGGCGGCGATGCAATGGAGGTTGAGACCGGATTCGGCGAGGAGGATCAGGAGCGCGGTCGAATCGGGGCCGCCGGAGACGCCGACGACAACTCCGTCATCCACTTTGAGCAGCTTGTTCCTGACGATAACTTGTGATATAGTCTTTCGAAGCACGTTGTTTTTCCGGGGGGAAATTCATTTTTTTGGTTAATTTTCGGTATATTGGTCTCTCAACGAGAGATATACCACACTGCCTGTGCAGTGCAAAGCCGTCAATGTCAAGGCCGTCGCGCCAGGGAGCCCCCTCCGTGAAAATGCTTGTTGTCGAAGATGAATTCATCAGCAGAACCCTGCTCGTCGAGATTCTCAAACCCTACGGGGTCTGTCATGTCGCCACCAACGGTGACGAGGCCGTCGCTGTCCTTGACCGGGCATACGCCGTCAACAGTCACTACGATCTGGTCTGCCTTGATATCATGATGCCGGATATCGATGGCCAGGAAATATTGAAAAAACTACGCTGCATGGAGGCGAGCCGGGGGATCGGCGGCCGCCAGGCGACGCGGGTCATCATCACGACCGCCCTCGATGATTCCCGCACTATCATCGAGGCGTTCCTTCATGGAAGGTGCGACGCCTATCTGACGAAGCCGATCGACAGTGACACGCTGTTGTCGCATCTTCGTTATATGCAGTTGATTGGTGAACCGGACTATGCCTCCAGCTTCTGAGACAACAGAGGAACAACCGATGTCGGCGGTGCAGCTCACCGATCGGATCAGGTCCTTTCTCTGCGAGCAGTTCCAGCTCACGCCCGACCAGGTGTCGGCAATGATACCGAATTTCATCGCCACGCTGTCGGTTCACATGGCCAATCTGGAGGTTGGTCTCGCGTCCGGCGATCCGCAGATCATCGGCAAGGCCGGTCATACGATCAAAGGCGCCCTGCTCAATCTCGGTCTTGCCGATTATGCCGAACTGGCCTTCGCCATCGAGAAAAGTGGCAAAAGCGGGGACCGCAGTGTCGATTACCACGCCCTCGTCGCCAATCTGCGGCGGTTGATCGCGCCGCTGATCGGCTAGGCGAAGCCGACGTCAACCCGCCTTTTTTCCGTCTTCATTCCATCTCCCTCTCCGACCAGCATCTTTCCTGCCGTGATCAGACCGGGCGGTTTCTCTGCCGCAGGAGTTCCAGCAGCCTGACATGGATATTGTCGAAACCGCCGTTTGACAGGATCGCGACGACATCGCCGGCAACCAGGAAAGCCCCGAGATGGGCGAGCAGGGAGTCGGTGTCCGGGAAGGCGCCGGCCTCTTCCCGGCCGTTACGGCGGAGGTCTGCGGCCAGCTGCGCCGAGGAGAACAGTTCCTCGGGCGCGACGTTGGCCAGCGGCAGAGGTTCGCGCAGCAGGACCGCATCGGCACCGTCGAAGGCCGTGACATAGTCCTGCTGGAAGATCGCCCGGCGCGACGAGTTGGTCCGCGGTTCGAAGACCGCCACCAGTCGCCGGTCGCCGTAGGCCGCCTTCAATGCCGTCAGGGTCTCGCGCACCGCCGTCGGGTGATGGGCGAAATCGTCGATGACGGTGACCCCGGCCTCGACCCCGCGCACCTCCTGGCGGCGCTTGACCCCGCCGAAGGTCGCCAGCCCCGCCTCTATCTGCTCATCATGAAGGCCGAGATGATGGAGGACGGCGGCAACCGCCAGGCCGTTGAGGCAGTTGTGACGGCCGGGCAGACGCACGGTCAGCTCGGCCCATTGCCGGCCATGGCGATAGGCGGCAAAGCGGGTCAGTCCTTCTTCGACGCGGACATCGGCCAGCGACCAGGGGAGGCTGCGGTGAAGGCCGTAGCCCTCGACCGGACAGCGGGCCTCGGCGGCGATGGCGGCGACAATCGGGTCGTCGAGGCAGGCGACGAGCAGGCCGTCGGCCGGGATCAGGCGGACGAAGCGGCGGAAGGTCGCCTTGATCGCCTGAAGATCGGGAAAGATGTCGGCATGATCGAACTCGATCGAGGTCAGTATTGCGATCTTCGGTTGATAGTGGAGGAATTTCGAGCCTTTGTCGAAGAAGGCGGTGTCGTACTCGTCGCCCTCGGCGACGAAGTAGGGGCCGTGGCCGAGGCGGAAATTGCCGTCGAACTCGCGGACGATGCCGCCGATCATGAAGGTCGGGTCGAGCCCGGCGCGAAAGAGGGCAGAGGCGAGCAGCGACGCGGTCGTGGTCTTGCCGTGGGTCCCGGCCACCACCAGCGAGGTCCGGCTGCCGATATAGAAATGGGCCAGGGCCTGGGGCAGCGACAGGTAGGGGATCCGGGCCTTCGCGAGGGCCACCGCCTCCGGGTTGGCCTTCGTGATGACGTTGCCGACGATTACCAGGTCGGGCCGGGGGGTGAGGTTCTCCTCTTTATAGCCGCTGCAGGGCTTTATCCCCAGCCGGGCGAGGAAATCGGACATCGGCGGATACACCTCGCGGTCGCTGCCGGTGATGCGGTAGCCCGACTGCAGCAGCATCCCGGCCAGCGCCGCCATCGCCGTGCCGCAGATGCCCATCAGGTGGATGTGGCCGATGTGTGCCGGGGCGTGGTTGAGCTCTGGGTCGATCATGCCTTGTCCTTGTTCATGCCGGCCCTGATGGCGGCGTGGATGCGCTTGAAGTCCTCCGGAAAGGAGGCCGGGGTGATCCGGCCGACCTCGATGAACTTCACCGCGATCTCCTTGCTGAGCTTGAGCAGATTTTCCTCGGAGACCGCTTGTCCCGAAGGAGTCGTGTCGTTGCTGTCGTTTTTTGCCATGTAGTGGATACCGGGTGGATGGCTGGAAGGACCGGCGTCTCTGCCGCGGGGAAGAAGGCCAATTCGTCTCGGCTGACAGAGACGCCTCTCGTCGGGGATAACCGGGTCGGCCATCCCTGTGAACTGTTCTGTATTACGGTAATTCGATCATTTTTGCGAGAGTTTGTTACCTGCGCCGGTGCCGCATCGATGGCCATGGCTGAGAATCGGCGTCATGACGAAAAAATCCCGGACATTTGACAAAGATCAAGGATTCCGCTGCCGATCATGCCTATAGTGGAGATATCAAGGGCGGTTGCAGCGATCCGATGAGTGGTCGCCGCCGCCGGCAGACAGACACCTCACACAGGAGAAACGGCATGAAGGTCATCGAACTGGACAAAACACGTGAATTTACCAAGGGCGGGATGAAACGGTTCTTCCTCGTCGAGGATTCGCCCTTTTTCAAGATCATCAATTTCAATCTCGCCGCCGGGGCGACCTTTCCGGTCCATTCCCACGATCTCGACGGCGAGCTCTCGATCCAGGTCCTTCAGGGCGACGGGGTCTTTCTTGGTGCCGATGGGGCCGAGCTTCCCGCCAAGACCGGCGACATCCTGATCTCCGAGATCAGGGAGCCGCACGGGGTCCGGGCGGCCAGCGACATGCGCCTGGTCGTGACGATTGCGCCGCCGATCTGATCCGCTGTACGAGTGGCGAAGATCGGCCGCGGCCTCGGTTGCGTCTATCCTTGGAAGACGCCGCAACATCCTTGCAGTTTTCCGCATTGCCTGATAGAAACAGGCAGAATTACGGGAGTACGGAGAATTATTACGATTCTGTTTGTTGCGGGGCTTCTTCTCGGCGGTGGGGGGGAGGTGACGGAGTCCGGGGCAGGGCCATATAGGCGGAGATGCGACATTGCAAGGAGGAGGAGTCAACCATGGATTATAACAGGATCATGACGCGGGTGCAGGCCATTGTGAAAAATCCGAAGGCGACGTGGCCGGTGATCGCCGGCGAGCAAACGACCGTCAGGGAACTCTACCTCGGCTATATCCTCCTGCTGGCGGCGATCAGCCCGATCGCCGCCTTTCTCAAGCTGAGCGTTCTCGGGGTCGGGGTGCCGACGATGGGCACCTACCGGATGGGTTTCGGGGCCGGAATCGGCAATATGCTGTTCAGCTATGCCCTGAGTCTGGCCGCGATCTACCTGGTCGCTCTGGTCGTCAATTTTCTGGCCCCGACCTTCGGCGGCGAGAAAAACGACCTGCAGGCCCTGAAGGTCGTCGCCTACTCGTATACCGCCGCCTGGGTGGCCGGGGCCGGACAGATCCTGCCCTGGATCGGCATGCTGATCGCCCTGGCCGGGTCGATCTACAGTATCTACCTGCTGTATCTCGGTCTGCCGGTGCTGATGAAATGCCCGCAGGCCAAGGCGATGGGGTACACCGCGGTAACGATGGTCGCCGCAATGATCATCAGCTTCGTGGTCTCGGCCGTGGTCGGCGGCCTCTTCGGCGGCATGGGGATGTTGCCGGCCGGTCCGATGAACGGGCCGGGCCAGGGCAGTTTCGAACAGGACAGCCCCGGCGCCAAGGTCGAGGAGTGGACCAAAAAGCTGGATTCCGCCACCAGGGAAATGGAGCAGGCCCAGCAATCAGGGGATGCCCAACAGCAGAGCGAGGCGATGGGCAAGATGATGGCGACCGCCCTCGGCAACGACGGCCAGATCGAAACCCTGGCCCCCGAACGCCTCCGGGGTTTCCTGCCGGAAACGCTGTCCGGCTACTCCCGATCGTCGATTTCCGCCGAACGCACCGGCGCCATGGGGTTCCAGATCTCGACGGCGACGGCCTCCTACCAGAACGGCAGCGGCAACTCGCTCGACCTCGAGATCACCGACATGGGCCTCGCCAAGGGGGTCATGGCCTTTGCCGGCTGGTTCGGCGTCGAGCAGGAGAAGATGACCGATACCGGCTTTGAGAAGACCTACCGCCGGGGCAAGGATTTTTTCCATGAACGGTGGGACAGCGGCAGCGGCAGCGGCGAGTACGGAACGGTCGCCGGCGAGCGGTTCATCGTCAAGATCAGCGGGCCGGCCGTCGATATCGAGGTCCACAAGGAGGCGATGAAGGGTATCGATCTTGCCGGTCTGGCGGCGCTGAAGAATGAAGGGGTGAAGAAGTAGGGCCGGTTGATGCTGATGATCCGGATACAGGGAATGATCCAGGCCCTCGTCCTCGCTTGCCTGGTTCTTCTGCCCCAGGGCCGATGTTACGCCGACGGGGAGGAATCTGCGGTCGTCGTCCGGGTCGTCGACGGCGATTCGCTCAAGGTGCGTCAGCACAACCGGTCTTTTCAGGTCAGGCTGTGGGGGATCGATTCCCCCGAACATGGCCAGGGGTATGCGGCTGAGGCCGGATCCCAGTGCCGGCGGATCGTGCAGGGGCAAAAGATCGTCCTGCGGCCGAAATACCTCGACACCTACGACCGGGTCGTCGCCCTGGTCTGGGTTGACGGGATGCTGCTGAATGAAGAACTGGTCAGGCAGGGGGCGGCCTGGGTCCATGACCGCTACTGCGATGAAGGGGTCTGCGCGACCTGGAACGATCTCGAGCAGGCAGCGAGGGCGAAGCGAATCGGCCTGTGGCGCGACGATTCGCCGGTCGCCCCGTGGATCTGGAAGGGACAGCAGCGATCCACAAGATCCCGATCGGAGTGATGGAAAATCGGTGAGGGATACGGTATCATCTCTGCGCAGGGTGCCATGGATCGTTGGCGGTTCGTGAAGACAGGCCCTGTTCCCTTTGACGTTCGGAGACAATCCAGAGCAAGGAGTAGAGATGACTAACAACAGTTTCGTATATGCCCTGCTGGCGGGCGCGATCGTATTCGGCGCTGCTGATCTGGCGGCTGCGGGGACGGTGGAAGAGAACCGGGACCAGCTCCTCAAAACGAGAAGCTGTCCCTCGTGCAATCTTTCCGGGGTAAACCTGAATCGGGCCGAACTGGCCGGGGCCGACCTCCAGGGCGCCGACCTGACCAACACCAAATTTCTCCTCGCCAATCTTACCGGGGCCAATCTGCAGGGGGCCAAACTGCGGGGGGCGAAGTTCGGCGGTGCCGATCTCGCCGCTGCCGACCTCCGAGGTGCGGACCTCGAGGTCTCGGCCCTGAGCGGCGCCTACTACGCGGGAGCGGCCTTCGATCCGGAGCTCGCCGCGGCCCTGGGGCAGGGCGGAAAGGATTCCGCCGGGTCTGCGGCGGAAGCGGCTGCGGCCGAAGAACCGCCAGCCCCTGCCGCTCCGCCGGCAGTCGCGGAACCCGAAATCAAGCCTGTCCCGGCCCCGAAACCCGAGCCTGTCCCGACCCCGGAAGCCGCACCCGTCGCAGCGCCGTCGGCCACGAAAGCAGTGGAGCCGAGTCACCAGGATTTTGCCGATGACGATGCGGCCGCGACCGTACCGATGACGCCGGCCAGGGAAGAGGAAAGCGTCCCGGAGCCGAAGGCCCCTGATGCAGCCGGGACAGTCGCCGAGGCAACCGCCGGGGACAGACGACCAGGACATTCCGGTCCCGGCCGCCGCCCCGCCGGTGAAGACCGCCACGCCGATCGCGGCGATTGAGATCGATACCCCGCCGCCGGAGCCGGAGGCCGAGGCCGCACCTGTGGCGCCACGCCGGGACGAGCCGGACGTCGCCGGGCAGGACCGGGCGCCTGCCGCGGCCGAGGCCACGCCGACGATCCCGGCGGACAAGGAAAAACTTGATCGACTTGCCGGCTTGCTGAAAACCAAACGGTGTATCGGATGCGATCTGTCCGGGCTCGATCTTTCCGATATGCGCCTCGGAAAGGCCGATCTCGAGGGGGCCGATCTGTCCGACTGCAACCTTGCCGGGGCCGATCTTGATGGTGCCAATCTCAAGGGCGCCAAAATGCGTCGCGCCAGGCTCAACCAGGCCAGCATGCAGGCCGCCGATCTGTACAGGGCGGATCTGACCGGCGCCGACCTCACCGGGGCGAACCTGGCACAGGCCCTGACCGATGACGCGGTCTTCACCGATGCGATCGGCTGGGAAAAGGCGGCACCGCAGAATTGACCAGCCTGGTGCCGGGTCATCGAACCGCCGCCAGGCTCTTCCGATCGCTGCTGTCTACGGTACAGCCGCCGGCTGCCGTCGGCGGTTGACGATGGAGGGCTTGGGAGCAGTCGGCCTCAGAGCGAACAAGCAACGGCGTGGAGAGCATGAGACAACAGAGTCGAAAACAGATTCGGATTCGCAACGTCGTGATCGGCGGCCCCCTGCCGCTGATCTGTCTCCCCCTGGTGGCGGCAACCAGGGCCGAGCTGATAAACCAGGCCGAAGGACTCACGGCCTTGCAGCCCGATCTGGTGGAATGGCGGGTCGACGGTTTCGCTGCGGTCGAGGATGATGCCGCCTGCCTGTCGGCCCTGGGCGAACTGCGCTCCACCATCGGCGAGATACCGCTGATCTTCACCTGCCGGATGAAGCGGGAGGGCGGACTGCGGACCCTGGCGCCGGCAAAACGGCTGGAGATCATCATCGCGGCGATCGCATCCGGCGCCGTCGATCTCGTCGACATCGAGCTCGGCAACGGCCGGGAATTCATCGACGCGGTCAGACAGCACTCCCGGGCCAACGGCGTCGCCCTGATTCTCTCCTCCCACAACTTCACGGAAACGCCGGACGAAACCAGTATCTACAACACGTTGCTGGCCGCCTGGCAGGCCGGCGCCGATATCCCGAAGCTGGCGGTCATGCCGAGGGATTACGGCGATGTCCTGGTCCTGCTGAGTGCGACCAACAGGGCGAGAAACAGCGTCATCGACAGCCCGCTGGTGACGATATCGATGGGGGAGCTGGGCGCCGTCAGCCGGGTGGCGGGCGGCCTGTTCGGTTCGGACATCACCTTCGCGGTCGGCCGGGCGGCCTCCGCCCCCGGTCAGATCCCGATCGCGCAATTGCGGAGCGGGATGGCCGTACTGTTCGGCGACCGCCAGGGTGCATGATGCTGCGCCGCCGGCGGCAATCGCCGCCCGGGCGGCCTGAAATTCCACGTTCCGGTTGCGGATGGCGACTCTACACGACAACAGCGAAAATATCATCCTGACCGGGTTCATGGGCACCGGCAAGACGACCGTCGGGAAGATCCTGGCGGCCCGGCTGGAGCGCGAGTTCGTCGACACCGACAGCCTGATCGAACAGCGCCAGGGGCGGACCATCCCGCAGATATTCAGCGAGCTGGGGGAACCGGCCTTTCGCCGGATGGAGGCGGAGCTGGCGCAGGAACTGGGACAGCGGCAGGGACTGGTGATCTCGACCGGCGGCCGGTTCATGCTCGACCCCGACAATGTCAGGGCCTTGAGCCGCAGCGGCCGGGTCTTCTGCCTGGTCGCCACCCCGCAGGAGATCCTGGCGCGAATCTCCCGGGACACGGGCCATTGCCGGCCGTTGCTGGAGGTCGCCGACCCGGGCAAGCAGATCGTCGACCTGCTGGAGGAGCGAAAGCGGGGCTACCAGCGGTTCGTGAAGATCAAGACGAGCGGCAAGTCACCCGACCAGATCAGCGACGAGCTGCTGGCGCTGATGGCCCGTACGAACCTCAATTTTCCCGTCCACGGGGACAAGGAAAGGATCATGGCGAGAAAAAAACTCAAGGAACACCTGATCAATCGGGAATGGTGCAAGGGCTGCGGCATCTGCGTGCGGTTCTGCCCCAAAAACGTGTTGGAACTGGACACCATGGAAAAGGCGGTGGCGGTGCGGCCCGAGGAGTGTATCTGCTGCCGGCTGTGCGAATACCGCTGCCCCGATCTGGCAATCGAAATAGTGGTTGAGGATGAAAACGATGAGTGAAAAACTGATGTTTGTCCAAGGGAACGAGGCCTGTGTCCAGGGGGCGCTCTACGCCGGGGTCGATTTTTTCGCCGGCTACCCGATCACCCCGTCGACCGAGATTGCCGAGCTGCTGGCGGCGAAACTGCCGGAGAAGGGCGGCAAGTTCATCCAGATGGAGGACGAGATCGCCTCGATGTGCGCGATCATCGGCGCCTCGCTGACCGGCCACAAGGTCATGACGGCGACCAGCGGCCCCGGCTTCTCCCTCAAGCAGGAGGCCATCGGCTATGCCTGCATGGCGGAGATCCCCTGCGTCATCGTCAACGTCCAGCGCGGCGGCCCGTCGACCGGCAACCCGACCCACGTCAGCCAGGGCGACATCAACCAGGCGCGCTGGGGAACGCACGGTGATCACGGCATCATCGCCCTGACCGCCTCCAACCACCAGGACGTCTTCCGGATGACCGTCGACGCCTTCAACCTGGCGGAGACCTACCGCACCCCGGTCGTCCTGCTGTTCGACGAGGTCATCGGCCACATGCGTGAGCGGCTGGTTGTCCCCGAACCAGGGGAGATCCCGATCGTCGACCGGCTGCGCACCTCGGTGCCCAAGGACGTCGATTACCATCCCTATCTGCCGCGGGAAGACGGCCGTCTGCCGATGTCGGACTTCGGCGGCCATCACCGCTACAACGTCACCGGCCTGTTCCACGACATGTGGGGCTTCCCCTCCAACAACCCGAGCGTGGTCCAGGAACTGCTCCGCCACCTGGTCGACAAGATCGACACCAACGTCGACGTCATCACCCGCTACAAGGAACACTACCTTCACGACGCCGAATACATCCTCGTCTCCTACGGCTCGTCGGCGCGGTCGGCGATCCATCTGGCGAAGAACCGGCGGCAGAAGGGCGAGCGGCTCGGGGTCCTCGAGCTCCAGTCGATCTGGCCGTTTCCGGCGGAGCTGGTGCGGGCCAGATGCGCCAACGCCAAGGCCGTCGTCGTGGTCGAGATGAACATGGGCCAGGTCCTGACCCAGGTCAAGGCGGCGGTCGACCACCCGAACCGGGTGTTCCTCGCCAACCGCATCGACGGCAAACTGATAACACCGTCCGACATCAAGGGACTTCTGCGGGTCATCCAGGGAAAAGGGGTGTGACAATGGCTATCAAGGACTATTTACGGGAAAGATTCTTCCCCCACATGTGGTGTCCGGGCTGCGGCCACGGGACAATATTGAACTCGCTGCTGCGGGCGATCGAGGAGCTGGGCCTGAGCAAATCGAATATCGTCATGACCTCCGGCATCGGCTGTTCGGCGCGGATCTCCGGCTACGTCGATTTCCATTCGCTCCATACCCTGCATGGCCGGGCGCTGGCCTTCGCCACCGGGGTGAAGCTGTCCAAGCCCGAGCTGACCGTCATCGTCCCGATGGGCGACGGCGACGCCCTGGCGATCGGCGGCAACCACTTCATCCATGCGGCCCGACGCAATATCGACATCACCGCGATCGTCATGAACAACCGGATTTACGGGATGACCGGCGGCCAGTTCTCGCCGCTGTCCGGCCCGGGGAAAAAGGCGACCACGGCCCCGTACCTGACGATCGACAACGAGTTCGACGTCGTCGAACTGGCGAAGGCGGCCGGCGCGACCTTTGTCGCCAGGAGCACCGCCTATCACTGCCAGGAGGCCACCGGCTACCTCAAGCAGGCCATCCTCCACAAGGGATTTTCAGTCGTCGAGATCCTGTCCCAGTGCCCGACCCATTACGGCCGCAAGAACAAGGAGGGGGACGCCGCCGCCATGCTGGAGGTCCAGCGCGACACTACCGCCAAAATCGGCTCCAAGGCCCTCGACGACAATCCCCAGCTCATTCCCCGAGGGGTCTTTGTCGACATCGACAAACCGGAATACTGCGAGGAGTACGGCAGGATCATCGAGCGGGCAACGAGGAGGAAGGCATCATGAAACGCGTGCGACTTGTATTCTCCGGCTCCGGCGGCCAGGGCGTGATCACCGCCGCCATCATCCTGGCCGAGGCGGCCGTCATCGTTGAAGGGCTGAACGCCACCCAATCCCAGAGCTACGGGGCCGCCGCCCGCGGCGGGGCCACCCGGACCGATATCATCATCTCCGAGGAGGAGATCAACTTCCCCGGCGTCACCAGTCCCAATATCCTCGTCTGCCTCACCCAGGAGGCGTACAACCAGTACGCCGCCATCGTCCGTCCGGGCGGCCTGCTGCTGACCGATTCCCGCTCGGTGAATACGGCCAAGAAGGCCGACGCCAAGCATATCGGGTTGCCGCTGTACGACACGGTCATGGAGCGGATCGGCAAACCCATCGTCTACAACATCACCATGCTGGGGGCGCTGCTCGGGATCACCGGCATCGTGCGCCCGGAGTCGGTGCTCGCGATCCTCAAGGAGCGCATCCCGCCCGACTTCCTCGCCCTGAACCAGCGGGCCTTCGATCTCGGCCTGGTCCTCGGGGCCCAGTACCAGTACAGGCTCTGACCGGACCACGGCACG
Source organism: uncultured delta proteobacterium (assembly GCA_963847035.1). Classification (GTDB taxonomy): domain Bacteria; phylum Desulfobacterota; class Desulfobulbia; order Desulfobulbales; family Desulfocapsaceae; genus Desulfoprunum. The sequence goes on along the minus strand of CAWJYH010000015.1, from coordinate 502,533 downwards.
CGGCTGCTGCTCGTCGGTCCGGGTTTGCGGTCGGGATCAGTGCTGGATGTCGATGATGGTGACGATGTAGGTGAGATGGTGGCCGGCCAGGGGGTGATTGTAATCGACCTCCACTTCGGAGTCGGTGGCCCTGATGACGGTTGCCGGCACCATGTGTTCCAGGCCGTCCTTTTCCGTTTTCAGCGACAGAACCATCCCCGGTCTGGGCTTGAGCTTGTCGATCATCTCCCTGTTGGTGATGACCTGCACCAGTTCCTTCTGCCGCGGGCCGAAGCCTTCATCGGGTGGGATCCTGATCTTTTTGGTTTCACCGACATCCATGCCGAGAAGGGCCTGTTCAACGCTCGGCGGCAGTTCGAGATTGCCGATCGTCACCGTCAGTGGTTCGTCGGGGCTGACAACCGTGAAGATCTCGCCGTTGTCGAGTTTGCCGGTAAAGGAGAGAGTAACTGTGTCATTCGGCTGGATCATGGGGTGCGTAACTCCTTGGTGGGTGAAGGTCGGAGGAAATACTCTCCCGGGCGCTGGCGCCGGCAGGAGTATGCCGTTCAATTGTCCGTAAAGGATGCCGATTGTACCTCGATTGCGCGCCCATTGGCAAGGTTTATGGGGCAACACCGCGGAGCGAAGGCCGCCATTTCTTGACAAACCGGGGCTGTGGGCATAGTATACAGACTTTTTTGGGTGACAGACAGGAAGAGGGGTGGAACACAGGCCGGTGATTGTTGCTCCGGACCCGGCGGTTCCCACTGTTGCAACGGATTGACCAATGGTGCAGGCCAGGGGAAATGGTACAGCTCAACTTTGAAAAATCAGCGGATGGACTGATTCCGGCGATTGTCCAGGAGTACGCGACCGGCCAGGTCCTGATGCTGGCCTATATCAACAGATTGGCGTGGGAGAAGACGCTGCAGAGCGGGAAGGCCCATTACTGGAGCCGGTCGAGGCAATCGCTGTGGCTCAAGGGCGAATCGTCCGGCCATGTCCAGCTTATCCGCCAAATCCTGGTCGATTGCGATGACGATACCGTCATCTTCCAGGTCGAGCAGCTTGGGGGAGCGGCATGCCACACCGGTCACAAAAGCTGCTTTTACCGGCGGTTGGTCGGCGACGAGCTGCAGAGCGAGGGCGAAAAGGTCTTCGACCCGGCTCTGGTCTACGGCAAAGCGAAGTAAAGGAAAAAAGCTGCCGGCGCGCTGCGGCAGAGACATTTGATGGAGATCACACGATGAAGCAACTGAAACTCGGACTGCCGAAGGGCAGCCTCGAAAATGCGACCATCAGCCTGTTCGAGAAGGCGGGATGGTTGATCAAGCCGGCCGCCCGCAACTATTTCCCGGAGATCGACGATCCCGAACTGGCCTGTTCGATCTGCCGGCCGCAGGAGATGTCGCGCTACGTCGAGAGCGGCATGCTCGACGCCGGGATCACCGGCAAGGACTGGACGATGGAAAACATGTCCGACACCGTCCTCGTCTGCGACCTGGTCTATTCCAAGGTCAGCCGTCGGCCGACCCGCTGGATCATCGCCGTCGCCGGCAACTCCGAGATCAGGACGATCAAGGATCTCGAGGGCAAGAAGATCTCGACGGAACTGGTCAACGTCACCCGCCGCTTTTTCGAAGAGCAGAAGATCAACGTCGAGATCGAGTTTTCCTGGGGGGCGACGGAGGCCAAGGTCGTTTCCGGCCTCGTCGATGCGATCGTCGAGGTCACCGAGACCGAGAGCACGATCCGGGCCCACGGGCTGCGCATCATCCATGAGCTGATGACCTCCAACACCCAGTTCATCGCCAATCGGGAATCGTGGAACGATCCATGGAAGCGGGAGAAGATCGAGAACATCGCCATGATGCTCCAGGGCGCCCTGCGGGCCGATCGCATCGTCGGACTGAAGATGAATGTCGCCAAGGCCGATCTCGATGTCGTCGTCGGCCTGCTGCCGAGCCTCAACGCCCCGACGATCGCCGGGTTGTACAATCAGGAGTGGTATTCGGTCGAGACCGTCATCTCCGAGGACGTCGTCCGCGACCTGATCCCGAAGCTGCGCAAGAGCGGGGCGGAAGGGATCATCGAGTACTCGCTCAACAAGGTCATCTGAACCGGACCGGGCCATGTTCCGGTCTGAATTTCCTCATCTTCTGCGGCTGCCGGCGCCCCCGGCGGCCGCTCCCTTCTGCTCCGACTGAAAAAGGCGATGAATTTTTCCGAGGTACAGTTTATTCTAAGCGCTCACTCTCTGAAGCAGCTTCCCGACGCGGGCCTGCCGGAGATTGCCTTCGCCGGGCGCTCGAATGTAGGAAAGTCAAGCCTTATCAACTGCTTGATTGGCAGAAAGGCCCTGGTCAAGGTCAGTGGCCGACCCGGCAAGACGCAGGGGTTGAATTATTTCCAGGTCGGCGACGGCCTGTACCTGGTCGATCTCCCCGGTTATGGTTTTGCCCGCGTGTCCAGGTCGATGCAGGACGGATGGCAGGACCTCGTGACCTCCTATCTTGAGACCCGGTCGACGCTGCGCGGTGTCGTTGTGATCATTGATATCCGGCATGCCCCCAAGACCCCGGACACCCAGCTGCTTTCCTGGTTGAAACTCAAGGGGATACCGTATGTGCCGGTATATACGAAAATGGACAAGCTGTCCGGCAACGAACGCGTTCACAACGCCCGGTTGCTTGACAGCGGACATGATATTCAGGCTGGGAGCAGGGTACTGTTTTCCTCCAAGACCGGTCAGGGGCGGGAAGAGCTGGTACGGGCAATGGCGGCTCTTCTGGATGAGCAGAAAGCAGGTTGAGGATCCGATGACAGTCCCGCAACAAGGTTTTTCAATGGTCCCCCGTGCAAAGGGGATAACTGTAAAGGGCGACAATGACGCTTATTGCAGAGTGGCGATGCTGGCAGATCATGCAGTGCGATCCGGAAGTCCGGTGCCCTGCGAAGGAAAACCCGGCGGCGGAGTGCTGGGAAATCATCGGTTCCCATGACCCCTGTGCCTTCAATATCTGCACGGACTGTCTGGTGTATGTGGCAAAAAACAGGGATTCTCGCCTGACACCGGAGGAAATTGTCGAAATCCTGTCCTGCAAAGGGTTGGGCTGTTCGGCTGAAACCCTGAAATAGACCTGGTCCTCAGATTCGCCGGACCGGTTGCGCAGCGGCGGGTAACCGCAGATGGGATCCTGCGCCCATCAAGCCCCTTCTTTTCCCCTTTGATCCTTCATCGCCATCCAGGGCGCACGGGTGCGGTGCGGCCCGTATGATCATGCCCGGCCCGGTCGCTGTCCCCGAAGGTCCGGATCGCATGCGGTCTCCCTGCCGCCCGGGATCCGGTCCTCCCCTCGAGAAATTATTTTTGCGAAAAATTCCAGTGAACTGGTACAATACAGCAGCAAGTACGAGCGCCAGTCCCCCGGCAGTCCGCCATATCCTCTGAACAAAAGGAACGGTGCCGGGCCCTGACGGCAACCGCCCCTCCATTTTTCAAGACCAGGCAACAGATACGACCATGCAGGAATTATCGAAATCGCAGAGGGCGAGAAACGCCATCCGCACCTTCAAGATCCTGGCCGACGCCCTGACTCTCCAGGGTGCCTACAAGCCGTCGGGCAAGACCGGCGAGAAACTGGCCGAGGCCCTGAAGATGTTCAGCCCCGAGATCTACGGCTCGATGGCCGACCCGCGGATCGTCGAGCTCAAGGGTTTGGAGTATGTCATCGACCGGATGCCCCGGGGGGTAGAGAAATGCAACCGGATCATCCTCACCGCCCAGGAGGATTTCCAGGACACCGCCTTCGAGGAGATCATTCCCCTGAAACGGCGCCGGGTGTCGTACGCCGTTTCGGACAAGGAGATGTGCTTCGTCATCACCCACGGGCAGAGCGAGATCTATGATATCCTGACCCATATCACCTTTCTGACGATCGAGTCGCAGAAGATTCTGCAGCAGATCAGCAACCGGGTCGACGGCACCAGTACCGAATGGATCGAGCTCGAACGGATCATCGACCACGAAGCGGAGCTCAAGGACGACCAACTCGACCAGGCCCTGTGGAACCTGTCGATCATCCTCGGCCGGACCTACAAGGAGACCCGCAACACCTACGACTATCTTGATGGAAACAGGCGGCTGCATAATTCCAACAGCGGCCTGTTCAACATCATCCACACCCTCGGCAAGCGGATGATCGAGGAGCAGATCTCGGGCAAGGAGGAGCTGACGATCTACTTCACCCCCTCCCTGCAGGAGATGATCGGCCATCACAGGTATGCCTCCCTCTGGGCCAGTTCGATCAAGGAAAAACTGTACGATCTGGGCTTCCAGGACCGGCCGCTGCACGTCATCAGCGCCAACATGCATTCCGTCCGCAACATCATCTACGGTTCGGGCATGCTGCTGGCCAACGGCGAGCCCGTCCCCGACGACCTGTACGCGATGGTCGGGCAGCTCCGCAGCCAGGGCCGCAAGATCAGCGAATACGCCGAGAAATTCGGCTACACCTTCCACAAGGATACCTCGGGGTCGAATATCGACGTCAATATCATCGACACGAGCCGAATCGATACCGCCACCCTGCACCCCGCCCTCCACTTCAACCTCGAGCTGATCAAGGCGCAGCAGCCGGTGCTGCTGGTGATGGACTACGCCTTCGGCACCCAGGCCTTCGAGCTGATGGACGAACTGCTGTGCCCGTGCCAGATCCAGGACAAGGTCATTTCCTTCAGCATCGAATCGATCTCGGTCATGGGCAAGGCCGGGATCCTCCCGGGCAAGAAGGGCGACATCATGCTGGCGACGGCGCATGTGATGGAGGGCACGCCGCACAACTACATCGTCAACAACGACCTGACCGTCGACGATTTCGACCCCGGGGTCAATGTCTACTGCGGGCCGATGGTGACCGTCCTCGGCACCTCGCTGCAGAACCGCGACGTCCTCGAACGCTTCCACTCGTCGAGCTGGAAGGCGGTCGGACTGGAGATGGAGGGCGGCCATTACCAGCGGGCGATCAGTGCCGCCATCATCCAGGGCCACATCCCGATGGACATGAAGACCCGGTACGCCTACTATGCCTCTGACAATCCGCTGCAGAGCGGCCAGACGCTGGCCTCCGGACCGATGGGGGAAGAGGGGATCGTCCCGACATACATGATCACCAAGGTCATCCTCCAGAAGATCCTCAATTACCAGGAATAGGCAGATGCCGACGAAGCTCCGACTGGTCAACGTGTCGCCGTGGATCCTGGCCGCGGCCTGCTCCCTGCTCGCCGTCATCATCGCCGTCTTTGCCGTCAACAACTACCATCGCGAAAAACAGCTGATGATGGAGATCCTGCTGCAGAAGGGGATCACCATCATCCGTTTCATCAACGCCGGCCCCCGCACCCGCTTCCGCACCGCCGGCGAAAGCCCGGCCGGCCTGGAACTGCAGTGGCTGGAGCAGGTGCAGCAGACCCTCGACCATGCCACCGAGCAGCCGGACATCCATCTGGCGATGCTGGTCAACCGGGACGGCGAGGTCCTGGTCAGTTCGGATCGGGAAAAGATCGGCGGCAGGATCGCGCAGGAGACGGGCTCGTTTTTCAAGACGCTGCCGCAGCAGGAGCTCGGCAACGTCGTCTACCGGATCGGCCGCGAAGCCAGAGGGGACAGCGAGGTGTTTCAGATCGCCGCCTACTATGCCCCGCTCGGGCCGCGCGGACCGGCCGGCGACGGCCATGGGCCGATGATGCGGATGGGGCGCGGCAACGGCGGGATGCGGGAGCACATGCTGCAGATGCAGCAGGGGTTCAGGCAGTGGCGGGAAATGGCGGAGCAGGTGCAGGCGGCGCGCTACGTCCTGCTGGTCGAGCTGGAAATCGACCAGTACAACGCCGCCGTCAAGCGGCAGCTGCTGCAGATCGTCATCCTCTCCGTCGTCCTGCTGCTGGTCGGCGTCGGCGGCGGGCTGTCGCTGTTCACCCTGCAGGGGTACAAGGGCAGCCAGATCAGTCTCCGGCGGATGCGGGCCTTCAACGATCTCCTGGTCTCGTCCCTGCCGATCGGTCTTGTCGCCACCGATACCGAGGGCCGGATCCAGCTCTGCAACCGGACGGCGGAGGAACTGATCGAAAAGACCGAGCAACAGCTGGTCGGCAAACGGCCCGGTGATGTCCTGCCGCCGCCGCTGGCGGTCCTGATAAGTCAATCGGAGGCGCAGCCGGAGCGGCCGCAACGCCGCGACCTGCTGCTGGAGAGAGGGGAGGGCCGGTCCCGGGCGCTGCTCCTCGCCGCGCTGGCGGTCATTGACGGCGAGCAGCGCCACGTCGGGACGATGCTGCTGATGCAGGACGTCAGCGAGGTGAAACAGCTCGAGGAGGAACTGAAGCGCAACGAGCGGCTGGCGGCGCTCGGGGAAATGGCCGCCGGCGTCGCCCATGAACTGCGGAATCCGCTGAGTTCGATCAAGGGCCTGGCACTGCTGCTGAAATCAAAATTCACCGACAACTCCACCGACCGCGAGGCCGCCGACATCCTTGTCCGCGAGGTCGAGAGGCTCAACCGCAGCATCGGCGAGCTGCTTGATTACGCCCGGCCCGATCGCCTGGAGAAGGCCACGGTCTCGCTCAACGAGATCGTGGGCAAGGCGCTGACGCTGCTCCGGGTCGATGCCGATGCCGCCGGGATACAGATCGTGACGGAGTACTGTCCGCCGCCGGATCTGGTCCATGCCGATCAGGACAAGCTCAGCCAGGTCTTTCTCAATCTGCTGCTCAACGCCATCCAGGCGATGAAGAGCGGCGGCACCCTGCAGGTCGTCACCGTCCGGGACCCGGGGCAGCAGCTGCTGTGCCGGATACAGGATAGCGGCTGCGGCATCGAGGCCGACCTGCTGCCGAAGATCTTCGATCCCTATGTGACGACGAAGAGCTCCGGCACCGGTCTCGGCCTGGCGATGTCGGTCAAGATCATCGAGGAGCACGGCGGCCGCATCGATATCAGCAGCACCCCCGGCCAGGGAACGACGGTGATCGTGGCGCTGCCGGCCTGGCAGGGATGAAGCGGCGGCAGCGGTTGATCTCCTGCAGTTCCGAAAGGGCGGCCGGGTCAGGTGCGGGGAAGGAAAGGAAGTTCAATAACAAGTTAGTGATAAACCCGCCTTTAGTCACTTTCTATTTCTGCTTGCAATACCTTTTCAAAAACAGGTATAAGCAATTTATTTCCGTATTCATTTAAGTGATTGTCATCTTGATATAAAGGCAACCCCTCTTTTAACCCATAACACTTGTCGCTATCACATAAAGCTGGCAATGGATCTATTAATTTTGCGCCGCAGCGGCTTTGGGCTTGCTCGAGCAAAGCTAGTACGAAATTATTGTGTCGATAATAAGATTCCAGGTTGATAGTTACCTCAGGGATGGCTTGTTTCAACAGGATAGTTTTTGCTATTTGATCAACCACATTCTGATCAAATTCTGGAATAGGCTTCAGAATAAACACGTCACGCTGTTCAGTTAATGAACAAATCATATCCAGATATGCATTCGATACGTCTAGATTAGCCCGATCAATTTCTTTATCCAAATAATTTTCAGGCTGCTTCCCTGCGATGTAGGCAAAATGCATCGTCCGATCATCTTTATGAGGGACAACAAAATAATAGTTGAGACGATTAACTAAAATAACAGGGGTCTTGGGATATTTTTGCTGAATTATTGGGATAATCTTATTGGTAACGGTACTGCAATCAGCATCCTGTGGTTTGTTTGTGTTTCTGATATCAGGGATAAAAAGACAGCCACCTTTTGTGAACAATAGAACCCCCTTGCCGCCGATATTGGCATTGGCTTGTGCTATAGCGGTAGATACTACATCTGCATGGCTATCTCCCATTAGAATGAAGTCTGGTTGATCTTTTGTTAAACTTTTTGCGTCAGCTAAGACGCATTGTGGCAGATCCATTGCATTTTCATGACATTGCGATGAGAACGCAGGGGCTTTTTGAAATAAATGTGGGTTGTCAAAAATATAATTGTCAATTCTTGATGCAGCTCCATCGCTGTTTCGTACAAATTTCGTGGCACAAAAGACCACGAGTATCATTAGTACAGGGACAGATACACACGCCGCTGCCACTTCTTTTAACGGATGCGACGTGTTGGTATTTAAAAAACTATCTTTAAAAAAAGACCTTCTTTCCACACCGTAATAAGACAGCGTACCTAAAACAAAAGACGCCCCAATACCGAGTAGCACAATCAACACATTGTCTTGGTATTCAAAGTAATAAATCACGGCGTATACAGGCCAGTGCCAAAGGTAAAGTGAGTAAGAAATATTTCCTAATTTTTGCGAAACGAAATTTGATGTTATAAATGAATCGTTACGATGAGCTGTCAAAATTGCAGCTGCACCGACAACTGGGATAGGTGCTAAAATTCCGGGCCAAAGATAGTTGCTGCTGATGAATATGAGAGAGCTTAATACAGCAATCAACCCTAGATACTCCAGGCACTTTGATGCATGAGTTTTAAGGGGTACGGGAAATAAGAAAACTACTCCACCAAGCATCAATTCCCATGCTCGGTAAGGTAATAAATAGAAAGCCGCGCTGGGGGTTTGGTGCGTTTTAGATACAGCAAGTATGAGGCTGACAACTGTTGCGATGACTATTACCCAGCGCAGAGACTTCAAGCCAAAAATTCGATTAAAAAAGAGAAGTACTATTGGATAGATGAGGTAAAACTGCCACTCCAATGACAGAGACCATGTGTGCAACAGCCATTTTTTGTGGGAGGCAAGATCAAAATAGCCTGATTCCTGGAGATAAGTGACATTTGACGTAAATGTTACGCTTTTTTCAATGTGCCTTGCCAAAATATTATAATCACCTGGCGCGAGAGTAAACCAACCCAGGATAAGGAGAGCTGAACAGAGCAAGGCCAGTGCAGGTATAATGCGTCGAGCACGGGAGAAGTAAAAACGAGTTAATGAAAATTCTCTGTTGGTTAAGCCCGAAACTACCAGCTTTGTCATCAGGTAGCCCGATATAACAAAGAAAATATCTACTCCAGCAAATCCACCGGGTAACCAGGCAGCATTAAAATGAAAAATAATAACAGCTAATACACCAATGGCCCTCAAACCATTAATATCTTTTCTAAACAATAACTGCTCCATGAGTGTAGTAGCCTTGGAAGTTCCTGCGGGAAGCGATTAAATTTGTTAATTTTCTCGGGCCCCTTTGGCTACGGGTGCCGCATTGCCTACAGAAATTCTGGCATTATTTACAAATGAGTTCTTGATAACTACTTTATAAGTACTTCCAAGTGCTTACACTTGGGCAAAATATTTTTTGCCTCCAGTCTTCCGACATACCAGATCCACACCACCATCAGGGCCTGATCCAGTCTCTTCACCCTGATAACCTGACTTCCTGAAGTGTTCTCCAATCAGCTCCGCAAACTCATTCCAACGTTTATTGCCATATCTCGATTACCAGAGGCCACATCACAATGCAATTTTGTTTACTTCGAACGTGAGATATTTGACACCAGAGCCACGATGCCAAACAGACCTGGCAGGCCAAAGCCTGTTGCCGACCTTTAAACCAGCTGTATGTATAAATTCCTGGCCAGGGCGATCTGTATGTGGAATATTCGTAATTTTGCGAGGAGAGCTCCCAAAGCGTTGACCAGTCTGTGAATCATGCCCGCTTCGTTCTCTCAGAATAACAATGATTTGCAGAAATCCCGGCACATGACAATAACCGCACAGACGAAGACGATGCTCTGGTGGGGACGTTTCGACCCCGACTATTCGAGAAATCGTGTGCTCCGCAACCTGCTCCGGCAAGCGGGCTGGCACCTCATTGATTTCATGCCGCTGTTTTCTTCCCTGGGCGGCATTGAGGCCGTTTTTAAAAAGATCGCTAGACCGGATGCGGTGTGGGTCCCGGCCTTCCGGCAACGGGATTTTTCCTCTGCCCGCAACTTTGCCGACCGCCACGGCATCCCCCTCATTTTTGACCCGCTGATAAGTGTTTGGGACAAGGTGATCTTCGAACGAAAAAAATTCCATGCAACCGACAAACGGGCTTATAACATCCTCAAAGCCGAGCAAGAGCTTTTCTCCCGTGCCGACCTGGTGATAGCCGATACCGAGCCGCATGCCAGGTTCTTCGTTGATATTCTCGCCGCACCGGCTGCCAAAACCCATGTAGTTCCAGTGGGTGCGGAGGAAGAGGTGTTCACCTGTCAGCCGTCCGGCCCGCCCGGCGATCCCCCGGAAATCTTTTTTTACGGAAGTTTTATCAGCTTGCAGGGCACTGAAACCATTGTCAATGCTGCCATCCAGGTCCCGGAAGCTCGCTGGACACTGCTTGGCACTGGACCTCAACAGCGGTTATGTGAAGAACAAAGTCAAGGCCACAGCCATATCCGTTTTGAAGCACCGATTCCCTATCAGAAGCTTCCGGAGCGCATTGGTGCAGCGGATATTCTGCTTGGCATTTTTGGCTCTTCGCAAAAGGCCGGCAGGGTTATCCCGAACAAGGTTTATCAATCACTGGCCTGCGGTCGTCCCCTCATCACCCGACAATCTCCGGCCTATCCGGAATTGCTGGAAAAAGATCCCTCCTGTGGTATCACCTTTATCCCTCCCGCCAATCCGGCTTTATTGGCAAGTGCTGTCAGGGACCTGCTGGCAGACCGCACCCGGCTCGCAAACTCCGGCAGGCAGGCCAGAAGCAGTTACGAAAAATGGTTTTCCGCAAAACATATTCAACAGGCTTTGACTGAGGCGTTGGCAAAGCTTCCGGGAAAAAGAGATTGAAGGAGGAGGGTGAGGGCATGGACGCACCTCGCCTGCCATGGCAGCAGGATGGCTGGCGCGGAGAACCCTCCTTGGCCGGGGAATACTGACGATGAACACCTCAAAAATACAATTAAGCTATGTAGTTCCAGTCTATTTCAACCAGCGGGACGCCAATTCCCTGATTGATTTACTGCGGCGTTACAACTCCTATGCGAAAGACGTTACTGCCGGAATTCAGTTTGTCATCGTCGATGATGGATCTCCTCTGCCCATTGTCATACCGGAGGAAATCAAACTTAATATATCCTTGTATCGCATAACCACCGATATCCGGTGGAATCAATGCGGCGCGAGAAACCTGGGTGTCGTCCATGCCAAGAGTCCAAGAATTATCCTCAGTGACTCCGACCACTATTTTCCGGAAAAGCTGCTGCAGAGCATCTTCCACAGCCGTGTACCCAAAAAGACAGTGTATAACTTCAAGCGGGTTGACGAGCGTGGCCTGGCAATCGGCAAGGCCATGAATATTCTTTATACCTCGAAAGCGATATTCTTCCAAACCCTTGGTTACGATGAAGAATTCTGCGGCAACTACGGCTACGAAGATTTGTATTTTCTGGATTTCCAGCGGCGCGTCGGCAATGCCATCCGCTATTTCACCAGATTCAAAAAGATAGTAGCCACTGAAGTAGATCGAAACTTGTCCTACCACTCACTGGAGCGGGATACGGCGGTCAACCTCGCCTTGTATAAAAACAAGAAGGAACTCCTCCTGCAAAAGGATCCTTATATCTCCCACAGTCGAACCTTTCTCCATTTCGACTGGATTCTGGCAGAGGAACGCTGGGCCTGACCAGCGGCGCTGCCAATCCTCCTGCCAGCCCAGGAGATATCATTTCTCGGGGATCCTCCGAACGGGGGACGAGCCGGAAAAGGGGAGAATGGTGATGTCTCGATAAGCAGGTGGAAGTCTCCGGTCTCTCGGCAGAAGATCTGCTGTCTTCTATGAGCGGACCATCCAGGAGGACAATCAGCCTTCGAGGGTGGTCTGATCAGTCGGGGCGGCCAGCAGCAGGGCCGAGAAGTAGGCGTAGAAATGGCCCTGGTGGGAATCGAAGAGAAAGGAGTTCATCAGACAGCCGGTCGCCATCGTCAGGACGACCCCCTGCAGCAGGAAGCGGCTGTGGCGATCCAGGCCGGCGGCGGCGACCCACTGGCTGGTCAGCAGGGCGAGGAAGAGGGCCAGGCCGGTCAGCCCGAGCTGGACGCCGATGAACAGGTACTCGTTGTGGGGGTTGTCGGTCGGCATCGTGTCGCCGCCGTTGATCAGCTCCTGTTGCCGGACGGCGAAAGCGCCGGTGCCGTGGCCGAACAGCGGCCGTTCCCGGATGAGCTCGATGCTGTTGCCCCACCAGTCCAGCCGCATCCCCAAAGACGAGCGGGAGACCCCCGGTTCATAATGGATGATGTCCTGCAGCGCCTGCTGCACGCGTGACGAGATATTGGTCGAGATCATGAAACCGGCCGGGAGCAGCAGGATCAGGACCAGACAGCCGGCGATCCTTCTTTTCAGGCTGAGGCGCTGCAGCGCCGCGAACCCCAGCAGCACGGCAAAGGTGAACATCCCGGTCCGCCCCGGGGCGATGAAGATGAGGTTGGCGGTGGCGAGAAGGAAGAGGAACGCCCAGGGAAGGCGGTGCCGGGGCAGGTCGATCGCCCGTTGCAGGGCCCAGTAGGCCAGCAGGGCCATGAAAAAGCTGTGGGTGATGTGAAACAGCAGCGAATTTCCGTACTTGGCGGCCGGGATGAGGCCAAGGCCCATGGCGTAGGAGACCAGCAACAGGACCAACGCCCCGGCGACGAAACCGTTTTCCGCCCGCCGGATCAGCTCCTGGTTGCCGACGGCCAGCGACAGCACCAGCGGCAGCAGCAGCAGTTCCCGGTACTTCATCAGGACGGCAAAGGCCGCGGCCGGACCGGCCGGGGAGTAGCTGACGGCGATCAGGAAATACAGGAAGAGCAGGGTGGCGAGCGCTGCCGCCGGGTGCTGGCGCAGCAGCCGGCCGACAATCGCCGCCCGGCCCGAGCCGAGCCAGAACAGGACGACCAGGGCCGAGCACAGCTCCATCAACGAGGTCGAGAGCGGGATGCAGAAGCAGGTGGCGATGACGGCAAAGCCGCCCCACCTGAGGCACAGGGCCTGTATCCGTGCGGTCGTCATCTCCCGGCCTTCCTTGCCACCGCCCTACCGGTACTGCATGGTGTAGAGCAGTTCATATTCCCGGCCGAGGGCCAGCAGCTCGTCATGGGTGCCTTCCTCGACGATGGCGCCGTCCTTGATGACGATGATCCGATCGGCGTTGATGATCGTCGACAGGCGATGGGCGATGACGAAGGTCGTCCTGTCCTTCATCAGGTTCTCGAGGGCCTTCTGCACCTCCCGCTCCGATTCGGTGTCGAGCGCCGAGGTCGCCTCGTCGAGGATCAGGATCGGGGCGTTCTTGAGGATCGCCCGGGCGATCGACACCCGCTGGCGCTCGCCGCCGGAGAGGCGGGCCCCGCCCTCGCCGATGACCGTGTCGAAGCCCTGCGGCAGACCGGTGATGAAATCGAGGGCATGGGCCGCCGTCGCCGCCCGGATCAGCTCCTCCTCGCTGCAGTGGAGATCGCCGTAGGCGATATTGTTGCGGACGGTGTCGTTGAAGAGGATCGTCTGCTGCGTCACCATCGCGATCTGGCCCCGCAGCGACTGCAGGGTGACATCGCGGATGTCGACGCCGTCGATCATGATCGCCCCCTGCTTGAGGTCGAGGAAGCGGGGGATCAGGTTGGTCAGGGTCGTCTTGCCGCCGCCGCTCGGGCCGACGATGGCCAGGGCCTGGCCGGCCGGAACGGTCAGGTTGATTCCGGTGAGGACCGGTTCCTCGTGATCGTAGCTGAAGGTGACGTTTCGGAATTCTATCGTTCTCCTGAACGGCGGCAGGACCGTCGCCCCCGGCTTGTCGGCGATCTCCGGTACAATGTCGAGCAGGGCGAAGACCCGGGTGGCGGCGGCCATGCCCTGCTGGATCGTGGAGTTGATCCGGCTGACCCCCTTGACCGGCTCGTAGGCGGCGATCAGGGCGGTGAGGAAGGCGAAGAAGGTGCCGGGGGTGGCGTCGCCGTGGATGACCTCGTTGCCGCCGAACCAGATGATCAGGGCGATGGCGACGCCGCCGATGAACTCCATCAGCGGGTGCTGCATGCTGCGGAAGCGGGCGTCCTGGATGATGACCGCGAAGAGGGTGCCGATCTGGTCGCGGAAGCGCCGGCCCTCGTACCGTTCGCGGCCGAAGGCCTTGACGATGCGGTTGCCGGTGATGGTCTCGTAGAGGATGTTGGTGACGTGGGCGGTCTCCTCCTGGGTCCTGGTGCTGAGCTTGCGGAAGATCCGGCCGAACTTGACGATCGGGTAGGCGGCGATCGGCAGGATGATGAAGGAGAACATCGCCAGCTTCCAGTTCATGTAGAACACGACGCCGAGGAGGATGATGACCTGGAAGAAGTCGCGCAGGGTGCCGACCAGGGCGTTGGAGACCGCCTGCTGCATCAGGGTGATGTCGGAGATGATGCGCGAGATCAGGGTCCCGGTCGGCATGTGGTGGAAGAACGACAGCGGCTGGCGGTGGATGTGCTCGAAGACCTGGACCCGCAGGTCGCGGATGACCGACTGGCCGACCTTCTCGAGGAGAAAGTAGTAGAGATAGTAGCAGACGCTCTTGAGGAAGAAGATCAGGACGATGATCAGCGGCAGGACGTTGAGGAAGAAGACGTTCTTTTCCATGAAGATCTTGTCGAGCAGATCCTTGACCAGGTAGGCCTGGGCCCCGGTCAGGGCGGCGACGAAGATCATCCCGGCCATGGCGATGAAGAGCCGTGACTGGTAGGGGCGGATGACCGCATAGATCCTGAGCAGAATTTCCTTGTTTGTCATGCGGGACTTTGATGCTAAAATTGGTCGGCCGGCAGGGGCCGGGAGCGGGCGCGCAAATTCGCGACTAGTAATACACCACTCGGGTGCAATTCAAAAGTGATATTTCCCGCCATGGCCGCGGCTGTAAGCCGGTATCGGTCGCCCTGGCGCTCGTCACATCGTCCGGAGAAGACAGCATGATTCATGAGTTGCCGCTGCTCGGCAGGACCAAGGACGCCGCGCTGGGGGCGGGGATCGACGACTACTGCCGGCGACTGCGCCACTACACCACCCTGTCGGTGCGGGTGTTGAAGGACCCGGGCAAAACCCGGGGCGGGGCGGAAGACCTGATGCAGAGCGAAGGCCGGCTGCTGCTGAAGACCGTCCCTCCCGGCGCTCTCGTCGTCGCCCTCCATGCCGGCGGCGGCCAGTACACCTCGGAGCAGTTCGCCGCCCTGATCAGCGGCTGGGAACAGCGGGGGATCAAGCAGGTCTGCTACCTGATCGGCGGCCCCTGCGGCCACTCGGGGAAGGTCCTGGGGCGGGCCGACCTGCTGCTGTCGCTGTCGCCGATGACCTTCACCCACGACATGGTGCGGCTGCTGCTGCTCGAGCAGCTGTACCGCGCCTACACCATCAAGGCCGGGGAAAAATATCACAAGTGACCCCGGAGGTAGACGTCGAAGCGGCTGTTCTTCATCACCACCTGGTGGCTGGGCGGCCGCTGATGAAGCAGCGGCGCCCCCTTGGGACGTTTGACGACCACCCGCCTCGCTGCCGTCAGCAGGGCCTGGGTCAGCAGTGCCGGGCCGTCGATGTCATCGCCGACGATGGCCCGGATGATCCGCATCTCCTTGCTGTTGAGGGCGGAGTTGGGGCCGTGGGGGTACATCGGGTCGAGATAGATCGTCTCGGGCGGATCGCTCAGGGCCTGCAGCGTCGAGCGGGCGTCGCCGATGACAAGACCGATCCGGTCGCAAAAGATCGCCGCAATGTCCGGGTCCTGCATCGCCCGGTCGATGGCGTCGGCGAGCAGGGCGCCGATGATCGGCGATCGCTCGTTCATGGTGACGCGGCAGCCGAGGCAGGCGAGGACGAAGGCATCGGCGCCCATCCCGGCCGTGGCGTCGAACACGGTCGGCCGCATCCCCGCCCTGATGCCGATCGCCCGGGCCAGCGGCTGCTTGATCGTGCAGTTGCGGGCGTGGCGGTAGCCGGAGCGGCCGCCGCTGAAATCGATATGGAGGACGCTGGCCCCGACCGTATCGGGGCCGCCCAGCCGCAGCCGCAGTTCCAGCCCCCGTTCGGTGTAGACCAGCTGCGGCGGGGCCGCCGGCCCCGGCGTGCAGGGGAGGCCCAGCTTTTTGGCCAGGATCTCGGCTTTTTGGTGCAAAGCGGGGGAGCTTGCGGTACATGAGAGCGGAAGGGTCGGTGCTTGTGCCATGGGCGCCTGCAGCTATCGAGGGTATGGACCGGCAGGATGCCGGGCTGCGTCAATTTCCAACAATGGATCTGGGGTATGGACAATCAGAAAACCGAAGTCATCGCCATTATTCCGGCGCGCTACGAGTCGAACCGGTTTCGAGGCAAGCCGCTGGCCCCGATCGCCGGCAAACCGATGATCCAGCACGTCGTCGAGCGGGCGCAGCGGGTGGAGGTGCTGTCCCGGGTCATCGTCGCCACTGATGATAAACGAATCGGCGACTGCGTTCAATCCTTCGGCGGCGAATATGTGCTGACCCGCAGCGACCATGTCTCGGGGTCGGACCGCCTGGCGGAGGCGGCGGAACTGCTGGGGATCTCCGAGCACGACGTCGTCGTCAACATCCAGGGCGATCAGCCGCTGTTCGCGGCGGAGGTCGTGGACCAGGTGGCCCGGCCGCTGCTCGACGACCCGTCGCTGCCGATGTCGACCCTGATCTACAAGATCGTCCGGCCGGAGGAGATCAACGACCCCAACCACGTCAAGACGGTGTTCGACCGCAATCACAACGCCCTCTATTTTTCCCGGTCGCCGATCCCGTTCCAGCGCAACCCCGAGGAGGGCATCATCCCGACCTACTACAAGCACCTCGGCTTCTACGCCTACCGCAAGGGCTTCCTGCTGACCTTTGTCGCCCTGCCGGAAGGCGAGTGGGAGCGCTTCGAGAAGCTCGAACAGCTGCGCGCCCTGGAATACGGCTACCGGATCAGGGTCGTGTTGACGGAGCATGATTCGATCGAGGTCGATACCCCCGAGGATCTGCGCCGGGTGGAGGCCTACCTGGCCGGCCGCAACGGGTGAAGGCCCGGCCTTTTGGACTGACAGACGACGATGGCAAAGAACAGAACCACAGCGGCGGGCGAGGGCGGTGACCTGAACCGCAACCTGACCGATCTCTCGGGGCGGCGGATTTCCCCCCTCGAGCTCCTTCCCCACGAGGACCTGCGCGAAAAGCTGGTCGACCTCGTGCTCAACGGCCAGCCGCGGGGCTGCGACCAGCAGACCGCGGCCCTGTTCAGCCAGCTGCGGAAATCGCTCGTCGAGCATTCGGTCGACGAAACCAGGGTCGTCGTCTTCGGCGGCGGCACCGGCCTGTCGAATCTCATCGGCGGCGACAGCCGCCGCGATACCTGGCCGCGGCGACCGTTCAGCGGCCTGAAGGAGATTTTTCCGCTGACCCGATCGGTCGTCTGCGTCACCGATGACGGCGGTTCGACCGGCGAGCTGATGAAGGACCTGCCCCTGGTCGCCCTCGGCGACCTCCGCCATGTCCTCCTCTCGTCGATCCAGCTCGAACGGCTGCAGCGGCTGTATGCGTTGTCCATTCAAGCCGCCTGTGCGACCGCCATGGCCCTCGCCGCGATCTTCAATTACCGCTTCGCCGGCCGCCCCGCCGATGCCGCCGATCTGCTGGGCGGCTGCGGTGACGCCTTGTCGCGCCTGCCGTCGCCGCTCGGGTTTTTTATCCAGGGGCTGGTGAACCAGCTGTTCGTTGACCGCCGCTTCGCCCGGGTCCTGGATCGGCCCCACTGTCTCGGCAACCTGCTGCTCGCCGCGGCGGTCTATCGGGAGATCGACCCATCCTTCGACAACATCGACCTGAGCGCCCGCCCGGACCTGCTCCATGAGGCCCTGCGCGCCGGTCTCAAGACCCTGTCATCGCATCTCGGGGCCGCCGACCAGGCGGTTCTGCCCTGCACCTCGACCCCGGCCCAGCTCCGGCTGATCTACACCAACGGGGTTGAGATCCGCGGCGAGAATAAATCGAGCCTCGCCCGAAGGGGCGTGCCGGTCGACCGGGTGTTTGTCGATTTTCACGGTGAACCAAGGACCTACAGCGAAATCCTGAGAGCGATCCGCGATGCCGACATTCTGGTCCTGGCCCCCGGCAGCCTCTACAGTTCGATCATCCCGATCTTCAGCGTCCCCGGTCTGGCCGACTGCGTCCGCAACAACCGCCGGGCGTTGAAGGTCCTGGTCTCGAATCTCTGGGTCCAGGCCGGTGAGACCGATTTCAGCATCGCCGATCCCGAGCGGAAGTTCCATGTCTCGGACATGATCCGGGCCTATGAGCGCAACATCCCCGGCGGCATCGCCGGTCTGTTCCACGAGGTCCTGTGCCTGTCGCTGCGCGACGTGCCGGCCTCGGTGCTGCAGCGCTATGCGGTCGAGGGCAAGGTCCCGATCTATCTCGACCGCCAGGTCGTCAAGGAGCAGGGGTTCGTGCCGCTGGAGTGCGGTCTGTTCTCGAAGGAGGCCCTGATCGAGCATGGCGTCATCCAGCACGATCCGGCGATCCTGGCCCGGGCGATCAAGACCGTTTACCTGGCGCAAAAATTCGTCAAGGAGCGGACAAGCGCCAACGGCAGGCGGCGCGATGAAGATCAAAACGAGAATTTCAGCTATGGCCGCGAGCCGCTCATCCCCTGCGTAAAATATCGCATGATCAGCGACATGCTTGAAAGAGTTGAAGTGCAGCGTTACGGGATCTGCGATTGCGAGCTCGACCCGCTGAAGATCAGGGCCGCGATCGGCGACATCATCTGGCGGCACTGTGACATCCCCCTGCAGCATCTCCGCTTCTTCACCGCGATCCGCTGTGTCCATGAAGAGGAATGGCGCCGGGATCAGCGCTGGGACAATGTCTATTCGTTTTTCGATCCGCCCAGCCGGACGATCATGATCCGCCGTGACCAGTTCGCCGATCCGAAACGATTGGAAGTCGCCTTCCTGATCGCCCTCGGCGAATCGCTCCTTGGTGATTACGCCGCCGACAAACGGGTAGAAGATGTCGTCAAGGACGGGTTGCGGCTGGGCAAGGTCTACCATCTCCGCCTGCGGCCGGAGGGCGAGCGCACCTGCCTGTTCAGCCCTGAAGACCTGCGCCGCTACCTGGCCCTGGCGCGGATGGAGGCCACCGCCGATCCCTGCCATTTCACCCGCCTCATCAACGGCCGGGAGGGCTTCACTCCCCCCGGTCTGTTCATGGGCCTGATGTACGCCTGGTACCTCGACAACCGCCTCGCCAGCCATATCGAGTACAAGATGACGATCATGAAGATCCGCCAATCCGACCTGATCCCCGAACAGCAGAACATGGTCGCGAGGCGGAAGAGCATCATCGCCTTTTTCCGCGAGGCGGTGTTCGCCGGCGAGTCGGGCCAATCCCGGCCCGGCCTCGAACAGCGGTGCCGCTGACCGGAGGCGGGGCGCCGCGGCCGCCGCTCAGCACAGCTGGCGGATCGCCTGCCACTGCTGCTGCAGTTTTTTCGCCGACACCACGGTCTTCGTCTTGATCTCGGGGGAGAACAGCGAGATCCTGAATTCCTCTATCATCATCCGATAGGTCGTAACCAGCGGCCGCAGCTCGTCCGGCAGCGGTGCCGGCAGCCGTTGGGCCAGTTCGGCCAGGTGCTCGAGGTGCGGCCGGATCTGCGCCGATTTCTCCTCGTCCTTGGCCGGGTTGGCATGCAGCCGTTGAAGTCGGACCGCCAGGCTCCGCAGATAGCGGTCGCAGTCATCGAGCTGCGGGACTGTCCATGGTGCGGAGAAAATCGGCGGGCAGGATCGCGGCCAGCATCGCCTCCAGTTCTTCCCGCCTGTCCGGGGTGAAGATCGCCCTGCCCTTGTCGCGGGCGATCAGACGCTGCAGTTGTTCCTGGACCTCCCGTCGCCGCCGCAACAGGGCCATGATCCGGTCGCACAGTTCCTGACCGCGGGGATACAGGCCCTCTTGCCTGACCCGGGCGACGACCGCGGCGAACTGCTCCCGGGTCGGGATCGTGCCGTTCAGGGGGCCGAAGATCTGCCGCAGGATGAAGGTCAGCAGGCCGTCGACCGCCTCTTTGCGGGTCGTGTAGCTCGCGAGCAGCCACAGGGCCGAAGGTCCTGACAGGGTCGACGTGCAGGCGCTCTTCAGCGACCGGTAGTGATCGGCGAACTGCAGGCGGTAGAGAAGGAGGATGCCCGCGTCGTTCAGCTGCCGGGCCTGCGCCGCATTGGCCTCGAAGGTGATGGTGACCGCACCGTTGCCGGCGGGAACGAGGGCGGGGTAGAGGTGGCCGGCGACCGCATGGCCCGGGGTCTGCAGGGTCAGCGATTCCGGCAGGCCGTCGAAATCCCAGGTCGTGCAGGTCTTCTGCTGCCAGCGGTCCATGAGCTCCCGATCGGCCGGCGCCAGGGCGGGTGGCGCGGCGTGGGTACCGCCGGCGGCGAGAGGGGCGGCGAGCAGCGCCGGATCGCGGCCGGCGGCGATCTCCCGGCCGCTCGCGTCGACGATCGCAAACCGGGGCTGGAGATGGAGCGGCAGCGGCGACGGCCAGTCGGAGCGGCGGACGGTGAAGCGGAAGAGCTTCAATATCGAGGATTCGAGGGCCGGGAGATAGGGCCCCTGGCGTCGGGCCAGGTCGTCGAGGATCGCGTCGACGGCGGTGTTGAGCGGTACCAGGCGTTTGCGCAGGTTTTTCGGCAGGCCCTTGAGCAGGAAGGTCGTCTTCTCCCGCAGCAGCCCCGGCACCAGCCAGTCGAAGGCCTGGAGGGGGAGGCCGGCGGCGAGATCGACCGGCACGGAGATCGTCATGCCGTCGTGGTCGGCCCCGGGTTCGAAATGGTACGCCAGCGGCAGCGCGTACGAGCCGACCGTCAGGGTCGGCGGGAAGTCGGCGAGTTCCCGGCCCTCCGGCCGGCGGCGGACGATGTCCTCCTCCGTCATCATCAAAAAACTTTGATCACGGCGCGCTTGCAGCAGCCGGTTCAGTGAGCTGCGGTCAAAGACGTCGGCGGGCAGCCGCGCCGCGTAGAACTGGCGCAGCGTCGTCTCGTCGCAGAGGAGGTCGCGGCGGCGCAGGCGGTGCTCGGCGTCCTGCCAGTCCTGGACCAGCTGCAGGTTGTGGTGGAGAAAGGGGTAGTTGCCGAGGATCTCGCCGGTCAGCAGGGCGGCCTCGATGAAGATCGCCTGGGCCTCGGCCTGGTTCTTCGGGCTGCGGCGGCCAAAATCGACCCGGCGCCCGGCCAGGATCGGCAGGCCGAACAGCGCCACCCGTTCCTCGGCCATGACCCGGCCGCTGCGCTTCTGCCAGTGCGGGTTGCTCCAGGAATAGGTGCAGAGCGGGCCGGCGATGGCCTCCAGCCATTCCGGCTCGATGGTGGCGACGGTCAGGGCGTAGAGACGGCCGGTCTCGAGGAAGGAGGCGGCGACGATCCACGGTCCGCCGGTGAGGAACTGGTGCGACCCGGGAAAGATCATCAGCTCGCGGTTGCCGGCCCCCTGGTACAGCCGGTCCTTCTTCTTCATCGCGATGTTGCGGAGAAAGCCGGCGACGATGGAGCGATGGATGCCGGCGTAGGGAGCCTCGGTCTGGTTGTCGGCAAAGCCGCCGTGCTGGTCAAGGAGACGGCACAGCTGCTCGTGCAGGTCGAGCCACTCGCGCATCCGCTGGAACGAGAGATAGTGGGTGGCGCAGAATTTCTTCAGCCGCGCCCAGGACTTGACCTGGTCCTGGACCTGGTGGAAGAGGTTCCAGATATTGAGCAGGGCGAGGAAGTCGGAGTGGGGGTGGGCAAACAGCTTGTGCGCCGCATCGGCGTCCTTTTCCTTCTCCGCCGGGCGGATCCGCGGGTCCTGGATCGCCAGGGCGGTGGCGATGATCTTGATCTCCTTCAGGCAGTTGTTGTCCCTGGCCTCGAGGATGATCCGCGAGATGCAGGGATCGATCGGCAGGTCGGCCATGATCCTGCCGTGGGCGGTCAGGTGGTGGCGGTCGCTGATCGCCCCGAGTTCCCGCAGCAGGGCGTAGCCGTCGCGGATGGCGCTCCTGTGCGGCGGGTCGATGAAGGGAAAGGTCGCCGGGTCGCCGAGCCCCAGGGCGATCATCTGCAGGATGACCTCGGCGAGGTTGGCGCGCTGGATCTCGGGCAGGGTGTATTCCGGCCGGCCCAGATAATCGTCCTCGGCGTAGAGGCGGACACAGATCCCCGGCCCGATCCGGCCGCACCGCCCCTTGCGCTGGTCGCAGGCGGCCTTCGAGATCCTGCTGATCGGCAGGCCGATGGTCTTGGCGCGGGGGTTGTAGGTCGCGATGCGGGCCAGGCCGGTGTCGACGACGAAGCGGATGCCGGGGACGGTGATGGAGGTCTCGGCGACATTGGTGGCGACGACGATCTTGCGCTGCGGAAAGTTCTGGAAGATCTTTCTCTGGTCGGCGGCCTGGAGGCGGCCGAAGATCGGCAGCACGACCGCCTGCCGCAGCTGTTCGCCGAGGATGCCGCAGCACAGGCGGATGTCCTTTTCGGTCGGCAGGAAGGCGAGGATGTCGCCTGGGCCCTCGCCGTGGTGCAGTTCGGTGATCGCCCGCACCGCGTGTTCGATGTAGCCGTCCTTCTCCTCGCTCAGGTCGTCCTCGAGCGGTTGGTAGCGCACGGTCACCGGGTAGGTCCGGCCGGCGATACGGACGATCGGCGCCCCGTCGAAATGGCGGGAGAAGGCGGCGGTATCGATCGTCGCCGAGGTGACGATGACCCTGAGGTCGGGGCGCGACGGCAGCAGCTGCTTGACGTAGCCGAGGAGAAAATCGATGTTGAGGCTGCGCTCGTGGGCCTCGTCGATGATGATCGTCTGATAGCGGCGCAGCTGCGGGTCCGACCGCGACTCGGCGAGCAGGACGCCGTCGGTCATGAACTTGATCCGGGTGTCGCGGCTGGTCTCGTCATGGAAACGGATCTTGTAGCCGACGAGGCGGCTGTGGCTGCCGAGCTCCTCGCTCACCCGGGCGGCGACGGTGATCGCGGCGATGCGGCGCGGCTGGGTGCAGCCGATCAGCCGCCCTTCCGGCCCGGCAAATTCAAGGCAGAATTTGGGGATCTGGGTCGTCTTGCCGCTGCCGGTGTCGCCTTCGACGATGATGACCTGGTGCGCGGCCAGCAGGTCGATGATCTCCCGGCGATGGGCGGTGACCGGGAGATTTTCCGGGTAGTGGATCTGCATGGAAAGAATGGCTGTGGACGTGGATCTGTGGTATCTCTGCTGTGGCCGAAACCGGCATGTCATACCACATCCGGATCACTGCCGCCACCGTCAAAGCACGGATTGGCGGCATTATAGTTGAAAGATTGAAGTAAACGCAGCAGGAAATGCCAGTACCATGATCCGTGTCGAAGTCGCCGTTGCCGCCCCCCTTGACCAGCCCCTGACCTACGACCTTGATGACGCGCTGATGCCGGCGACCCCCGGAACCACCGGCGATCCGGTCGGCCTGCGGGTGCTGGTGCCGCTCGGCGGCCGCGGCGTCACCGGCTACGTCCTGGCGGTGGTGGCGATGGAGGACGTGGCCTATACCGTCCGGCGAGTCAAAAAGGTCCTCGATCGCAGTCCTCTCTTCCATGCCAATATGCTGCCCTTTTTCCGCTGGGCGGCATCCTACTACCATTACCCGCTGGGGCTGGTGATCAAGGCGGCCCTGCCGGCCGGGATGGCCCCGCGCTCGGCGCGGGCGATCGCCCTGGCCCCCGGCCGCGACCAGGAGTTGCGTGAGTTTTTTGGCGCTGAACCGCCGTCCTGGGTGGGTGACCTGTTGACGAGTCAACGGCTGCCGGCGGCGGCCAGCGGCAAGCTGTTGGGGGCGAAGGCGACGCGGCTGCAGATCGCGGCCCTGGTCGACCAGGGCGTGCTGCAGCTGCAGGAAATCGTCGAGGCGGATGCGGTCCGGGAAAAGATCGAGACCCTGTTCACCCTGGCGCCGGAGCTCCGGGCGGATCTCGAGCGGCAGGGGGCCGAGGCGGGGGCCTGACACCGCCGGTGCGCTGAAACGCAGCGAACGTCAGACCCTGGCGGCCATGACCGCGCTGATGGCACGAATCCGGGGCGGCGAAGGTCCCGGCGCGGGAGCTGTTCGCGCGCTATGGCGGCGCCCGCAAGGCGACCATCGCGCTGGTGGCGAAGGGACTGATCGAACAGCAGACGTGCCGGGTCTATCGCACCCCCTTCGGCGAGCCGCTGCCGCCGGCGCCGCGGCCGGAGACCTTGACGCCGGGGCAGCAGCAGGTCCTGGCCCGGATCGAACCGGCGCTGGCGGCCCGGTCGTACCGGACCTTCCTGCTCCATGGTATCACCGGCTGCGGCAAGACCGAGGTCTATCTGCGGGCGGCGGAGACAACCCTGGCCCTGGGCCGGGATGTCCTGGTCCTGGTGCCGGAGATCGCCCTGGCGACCCAGATCGAGGCCCAGTTCCTGGCCCGCTTCGGCGACACCGTGGTGCTGCTCCATTCCGGGCTGACCGGGGCGGAGCGGTTCGACCAGTGGCACCTGGCCCTGAGCGGCCGGGCCAAGGTCGTCATCGGCGCCCGCTCGGCGCTGTTCGCGCCGCTGGCCGACCCCGGCCTGATCGTCGTCGACGAGGAGCATGACGGCGGCTTCAAGCAGGACGACGCCTTCCGCTACAACGGCCGCGACCTCGCGGTGCTGCGCGGCCGCTGCCACGACGCGGTGGTCCTGCTCGGCTCGGCGACGCCGTCGGTGACGAGCTACTACCATGCCAACAGCGGCAAGTACACGCTGCTGCAGATGACGGAACGGGTGGGGGACAGGAGCCTGCCGGCGGTGACGGTCGTCGACCTCAGCCGGAAAGGGCGGGACGGCGAAAAGGGCCTGTTCCGCCGGGAGCTGCGCCAGGCGCTGCTGGACAATCTGGCGGCGGGGCAGCAGAGTCTGCTGCTGCTCAACCGCCGCGGCTTTGCCCCGGTCCTGCTGTGCCAGGACTGCGGCGCCCCGGTCGAATGCCTGCACTGCCATGTCGCCCTGACGCTGCACAGGGCCCAGGGCCGCCTGGTCTGCCACTACTGCGGCTATAGCCTCGACCAGCGGGTGATCTGCAATCACTGCCATTCCCCGGGGCGATGGTGCCGGTCGGGTTCGGCACCGAACGGGTCGAGGAGGAGGCGCGGCTGCTGCTGCCCGCGGCCCGGATCGCCCGCCTCGACTCCGATTCCGCCGCCGACCGCAAGGTCTTCCTGAAGCTGCTGCGGGCGATGCACGACCGCGAGATCGATGTCCTGGTCGGCACCCAGATGATCGCCAAGGGCCACCACTTCCCCCATGTCACCCTGGTCGGCGTGGTCTGGGCCGACGGCGGCCTCAACATGCCCGATTTCCGGGCGGCGGAGAAGACCTTCCAGCTCATCACCCAGGTCACCGGCCGGGCCGGCCGGGGCGAGGCGCCGGGCAAGGTCATCATCCAGACCATGCGCCCCGATCACTATTCGATCCGCCTGGCCCAGCAACATCAGTACGCGGAACTGTACCGGCAGGAGCTGGAACTGCGGCGCAACCCGGCTTTCCCGCCCTTTGTCCGCCTGGTGGCCCTCCATATCCAGGGGGAGAAGGAGGAGGAGGTGCGGCAGGGAGCGCAGCGGCTGGCCGGATTCTGCCGCGACGAGAAGAAAAGGCTGCAGGCGGGGGTGGAGATCCTCGGCCCGGCGCCGGCGCCGCTCGAAAAGCTGAACCGCAACTACCGCTGGCAGATCCTGCTCAAGGCGGCCGATCTCGACCAGCTGCACACGCTGTGCCGCCGGCTGCGCGAGCGCCGGCCGGAGCTGGTGGCCGCGAGCTGCCGGCTGCTCATCGATGTCGATCCCGAAAACATGATGTAGGCTCCCGCTCGCGGCTGCGGGCTAGCGGAACAGCGGCCGCAGGGACTCGAGGCTGTCGTCGACCTCGATGCCGAGGATCTGGGCGAGGCTGTTCAAGATGACGATGGCGTTGCGGTCGGCATCGAGCACGGTGGCGTGGCGGATCCTTTCCAGGATGCCGTGGTTGACCCGTTCGATATTGGCGTAGTGCGCCTTGATCCGGTCCAGGGAGAAATCGGGCTGTTCCCCCTGCTGCACCGCGAAATACTGCCGCAGCAGATACGCCGAGGCGGAGCGGAACAGCGCTTCGTCGACAGTGGCGAAGGGGAGGTGAAACCAGGCCATCGGCCGCAGCAGATCGAGGGTGGGACAGCCGCTGGTGGCCATGATGATCCCCATGATCGAACTCAGGCCGTCCTGGACCGAAGTTTTTTTGGTCACCGTGCGACCGGCGGTGACGCAGGAGACGGTGCAGTCGCGGTAGGAAACGGTGTCCTGGAAGGCGCCGACGAGATCGGCGAGGTTGACGGCGATCGGGCAATGGTCGGCGTCGGATGTCGTCAGCAGGCAGTGCGGGCACTGGTGATGCGGCAGCCGCGTCCATTCCGGCCGGATCTCCCGGCTGCTGTTGCGGTAATGGGCGCCGGCGTCAAGGGTGATGCAAAAGAGCTTCCGGCCCCCGTCCGGGAACAGGAAATTGTAGCTGTAGGTCTTGTCGGGCTGTTGCATATTTGCGGCCTTGGGCGGTTGTGGTCTCAGCGGCGCTTTCCCTCTCGATGGAGAACATAAGGGGATATGCCATTATAGCGGCAAGGCCGGCCGGCAAGCAAGTCGGGCGGCGGCACCACCTCTCAGCAGGGGTCGCCGGACTCGGGATAGGTGCAGGTCTCGCCGCGATAGTTGGCAAAGACGAGACCGTCGCCATGCTGAAGGATGTACTGCGGCGTCAGGGGGATCTTGCCCTTGCCGCCGGGGGCGTCGAGGGCGAAGGTCGGCACCGCCATGCCCGAGAGATGGCCGTACAGCCCGCGCATGATCGCGATCCCGGTGCGCACCGGGGTGCGGAAATGATCGGTGCCGCGGGTGAGGTCGGCCTGGAAGAGATAATAGGGCTTGACCCGGATCCGCAGCAGGGCCCGCATCAGGGTCCGGATTGTGGGAAGGTCGTCGTTCACCCCGCGCAGCAGCACGGTCTGCGAGCCGAGCGGGATGCCGGCGTCGGCGAGCCGGGTGCAGGCCGCCGCAGCCTCGGCGGTGATTTCGGCGGGATGGTTGAAATGGGTGTTGAGGTAGAGGGGATGGTATTTTTTCAGGATCGCGGTGAGTCGGTCGGTGATGCGCATCGGCAAGGTGCAGGGGACCCGGCTGCCGATGCGGATGATCTCCACCGTCGGGATCGCCCGCAGCGCCGCGAGCAGGGCGTCGATCCGGTCGTCCGGCAGCAGCAGCGGGTCGCCGCCGGAGACCAGGACCTCACGGATTGCCGGGTGGCGGCGGATGTAGTCGAGGCCCTGGTGGATCAGATCGTCGGTGATGCGCATCGCCGCCGTCCCGACCAGGCGCTTGCGGGTGCAGAAGCGGCAGTAGACGGCGCACTGGTTCGAAACCAGGAAGAGGACACGGTCGGGATACTTGTGGACGATCAGGGGGGTCGGGCTGAGGCGTTCCTCGTTCAGCGGATCGGCGACGCAGACCGTGTCGGTCAGTTCCCGGATATCGGGGATCGCCTGTCTTCCCAGGGGATCGTCCTGGTCCCGGATCAGGTTGAGATAGTAGGGGTTGATCCGCATCGGGTAGACCGCCGTCACCCGTTCGAGCTCCGTCGTATCGATGGGGAAATGGGCCTGCAGGGCGGAACCGGTGGTGGCGCTTGCATGCAGGAGCTTCTGCCAGTCTTCCATGGTCGGCGGCAAAAAAAGATAAAAAAAAGGACCCTGCCGGAGCAGGGTCCTTTGGTGCTGCTGATTACTCAACGATCATATCTTGACGACATTATCGGCAGCAGGTCCCTTCGGGCCATCGACAATCTGGAAGCTTACCCGAGCCCCTTCTTCAAGAGACTTGAAGCCTTCAGTTTTGATGGCGGAGTAATGGACGAACACATCCTGTCCGCCATCCTGCTCGATAAAGCCAAAACCTTTCGCGTCATTAAACCACTTTACTGTTCCTTCAGCCATGCTACTACTCCTTTTGAACTCAGTCCCAACTGGGACCGTATGATGTTTCCCGGCTTTGGACGGCCGGATTTCAGCTTGTCGCGTCTGTGGCTGCACCACCGAAAATTGCCTCGGAAGCGGTGCCGGCTCTGCTTTGTGGACATATCCACCAGCCCGAGAAACACGACAGCAACGTTTAAAGCTATCATTTATTGGAGGAAAAGCAAGAAATTTCTTCAGGTCATTCGATTTCGAGAAGCGGCCGGAATTTGGTCTGACGGCCGATCCCGGCTGCCGATGATCGCCGGATGCCGGGCAAAAGGATTGACAGCCTGTGCATCTCGGGTATCATTCGCCCCTGCTTCCATACAATTTGACCATTCGCAACCGGCCAGCAACCGGCTGCCTTCGCCGCCGAGAAAATCGCAGTGTATCCAGACTATCCATTTACTTCCCGGTTTCTGCCGATCTCGGGGCACCGCCTCCATTATATCGATGAAGGGGAGGGGCCCGTCGTCGTTCTGGTCCACGGCAACCCGACCTGGTCCTACTATTACCGCAAGGTCATCAGCCTGCTGGCCCCGGATCACCGGGTCATCGCCCCCGATCATATAGGCTGCGGCCTGTCGGACAAACCGCAGGACTACAGCTATACCCTGGCGCAGCATATCGGCAACCTCCAGCAGCTGCTGGAGCATCTGCACATCGGCCGCTATTCGCTGATCGGCCACGACTGGGGCGGAGCGATCGGCATGGGCTGCGCCGGCCGTCATCCGGAGCGGATCGAGCGTCTGGTGATGATGAACACCGCCGCCTTCCGCTCGACCCGGATCCCGCTGCGTATCCGGGTCTGTCGCTGGCCGGTACTCGGCCGGCTGCTCGTTCGGGGACTGAACGGCTTCGCCGGGGCGGCGCCGTCGATGGCGGTGGCCAACAAGCTGCCGGACGACGTGGCCCGGGCCTATCTCGCCCCGTACAACTCCTGGCGCAACCGGGTCGCGGTCCATGAATTCGTCCGTGATATCCCGCTCGGCCCGGGCGATCGCAGTTATCGCACCCTGGTGGAGGTCGAAAACGGCCTCGCGGTCCTGCGGCGGCTGCAGGTGCCGCTGCTGCTGCTGTGGGGCGGGCGGGATTTCTGCTTCGACGGCGTCTTTTATCAGGAGTGGTGCGAGCGTTTTCCCGAGGCGCAGAAATATTTCTTCACCGATGGCGGCCACTACGTCCTCGAGGACAAGTTCGCGGCCATCGCCCCGCTGCTGCGGCAGTTTCTGGGCAGTGGCGAGACGGTTGCGGCAGAGGGGCGACGATGACGACCAATATCGCCGAGACCCTCGACCAGGTGGCCCGCGATCAAGGCCCGGCCATCGGCCTGATCGAGGTGCGGAGCGGCAGGGAGCTGACCTTTGCCGAGCTGAGCCGGCGCTCCTCGGCCTACGCCCGCTATCTCCAGCAGCGGGGGGTGCGGCCCGGCGACCGCACCATGCTGATGGTGCGGCCATCGGCCGATTTCATCTGCCTGACCTTCGCCCTGTTCAAGCTCGGCGCCCCGGTCATCCTGATCGATCCGGGGATGGGCTATGCCAACCTGCGGCGCTGCATCGCCGGGGTCAGCCCCCGGGTCCTCGATCGGCATCCCCCAGGCCCTGGTCTTCGCCCGGCTGTTCAGAAAATCCTTTGCCACCGTCCGCCATTTCTTCTGCTGCGGCTTCTCGGGCGGGATCCTCGGCCCCGACATCAGCCGGGCGATCGAGCGCGACGGGGGGGATTTTCCCTGCCATGTCCCGGCGGCGGACGACCTGGCGGCGATCATCTTCACCACCGGCTCGACCGGGCCGCCGAAAGGGGTGCGGTTCGAGCATGCGATCTTTGCCGCCCAGCTGCGGCTGATCCGCGAATATTACGGGATTACCGCTGCTGACGTCGATCAGCCGGCGTTCCCGCTCTTCGCCCTGTTCTCCACCGCCCTCGGCGCCCGGGCGATCATCCCCGACATGGATCCGACCCGGCCGGCCCAGGTGAACCCGGCGAAATTCATCGCCTCGATCAACCGCCATCAGGTCACCTATTCGTTCGGTTCGCCGGCGCTGTGGAACGTCGTCAGCCGCTACTGCCTGCACAACAAGATCGTCCTGCCGTCGCTGAAGAAGGTCCTGATGGCCGGGGCGCCGGTGCCGGGGGAGCTGCTGGAGCGGGTCAGCGCCATCCTGCCGGCCGGAGCGGTCATCCATACGCCCTACGGGGCGACCGAGAGCCTGCCGATCGTGTCGATGGCAGGGGCGGAGATTCTGGCCTCCACCTGGCCGCTGAGCCGCCAGGGCCAGGGGACCTGTGTCGGCCGGGCCCTGCCGGGAATCGAGATCCGGGTCATCCGCATCGTCGACGGGGTGCTTGCCGATTACAGTGCGGTGCAGGAGCTGCCGCCGGGGGAGATCGGCGAGATCATCGTCCGCGGCGACGTCGTCACCCGGGCCTATGACAACAACGAGGAGGAGACGCGGCTGGCCAAGATCCGTGACGGCGAGACTCTGTGGCACCGGATGGGCGATACCGGCTACCTCGACGCGGCCGGCCGTCTGTGGTTCTGCGGCCGCAAGGCCCATCGGGTCGTGACCTCGCAGGGGACGCTGTACACCATCCCCTGCGAGGCGATCGTCAACGAGCACCCGGATGTCTATCGCTCGGCGCTGGTCGGGATCCCGAGCGCTAGCGACCCGGCGATCAAGGAGGCGGTGCTGATCGTCGAACCGCACCGGACGAGCCGCCCCGAGGCCGAGCTCCTGGCCGAGGTCCGCGAACTGGCCGGGCGCCACCCGCTGACCCGGGATATCCGCCATTTTCTGATCCATCGTGACTTTCCGGTCGATATCCGCCATAATGCCAAGATCTTCAGGGAAAAACTGGCGGTCTGGGCCGCAACCCGGGTCAAGACGGCATGAACAGGGCACTCGTTACCGGCGGCGGTGGATTTGTCGGCCAGGTCATCGTCCGGATGCTGACCGAAAGAGGGATCCCCTGCCGGGTCGTCGGCCGGCACCGTTATCCCGAGGTCGAGGCGCTGGGCGCCGAATCGATCCCCTGCGATATCCGTGACCGCGAGGAGTTGGGCTCCGCCTTCCGCGATGTCGACACGGTG
This sequence comes from uncultured delta proteobacterium, assembly GCA_963847035.1. GTDB lineage: Bacteria > Desulfobacterota > Desulfobulbia > Desulfobulbales > Desulfocapsaceae > Desulfoprunum. The sequence goes on along the minus strand of CAWJYH010000015.1, from coordinate 471,393 downwards.
TTCCATACCGCAGCGCTGGCCGGAATCTGGGGCCGGCGGGAGGAGTACCAATCGATCAACGTCCAGGGCACGGCCAACGTCCTCCAGGCCTGCCGCGACCACGGCGTTTCCCGACTGATCTACACCTCGACCCCGTCGGTGGTCTTCGATCGCCGCGACATTGCCGGCGGCACCGAGGCCCTGCCCTATGCGACGCGGTTTCTCTGCCACTACGCCCGGACCAAGGCGGCGGCGGAGCAGATGGTGCTGGCGGCCAACGGCGCGGCGCTCAGGACCTGCGCCCTGCGCCCGCACCTGGTCTGGGGCCCCGGCGATCCCCACCTGATCCCGCGGCTGGTCGCCAGTGGCCGCAAGCGGCTGCTGAAGAGGGTCGGCACCGGCGCCAACCTGGTCGATATCTCGTATGTCGACAACGTCGCCCATGCCCATCTGCTGGCGGCGGCCAACCTGGAGGGCGTCGGTTCGGCCGCCGGCCGGGCCTATTTCATCAGCCAGGGCGAGCCGGTCTCCCTGTGGGGGTGGATCAACGCCCTGTTTGCCCGGCTGGGCATTGCCGAGGTCGCCGAGTCGGTGCCGCTCCCGGTGGCGTATGGCGTCGGCGCGCTCCTCGAGATCCTGCACGGGTTGCTGCGGCCGGAGGCGGAACCGCGGATGACCCGTTTTCTTGCTGAACAATTGGCCAAAACACATTATTTTTCGATACAGCAGGCCGAAAATGATCTTGGTTACGCCCCCATCGTGTCGACGGAGGCTGGGCTCGATCACCTCGTTTCCTGGATACAGGCCCATGAAAAGATATCTTGAGCGCTTCATCGCCCTGGTGATCATCGTCACCCTCAGTACCCTGGGCACCCTGGCGCCGGTGCAGCCGGCCGCCGCCTTCACCATCGGCGAGGAACGGGAGGTGGGGGAGAAGCTCCTCTATACCGTCCGCTCGGCGTTCGATCTGGTCGATGACCCGGATGTGACCCAGTACATCAACAATCTCGGCCGGGAGGCCCTCAAGGTCACCGGCATCCAGTATTTCGACTATCGCTTTTTCGTCATCAACGACAACGAGTTCAATGCCTTTGCCGCGCCGTCCGGGCTGATCTTCTTCTATGCCGGGCTGATCTCGATGATGAATTCGGAGGATGAACTGCTGTCGGTCATGGCCCACGAGATCGGCCATATTTCGAAGCGGCACCTGGCGTCGCGGATGGAGAAGGGCAAGATCGTCGGCATCGCCTCCATCGGCATGGCCATGGCGGCCCTGGCCTTCGGCGGCGGCGCGGCGGCGCCGACGCTGATGATGGGGTCGCTGGCCGCCGGCCAGAGCGCCTCCCTCCATTTCAGCCGCCAGGATGAGGAGGAGGCCGATCTCCTCGCCTATGGCTGGATGCAGAAGCTGGGGCGAAACCCGGAGGGCCAGGAGAAGATGCTGCAGACGATGCGCCGGGTCGCCAGGTACCGGAGCGAAAGATTGCCGCAGTACCTGCTGACCCATCCCGACTCGGAGGCCCGGCTCAGCTATGTCCAGTCGCTGCTCGAAAACGAGCGAGGGGGGACCACGGCGGCGCCGGTCGACGAGTTCGAATTCTTCCGCTTCAAGTACCGGGTGATGGCGCAGACCAAGGACCAGGCATCGTTTCGGACGCACCTGACGAGTGTCATCACCAATCCGCGGTCGACGGCGTTTGCGATCAATATGGCCAGGTACGGCTTGTCCCAGGTCGACCGGATGGAAAACAATTTCGACAGCAGCCTGAAGCTGATCGATGAGGTCATCGCCGCCTTGCCGCAGCACCCGGAACTGCTGGTGGACAAGGCCGTCATCGAGCTTGCCGCCGGACAGGCGGCACAGGCGCAGCAGAGCCTCGCGCGGGTGCTGAACCGGGACCGCTCGAACATGTATGCCGTCTTCACGATGGCCAAGGCCCTGCTGCAGCTCGGGAAACAGCAGGAGGCGGAAAGGTACCTGAAGGAACTGGTCGCCGAACAGCCGGAGTATCCCCAGGTCTACTTCGAGCTGGGCCAGATCGCCGCCAACAGGGGCAAAAACGGGATCGCCGCCGCGTACCTCGGCAGACACTATCTCTACAGCGGGAAGATGGAACTGGCGCGCAAGAGCTTTGGTGACGCGATCCGGGACGGCTCGACACCGCCGGAGCTGAAGCAGGAATGCAAGGATCTGCTGGCGACCGTCAAGCGGGTGGAGGAGTCGTGACATCACAGGGTTTGGTTGCAGTCCTTTAAAAGTGCGGAGCCGGCACCAAGTGCACATCCTGCCGGGATGAAATTTTTACGGCTTCTCTTGAGGGAGAGTATGAGAAAATATGCGAAGTGGGATATATGCTTGACGGTTTTCTGAGATTTTTCCGCTTGATTGTCAGGCAACGACGGCTGATTGTGAGCATGGCCAGACGTGAGATCGCCATGCACTACGTCGGCTCGCTCCTGGGCTTTATGTGGACGTTTATTCAGCCGATGGTGATGATCCTGGTCTTCTGGTTTGTCTTCAGCGTCGGTTTCAAGACCAAACCGATGAACGATGTCCCCTTCGTCGTCTGGTTGACGGCCGGCATGGCGCCCTGGTTTGCCTTTGCCGACGTTGTCACCGGGGCGACGGGCATGATCGTCGACAATGCCCACCTGATCAAGAAAACCGTTTTCCCGTCACAGATTCTCCCCGTGGTCAGACTGGTGTCTTCTTTTGTCACCCATGCCGTGTTTCTGGTGGTCCTTCTTGGCCTCATCCTTTTTCAGCGGCTGCCGTTCAGCTGGTATTACCTCCAGTTCATCTATTACCTTGGCTGTCTTTCGGTTCTCGTCCTGGGACTTGGCTGGGCCCTGTCGGCGTTGAAGCCCTTCGTCCGGGACATCGGCCAGATCGTTGCCATCGTTGTCCAGATCGGCTTCTGGGCCACACCGATTTTCTGGGATATCAACATCATGCCGGCGGCGGCGCAACAGGCGCTGAAACTCAACCCGATGTACTACATCATCCAGGGCTACCGCGATTCGTTCCTCTACTTCGTGCCGTTCTGGCACCATCCCTGGCTGACAGCGTACTTCTGGTTCGTGGCCGCCGCCGCCTTTGTCCTCGGGGCCCTGATTTTTAGAAGGCTGAAACCGCAATTCGCCGACGTGCTTTAGGTATGGAAAGAGAAATTGTCATCGATGTCCGGAATCTGCGAAAGACCTACAGGCTTTTCAAAAGAAATTCGGACCGGATCAAAGAGACGTTTCACCCGTTTCGCAAAAAATACCACCATCCGTTTGACGCGATCAAAGACCTGTCGTTCCAGGTACGAAAGGGCGAGTCCATCGGCATCATCGGTCGCAACGGCAGCGGCAAATCGACGCTGCTGCAGATCCTGTGCAACATCCTCCAGCCCACATCCGGCTCGGTGACGGTGAACGGCCGGATCTCCGCGCTCCTTGAACTCGGTGCCGGTTTCAATCCGGAATTCACCGGTCGGGAGAATGTCTACCTGAGTACCGCGATCATGGGCCTGTCCCGCGAGGAAGTCGAGAGCCGATTTGACGCGATCACCGATTTCGCCGAGATCGGCGAGTTCATCGATCAGCCGGTGAAGCTCTACTCGAGCGGCATGTACGTGCGTCTTGCCTTTGCCACCGCCATCAACATCGAACCGGAACTGCTCATCGTCGACGAGGCCCTGGCGGTCGGCGACATCTTTTTCCAGCAGAAGTGCATCGCCCGCATGAAAGAAATGCTGAGCAGCTGCACGATCGTCTTCGTCACCCATGACATGCATGCGGTGGCCAACCTCTGCGAACGGGTCATCGTCATCGATGGGGGCTTGAAGCTGTTTGAGGGCAGCCCTCTGGAGGGGTTCTCCACCTATACCAAGATCATCCACAACGAACGATTCCAGCGACAGGACAGTCCAAAGCCGCAGGAAGTCGTTCCGGCCGACCATCCGGTCCGCCATACCTCCGGTGCGCCCTGGAAACATGTGCCGGCCGACGCCAAGGGGGGCGCCAACGAGATCGAGATACTCCAGGTCAGACTGCTCGGGGAAGACTATGAGCGGAAGGAAACGGTCATGGCCGGTGAGACCTGTATCATCCAGATGGTCGTAGAGGCAAAGAACAATAAGGCGAATGTGATCTTCGGCTATACCCTCAAAGATCGGATCGGGAACGCCATTTTCGGCGAAAACACCTGTTCGTCCCTCCAGGAAAGTTTTGCGCTTGCGGCAGGGCAACATCTGGTCACCATTGCCTTTACCTGGCCGGAGATCTATCCGGCAACCTACACCTTCACCCTTGGCGTCGGGGAGGGGAATGATCCTTTTGTGCACACCATCCATTGCTGGGCCCACAATATCCTCTCGATCTCCGCATTGTCTCCGGGAAAAGGCGTGCATGGCATTTTCAACAACCCGATTCTTGAATGCAGTATCGGATCGGTGCAATAGATGCCGTCGGCGATGAAAAGACCAGAGCCGTCAACGGCTGGACCCAGGGCCCTCGCCGAGCTGCGAGCATGCATCGAGGATGCCGGCCGGCGCCCGCAGGTGATCTGCTTCGACTATTTCGACACGCTGGTGTATCGGAACGTCTATCCGGAGGCGACGAAGAAACTGGCGGCAGCGCAACTCAGTGTCGCCCTGGGGCAGAGGCTTTCCGGCGAAACCCTGTATCAACTGCGCCACGAGCTGGAGGCTACCCTGTGCCGGGAAAATACGGCCATGGGACTCGATCCCGAGTTCAACCTGCAGCACCTCTCGGAGCGACTTTTCCATCATCTCCAGGCGATTACCGACCTGCCCCCGTATCTCGACGCCCCATTTTTTACCGAGCTTTTCGCAGATATCGAGGTGAATATCGAAAAACAGGTCCAGTCGCTGTACGAGGACGCAGTCGCCTTGCTGATTTTGAGCAAAAAACTGGGGCTTGCCACCTGTCTGCTCTCCGATTTCTACCTGCCGGAGACTCATTTTCGAAAATTGCTCGCCCATCATGACCTGGAAAAACACCTGGACCATGTTCTCGTCTCGGCGGATTATGGGGTGACCAAGGGGGCGTCAGGGCGGCTCTATCTCGAGATCATCAAAAAAACAGGCTGCCCTGCAGGCAGGATGCTGATGTTCGGGGACAATCTCCATGCCGATTACGATATGGCGAGACACCACGGCCTGACAGCCCTGCATCTCGACCTCGAGGAGCGGAAGAAAGACTACGGTCGCCTGGAAATGCAGCCACAGGGGTGCAGTACGTGTAACGACAGTCTTGCCCGGGCGCTGCAAGGCTCCCTGCAGACATCGGGGCCCGAGTTTTTCCCCGAGATGGGGCTCAGCCTGTGGTATTTCACCGATACTCTGTTCCGGCGGCTGATCAACGACAAGGTCCCCGCCGTCTTTTTCTGCTCGAAAGAGGGTGAATTTCTGCAAAAGCTCTTTCTCCAGTACCAGGAGCAGCGTTTCGGCAGGGTCGTATTGCCGGCCCACTATCTCCTGGTCTCACGCAAGGCGACCTTTATCTGCTCTTTGCGCCCACTGCCGGAGGAAGATTTTTCCCGCCTGTTCGTCCATTATCGCGACCTGTCGCTCAAGGAATTCCTGCTGAGTCTCAACTTTGTCGAACACGAGGCCATCGCTCTCTGTGATGGGCTTGGTCTCGATGGCGAAAAAAGGTATCCGAGGCTGGCGGAGCAGCCGCAGTTTGCCAGGCTTCTCGAGTCCGAGATCTTCCGGCGGCAATATGAGGAGCAGCGGACATCTCAGCGGGCCAACCTCCTCGCCTATCTGAACCACCTGCAGAACGATGTCGCCGCGCAGGGGATGGCGATGGTGGATGTCGGCTGGAAGGGATCGATCCAGAACAACCTGTTCTATGCCTTCGACAGGCGGGTCCCTCTGCATGGCTATTATCTCGGGCTGCTCAGCCCGACCGAGGTGCAGCCGGGCAACAGCAAGACGGGGATTCTCTTCAGCGACGTGCCGGAACACAGCCCCTTCATCCATGTCTTCAACAATAACCGCTCGCTGTTCGAGATGTTGCTGGGGGCCAGTCACGGCAGTGCCGACGGCTATTTTTCCCGGCGGCAACTGACGGAATCCGGTGCGGAAAGGGGCAGTTCGGTCCAGTTTTCCTTTTCGGGGCGGGAACAGGGGGAGGAAATCTGCGTGACCACCCTCGACCTGCCGGCGGAACGAGAACTTTTCAACAACTATATAAAACCATTGCAGGATGGCTATTTGCAGCTGAACCGTGAGGTGACGAGGCAGGTGATGCTTTCCAGCCAGCCGCCGCCGGGTATTGCCTGGTTTGCCCGGCACCATGCCAGGATGGTCTTTCATCCGACAAAAAAGGAAGTCGCCTTCTTTTCCGGCCTGTACCATCTTGAGAATTTCGGCATCTTCGAGTTTACCGATTTCGAGGCCGGCCAGTCCGTCACCCTGCCGCAGCGCCTGCGCAATCTGCGCCAGCTGCTCAAGGATCCGGCGGCTGTTCTTGAAACAGGGGTGTGGCCGCCGATCATCCTCAGGCGGCTGGGGCTTGACTTTCTGCAGGGTATTGACGGTGCCAAGCGGCACCGGCGCATTTTTGGAAAAAAAGGATGAAGATCGCCTTCCTCCTGTGTTCCCCGGATATCAACGGCGGCACCTATGTCATCTTTGAACACTCCGTTCGGCTTGCCGCCATGGGCCACAGCGTTGCTCTGCTGACGCAGGATCCCGTCGCCCCGGCGCGATACGCCTGGCATCCCGAGGCGTCATCGCTCGCGTGGATCACCCTGGCCCAGGCCGAACAGATGTCTTTTGACTGTGTCATCGCCACCTGGTGGGAGAGCCCCTTTCTGCTCCACGCCCTCCAGGCGAGCCATTATGTCTATTTCGTCCAGTCCATCGAATCGAGGTTTTTTCCGGCGGAGAACCCGCTCGATCATGATCTGCGCGATCACTCGGTCGGGGCCTGCCGTGCCGATAACAGTTATTTCTTTGCATTGCCGATCATTACCGAGGCCAGATGGATCAGGGATTTTCTCCGGCGGCGGTACAACCACCATCCCATCCTCGTTCGCAACGGCATCAGAAAGGATCTCTATTCCGCGTCCGAAGACGTCCTGGCGCCACGACAACCGGGAAGGCTGCGGGTCCTGGTCGAAGGCCCGGTCGATGTCTTTCACAAAAATGTGCCACGGACCATCGAGCTGTGCCGGCAGAGCGATGCCGATGAGATCTGGCTGCTCACTTCCTCTGCCATCGAGGCATGGACCGGGGTGGACCGGGTCTTCTCGCGTATTCCCGTACGGGAAACACCGGCGATCTACCGCTCATGCGATGTCCTGGTCAAGCTCAGCTATGTGGAGGGCATGTTCGGTCCGCCCCTGGAGATGTTCCATTGCGGCGGCACGGCCATTGTCTATGATGTCACCGGTCATGACGAATACATCGAGGATGGGGTGAACAGCCTTGTCGTTCGGCGGGACGATGAACAGCAGGTCGTTGCGTATCTGAATGAACTGCGCCAAAAACCCGAGCTTCTGCAGCGGCTCTGCGAGGGTGCGGCAAAGACGGCGCAACAGTGGCCGGACTGGTCGGAGTCGGCGCGGCAGTTCGCCGCCAGCCTGGAGACGATCTGTGCCGGACCGGCGGTGAGCCGGGAATACCTGCGGACCATGGCGGAACACCTGCTGCACCACCAGCACCTGCAGCTGCAGAACCGGGACCTGGAACAATTCGCCCAGGGGGAGCGGGCCGGAGGGGATGTCGAGCATCCCCGCCATAATTTCGTCCAACTCTATTACAACGCGGCCGGATCGGGCGATGGCGGCGGTTTCGCCTGGACGCATTACCAGCACAGGGGTATCGATCGCGTTGCAGTAAATTTGAAGATCGAAACGGAAAGCTTGAGAATGCGGATCGACCCCACCGTCAGGATCGGGATCGTCCTCCTCTATCATATCCGTGTTCTCTCTGCCGTCACCGGCAGGGTTCTGGCCGAATTCGGTCCGGGCAACGGCCTGGACGCCCTGGCCCTGGCCGGCACGGGGCGGTGGCTGGAGAAGGGGAAGGACTACTGGGTGCTGGAGGCCTTTGGCAACGACCCGCAGCTGTTTCTGCCGGAGATACCCTGTGCCGGGGAGACAGAGCTCTGCGTCGAGCTGCTTCTCGCCGAAATGGGTTTTGCCGATTTTATCGAGGGGCAGGCATCGACCGCGGATTCAGGGGGTATTCCCCGGAGGATTCGTTCCGGGTGCAGATCGATTTTGAAAAAATTGTTCAAATAAAATAATCTCTTGCGAAATGACAGGCTGGTTTGCAGTTTTTCTCTCTGTCATTTCGAGCGAAGCAAAAAATCTCATTGTTCCCGGTGGGCAAAGGCCGAGATGCCGCCCCCGCTGTCATTTCGAAGCGAAGCGAGAAATCTCGTGTTGCCGAGGATGTCTTTCTCGGAGCGGATGATGGCTGCATGAGATCTCTCCCTTCGGTCGAGATGACAGCGGGGGTAGGTCGAAATGATAGAAGATGAAAGGGCAAAAGCCAGGATGTCAGGTCGCGACGGCGAGTGCTCGTTGTTCCCGATAGGGCGAAGGCCGTGAAGCCGCCCCCGCTGTCATTTCGAAGCGAAGCGAGAAATCTCGTGTTGCCGAGGATGCCTTTCTCGGAGCGGATGATGGCTGCATGAGATCTCTCCCTTGCGGTCGAGATGACAGCGGGGGAAGGTCGAGATGACAGAGGAAGAAAGGTCGAAAGTGCAGAGGGAAAGTCGCGATGACAGCGGCAAAACAGAAGGTCAGTAGTTGCGGCTTGTAGAAGCTAAAAACTGGAAAAGATTTGCAGAATTTATCAAAAAAAATTGCCGTACCTCTGGGGCTTTTCAGCCTGTTCCTTCTCTATTTCGTTTTCGGGACGGGATGGTATGCGCCGGCCGAGCTCGTCGTCCGGGGAAAGGTGCTCGAGGAGAAGGGCGTTCTCGATATACGCTGGGATTCCGGTTCGGGGTACAATAGCTATGAACGCAGGAAATTTGCCCTGGCGACTTCTCTGCCGCCGGGGCAGGAGAAACATCAAGTACTGATCCGCAGGGTCGGCGAGAAAATCTCGGCGTCCCTCGCTGCCGATATCGGCATCAACAAAATTGCGATCGACGGACATGATCTCGACCTTGCCGAGATTTCCCGCCGGCATGGGCTATCCTGGGATGGATCGAAAATTAAGCTATTGGAAGACACTCCTTCCCTGGCACTCGAGGTCGAGGCGGGAGAATCGATCATCGTCGATGCGCTGACGAACAACTCATCGGGTCTGGTTGAGATCGGCGTCAACGGCATAGTCCGTAAGAGGGATCTGTACGCCGCCAATACCGACAGCACCCAGGTTTCCTTCAGCCACTGGATCGTTGACGCTGCGGGCGGGTTTGTGGTCAGGATGCCGTTGCCCCGCTATCGTGTGGACAAGATCCTTCTTCGCAGTGGTGATCAGCGCCGGCCTTTGTCGATCCAGTCCATCGATATCGAGACGAGCGGCAAGTCGTTATCGGTGCACACCGGCGATCCCGGCATTTTCACCGAGGCGGTTGTGGCGGGAAGGAGCGAAGTACAGAAACAGTATCTGAACCCGCTGCAGAACGCCTTCCAGGTCATGTTTGCGGCATTGTCCACCTGGATAGCCCTGGCCCTCCTGAGGCTGTACCGAAGCTGTCGCGGCACGGGTGGTGTTTTTTCCCGGCAGCGGCGTGTCTTCTGGCTGTTTTTTCTCGGTGCGGCAGCGGTCTACTCGTTCTGGCTGATCCCTGTCTGGCCGGGGGTGACCTCGATCGACTCCTTGAAAATATGGCGGGCGGCGGTCCTGCCGGATGTCTTCCTCAACGACCACCCGTTGCTGAACATCATCCTGTACAAGTATCTCGCCCATATCTGGAGCGACATGGCCGTCGTGCCGGTCTTCCATGTGGTAATGATGTCGGTGCTCGTCTCCTGGATCTTTTATTCGCTGTACCGGCAGCACCTCTCGCTTGCACTCATCCTGCCTTTTTATCTGCTGGTTATTTTTTCGGTGCCGATCGGGCTCTACAACACCGTTCTGTGGAAGGATATCCCGTTCGCGATGCTCATCGTTTTCTGGGCCTATACCCTGGCCGATCTTTATCGGAGGAAGAGGGACGGGTGCTACCGTCTGTCAAAGGAAGCGCTGCTGGCCCTGTTCTGCCTGCTGCTCGCACTCGGTTTTATCCGCCACAACGGTATGATCTACTTTCTCGTCATCCCGTTCCTGTTTGTGGCCCTCGGTCTGGTGAACCTGAGGCGGGTCGCGTTCGTCGGCGGAATTACCGTGGTGCTGCTGGGGATGGTCTTCCTGATGCTGAAAATGGCCGGCAGGATCCAGGATTTCAACTATGTCGTGGTGCAGGGGCTTGGTTTTGTCGGCAACCTGCTCGATGGGGATTTTTCCACACTGCTGCAGCGGTCGTGGAAAAATTACTGGGGGATGCTCGATATCAACCAGACAGCCAGCAAGTGGGATCTCTGGCATTTTTATCTGCAAGACCGGTTCGCCTATACCTTTCTGCTGCATTCGCAGTGGCATGATGTTTTTCCCTATCTGCGGCAGGGCGATGGTATGATTCCGACGCTGGTACGCGAGGCAGCCCTGGCCGTCTATTGGCGATCCTACGACCGGCCCTGGGTCTACCTGTCGTGGAACCCGCTGCACATCCTGGCGATTTTGCCGCTGACGATCCTTTTCTGCAGGAAATTGCCGCTGAGTGCGATCTTCAGCTTCGTCGTCCTCGTTCAGGCCCTGGCTCTGATCTGTATCAATGTCATGAACTGGCGCTACTATTATTTTGTTTGTCTGGCGGGATATTTTCTCGTGCCTGTGATACTGCTCGATATCCGCCGGTGGAAATCAGGCGGCGTCCCCTCTATGCTGGATCAATCATGCTGTTCTCGATAATTACCCCCAGTTACAATAGCGGTCACTTTCTCGAGGAGACGCTGCAAAGCATTCTCGCGCAGAGGAACGACGGCGTCGAAGTGGAATTGATCGTCGTTGATGGCGGCAGCACGGACAACTCCCATGCCATCCTGGATCGCTATGCAGGCGAATTGCAACACCTGATCGTCGAAAAGGACAAGGGCCCGGCCAACGCCATCAACAAGGGCCTCGCCCTGGCCTCGGGCGATATCATCGCCTGGCTGAATGCCGACGATCTCTATTACCCCGGGGCATTGCGGCGAGTGCAGTCAACCTTTGCGGCCCAATCCGATCTGGTCTTGTGTTTCGGCAGATGTCCGATTATCGACAAGCAGGGGGTCGAGATACGACGCTTCATCACCCGTTTCAAGGAAAGTTTTTTCCCCGTATCGTCCCGGTTTACCCTGCAGTGCATCAATTATATCTCGCAACCGGCCATGTTCTTCCGCCGCGAGGCACTGCAGCAGGCGGGTTTGCTGCGGGAAGACATGGTCGCCGCCTGGGATTACGAATTTATCCTCCGCCTCCATCGACTCGGGCGGAGGCGGCGTGATTCCCGGTGGTCCGGTTGCGGCATTTCGCTGGCATGAGAGTTCCATCAGCGGGCAGCAGTTCACCATCCAGTTCCAGGAAGAACTGGATGCAGCTATGGCGGATGCCGGCAGATTTTCGCTGCAGGCTGTCATCCATCAAGGGGTGCGGTGGGGAATCATTGCGGCTTATTCACTGATGGCGAGTAGGAGAAACGCATCTTCCGGTCGGCGATCGTCATGAGCTCCGCAGGACAGAACGACAACAAGCAATCGCGGATGCAAATGATCATTAAGCGTATTCGCAAGCTCTTTTCCACAGCAGATCAGGACGGAGTATCGTTGGATCTGCATATCGGCATGTCGAAGACCGGAACGACGGCCATCCAGAATTTTTTTGCGCACAATCGAAATCTCCTCCGTGACCGGTTCGGTATTCTGTATCCCGACTGTGGTGTCCCCGCCAACCAGCATACGGCCCTGGTCAGATCCATTGTGGCCGGGAAATATGATTGGGCCCATTTCAATGCGGCAATCGATGCGTTTGATCCGGAAGAATACGTCTCCAATGTGCTGCGCTCCTGCCGTCAACACCGCTGTCGGAAAGTGGTGATGAGTTCCGAGTATTTCTGGGCTTCACCGGTCATGCAGGCCGGGCTGCAGTATCATGCCCCCCGCGAGGAGAATTATTCGTATATCGAGAATGTCATCAAGGATTGCAGAGCGTTGTTTTCAGGCTTTGATCGAGTGAGAATCATCGTGTATCTGCGCCGGCAGGACGATTGGATCGATTCGTTTTTCAATCAGCAACTGAAGGACGGTTTTCCCATTCCGGAACCCCACGAGATTGCGGCACCGAAAAATTATCTCATGTATGCCCGCAACCTCCAGCTATGGGCGAAGCATTTCGGCAAGGAAAACATCATTGTCCGGTCGTTTGATCATCTCAAGGAGGGGAATGTTGTCCGGGATTTCTGTGAGATTGTCGGTGTTGATAGCAGGTTGCTGGAATTTCCAGAAAAAGATAAAGATTCTGCCAACACCAAGCTTTCGGCTGCATCGGTACAGATCATGCGATCGGCGATCGATCTGGACCTGCGCCCGGAGACCATGGGCTTATTGAAGGAAGTGCTGCAAGATCTTTCTTTTCGCCAGAGGTTGTCGGGGAAGATTCCCCACAGGACACTGTTTGATGATGATTTTTACAATGAGATTGTCAAACTGTACGATGATGATCACGCCGGGTTGAAAAAGGCCTATCCCCAAATTTTTGAAGACTCCAATAGAGTATCGGATTACAAGGGTCATAAACCATCATCGGATCTCTCTCAAAATGAAACGCATCTCGAGCAGCTCTTATTGCACTTGCTGTCAGCGGTTAGAGGTGGTGTGAATGAGAAGACTTCACCGTAAAGGCTGAAGAGAGTGCGTCCGCTGCGATAGAGTTGCCGACTGCACCTGCATGTTTTTTTGAGGGAAAGGGAATACGAGGTTGATGTGTATGGGGGAAAAAAGTGGATTTCGTCTCGGCGTCAACACCCTGTTTCTCGTTCCCGGGGATGTCGGCGGCACGGAAACCTTTCTGCGGGAAACCCTGAAGGCTCTTGTTGTCCAGGAAGGCCTCGAACTGGTTCTCTTCACCACCCGGGACAATGACCGTGTTCTTCGGGAAGATCTGGAGGGAAGGGCAAACGTCGAGTTTATCCTCCTCAATTTTTCGGCGGCCAATCGTCCGCTGCGAATCCTGCTGGAACAGACCTGGCTGCCTCTGGCCTGTATCGGAAACCGGCTCGATTGTCTCTGGTCCCCGGGCTACACCGCCCCATTCTGGGCGCCGTGTCCGCAGGCGGTGACCATACCGGACCTGCAGTACAAGAGCCAGCCGGAAGATATGAGCCGGCTCGAGCGATACACCCTCGATACCTTGGTGCGGATGGCCTGCAAAAGAAGTTCCGTCATTTTTACCATATCTGAATTCTCCAAAAATGAGGTTGTCAAATACCGCTTTGCTCCGGCGGAAAAAATTCATGCCGTACTGCTGGGGGTCGATCCGACCTTCGGGGAAATTGCAAACAACGAAGAAAGGCGGAGGATTTTGAGCGCATACCTCCCGGTTGGTACGCCGTATATCCTCTGCGTCGCCCATTCCTATCCCCATAAAAATATCAATCTGCTCATCGACGCCTTTCATCAGTCTGGAGGATGAAATCCCGCATAACCTGGTCATCGTCGGCAAACCAAGGCGCGGAGAAGACGTGGTAGCGCAATCAGAGCGCAATTTGAACAACCCCTCCCGATTGTACCGGTTCAAAGATGGGCTTCCCTATGCGGTGCTGCAGATGTTCTACCAGGGGGCGGATATCTTTGTCCTGCCATCCGCCTATGAGGGATTCGGGCTTCCCGTCATCGAAGCGATGATGGCTGGAGTCCCTGTGGTGAGCACACGGGCCGGTTCATTGCCGGAAGTCGGTGGCGCGTATGTTTCGTATGCGGAAACAATTGCCGCCGCCGACATTGCTGAGGAGATACGAAGGGTAACAAATTTTTCAGGGGCAGAGCGAAAAAAACGCATCGAACAAGCCAGGAATTGGGCGGCCGATTTTACCTGGTCTCGATCGGCGAAAGAGTTGTATGCTGTATGCCGAAAAGTATGTCGAAAGGACGAAGCACAACAGAAGGATAGAGTATGAAAGCACTGATTTGCGGGGTGACGGGACAGGATGGGGCGTATCTTGCTCAATTGCTGTTGGACAAAGGATATCAGGTATTCGGGGCGTCGAGAGACGCGCAGATGTCGACGTTCGCCAACCTGAAACGACTCGGGATATATGACAGGGTCGCGAAACTGTCTCTGGCGATCAACGACTTCCGCAGCGTCCTTCAGGCTATCCAGCGAGTGGAACCGGATGAGATTTACAATCTTGCCGGCCAGAGTTCGGTCGGCCTTTCCTTCGAACAACCCGTCGAGACCCTGGAAAGCACCAGTATCGGGGTCTTGAATCTGCTCGAGGCGATCCGCTTTACCGGCAAACGGATCAAATTCTACAATGCCGGTTCCAGTGAAATATTCGGCGACACCAACGGCAAGGCCGCCAGCGAAACGACGCCGTTTCACCCGCAGAGCCCCTATGCGGTGGGCAAGGCTTCCGCTTACTGGATCGTCGCCAATTACCGTGATGCCTACGGCCTGTTTGCCTGCACCGGCATCCTGTTCAACCATGAATCGCCGCTGCGGCCAAACCGTTTCGTCACCAGAAAAATAATCTCTGCAGCTTGTCGAATAGCGGCAGGCAGTGGAGAAAAATTGAAACTCGGGAACACCGCCATATCACGGGACTGGGGATGGGCACCGGAATATGTCGATGCCATGTACCGGATGATGCAGCTTGATTCACCTGCAGATTTTGTTGTCGCTACCGGCAGGCCGAGAAAACTGGAAGATTTCATCTCCCTTGCCTTTGAGGCCGTTTCACTCGACTGGCGAGAATACGTCGAAGTCGACCCGGATCTTTACCGGCCGTCAGATATTCTGGTGGGTTGTGGTGATTCGTCGAAGGCTCGAACCCTTTTAGGATGGCAAGCCAGATCCGGATTAGAGGAAATAGTGGCGAGAATGGTTGATGCAGAAGGGAAAATGCTTTCAGTAAAGCATTAGGATGTCGCATCGGGTAGGGAACATAAAGAAATCAGTGAATAAAGAAATCAGTGAATAATCAATAACTAATTGATTATTCAAAGCCACTGTATGGTAGACGCAATCCGCGCGTGCTGAGACAGGTACTTCATGGCAGAGCTTATTGAAATCCTCTCGCTTTTTGCCCAGCAATGGTTGGGGACGGTCCTGTCCAAATTGTTCCTGCTGTTTCTCGGCATCCTCCTCTGCCTCCTGGTCGTTGCGGCCATCTGGGACCGGAGGATCAGGGCGCTCAATGCCTCGATAATGATTGGCCTCGGCATCCTTCTGGTTGCTATCGCCCTGTGGGAAAATTTCGCGCTTGCCCTGGGCGGGATGGACACGCTGGTCCGTGTTCGTCTCGTTGCGGTATTTCTCAGTCTCTTTATTCTGGTCCTGACATTTTTTGCCTTTGTCAAAACCGGCCTGCACCCGCGCTATGGACTGCTCTGGACAGTTGTTTCTATTTCTGGTGCTGCTGACCGCGCTTTTCCCGGGACCGTTGCAGGCCTTCCCCAGTCTGCTGGGCGTACATTTCGGGCCGGCGATCGCGGCTCTCGTTCTCCTTTTTCTGATCCTCCTGGTTTTCCATTTCTGTATAGTCATTTCCGAGCTGCAGGACCGGCATAACAGGCTGTTGCTTCGCGTTCAGGATCTCGAGCGGCAATTGTACGGGAAGCCGATACCTGTCGCCGATGAACTGGAAAACTCCCGCCAGGGCCTGTTCGACAGGTTCAGGGGAAAACTGCCAAGTCGGCAGGAATTGCGATCGTTCACCTGGAAAACGCAGCACGGCACGTCCCTGACGGTGCCCCTCGTCATTCTGATGGCTCTGGTGGGGGTGCTCGTGACAGGCATGGCTGCACCGCAGCCGATGATTGGTGATGAAGTAACCCACTATTACATGCTGCGGAGCCAGGCCGGAATCTATCCCGTCCCGAACTTTTTCGCCGAAATTCCAACAGAATGGGGGGGGATGGAGACACGGCGCTACCCACATTCGTTTGCCTGGCACTATCTGGGCGGGCTGGTGTATCTGCTGACCGATGGCTCCTTCTTTTTCACCCAGCTGTATCAGGGGGCATTTCTCTGCCAGCTGCTGTTTTTCGCCTATCTACTCGCCCGCCAGCGAAGAGGGGTGGAGACGCGTTCCGCTCTGGTTTACGTTCTGCTGATCGTCTCGCTGCCGATGACCCTCATTTTCAGCGTTGCCTTTTACCAGGATATTCCGATGGCGGCACAGGTTCTGGCGGCGTTTTATTTCCTGCGGAAAGACAGATGGCTGCTGGCTTCTGCTTTTCTCTGTCTGGCTCTTGCCATCAAGGTTACCGCGTTGCTGTTCTTCCCCGCGTTTTTCATCTGTCTCGCTTTCTGGACTTACAGGAAACATTCCCTGAAAAAATCGCTTGGCGTAGTGATCTGCTCCACAATTCTGGTCGGGGTGTTTACCTATTCCTTTGGAAAAATCATCGAGCAATATGCCCATGCACAATTCTATCCGGTGCAGAAGGCGGAGGAAGTGGTCAATAAACTAGCCTCGCGATTTGAAATTTCCACGCAGAATCAAACTCAGCCTTCAAACCGTGATGCCGATGCAGCAGGCAAGCGTGGAAAAAACGATCCTGCCAGTGAGAAGGTGGCTGAAATAATTGCCAACCATCCTGGGGATCTGCATGTGAAGGCTAACTTCTTCATCTATGGAGGAGTGCTCCTCTATCTGGCAATGCTGGGGGCCTTGCTGGCTGAAATATATCGTCGTGGCTTCAAGAAGAACCGCGAGCTTCTTCCTGATGAAAGTTCGATCTGGCTCTGGGCGACAGGCGGATCGTATATCGTATGTGTCATCTGGTTCTTGAAGGAAGCTCCGGATGCCCGGTTTTTTCTGCCAGGATTGCTCTTCTGCATGCTTCCTTTGGCCGAACGATTGATATGCCTGCCGAAATCACGATTGATCGTCATGCTGATAGCTGCAACGGCACTGATGCAGTCGGGCTATGCGCTCGCCAAAACATATAAGCTGCGGTGCGTCAGTCCTGAAACCAGAGAGGCCATTCACTACCTGAAAAGCAACCCGCCACACCCTGAGAAAATCTTCATGTATCCGGAAGGGAGTTATCGTCTGTTCCCTGTTCCGCATGAATGGTACCTCAATTATTATCTCAGAGATTTCTGGAGAGCCGACAACGACATCCGAATTGAGATTCTGGTTCGCAACAAGGTGGGTGCGATCGTCATCAAGAAACATCTGATTGCTTCGGTTGATGATGAAATTACCAATCTTGGCGTCTATCCTGACTATTTTGTCAGAGACATAGAAAACGATCGACGATTCGTCAGAGTATTTGAAAACAAAGATATCGTCATTTATTCTGTCCCTGCCATCGAATCAAAAAATCCTTAGCACATCCTTTGACCCTGGAACGGTATGGCATTGCTTCCTCGTGGATCTCTTTCACTGAGAAAATGAGCTTGCACGCTCATGCAAAATTTATTACTTTTAGAAAATTCTAAAAATTGAAAATTATCGCGAATGCATGTGTCACATGTCTGAGTTTCAACGGAATCTTGGTGTGCTGCATGCAACGATAAGGTGCTGGAATTCACAGTTCAAGACGGTCGGTTGAAAGCAGAGATGGATCAGCAGTGCGCACATGTTCTTTGAGTTACCAGATAAATCTGCTCTGCATCTCGGTTTTTCTCAGAAATATCACATAGAACAATGGCAGAAAAAGATACCCTTTTGGATGTTAGGATGCGTCTTGTTGAAGCCGGGGGCAGGGCATCTCAGGATATCGGCACCGGAAGAATCTCAGGCCAGATCCTCGTCTACCTGTATCTCCAGGAAGATGAGTGCTCCCTTGACGATATTGCCGCAGATCTTGGGCTCAGCAAGGCGTCGGTCAGCATTGCCGTCAGAAAGCTCGAACAGCTTGGTCTGGTTAGGAATATCTGGAAGAGTGGTGATAAGCGCAAATACTACAGGAGTGCTGAGAATATCGCCAAGGCTCTTCAGCAGGGAATATTGCTTTTACTGCATCAGAGGATACAAATCTTTGGTGACGAATTGGATGAAAGTCTCAAAATGATCTCAACTGTCTCCGGTGATTCTACTCAGAATGAGGATTTGTTGTTTGTTCAACGACGTATTGAGAGGGCAAAAAAATTACAGAGTGGGCTCGAAAAGATCCTGGGCAATCCTTTGTTAAAATTGCTTGCAAAAATGAATAGTTAAAAAACCGAAATACGTTGTGTCTCATGTTCTGTTCGTTTGTTGATCGTGAAATGAAATGGATGTGCTCATACCAAAACGTTATTAAGCAAAAAAGAGGAGGGTTGAATGTTCAGAAACGCAGATTTTGCTGAACCCTTCATTATCGCTGAAGTAGGTCAGAACCATCAAGGCAGCCTGGAAAAGGCACGGGAGTATATCCGCATATTCGCCATGGCGGGCGCAGATGCGGTTAAATTCCAGACTCGCAACAACAGATATCTGTTCTCTCCTGACGCCTATGATGCCGAATATTCGAGTGAGAACGCCTTTGCTCCGACGTACGGTGAACACCGGGAAAAGCTCGAAATGAAGCCTGAGTGGCTGCCCTTGCTGAAGGAAGATTGCAACAAGTTCGGGGTAAAATTCATGTCAACCCCATTTGACGAACCAAGCCTGCAGCTGCTGTGTGAAATTGGCGTGGATATTCTGAAAGTGGCCTCTTTCGACTTGGGCAATCTGCCGTTCATCGACAAGATAGCCAGAACCGGCAAGCCGGTCGCCATGAGTGTTGGCGGAGGCAACGGCGAGCAGATCCGGTCGAGCGTCAATGTCTTCTTGAGCATAACGACGATGTTGCAGTGCTGCACTGCGTATCCGAGTATCCCTGTGAATTCGACAGGCTCGGCCTCGACTCCATTGAATATCTGATACGTGAATTTCCGCAATGTGTTATCGGATGTTCGGATCATTTCAACGGTACATTGTCTGGTCCGATTGCCTATCTGAGAGGGGCCCGGGTATTCGAAAAGCATGTCACCCTCAACCGGGCCTGGAAAGGAACCGATCACAGTTTTGCCCTTGAGCCCGAGGGCTTTCGGAAGTTTGTTCGTGATATCAAGCGGGTCCGCCACATGATGACGCCAAAGCCGGCCGAGGAACTCGGCAATGAATTTGTCTTCCAGAAACTTGGCAAATCGCTGATAGCCGCGTGCGATATAAGGGCGGGGGATCGTCTGACGCTTGAAACCCTGTCCGGCAGGATTTTCAGGAAGCAGTATCTCCCGGTCAGAGAATCGTCCAGAGTAATCGGGCGGACGGCCAGACGCGACTATCGCCCAGGGCGAACCGATTCAGTATGCCGATCTCGAGGAGTAGAAATGA
Organism: uncultured delta proteobacterium; assembly: GCA_963847035.1. GTDB lineage: Bacteria > Desulfobacterota > Desulfobulbia > Desulfobulbales > Desulfocapsaceae > Desulfoprunum. The sequence continues at coordinate 451,884 of CAWJYH010000015.1, read as the reverse complement.
TGGACAATCCATTGACCACAGCTGGCAAGCCCGGATCCGCTCTTTGATGTCAGCGACAGAGATCGTTCTGATCACCGGTGTTCGGGCCAGCTTGGCGGCGAATATGCCCGAGCGTTTTTGCAACGAGGAGCTCGAGTGGTTGGATTGGATCTCACGACCAGTCAGCAGGGAGTGAGCAGCTTGCCGCAGATTTGGTGATCGCTATCTGTTTAGCTCGCGGATGTCACTGAAAAAGGATCGTTACAGGATGCCTTGAGCAGTATTTCAGCCTTTCGGGACGCCAGAGCGTGTTGATCAACAATGCGGCTATCGATTCTCCGCCATCAGCTCCGCTGGAAGAAAACGGCCCTTTCGAGGAGTATCCGGAAAGCTCCTGGGACAAGGTGCTGGATGTGAACCTCAAGGGAATGTATCTGTGTTGCCAGGTTTTTGGTGCCGCCATGGCCAGGCAAGGTCGGAGGTTCGATCATCAATATCGCCTCGATCTACGGCATGGTTTCGCCCGGACCAGAATCTTTATGAGTACCGGCGCAAGCGCGGCGAGGTGTTTTACAAACCTGTAGCGTATGCGGTTTCCAAAGTCGGGTGTGCTCAACCTGACGCCGCTATCTTGCCGTATACTGGGCAAAGCAGGGCGTGCGTGTCAATTCGCTTTCCATCGCCGGTGTTTTCAATCATCAGGAGCAGGCCTTCCTTGATGCGTATTGCGGGCGAATTCCGGTGGGGCGGATGGCGCAGCAGAATGAGTATAACGGTGCGGTGATTTTTCTTGCCAGTGCCGCATCGCACTACATGACAGGGGCCAATCTCGTCATTGATGGAGGTTGGACTGCAATATGAGCTTGACGATCAAGAATCAACGCGGATTGGCAACTGGATCAACGGGCAGGAATGTCCGCCTGAATCTGCCAGCTGGCTGGACAAATACAATCCCCATGATGGCAGATTGCTGTGTAAAGTAGCTGCCTCGTCGGCAAAGGACACGTACAATGCGCGTGACAGCTGCGGAACAGGCGTTTGCGCCATGGGCAGAGCTGACCCCGGTGCGGCGTGGTCAGATCCTTGCCGATATCGTTGCCGCCATGAAGAAAGCATGCCGAGGAACTTGCCGAGTGTATCGCGGTCGAAACCGGCAAGCCGCCCCAGGACGCACGCGGCGAAACGGCGGGCGCCATTCAGCTTGGCAGAATATTTTGCCGGTGAAGGCATGCGGCTTTATGGGCGTTCGCTTACCTCCGGCATGCCGGGCAAATATAGTCATACGGTTCGCCAGCCCCGAGGTGTCGCAGGTTTGATCGTACCCGCCAACACCCCGATTGCAAATATTGCCTGGAAAACCTTTCCCGCCTTGATCTGCGGCAACACCGTGGTGCTCAAGGCCGCTGAGGATGCGCCGCGTATCGCTCTGCTCGTTGCGCAACTGACCAAAGAGGCAGGGTTGCCCGACGGCGTCTTCAATGTGATCCAGGGGCTGGGACAACCTGCCGGCGCGGCGCTGGTGACCGATCCAAGGGTCGCTGTGATCAGCTTCACCGGATCCACCTCGGTCGGACGCTGGATTGCCGAGGTGGCAGGTCGGCGCCTGGCCCGCGTCTCGCTGGAGCTCGGAGGCAAGAATCCGCTGGTTGTCTGTGATGATGCCGATCTTGAACAGGCTGTTCATTGGGCCTCGCTCTCCGCCTTCAGCAATGCCGGTCAGCGCTGCGCCTCAGGAAGCCGGCTCATCGTTTTCAAGAAGGTATATGACGAGTTCCGCGATCGATTGGTGGCTCGGGCAAAGGCACTGAAGCTTGGAGTTGCGTCCGGCTGTGATCTCGGGCCGGTCATCAATCGGCGCCAGCAGCAAAACATTCTGGCTGCCATCGCCACGGCGCAGGCGCAAGGCGGACGAGTTCTCTGCGGTGGAGGTGCGCCGGCGGACCAGGAATTAGCCGAGGATATTATATTCAGCCGACCGTTATCGAGGGGTTGCCGCCTGCCGCCGATCTGTGCTGTCGTGAGGTTTTCGGCCCGGTCACCACCCTGCATGCGGTTGACACCCTGAGCGAGGCGCTGAACGATGGCCAATGCCACCGAATACGGGCTTACCGCCTCGATCCATACCCGCAGTGTCGACCGTGCCATGTGGTTTGCCCAGCGGGTCAAGGCGGGGGTCGCCAACGTCAATATGGGCACCTACGGCAGCGAACCGCATATGCCCTTCGGCGGCTTCGGCGCTTCCGGCAACGGCACCCGCGAACCGGGAGTCGAGGCGCTGGATGTCTATTCCGAACTCAAGAATATCTCCTTCCTGGTCCGCCGGAACAACTCTGATTGAACATGCAACTCGTGCCGTCGCCTTCATCCCCGCCCGATCGGGCTCCAAGCGGGTACCGAACAAAAACATCCGGCCACTGGCCGGGCACCCGCTCCTGGCCTATACCGTCCGCGCGGCCATCGACAGCGGAGTCTTCGATGCTGTTATCTGCGCCACCGACAGTGAACTCTACGCCGAAGTGGCGCGCCATTACGGAGCTGAAGTTCCTTGCCTGCGATCGAGCCGAAATATCCGGTGACAAATCCCCGGATATCGAATGGGTCGTGTGGATGCTGCGCATATTGCAGGCCGCCGGGCGGGATTTCGAGATATTCAGTATTCTCCGTCCCACCAGCCCTTTCAGGCAGCCTGAAACCATCCGTCGGGCCTGGGCAGCGTTCGTCGGAACGATCCCCATGCCGATTCCCTGCGCGCCATTGAAAAATGCAAGCAGCATCCAGGCAAGATGTGGGTCATCCGTGGGCAACGGATGCTGCCGTTGTTGCCCTTCAGTAACGGAACCACGCCCTGGCACAGCAGTCAGTACGCGGCCCTGCCTGAAATCTATGTCCAGGATGCCAGCCTGGAGATCGGCTGGACACGGATCCCTCTTGAGCAGAACAGTATCGCCGGTGAGGCCATCATCCCCTTTGTCAGTCAGGGTTACGAAGGTTTTGATATCAACGAGCCCGAAGACTGGTGGCTGGCGGAACGGATGCTTGACAACGGGGAAGCGGCGTTGCCAGTGATTAAATCTTCTGCTTTCTCCGTAACAGATGCCTGAGAATGGTTTCTTCCGCGCAGTAGCAATTGGCTGAGAGGACGTTTACGCGATTGCGACGTTCTTTCGGCACCACCCTGGGTATTATCGAAGAAAATGCAACAGAAACGAATTGGCATCGGCCTGCTGGGCAAGGGATCGACAAATCACCTCCACCGCAGTGACGTGGTGCAGGCGTTGATGGAGAGTGGTTATCAGGTAACCTTCATTGTTCGCGAGGACTATGCTGAACTGCTGAACCGTATAGCTGGTTGCGCATATGTAACCTGCAGTATTCATGATGAGAAAGGTTGGCGAAGGACAGTGACGCGTTTCTGCGAGGACGTTCGGTTCGCGTATCCTTCATATGACCTAGGGCGTCGTGGTCGGCTGTTCAACCGTCTGTGGAAGAATATCCGGCCCTGGGTTTTTGTTCGTAATCTGCTCTGCTTGATGGCCGCCTGTTTCAGGTCCTGCGTTCTGTTATCTGTGTGGGTGGAAGGAAAACTGTTCCGCCAGGAGCTGGTTGAAGGACTTGTCCCAAAAGAATTCGATCTGCTGATTCTGCTGGGGATCGGTACGGTCAACTCGGAGATGGAAGGAGCTCTGACCAGATGGGCCAAAGACAACGACATTCCCCAAATCCATATCGTTGGGAATTACGATAATCTGACGTCCAAGGGATTCCGGGGTATCATGCCTGAACGGCTGTTGGTCTGGGGCCCCCAGATGAAGAGCGATGCCATTGTTTTCCACGGAATTGATGCCGGAAAGGTGCGGATGATCGGTTCCCTTCGCTATAATTCGATTTTACGAACTGCCCTTCCCGAACGTTCGGCATTCTTGTCGAACATCGGACTTGATCCGGCAAGGAAGACCATTGTATTTGCGGGATTTGTCTATGAATCGCAATATTTTGAGATCTTTGACGTATATCGCCGGTTATTGGCTGACGACGAAAACTGTCAGCTGGTCATAAGGCTCTACCCTAATAAAACTCTTTTGAATTCAATATATATTGATCCAATTATACAATTCGCCAAGACCCAGCCAAATGTCTATGTCAGTTGCGCTGACCCTCATTTCAAGGGTGGGGACCGGGAACGAGAGGTCATTCAGATTGAAGAAGAAGAGCTCTGGCCTTTGCTCTGCCATTGCGATGTCCTGATTGATTATTACTCGACCATAGCCATTGAAGGGGCAATTTTTGATAAACCGTGCATCCACATGCACTATCTGCCAAGGGGATCTTACAGAGGCTTCGAGAAAGGCCCTGTACCGATCAAGTTCTGGAAGTCTCGTCATAACCGGCGCATCATGGACTACGGGATTGTCGATGTTGCAAACAACCGCGACGAACTCCTCTCTCTGATTCGCTCTCACCTTGAAAATCCAGGTCAATATATCGAAAAACGGAAGGCGATGCTGGCTCATGAATGTGGTCCTCTCGATGGCAATGCCAGCGATCGGCTCATCGAAGTGTGCCAGGAAGTTCTAGACAGCCGAAAAACGGCTCTTTGATAAAATTGCGAGGAAGATGTTTGCCAAATATCGATATGGCGGTTGAGCAGAAAAGATGTTACGTGACACTTCCATGCGTATTCACGGAGAGAATTCCATATGGAAAAGGCCGATGAAAGAGCGCGTGACAGCAGACGCTGATCGAGTCGCGCAAGCAGGTTATATGATTTCGCAAACGTGGTCTGTCGAACAAGGGAAATCGCCGAGAATTTTATCCGTCCATGCTTGCCTAATCTGGCGGCAGCATCTGAGAGGAGGCCTCGGCAGATTTCTTCTGGAGAACGAAGCCGCAAGCATGGCGAGCAACGGGGGCATGATTCCGGCTTGGGCCAAGTGGAACGTGCTGCAGATCGAGGAGTGCTGTCTGCCGACATTCCGGCCAGAGTACAATCCTGATGAATATCTGCTTGAAGATCTTGGACAAAATTTATACTCCTGAATTCAATGAAGAAATGCAGACGGATCGGGAAAGAAAACTCGTTCGTTCATAAAGACTTCGCAGCGAAAATCAGCATGTGAAAAGTATTGCTTCAAACATTCACTATTTCGTTACGGCAGCATGATGACAATATCTTGAAATTCAAGGCACAACCAACTCATTATAAAAATTGATACTACGAAAATTCACTGAATTATTAACAAATATTTCTCTTTTTTTGAGAACTCGAGGGAAATATTCATCTTTTACCAAAATAGTTTCTCATAATTGCTACATTGGTGTGTCCAGGAATAAAATCATTAAAATTCAAAAGTTTGTAACATCGGCAAAAAGAAATGATATTAAAAATGAAGCCGAAATCATCTCAAGATTAAATTCATTTGGCTGTAAGAGTGTGCCACAGCTGTATTCGCGGGGAGTGTTAAATAATCATTTGGAATATATGGAGTTAGAACGAATCATTCCCTCCGCTGCGCAATATGACAAGGGTGAGCTTATTGCCGCAATACTTGAACAAAAGACCATTGGTGTTTTTCATGGTGATCTGAAAGACAAGAATATTTTATATGATGGAAAGAGATTGGTTTTAATCGATTATGACCAAGCTCTCTTTGATGAAGAAATCATTGATATGCCCATCAATGTCTTCGCCGAGTATATGGACGAAAAAATTCGTGAAAAATTGCAGGTATCTGCATGGGAACTGCTGGATGTCAGCAAAGAAAGGTTTCTGGAATATTCGTTGAAAAGCTGAAGTTTCTGACGATTTGTAATTGACAGAACGGAATGAAATTGGCCAGGTTGAAAATTTTTGCCAACCCAACAACTATTTTTAGCTTTTATGCATGTCTTCCCTTCGTATTCATATTTTCAATCCAGCATAAGCTGTGTTGATAATTGAATGAATAATCAACAGACACCGCAAGAGTTACAAAAACAGGTTGTCCGGTTTCGCAAGCGGGGTTTATCGAACCAGGGGTTTCATGAGGTTGCACTATCAAATCTTTGCACGGTATTGGCCTGTTGCTTCATACAGAACAACGACCGTGGAGTTTGAACCAAGGCGGAGCTCAATTATGAACAATTCCATGAAAGGCAGATGCAGGGGACAGGAATGGTAAATCAGGGCAAGGAAATACGGAAGATTCTGACTGTTCTTGTTGATCGTGCCAATTATGGCCGTTTGTGGCCTGTCATGAAGGCAATCCAGAATGAACCTGGTCTTGAGTTGCAGGTGATGTGCGCGGGATCGATGGTTCTCGAGCGATTCGGCCAGTCGGCGGATGTTGTCGAAAAGATGGGGTTTCGTGTTGACTCGAAGGTTTACATGGAATTAGAGGGAAGCGTTCCTCTCTCCATGGCGAAGAGTGTCGGTTTTGGTGTGATCGAATTCGCCTCCGAGATCACACGACTCGATCCCGATATAGTCCTGCTGATCGGAGACCGTTACGAAGCCCTTGCGGCCGCACTGGCGACGGTGTATTCAAATTACCCGCTTGCGCACATCCAGGGCGGCGAGATCAGCGGCAGCATCGATGAGAGCGCACGTCATGCGATCACCAAACTCGCGCACTATCATTTTCCCGCCACCAAACGTGCTGCCGATTTTGTCATGCGCATGGGTGAGCGTCCTGATACGGTTTTTCCGGTCGGGTGTCCCTGTGGGGATTTTATTTTGAATTTAGGATTGACCCTGCCTGAGGATATTTTCAAGGGAGGTGATCCTTCAGTCGTGATTGACCCGCAGCAGCCGTATTATCTCGTTATATTTCACCCGGTAACCACTGAATTTGGTTATGAGAAGAAGCAGATTCTGGAAGTATTGCACGCCCTGAATGAGCTCAGGCAGCCAACGATCTGGCTGTGGCCGAACATTGACGCTGGATCGGATCATATCAGCAAGGAACTGCGTCGTTTCAGGAGCATAGCCCATCCTGGTTGGCTCAAGTTTCTGGTCAACTTCACACCTGAACACTTTCAGGCCGTGCTTGCAAATGCTGCCTGTGCAATCGGCAATTCCAGCAGTTTCGTCCGGGACAGCACTTTTACCGGTGTACCTGTCGTGCTGATCGGAGACCGTCAGACCGGCAGAGAGACGGGACGAAACGCGACCATAGTGCCAGCAGACAAGAAAGCCATTATTGAAGCGGTGGAAGGGCAGGTCAGGCACGGGAGGTATGAACGCGACACCATTTACGGTGATGGGCAGGCGTCTGCAAGAATAGCCAGACACCTGGCAGAGGTGCCAATCTACACCCAGAAGCGTCTCGCTTATTTTTCGGAGTCAATACAATCATGAATTCAGGAAGTGCTCATCCCACACTTTGTGTAATTCCTGTCCGCGGTGGATCGAAAGGACTGCCGGGGAAAAACCTGCGTCGCCTTGCTGGCCGAACTCTTCTGCAATGGGTTTGCGATGTGGCTCGAGTCACCGGGCAAATTCATCGTACAGTCGTATCGACAGACGATGCTGAAATGGCTGCCGAAGCTCGGCGTTGTGGTGTCGATGTCCCATTCATGCGCGATCCCGAACTGGCGCAGGACACGACCCCTGTTGTCGATGTGATGATTGATGCAGTCAGGCGAGTGGAAGAGGCCGAACGGATCGAATTTTCGTATATCTGCCTGCTGCAGGCGACGAGCCCGTTTGTCTTACCCGAAGATATCAATCGTGTCCTTGACATGGCCATCAGCAACGATGCTGACACGGTATTGACGGTCTACCCGGTTGGCCAGAAACATCCTGAAATCATGATGACTCTCAAACAGGATGGGGAGGTGGAATGGTATGGCACTGCCAGTCAAAGGATGGCGAGACGCCAGGACCTTCCCCCGGTGTATGCACGCAGCGGCCTGGTGTATGTCATCAGACGCAACCTGTTGATGGAAAAAAGGACAATATACGGCGAGAGGATATTCGCCGTCGAGGTCGATGCGAAAAGAGCATTCAGCATTGACGCTGCGGAAGATCTGGTTGTCGCCGAAGCACTGGTCCAGAATGGCAGCATTCCATTGGTCTCGTGCGAATCATCGGCAATTGATTCCGGTCTGGACGCCTTTGAATCGAACTGGCGCAAACGCCGTGAAAAACGCTATGTCCACTGGACCCGTGAGGAACCTGTGAATCAGATTCAGCTCGCATTCCGGAATCATTGGGAGCTCTTCAGCGAAATCATGGGCAGGACCAGCGGGGAGGGCTTGCGCTGTCTTGAGGTGGGTTGCGGCCGAGGATCTCTGAGCTGCTATTTTTCAGACAATTCCTATGAATGCACCTTGCTGGATAATGCCCCGGCTGCTGTTGCCCAGGCGCGCGAGCTGTTCAAGAATCTCGGATTGTCGGCGAAATTTGATGTGGGTGATGCTCTGGCGATGCCGTACGAAGATGCATCGTTCGATGTTATTTTTTCGATCGGCTTGCTCGAACATTTCGAATCGATCGAAACACCTCTGGTCGAACAGTGGCGGGTGCTGAAGCCTGGAGGCCATTTATTCGTCTACGTTGTTCCCGAAAAGCGTGTGCTGATACAGGAAAAGTATGAGTGGGTCAATGAAGTGCTGCGAGGCTGTCCCGGCCTTGCACGTGACGGAAGTCCGGCAAAGGCCCCGCTGTACCGGAACGACCTGCGCAGTGTGCCATATGTCGATTTTCTCGCAGGATTGGGGGCAAGAACGGTAGAGGCATCGGGAACGTATCCATTGCCGATGATCTCCCATTCTCCAGGATTCCCGTTCACACTGCTGCCGGAAGAGTGCGAGCGCGTTTTAGTGAGGCAATTCAAGGAAATGTTGGTTGACCGCCGCCAGAAAACAGGGCGACACCCGTGGCTGTGTGATGAGGACGAAGGGCAGGCCTTTCTGGTCTGGGCCAGCAAGTAATGAATTGAATAACCGAGACGGGATTGAATTTTCGTATCGTCAGCAGTGCTTAAGCAGCTGACCGTTGCCAGCGATGTCACGAAACAGGTGTTCGTCCACTATCTCGGTCCTGAAAGTGGCACACTCGAACAATACGTTGCGACAAATGAGTGCGAAGCGAACCACATTCAGAGATGTGAAAATTCAAAATCGGATGGTAACAGCATGGATGCTATGGATATCAGCAAATTTTCGATAGGCCAGAGGCTCGTTGGCGATGGGCAGCCAGTGTTTATCGTTGCCGACGTGGCCCAGGCCCATGACGGCAGCCTTGGAACGGCTCATGCCTTCATCGACAGTATCGCCAGGGCCGGGGCAGATGCCGTTAAATTTCAAACACATATAGCTTCTGCAGAATCCACGCAATTCGAACCTTTCCGTGTCAAATTCAGCAGGCAAGACGCAACTCGCTATGATTATTGGAAAAGGATGGAATTCACCCACGATCAATGGCAGGGACTTGCCGAGCATGCCTGGGAAAGGGGATTGGAATTCCTCAGTTCCCCTTTTTCTGTGGAAGCAGCTGATGTTTTGGAAAAAATTGGTGTGCCGGCATGGAAAATAGGATCGGGGGAGATCGCCAATAGCCATCTGCTTGACCATTTGCTGCAAAGCGGCAAGCCGATGCTTGTTTCGACCGGCATGAGCTCCGTGGCGGAAATCGATGCCTGCATGCTCCGAATCAGCGGCACCTCAACGCCATGTCTGTTGTATCAATGCACATCGCTGTATCCTTGCCCGCCAGAAAAGGTCGGACTGCACTTACTCCAGAAGTTTCGAGATCGATATGGTGTCCCTGTCGGTCTTTCGGACCACTCCGGCAGTCCGTGGTTCGGCGTCGCCGCAGCAGCGCTCGGCGCTGCTTCAGTGGAGGTGCATATTGCGATGAGCCGCGAAAGCTTCGGACCTGATGTGGTGGCCTCGCTGACGGCGGATGAACTTGCCCTGATGGTGAGAGGCATTCGGGAGGTAGAACGTTCTCTGAGGGCTCCTGTCGACAAGGATGCTTTTGCTGCCGAACATGCCGAGCTCCGCGCAGTCTTTGGCCGTGGAATCGTGACCAGGATGCCTATAAAGAAAGGGACGAGACTCTCCGCGGATATGCTGAGCACTAAGAAGCCGGCAAAGGGATTGCCACCGTCGGCCATGCCGGAAATACTTGGCCGGATTGTACTTGGAGATCTGCCAGCTGATCATTTTATCCAACTCGAGGATCTTCAGTGAAACAGTACCGTATTTTGATAGCTGAGCCTGAGAATTTTTCCATAAAAGCGCTATCGAAATTGCAGGATATTGCCACGGTCGATTGCCGTGATATCGATCAGCGGGAGATCAGGCGTGCGCTTGAGGAATATGATGTGATATGGGTACGCCTCCGCTTGCACATACGGCGAGAAGATTTCCCGAAAAAGCTTCGCTGTAAATTTGTAGTGAGCGCAACAACTGGCACAGATCATCTTGATTTGGATGGACTGCAAAAATGTGGCGTAAATGTTCTTTGCCTTCGAGAGGAAAGAGATTTTCTTGAAACCATTGGTGTCACTGCTGAACTGACCCTCGGCCTCATTCTCGCCCTGGTCAGGCGACTGCCTGCAGCAGTCAACTCAGTGTCGCAGCAGGGGAGATGGGATCGCGATGCCTTCCGAGGAGTGGAAATTTACGGGAAAACCGCAGGCATAATCGGCTTGGGCAGATTGGGAAGAAAAATGTCTCAATTTCTCAAGGCATTAGGGATGAAGATAGTCGGTTGGGATCCCTATGCGCAACCAGTACCAGGTGTGGTTCCTGCTTCCTCGTTGAATGCGCTTTTGCAGGAATCAGATGTTGTGACAGTCCATGTCCCTCTGAATGAAGAAACTCACGGGTTGTTTACCGCCGATTGCTTTTCTGCCATGCAGAAGGGGAGTTTTTTCATCAACACATCTCGAGGGGCTTTGGTCGATGAAATAGCCTTACTTGAATCTCTTCAATCAGGTCATTTGGGCGGTGCTGCTGTGGATGTTTTGTGCGGAGAGCCGGATATCGATGCAAACAACCCGCTGGTTGGATATGCTAGAGCCCATGACAATCTTCTTATAACTCCGCATATCGGTGGTGCAGTTGCTGGAGTTATGGGGCGGTGTGAATTACATATGGCTAGTATACTAATTGAAAGCTTGGCGAAATTGATGATGCAATAATTGCATTGATTGAATGAAGTTAACTATTAATTTATATCTGATTACCATCGAACTTCAGCCAGTAAAAATGCCAAACTTGCAACAGGTTGGAACAGCATCATTATTTTATATGGATTCTTCTTCTGTATTTTAGGTTTTGAATTTTTGATGATCTGTCAACATACAAAAATAGCTATCTTTTGTTACATTGTTATCCTCACTATCTGAAACATAGTGGTAATCAGAAATTTATAAGGTAATCTGCTTTGTCCTCATCATTTGTAAGTGATATCTCCAATGTGTATGTCTTATTTAAGCGATTTTTACGCCCGTATTTATTATCAATTGTTGTTTTGGTGTTTTTAAATATCTGTAATGGTTTTCTTCAAGCAGTTTTGCCGCTTTCAATCTCCCCGGCTGTGAATATAATTATGGGGGAGAATCAAAATCCTGCACATCAGTTAACTGAAATTACGCTTGATAACCTTGGCCCGACAATTTTGTCTTGGCTTGAAGTAGATTCGAATGATTTCCTTGGTGTAATTATTGTTGTTGCAAGCCTTTATCTAATTTTTACCTTATTGATGGCGCTTATTAAGTCTGTAGCATTTGTTTTGTCGGCTTTTATATCCGGAAAGGCTTTAAATGATTTGGTTGTTGCGTTGCATAGCCATATTTTGACTCTTCCAATCTCCTTTTTCAATGCCAAAAGAGAGGGCGATATCCTCAGTCGCTTTTCTAATGATTCAACATCGACTGTTAATCTTCTTGATGCGCTTATTCGTGGTTTATTGCAATCACTGATTCAAGCACTTTTTTTGCTTGTTGTACTCTTTCGTACTGATCCATTACTAGCCTTAGCAACAGTTGGTATTGGCGGAGGTCATTTTTTCATTACGAGGACTTTGAGTGGTGTAGTTCGCAGAAAAACCAAAAAGGTTTTAAATTTTTATGGTCGTATGACCTCAGCATTACAGGAATCATTACAAAACATTCGTGTGACAAAGTGTTTCGCTGCTGAAAGTTTTGATCGGGCTCGTTTAGAAAAAGAAGCAAATTCTGTACGCGAGAGTCTATTTCAATTTCGAATTGCACGATATATTGAAGAACCCTTTCGTTTGGTGGCTGATGCACTTTCAGTCTGTGCGATGCTATTTTTAGCATACTATGCCATGAATGCCGGTGAATTGACGAAAAGCGGTTTTGGAATGTTTGTTTTTCTTGCAAGCAGAATCGTTGTACCTATTTCTGATTTTTCCAGACATTTCTTATCGATTTTTGCTGTTGCTGGAAGTGCGGACCGCCTGCTTGCGATTTTTTCTTTACGTTCATCCTTGCATGATGGAGTAATCAATGCGGAGTCTCTTCATGATAGTATACGGTTTGAAAATGTTTCGTTTTTTCATATCGAGGGAAATGAGGTATTGAGAAATATTTGCTTTGAAATTCGTAGGGGAGAGATGGTTGCAATTGTTGGTCCTAGCGGAGGGGGAAAATCTACTCTCTGTGATTTGTTGTTGCGTCTTCATGATCCAATTTCAGGGAATATTTATTTAGACTCCCAAGACATTCGAAATTTGAAACATGCAACATACATGAAGCAATTTGGAGTAGTTCCACAAGAAAGCTTATTATTGAACGCAACGGTTAGAGAAAATATTCTTTATGGACGTGAGTGGAATGAAGTCAACTACACAAATGCTGTAAAAGTCGCAAATGCGTCAGAATTTATAGATGATCTTCCGCTTAAAGATGCAACTGCAATTGGCGATAGGGGAGTTCGCCTTTCAGGAGGTCAGAGACAACGATTAGCAATAGCACGGGCTTTGTACGGCATGCCTGCAATCCTTGTATTGGACGAGGCTACTAGTGCTCTCGATACAGAATCAGAGAGGTTGGTCCAGGAGGCAATTGACAATGCCATCCGCAATATGACCGCTGTAGTTGTGGCACATCGACTTTCCACTGTTATGCATGCAGACAAGATTGTCGTGTTACAGAATGGTTGCGTTGAAGCTTGCGGGACCCATGAAGAATTATTGAGAATTTCTAAAAGTTATAAGAGACTGGTTGAAATACAGTTTAAATCTGGAAGAGAAACCAATTGAGTCAAAATCACATGCTTCTGGTTAATCTGATTTATTCAAAAAATTTTCTATAAAATCAACGAAAATTAGTAGTTATTTATAATCTATGAAAACAGAAATACTCAATACTCGAGTTCAACAAATTATTGGCGACTGCTATATCTTACTCTAAAAAATGGTAATTGAGTTTTGCTATTCGTTAGATTTGTTCCTTCATAAGGTTTTTCCAGAACCATTTTATAAATAGTTCGCAGATGAGGTAGTGAATTTTTCAGCCATTAATAAATTTTTCATTGTGGTAGTGTTTTATCACAATTTAAAGCACTTCGTTCATTCTCGAATTACGTAATTTTCCCACGTGTTGAGAACTAAAATGGTGGTTGCAATTATAGCAAGGTAAGGGTAAAGCAATGAAAAAGCAAAACGGTGTTGCAGAGTTAACTGTCAAAGCGATAGGCGCATTCAAACGCCGAATTGGTATTCGTGGGAAGAAAATCTTCATTGCATGTTTTCCTAAGAGCGGATCGACATATCTCATGGAACTTTTATGTGAAGTAACAGGATATTATCGTCCACATTTAGTATATTCCTACGAACGCAGCGATCAAAATATTTATCTTCCTGCCTTGGTGGATTTTTGCAACAAAAATTCAATCATTCAGCAACATGCGAGAGCAACAAACTCTCATATAGATCTGATTAATCAATATAAATTGACCCCTGTAATACTGACCCGTAATATATTTGATGTAATAGTAAGTTTGGTTGATTTTTTTGATACATCTACTGATCCGAAAATGTTCGTATGCTATACAACACCAGAATATTCCTCTATGAACAGAAGAGATAAAATTTCTATGATGGTTGAACTTGCCGCACCATGGTATTTTAATTTCTATGCAGGTTGGTGGGATGCCGTTCAAACTGGTAGAGTAGATGCCACATGGCTCACCTACGAATCATTAATCGCAGATCCGGATAGAGCCGTAGACCGAATAATCTCAAGCTCAGGAGTAATTCTCAAAAAGAGCGTTGCCGATGCTGTTGAGTCTGTAACAGGGAAACGTATTCGATTGAATAAAGGGATTTCCGGACGAGGTTATGTTGAGTTGAGCGAGGAGCAACGCCAGCGGATTTCACGCCTTGCACGTTTTTACCCATGGGTTGATTTTTCGAATATGGGGCTTTGATTATTTTGATTTTTTCAATGTTTATTTCTAATCAGCTAATACAGGTTATTTGCTTTCTGTTAAAGATACTTAGTTCTTTATTAAAGTATTGAAAGATCAGAGATCTTGAAATAATCAGGAGAAAATTGAACTATTGAACTCCATTAGAAAAAACCCAATATTTATCATCGGATATCCAAGATCTGGAACGACTCTTCTGACGGCCATGCTAGGAGCGCACCCGGATATAACCTTGTTCAATGAACCTATGCTGATCAAGGACATGAGAGAATGGGGATTTGGATTTGATGATTGCATTGAAGGACAGAAGAAAGCTGAACTTCTTGAAAAGTTGCGAAAGAGACATCATGTTGCAGCTATGTACGAAAAACTTGCAATCACATTTGCTGGAAACAATAAGCCCGAAAGCTTCAAAGAAGTATACGAAAAGCTCTTACCTGTTCCTGAGGGGAATATGATATGGGGAGAGAAGACGCCAAGCAACCTTCTTTATGTGGAAGAGTTGTTCAGACTGTATCCTGAGTCATTATTTATCCACATTACGAGAGAACCTGGAGCAGTGTTGCTCTCTCATTATTATAAGAAAATTGCAACATCAAAGTCTCTCCCTGTTGTCAAGAGTAAAAAGAATCTGTTATTTATATCTCAGCACTCAATACGTTGGGCAATTCTGATGAGAATCCCCCAACTGGCAGAAAACAAACTTGGAGCTTTGAATTTTGTTCGTATTAAATATGAAGATCTTCTCATGTTCCCTGAAATCGTAATGAAGAATCTCTGTGAAAAGATAGGTATTCAATACGATTCTTCGCTTCTTGATGAAAAGTCCAGGCAAGCTAGCAGTATCTTGCCTTCAGGCACTGAATATGCGCATGCCCTTCTTGACAAACCTTTAGAAGTTTCGCGCTCTCGTGCTGGAAAAAATATACCCTCCTGGATGAGATATATCATCAACAAGTACGCAGGAGAAATGCTTAAGCGGTTAGGTTATGAATTTGATCAGGTCAAGCCTTCGATGGCAGAAGTTCTGATGATTGAGTGTATATTGTATATGAAAGAAAGAAAATTTCGCAGAACAATTAAAGATCAACTGAAATACTGGGGAGTAGTTGTAAAGGATCCGTAAATTGCTAAAATTTAATCAACTTTTAGCTTGTTGCTATTTGATTTTGGTGATCTGAAAAAACTCAAAACATAGATTCTCTATGCTTCTGCGATAACATGGATTCCATTCTTCGCAAGAATGACAAGAAAATATGAGCCGTAATTACAGTAAAGGTTGGGAATTCTGAGATTCAACCGCTGAGTTTAATTCATAGACACGTTTGCTATTCAGTTTTTACTATGCAGATTCCGTCTCTTTCACAAAACGAAAAGTTCGGATATCGAAAGTGGTTCAATTATTGATCGCAATCTTCAAAAGAAGATCATTTATATTAAATACAAATTACATTGATTATGGTGCCCGGTGTGAAACTTTCTATTGTGCCAAAAGAAGAATTTCAAAGAGCTACTCGATTGCTTGCAACTGATTTGCGTCTCCCTTTGCTCGCCGACATGAATCGTGCTCAATACGCTTGTGGCAGTTAAGCGTGCTGGCTCAGGTCACCTTGGTTCCAGTTTTAGTGCAATGGACATAATTTCTCATCTTTATTATCAGGAAATGAATACGATTAAATTAGGATTCGAAGATCCTGATCGGGATATTTACTTTTCCTCAAAAGGTCATGATGTGCCAGGCCTGTATGCTCTGTTGTATTCAGAAGGACATTTGTCAGCTGAGAAACTCCTTGCTCTACGCCGGCTTGGTGGGCTCGACGGTCATCCGGACGTAAATATTCCAGGTATTGAAGCAAACTCCGGTTCTCTAGGCATGGGCATTTCCAAAGGAAGGGGAATGGCTTGGGCGAAAAGGTTTAAGGGGCGCAGAGGACGCGTATTTGTTCTGACCGGAGATGGTGAGTGGCAGGAAGGGCAGAACTTTGAAGCTTTGCAGGGAGCTGCAGCTCAACAGCTTGGGAATCTTATTGTTATTATAGATCACAATAAAGTTCAGTCGGACAGAGAGGTGAGCAAAATTGGTTCTCTTGGTGATCTTGAGCTGAAACTCCATTCATTTGGCTGGCATGTTGCTCGATGCGATGGCCATGATCATAACGCCTTGACCAATATATTCAAAAAATTCAATTCTATCGAAAATAAGCCGAAAATTCTGATAGCCGATACGATCAAAGGAAAAGGTGTTTCGTTTATGGAGCATCCTCAGGCCTTGCAGGAAGGCAAACGGATACTATCTCTGGCATTCCGGTGCGCCTTCCGATGATGCATTTGTTCGGGCTTATGGTGAGATTATTGCTCGGATCAACACTTCCTTTGAAAAATTGGGACTGGGGGAAGTGGAAACTCGTGAAGTCAACGCGGATGGCACGATTGGCGCTGGCGTTGTCCTGGTAGGCGAATCCGACAGCAAGGGGGACGCCAGGCCAACCCTGAAATCCCAGGCTGAATTTGTGGCGGATGCGTATGGCACAGCACTCGTGGAGTTGGCCAAGGCAAGGAAGGATATCGTGGTGCTTGATGCCGATCTTGCTGCTGACTGCCGTATACGTCAGTTTGAACTGACCTATCCAGATCGCTTCATCGAATGCGGCATAGCCGAACAGGACATGGTGTCCATGGCCGGAGGCCTTGCCCGGCAAGGGTTGTTGCCTGTAGTCAACTCCTTTGCCAGTTTTCTTACTTCGCGGGCCAACGAGCAGATCTACAACAATGCCACGGAGAAGACCAAGATCATTTATGTCAACCATTACGCCGGATTGATACCAGCAGGTCCAGGCAAATCGCATCAGAGCCTGCGGGATATCGCCTTGGTGAGCACCCTGCCGAACATGACTGTTTTGCAGCCGGGCACACCAGCTGAAGCACGGATGGTATTGGAATACGCAGTGAGCGAGGCGCAGGAGAACTGCCTGATCCGACTAACAATCGGCCCCTGCCCGCGTCACATCGAACTGCCCGAAGAGTATCGGCTGGAGGAAGGCAAGGGGGTTACCCTGGCCGCTGGAGATGATGCCGTCCTGCTCGCCTATGGCCCGGTAATGCTGCATGAGGCCTTGAATGCATCAGAGATCCTGCTGGCGCAGGGGTTCGGTCTTGAGGTCGTCGACATGCCCTGGTTGAACAGGGTCGATGTCGATTGGCTGCAGCAGGCTCTCGGCCGCCACCGCCGAATTTTCGTTCTCGAAGACCATAGCAGCGTTGGAGGTCTAGCAGATTTTCTCCTGCCACTGCTGCATGAGCACGGGTTGCTTGCAGGGCGAACCTTTCAAAAATTCGGAGTCGATGGATTCCCTGCCTGCGGAACCCCCATCGAAGCGCTCCGGTTTCACCGGCTGGACGGCATGTCTTTGGCTGAGAGGATCAGAGGGTAAGCAAGAGCCATGGAGATGTCATTATCACGTGCTGGGAAGTCATCCAGCTATCGCCTGCTTATTGCCCTCATCGCCAAGGGCTCGATGAACAATCTGCATCGGTCGGATATCGTCGAAGCGTTTCAGAACCAAGGCGTTGAAGTCAGTTTTCTCGTTCGGAAAGACTATCTCGCCTTGCTTCACCCCATCGAAGGGTGCCGATATTTTAGCTGCAGTTTTCCTGAAGAGATTGGGGCAAAGGGACTCGTCCGCCGGGTTCTGAGGTATCTGCGCAGTCTCTATCCGGTTGGGGCGATCGGTCGCCGGGAAACCCGGCCGAACGAACAACGGCTCAGGATGAAAGCGCTCCATGCATTCAATGAATGGATCGCACGTTCCAAAAACGTCATGCGGGTGATCGCGTGGTGTGAAAAACTGCTGTACAGAAAGGAACGAATAGAGGGGCTTGACGGTACCGAGGCCGATCAGCTGCTGTTACTCGGTGTGGGTGCAGACGGAGCGGAGCACGAGACCAAACTGACTTGGTGGGCAAAACAGAACGGCATTTCCGTCGTCCATATGATCGGTAACTGGGACACCCTGACATCCAAGGGATATCCGGGAGTACCGGTGTCATTGCTGCTGGTCTGGGGTCCGGTGATGCGGGGTGACGCGGTAGACCTGCATGATATCCCCACCGAAAATATCCGTGAAATCGGTTCTATCCGGTATGATCGGCTTCACGAAGCAATCCTGCAGTCCAAGGAGGAGTTTTTCGGGCGACTCGGTCTTGATCCTGGCAAGAAGACCATCTTTTTTGCCGGACCGCTCAGTGAGGATCAGTATTTTGAAATGATGCAGGCGTACGAACAGTTGCTCGCGGATGACAGTGGCTACCAGATGATCTTCCGCATGTATCCTGGCAAGCTGTTTATGGCCTCACCGTACGCAAAACCTATCATCCATTACGCCCGCTCTCTGCCAGGAGTTTATGTCAGTATCGGCGATCCCGATTATCGTGTCGGCAGCAAGGACAAAGCCGTGATGCAGATAGAGCAGTTCGAGCTCTGGCACGCATTCCACTACAGCGACGTGGTGATCAACTATTTTTCGACAGTCGCCCTGGAGTCCTGTGTCTTTGATCGCCCGGTCATCTCCATGCTATATAGGCCCATGCACAACTATGGCTGGCTGAGTCCGCCACAGTACGCCGATCATCCGGGATTGCCGCATAACATGCGACTCTGGTCATATGGGGCGGTGCAGCGGGTCAACAATCGCCAGGAGTTGCTGGCCACCATCCGTCAGGCCGTGACGCAGCCGGAAAAGCACCAGCCGGCGAGGCGGAAGGCGGTTGAAATGGAGATGGGCGTGCTCGATGGCCGGGTTGTCGAGCGGATGGTTGAATCCTGCATTGAGGCGAGGAAGAATCATCTTGAGCAGGTGCAGGGATGATATGAGAATTGCCTTTGTATATGTCAAGGGCCGTCTTGACCGTCTTGCAGAGACCCGTGTAGGAAATGCCGCACGGGAGTTTTTTTACGGAGCCCTGGAACTCCAGGAGCGCGGCCACGATGTACTTCTCTTTGAGGTTGATATCGGACCGGAGGCTCCAGCCGGGGCGATGGCGATCGAGGCCTTGTATAAACTGCATCTGATGCCGAGCAAGACCAATGCCTCTCTGGTCCGTCAGCTGCGCAAGTTGCTGCCCGAGCTCAATACAAGCGACGCCGTTGTCGCCACCGCGTCAGGCCCGGCGTATGGACTTGCATTGCTGGGGCTCTGGCGGCAGATGCGCACCCCTCTTCTGGCCATTCATTGCGGAATCGCCAATCACCCCCTGCGATTCCGCCGCAGAGTGATCAATAGCATCCTGCTTCGCCGTTCGTGGACCATGTTGTACGGGGATGGCGAAATGGAGCCGGTTAAGGACATGTTCAAGGTGCCTGCGAATCGGTTGCAGGTCAATCAGTTCGGAGTAGACACGCAATTCTGGCAACCCGATTGCCAGCAGCAGGAAGAGCATATCCTGGCCGTAGGCAACGATGTTCGACGGGATTACAACCTGCTGGTGCGGCTGGCCAGCAGGATGGATGAGCGGTTTGTGTTAGTTACCCGTCAGGACATCGGTGAATTACCTGCCAATGTGGAACAGATCCGGGGCGATTGGCATGCTCAGGCCCTCAGTGATGCCGGCCTGCGAAGGCTCTATCAGAAAGCCAAACTGGTTGTGACACCCCTGCTCGAATCAGTGCAGCCCTCGGGGCAGAGTGTATGTCTCCAGGCCATGGCCTGTGGTAAGCCGGTGGTGCTGACGAAAACATCCGGTCTGTGGTCCGGAAAGACGATGCGGGATGGTGAGAATGTCTTGCTGGTGCCACCGGGCGATCTTGATGCATTGTATCGCGCAGTTTCCCGATTGGCCCATGATCCTATTCTGTGCAAAGACATAGGGACTACCGCTCGCAAAACCGTCTGCACCGAGGGAAGCATTGCATCGTTTGCCGCCCGTCTTGAGGCGCTGGCTGAACAGGTCGTTAAAAGAACAGTACCAAAATGAGGAATCGATAACAAGCAAACGTAGTTAAATATAGATCAATATGTTGAATTAATTGAACTTCATGGCATTTCAAGGTAAAGTTTTGTATCCAGCAAAACAAAGCCAAGGAGAATGCCATGAAGCTCATAGACAAGATATCATGGTTGATGGGGCGTGTCCAAAGAAGTCTGTTCCCCCATTTAAACCAATGTCTTACATCGCCACTTACCGAACAGGAAGAGAGATTGGTGTCCATCCTGGAGATTCTCCAGATTGAACGGCATGTGCCAAGGACCATCAGTCGTTATCGCTATCCAGGGCGCAAACCTCTTGATCGGCAGGCGTTCGCTCGTGCATTTGTGGCCAAAGCGATTTATCGACATCCAACGACCAGTGACTTGCACCGCGCCCTGCAATCAGCCGTTAACCTGCGTAGAATATGCGGTTTCGCGGCTACAGGCGATATTCCGTCGATCGACTTTCTCGCGGGCCTTTGCCGAGTTTGCCGCCGGAAGCCTGGGTTGCAGCGTACACGACGCGCAGTGGAAGAATACCTCGCGCAGCAGCTTGTCGGCCATATAAGCCGAGATTCCACTGCCATTACTGGCCGCGAGAAGCCGGCGAAAAAAATTGCCAAAGAACCGGGTTTGCCGCGTAAAAGAGGGCGTCCCGCCAAGGGCGAGCAGCGGGAGGCGGCTATCGAGAAACGACTGGATCGTCAGGTCCAACAGACCGCGGAAGAAGCCATCCGTGAGTTGCCGATCGCCTGTGATCGCGGCACCAAGAAGAATGCCAAAGGGTATAAAACGTCATGGAACGGCTACAAGCTGCACCTGGATACAAACGATATCGGCCTGCCGATAAGTGCCTTGGTCACCTCTGCGTCACTGCATGACAGCCAAGTAGCTATTCCGCTGATCAAACTGACCAGCAGCAAGGTGAACTATCTCTACGATCTGATGGATGCCGCCTACGATGCGAAGCTGATCAAGACCAGTAGAGGATTGGGCATGTCCCGATCACGGATAGAAATAGACGTGGCAAGGAGGTCGTTCCCATGGCGCCTCACGAAGCTGAACGTTACAAAATCCGATCCAGTGCAGAACGGCGAATAGTCGATTGAAAGAAGATTTCGGTGCTAACAATATCATGGTTAAAGGGCACAGCAAGGTAACCCTCCACCTGATGTTTGGCGTTATCGCTTTGTTTGCCGATCAGCTTCTTCGGCTGTCGATTAGATTGTCAAAGACCAGAGGCCTTGCCTTCAACACTGTTCGGCAAGCGGCTCATTTTGCAGATTTGTCATGAATACAGTTCCACCTCTCCTTTGCTGGAGATCGAGAAACTCCGTTTATTTGAGTTGATTGTTTTTGTCGATATTTTAGATAAAATGATGAAACCTAATTATCGACCTACCGCATGATTTTCAGAAGATAACCTCCTATTACGACCGGGTTAATATGCAATGAAGATCATTACAATAGGATAATTATGCAGATAGTGTGTGTCGTGCTAGTAAGAAACGAGGAGAGGTTTATTGGCACTGTTCTGGGGAACATCGTTGATTTCTGCGATACAATCATTGTCGTCGACGATGTCCAGACCAAGGACGATACGGCGAAGCATGTGCGCCGGATGATGAATCTGCATGACAAGATCAGTTATGTGGTGACCAAGGATCCAGGCGAATCGCACACGATGATCCAGCAGTATGCGGGTACAGATACCTGGCTTTTTGCCGTGGACGGAGATGAAATATACGACCCGGAAGGTCTGCGCCGTTTTCGGCCCCGTCTCGAGGCTGGCGAGTTCGACAAATGGTTCTGCATTTTCGGCAATGTGTTCAATACCAAGACACTTGACCTGCAAGCGGGGTTGGCTGAAGGATATCTTGCTCCGCCCTGCCGCAGCATGACCAAGCTGTATAATTTCGCCGCAATCGATGCCTGGGATGGCCCCTGTCACGAGCGCCTGCATGGCGGGACCATTCGTTTCCGTCCGGGATATGATGAAAGTCTGCGATGCGATCTTCATCAGACAACCCCCTGGAAGGAGGCGGATTTCCGCTGCCTGCACGCCTGCTTCATCACCCGCAGCAGGGCGGAGAAGCGGATTCAGAATGTCCGCTGGAACATTTCCGACCGCACGGAGATGCCCTGGTGGCGTCGACTTCTGCGAAGGGACAAGAATTTCGTTCCCTGGAAACTGCAGAAATATACAAAGGGAGACCTGGTACGGGAGGATGTTCGGGTGTTTTTCCCGGGTGGAACGGCATGCGATGGATTCCTGAACGTGACGGAGGATTGATGCGGGAAAAATTGCTGCACCTGCTGGGACGAATTCGGCAGGCAGCCAGACACCGGCTACTTAGCGTGCAGTCCCGCCTGTCTCCCGTGGCAGTTTCGATGAGCTGTCTGGCTCACGACGCACCAGTTGTCGCCATCAATATGTACCCGGCAGCCGGGGCATGGGGCGGCAGCAGTGTTTTTGTCCATCAGTTCCTGGCTGCTCTGAGACGTTGCGGCATCCGTCCGGTGTTTGATCTGAACGGTCGGGTCGACGTGATATTCCTTATCGACCCTCGCGAAGACCTGTTGAACAAGGCTTTCGGCATGGAGGAGATACGCCGCTACAAGGACCGACATCCCGAAGTGCGGATCATCCATCGGATCAACGAGTGTGATCAGCGCAAGGCAAGTGATTTCATGGACGAGTGCCTTCGACAGGCCAATGGCTTGGCCGACCACACAGTGTTTATTTCCGAATGGCTGCAGGAATATTTCGTATCCAGGTGGTTTGACGCCGAACGTTCCCATCAGGTGATATACAACGGGGCGGACCCCTCCGTTTTTCATCCGTTGGGGGGGGATCGTTTCGACGGTGGTACGCTCCGTCTGGTAACGCATCATTTTTCCTCCCACCTTCTGAAAGGATTTGCCGTCTATCAGCAGGTTGACGCGATGATTGCCGACGGCAGGTTGCCGGATACCGAATTATGGGTTATCGGAGGAAGACCGCCTGAGATGCACTGGCGCGCCTCCCGGCTTTTCGCTCCCGTTGCCGGCAGGGACCTTGCCACCCTGTTGCGCCAGTGTCATGCCTACATTACAGCCAGTCTGTGGGAGCCGTGCGGCATGCATCATGTCGAGGGTGCTCAGTGCGGACTGCCTCTTCTGTACCATGAAGACGGTGGGGGGATAGTCGAGGCAGGCCGGCGCTATGGGATAGGGTTTCGCGAGGAGACCCTCCAGACTGCTCTCCAGGAAATGCGTCATCGCTACCCGGAGATGCGCAAACGTGTTTTCACCTCCATGCCCGATGGCCTGTCGATGGCGATGGACTATGTGCGGGCGGTATATCGTGTCCTTTCCCTTGCTGAAGAAAAGCGCAACAGATAGCCGGCGGATAGGGTTTGTGGTGGACTCGCTCCTGCCTGCATGGAGGACCTGCCTGGCCGGAAAGACCATACGTCCGCTCCTGTCCGGATGGCCAAGCAATACCGCCGGAACGGTCATGCGGTTTGGCTGGCTGGCTGAGTATGTGAACAGCAGGCCTGATCGTCGATGGAGATACGAACTGTATCGTCCCTGGCGTTCCTACGAGGCGCTGGTGTTCATCAAATCCATGGATCGTCCGTGTCGGGAACTGGCCGTATCGCAGCGCAGGAAAGGCAGGGTGACGGTCTTCGATGCCAATGTCGACTATTTCACCCCGGCTTCCGGGACCTGGTATTACGCAGGCATGGAGCCAACGCCGCAGCAGAGGGACGAGAGCTGCGCCATGGCAGGAGCGTGTGATGCGGTGATTGCCGATTCCCGGTATCTTCTGGAGAAGGTCAAGCCCTACAACAGCCGGGCCAAGTGGATTCCTGACAATATCCCTGATGCATGGATAGCCAATACAGGCAACCGGGGTGTGTCTCGGAAGGAAAGCTGACACTGCTGTGGTCCGGAGAGGCCGTGAAACTCTTCGAACTGCTGAAAATTGAGCCGGTTCTGCGGCGTTTCAGAAAACATGTTCATCTCCGGCTGGTCACAGGCAGGCTTGGATGCCTTGTCAAGGATTTTTGAACCATGGCAGGGGCGCCTACGTCGTCTGTTGGAAGACCTCGAGTGCGAAATCCTTCCTTTTCAGGATATCCCGACCTTATTGAAGGTGTACGATCGGGGCGGAGTCTGCATCTCGCCGCGCTTTCTCGACAATACCTACAACATGGGGCACACCGAGTGGAAGATCAGCCTTGCCATGGCCAGAGGCCGGGTTGCCCTCGCCAGTCCGCAACCCAGTTATTGCGACCTCAAGGAGAGGGCCGGAGAGCAGGGAATACGGATATGCGATGCAGAAGAAGACTGGGCTCAGGTTCTGGAGAGCATGCTGACTGGGAGTTTTCCATGGGAAGCCGAGCAGGAGCGGGCGAGTGCGGTAGTCCGGCAGCATTATGCCACATCGGTTGTGGCCCGGACGCATGTCGAATGGCTGGAATCCCTCGTGAGGCAGTGTCGGGAGGATGACAATGCTTAATCGCTGTAAATCCTTCCTGCACCTTTCCTGGCTGTATGCAAACAGGCTGATGGCTGAAACACGACGATGGCAGGGCGGACGGTCCGGCCCCGGCAGCCAGTTGCGTGTTTTCTACGGCCATGAGCGGATTCCCGGCCGCAATGAACGGTCCGGCGGAGCGATGATCAAGTTTCAGGATCTGAGCGATCGCTTTCCCAATACCCTGGGTCGACCGAATATTCTGTACCTGGTGACCAGCGCCTTGCCCTTGTTTCCAGAAGTCATCGTACGATTTGCCAAGCGGAATGGCGCATACCTGGTAGTGAATCAAAATGGTGTCGCCTATCCGGGCTGGCATGGTCCCGGCTGGGAGAAATCCAACCGCTCGACCAGATACCTTTTGCGGCAGGCCGACCATGTCGTCTATCAAAGCAGTTTCTGCAAGGAAAGTGCAGACAGGTTCGCAGGCAGCTGTCGGGGGCCATGGGAAATCCTCGCCAATCCTGTGGACACTGAGGTCTTTGTCCCGGCTGCTGTTCCCCCACCAGGACTCAGGATACTTCTGGCTGGCAGTCATCAGCATTGGTATCGCGTCCAGTCAGCTTTGGACACACTCGCCCAAATCCCCGGTGCCAGGCTCACCATTGCCGGCCGCCTGACATTTCATCCCGATGAGAAGAGATGCCTCGATGAGGTTAAGGTCCACTCAGATCAGCTGGGAATTACCGAGCGGGTTAAGTTTTCCGGTCCATATACGCAAGAGGCAGCGCCTGGTCTTTTCCAGAATCATCATATCCTGCTTCACACCAAATATAACGACCCGTGCCCACGACTGGTGGTTGAGGCCATGGCCTGCGGGGTTGCCGGTGGTATATTCCGCCAGTGGCGGTGTACCGGAACTGGTGGGAGATGAGGCCGGAGTCGGGTGTGAAACGGTTTGCGACTATGAAGATGGATCATCCGCCCGATCCTGCTGCATTGGCCAAGGCCGTCGACCAGGTGGCGGCGGAATTGCCTCGCTTTTCGCGACAGGCCCGACTACGGGCGGTGGACCGTTTTGATGTCCGTCCCTGGCTGGACCGTCATGAAGTGATTTTTTCGGATTTGCTGAGACAAAAGAACACCTCCAGGGTGAGAATTGAAGAAGGCATGGAAAAACGATTTATCGTCAATTGGCTGGAGAAAGGAGATACCGTAGGCCAGTATCAGAAATACTGTCTCATGGAATCTGTCGATTGCGATGTGATCATTTTGGGTCTAGTGGATTGTCTGAGTGAAGTTACATTATCAAGGTTGCTTGCATATTCCTTCAACCTCAAAAAAACCTCCCGCTCTGAGCAGTGTCGATGGAAGACTATGTCGTCTGAGCCAGGCGTTACCGTTCTGATGCCGTTTATAATGGTGCCCGTTATGTGCGAGAGGCGGTTGAAAGCATTCTGCGGCAGAGCTGGCGGGATTTTGAACTGCTTGTCATAAACGACGGGTCGGCTGATGAGGGACCGGCAATCGTAGCCGGGATACCGGATGAACGCATTGTTTTGCAGCATAACGCGAATAATATGGGGGTCGCCGCAACTCTCAACCGCGGGTTGGAGTTGGCTCGCGGGCGCTATATAGCCCGTATGGATGCCGACGACATCAGCCTGCCCGACCGGCTGGAATGCCAGGTGCGGTTTATGGACGAGCATCCGGAAGTGGGGATATCCGGAGGATGGGTGCGTTGTTTCGGATGGTGGTAGATCCCACACATGCCGCGTTCCCGGGAAGCAGAGAAGTTGCTGCTATATGCTTTTTGAAAATCCTTTCTGGCATATGACGGTCATTATGCGCCGGCATGCGATGCATGCCCACGTCTTGCGCTATGATCAGCTCTTTCAGTCAGGTCTGAAGATTATGAGTTGTGGAGCAGGGCACGCCGTTACTTTCCGCTTGCCAATATGGGCCGGGTGCTGGTCGAGGCCAGGCAGCATCAGGAGAGCGCGACGCTGTCAAATTGGGAGGAAATGACGCTGCAGACAGAGAAGATTCAGGCCGAATTGTTGAAACTGTTGGGGTGAATCCCGAAATCCGAGGAAAGAGCCTGCATCATCAGGTGGGAAGAGGATATCGCCAGGATGATCTGGTACGGCTGCGCCTTGGAGAGCAATGGCTGTTGCTGCTTCTGTCACCCAAATCAGCGCAGTGCATTTTCAGACCCCAATGATTCTCGACAATCGCAGGTCTGATCTGGCTGCGCTTCTGTACGAACTCGGGACCAACTCGGCCCTCTGATGTGGATAGATTTGGCGATATTCTCCCTTGAGCCGGCAGTATCAGCTCCGCTCCGGGACAGTGTCTGTATGTATGCGGTTCATCGCCAGTATCGGCTGGCAGCTGGCGCCGTGAGGACAAGAGGCGGAGAGGCAACTCGACAATCGGCATGAAGCAGTGATCGAAGACTATGAATCTTCGTCGGATGTTGTCGTATTTTCGGCTGAAAAAATCGCTATCGCAAATTGCGCAATCCATGAAGCGAGGAGACAAAGCTCGCCTTCGGACCGTGTTCGCTGAACCTGATGATGATCGATACCTGCAACGCGCAATGTCTGATGTGCGGCAAAGATTACCGGTCCTGCGGATCGAACGCCCATCTGTCGCTTGGAAGCATGCGCAGAATATACGACCACCTTGACATGAACGATATCGTTGATGTGGTGTATGGAGGAGGAGGAGAACCGTTCCTCAATCCTGATCTGGCTGCCATTGCGGCCCTGACAAGGCAGCGTTTCCCAGTCATCCAGCATACCGTGATCAGCAACTTCATAAGTTACATGGAAGACGGCGGTGCCGAAAAACTCATCCGCAGCATGGCGTGAATTTTTTGATTTCCGTCAACGCCGCCACCCCGGACAAGTACCGAACGATTACCGGTATTGATCAGTTCGCTGGAGTTATCGATCATATCCGGAAGCTCACGGTTCTTCGCCGCGAACTGAAAATCGCCGGTCGCATGTGGCGGTTTCCATGATCCTGATGCGGCAGAACATCGATGATCTGCCGGATTTCATTCGATTGGCCACCGAGCTTGGCGGAGATGAGGTGAAGACTCTCTATGTGCGAATCTACCCGGAGTCGTACCGCAACAAACAGGGCCGCTCCAATCAGCTGCCGGAAGAGGACTCGCTCTATTATCACCAGCAACTTGCCAACGAAAATGTGATTGAGGCAGAGAAACTGGCAAAAGCCTCAGGTATCGTATTTGATCACGGAACACTGTTCGACCACACGGTTGAGAAGACGCGTGATTGCTGCGAGGCGTGGAAATCACTCTTCATCAATTTCAATGGCGATGTGTATCCGTGTCGCGGCCAGTGAGATCCTGTTCAAGCCAAAAGTGGATGCAGGACAATACAGGAGCGGGAATATCCTCGAGCAGCACCGGCAGGAATTCTGGAACAACCCTTTCTGGCAGGCGGTCCGTTCCAGCAACCTGGGAGCCAAGGGGAAGGATATTGTCCCCGAATGCCACTGCTGCGGCAATGCCATCAACTGGTCGGGAAGTTGTGCGAAGCATGCCCATATTCTCGATTGGGAAATGGCGGAAAAATCGACGCTGGCATTATGAATGGACCTCGACCACTACTTACGGCGATTATCTGCACCCGCAATCGGGAGAGGTTCATCCTCGCCTGTGTCGAAAGTTTGTTGCAGCAACAGGCAGATCCGGAAAGTTATGAGATCCTTGTGGTCAACAACGGGTCGACCGACGGGACTGGAGAAATCCTCAAGCCTCTTGTCGAAAGGGGGGCAATCCGCGTTCTTGACGAACCTGTCGCCGGTTTGTCCCGGGCTCGCAATACCGGTTGGCGCCATGCGCTGGGCGAGTATGTCGGTTATATTGATGATGATGCCGTTGCCGACTCAACCTGGATAAGCGCCGCCCTGGAGGTCTTCCGGTCAGTCACGCCAGGACCGGGCTGGGTTGGGGGGCCGATCCAGCTGGCCTGGGAAACTGCACGGCCGGCCTGGGTTGACGATGAACTTGCTGTGCCCCTCGGGTATCTTTACTGGGGGAACCTTCCCAGGCCACTCATCAAAGCCGAACGACTTGGAGGGGGAAACAGCTTTTTCCCGCGCGCCGTACTCAACAAGCTCGGCGGATTTGACGAACGACTCGGCCGCGGAGCCAGCGGTCTCCTCTCCGGGGAGGAAACCCAGCTGCAATACCGGATCGAACAGGCCGGTTGGGGGCTGTATTATCATCCGAAGATCTGTATCCACCATTTTGTCGGCCGCGAACGAACACAACCCGGATGGTTCTATTCCAGGTATTTTTGGGGCGGAGTCACCGATTATGTGATGGCACGAACACTTCAAGGGACCGCATCCCTTTCAGGAGCGGGTGGAATCGAATCGGCGGTGAAGGAAGCTGGAAGGGGTGATCAGTTGTTCCGCTTCTCAAAAAACACAATGTTGGCAATGGGGCTTGGCATGTCTTCAACAAAGACGATTCAGGCCAGGATCTATATGGCCTATGTCGTGGGAAGGCTTTATGGCATAGTGCATTGGAAACGTCGTATGCAGACCGATGGCAGCAATTAACTGGAGCGTCGTCATCCCTTCAGGCCGACCTGACAGGGTCGCCGAGACGGTCCGGTCGTTGAGAACTCAAAACCTGCCGCCGGAAGTTTACGAGGTACTTGTCGTGACTCCCGATCCTGCCGCACTTCCACCGGAGACTGCCGCGGTTGTTCGGGTCGTGTCTACTGGCAGGTTGTTCCCTCCTGGAAGGATGCGAAACCTCGGCGTACGAGAAGCCCGCGGAAGGTTTCTGTGTTTTCTCGATGATGACTGCCTTGCCCCCAATAACCTGCTGCAAGATATGGAGCGGGTCCTGCGGACGAGACAGAATGTCGGCGCCGTCGGCTGCCGGGTTACTGCCTGCGATGCGACTTTCTGGAACCGCTGTGCCGACCAGGCGCTTTTTACAGCGTATCAGGCAGAGAAAGAAGGAGAGACGACTGGCCTCGGGTCGGCGGCGCTGGCCGTCCGGCGTGAGGCGTTTGAGGCTGTCGGCGGCTTTGACGAACAGCTGCTGGCGTCGGAGGACTGGGATTTCAGTCTGAAGCTTCGTACTGGTGGATGGCTGTGCTGGTTCACCCCTGATATCGAAGTGCTCCATGACCATCGGCGGGGAAATTTTCAGGCAATTCTCCGATCGGCCTGGAAATACGGCAAGGCATCCGGCCTGACGGTCCAGAGACGCCATCATGATGCTGTCTCTTGGGTCGCTAGGATGATGTTAATGGCATGGAAATACAAAATATATTGGTTGCTGATGCTGCCATACAGCTGTTTTCTGACAGTGGTCTGGCTGCTTGAGGCCAGGCCCGGAAAACTGCTTCCCTGTTTGCCTGTCATTTTCCTGGCTCGTCTTTCGTACCAGCTTGGTGTATTCAATTCTCTCCATGAAGAAGTATAATGGCCGGATGACATGTGCTGGGCGTTGATCTGGTTAACAGAGGCACATTTCATTCCTTTTTTTGGAATACTCGAACCGTGAAGATTCGCGCAATTTTTCTTGATATGGATCACACTCTCTGCGATACAGATCGTGCTGATCGATTAGGCGTGAAAGATTTCCAGCAAATACTAACCTCTGATTTTGATTATGATGCTGCTATTAAAATAGGAGAGATGTATCTAAAGGTAATTTATGGAGAAAATAGGAACCGTCCAGGATGGCAAAAAAAACCTCATGAGACCGAATCTGGATTTAGAACAAAACTATTAGAAAAAACAATTGAAAAAGTACTTGGGGAAAAAACTTATCTAAACAATTTGAATATTTATGCAGAATTATTTATGGCCTTAAGAATAAAACATTTCTCTTTTTTTCCTAATGTACAAAACATGCTCTTAGAACTAAAAAAAGAATTCAAACTCATTTTGGTTAGTAATGGCCCCCTCTTTTCTCAAGAACCGAAAATCAAAAAAGTGGCGATGCATCAATATGTAGACGATATCATCTTAGGCGGAGCCATTGAATATGAAAAACCTCATCCTTTTATTTTCGAACTTGCCTGTAAAAAAGCCAATTGTAAACCATATGAAGCGATTCATGTTGGAGATAAATTAGATTCGGATATCAAAGGAGCTAACGACTATGGAATAACAAGCGTATGGATTAATTCTGGAGATAGCCACATTAAACCAGAACCAACCCCTGACTATATTATCAAAAATATTTGTGAATTTAGTACATTACTCACTCAGATACTACAAACAAGTTCATAGATCATCCAGTAGATTCATTGTTAATTCGTTTACACTAAACCTGAGTTTAAATCGGAAGGAAATCTGGATTTAAGCAATACAGCAGACCACAGCTATTGAACGAGAGAAATGCAATTTAACAGCTTTTCATTTCTGGTTTTTTTCTCAGTCTTTTTTGTCATGTACTGTTGTTTCAGTCATCGATGGCAAAACAGGTTACTTCTTGTTGCGAGTTATGTCTTTTATGCGGCATGGGATTATCGATTTCTTTCCCTTTTGATGACCTACACAATAATAAATTATATTTCAGCGGCAAAGATTGGAGACAGTACTACACAAAAAGCAAGAAAAGGCTGGCTTTTTTTTAGTGTATTCTCAAGTCTTGGAATTTTAGGTTTTTTTAAATATTTTAATTTTTTTGTCGAGAGCCTGAATGTCCTTTTATCGTGGTTTGGACTTGGAGATATCTCCAACGTACTGAATATCGTTCTGCCTGTTGGTATTTCATTCTATACCTTTCAAACACTCAGTTATACGATAGATGTCTATCGCAGAAAAATAGAGCCTGCTTCGTCTTTTTTTGATTTTGCCCTTTACGTCTCTTTTTTCCCTATAATCCTTGCCGGACCAATTGAACGAGCGGGCCATCTGCTGCCTCAGATAATGGGGGAGAGGAAGATATCCCCTGCACTTTTTAAAGCCAGTGCCTTTCTGGTCTTGTTTGGTCTTTTCGAGAAGGTGGTTGTGGCCGACAACCTCGCTGTCTTGGTCGACAATGTTTATACTGATCACAACGAGAATGGTCTGAACGTACTGATTGCAACCTATGCCTTCGCATTTCAGATTTTTGCTGATTTTGACGGTTATTCCAATATGGCAAAAGGAATTGCCGGTCTGATGGGTTTTCAACTTGTGACCAATTTCAATGCCCCCTATTTTTCAGAAAATCCGAGTGAATTCTGGAGAAGGTGGCATATAAGCCTTTCCAGTTGGCTCCGTGATTATCTTTATATATCTTTGGGAGGAAATCGCTTCGGAACAGTTCTGACGGTGAGAAATCTCTTTCTGACAATGTTCCTGGGTGGGTTGTGGCATGGGGCAGGCTGGATGTTTCTGTTGTGGGGCGGTTTCCATGGCCTATTGCTGACAATATATTTTGTATTTCAAAATGCTCTTTCCCGCCTGCCGCTTTTTTTCAGGCGTATTCTTTTTTTCCATCTGATTTGTCTGGGTTGGATGATCTTTCGTTCTGAATCGTTGACGCATCTGCTTTCCCTGTTCAATTCATTGCTGTTCAACTTTTATATCAGTTTCGATGCAGAACAGGCTGTATTGATTCAGAAATTCTTTTTCTATTCCACGATTCCAATTTGTTACCAGTATTTCCAATATACCACAAAGAATCTGACCCCGGTCTTTGACTGGCCGCTGTATTTTCGGGCAGGATCCTATGTCTTTCTGTTTTATATGGTTGTTATTTTCGGATTCAACAATGCTCAATCGTTTATCTATTTCCAATTCTGACAGCACGTGAATCATGAGCCGATATTTGAAGGACTTTGCTCCTCGTTTCATATCGATGGCTGCAGGCATAGCAATAATCGCTGTCATTGCTATCGAAATTGTCGTTCGTCCGTACTTGAATTCTTTTGTAAGCCACGAAGTTGATTGGACCCTTCGTGCATTACAGAAAAAGAATATGAATCAAGATGTCGTGATATTAGGGGACAGTGTTGGACGTGGAATTTTCGCCGACTGGAAATTTAAAAAGGGGAGTGTCGCAAAATTGGCATGTAACCAGGCAACTGAAACTGCCGGGCAATTCTTCTTTTTAAAAAGATTTCTTGAGAATAACAAGGTTCCGGGGGCGGTGATTATCTGCGATCGATCCCCTTCCTCTGGAAATTTAAATCAGTTGCTTACTGAAAACTATATTCAGCGATGTTTTACAAAATGGGATGAAATTTTTGAGCTCTTCAAAGTAAAGCTGGATCCGGTCTTCACCGTAAAGATGATTTCCTATAATATTTTCAATACTTTTAAATATCGTCTCCACCTGCAGCAACTTCTGGTAGGGTTTGCCAACAGCAATGTTTATTCTGGAGTACCTGATAATCAAAACCAAGTTAAAAAAATGTATGGGATCTTTGACGTAATAAAAGAAAAAATAGAATCAAACCGTCACGAGTCTATTTCTCAATACTACTTGAATAGGATATTAAAGGAACTAACGCGTTATGGAGTATCACTCTATTATTTACCTCCCCCGACTATGGAATTGAATAACGACTTTCATCGGGCGGTTGAAAATTCCATGTCTTTATTCAAGCAACTTGGCAATCAGTACCCTGATCTGCATGTGCTTGAAGGCGTTTATATTCGTCTTCCGTCGTCGTATTTCAGTGATGGAGTGCATCTGAATGAGTATGGAGTAGCAAAATACCGACTATTGATTCAACCTCAAGTATATAAGATCTTGGAAGAAGCAGAGAGACACAAGATCCTCAAGAGGGAAGCCATGTATAATAATGGCACTCCAATTTTTCAATATACAGATAAAAAAACGTTAAGTCTCTTTCAGCCGATTAACGATACCTCTTTGAATTTTCAAAATAATTCTCTTGTTCTGTCAACACAATCGAATGATCCCGCCTTGCTGCTCCCAGCTATCACAGGAATAAAAAAGAAAAAAAATGATCGCATAGCATTAAAGGTCTGTTTGAACAGTCAATCGAATACCGTTGCAAGAATTTATTATAGTTGGAAAAACAACGAGTTCGATCAAAAACATTCTGTACGGTCAGCGGTGAAACCAGGCATGAACACCCTTTTCTTTCTGCTCCCCAATGATTTTCAAGTAGGAAATCTAAGGCTTGATCCTGGTGAGGCAAAAGGGGTATATGTTCTCGATTCTGTAGAAGGAAGAATCATCGAGGCAAACGGTGTCATCTATTTTTAAATTTATAATAGAAAAATATCATTAATTCAAAACTGATGGGATATACTGTCGCAATCGTCATACCGGCATATAATGAATCGGAGGTCATTGCCGATGTCATCCGGGAGATTCAAAATACCGGGGAGTATCAGATAATTGTCGTTGACGATGGCAGCAAAGATGCAACCTTTGAAAAGGCGGCCTCATATCCCGGCGTGATCGCCCTCCGTCACAAGATCAACCGCGGTAAGGGTGCTGCCACCAAAACAGGGATTGTTGCAGCCAACAGGCTTGGTGCCGATATTGTTGTGACCATGGATGGTGATGGGCAGCACGACCCGACCGATATCGAGGCGTTGATTCAGACCGATAGTTGACTGGGACTTGCGATGTCGTGCTTGGAACGCGCCCGAAGGTGAAGGGCGAAATGCCGTTCATTAAAATAATTGCCAACAAGATCGGCAATATTGTGACATGGCTGTTATACGGACTGCATGTCTCCGACAGCCAGTCCGGTTTCCGCGCCTATTCACGTTATGCCGCAACGATCATTGATACAAAGGCCGACAAATACGAGTATGATAGCAAGGTTATTCGCGAAATCAATAACAACAGATTGCGATTCGCCGAAGTGCCGATAAAGGTTCGGTATACCGAATATTCCATGGGAAAGCCGCAGAAACAGGGATTTGTTAACGGGCTCAAGACCCTTGTTCGCATGATCTGGAGCATGCTCGTCTAATTTCTTCAATAACGTACCGATTATGAAAATTCATCTGTATCAGATTATTATCATTTGCATTTCCTCTGTCATGCTCTTCCAGGGGACAAGAGAATTCCTGAAGCGGGAAACCGGCCAGACCTTCCTCAAACTTGCCGTGCGCCTCATCGTCTGGGGAGGCATGGCGATTGTTGCCATATATCCGAATTCGACGATGATCGTTGCCAGATTCATCGGGATCGAAGGGAATATCAATGCAGTGATCCTGACCGGGTTCCTTCTCGTCTTCCTCCTCATTTTCAAGCTCTTGTCCGCGATTGAAAAGATTGAGCAGAATATCTCTGAATTGACCCGGAAGGAGGCCTTGAGTCATCTTCCCGATAAGAAGAGCGCCAGTCCTCAGGGACACAATGCAGAGTAAACGTCTCGGTCGCTATCTGTTGATAGCATTGCTTGCTGTCTGGAGTGCAGTGACGCTTGCGGCGCTGGGCGGGATGTATAAACTCTGGTGGGATCGGGAACGGGTTAATTATTTAGGTAAAACCATTGATGAACAGCGACTGGCTGTCTGGCAGAATTCCGGGTTGTCTGAGGTTCTCCTGGGCGCTTATGACCGCATTCAGGCCAGTTGGCCTAAGGATGTTTCCTATTCGACAACCGGCGACCATAACCAGTTGTCATATCTCAAATACCTTCTGATACCAAGGATTCCTGCCGGATCGGATATCTACTCAATTGATGCAGACGGAACCTTTTCCCCAGTCGGTATCCAAGACGGACAGGCGGCACCGCGACCCAATCGCTTCCCCTTTATGGGTGTGATTTTTTCATTGATTGCCGTCTCGGGAATGACCCTTGTCTTGCAAAGAAGTCTTCTCTCTCTCCCATTCAGTTTTCCTGAAATGTTCGGCTGTACCAGTCTTTTGCTCATGGGGGTCGTCGTTGTCTCACGGGCGCTGTTTTCGACGGCAGTTCCAGCTTTTTATCTCCTTGCCGCTACTGGTCTGTTGAGTTGGATCTTTCTGACTACAGGGAAAGTACGGAGAAAGGGCGTTGTTTCTGCATGTTCTATAAATTGCGGAATCCATGATGATTTTACTGTTCGTCGTCGGCCTTTTAATCAAGTTTTAAATATATTCCTTATCGGCATACTTGCCCTGAGCGTGCTCTGGGTTCTGCTGATGTCCGTCATTGTTGTTCCGGACGACTGGGATGCATGGGCCATCTGGGCGGCAAAGGCGAAGGTTCTTGCCCTTGGACACGGACCGCTGTTTGATGTCAGCTATTTCGGTCATGCCGATTATCCGCTACTGTGGCCATCGGTCTGGGCCTTCTCCGGTTGGCTTGGCGGGGGCTGGGAAGAGATGTGGAGCCGGGGCTGGGCAGGGGTATTTTTCCTGCTCTGTATCTGGGAAATGGTGATCATCATTGCACGCACTACCGGTCGCAAGGACCTTGGACTGCTCGGTGGGGCACTCTTTGTTTCAATGCCCATGACGCCCTTGATCGCCTCCTGGTCCTATGCCGAAACACCGTTCTGGATGTTGACCGTATCGTGCATCGGCAGCCTTAGGCTCTGGCGATCCGGCAATTCACGCATTCCTCTTGTCGTTGCCGCGGTACTTGCGGCCGGTGCCGCCTACACCAAGAACGAAGGCCTGCTTTTTACCGTTCTGGCATCCTTCTGGATTCTGCTGACGCCTGGGAAACAACGCCTGCCGGCCCTGGCCCTCTTTGCGTCGTGTTTTTTCGTTCTCTATTTCCCCTGGTTGTATTGGATTAAAATTGTTCTCAAACTTGGCTCCCATGCTACAGCCGGACTCCATCTTGATCATGAGAATTTTCTGCGGATTGCCGATCGAATCCCGAAAGCCGTTGAGAGTATCTTCGGGATGTGGAGTGAAATCAAGCGCTGGAACATTGTGTTATGGGTGACATGTGTGTATGCCGTGTTCGGTTGCGTAAAAAAAGGTTACCGCACAGACCTGATGCTGCCGCTGGGTATGCTGCTAGGCTACCTGGTGATCGTTGTCTTTCATAACGATGACATATACTGGCAGATCGGAACATCCTGGGACCGACTCACGGTCCAGACGATGCCGCTGTTGCTGATTGTGTTCGTTCCCCATACATGGAATCTGCTCACTTCTGCCACGGACGATGAAGACATTTCAGGCTCTGGATCTGGCGCGGTGCTATGTCTATGAACAGCTAGAAAGTCTATGGACGCAAATAAAGAGCCATTGAACAAGCTCTCGATAGTAATCCCGATATACAATGAACTGGGAACACTGGAAACCATCATTTCGCATGTCCAGGCTGTCGATCTGCCGCTGGAAAAGGAGATCATCCTGGTTGACGATGCCTCGACCGACGGCACCCGCGAACTGATCCGGAATCTCCCCGAAGATCCCATGGTCGTCAAGGTGTTCCATGGTATCAACCAGGGGAAGGGGGCGGCCCTCCGCACCGGCTTTGCCAGGGCCACGGGAGATATCGTGTTGATCCAGGATGCCGACCTGGAATATGACCCGAAAGAGTATCCGAAACTGTTAGCCCCCATCCTCGAAGGAAAGGCGGATGTGGTGTACGGTTCGCGCTTTCAGGGCTCCGAGGCCCACCGGGTGCTCTATTTCTGGCACAGCGTCGGCAATAAGGTCCTCACATTGCTTTCCAATATGTTCACCAACATCAATTTGACCGATATGGAGACCTGTTACAAGGTCTTCAGAAAACCGGTTCTCGAGAACATTACGATCTGCGAAGACAGGTTCGGTTTTGAGCCGGAGATTACCGCCAAAGTGGCGAAGCAGAATTGCAGAATTTATGAAATAGGCATATCGTACAGCGGACGTTCGTACCAGGATGGAAAAAAAATCGGCTGGCGGGATGGTTTCCGGGCCTTCTGGTGCATTCTCAAATACAATGTCTTCTCCTGAGGTATCCGCATTATAAATGCCGACCGTTTCCGTGGTCATACCCTGTTACAACCAGGGGCAATTTC
Organism: uncultured delta proteobacterium; assembly: GCA_963847035.1. Classification (GTDB taxonomy): domain Bacteria; phylum Desulfobacterota; class Desulfobulbia; order Desulfobulbales; family Desulfocapsaceae; genus Desulfoprunum. Next base: position 414,150 of record CAWJYH010000015.1, on the reverse strand, counting down.
TGGACGAGGCGGTAGATTCGGTCCTCGCTCAGACGTTTCAGGATTTTGAGATCATCGTGGTCAATGATGGCTCGACCGATCCGTTCACCAACGAACTGCTGGCAGACATATCGAAAAGACAAGGTCAGGGTACTGACAACCGTCAACCAGGGGCTCGCCGCCGCCCGCAACAACGGCATCAGGCAGGCTTCCGGCACATACATCCTTCCCCTCGATGCCGATGATCGAATCGGCCCGCATTACCTCGAAAAAGCCGTTGCAAAACTCGAATCCGATCCCACCGTCGGCATCGTCTACTGCCGGGCCCGGCTTTTCGGGGCGGTCGAAACGGAGTGGAATCTGCCGGAATATTCCCTGGCCGAGATGCTGCAGGACAACGTCATCTTCTGCACCGCGATGTTTCGCCGCAGCGACTGGGAACGTGTCGGCGGCTATGATCCCGGCATGATCTATGGCTGGGAGGATTACGATTTCTGGCTGTCCCTGATCGAACAGGGCAGGGCCGTGTACCGGATCCCCGAACCGCTCTTTTATTACCGGGTGGCCTCCGACTCGATGGTCCGCAGCAAGGAAAAATGGCAGAAAGTGGCGATGTTCAAGCGGATTTTTGAACGCCATCAGGACCTCTTTGCCCGCAACATCGAGGTGTGGATCGATCGCCTGCTGACCGTCCGGGAGGCATATTATACCAGCCGGCTCTATGTCGACACCGGCGCGGGAGTCAGTGACGCCTCGAGCGTCGCGCGAAAGATCGAGCCGGGGACGCTGGCCATTGATTTCCGGACCAGTGAGTTTCACAATATCCAGGCCCTGCGCTTCGATCCGGTCGACAGCTATGCTATAGTTGAATTGGACCGGATTACACTGGAAAATGACCACGGCATGTTTGACCTCGATCTCGACCAACTCGGCAGCAACTGTTGTCTGCGGGAGGCGAACAGGCTGTATTTCGACAGCCCCGATCCCCAGATTTTTCTCGGATGTCGCCCTGTGCAGCTGAACGGCCTGGTTCGCGTACGTGTTGTTCTACGTTTTCTGGCACTGGGAGAAGATGCCCTGGTGCAGATTGCAGGCTCCCTGAGAAATCGGTTGACTGTGCTGGAAAAGGAAAATACCGCCTTGAAGGAGGCCGGGCTTTTCCAGTCCGTCCTGCGGTCGTTCCGCCATCCGCAGACCTGAGGTCGTCGACGTGTTTCGCGCTGCCTCTCTCCATGCGGCAGTGTACGTATCCCACATTCCTTCCTTCGCTCTTGATCGATGATGAATTCATTGCCCCGAAAAATCGCCACCCTATGGTTCGCTCTCACCCATCCCGGTTTTAAAAAAATTAAAAAATCCGGAATTTTCGATGCGGAATTCTATGTCGGAGAAAATCCTGATGTCGCTTCCCTGGGGGGAGATCCACTCGTTCATTACTATCGAAACGGCTGGAAAGAAGAACGATCGCCCGGGCCGCTGTTCGATCTGCGCTATTATCGCAGCCAGTTTCCGGAGGCAGAAAAGATCGATGGCGAACCGCTGACCCATTTCATGACGAAAGGATGGCGGCAGGGCAGAAGGCCGAATCCCTACTTCGATCCTCTGTATTACGCGCAAGTCAATGATGATGTGAATTTTACCGGTATCAATCCGCTCACCCATTACATAACAAAGGGGTCGAAGGAGGGACGACAGCCCATACCCTATTTCGCCCCTCGTTTCTATTCCCGGAAATATCCGGAAATCACCGAATCCGGAGTTGATCCTCTCGTCCATTACGTAAGGCATGGCGGCAGCGAACGCAAACAACCGTCACCGTTCTTCGATCCCCAATGGTACCTCGATCGAACCCCGGTCCTGGCGACCGAAGCGGAAGATCTTCTCCGCCACTACCTCGACTACGGCATCCGCGAAGGCAAGAGCCCGATCCCGGTGTTCGACCCTCTCTTCTATCGAAACAGTCTTGAAGAGAAGATCGGCGAAGAGGAAGACCCGCTCGCCCATTATCTCAAAACAGGAGAGAAGGAGGGACGTCGTCCCTGCGCCTGGTTCGATCCTGTTTACTATAAAGAGCGCTACCTGGCGGATAGCCCGGCCTCGCCGTTGGGGCATTTTCTGGCGGAGGGAGTGGGCCAGGGGTTGTACCCGAACCGCGAGATCGCCGAGCTGCCGCAGAAACCGACAATTTCCGTGGTTGTTCCGGTGTACAATGCCGCCGCCCATCACCTCAACAACTGCATCCGCTCCGTCCTCTACCAGAGCTATCCCCACTGGCAGCTCTGTCTCGCCGACGACTGCAGCACTCTGCCGCACGTCAGGCCGTTGCTGGAGGAGTGGGCGGCGCGGGACCAACGGATCAGGATAATCTTTCTGGAGACCAATCGCGGCATCGCCGGCGCCACCAACGCCGCCGCGGCGCTGGCCGACGGTGACTATCTCGGCTTCCTCGACAATGACGATGAACTGGCGTCCGACTGTCTGTTCCGGAATGTGCAGACGATAACGGCAACCGGCGCCGACCTGCTCTATTCCGACGAGGACCTGATCGGCGACGACGGCCGCCGTTTCAGCATCTTCCATAAGCCGGACTACAACCCGGAATTGCTGCTCTGCCATAACTATGTCACCCACTTCGTCGTCACCGCAAAAAAACTGTGGCAGAAGGTCGGCGGCTGCACCGAGGACAGGTCCGGAGCCCAGGATTACGATCTCTTCCTCCGACTGGCCGAAGGGGCGGAGCGCATCGACCACATTCCCGAAGTCCTGTATCACTGGCGGGCGTCAGAGACCTCGACCAGTATCAACCACAGCCAGAAGGACTACGCCGACGAGGCCGGCCGCCGGTCGGTGGTCGACGCCCTGCAGCGGCAGGAGATCGAGGCCGAGGTCCTCCCCACCGATCTCAAATATTTTTACCGGGTGCAAAGGGAGCTGTACCTGCTGCCGCTGCTGTCGCTGGTGAGCCGCTGGACCGGCGATCGGGACGGGCTCAGGACATGGATCCAGAACCTTCTGCAGAGAACGGAGTACTCCAACTACGAGGTGGTCCTCGTCGTCGACCCCGAGATCATCGATGCCGGGCTGGAGGAGCAGCTGCTGGCCCTCGATCAGCCGGTGCGGCTGCTTGTCGCCGACCGGCAGGCCGGGCTTGCCGCCTGTTACAATCAGGCCCTGCCGCATTGCGACGGCGATTATGTCGTTTTTGTCCGTGACGATCTCGCCATAGACGACGGCTATTGGCTCTCGGCCCTGGTGGAATACTGCCAGCGGCCCGATACCGGGATCGTTGCCGGGCGGGTCGACGGCGATGATGCCGATGTCCCTGAGGTCACACCGATCCCCGATATCGACAACCATTCCCCCTGGTATTACGCCCGGTTTGTGCAGCAGGCCTCCGTCCTGCTCAACGGCCGTCACTGTCCCCAGAACGTCTGGGCGCCGGCCTGGGACTGCTGCGCCGTCAACCGCGACCTGTTTGCGGCCTGCAACGGTTTCGACGCCGCCCGTTTCCCCGATCTTTTCGCCATGCATGATCTTGCTTTCAAGTGTCTGGCCGCCGGCTTCAAGTCCTACTATACCCCGTACTGCCGCCTGCATCTGCGCGGCGACAGGGGCTATGCACCGACCGGGACGGAAGATTCGTGGCAGAGGGAGCGGCAGGCCTTTCAGGACCAATGGCGGGCGGAACTGGTGCAGGGAGACCCGTACTACAACCGGGGGGCAGCCTGTGAAGCCGGGATTGACCCGGCAAGGTTCCTGGCCTGGTTCGCCGGCGCCGATTCCTAACGTGGATGAGGGGGCAGGGGTCGGGGCTTTCCCCCAAGAATAGCTTGACTTCCCGGTTGGATTTCATTACGAAGAACCCATTCCGTGCCGTGCTTCCACCGCCGTTGTGAGAAGGTGTGCCAGATTCCGGGGTGCCCCTTCTCCTTGTTGACCTTTCCCAGCCAGAGCGATAGTTGTGAATTATGTCCGTACCCCTTGTTTCCGTCATCATCCCGGCCTACAATCACGAACGGTTCGTCGGCGCCGCCGTCGAGAGCGTCCTGAGCCAGACCTGCGCCGACCTCGAGCTGATCGTCATCGATGACGGCTCCCGCGACCGCACCGGCGAAGTGGTGCAGAGCTACACCGATCCCCGCCTGTCCTACTACCACCAGGAAAACCAGGATGCCTTCAACACCATCAACCGGGGGCTGGGCCTGGCCCGGGGCGAATATACCGCCATCCTCAATTCCGATGACGTCTATGCCCTGGACCGGCTGCAGCGCCTGGTGGAATACCGCAATGAGACCGGTGCCGAATGCCTGTTCACCGATGTCATCCCGATCTCCGACGAGGGGGTGGAGTTCACCGACCCGGCCTTCGGCTGGAACCTGTGGCACCAGAAGAACCGGGCGTTCTACCGGCAGTGCGGCGATCTCTACACCGCCTTCCTGAAGGGCAATTTCATGGTCACGACCTCGAACCTGTTCATGACCACCCGGGCGGTCAGGGCGGTGGGGAAGTTCTGCTCGCTCCGCTACCTCCACGACTACGACTACATCTTCCGGATGCTGCTGGCCAACCCGGGCAAGGTGCAGTACCTTCAGGATGAAAAGTTGCTGTATTACCGCATTCATGCCGGCAACACCCTCGGCGAGGCGGCGATTGCCGGGCGACTGCAGGACCAGGACCTGATCCGCAAATACCTGCTGGAGGTCATCCCGGCGGCGCAGCGGGGCTATGTCGCGGCCGGGGCCGATCGGCTCGTTGAACTCGAGCAGGAACTGCAGGCGGTGCGGGCCGCGCTGCAGCCGACCGGCGAGCAGGGGGTGCGGCCGGCCGCCCGGCAACTGGTGCGGAGCCTGAAGACCTGGCTGCGCAAGAGGCTGGCATGAGCGCTGTCGAACTCCCCACATTGCAGGCCGGGTCGCAATGAGCTTCGAGAAATTCTATGCCATCGAGGCGCTGATCCAGCGCGGGCGGGAACTGGCGGCCGGCGTCGATGTCGTCTCCTTCGATCTCTTCGACACCCTGCTGGTGCGCCGGATCCATGATCCCGATCTGGTCAAGCTGCCGGTGGCCCGGTTCATCGCCGCCAAAACCGTTGAGGCCGGGCAGCCCTGGCCGTGGCAGAAGGTCCAGAAGCTCCGCGACGACATCGAAAAGCAGCATCGTCTGGAAACGGCGAAGAATTTCGTCGATCACGAGGCCTGCTACCCGCAGTTCATGCTCGAAACCCTGGTGGAGATCTTCGGCGCCGACAAGGGGGGCGCCCTGCTGCCGGAAGTGACGGACTACGAGCTGATGATGGAGAACAGCATGCTCGTGCCCCGTCGCGAGATGGTCGACTGGCTGCGGGATCTGGCCGCCTCGGGCAAGAGGATCTTCATCCTGTCCGACATCTACCTGCCGGCGACCCATCTCCGAGTCCTGGTCGACCATGCCGGTTTTCTTCATCAGGTCGAGGCGGTAATCTCCTCGGCCGATACCTTTCTCGCCAAGGCCTCGGGCAAGGGCTACGCGCTGGTTCGGGACCGGTTCGCCCTGGCCGGCCGCAAGTGGCTGCATGTCGGCGACAATCCGGTGTCCGACGGCCTGCGGCCGGCCGAGGCCGGGATCACGGCCCTCGTGCTCCACGACGCCACCGAAAAGTATCGCAAGGCGATCGTCAAACGCTATGTCAATTACAGCGGCGGCCGCCCGTTCTGGCGGGGACGGGCGCTGCAGCAGTTGATGCAGCCGCTCGAAGGGGAAAATAGTCGAGCGTCCCGGACTGTATGCCGAGGGGTTCAACTTTCTCGCCCCGCTGCTGGGCGGATTTGTCCAGCACATCGCCGAACAGTGCCGGGTCCGCGGCATCGGCAAGGTGTTTTTCCTGTCGCGCGAGGGCTGGACCTTCAAGCGCTTCTGGGAACAGGCGATGCCGTATCTTTTCCCCGACGGCCGACTGCCGGAGATCGAGTATCTCTACGTCAGCCGGATGGCCCTGGCCGGGGCCAGCTGCGCCCATCAGGGCCTGACCCGGGCCAATGCCGATATCGCCTTTCTGCCGCCCGGCAACCGCGATTTCCGCGACCTCTGCCGGATCTTCAACCTCGACGTCGCCGCGCTGGCGCCGCACCTGCAGCGCCATGAGCTGGCGGTCGACACCTGCCTCAGCCACCTCCATGACGGCTATGTCCCCTGGGACAAGGTGCGGTTTTACGAACTGCTGGAGGATCAGGATTTCCAGGCGGAGGTCAAGCGCCAGGTCGCCGATGCCGGGAAGGCCCTGCAGCGCTATCTGGCCGATGTCGGCTTCTTCGACCACCGCCAGGTGGCCCTGGTCGATATCGGCTGGCTCGGCACCATCCAGCGCTTCCTCTACGAGGCGGTGCAGCATCGGGACGACTGCCCGGTCTGCCATGGCTTCCTCTTTGCGGCGACCCGCGGCATTCCCTATCCGACCGCGGCGGGCAACATCATCGAGGGGGTGATCTACGACCGCAACCGCTTCGACATGGCCGGCAGCACCATCCTCTACGCCCGCGACCTGTTCGAAGAGGCCTGCCGCGCCCCGCATCCGACGCTCAACGGCTACAAGCTGACCGCGGAGGGGTATGAGCTGCAGTTTCGCGGCACCGACGACGATACCGGCCAGGCCGAACTGCAGCAGGACCGGTATTTTTCGCCGCTGCAGCAGGGGGTGTTCGATGGCGCCGCCCGCTACGGCGCGGCCTCGGCCCTGCTCGGCTACTCGTTGCCGGATTACAAGCCGTGGCTGAACTGTCTGCTGGCCGGCAAGCTCGCCTTCCCGCGCCGCCGGGAAGTGGCGAGGATCCGGCACCAGCACCATCTCGATGATTTCTATGGCCGACATGTGCCAAAAAAGGTACATGTCAAAGGGGGCCGCCATCTCTGGGATTCCTCCCTGTGGCGGCTGGCGATCGACCCGTTCCTGCGGTTGCGATTTTTTCTGAGGCATTTGCGTGAACGCATCAAAGAATGACACAACCTCCGTCATGTCGAGGCGTTTCGACCTCGCCGGGTTTGAATTCCCACGGGTGACGAGGCTGCTGATGCTCAACCGGATCATCCCCATCGGTAATCTCGGCGGCGGGGGAGGGGTGCGTTGTCTGGTGGTGCTGGCGATCCTCCATCTGCTCGGGCGGCCGCTGTTCACGGTTCTGATCCGTTACGAACACCGTTTGCATTCGCTCTATATGTTTCTGAAAAATCAGAAAAATAGGCGGTAATGGAAAAACTCCTTCTCCAATTCCGACGGCACTGGTTCATTGTCGTCGTCTGTCTCGCGGCCTGTGCCGCGTTCTATGGCTTCTTCGTCAATCGGGCCCATGTCGACCTGATCATCCACGTCGACAAGCGAACAGTGTTCAAGATCTACTGGGCCGAGGCCGGGGAAAATTTTTCCGAAAAGAAAATGGCCCAGGTTCTGGTTAAGCCCGACCGCCTGCAATACACCTTCTTCCTGACGGATCTCAAGAATATCGCTTCTCTTCGCATCGACCCGCAGGAATATGTCGGCAAGAGCACGATCGAGGAAATCCGGATCCGCCAGAACGGCCTCAAGGAGATCGTTTTGACCTCGAGCGAGGATTTCGCCCGGCTCAAACCGCTTGACCAGATCGAGCAGCATGCAACCGTCGCGGATAAGCTGGAGACAGTTTCCAGCGGCAGAGATCCGAATTTTCTCCTCGAGATTCAAGCCGTCGCCGAGACGTTTGATTGGTACAGTGCCATTGTCGGCTCTATCCTCATCTGCACGGTCATCCTCCTGCTCTACAGTTCGACCCACCATCTTGGTTTCGCCTTCCGCTACATCCCGCTTCTGCTGTTTGCGGTCTTCCTGTTCGCCGTCACCATGGCGCTGATCAGCGAGCGCAACGTTCACCCGGATGAGATATGTCCATATCGCCGCGGCGCGATATTATCAGGAGCACTGGCTGCCACCGGCGATCGGCGACCCGGCGGTGGCTAATTCATACAGCCCGTATGGAGTTTCCCGGCTGAACAACAGCGAAATCTCCTACCTCCTCTGTGGCAAGATCGGCGGAGATTATTGCCCCGCTCAGGCTCGATGATCATCATGCCTTTCGCATCTTCAATCTCATTCTGCTTGGCCTGATCCTGCTGTTCACGTTGCGGGTACCGGATTCCCGTCTGGTCGCCATGCCGCTGCTGCTGAGTCCCCAGGTGTGGTACCTGTTCAGTTACTGCAACTCCGACGCCTTCGCCGTTACCGTATCGTTCTTCGCCGGCTGCCAGGTCGTCGTTCAGGGCAGCGCCCTCAACCGGTTCCTGATGCGGCGGGAAGGGTTGAGGCAGTGGGGAAGTCTGCTGATTGCCGCCGTGGTCTTTGGTCTGCTGTTCCTGCTGAAGAAGAATTTTCTTGTCTATACCGCTTTCCTGTTGTGGGTAATCCTGCTGACAATCTGGCTGAGGACCGAGAAAGGGGAGCGCGGCATCCTGCTGCGCCGGGTCGTCGCCGTCTGTCTCGTCGGGCTGTCCCTGCTGGCGGTGAAGATCGCTGCCGATTATCGTATCAATGGCTTGGACCGCAACGATAAAATCATGCAGATGCGAATCAAGATGGCCGCTCCCCTGTTTAATCCGAATACTCCTCTGGAAAAGCAGCATTCCAGTCTCTCTATGAAAGAACGGGGGATCACCCTGGCGCGGATCATCCATAAGGACCGGTGGTTCGAAAAGACCTTCCGCAGTGCCTTCGGGGTCTATGGCTATTTGACGATCTCGGCCGGATTCGTGTTACTACGATCTCGTCCGCTGGACCGGGCTGGCCTTTCTTACACTGGTTCTGGCCTCCCTGGTCATACGGGGCGGGATCTATGTCAACCTGCAGACCCTGGCGGCGGTCGGACTGTCGGCGGCGCTGATCTCGGTTGCCCTGTACCACTCGTGGACGAAGGATTTTCAGCCGCAGGGGCGGTATCTGATCCCGATCCTGCCGATGCTCGGAGTCCTGTGCGCCCAGGGGAGGGAGTATCTGAACGTCAAGATCATGACCTTCTTTACACTGTGCATGTTTCTGCTTTCCAGCTATTCCTTTATCTGTCTCGGGCTGCTTGAAATCCCGCGTCTGCTCCGGATCTGACACACGTTGCCGCCGGCGGAAGAACTCCTGTTGACATTGCCTGTCATATCGAGCGTCCCTTGCCATATCGAGTGTCCCTTGCCATTCGAGAGCCCCCGTCATTCGAGAGCCCCCGTCATTTGAGAGCCCCCGTCATTGAACGTCCCCCGTCATTTTGAACGTCCCCCGGCGTTGAGAGCGCCCCTGTGTCATTTCGAGCGAAGCGAGAAATCCCGTTGTTCCCGGTAGGGCGAAGGGTGTGAAGCCGCCCCCCGCTGTCATTTCGAAGCGAAGCGAGAAATCTCGTTTTCCCGGGAGGATGACTGGCCGAATGGCCTGTTTGAGATCTCTCCCGCTGGTCGAGATGACAGCGGGGGAAGGTCGAGGCGACAGCGGGGGAAGGTCGAGGCGACAGCGGGGGAAGGTCGAGGCGACAGAACATGAAGGGGCGAAAAGGCAGTGGGAAGATCGCGATGACAGGGTGCATCACGCCGACAATTCGAGTATATAGAGGACCATCCGCCATCAATGGCGGGAATTTTCACAGAAGATATTCTGAATTCAAAGAGTGAACTATGTGCGGTATTTGCGGTGAAGTCGGCAGGGCCTACGGCTACCGGGTCGAAAGGGCGTTGATTGGCAGGATGACCGATGCCCTGTCGCATCGCGGTCCCGACGATGACGGCTACCATGTGCACGAGATGATCGGTCTGGGGCAGCGGCGGCTGAGCATCATCGACCTGGCGACCGGTCATCAGCCGATCGCCAACGAAGACCAGACGATATGGGTCGTTCTCAACGGCGAGATCTACAATTTCCAGGCCCTGCGGGAGCAACTGCTGCAGGCCGGGCATCGGTTTTCGACCAATACCGATACCGAGGTCATCATCCACCTGTATGAGGAGGAGGGGGTCGATTGCCTCAACAAGTTGCGGGGGATGTTCGCCATCGCCCTGTGGGATGAGAAGGAAAAAACACTGCTGCTGGCCCGGGACCGACTCGGCAAGAAACCGGTGTTTTACGCCCAGCTGCCGCAATCGCTGATCTTTTCCTCGGAGGTCAAGTCGCTGCTCGTCGACGACCGTCTCAGCCGGCGCCTCAATCCGCTCGCCGTCCATGACTTTCTGTCCTTCAAGTTCATCCCCCGCCAGGACGACCTGATCGCCGGGGTCCATAAACTGCCCCCCGCCTCGTACATGATCTACCGCAACGGCGAGGCCACGATCCGGCGCTACTGGCAGCTGCAGTATGCCACCAACACAAGCATGACGGAGGAGGAGGCCCTCGCCGGCACCGAACAGATCCTGGCGGAGTCCGTCCGCCTGCGGATGATCAGCGATGTCCCGATCGGCGCCTTCCTCAGCAGCGGCCTCGATTCGGGGATGATCGTCGCCCTGATGAGCCGCATGTCCCCCGACCCGGTCAATACCTTTTCGATCGGCGACCAGACCCAGGGCTACAACGAGCTGCCCAACGCCCGGCTGATCGCCGAACAGTGCCGCACCAACCACAACGAGCTGGTGGTCCATCCCGATGCGGTGAAGATCCTCCCCGATCTGATCTGGCATCTCGACGGCCCCTACGCCGACGTGCCGGCGCTGCCGATGTACTATGTCGCCAAGCTGGCCCGCGAGCACGTCAAGGTCGTTCTGACCGGCGACGGCGGCGACGAATCGTTTGCCGGCTATGATCGCTATATCGCCAATCTGCTGCTGGCGAAGTACCGAACATACCTCCCCGGTCTGATCCGGGAGAAGATCGTACCGGCCATTCTCAACCTGTTCAAGGAGAAGACCGAACGCAAGAGCTGGCGGCAGTCATGGCGCTGGTTCAACACCATGTCGATGCTGCCGGACAACGAGTGCTATGCCCGGGGGATCAGTTTTTTCCATTTCCAGAACGAGGACAAGGAACTCCTCTACACCGACGCCTTCAAGGAGATGGTCAGGGGCCACAACTCCCTCGACGGGATCCTGTCGCGCTTCGCCGATGACCGCGTCCACGACCCGGTCAACAAGATGACCTTTTCCGACCTGATGATCCGGGTGCCGGAATACTCGAACATCAAGATCGACCGGATCACGATGATGCACGGGCTGGAGGCGCGCTGCCCGTTCCTCGACCACAAGCTCGTCGAGTTTGCGGCGACGATCCCCACCTCCATCAAGATCAGGCACCTGCGGCGCAAGCATCTGATCAAGCAGCTGGCGAAGCGATACCTGCCGAGTAAGATCGTCGGCCTGCCCAAGCAGGGCTTCGGCTCGCCGATCAATACCTGGCTGCGCGGCGATCTGCGGGGGCTGGCCGAAGGCCTGCTGCTCAATTCAAGGCTGGTGAAGGACGGACTGTTCCGTCAGGACTATATCCAGACGCTGCTGCACCAGCACGCGTCGCAGCAGTTCAACAACGGTACGCGGATCTGGGGGCTGATCAATGTCGAGATCTGGTACCGGATCAACTTCGGCGACCGCAGCCCGGTGGAGATGAAGGACAACATCAAGGACCTGTTCCACGAATGGCAGTACGGTCAGGCAGGAAAATCAAAGAGTTGGCAGCTGTAGACGGTTGCCGGGAAGGGATCGGAATCCGGAACGTTCAGCTATGAAATTCACCCGCAAACAGTATGTCAGGGCCCTCAAGGTCGTCATCAGCGTCGCCTTTTTCATCGTCCTCTTTTCCTTTGTCCAGGGCAAGGAACTGCTGGCGATGTTCCGGCGGATCGACTGGCTGTACTTCACCCTGTCGTTTGCGCTGATCCCGGTCATGCTGTCGGCGAGCTGCCTGAAATGGAAGGTCATCCTCGGCGACAAGGGGCGGCATATCTCCTTCATCCAGTTGCTGCGGATCTACGCGGTCGGCTATTTCTTCTCCAACCTCCTGCCGTCGACGGTCGGCGGCGATGTGGTCCGGTCCTACTATTCCGGGCGACTGCTCAACAATCAGGCCCTGGCCGCCGTCAGCATCTTCGTCGAGCGGTTTACCGGCATCCTGCTCCTGTTTTTCCTGGTCGCCTTCGCCCCCCTGCTGGCCCCCGAGCTGTACAGGACCCCGTATATCCTGGTCCCGGCCGGCGCCGGGCTCGTCCTTCTCGCCATCACCTGGTGCCTGTTGCGTCTCAGGGACCCGCTGGTCTTGCCGAAAAAGATCCTCGCGCTGACCTTTTCCCTGCTCCACGCCTTCAGTGCCTGGACGGGATCGGCTCTTGTCGCCAAAGCGGTCGGATCTCTGGAAGGGGGGTGCGGCTTCATCCTGCAGAAGCTGCAGCGGGTCCGGACCGAACTGGACAGCGCGATGAACGCCTTCCGCCAGGACCGGGTCTATCTGCTGCGGGTGTTCGTGCTGACCGTGCTGTTCTACTTTCTGACCTGGGTCAACGTCTATATCTCGTTTCGCGCCTTTGGCGTCACCCCCGATTTTCTCCATGTCTGCGCCCTGGTGCCGGCGATCCTGTTCGCCGCCCATGTGCCGGTGACCCTGCTCGGCAACCTCGGCTATTTCGAATCGGTATTCGTCTTCTATTTCCTGATGATCGGCATTCCCGGGGCCGAGACCCTGGCCATGGGCATTCTCCTGCGATTGAAGATGCTGACCATGGGGGTTATAGGGTATATTGTCTACCTGTTCTACACCCACAAGCGGAAAGAAGAATTTGCAGGCCTTGAAAATTTTACCAGGCAATAATACAGGGTGCCGGCCGGCCGATGCCCTGCCCAGATATCCATGAGTGAAAAGCTGCAACCTTCGAAAGAACCTTTCGCCTTCCTGGTGGACAACGTCATCGGCCCGGGAATGTGCACCCGCTGCGGGATGTGCGTCGGCGTCTGTCCGCACGGGGTCCTGGAAATCGCCGCCACCGCCTATCCCGCACTCGTCGGCACATGCGTCAGTTGCGGGTTCTGCACTGCCTGCTGCCCCGGTCTCGATGTCGATTACCCGGCGCTTTCCCGGCAGGTCTTCGATGAAACGTATGACCCGGCCGACCTCCAGGGCCATGTCGAGCATCTCTATGTCGCCCACCCGAAGAATCAGCAGATCCGCGACGCCGGCGCCAGCGGCGGGATGGTCACCGCCATCCTCGACCATCTCCTGGCCATAGGGGAGATCGACGGCGCGGTCGTCGTCGGCACCGACGATCTGCTGCCGTACAAGACCCGGGGGATACTGGCGACAACCTCCGCCGAGATCCAGGCCTGCGCCCAATCGAAATACTGCGTCACCCCCTCGCTGGCGGTGCTGCGGCAGCTCCGCCGGCTGCAGGGCCGCTACGCCGTCGTCGCCCTCCCGTGCCAGGTCCATGCCCTGCGCAAGCTGCAACAGGTCGATCGGGGGCTGGCCGGCAAAATCAGATACATCCTCGGGCTCTACTGCCACTGCACGATGGAGGTCAACGGCCATGAGGAGGCGATCGAGGCCTTCGGCATCCCGCTGGCGGAGGTCGCCGCCTTCCAGTTTCGCGGCGGCGGGTGGCCGGGAGGTTTTTTTGTCATCAAGAAGGATGGGACCGAGATCCGCCTGCATGAAAAGATCCTGATCAAGGACGTGATGAATGTCATGTTCAGGCTCTACGGGCCGCAGCGCTGCCTGCTCTGCGTCGATGCCCTGGCGGAATACGCCGATCTCAGTTTCGGCGATTTCTGGGCCTTCGATTTTGCCGAGGATCTGGCGATTCACGAGCGCTGCACCCTGATCTCCCAGCGCACCGCGGTCGGCCGCCAACTGATGGAGGAGGTGCAGCGGTGCGGCGAATTCGTCGTCCACACCGTGCCGCACTCCCGCAACTCGAAAAGGATCCTGCGGATGGCCCAGGGGAAAAAGACCAGGGCCTATGTCGGTCTCCACGCGGCGATGGCCGGCGGCACACCGCATCCGGACTATCACTTTGCGATCCCCCTGCCATCGCCGAGGCAGAGGCGGCAGGTGCGGTCGTTCAAGCTGTTTCAACGGATCAAACACCGGTATTTCCGCACCCTGGTCCTGAAGGCGCTGTTTTCCCCTCTCGGTGTTGTCGCCTACAGAGTCAACACGTTGAGAAAAAAGATCCTGATCGATTATCATGCCTGAGCGGTCCGTCCCCATAGAGCGTGTGGTTTTGCGGCGCCGGCCGGCAGGCGTCCGGTGGATACTGGTGATCCTGCTGGGTGTCGCCGCCCTGTCCTGGCTGCTGCCCGGCGGTCTGTCGGCAGCGGTTGAAGGCGGAAAGGGGGAGAAGCAGGCCCCGGCGCCGCTGACGATCTCCCTCGAGCAGGCGATCAAGATCGCTTTGGAGCACAACCGTTCCCTGCGGAATGCAGCGCTTGATGTGACTTCGAGCGACCTGTCGCTGCAGACCACGGAATCCGAGTTCGATGTCAAGATCACCCCGCAGGGGTCGACCCGATATTCCTCCACCGATGACGGCTACTGGCAGGCCGGGGCGACGGTGTCGAAAAAGCTGGCCTCGGGGCCGACGCTGTCGGTGACCCCGCTGTACGGCGAATCCGGGGGGAGCGGCAACAGCGAGGTCGATGTGGCGCTGACGATACCGCTGCTGCAGGGGGCCGGTTCCGCCTATGCCCTGGATGGCCTGTACAGCAGCATCTATGCGAACAAGCGGGAGAAACTTTCCTTTGTCCAGCAGCAGACGGACACGGTCCTGAGGACGGTGGCGGCGGTCTACGGCTGCATCCAGACCCAGCAGCAGATCACCTTTCTCGAGAAGCAGCTGGCCGACCTGAACCGCCATCTGTCGCTTGCCCGGATCAAGGAAAAGAGCGGCATCATCGACGCGATGGATCTGTATCGGGCCGAGATCCGGATCCAGAACGTCGAGGAGGAACTGACCTCGACCCGGGAGGAGCTGGCCAACAACGCCGACGAGGTCAAGGATCTGCTCGCCGTGTCGCAGCGCCAGCCGATCATCGTCACCGCTCCGGTCGCCTATAGCCCGGTCGAGATCGACCTTCAGGAGGCGCAGCAGGTCGCCGTCGCCAACAGGATCGAGCTGGTCCTGAGCGCCATGCAGGTGCGGGAGACGGAGAGGCGGGTGGCGGTGGCGAAAAACCGGCTGCTGCCGGAGCTTGATCTGCGCCTGGGCTACAACAATTACCGGGAGGACGATTATGACACCCTGTCCGAAGAACGCTGGACCGTGGGCCTGTCGAGCGATACCGATCTCTTCCGCACCACCGAGCGCAACGACTACGCCCAGAGCAGGATTGAGCTGCAGCAGGTCCAGCTCAACCAGGAGGGCGAGGAGGAACAGATCATCCAGGATGTCCGCTTCCGACTGAACAGCCTGGAAAAGCTGCAGGAACGGATCCGCATCCGCGAGGAGCAGACCAGGCAGGCGCTGGGCAAACTGCGTCTGGCCGAGAGCAAGTTCCGGCACAGCCTGGCCAACAACTTCGACCTGCTCGAGGCCCAGACCGAGATGCAGCAGGCCCGGACCGACCACATGGTGGAAACCATCAATTACATTATCGGCACCTATCGTCTGCGTTCGTCGCTGGGAACGCTCATAGACCTGAAAAGCGCAGCGGCGGTGAAGTGATGAAGAAAGCTGCAATCGTTGTCCTTGCCCTCGTCTGCCTGGCCCTCGTTGCCGCCTATGTCGGCGGGAGGGACAAAGCACGGCCCGATGCCCCCGTCGACGTCGAAGTCCAGCGCCGCGATTTCCAGGTCGAGATCAACGTCGTCGGCGAACTCGACGCCGCCCAGTCGCACATGCTCTCCTCCGAGATTCAGGGTACCGACGGCAAGATCATCTACCTGATCGAAGACGGTACCAGGGTCAAGAAGGGAGATACCCTGGTCAGGCTCGATCCGCTGCCGTACCAGACACAGGTCGAAGGGCTGCAGGCCGAGGTCGCGGAACTGAAAGCGGCGGTCGAGGCGGCACGGCAGATGATGGCCTATGAGGAAAACCAGGTCGGCCAGGAGATCGCCGGTGCCGAGTACAACCTCAACGTCGCCACCCTGGAGCTCAGGCAGTTCGAGGAGGGGGACGGGCCGCTGAAGATCTCGATGCTCCAGGAGGAGCGGCAGAAGGCGAAACTCGAACTGCAGCGCTATGAGGCCTTCTACAACGATCTGCTGCAGTTGAAGAAGGAGGGGTTCGACAACAAATCGGAGATCTCGGCCGCCGAGGAAAAGGTCGCGGTGCTGCGGGAACAGCACAAGGAGGCGAACAGCCGTTTCGAGAGCTACCGCAAGCACGTCTACCCGGCCTTGCTGGAGAGCGCCAGGGCGAAGAAGCAGAACGCCCTGCTGATGCTCGAGCAGAACCGCCAGGGTGGGGTGCACAAGGTCGCCAAGGCCCAGGCGACGCTGGGCCAGATCGCCGGCAAGGTCACGGCCAAGGAGGCGGCCTTGGATCAGGCCAAAATCGAACTGGAAAAAACGGAGATCAAGGCGCCGCTGGACGGGATCGTCATCCATTACGAGACGTTCCGGGACGGCGAGAAGCGCAAGCCGCGGGAGGGCGATTCGGTGTTCATGGGCCAGCCGATCCTCTATCTCCCCGATATTTCGAAGATGATCGTCAAGACCAGGGTGCGCGAGGTCGATCTGTTCAAGCTCTCCCTGGGGCAGAAAGGGGTGGTGCGGGTCGATGCCTATCCCGACACGACCTTCAACGGTGACCTGACCTTCATCGGCGCCCTTGCCACCTCCGAGGCCCCGGGATCGGGGCAGGAAAAATATTTCCAGGTGATCTTCACCGATCGCCGGCGGCGACCGCCGGCTGCGTCCCGGCATGACCTGCCGGGTAACGATCGTGGCCCAGGCGGTGAAGCAGGCGGTGGTGGTTCCGACGCCGGCGGTCTTCAGCGGCGAGGACGGCGATTTCTGTTATGTCCGCACCGGCTGGGGCGCATACGAAAAGCGGGGGATCACGACCGGGGCCCAGAACGAGGATGTCGTCCAGGTGGTCGCCGGCCTCGAGCCGGGGGAAAGGGTCAGTCTGGTCCCGCCCCAGGTTCATTGACGGCCGGACAAACGATGAAGACAATGCTGCTGCAGGCCAGGAAGATCAGGAAGAACTATGTGCTCGGGGGAGGCGAGATCGAGGTCGTCCGCGGCATCGATCTCGACGTGTCGGCGGGAGACTTCGTCTCCATCATGGGGACCTCCGGCTCCGGCAAATCGACCCTGCTCCATATCCTGGGCGGTCTGGCCCGACCCGACAGCGGTTCCTATCTCCTCGGTGACAAGGATATGCTGACCCTCTCGGACGACGAGCTGTCGTGGATCAGGGCCCATTGGGTCGGCTTCGTCTTCCAGACCTTCGACCTCCTCGCCGAGCTCGATGTCCGCGACAATGTCGCCCTGCCGTTCCTGTATCACCACGCCCTGCCGGATGATCGCGAGCGGCGGGTCGACGAGGCCATCGACCGGGTCGGCCTCGGTCACCGCAAGCGCCATCGGCCGATGGAACTGTCCGGCGGCGAGATGCAGCGTGTCGCCATCGCCCGGGCACTGGTGATCGCCCCCAAACTGATCCTCGCCGATGAACCGACAGGAAATCTCGATACCCGCAACAGCAATGAAATACTACATCTTTTCAAGGAGCTCAATGACGCCGGGACCACGATCGTGATGGTAACCCATGATCACCAGGTCGCCTCGTACTCGAAAAAGATCATGATTATGGAGGACGGCCTCCTGTCGGTCTCCTGAAATGACAAAGATCCTGCTGCTCATCGCTGTCGCCCGGAGATCGCTTTTCGTCCATAAGCTCCGCTCGTTCCTCAGCGTTCTCGGCGTCGTCTGCGGCGTCATGGCCGTCATGTCGATGATCTCGACCGGTGAAGGGGCCAAGGAAGAGGTGCTGCAGCAGATCGAGGAGATGGGGATCACCAATATCTACATCAACCGGTTGGCGCTGACAAAGGAACAGCTGCAATCGGCCCGGGAGAAACGATCGTACGGCCTGTCCTGGCATGACGTCGGCCGGCTGCGGGAGGGCGGCCTGTTCTTCAAGGAGGTCGCCGCCCTGCGGGAGGTGACGGCGACGCCGCTCGGCACCAGGCGGACAATCCTGCCGAAGATCGTCCTCTGTACTGCCAGCTATGAAAAGGTCATGGGGCTGGCCCTGGCGGAGGGGCGGTTTCTGCACGATCGGGATATGGCCGCCCGGTCGATGGTCTGCGTTCTCGGCGCCCGGATCGCCCAGGCCCTCGGCAGCGACGGGCGGATCGGCAGTACCCTGCGCATTGGCGACGCCCTCTACACGGTCGTCGGCATCCTTGCCGAGCAGAACGTCGGCGGCGCGGAAAAGGTCAAAATTTCGCGGGACAATCTCAACGAAATGATCTTCCTGCCCTTTGCGCAAACCGGTGCCGATACCCTTGCCGCCGAGGAGACGACGCGGTCTCATCTCACCAGGATCATTGTTGAAATCGATTCACAGGCGCATGTGTTCGCCGCTGCCCGGCTGATCGGCCGGATCATGGACATCAGCCACAATTCGGTCAAAGATTACCAGATTGTCGTCCCGCTCGAGCTGCTCCAGCAGTCACTGCAGACCCAACGCATTTTCAATATCGTTCTCGCTGTAATTGGTGGAATTTCTTTGCTTGTTGGGGGAATTGGTATTATGAATATCATGCTTGCGACGGTGTCGGAGCGCAAGCGGGAGATCGGCATCCGGCGGGCGGTCGGCGCCACCCGCAGAGATATCGTCGTCCAGTTTCTGACCGAGTCGATTCTGCTGACGGTGACCGGCGGGATCCTCGGTATCGTCAGTGGTTTCGTTTTCGTGGTGGTCATGGAGCTGTTGACCGGCTGGTCGATCAGGATCACGGTTGGATCGATGCTCATTCCGTTTATCCTGGCGGTAATGACTGGAGTTTTTTTCGGCCTCTATCCGGCGTTGCAGGCGGCCCGGCTTGACCCCATCAAGGCCTTGCGGACACTATAGAACAGAGATAAAGGAGGGGAGAAGGATGTTGCGGCGACACATGAATGCAGTGGGGATTGTTTTATTGATCGTAACCCTGACTCTATGCAACACCGGGCTGACGGCAAGAGCGGCTTCAGGACCGGAGGCACCGGCCTCGGATGATACGGAGAAGACAGGGACCGAGGAAGCCAAGGACGTGGCGGCGGAGTACCAGGTCGAAAACATTACCCGGCAGGCCCAGGGAGCACAACCGCAGACGACCACCAGCAGTTCGGGCGGGAAAACGCTGCTCTACGGCGGCATTGCCGCCGCCGCGGTCGTTGGCGCGGTGGCCCTGGCGGCCGGTTCGGGTGGCGGAGGGTCGAGTTCGGCGGAAGAGGAAGTACCGGAAGAACCGAAAAAGGAACCGGTGGGGGCCGATCTTGATGGCGACAACTGGCACGGTCGTCTGATTCTGGTCGACAGCGGCTTCAAGGAAGATGTGACGGCGACCGTCGAACAGAATGGCAATGAACTGGTGATTACAACCTCCACAACCCAGAAATACGGGAAGAAATTTATCGGCCATATCAGCAGAGACGCCAACATCGATGTGCGCGACCAGGATACGGGGCAGGACTGGACGACCCATTACGACAAGGCACGATGGAACATGATCGATCTGTACGACTATGTGCATACCTTTCGACGACATGGACCGGCTGTACCTGGAACGGGAATCGAAACAGTAATACTCCAAGAGAGACCATACTCCACAAAAGCCGAATTTTTCGTTAATCACAGCAGATCCCATCTGGAAGATGCAGAGAGGGGATGTCAAATGACGTGGCCAAGATATGAAAATAAAAGCATTTTTGTTGATCATCTTGATAGGCGTGTCTCAGTCATTGTCTGTTTTTGCCGCGGAAGGCACATCGGTTTCCCCAGACAAAAGCTCGGCTTCGATATCGACGTCAGCGGCGGGTGAAGAGAATCGAAACAATCTCCCTTTGACTAAAGAATCCAGTACGAACAGCAACGCCTTGATCTATGGAGGGGTTGGGTTGGCAGCAGTAGGAGCGGTACTGGCAATTGCCGGTTCAGGTGGAGGGGATGAATCAAGTGCAGACACGGCACCGGCGGTGACTTCAACCTCGACTCCACCTCCGGTGGAGGAAAAGGAAGAGAAGAAAGAGAGCAAACCAAAAGTTACCACCCCGAAAATTACCACCCCTAAAGATGAAAATGCACCCGATTCCGAACCAGTAGGTCCGGATATCAGGGGTGGCGATTGGAGCGGATATCTCGATCTGGTGCACGGCGAAAAAGAAAATGTTACCAGTTCAATATCGCAGAATGGCACGCATGTGGTGATTACCACTTCTTCAAGTCAGGAATATGGCCGCAAGTTTGTCGGCAATATCAATGACAGTGGATCAATCAGAGTCTACGATCAGAAGACCGGTGAACTCTGGACCACACATAATGGGCCGGCGAGCGACAATGCTATTGACCTCTATGATTATGTCGATAATTACAAGGCCCTTGACCGCCTGTCCCTTTCGAGATAGTCGTTTAACTCTATGCTGTTGAACCGACGGAGATCGTCTCTTGTTTGTATCCGTAGTCATTCCACTTCTCAATGAAGAAGAAAATATCGGCTTCCTCTACGAGGAACTGAAAGGCGTCCTCACCACCCTGGAGGACGACCACGAGATTATCTTTATCGACGACGGCAGCAAGGACCGCAGCCTCTCGATCCTGCAGGGGCTCCAGCGCGCCGACGACAAGGTCGTCGTCGTCAGCTTTCGCCGCAACTTCGGCCAGACGGCGGCAATGGCGGCGGGATTCGATTATGCCCGCGGCGACGTCATCATCACGATGGACGCCGATCTCCAGAACGATCCGCACGATATCCCGCTTCTGCTCGACCAGATCCGCGCCGGCAACGATGTCGTCACCGGCTGGCGCTTCGACCGCAAGGACACCTTCATCAACCGCCGCCTGCCGTCGATCATCGCCAACAAGCTGATCTCGGTCACCACCGGCGTCAACCTCCATGACTACGGCTGCACGCTCAAGGCCTTCCGCCACGATGTGATCAAGAACGTCAGGCTGTACGGCGAGATGCACCGCTTCATCCCGGCCATTGCCAGCGGCATGGGCATTGATTTCACCGAGGTCAAGGTCAACCATCGACCACGGCGCTTCGGTTCATCCAAGTACGGGATTTCAAGGACGATCCGCGTCATCCTCGATCTCCTGACCGTCAAGTTTCTGCTCAGTTATTCCACCCGGCCGATCCAGGTGTTCGGCCTGATGGGCGTCGTCTCCGGCGGCATCGGCTTCCTGCTGGCCCTGATCATGACCCTGCAGCGCCAGTTCTTTGGTGTGCCGCTGGCCGACCGGCCCTTGCTGTTTCTGGCCATCATGTTGATTTTTATCGGTTTCCAATTCGTGTCGCTGGGCCTGATCGCCGAACTGCAGGCCCGCACCTATCACGAGTCACAGAACAAGGCCGTCTACTACGTCAGATCGGTGTACCGGAAGGATCCGGCCCCGGGGCCGGATCCAGCCAAGGGTGACGATGCCCCGCAATGAGCCGTCCATTGAGATCCTGATCCCGAACTGGAACGGCAGGCACCTGCTCAAAGATTGTCTCGATTCGCTGCAAAGTCAAACCGTTGACGATTTTGCCGTCACCGTCATCGATAACGGGTCGACCGACGGCTCCGTGGAATTCATTGCCGGGAGCTATCCGGAGGTGCGATGTATCGCCCTGCCGGACAACCGGGGCTTCAGCGCCGCGGTCAATGCCGGGATCACCCAGTCGGCGGCGCCCTGGATTCTCCTGCTCAACAACGACATGGAGGTCGAGGCGGGTTGCCTTGCCGCCTTGCACCAGGCGATCGACCGGGACCGTGACTACGATTTCTTCGCCCTGAAGATGATGAATTTCCATCACCGTTCCTATATCGACGGCGCCGGCGACGGGGTTTTACGGGGCGGGGCCGGTTATCGCCTGGGGACGATGGAGATCGACGGGCCGCCCTACGACAAGGAGCGCGAGGTGTTCGGGGCCTGCGCCGGCGCCGCCCTCTATCGGCGCGACCTGTTCGACCGGGTCGGGCTGTTCGACAGTGATTTTTTCGCCTACCTCGAAGACGTCGACCTCAACCTGCGGGCGCGGCGTCTCGGCTGCCGCTGCCGATTCCTGCCTGGTGCCCGGGTTTATCATATCGGCAGCGCCACCTCCGGGTCGAAGTTCAACCCGCTCACCATCCGTCTCTCGACCCGCAACAGCATCAATGTCCTGGTGAAAAACTATCCTCCGGCGCTGCTGCTCAGGTATCTGCCGGTCATCGCGATCTACCAGCTGGCCTGGTTCTGTTTCTGCGTCAAAAAACGGCTGCTGCGCCCCTATCTGCAGGGACTCGTCGCTGCCGGGCGTTGTCTGCCGACCATGACGGCGAAACGGTCGGCGCCGGTCGGTGCGCAGATCACCGTCGCCGAATTCGATGCCATCCTCCGGCGCGGCGAGCGGGACGCCGTGAAGTCGATCATGGCCCGGCGCAGGGCCGAGGGCAAAGGCAATGGGCTGCTCCGGCTCTACTGCCGGCTCTTCCTCCGGTAGCCCGTTTATGGCCTTCCCGATATTTGTCATACTGGTCACCCACGATTCGGCCCCGGTGCTGCCGCAGTGCCTCGCCGCCCTCGATCGCCAGGGCCGCCGGCCGGACCGTATCGTCATCGTCGACAGCGGTTCGACCGACCGCACCTATCTTGAGACCGTGGCGGGACGATCAGATATTACTCTGGTTTTTGAGGATAATATCGGTTATGCACGGGCCAACAATATCGGCATCCGCAGCCTGCCGCCCACTGCCGCGGCAATGGTCGTCTTCCTGAATCCCGATGCCTTCCTGTTCCCCGACGCCCTGGCCGAGGCCGCCCTTGTGCTGGAACAGCACGCCGACGTCGCCGTCGTCGGTGGCCGGCTCTATGGCTATGATCCCGCCGCCGGCACGGCCACCGGCCGACTCGACTCGACCGGGATCTTCCGCAGATGGTACGGGCGCTGGTACGATCGCGGCCAGGGCGAAAGGGACAGCGGTCAGTACGGCCTCGCCGCGTCGGTCCCGGCGATCTGCGGGGCGTTGATGGCCTGTCGCCTCGAGGCCTTGCCGGCACCGACGGCCGGCCAGGTATTCGATGAAGACTTCTTCCTTTACAAGGAAGATATCGAACTGTCGTTGCGCCTGCGGCACAACGGCTGGACCCTGCGGTACGAGCCGAAGGTCCGGGCCTACCATTGCCGCGGGTGGGGCGGCAGGCGTCGCGAGGTGCCGGCCGCCCTGCGGCTGGCGGCGGCGAGGAGTGAGGTGCTGCTGTACCGCAAACACCCTTCACCCTATATGCTCTGGGCGTTCGCCAAATATCTTCTGGTGCGATGGTGTCACTGCTGATGGAACAGGCACAGGAACTTTTCTCCATGAATGACAATCATCGCCACCCTCCGCCAATCTCGGTCATCATCCCCACCCGCAACGGGGCGGCGACGCTGGGTGAGCTCCTGGCGGTCCTGGCCCGCCAGACGATCCAGCCGGACGAGATCCTGGTCGTCGATTCTTCTTCCGAAGACGAAACCGTTGAGATTGCCAGGCACTACGGGGCGCAGGTCACGATTATTGCCCGGGAATCTTTCGATCATGGCGGCACCCGGACCCGGCTTGCCGAATCGGCCCGGGGCGAGCTGCTGCTCTTCCTGACCCAGGATGCGATTCCGGCGACACGGGACGCGCTGGCGCAGTTGGTACGGCCCTTCGCCGCTCACCCCGAGGTCGCGGTGAGCTACGGCCGGCAGCTGCCCCACCGCGACGCGACCTGGAGTGCCGCGGCGCTGCGCGCCTTCAACTACCCGCCGCAGTCATGCCTGCGCGGGTTCGACGATCGCCAGCGCTACGGCCTGAAGACGATCTTTGTCTCCAACTCGTTTGCCGCCTACCGCAAACCGGCCCTGGCCGAGGTCGGCTACTTCAAGAACGGTTTGATTTTTGGCGAGGATACCTGTACTGTAGGGCGACTGCTGCAGCGGGGCTACAGGATCGCCTATGTCAGTGAGGCCGGGGTCTACCATAGCCATAACTACTCCCAGGCGGAAGAATTCCGGCGGTCGTTTGATATCGGTGTCCTCCATGCCACCGAATCCTGGCTGCTGGAGACCTACGGCCATGCCGAGGGAATCGGACTCAGCATGGTCCGCCGGCAGTTGACCGAACTGGGACGTGATCGACGGGTGGCCCTGATGGTCGACGTGGTTGTCAGGTCGGCCCTGAAACTCTGCGGCTACCGCCTCGGGCGATCGTTCAGGAAGATCCCTGCCCGCTACGTTCCGCTTCTGAGCCTGCACAGGACCTGGTGGCAGGGAAGGTCAGCAACCGATCCGTCCTCTCCCGCCGGCACCTGAACCGCCTGCCTCATTTCAATAATCGGCCGAAAATGCTTTCTACCAATCTGCGTGAGCAGAGTTCCTTTATCGTCAGATGTTTCCATCTCCTCGACTGTCTGCTGGTCGTCGGCTACCTGTGGCTGCTCGTCGCCTGGTACCGCGTCCCCTGGAGTCCGTACTATACCCGGCTGGAGATCATCACCTTCGTCCTCTGCCTGGTCGCCTTCCAGTCGTTTCAGCTCTACCGGTCATGGCGGGGGTGGCGGTTCTATATCGAGTTCCTTTATATCCTGCGGGCGTGGATCACCGTGGTCGGCCTGCTGCTCTTCTATTTCTTCATCTTCAAGATCTCCCACGCCTATTCCCGGGTGGTGTTCATGATCTGGTCGACGACCACGCCGCTGCTGCTGTTCGCGGTCCATGTCGCTGCTCGAAGGATACTGAGCATCATCCGGGCGCGGGGCAAAAATGTCCGCCGGGCGGTCATCGCCGGCGCCGGAGACCTCGGGATGAACGTCGTTCGGGAAATCGAGCAGATGCCCTGGGCCGGTATCGAGATCCTCGGTTTCTTCGATGACAAGGTCGACGAGGAAAATCTCGACCAGGTCATGGGCAAGCCGATTCTCGGCAATATCGCCGGTATCCAGTCCTATCTCAGCAAGAATGACATCGATTACGTCTATATCGCCCTGCCGATGCGCGCCGAGAAGAAGATCTTCACTCTTCTCAGGGAGTGTCGATCGCTGGGGGCGCGGATCTACCTCATCCCCGACCTCTACGTCTATGGTCTGCACCATGCCGAGATCCAGTCCCTGGGCAAACTCCTGATCCTCAATTTCAATCCCCATACCGAGTGGAAGAGGGGGTTCGACGTCATCTTCTCGCTCTGCGTCCTGATCTGCACCCTGCCCCTGACGCTGGTCATCGCCCTGCTGATCAAACTCGACGACGGCGGCCCGATCTTCTACCGCCACAGGAGGATCACCGCCGCCGGCAAGGAGTTTGACTGCCTCAAGTTCCGGACGATGCGGGTCGGCGCCGACCATGAACTCCACCGCCTGCTGGCCGACAACCCGGAATTGAAGAAGGAATGGGATGCCCATTTCAAACTGAAGAACGACCCGCGGGTGACCCGGATCGGCCGTTTTCTCCGCCGCACCAGCCTCGACGAATTTCCGCAGTTCCTCAACGTCCTCAAGGGGGATATGAGCGTCGTCGGGGCCAGACCGATCGTCGGCCGGGAACTGAAGGATTTCTACAAGGAGAGCGCCGGCCGCTACTGTTCGATGAAACCGGGAATCACCGGCCCCTGGCAGGTCGGCCGGCGTTCCGACGTCGAAAATTACACGGAGCGGGTCGAGATGGACGACTGGTACATCCTCAACTACTCGTTATGGAACGATATCAAGATCATCGCCAAGACGATCCTGTCGATGATCAGGGGCAACGGGGCGTACTGAGCCGATTCGGCGGCGGAACCACGGTTTTGCTTGCATACCCGGCTGCAATGATTAATCTTTGACCTGATGCAGCAGCAACCGTACCGATTACCACCACTTCAGGAGCATGCAATGTACGAAAACACCAAACAGATCACCATCGCTCAGGCACGGCAGGAGGCCTCGAGCATCTTCCTTGCCAAGGTCTTCAATTGGATGGCCATGGGACTCGGATTAACGGGCGTCATCGCCTATCTGACCGCGAGCACCGGCCTGGCCCGGGCGATCGTCGGCAGTCCGCTGTTCATGGTCCTGCTTTTTGCCGAACTCGGTCTGGTCTTCTATCTCTCGGCCCGGATCGACAAGATCCAGGCATCGACGGCCGCCGCCCTGTTCATCGGCTATTCGGCGATGAACGGCGTGACCCTGTCGTCGGTCTTCCTTGCCTATACCAGTTCCTCCATTGCCGGCACCTTTTTCATCACGGCCGGGATGTTCGGGGCGATGGCCCTCTACGGCATGGTGACCAAACGCGATCTGTCCGGCCTCGGATCGTTCCTGTTCATGGGGCTGATCGGCATCATCATCGCTTCGGTCGTCAACATCTTCCTGGGCAACAGCGGCCTCGGCTGGATGATCTCCGTGCTCGGCGTCTTCATCTTCACCGGCCTGACGGCCTATGACGTCCAGAAGATCAAGACGATGGGCGAAGAGGGGATCCTGGAGCAGGGCGAGGCGGCGATCAGGAAGGGCTCGATCATCGGCGCCCTGGCACTCTATCTCGATTTCATCAACCTGTTCCTGATGCTGCTCAGGTTCTTCGGCGGCAGTCGGGATTGATCGGGTCTTGAAGTACCTGGCCGATAACGGAAAAGCATGCCCTCCAAGGCGTGCTTTTTCTATTTGGGAGCAGCGAACGACTGCAGGAGAGAGGAGATGAGATCGTCCTTTGCCGGAAAAAACATCGTCGTCGGGGTCACCGGCAGTATCGCCGCCTTCAAGGTGGCCGGCTGGGTCAGCACGATGGCCAAGGAAGAGGCCCAGATATCCGTCATCATGACCAGGTCGGCACGGGAATTCGTTGCCCCGCTGACGTTTGCCGCCCTGTCCGGCAATCCGGTGCACGGCGAGATGTTCGATCCGGCCCGGGCCGAGCGGATGGACCATATCGCCCTCGGCCGGGATGCCGACCTCGTGGTGGTCGCGCCGGCGACCGCCGACACCATTGCCCGGCTCGCCGGCGGCCAGGCCGATGACCTGCTGGCGACGACGGTCCTCGCCGCCCGGGCACCGGTGATCATCTGTCCGGCGATGAACAGCCGGATGTACCTCCATCCCGCCACCCAGGAAAATATCGCGCGGTTGCAAAAATTCGGATACCAGGTCCTGACCCCGCCGGCAGGGATGATGGCCTGCCGGGAGGAAGGCCCGGGGAGGCTGCCGGAGTGGGAGGATGTCCAGGAGATCCTTCTCAGGGCCCTGACGGAGCAGGACCTTGCCGGTGAGCGGGTGCTGATCACCGCCGGGCCGACGCGGGAACCGCTCGACCCCGCCCGCTTTCTCAGCAACCGGTCGTCCGGCAAGATGGGGTATGCCCTGGCCCGCACCGCCTACCGCCGCGGCGCCGAGGTGCACCTGGTCAGCGGCCCGGTGGCGCTGCCCTGTCCGCCCGGGGTGGAGCGCGTCTCCGTCCAGACCGCCAGGGAGATGCATGCGGCGGTATTCCAACTGGCCGAGACGGCTTCGGTGATCATTAAGGCAGCGGCGGTGGCCGATTTCCGACCGGCAGTCGAAGAACAGGAGAAGGTCAAGAAGGACAGGGCCGGACTCAGCCTGCAGTTGAGCCGCAACCCGGACATCCTCTACGAACTCGGGCGGAACAGGAAAGAGGGGCAGATCCTGGTCGGGTTTGCCGCCGAGAGTTCCAACCTGCAGGCCGAAGGCCGCAAGAAACTGGCGACCAAGAATCTCGATCTGATCGCCGTCAACAATATCTGTTCCGATACAAGTGGATTCGAGTGTGATACCAATCAGATACTGCTGATCGATCGGGAGCGGGAGGACCTTCTGCCGATGACCTCCAAGGAGCAGACGGCCGACATGATCTGGGACCGGGTGGTCGATCTGCGCGGCAGACGGCGGGAGAGCAGCGGCGGAGGCTGAGGGAAGCGGTGGGCCGGCGCTCAGAATCCCGGCTGCCGCTTGAGGTCGAGTTCCTGGGCGACCTGAGTGGCGGTCTCCTCGATCGACCGGCCATCGGAGAAGACGACCGGAATCTGGTACTTGAGAAAGATCTGGTCGGACTGCTGCAGTTCCTGTTCACAGGTGGCGAGATTGGCGTAGGTGCTGCCGGGATACCGTTTTTCCCTGAAGGCGTGGAGCATCTGCGGCGAGGTCGAAAGCCCGACGACGCGCTTCTTGTTGCGGACGATCTCGGAGGGGAGGCGGATCGAGGTCAGGTCGTCCTGGACGAGCGGGTAGTTGGCGGCCTTGAGCCCCATCTGGGTGGCGATGAACACCGAGACCGGGGTCTTGCCGGAACGGGAGACGCCGACGATGATCAGGTCGGCCTCGTCGTAATCCTTCGTCCCGGTCCCGTCGTCATGGGCGATAGAATAGTGGATGGCGTTGACGCGCCGGGTCATGGTGTTGTCGTCGAGATGCCTCGATGTCCCGGGCTCGCGGATCGCCTTGGCCTCCAGCAGGTCCTCCAGTGTTACCAGGAAGTGATCGATGATATTGAGAAATTCAACCTCAGGGGTATCGAAGATCTGATTGAGTTTGATGCTGAGGAGGGTTGAGAACACCAGCGGATAGCGGCCGTTCGATTGCTGCAGAATCTTGTCGAGCGCCCGGCGCGCCTGGCTTTCACTGCGGATGAAGGGTATCAGTTCCTCGTTGAAGCTGATCTCGGGAAACTGGCAGAGAAGCGCCTTGCCCATGTCTTTGGCCAGAATGCCGGTGTTGCCGGAAATATAGTAGACATCTTTCGACTTCCACATACGCGCTCCAATACGGTATCGTCTTGATTTGCGGATGGATAATGCCATTATCGGCAATGTACCGCGGAATGGAGGCGGCGACAACGGAAAAAAATCCTATGCTTAAGAAACGCTTATGTTCTGTATGAGCATGACTTAAGTAAATTTCCGTTGCCGCGGTCAGCCCTGGACCTCACCGGTACCAAGGCCGAAAAGAAAGGTGTCGGTGTTCCGGGGTTATTTGCGCATGTTGCGGGCGAAATCGAGCATCCTCCGGATCGGGATCGCCGCCTTGCGGGCCAGGTCGGGCGAAACGACGATCTCGTTTTTGCCGGTTTTCAGCACCTCGGCGAGATTCTGCAGGGAATTCATCCCCATCCAGGGGCAACGGGCGCAACTCTGACACGTTGCCCCCTCGCCCACCGTCGGCGCCTCGATCAGCTTTTTGCCGGGGGCCAGTTGCTGCATCTTGTGCATGATCCCGGCATCGGTGGCGACAATGAATTCCGGGTTGGGCATGGTGACGACCGCCTGGATCAGCGCCGTGGTCGAGCCGACGACATCGGCCAGGGCCACCACCTCCTCCGGCGATTCCGGGTGCACCAGGACCGCGGCCTGCGGATGGCGGGAACGCATCTCGGCCAGGGCTTCGGCGCGGAAGCGTTCATGGACGATGCACGATCCCGGCCAGTAGATCATCGCGGCACCGGTCTGTTTCTGCACATACTGGCCGAGATGGCGGTCGGGGGCCCACAGCACCTTTTCACCGGACTCGGCCAGGTGACGGATGATGGGAAGGGCGATCCCCGAGGTCACCACCCAGTCGGACCGCGCCTTGACCTCGGCGCTGGTGTTGGCGTAGACGACGACCGTGTAGTCGGGGTGCTCGTCACAGTAGGCGGAAAAGAGAGCGGCAGGGCAGCCTTCGTCGAGCGAGCACGTCGCCGCGAGATCCGGCATCAGGACCCGTTTCTCGTTGTTCAGTATCTTCGACGTTTCCCCCATGAACCGGACGCCGGCGACCACCAGGGTCGTGGCCGGATGCTCGGTGCCGAACCGGGCCATCTCCAGCGAGTCGGCGACGCAGCCGCCGGTCTCTTCCGCCAGATCCTGGAGGGCGCCGTCGGTGTAGTAATGGGCGACCAGGACGGCGTTCTGCCGGCGCAGCATTTCTTTGATTTCCTGCTTCAGCTGCTCCTGTTCGGCCGGCGACAGCACCGGCCATTGCGGCAGATCGGGCACACGTATGAACGGAAGGGCAACAGCGGCTTGCTTCACTATAGTATCGAGTGGCATGGTTCTTCCTGGGGTAGTGTTCGTCGGGGAGTGGGAAAAGCGGCTCTGCATCCTGGCGAGCCGATGGTCATAAAGCGGATATGGACGTAGTTGTCAGTGAAATAATATGCATCGTAAAACCTATCACAATAGTCGAATGCCGACTTTAACGTGCATGGGAAAATAATGAAACCGCGATTTCACCGCCATGACAATCCAAAAAATTTCGCTCAGGGATTGTCGGGGCAACCGCTTTGTGTCATCATGATGGTGGTGGAAAGGAAGGTCAACAATAATTCGCTGTTTCCCGGAGCAGTCCATGCCGCACTGCCATCTTGAATATACCGATAACATTGAAGACGAACCGGATTGGCAGGACCTGTTCCGGGAGATTCACGCGGTCCTGATCGCCACCGGCGAGTGGCACAGCGCCGAAATCAAGAGCAAGGCGGTGAAACTGACCAATTACTGTGTCGGCAACGGCCATCCCGACCAGGCCTTCGTCCTGCTGACCGTCCAGATCCTCGCCGGGAGAAGCGACAGCCTGAAGAAGAGCATTTCCGAGAGCTGCCTGAAGGTCCTGGTGAGCCATTTCCCGCGGATGCTGGAGGAGCTTCAGGCCACCATAACGGTCCAGATCGTCGATATCAACGCGCCGAGCTTCAGTCTCCGGATCAACTACGAAATTTAACGCCGACCGCATCGCGACGGCGGGGCTGGCACCAGGATCCGCACCAATGGTTTTACGGAAATTGCAGCCGCAATCACCGGTCTACTCGACCGACCATGGGAAGATGTGCCCTGACTGTGCCAGGCCGGTCAAAGAGTGCAGCTGCCGCCGCCGGCAACAGCGACCCGGGCCGGGGGACGGGGTTGTGCGCGTGAGCCGGGAGACCAAGGGGCGCAAGGGAGCGGGGGTGACGATCATCACCGGTATCCCGCTGCATCAGGCCGGCCTGGTTGATCTTGCCAGGGAACTGAAACGACGCTGCGGTTCCGGCGGCACCGTCAAGGACGGACGGCTGGAGATCCAGGGCGACCATCGCGAGCTGCTGCTGGCGGAGATGACCAGGCGCGGCTGGAAGGCGAAGCTGAGCGGGGGCTGAACATGTCGATACTGGGCACGGACAATCTCGGGGTGTTTGTCGCGGCCGGGTTGCTCCTCAACATCACCCCGGGCGCCGATATGCTGTTCATCGCCAGCCGCAGCGCCGCCCAGGGACCACGCGCCGGGATGATCGCGGCGCTGGGGATCGGGGCCGGCTGCCTTTTCCATATTCTCTGTGCCGCCCTCGGCCTGTCGGTGGTGCTGGCGACCTCGGCGCTGGCCTTCACCGCCGTCAAATATGCCGGGGCTCTCTACCTGGTCTATCTCGGGATCGCCTCATTCCGTTCTATCGGCGCCGGAACGAAGGTGACAGCCGGAGAAGCGGCACCGCTGGCCCCGGCCAGGATCTTCAAGCAGGCGATACTGGTCAACGTCCTCAACCCCAAGGTCGCCCTGTTCTTCATGGCCCTGCTGCCGCAGTTCGTGTCACCGGCGGCGAGCCACCCGTCCCTCGCCTTCCTGTTCCTCGGGGCACTGTTCAATTTCAACGGTACGATCGTCAACGTCGCCTTTGCCCTCCTCTCGTCGCATCTCGCCGATCGCTTCCGGCAATCCGCCGTCCTGGTCCGGTTGTGCCGGACCGCCGCCGCCGTTCTCTTTATCGGTCTCGGCCTGCGGCTGGCGATGACGGCTCAGAAATAATCCACGTTACCACCCCGCATTCTTGCCATGCCGGCGATAGACGATGGTCCCGAAGGCGAATCGCCAGGGGATCAGGCGGTCATGCCGAGCTTGCCCCGCCTGATCAGCCATTTCACCAGCTCGAGGACCGGCGCGACCGTCAACGCCGATCCGATGATGATGGTCCAGTCGATAGCCGTCAGGTTGACGGTGCCGAAAGGCACCTGCAGGAAGGGGAGATAGATCACGACCAGGAGCAGGAGGATCTCCCACAGGACGGCAAGGTTGAGCCAGCGGTTGGCAAAAGGCCGCACCAGGGCGGAAAGCCTGTACGACCGGAAGTTGTAGGCCTTGATGAACTGGATCAGGACCAGGGTGACGAAGGTCACGGTCATCGCCTCGGCCAGCGACCGCGCGGAATTGAGCATCCAGATGAAGACCGCGAGATTGACGATCATCGACCAGATCCCGCCGGCCAGCATCAAGGCGATGACCGGGAAGGACAGGACCCCGGATCGCGGATTGCGCGGCCGCAGCCGCATCAGGTCGGGCTCGTAGGGATCGACGGCCAGGGCCAGGGCGATGAGGCCGTCGGTCGCCAGGTTGACGTAGAGGATCTGGACCGAAGTCAGGGGCATCGGCAGGCCGATAAGGGCGACCGCCGCCATCAGGCCGATCTCGCCGATGTTGCACGACAGGACGAACGCCAGGTATTTCTTGATGTTTTCGAAGATCCCGCGGCCCTCTTCGACGGCGGCGACGATAGAGGAAAAGTTGTCATCGAGCAGCGTCATCGCCGCCGCATCCTTCGCCACATCGGTACCGCTGATCCCCATGGCGATCCCGATATCCGCCTTCTTCAGCGCCGGCGCGTCGTTGACGCCGTCGCCGGTCATCGCGACGACGTGACCGTCTTTCTGAAGGGCGGCGACGATCCGCAGCTTGTGCTGAGGTTCGACCCGGGCGAAGATCGCGGTGCCGGCGATTGCCGTCGCCAGCTCGTCGTCGTCCATCCGTTCCAGGTCCGGCCCGGTCAGCGTCGAACCGGCCTCCGGCAGCCCCAGTTCCCGGCCGACCGCCCGGGCAGTCAGCGGGTGATCGCCGGTGATCATGATGACCCGGATGCCGGCCGCCGTGCAGGTCTCGATCGCTGCCCGGGCCTCGGGGCGCGGCGGGTCGATCATCCCGACCAGGCCGAGAAAGATCATATCGTCGGCGACGATCTCCAGCGTCGCCTGGGGGCGCATCGCGATTGCCAGCACCCGCAGGGCGGAGTCCGCCATTGCTCGCGCCTGGTCGCTGATCGCGGTCCGGGCGGCGTCATCGAGCGGCATCTCGCCCCGGCTCGTCAGCCGGCGGCTGCAGGCCGCCAGCATGACCTCCGGCGCCCCCTTGGAGTAGGCGACGAGGCCGTCCGCTGTGCGGTGCAGGCTGGTCATCCGTTTGGATTCGGAGGAAAAGGGGATCTCGGCTAGACGGGGGAACCGCGCCTCCAGTTCCTCCTTCATCAGCCCGGCCTTGGCCGCCGCCACGACCAGCGCCCCCTCGGTCGGATCGCCCTTGATCCCCCAGGCGCCGTTGATCTTGTCGATCCTGGCATCGGAGACCAGAGCTCCGGCCCGGAGCAGATGCACTGTCAGGGCGGGGCCGGAATTTTCCGGAGGATGACGGAGATCGAGGAGTTCGTCGCCGATCATGAACTTGCCGGCCGGCTGATAGCCGCTGCCCTCGACATCGATCCGCAGCCCATCGACGCAGAGGATCCGGGCGGTCATCTCGTCCCGGGTCAGCGTCCCGGTCTTGTCGGAACAGATCACCGAGGTGCTGCCCAGGGTCTCGACGGCGGCGAGGCGGCGCATCAGCGAGTTCTTCTTCACCAGACGCTGGACGCCGATCGCCAGCGAGATCGTGACCACCGCCGGCAGGGCCTCGGGGACGACGGCGACGGCAAGGGCGATGCCGAAGACCAGCATTTCGACGAAGGGCTGGCTGCGCAGGAGGCCGATGCCGACGATGGCGGCGACGATGACCAGGGCGATGTTGGCCAGCAGCGTTCCCAGCCTGTCGAGATTGACCTGGAGCGGGGTGCGGCTGGAATCGACGGTCTGGAGCATCCGGGCGATCCGGCCGAATTCGGTCTCCATCCCGGTGGCGACGACGACCGCCCGGCCACGGCCGCGGGTGATGCTGGTCCCGGCGTAGACCATGTTTTTCCGGTCGGCGAGGGGCAGGCCGGGGGTGGGGAGAGGGGCGCTGTGTTTCTCGATCGGGACCGATTCGCCGGTCAGGGCCGCCTCCTGGGTTGCGATCTGGATGGCCTCGATCAGGCGGGCATCGCCGGCGATCCGGTTGCCGGCGCGAAGGACAAGGATATCGCCCGGTACCAGCTCGCGGGCGGCGATGTCGGTCTCCTCGTTGTCGCGCAGGACGGTGGCCTGCGGCGCCGCCATGTGGCGCAGGGCCTCGATCGCCCGTTCGGCGCGATAATCCTGGAAAAAGCCGAAGAGGACGGCAAAGAGGGTGATGACGATGATCGCCGTCGCCTCGATGGCATGGCCGAGGAAGGCGGAAACGATCGTGGCGGCCAGGAGGATGAGGATGAGGATATTCTTGAACTGTTCGCCGAAGATCGCGAGGGCGGAGACGACCTGGGCGGCCTGCAGTTCATTGGGGCCATGTTCGGCCAGTCGCCGGGCGGCTTCCTGACTCCCGAGGCCGTGGGGGGAGGAGGCGAGGGCGGTCAGGACGGCATCGCCCGGCAGGCCGTGGAAGGCATGAGTTTCGGGGAGATCAACGGGCATGGGTAGCGGTATCCTCTCGGGTTGCAGGTGGGGCTGGGGACCGGCCTATCATAGCATACTCGTCGCCGCTCCGGCAAAACCTATACGGTGGCGATCCGGGCACCCCCATCCCGGTATTCCAGCTGGCAAAGTTTTTCCGGAGAGGGTATTCTCCCACACTTTCAACGCTCTTCAATCATTCTCGAATCCACCGAAAATCTGACGCCGATCGTCGTCGGCCAAGTCGCCACGCTACGCTATGTCTGAACCAGTCGGCAGCACGGAAATATTGGGGAACAGGGGGATCTGGCTGATCCTGATCGCCGCGATCCTCTGGGGGACGACGGGAACGGCGCAGGCGCTGGCCCCGGCGGGTAGCTCGCCCCTGGCCATCGGCGCCCTCCGCCTGGCGCTCGGCGGGTCGGCCCTCGCCCTCTCCGCCTGGCTTCGCGGCGGGTTGCGGCAACGCTCCTGGCCGCCGCTGCTGACGGTTGCCGCCGGGGCCTTCGTCGCCCTGTATCAGGTGACCTTCTTTTCGGCGGTGCTGAAGACCGGGGTGGCGGTGGGGACGATCGTCGGCATCGGCTCGGCCCCGGTGTTCGCCGGCATCCTCGAATATCTCGTCCGGCAGCGCCGACCCGGCCGGCGCTGGTATTTCTCCACCGCTGTCGCCGTTTTCGGCTGCCTGCTGCTGGTGCTGCAGGCTGGAGACATCCGGGTCGATGTCGTTGGGATCGTCCTCGCCCTGACCGCCGGCTTCTCCTATGCCGCCTATGCCCTGGCGATCAAACTGCTGCTGCCGGGCCGATCGCCCGAGGATGTCACGGCGGTGATCTTCTGCCTCGGCGCGATCTTCCTGTCGCCGCTGCTGCTTATGGCCGATCTATCCTGGCTGGGGCAGATCAACGGCTGGCTGATGATGCTCCACCTCGGGATCGTCGCCACCGCCTTGTCGTACTGGTTCTTCGCCAGCGGCCTGAAGACCGTCGCCGCCTCGACGGCGGTGACGCTGTCGCTGGCCGAACCCCTGACGGCGGCGATTCTCGGCATCGTCGTCGTCGGCGAGCGGATCAACGTCGTATCGTCGCTCGGGCTGGTGCTGATCCTCTCGGCGCTGTTGCTGCTGATCGTTCCCGGTCGGGCGGAGGGCAGGCGGCGGTGACGGAGCCGAAGAACCAGCGCCTGGCCTATGTCTTCGCCCTGCTGACCGTCGGCCTCTGGTCGACGGTCGCCAGCGCCTTCAAGCTGTCGCTCCGCTACCTGCAGCCGGCGGAACTGCTGTTCTATGCCTCCATCGTTTCCTGCATCGTCCTGCTGGTCGGTGATCCTGTGGCAGGGGAAGGGGGGCGAACTGCGGCGGCTGCAACGGGAGGACTGGCTGGCCTCGATCAGGTTCGGGACCCTCAACCCCTTCCTCTACTATCTCGTCCTGTTCAAGGCCTATGAACTGCTGCCGGCCCAGCAGGCCCAGCCCATCAACCATACCTGGGCGATCACCCTGACCCTGCTGTCGATCCCGTTGCTGAGGCAGAAGATCACTCGCCGGCAGATTCTGGCAATCGCCGTCAGCTACCTCGGCGTCCTGATCATCTCGACCCATGGCCGGATCTGGTCCCTGCATTTCGACAGCCCGGCAGGCGTCGGGCTGGCCCTGTTTTCCACCGTCATCTGGTCCCTGTACTGGGTGTTTTCGACCCGGGACCGCCGGGAGCCGGTGATCGGACTGTTCCTGAATTTCTGCTGTTCGCTGCCGCTGACCGGCGGCTATGTGGTGCTGGTGCATGGATTGCGGCCGGTGAAGATCGCCGGTCTGTTCGGGGCCGCCTATATCGGCGTGTTCGAGATGGGGATCGCCTATGTCTTCTGGCTCAAGGCGATGAAACTGTCGACCGATACCGCGCGGATCGCCAACCTCATCTTCATCTGCCCGTTCCTGTCCCTGATATTCATCCATTTCCTTCTCGGCGAACAGATCCTGCCGGCGACCTTTATCGGCCTGATCTTCATCGTCGCCGGTCTGGTGCTGCAGGGAAAAAGCGGACGGGACAGGGGCGGGGAACGGTCTTGAGGCAGGGAAGGCGGGGACGCCGGCAAAACGGGGATGGTCAGCGGGACCGGTCGGACGAGCTTTTCCGCCGCAGTGTCGCCTTGCGCTCGGCGGTGTAATGATACCACGGTCTGGCCGGTTCCCCTGCCATGAACCTGACGGCGGCGATGAACACATCGAGGACGCAGGGGTCCTGGCGTTTGCCGGTGATGCGGCAGAGATCCGCGTACAGCAGGTAGGGATCACGACCGCGCAGCTGTTCCGGCCGCTTTATCCCGAGCAGGTTGAGATCGCGGGCCATCGCCGGGCCGATGTTGGGGATATCGGTCAACCTGGCGATGTTGGCGTCGTTTCCGGTCGGCGTGGTCTTCATCGATAGAGGCGGAGAATCGGCTTATTTCTGCTCGGACCGCAGCACGGCGAGGAAGGCGGTCTGGGGGATATCGACGTTGCCGACCGTTTTCATCCTCTTTTTGCCTTCCTTCTGTTTTTCCAGCAGCTTTCTCTTGCGGCTGATGTCGCCGCCGTAACACTTCGCCGTCACGTCCTTGCGCAACGCCGAAATATTGGTGCGGGCGATGATGTTGCCGCCGATCGCCGCCTGGATGGCGATCTTGAACATCTGGCGGGGAATTTCTTCTTTCAGCATCTCGCAGGCGTGCAGGCCTCGGGCCCGGGCGTTGTTGCGATGCACCAGTTGCGACAGGGCATCGACGACCTCGCCGTTGACGAGGATGTCGAGTTTGACCAGATCACTGAGACGGTAGTCGAGCATTTCGTAGTCGAAGGAGCCGTAGCCCTGGGTGATCGATTTGAGCCGGTCGTAGAAGTCGTAGATGACCTCGGCCAGCGGCAGTTCGCAGGTGAACTCGATCCGGCCCGGCATCGGGTAATGATAGCTGGTGTTTTCGCCGCGTCGCTCCATGCACAGGGTCATCACCGCCCCCATGTACCGTTCGGGGATGAGGATGGTCGCCCGGATGAACGGCTCCTCGACCCGCTGGATCTTGGCCGGGTCGGGGAAATGGGCCGGGTTGTCGACATCCTTGATGCTGCCGTCGGCGAGGTAGAAGGTATATTTTACCGACGGGACGGTCAGGATCAGCGAGACATCGAACTCCCTCTCCAGCCGTTCCTGGACGACTTCGAGGTGGAGCAGGCCAAGAAAGCCGCAACGGAATCCGAAACCGAGAGCGGCAGAGGAGTCCTTCTGGTAGCTGAGGGCGGCATCGTTGAGCTGCAGTTTTTCGAGGGCGGTGGCCAGGTCTTCGTAATCGTCGGTGCTGATCGGGTAGAGCGAGGAGAAGACGACCTGCTGCACCTCCTTGAAACCGGGCAGGGCCTTGGCACAGGGTCTGTCCCGGAGGGTGATGGTGTCGCCCGGCCTGGTGTCCCGGACGGTCTTGACCCCGGCGAGGACATAGCCGATCTGGCCGGCGGACAGCTGTTTCTCCGCCTCGCGGCGGAACTTGAAGAGACCGACCTCCTCAACCCGGTATTCGGTGCCGTTCGACATGAACCTGATGACATCGCCGGTCTTGATCGTGCCGTTGATGATACGCACCGAGATGATGGTGCCGCGGAAGGCGTCGTAATGGGCGTCAAAGATCAGGGCCTGGAGTTCCTTGTCCGGATCACCCTTCGGCGGCGGCAGGTGCTTGACGATGGCCTCGAGGATCTCCTCGACACCCTTGCCGGTTTTCGCCGAACAGTACTGGATCAGGCTGCCGTCGAGGCCGAGATCTTCCTCGATCTGCAGGGCGACCTTTTCCGGTTCGGCGGAGGGCAGATCGATCTTGTTGATCACCGGGATGATATCGAGATCGTTTTCCATCGCCAGGTAGAGATTGGCCAGGGTCTGGGCCTCGACCCCCTGGGCGGCGTCGATCAGCAGCAGGGCGCCCTCGCAGGATGTCAGGGCCCGTGATACCTCGTAGCTGAAATCGACGTGGCCCGGGGTGTCGACGAGATTGAGATAATAGGTCTGGCCATCCCGGGCCTGGTAGGGCAGGCAGATCGTCTGGCTCTTGATGGTGATGCCGCGCTCGCGCTCGATGTCCATATTGTCGAGGAGCTGGTCCTTGAACTCACGATCGGTGATCAGGTTGCATTTCTGGATCATCCGGTCGGCAAGGGTCGATTTACCATGATCAATATGAGCTATAATGCTGAAGTTACGTATATATTTCATTTCCAGGACAGAGTGTTGAGATTCGGGCGAGAGGGAACCGGTTCGAGTCGGCGAGATGCGGGAGAACCCTGATATGTAGCATAAAGCAAAGATAAATTAAATACAATTTTCCACCCGGTGAAGACTGTGATATCATGGAATAGTCGTGCAATGACGGGCAAATGCCACTTTGGCGGGGCCACTTTGCGATTGCACTTTCATTGAAGTACTGTAAAATCTTTAATCTTTCGAATCGAAACGAACGTTCAGCCGGGAGACTGAGGTGCATGAATAAGGACGATATCGATGTGGATGCCGATCTGGGGGACGAGTATTTCGAAGAGGAAATACCGGACCAACCCCTGATCGCCGTATCGGAAGATGAAAATCTGCCGGTTCTCAGCAATCCAGCCCTGCACAGATATCTCCAGGAGATCAGCCAGTACGAGCTCCTGTCGAGAGAGGAAACCGATGAGCTGGCCACCCGTTTCCGGGAAACGGGCGATCAGGACGCCGCCTATCGCCTGGTGTCGGCGAATCTGCGCCTGGTGGTCAAGGTGGCGATGGATTTTCAGAAATACTGGATGCAGAATTTCATGGACCTGATCCAGGAGGGAAATGTCGGTCTCGTCCAGGCCACCAAGAAATTTGATCCGTACCGGGGCGTCAAGTTCTCCTATTACGCCGCCTACTGGATCCGCGCCTATGTCCTCAAGTTCATCATGGACAACTGGCGGCTGGTGAAGATCGGCACGACCCAGGCCCAGCGGAAGCTCTTCTTCAGCCTCAATAAAGAACGGAAGCTTCTGGAATCACAGGGGTTTGCAGCGGAAACCAAGCTCCTTGCGGATCGCCTCAACGTCAAGGAGCGGGAAGTCATCGAGATGAGCCAGCGCATGGACAACTGGGATGTGTCGCTGGAAAGCCCGGTTCGCTCCGATTCCGAGGACGAACAGAAAAGCTTTATCCCGAGCAACGGGCCGGGAATCGAGTCGATGGTCGCCGGCAAGGAGATGCGGCTGCGGCTGCACGAATTGCTCGAACAGCTGAAGGACAAGCTGAACGACAAGGAAAAGATGATTCTGGAGAAGAGACTCCTGACCGATGAACCGATGACGCTGCAGAATATCGCCGACATGTTCGTCATCTCCCGGGAAAGGGTCCGCCAGATCGAGGTCAATCTGCTCAAGAAGATGCGGAAGTATCTCGAGGAAGAGATGCCGGACATCGTCGACTTCTTCGACGGCGAAAAGATCGCCGTCAACTCCAACTCCAGGGACTGATCGGCCACGCAGCCGCTCAGTCCCGTCTCAAATCATTACTTTTACACAGGAAATCATGAACGTACCTTTGCTTGATCTGCAGGCGCAACTGGCATATCTGAAGGACGAGCTGCAGGCCGCGGTTCTCAAGGTCCTTGATTCAACCCGCTATATCCAGGGGCCGGAGGTCGAGGCGCTGGAACAGGAGGTGGCCGGATACTCGGGTGTGCCGTATGGGGTCGGGGTATCGTCCGGCACCGACGCCCTGCTGGTCTCCCTGATGGCCCTCGATATCGGCCACGGCGACCTCGTGCTGACGACCCCGTACTCGTTCTTTGCGACGATGGGAGTCGTGCTCCGGCTGGGGGCCCGGCCGGTGTTCGCCGATATCGATCCGGTCAGCTACAATATCGATCCGCAGCGGATGGCGGAGATCCTTGATGCCGACAAGGCCCGGCGGATCAAGGCGATCATCCCCGTTCATCTTTACGGCCAGTGCGCCGACATGGGGGCTATCCTGGCCCTGGCCGAGCGCTACGGTCTGCCGGTGATCGAGGATGCCGCCCAGGCGATCGGGGCCGAATATCCGCTGGCGACGGCGCAGGGCACCCGGATCCTGCGGGCCGGAGCGATGGGGCTGTGCGGCTGTTTTTCCTTTTTCCCCAGCAAGAATCTCGGCGGCATCGGCGATGGCGGCATGGTGGTCAGCCACAACAAGGATTTCGCCGCCAAGGTCAACCTGCTGCGCAACCACGGGGCCTACCCGAAGTACTATCACTCCATGGTCGGGGGGAATTTCCGCCTCGATCCGATCCAGGCGGCGGTCCTGCGGGTAAAATTGCCGTACCTCGACGGCTGGCATAAAAAACGGAGCGACAACGCAAGGGTCTACAACACGCTGTTCCAGGCGGCGGGGCTGGTCGAACAGGGAGCGGTCGTTACCCCGACCGCGGTCTACAGGGCCGGCGAGAGCGAAGGCGGCGCCGACAACTACCACATCTACAACCAGTATGTCATTCGTGTCGATCGTCGCGATGATCTGCGGGACTGGCTGCTTGCCAGGAACATCGGTTGCGAGATCTATTACCCTGTCGCCCTGCACCGCCAGAAGTGCCTGGGCACCGGGTATGAGGACGTCTCCCTGCCCGTCGCCGAAAAGGCTGCCGACCAGACCCTTGCCCTCCCCATTTATCCGGAACTGACCGTGGAGATGCAGGAATACGTCGTCTCTACCATTGCGCAATTCTATATGAACAGGTAGCATGAACGCCTGATTGAGAGAAGGCGTGCGAAGCCAACGCCGTCGCCTTCTCTCGCATGGCAGCATTGCCTACCACCTCAGCTGATTATAGCTCGATCATGTTCCTGTGCAGATGGTGCCGGCAGGCGGCACACGTTCTTTTATGGAGCGCGGTGCTCTGCGGCACGAATCCCTTTCCGACCACAGCGCTCTTCGCTGCGACCGCTCCGCCGCACGACGGCGTCATCATCCTGCACACCCCTTCACTTCCTGCCTGGAAGATCCTGTGGGATGATGCGCGGGAATTTGTTCAGCGCCGGGATTACATTCTCGCCGCCAGAACGTACGCCGAACTGCTCAAACTCAAGCCCCAGGTCGAGGAAATCCGCTGGGAATACTGCAAGGTCCTGGTCGAGTTGAACGATTGGCTTGCGGCCTCGGAACTTATCGAAAATCTGCTGGAAACCGATGACAGCCGTCATGACTACCTGCTTCTGGCCGGGGCTATCTCCGTCGAGAACAGGGAGTACAAGAGAGCGGTCGAGTACTATCGCCGGGTGTATGACGCCGATCCGTCCGGCCCCTTCTCGATCAGCGCACTGAAGGGGCTGATAAACGGACTCGAGGGGCAGGGAAAAAAAGACGCGGCGTTCCCGTTGATGGAGAAGTTGTACCAGAGAACGCCGAGTGACAAGGAGTTGCTGCAGAAATTAGCCGGAACCGCTCAGGACCTGGGGGATCTGACGAAGGCCAAGGAATACTATGCAGCCCTGGTCACTCGGTTCACTACCGATGAATCGACTCTGATGCGGGCCTCGTCGGCGTTTGAAAAGTCGGGGGCCGACAAGGATGCCCTGGCGATCTGGGAAAAATATCTTGAAAAATCTCCCGGCTATATCCCTTTTCATAAGAAAATCGCCGATTATTACATGCTGATCGGCAAATCCGGGTCAGCCCTGCCCCACATCCTGTACATGATAGAGCAGGGCGTCGAAGACGACGAACTTCTGCTGGTTGCAGGCAGGATTCTCCTCCACGATGAGGGCCGGCCCGACAAAGCGCTCCAGTACCTGGAACAGTATGTTGAAAAACATCCGGAGGATATCGCCACAGGATTTGAAATTCAGAAGATCAGAACGCTGCTCGCCGAAGATTTCATATCCATAGTCGAAAACGATGGTGTTCGGCTGCTGTGGGATGATCTCGTCAAGATAACCCCCAATCGTGAGGCGATTTACCTCAAGATCGCCGAGAAACTCGAGCACAAGCGAAGATGGAAAGATCTGTTGAAGATTCTTCTGGTGATCCACCAGAACCATCCCCTTGATCAGCAGAATATCTTCAGGATCGCCAGAATCTACTTCAGGTTGGGGGATTATCAGGCATCTCTGGATTACCAGCAGAAAATGACCGGCGCTGTGACCACCGGCAACGAGTACCTCATTCTCCGGGCCAGAACAGAGGAAAAACTCGGCAGGGATATCGACGCGCTGCACCACTATTCGGCAATCCTTGACAAGACTCCCCGGGATACGGCGGTACGGTCCCGGGCCATCCTGCTGGCGGGTCGGCTCGGTCTGGTCGACGACCTGAAAAAACTGTATCTGCAGGGTGGCGGCGAAAATGCGGCCATTGTGGACCTCGACCTGTCGCTGCGCTACCTCCAGGGTTTGCGAGAGAATCTGCTCTTTGATGAGGCGTGGGACCTCTATGACCGATTGCTGCGGCTGCATGGAGACAAGGCGGGACTGGAACGAAAAATCCTGCTGCACAAGGCTGAGACATTGCTGGCCTCCCGCCAGGACTTTCTGGCGGAGCAGGTCCTGAGGGAACTGCTGGTCAGAAACGAGGCATTGGATACAATTATTCTGCAGCTCGGCTACCTGGCCCTGAAGGTCAAGGATACGAAAGCGGCCCGGGAGTGGTTTGCGGTCCTCAAAAAACGGCTGAAAAATAATGACTGGCGGGCCGGTGCGGATCGGCACGGACGTAACCTGTATCGATTGCATATCGCGATTTTGCTGGCGGAAGGCCGGTTTGAACAGGCGGTTGCCGATCTCCAGGACCTGCAGAAGGAGCTGAAGAGAAACCCCGGCAATCAGGAAGTTGCCGATTTTCAACTGGAGATGGCGATTGAGGAATGTCGGGCACTGTATCAACAGGGCGAATACGACAAATGCCTCAAAATTCTCGGCCAGTTGCGGGAGCACCGGAAAGATTCCATCGAAACGGCGGTCCTCTGGTTCCAGATCACCAAGCGCAAGGGCAGATCAGCAACGGCCTTCAAGGAAATCGACCAGATGCTGAAACAGTCCGGCCGGTTGTCTCCGGGGCGACTGTTCAATGCCGTGGAGGTCGAAAGAGAGTACGGTGAGTTCGAGGCGGGATTGCACCATCTTGATCTCATCCTGCAAATCCTTCCCCATTCGGTGCGGGCCCAGGCCCTCAAGGGCGAATTGCTGCTGATGAACGGTGATTTTGCCGAATCCCTGAAGTGCTATCAGGCTCTGACCGGTATGGTCGGGGAACAGCAGCTGGTCCGGAACAGGATCCTCGAACTGCAATTAAAGCTCGGCAACCTCGACAAGGTGGTGAAGGAATCTGCCGAGGATGTCGCACCGCAGCAGAAGGAAGAGAATGGTACGCCCGGAAAGAGGCCGATTCCCGATTACTGGCGGAGATTGCTGCTGGCGAGGGCGTTGTGGACTGACAGGCAATGGGATGCGGCGATACAGGTGTACGAACATCTTCTCGATGATCCGGTAGAGCAGGACTTCCAGTCGGCGATGGCGGCCGAAAAAATTGCAGTATTCCATCCGCCGCTGAAGAAGGGCATCTGGCAGATCCTTTCCCTCGATGCGCCGCGGGACAACGACCCGCTTGCCCAGTACATGGCGCCGGAGTATGTCGGTCTTCATCTCGGGCAACCGGTTGATAGCATAACAGCCCGGATGTATGAAAAATACCGTTGGCAGCGGTTGATCCAGAATGAATACCTGGCGAGGAAGGCCGAACGGAGCAAGGATATCCTGGCAGCGGAACGACAGTACAAACAACTTCTCGAGCAGGATGTATCGGTAGAAGGTCTGTACGATCTGGCGCAGATCTATGGGCGCCTTGGCGAGTACGGCAAGGAGGCGGAACTGTACCAGACCATCCGAAGGTATGGCCCGGCCTATCCGGAACTGAAGGAGGCAATCAGGCGCAACGAGTTGCTGAGGAAACCGCGGCTTTCCGCCGATGCCGAGACCGTCGAAAAAGAAGGGCGCAACGGTTACATCGACACTCTGCGAACCAGCCAGGGAGGGACACTGTGGATGATGCCGGATTTCAATCAGGAGTTCTCTCTGGAGTACCGGCGAAACAGCTATACGGACAGCAAGGATATCGACACGATTCGCGGCCACAGGGTGGAAGGGCTGTATTCCCGGGAACTTCCGGCCGACTTTGATCTGCAGCTGCGGGCCGGCGCTGAAGATCTTGACGACTTTGAAACAACCGCCATCGCCGGCGCCCGGTTGAACAGCCGGTTTGATCAGTATGTCAAAGGCTACATGCTCTTTGACCAGAATGCGGTCTACGACACCCTTGCCGCTCTGC
Organism: uncultured delta proteobacterium; assembly: GCA_963847035.1. GTDB lineage: Bacteria > Desulfobacterota > Desulfobulbia > Desulfobulbales > Desulfocapsaceae > Desulfoprunum. The sequence goes on along the minus strand of CAWJYH010000015.1, from coordinate 369,264 downwards.
GCCAGGGGATCTATCTCCAGGATTATGAAACCGGGCTGATCGTCGAGACCCCGAAGGGAATCGCCCTCGGTGCCGACTACCGTCGTCGCCGCTACAGTGACGACAACTCGCAGAACCAGTTTCACCTGTGGTCCGGCTATGCGATCTACGCCGAGGCGACGACGTTCAAGTTTCAATATGATTACCGGATAATTGACAACAGTGAAGCAAGCGCTGTCGTTTTTCCCCCGGTATCGGACGAAGGGGTGTCGGAAACCCCGCTGTACTGGAGTCCGGATGAGTATTGGGAGCATCTCGGCACCATCAGCTTCCAGCACCTGCTGAAGGAGTACAGTCTCACCCGGGGCACGCCGAGCTACTATTCACTCGATTATTCGATGGGCTTCGAATCGGGAGAAAACCTCACCCATAAGATCGGATTCGAGATTTTGCTTGAAATGACCCCGCATTTTCTATTAAAAGGAAATCTGTCGTTTGCGACTTCAGATGACTACGAACAGAAAGGTGCTCTCGTCTCACTGATGTATCGCTGGTAATTTTCAACATCATTTCCTGTCGGGATTCTGTTTTTGAGATATCCTGACAGGAATTTTTTTTATTTCATGGAGGACAGAATGGTCGTACGTATTCCCATGTCGAAGAGCGGCAACCAGAGGTTGAGAGAAGAACTGGCGCGTCTGGAACGGGTGGACAGAGTCGAAGTGGTGAAGGCGATCGAGACCGCCAGGGAGCATGGTGATCTGAAGGAAAATGCTGAATACCACGCCGCCAAGGAGCGGCAGGGGCATATAGAAGGGCGGATTCTCGAACTCAAGGACAAACTGGCGCGCGCCGAAGTCATCGATTGCCTGAAGGTTTCGACCAAGTCAGCGGTGTTCGGCACCGTGGTCAGACTGCTCGATCTCGATACCGACGATCATGTGTCCTATCAACTGCTTGGTCCGGAGGAGGCCGATGTCAAGAAAGGTTCGATCTCCGTTCTTTCACCTCTCGGCCGGAGCATGCTCGGCAAGGTGGTCGGTGATGAGGTGCTGGCCAAGACCCCGGGCGGGAACAGAGAGTTCGAGATCATCGATATCCAGCCATCAACATTTTCCTGATCCTCAATCGGTGACGGTTCGCCGTCACAAGCATTCCTGCGCAATATCATAGCCAACCCTTCCATGCCTGGTTGACGTGTGCCGCCGGGCCCCCGCCAAGGCCTCTGTTTCACGCCGGCAAGGGTGCAGGACTGCCGTCGGGGGCGGTCAACCTGGCGTTTGGCGATGAAATGCCGGTCAGGATGATCTGCAGCAGCTGACCGGCAATCTCCTCCACGGAATACCGGCCTTCGGCAGAGGTGGTCCAGATCCGTGACACTTCATCGAGGGCCCCGAAAAAGAACCGTTTGGCAATATCCGGTTCGATATCGGCCCGGAACAACCCCTGACTCTGACCGAGGCGAACAATATCGGCCATCATGTCCGTGTACTCGATGAACTTGGTGTTGCGGTATTCCTTTATCAGCTTGTTGGTCTGCCGCAGTTCTATCTGAATGACCTCGGCCAGGTTGCGGTTCTTTTTCATCGTCTGGAGATGTCTGGTGACATACATTTCCATCATCTTCCTGGGATCCGTCTCCGTCGCCAGTATCTTTTTTACCTGATCGATGATCTTTCCTATTTCTTCCTCGAAAACAGAGATCAGGATGTCGTATTTGTTGTTGAAGTAAAGATAGATGGTGCCATCAGCGACCTTGGCTTCTTTGGCTATATCGGATATTCTGGCGGTGAAAAATCCTTTTTTGGCGAAGACCTTCGTCGCCGCCGCAATGATCTTGGAACGTTTGTTCAAATCTTTCATTTTATTGGTCAAAAAACTGAATAAATTAAGTGGGAAAGAGCAAAATATACGATGAATGGCTATTCATTCAATTACAGTGTATGTTCTTTTTTTCCATTGTCAACAGGATAACGCCATCACCGGCCGTATCCTTTTTCCCTTGAAGAAAAAGCGACTTACTTCGAATCGTCTATCTACCGGAGAAGAAGAATGAAAATACTCGTTGTCGGTTCGGGAGGCCGGGAGCATGCGCTGGCCTGGAAGATTGGCCGGAGTGCGAAGGTCGAAAAGATCTACTGCGCCCCGGGAAATGCGGGTATGCAGGGAATCGCCGAATGTGTCGATATCTCGGCTACCGATATCGATGGTCTGCTGGCCTTCGCTGTGGCCGAGAAGATCGATCTGACGGTTGTCGGACCCGAATCGTCGCTGGTCGAGGGGATTGTCGATGCCTTCGAGGCCAGAAACCTGCGGATCTTCGGCCCCTCGCAAAGAGCGGCCATCCTCGAGGGAAGCAAGGTGTTCACGAAGGAATTCCTGATCAAATACGGGATTCCGACGGCATCGTTCAAGGCCTTCAGGAAAATAAAAGAGGCGAAAAAATACCTTCAAACCTGCAGTCTGCCGCTGGTCGTCAAGGCCGATGGCCTGGCGGCGGGCAAGGGCGTCATTGTCGCTGCAACGATGAAGGAGGCCATGGATGCGGTGGACCTCATCATGAAGGACAATGCCTTCGGCGCCGCCGGCGACACCATCATCATCGAGGACTGTCTGGTCGGCGAGGAGGCCTCGTTCCTCGCCTTTACCGACGGCAAGACAATCAAAGCGCTGCCGACCTCCCAGGACCACAAGGCGATTTTCGATGGCGACAAGGGGCCGAACACCGGGGGCATGGGGGCATATTCGCCCGCCCCGGTCGTCACCCCGGCGATGACGGAGTATGTCATCGACAACATACTGAAACCGACGGTCGAGGGAATGGCGGCGGAAGGTCGACCGTACAAGGGGATTCTCTATGCCGGGCTGATGATCGACGGCGATAAGATCAACGTCCTCGAATTCAACTGCCGCTTCGGCGATCCCGAGGCCCAGCCGCTGCTGATGCGGATTGAATCCGACATCGTCGAGGTCTTCGAGGCCTGTATCGACGGCACCCTCGATCAGGTCGAGATCCGGGTCGATCCGAGGCCGACCGTCTGCGTGGTGATGGCGTCGGCCGGTTACCCCGGCGCCTACGCCACCGGCAAGGTCATCAAGGGGCTGAAGAAGGCCTCGCAGCTTGAAGGAGTCGAGGTCTTCCATGCCGGAACCAGGCGCGTCGGCGGCAGGGTCGTCACCAGCGGCGGTCGGGTCCTGGGGATCACCGCGATCGGCGCCGACCTGGCCGAGGCGATCGATCGGGCCTACCACGGGGTGGATAGAATCCAGTTTCCCGGCTGCTATTTTCGCCGGGACATCGGCGGCAAGGCCCTCAAGCGGATGGCCGGTGCGGGCAACAGGGCGCTCGTCGGCATCGTCATGGGCAGCGACTCCGATCTGCCGGTCATGCAGGTCGCCGCCGACTTTCTCGACAGGATGGGCGTTGCGTACGAGATGACCGTCGCCTCCGCCCACCGGACACCGGAGCGGGCGGCCCAATGGGCAAAAACCGCTCAGGAGCGGGGGCTGCGGATCATCATCGCCGGCGCCGGCATGGCGGCGCATCTGGCCGGGGTGATCGCCGCCCATACCGATCTCCCGGTCATCGGCGTGCCGCTCGATGCCTCGCCGTTGCAGGGTATGGATGCGCTGCTGTCGACCGTCCAGATGCCGCCGGGCATCCCGGTCGCGACCATGGCCATCGGCAAGGCCGGATCAAGGAATGCCGCCGTCCTGGCGGTGCGGATCCTGGCCCTGAACGATCCCGGTCTGGCCGCCGGACTGGTCGCCTTTCGCCAGGAGATGGTGCACGAGGTTGAAGAGAAGGCCAGCCGCATCCTGCGCTGAGGGCAACGGCCTGATCGATGCCGCGGTGATCGATCGGGCCGTCACCGTTCTTGAGGGGGGAGGGATCGTCGCCTTTCCCACCGAGACCTGCTACGGCCTGGCCGTCGATCCCCTCAACGAACGGGCTCTGGAGCGGTTGTTTGCAGTGAAGCACCGGCCGGTCGACAAACCGGTGCTGTTGTTGATCCATGACCTGGCGCTGCTCGGCTCGCTCGTTACCGCCGTACCCGCGGTGTATTCGCCGCTCATCGCCCAACACTGGCCGGGCCCCCTCACCCTGATCTTTCCGGCCCGGCCCGGACTGCCGTCCCTGCTGACCGGCGGGACAGGGACCATCGGGGTCAGGATCTCGCCCCATCCGATCGCCCAGGCGCTGGGCCGGGCCTTCGGCCGGGCGATCACCGCCACCAGCGCCAATCTCTCCGACCAGCCGTCGGCTTGCACGGCAGCGGAGGTCCGGGCCTGTCTCGGCGCGGCGATAGACCTGATCGTCGATGGCGGCAGGACCCCGGGCGACCGCTGCTCGACCATTATCGGCGAACGGGCCGGAGAGCTGCATCTGGTCCGTTCAGGTGCCGTCGATATCGATCCTGCCGCCGGCTGATTTCCCTCAGGCCCGGGTCATCTGCCGGTAGCGGATGCGGTGCGGCTGGTCGGCGGCCGTCCCCAGTCTGGCCTTGCGATCTTTTTCGTAATCGGAATAATTGCCCTCGAACCACACGACCTGGGAATCACCCTCGAAGGCCAGGATATGGGTGGCGATCCGGTCGAGGAACCAGCGATCATGGCTGATGACGACGGCACAGCCGCCGAAGTTCTCCAGCGCCTCTTCCAATGCCCGCAGCGTGTTGACATCGAGATCGTTGGTCGGCTCGTCGAGCAGCAGGACATTGCCGCCTTCTTTCAGCATTTTCGCCAGGTGAACCCGGTTGCGCTGGCCGCCGGACAGCAGGCCGACCTTTTTCTGCTGATCCTGACCGGAAAAATTGAACTTGCCGACGTAGGCCCGGCTGTTGACTTCCCTGGTGCCGAGCCAGATCGTTTCCTGCCCGTCGGCAATCGCCTGCCAGATCGTCTGCTCCGGATCAAGGGCGTCGCGGCTCTGGTCGACGTAGCACAGCTTGACCGTCTCGCCGACGCGGATCGTGCCGCTGTCCGGTTGCTCCTGGCCGGTGATCATCCTGAACAGCGTCGTCTTGCCGGCGCCGTTGGGCCCGATGACGCCGACGATGCCGCCGGGCGGCAGGGAGAAGCTCATGTCGTCGATCAGGATCCGGTCGCCGAAGCATTTGCGGACCGTGTCGGCCTCGATGACGACCTTGCCGAGACGGGGGCCCGGGGGGATGAAGATCTCGAGGTCGCGGGCCAGTTTCTCGGCCTCCTGCGACATCAACTGCTCGTAGGAGCTGATACGGGCCTTCGATTTGCTGCGCCGCCCCTTGGGCGACATCCGGATCCATTCGAGCTCGCGCTGCAGGGTCTTGCGCCGATCGCTCTCCTTTTTCTCCTCCGTCGCCAGCCGCTTTTCCTTCTGCTCCAGCCACGAGGAATAGTTGCCCTTCCACGGGATGCCGAGGCCGCGGTCGAGCTCCAGGATCCAGCCGGCGACGTTGTCGAGGAAATAGCGGTCGTGGGTGACGGCGATGACCGTCCCGGCATAGCCCTGCAGGTGGTGCTCGAGCCAGGCCACCGATTCGGCGTCGAGGTGGTTGGTCGGCTCGTCGAGGAGCAGGATATCCGGCTGCTTGAGGAGGATCCGGCAGAGGGCGACCCGGCGCTGTTCGCCGCCGGAGAGGATGCCGCATTTGGTGTCCGATGGCGGGCAGCGCAGCGCGTCCATCGCCATCTCCAGGCGGCTGTCGAGATCCCAGGCCGACAGATGGTCGAGCTTGTTCCTGCACCGCTGCCTGGCGATCGATCAGGTCCTGCATCTCGTCGTCGGTCATCGGTTCGGCGAAGCGCTCGTTGATCCGGTTGAATTCGGCGAGCAGGTCGACCGTACCCTGGACCCCCTCCTCGACGATCTGGCGCACGGTCCTGTCGGGATCGAGCCGCGGTTCCTGGTGCAGATAGTCGATTGTCAGGCCGGGGGAGAGGATGGTCTCGCCGTTGAATTCCTTGTCGATTCCGGCCAGGATGCGCAACAGCGTACTCTTGCCGGAGCCGTTCAGGCCGAGCACCCCGATCTTGGCCCCATAGAAGTACGACAGGGAAATGTCTTTCAATACCGGTTTGGTGTCGTAGTATTTGCTCACTTTGATCATCGAATAGATGATCTTCTTGTCATCGGTGCTCATGGAATCCTTGTAGTTGATGATATCGTGGTCGGGAGGACGGGCATACCGTGTTCCCGCAGGATCTTCGCCGGGTTGATGCCGGCCGCTTCAGCCGGTCGCCGCCACCCCTGTGGGTGATGTCAGGAACCGGTGGATAACCTGGTAGAGCAGATACGGGTCCCTGCTCCCGGCCAGCTCGCGAATGCTGTGCATCGCCAGGGTGGCGGCCCCGATGTCCACCGTCGGCACACCGATCCTGGCGGCAGTCAGGGGGCCGATCGTCGAACCGCAGGGCAGGTCGGAGCGCATGACGAATTCCTGCAACGGGACCTCGGCCTCGGCGGCAAAGCGCTTGAGGATTGAGGCGCTGACGCAGTTCGTGGCGTAGCGCTGGTTGGCGTTGATCTTGACAACCGGGCCGCCGTTGAGCACGACGTCGTGCTGCGGTTCGGAGAGGTCCTTGAAATTGGGGTGGACCGCATGGGCGTTGTCGATCGACAGCAGGAAGGATCGGGCGAGGGCGATCCGCCGGGACTGCGGTTCCGGCAGGAGCCGGTCAAGGATGGCATCGAGAAACGCTCCCCGCGCCCCGGACGACGAGACCGAGCCGTTTTCCTCGTGATTGGCGCAGAACAGCAGGCTGTTGTGGACAGGATCGGCGGCGGCGAGGGCCATGGTCGCGACGTGGCAGCTGAGGAGGTTGTCGAGCCGGCCGGCGCTGATGAACTCGCCGTTCACCCCGGTATAGGCCGGCCCCTGGCTATCGCAGCAGAACAGGTCGAAGCCGGCAACATCGGCGATCTCCAGGTTCGGGTACTGGCGGGCGAGTTGATCGCGCAGGATATCGCGAAAGGCGGGGAGCTGATCGGTCAGGCTCTGGGCGATGATCGGAGCCAGGTGGGTCTGGGCGTTGACGCTCCGGTTGTCGTTGGCGGCACGGTCGAAATGCAGCGCCAGGCTGGGGATGACCAGCAGCGGGCGGGCAAAATCGACCAGCAGGGTCTGGAGCCCGCCGTCCGCCATGGTGCAGCACACCCGGCCGGCCAGCGACAGGTCGCGGTCGAACCAGGGATTGAGGAGCGGGCCGCCGTACACTTCCACCCCCAGTTGCAGGTATTTCCCGCTCTGCCTGTCGGCACGCGGCTTGATCTGCAGACCGGGACTGTCGCTATGGGTCGCCAGCATCCGGAACCCGTCTTCCGGAGTATTGCCCTCACCAAGCCGGAAGGCGATCAGGCCGGCATCATCGCGTACCGTAAAATAGCAATGGCCGGCCGCCAGGGACCAGCGCTGATCTTCACGCAGCCGGATGAACCCGGCCTTCTGCAGATGGTTGGCGATGGCGGCCACGGCATGGTACGACGAGGATGCGGCGCGCAGGAATTGAAAGAGGGAGGTGTTGAGCAGGGCTTCGTTCATTGGCTCATGTGTGTTGATTGAAAACGGCATCCGGTAAGTCACTCGGGAATACCGGGAACAACGGGATCGGAGAACATCCGTATTCAGGCGGATGCATCACCCGAGCGTACCGCGCTGGTAGTCCGGAAAAGAGAAGGACAAAATCCCGGTCAGCGTTCGAACAGATTGCCCAGCCCCCCGAGAATCGAGCCCTCGCCGCCGGTTGAAAAGCCGGCGTTGTTCTGCGGCGCCGCCTCGTGGATGCGTCCGGCGAGTCTCGAGAAGGGGAGGGACTGCAGCCACACATGGCCGGGTCCCTGCAGGGTGGCGAAAAAGAACCCCTCCCCGCCGAACAGCGCGGACTTGACCCCGCCGACGAATTCGATGTCGTAACGGACCGTCTGGGTCAGGGCGACGAGGCAGCCGGTGTCGACCCGCAGGGTCTCTCCTGCCTGCAGTTCTTTCTCGACAATGGTTCCACCGGCATGGATGAACACCAGGCCGTTGCCCTCGAGTTTCTGCATGATGAAACCTTCGCCGCCGAACAGGGCGACGCCGATTTTTTTCTGGAATTCAACGCCGATGGCGACCCCTTTGGCGGCGCAGAGGAACGCATCCTTCTGGCACACCAGTTTTTGGCCGTACTGGTTCAAATCGAGGGGGATGATCTTGCCGGGATAGGGTGAGGCGAAGGCGACCTTGCCCTTGTCGCTGCCGGCGTTGGTAAAGACGGTCGTGAACAGGCTTTCCCCGGTGATCAATCGTTTGCCGGCCCCGAGCATCTTGTCCAGCAATCCTCCCCTCGCGTCGGAGGCGCTGCCGTCGCCGAAGATCGTCTCCATCCTGATGTGGTTCGACATGTACATCATTGACCCGGCCTCGGCCACCGTGCTTTCCTGGCTGTCGAGTTCAATCTCGACAAACTGCATCTCGTTGCCGAAGATCTGATAATCGATCGCATGGGCCGTGGCCAGGGCGGCAAAGGGGAGCGGTGGCGAGGTTGACGGCGCCGGGGCGAGCAGTTCCGGGACCTGGGCGATCGGTCGCCAGGCATCGAATCCCTGGCGCCAGACCAGGGTGTCCGGCGAGTAGGAACCGACCGCCAGTGACTGCCGCAGATGTTCCTGAGAAAACGGACCTTGCTGCTGACCGTTGATCGCCACATACCAGATGTCCATAGAGATACCCTTGTGATTGTATGGGTGAAGGGGTTTTACTGAACCGGTTCCGGATATTTTTCCTTCAGGGCATACAGCTGGTCGAGATAGGTTTCCCGCAGTTTGAGCTGGCTGCCGCCGCTCTCGATTTCCGATATCAGCGACGTTATCGCCGGCCTGAGGTCGATGCCATGACTGTTGGTGCCGTTTTGATTGGCGCGGTCGACAACAAGGATGGCATAGTAATTGACGATCATCCGCGATTTTGAATCGCGCCGGAAGAGATACAGCCGCCCCCCCATGGTATTGAGAAAGAATCCGGAATAATCGTAATAGACCGACTCCGGAATCTGCAGACCCAATCGGTTCTTCAAACAGTCCGGCTGACTGGTCAGGCGGAAAAGGGAGGCGACAATGTCCTCATAGGATTCCTTCTCCTGGTCGAGTATTCCCTTGATCAGGAGAATGTTGTTCTTGCCGATGACCCTGAAGAGGTGGGCGGTATTCTTGAGGATCGTATACAGGTCGTCGGTCTCGCGGCTGACGATCGGCGGTTGGGCGGCCAGTTTCTGGAACAGGCCGGCAAAATGCTCCCGGCTCGGTTGCGAGAGCTTGAATGATTTGATGTATGGTTGCTGATCGAGATGGGCATAGAAGTCCTCGAGCTTCGTACTCTCCCGGGAACACATCTCTTCCCCGGACAACAGGCTGTCGTCGCCGGCGCCATCGTCGGTTCCGGCGGCCTCCTCCTGGTTGTCTTCGCCTGATGCGGCAGGGGTTTCGGCAGCAAGCGGCTTGTCCTGTGCCGGCGGCTCCTGCCCCGCAACGACGACGGTTTTTGCCGTATCGGCCGAAGGCGGCTGGACGGTCGGCGATGAGGAGTGCTTGTCTGTCCTGCCGATCAATTTATCAAGGGAAAAGCGCGGATCGTTGCGGGTCACAAAGGCGAAGGCGCCGGCCATAAAGGCAATGACCAAAAGGAGGAGAAGGAGAAACCTCACCGGCGTCCGTTTTCTGCGACGAGGGCGGGGGGCGGGATCATTTTCGCTATAATCCATAGTCTTTGCCTTGCGGTAGATGAGGGAGGCAGCACGGATGGAGGTCGGTCGATTTGAAGATTATCGAAATATACTGCAGGGTCAGCGTATTGTCACGGTTGAAGTACCTTGGAAGACGGGCGCGATCCTTCGGGATCAGGGGCGGAAAGGGAAAAAGCTTTTTCTGCTTGACGCGGGGTATTGAAGACACTATGCTACCTCGTTAATTTTAGAACGAAAAAGATGAGCGGGACAAACTGGTTTTCCAGGAGTTAACCATTTTACATCATACACTTATTTAATGGAGGATTTACGATGACAATTTGTGTGGTTGGACATTCAAACCCGGATACCGATTCTGTAATGTCGTCAATCGCTCTGGCCGCTTTGCTGAAGGCCCAGGGCAAGGACGCCAAGGCCTGCATGCAGGCCGGCGCCGACGCGCTGAACCCGGAATCCAAGATGCTGCTGGGCCAGTTCGGTCTTACCGCCCCCGAACTGCTGACCGACGCCGCCGGCAAGGACATCGCGCTCGTCGATTTCAGCGATCTCGCCCAGGGGCCTGCCAACCTGGCCTCCGCCAATGTGGTCATGATCGTCGATCACCACAAGATCGGTGATGTCACCACCAACAACCCGATCCTGTTCCGCGCCGAGCCTGTCGGCTGCACCGGCACCGTTCTGAACAAGATGTTCAAGGACGCCGGCGTCGCCATCCCGAAAAACATCGCCAGCGGCATGCTGGCAGCGATCCTCAGCGACACCGTCAACTTCAAGTCGCCGACCTGCACCGATGACGACAAGGCCGCCGTTGCCGATCTGAAGAAGGTTGCCGGCGTTTCCAACACCGACGAGCTGTTCATGGAAATGCTGAAGGCCAAATCCTCCGTCGCCGGCATTCCGGCCAAAGACCTGCTGTTCCGTGATTACAAGGATTTCGATATGAAGGGCAGCAAGGTTGGCGTCGGCCAGCTCGAGCTTGCGACCCTTGATCAGGTAGCCGCTATCCGCGACGATCTCCTCAAGGCCATGGCCGAGGTCAAGGCCGATGGACGGCACTCGGTCCTGCTCATGCTGACCGATGTCGTCAAGGAAGGAACCGACCTGGTTGTGCTTTCCGACGACCCGGCCCTGATCGAGAAGGCCTTCAACGGCAAGCTCCAGGGTTCTTCAATGTGGGTTGACGGCATGATGAGCCGTAAGAAACAGACCATCCCCAACCTGCAGAAGGCCTTCGGCTGCTGAGAGAAAGAAAACAGAGGTGCTGCGGTTGATCGCCGCAGCACCATGCATGTGGCGGGCCCGGGATTCCGGACCCGTTTTTTTTGATCAATCGCTCAGCGTTTTTGGCTGCAGACCGGGGCTTCTCCGGTTTGACGGCGGAGATGGCTTTCCGCAATACATGCCTTGACCATGCTGATTCTGTCGGCGACCCGGGGCTCACTCTGCAGGCTGCTGCTCAACCCGATAAACGAGTGGGTATAGCGGCTGACCGGGATCTTCCCAGTTGTCCATGTTTTCCTGCTGTGCAACAATCCCGTCGAGTTGTTCGTTGATCTCCTCCCGCTCCCGCTCCAGGCGTCGAATACGCTCGGAATCGGCATTCGTTGCCGTGTTTTTCCGTCGTTCCGCTCGTACCAGAAGGCGCTCGATGATCCCCAGCTGTTGCCGCAAGCGGACCTGATCCTGAGACAGGTCAGGGCCCCAGGGATGTCCGGGCAGCCAGTTGATGACCAGATGCCCGAGATACTTGCCCTGGCTCTGGGTCTGGGTCGTCAGGGTCCGGCCGGTAATCGTCGGCGCAATATTGCCCTGGCTGTGGTCAGCAGTAATGAGGATATCGATTTCCGGATGCTGTTTGATCATCTCGACATTTTCGGCTGGCGAAAGGGTGGACAAGACGATGACCATGTCGCTGGACTGCGCGAGATGCCGCAGCTGCCGGGGCAGTATCTCCCTCCAATCGGCTAGCTGTGTTCCTTGCGGCAGAGGGGCGCCGGAACCGGTGAGGCCGATGATGCCGATATCGATTCCGGATCTGTTGATCGTCAGCGAAGGAGCAAAGAGCGGCACGCGGTTGCGGTCGACGATATTGGCCGATAGCCAGGGAAATCCCTGGCTGCGGGCGGCGAGGAGAAAATTTATCCCCGCCGCCAGGTCGTAGGGGCCGACGGCGACCGCATCGACGGCCATCAGTTGCTGGATGTCCATGATCCCGGTGGCGGTGATCTCATCGTCGATTGTCGCGGGGGAAGCCTTCGGTTTGAAGAGCAGATTGCCGGCATCGACGAAGATCGCCGGGGTATCGCTTTGTGCTGAAAGAGCCGAGATCTGAAACGCTTTTTTGGACAGACCGCCCAACCGATTTGCCCCTCAGCCGCCGCACGGTTCCAACTCTCCGAGAACATTGGCGGAATAGAAGAGTAGCAGCTTATGCTGCATCGGTGTTTCGGCGGCCGGCACCGGATGAATCAGCACGACCTGTGCCATCAAGGCGAGAAGTATCGATCTGAAAACTACATTGGTGTACGTCATCGTGACCTCGAAAATTGAAACTGAGAAAAGTGCCGAATCATAAGTTGGAGATACAACTCTCTACAAACGATCCCGTCATCGGGGAGGTGCATGTCGGCAGTCGGCTGGCAGGCTCCAGCTCCAGCTCGTCATTCCTGCTGCAGACTCACCCTGCAGGCAAGGCCGTTGACCTCGACCACATCGTCCATGGCCAGCTGCCGGCCGCGTCGGGTTTCCTTGATGCCGTTGACCTGAACCTCGCCGTGCTGAATCCGGATCTTGGCTTCAACGCCGTCCTGAACCAGATTGGCGAGTTTGAGAAACTGGCCGAGGCGGATCGGTGTACGGACAACAGATACGTTTGTAATTTCGCGTTGCATTGAACCTCTGAGGGGAAAAGTTTGATCAAACCCGGGAATTGTTTTTCTGACATTCGGTGAAAAATTCGAGTATAGTACCTGCGTATCTGGATGCAAGGCTGAAAAGAGAGCTCGCGTTGTGTGCTGCATGCACAACAGGGCTTTTTTTATTCTATGAGGGAATACGTGATTATTCAGGATTCGGATCTGTTCAGGCAGCAGTGCTATATCGATGGGAAATGGAAAACTTCGGCGCAGAGTTTCGATGTCGTCGACCCCTCGACGCAGCAACCGGTCGGCCATGTTCCTGCTTTAGGCGAAGAGGAGATACTGGCGGCGATCGCCTCGGCGCACACGGCGTTTCTGCAGTGGAAAAAGCTCACTGCCAGAGAACGATCAAACCTGCTGCGGCGCTGGCACGATCTGATTCTCGAACATCAGTCCGATCTCGCCGGCATCATGTCGCGGGAGCAAGGTAAACCCCTGGAGGAGGCACTGCGCGAGGTCGCCTCCTGTGCCTCCTATGTCGAATGGTATGCGGAGGAGGCGAAACGGGTCTATGGCGATACGATACCGATGTCCCAGAAAGGCAAACGCATCATTGTTCTGAAAGAGCCGGTCGGCGTGTGCGCGGCGATAACGCCCTGGAATTTCCCGCTTTCGACCATTACCAGGAAGGCGGCGCCGGCGATTGCCTGCGGCTGCACGGTGCTCGTCAAACCCTCCTCGTACACCCCGTTTTCGGCGCTGGCCCTGGCGGTGCTGGCCGAGAAGGCCGGTCTGCCGCCAGGGGTGTTCAACGTCATCACCGGTCAGGCCGAACGCATCGGCAGCTTGTTGGCGCACAGTCGTCTCGTCAGGAAGATCAGCTTCACCGGATCGACGGAGGTCGGAAAGGCGCTGATGCGGGAGTGCGGTGACTCGCTGAAGAAACTGTCCCTGGAATTGGGCGGTCATGCCCCGTTCATCGTCTTTGCGGACGCCGATCTCGACCTCGCGGTAGAGGAGGCGATGACCTCGAAATTCCGTAATTCGGGCCAGACGTGCGTATGCGCCAATCGTTTTCTCGTGCAGGAGGAGATCTATGAAGACTTCGCGGCACGATTGGTTGCCGAGGTCAAACGCCGGTTTGTTCTCGGCCCTGGTTCCTGTACCGGCTGCAATATGGGGCCGCTGATCGACGACAAGGCGATCGTCAAGGTTGAACGGCAGATCGAAGACGCCGTGGCCAAAGGGGCGCGCATTGCCGCCGGCGGCAAGAGGAGGGAAGGGCAGGGGTTTTTCTTCGAGCCTACGGTCCTGCTCGATGTGACCGGTGAGATGCTGATCGCCCATGAGGAGACCTTTGGCCCGGTTGCGCCGCTGTTCCGTTTCCGGGACGAGGAGGAGGCTGTGCGAATCGCCAACGATACCGAATATGGCCTGGCGGCATATTTTTTTACAAAGAACTTGACGCGGGCCTGGAAGGTCACCGAAAATCTCGAATATGGCATGGTCGGGGTCAATACCGGCATCCTTTCTTCCGAAGCCGCTCCCTTCGGCGGCAGGAAGGATTCGGGAATTGGCAGGGAGGGCTCGAAATACGGGATGGACGAATATCTGGAGATAAAATATATGTGTCTTGGTGGACTTGACTAGATCGTCTGTCCGGGCAGGGTGCATTTGTTCTCGACAACCATTTAAAATTAAACTAGTTTATGAATGACAGCTTAATGCTTGGTGGGAGCCGAAGAATCGTGTTTATCCGACAGGTGGTGTGCGATTGCACGTGTTTATGCTGAAGTGATATGGAAAACAGTATCTTGAAGGCAATAAAAGAACGGCGGAGCATCCGTGAATTTACCACCGACACCGTTTCTGAGAAAGATCTGGTGACCTTGGTGGAGGCGGCGACCTGGGCTCCATCCGGCAAAAACAATCAACCGTGGCGCTTTGTGATCCTGACCGACAAAAAGGTCCGGGGCCATATTGCCGATCTGACCCTGTATCGTCATATAGTCGCCAATTGCAACAGCCTGATCGTGGTGTTCCTCGACACCGAGGCGATCTATGACGAAGTCAAGGACCACCAGTCGGCCGGTGCCGCCATCCAGAATATTCTGCTGGCGGCTGAATCTTTGGGCCTGGGGGCAGTCTGGCTTGGCCAGATCCTCAAAAACAAGCATGAAGTCAACGCCGAATTGGGCATCAGTGCGAGATACGATCTCATGGCGGTCATTGCGGTTGGATACCCGGCCCATCGAAATCAGAAATCGCATAGAAAAAATGTGCACGATTTCATTTTAAAAAAAATTGGAGGATGAACAATGAATACGGCTTCTATCGGCAAGCGCATATCGACACTTGTTGTTATCGCATCATTCGCCTTGGTACTTGGTGGTTGTTCCGGCAAGAGTCAGAATCAGTCGGCTGCCGGAATCGGCGATCTTCCCCCGCTGGCAAATTCTGTCGGCAGTTTCGGCGATCTTGAACTCCCTGTCGAAATGAAACTTGATCAGGACAAGACGATGTCGATCAATACCGAATCGTTCAAAGGCGGCATCCTTCATTACAAGGGCAGGGTCGAAGTCACCTCGCTGAAGGATTTCATCATCGCCTCGATGCGCAACAACAAGTGGAAACTGGTCGGCGAGGCCTCCTACGACTACACACTGCTGGCCTTCACCAAACCGAACAAGACCTGCATGGTCGTCCTGGCCGAAAGCCTGGGGGGCTCGCTTGGCAAAACGCACGCCACCCTCTATGTAACGGCTGATCTCAGCTCCTCGGGCAACGTCAATCCCTTTGGCGAACCGGCGATGCAGTAGATCAAGCGTAACGATTCCCTGCGTAGTCTGTTTGATCCTCCTCTCCAGCAGCGTGGCGGACTTTGACCGTCCGGTTCCATTCCGCCACGCTGTCCGTTTCCCTGCAGTTATCGACATTGCCATGCCCGTGTCCTGCGACGCGGATCCGTCGGTGGCGTTGACCCGCGCCCGAACTCTCGCAGTTGCGATGCCGGCAGTGTATCGCTATGTGGTGTGCACTCATCCGACGGCCCGCCGAACGTCGCATCTTCTCCAACCACAACCCCTTGAAAAAAAAGGGAATCAGGCAGTTCCTGGCAGCAACCGGAGAAATGATCGGCTCAGATCTTCAAACGCAGTGATCGGGAGGGTCTCGGGCCGAACCTGAGGGGAAAGGCCGGCGGCGATGATGGCGTCTTCGGTCAGCTTCTTGACATTGTTCCGGTCACCCAGAGTCGGGAAAAAATTGGCCGAGGTCAGGGTGTTGAGAATGGTCTTGCGCCGCTGGCTGAAGGCGGCCCTGACGATTCTGGGAAAAAATTCCGTCTCCTCAGGGGAAAGATCATCTGCCCCGCCTTGCAGCAGGGGGAACACGATCTGGATAACGACCGAATCGATTTTGGGCTGCGGGTGGAACTCGGCCGGACCGAGGGTCATCATCTTCCTGACGCGGGCGCAATGCTGCAGCAGCACGGAGGGGATGCCGTAGTCCTTGGAGCCGGGACCGGCAAGCAGTCTGTCGGCAACCTCTTTCTGCAGCATGATCGTGGCCTTTTCGACATGGCGGCGATTTTCGATCAGTTTGAAGATAAAAGGGTTGGAGATTGAGTAGGGCAGGTTCGCGATGATCTTCAGTCTGCCGCCGCACTGCTGCTCCAGTTCGTCAAAATCGGTCTTGAGGATGTCCCGATGGAGCAGGGTGACGTTGTCCGGCAGATCGTGTTCCTGCTGGTGGAACCTGATGATGCCGCTGTCGATCTCTATCCCCACGACACGGCGGGCCGTTTGCGCAAGAGGAAGGGTCAGGGCCGCCAGCCCGACGCCGACCTCGACGATGACGTCATCGGGGCCGATTGCTGCGGCCCGGACGATGGCCTCGGCGGTATGGCGGTGGACGAGGAAATTCTGGCCGAATTTCTTCTTCGGGGCGAGATGGTGTTCCTGCAGGGCGGATCTGGTCTTGCCGTAAACTGACATTGGTATGCCCGATCAATGATGGAGGGGAATTCCGGCCCTGTCCAGGGTCAGTTGAGGATGTGCTTTGCCTGCCGTTTGGCCCTGATTTTGACGAAGATACGCAGGGCAAGGTAATAGCTGACGACGGCAAACGGCAAGGCGAAGATGATCCCGCCGGCAAGGAGCACGACAACGGTTTCCCGACCGAGTCCGGCCAGGAGGTTGAAGGAGTGGACAAACCCAGGCGACGAGGAAAGCCCGTCGACGACGGCCTGGACTTTTTCCCAGTTCAGCTCATATGGGGTTACGGCATTGCCGATGATTGTCGAAAAATAGTAGATCGGGATATAGGTCAAGGGATTGCAGACGACCACGCTGGCGAGTATGGCGGCTATCGCCGAAGTCCTGGTGAGAAAAGCGAGGAGGAGGATGGCAATCGTGTGCAGCGGTATCGTCGGGGTCAAGCCGACAAAAACACCGATGGCGGTGCCGAAGGCCAATGACCGTGGATCCCCCTTGAGGCGGATGAAACGGAGATAGTAGTATTTCCTGATACGGTCAAGTTTCATGCGCAGGCCGTATCAACCGAGAGAAGATCTCGAGTAGACATCGCTGTCGATCGCAGAGGGGCCGGATGCAATAAAATCATGGTATCCGGCCAGGGCGATCATCGCGGCGTTGTCCGTGCTGAAGACCGGTCGCGGCACGAAGCATTTCAACCCCTGGTCGCCGGCCCGGACGGCCAGTACCTGCCGCAGTCGCGCATTGGCGGAAACGCCGCCGCCGAGGACGACCGTTCCGATGCCGTGCCGGTGGGCCGCACGCAGCGTCTTTTCGACCAGGACATCGACGACCGCCTCCTGGAACGAGGCGCAGACCTGTCCGACGGACACCGGGGCCCCGGCCTGTCCCTGCCGGCGGCAATGGTTGAGAACGGCCGTCTTGAGGCCGCTGAAACTGAAATCGAGGGATTCCTCATTGAGCCAGGCCCTGGGGAAACTGACAAGATCCCCATCCCAATCGGCTGCCTGATGGGCGACGTGCGGCCCTCCCGGATACGGCAGGTCGAGGAGTTTGGCGACCTTGTCGAAGGCCTCGCCGGCGGCATCGTCTCTCGTTCTGCCGAGATGGGAAAAGCAGGTATAACCCTCGGCGAGGTAGAGCGAAGTGGTCCCGCCCGAGGCGATCAGGGCAATATAGGGAAAGGTCGGCCGTTCTTCCTCCAGAAAAACGGAGAGGATGTGGCCGGCCATGTGATCAACCCCCTTGAAAGGAATGCCTGTTACCGCTGAAATGGCTTTGGCAAAGGAAAATCCGACAAGAAGGGAACCAATCAGCCCCGGCCCCTGGGTGACGGCGATGAGATCGATATCGTCCAGGGTGATCTTTGCCCGCTGCAACGCCTCGGCAACGACGGGGTAGACCGATTCGAGATGCTTTCTCGAGGCCAGTTCGGGGACCACCCCGCCGAACGGGCGATGGATGCCGTCCTGGCTGCTCAACACACTCGCATGCAGGGTACAATCGTTTTCCAGGATGGCCGCGGCGGTGTCATCGCAGGAACTCTCAATTCCGAGGATCAGCATTGAAGTGAAGGGGACGGCAAAGGGGAAACGGCAGATTTTCGATTGTCACGGTGTAGTGTTTTCGGTTAAAAGGCTTAGAATATATATGCCCATGGAGCTAAAGTCAATGACTGGCCCTCCTCAGTATTCTTTCCCACAACAATCGCTGGAAGCCGTGTCGAAGACAGCCCCTTTGAGAACCGAAAAAACGCCTCTCGTCGATAATTTCTCGAGGACCATTTCCTATCTCCGCCTCTCGGTGACGGATCGTTGCAACCTCCGCTGCATGTACTGCATGCCGGAAAACGATGGCGAGACCGGATGCCGGAGAAAAAACAGCGTGGTCCTGCCGCATGTCGACCTGTTGACCTACGAAGAACTGCTGCGGGTGGTCCGCCTGGCGGTTCAGCTGGGCATGAACAAGATTCGTCTGACCGGGGGCGAGCCCCTGGTGCGCAAGGATATTCTCGGCTTCATCGACAGGCTGACCGGAATCGAAGGGCTGCAGGAGGTCCGGCTGACGACCAACGGCGTCCTGCTCGAGGAGTATGCGCAGTCACTGTACGACTCCGGCATCAGGCAGCTCAATATCTCGCTCGACAGCCTGCAGGCGTCCAGGTTTGCCCGGATCACCGGACGCGATTGCTTTGATCAGGTGTGGCGGGGAATCATCGCGGCGCGAGATCTCGGGTTCCGTATCAAGATCAATGTCGTGGCGATGCGGGGAATCAATGATGACGAATTCGGCGATTTCGCCGATCTGGCCCTCAATCAGCCCTTCCAGGTGCGGTTTATCGAATTCATGCCGGTTGGGGAAAAGAGCAGCTGGCAACTGGAGCAGTTCATCAGGGCGGCGGATATCATGACAATGCTGAGCGACATGGGGGAGTTCGTCCCAGGCCGATCCCACAGAATCGACGGCCCGGCGCGGGTGTACCACCTCCACTCCCGCGACGGCAGGGAGGGGACGGTCGGTTTTATCAGCCCGATCAGCCATCACTTCTGTGACCAGTGCAACCGGCTGCGGCTGACCGCCGAGGGGAAGCTGCGTTCCTGTCTGCTCAACGATAATGAACGGGATATCAAGTCCCTGCTGCGGGGCGGGGCGACAGACGAGGAACTGATGGCTGTCATCCGCGAGACCGTTGTCGACAAGCCGAAAGGCCACCAGTTGCAGCAACGATTGGAAAATGGTCAGACCATGCAGTGTCCCGGGCAGATGTCACGTATCGGAGGGTAGATAGTTGCTCTGCGGGTAAGAACCGAGCCATTCGAAATACGAGCACAGCGGCCGCAGCCGCTCGCAGCCCCTGAAAATCTTCTCATCTTCAATGTGACCGATCATATCAAGGAAGAACAAGTATTTCCACTGCTTGCCCTTGATCGGCCGCGACTCGAGCTTGGTCAGATTGATCTCCTCTTCCGAGAGAACGGTCAGGATTTCGTTGAGCGCCCCCGGCCTGTCCATGGTGCCGACCAGCAGTGAGGTCCGGTCCTGACCGCTGGCCGAGGGCGATCTCTTGCCGATGACCAGGAAACGGGTGGTGTTGCCGCGATAATCCTCGATACCCTTGACGACAACCTGGAGCTCGTAGCGTTTGATCGCCAGTGATGAGGCGATGGCGCCGATGTTGGGGTTGTTGGCCGCCATCTGGGCGGCGGCGCCGGTGGACAGTACCGGCAACGTCGGGATGTTCGGCAGGTGTTTCCGCAGCCATTCCCGACACTGCGCCAGAGGTTGGGCGTGGGACGCCACCGTCTGGATATCCTCGATATTGCCTGACCTGCAGACCAGGTTGTGGCCTATTTCCAGTTGCACCTCGCCACAGATCTGCACTTTGTATTTCATGAAGGAGTCGAGCGTCGAGACGACGGAGCCTTCGATCGAATTCTCGACCGGCACGATCCCGTACGGAGTCCGGCCTTTTTCGACCTCGGAAAAGACATCGTCTATCGCATCCTGCGGTTTGTACGTTGCCGAATGGCCGAAGTACTTGACGCCGGCGAGATGCGAGAAGGTTGCCTCGGGACCGAGATAGGCAACCTCGATATTCCGCTGCGACAGTCGGCAGGCGGTTATGATCTCGTGGAAGATCGTCCGCACCGAGTCCTCCGGAAAAGTGCAGACGTTTTCCTTCAGCAGGCGCTCGTAGATCTGTCTCTCGCGCAGCGGATCCCACTTGGCGCGATTGTTTTCGTCCTTGAGGCGCCCGATTTCCCGGGCAAAACCGATTCGTCGTTTGAGCAGAGTGAGAATTTCACTGTCGATCGCATCAATATTTTTTCGTATGTGGTGAATTTTGTTTTTCTGCTCGTCAACCATGGTTCGTCCTGTTAGATTCATGCGGAATGCAAGGAAAGACAACTGATCCGCCCGATCCGCTGCGGATAATCAGCTTAGGAAAAAGAAAAAACTCTGTCAAGGCGGAAAAAATGAGGACAGGCGACAAGGTCCCTTTCCCTTCCCGTTTGTCCGGGGCCTTGCCTGCAGTTGCGACGGTTTCGTTCTAACCTTTGAATAATACGAATACATTCATGCCAAAACAGAAAGTAAGCAAGACCTATGAGGAAATCAATGCCCGCATCAAGGCCGGCGAGGCCATTGTCGTCACGGCCGAGGAGATGGTAGGGATTGTGCGGAAGAAAGGGGCCGAACAGGCGGCACGAGAGGTCGATGTGGTGACCACCGGCACCTTCGCCCCGATGTGCTCCTCCGGCATGTTCTTCAATTTCGGCCAGATGGTCCCGACCATCAAGGCCTCCCGGGTGTGGGTCAACAAGGTTCCAGCCTACGCCGGGCTTGCCGCCGTCGATGCCTACATCGGCGCAACCGAACCGTGCGAGGATGATCCGCTCAACAAGATCTATCCGGGCGAATTCCGCTACGGCGGCGGGCATGTCATCGAAGACCTTCTCCGCGGCAAAAAGGTCCTGCTCGAGGCCAAGGCCTACGGCACCGATTGCTATGCCGGCAGAAAAATGAAGAAAGAGGTTGGTCTCGACGACCTTCCCTTCGCTCTGCTCTGCAACCCGCGCAATGGCTACCAGAATTACAACTGTGCGGTGAACCTGTCGGATCGGGCGGTCTATACCTATATGGGGATGCTGAAACCGCATTGCCGCAACGCCAACTACTGCAGCGCCGGCGAACTGAGTCCGTTGCTGAACGACCCGTTGTACAGAACCATCGGCATCGGCACCAGGATTTTTCTCGGCGGGGGCGTCGGCTATGTCACCTGGCACGGCACCCAGCACAACCCAACCGTGCCGCGGACCCCGGGCGGAGTGCCGCGCAAGGCGGCCGGGACCATGATGGTCCAGGGCGACCTGAAACAGATGTCCCCCGACTGGCTGCGGGGGGTTTCGATCCTGGGGTACGGCAACAGCCTGGCGGTCGGTCTCGGGATACCGATCCCCATCCTCAACGGCGAGATGGCGGCCTACACCGGCGTCTCGGACAAAGACATTTATACTCAGATCGTCGACTATGGCCATGACTATACCAACGGCATCGTCCGCAGTTACGGAGAAGTCAGCTACGCCCAGCTGAAATCCGGGTCGATCATCGTCAACGGCAAGGAGGTCCACACGGCGCCGCTCTCCAGTGTCGTCAAGGCCAGGGAAATTGCTTCCCTTCTGAAGGAATGGATCTCCTCCGGCCGCTTCCTGCTGAACCGCCCGGCCGAGACGCTGCCGGATGGATCCCAGTAACTCCGGGGCGACAACAGGCAAGCGTGCCTTGCTGCACGCATCGCTCAGGTCGCTGGAAAGTGTCGCGGTCGCCTACTCCGGCGGGGTCGATTCGACGCTGCTGCTCCATGCCGCAGTCCAGGCGCTCGGACCGGAGAAGGTGATTGCCGTTCATGCCGTGTCCTGCCTGAACGGCAGCCGCCAACGGCAACAGGCGCTGTCACTGTTTCGCGCCGTTTTTGCCGACAAGGTTGAACTGCGGCAGATCGCCGTCGAGCCATTGGCGTGGGAAGAGTTTGTCGTTAATACCGACCAGCGCTGCTACTTCTGCAAGAAAAGATTGTACCGGCGTTTTATCACCGAGTTTCCCACGTGCTGCGGGCGCCAACTCGTCGATGGCACCAATGCCGACGATGTGCTGCAGCACCGCCCTGGAATCCAGGCGATTCGCGAACTGCAGGTGAGAACGCCGCTGCTCGATGCCGGCCTGAACAAGGCTGAGATCAGATCATTGGCCCAACAGGCCGGACTGCCCAATCATGCCCAGCTTGCCAATTCCTGCCTGGCCACGAGAATCGAGACCGGTCGGAGGATCGAGGCCGACCTGTTGCAGCGAATCGACCAGGCGGAGGACTTCCTCCATCGCTCAGGTTTTCCGGGATCACGGTTCAGGCTGGTTCAGAAAGGCATTCACCTCGAGCTCCGTTACAGCGATTTGGAACGTTTCCGTCACGGCGATATCCGCCGCGCCTTTCAGGCCTGTGTTGCCGACCTCGGCTTCGGCTTCAATCTCATCAATATAACTGGCCGATAATATAATGATTATTCTTGGGTTTCAAATTTTATCAATGATTTCGATTTAGTGCTTGCGTCTGAAGCATGATTCAATTACTCTGCACACCAGTAGCCGCAATACCCCGAATCTAAAGGGTTGTAGGCTATTCAGCCGCTGCCGGGCAAAAGATAATTGCGCCACTTTTTCTTTTGACAATTGATATCAGTTTGATTAAAGCATCAACACAGGAGAAGGGACACAGAGTCCTGATACTACGTAACGATAGATCTGAGCAGGGAGGATTACATGAACAAGAAGGAACTTATTGAGAGCATTTCAGGTGCTGCAGATATAAGCAAGGCTGCTGCCGAAAAAGCATTGAACGGTACATTGGCCGCAATTGCCGAGGCGTTGAAAAAAGGAGACAAGGTTACCCTTGTCGGGTTTGGAACATTTTCAGTTTCCAAACGGGAAGCACGTCAGGGAAGAAACCCCCAGACTGGCAAGGCCATCAAGATTGCGGAGAAAAAGGTTGCCAAATTCAAAGCCGGCAGCAAACTGTCCGAGGCTGTCAATTAATTTCTTCTCGAAGATGTACGCACTCTATCTGCGTATCCGGCCGATACGTGCAGGTGCGGTTGTGACTCTACTGCTGATGAAATCGACGATTTGACCGTGCATAACAGGGAAATGAAGGGCTTTCTTTTTTCTTGAACCGGAGATATTGGAACACCGGAGAAGATATGCTCGAAAAATTTGTCTAAGGGCCGTTCCTCAAAAGGGGCGGCCTTTTTTTATTCATGAAACGACTCAGATCTGGATATACGACCGGTGCCTGTGCGGCGGCGGCGGCCAAAGGTGCGGCCCTGACCGCCCTTACCGGCGAGCCGGTGGCCCTGATCGCCATCCCCTTTCCCGACGGGAGAAGGGTCGATTTCGACCTGTGTCGATGTTGTCCTGTCGACGGGCCCGGGCGGTCGGCGGCGTGTACGGTGATCAAGGACGCAGGCGACGATCCTGATGTCACCAATGGTGCCGAAATCGTCGCCGAAGTGGTGGTCAGCGAAGCACATGGCGGAGGTGGTGGAGACATCGTCATCACCGGCGGCCCAGGCATCGGGATGGTCACCAAGCCGGGGCTCGCGCTCCCCGTCGGCAGCCATGCCATCAATCCGGTCCCTCGGGCCATGATCAGGAAGGCGGTTGCAGAGGCCTTCGCCGCCGCGAGACACGAGATCGGGAAATACAGGGTCCAGGTGAAGATCTCCATCCCCAACGGCGAGGTCCTCGCCGGACACACACTGAACAAAAGGTTGGGAATCATCGGCGGCTTATCGATCCTTGGGACGACCGGCGTCGTCGTCCCGATCTCTGCCGATGCCTGGACCGCCACCATTACCGCCTCGATGAATGTGGCGAGGGAGATCGGCATCGGCGAAATCGTCCTGTCGACCGGCCGTACCTCGGAAAGGGCGATGGAGGGGCGCTGCCGTTTGCCGGAAGAGGCCTATGTGATGATGGGCGACTACCTCGAATTTTCGCTGCAGGCGGCAGCGGCGCACCATTTTCACCGGATCCATCTCGGCGGCATGTGGGCCAAGATACTCAAGGCGGCAATGGCGATCCCCCAGACCCATGTCCGCCACGGGGCCCTCGATGCCGAGCATGCCATAAGCTTCCTTGAGGATCTCGGCGGCAACACGATACAACTCGATTTTCTCCAGGGGTCGAATACCGCTCGAGAAATCCTTGACCGTCTGCAACACCACGGCGCCGATGCGGTCATCCGGGGAGCCTGCCTTGCCGCCAGGGATTACTGTCAGTCCGTTTCCGGGCTGCCGGTCAGTGTCTATCTCGTCCTTGCCACCGGGAGAATTCTTGAGGCGGTCTGAGCAGCGATGCACGATTTCAAGATCCATATCGTAGGCGTGGCCGAGGGTGGAATCGCTCCACCCCTGGTTGCCATGGTCGCAGACTGCCGGCTGATCGTCGCCGCCGGTTCGATGCAGCCGTTGCTGCAGGAACAGATACCGGGCTATCCCCGAGCCCGGATCGTTGCCGTCACACCTCTGGCGACTGCGATCCAGACCATCGCGGCGCACGCCGAGAAGGGGAATATCGCCGTGCTGGCCAGCGGTGATCCGCTGTTTTTCGGGATCGGCGAGCTGCTTTCCCGGCGATTCGGCAAGGCGAACGTTGTCGTTCATCCCGCCGTTTCCTCGATGCAGCTGCTCTTCGCCCGCCTGAACATCCCCTGGCATGATGCCCGGTTCATCAGTCTCCACGGCCGCAAGGCGGGGCCACAGCTTCCGGATATCCTCGCCTCTCCCAAGGTGTGCCTGTTGACCGACAGGGAAAATACCCCGGCGGCGATCGCCGCGGCGATACTGCGCCGCATCTCACCCCGGCACCGCTCCTGTTTTTCGCTCTTTGTCGGCGAACATCTTGGGGGGGCGGAGGAGCGGATAAGCGCCGGCTCGCTGGAGGAGATCGCCGGCCGGCAGTTTGCGCAGCCGAACACGGTTCTGATCCTGCAGGATTGGACCGGGGACGTCGTTCACCCGATCTTCGGCCTCGGGGAGCAGGAAATCGCGCACAGCCGGGGACTGATCACCAAAAACGAGATCAGGGCCGCGGTCATCCATGCCCTGAGACTGCCGGCGCATGGGGTTCTCTGGGATATCGGCGCCGGTTCGGGCTCGATCAGCATCGAAAGCGTCCGTCTGGCCAAGGGGTTGCAAGTCTTTGCAGTTGAGAAGAACAGGGAACAGCTCGCCCACATTGCCGGGAACAGAGAGACGTTTAGGGCCTGGAACATGAAGATCGTCACCGGTGAGGCGCCGGCGGTCCTGCCGGAACTCCCGGCTCCGGACAGGGTGTTCATCGGCGGCAGCGGTGGAAGACTGGAGGAGATTGTCGCCGCCGCCTGCGGCCGCCTGAGGGCCGGCGGCAGGATCGTGATCAGTGCGGTCCTTGACACGACCCGGGACTCGGCCCCGGACCTGCTTCATGGCCAGGGGCTGGCAGTCGAGATCACGACCCTGGCGGTCGAGCGCCAAACCTATCCCGAACGTCATGTCACCCGTCTCAATCCCATTGCCCTGATTGTCGGCGACAAAAATATATAAGGTAAATACTAGATAATGACTTCAACTAATCGATATACTATTTCATTTGTCGGTGCAGGGCCAGGCGACGTCGAACTCATCACCGTCAAGGGGCGAAGACTGCTTGACGATGCCGATGTCATCATCTTTGCCGGCAGCCTGGTCAACCCGGAGCTGCTCAACGGCTGCAAGGCTGCAATTCACGACTCCTCCGGACTCAATCTTGATGAAATCGTTCAGCTGATGGGCGATGCCTGGCGCCAGGGATTGCGCGTCGTGCGCCTGCATACCGGCGATCCGTCGATCTACGGGGCGATCCGGGAACAAATGGTGCGGCTCGAGGCCGAGTCCATCCCCTGCGAGGTCATCCCCGGCGTCAGTTCCGCCTTTGCCGCCGCCGCCAGCCTGAAGGCCGAACTGACGCTGCCGGAAGTCGCCCAGACGGTCATTATCACCCGCCAGGAAGGACGGACCCCGGTGCCGGCCCGGGAAAAGCTCAGCCTGTTGGCCAGTCACCAGACCACCATGCTGATCTTCCTGTCGGCCAGCCTTCTCGCCACCGTCGTCGACGAGCTTCAGGCCGGCGGCTATCCCGACGATACCCCGGTGGTTATCGTCGAACGGGCGAGTTGGGATAACGAAAAGATTGTCAGGGGAACGCTGGCGACCATCTGCACCGTTGCGGCGGTCCGGGAGATCAGAAAGACGGCGATGATCTGTGTCGGCAGGGTCTTCGACCAGCACCCCCCGGAGGCGGTGTCCAAACTCTACGATCGGCATTTCAGTCATGGAACGAGAGAGGCGAAAGATGACTAAAGGACTTCTGGCGGTTTTCACCGGCAACGGCAAGGGCAAGACGACATCGGCCCTCGGCCTTGCCTTCAGGGCGCTCGGGCATGGGCACAAGGTCAGTGTGATCCAGTTCATCAAAGGCAACTGGACCAGCGGCGAGCATCTGTTCGCCAAAAATATCTCCCCCCTCATTGAATTTCACGTCATGGGGAAGGGTTTTACCTGGAAATCCGAAAATCTCGCCGAAGACACGGCTCTTGCCCGGAAAGGATGGGATCTCGCCGTTCAGACCATCACCGACAACCGCCACCATCTCGTCATCCTGGATGAACTGACCTATCTGATCAGGTACAATATGGTCACAGAGGAAGAGGTGCTCCAGGCGCTGCAACGCCGTCCGCCCGAAATGCATGTCGTGGTGACAGGCCGGCATGCCAGCGACAAACTGATCGAGATGGCGGACCTGGTCACCGAGATGATCGAGATCAAGCATCCCTATGCCAACGGCATCGCCGCCCAGAAGGGATTTGAGTTCTGATGATCATGATCGCCTGATCCGGGATGCTTGCCGCAATTCATTCGGGAAACGAAGCCATGAAAGATTTTGAGACATTGCTGGCCGAATCGGTGTCGGTTCACGGTCACCTCTGTGCCGGTCAGGTCATCGGCGTCCGCATGTCGATGCTGGCCCTGCAGCGGATCGGCATCGATGACCCGCGCGGTGCCGATCGCAAGAAACTCTATGTGCTGGTCGAAATCGACCGCTGCGCCACCGACGCGATCCAGGCGGTGACCGGGTGCAGCCTGGGCAAGAGATCGATGTATTTCCACGATTTCGGCGTCATGGCGGCCACATTCGTCAATCTCGAGACCGGCCGGGCGGTGAGGGTCACGGCCAGGGAAGAGGCCCGGGACCTTGCCGACAAGTACTGCCGGGTGGGCGGCGACAAGTACAGCCGCCAGCTCGAGGCCTACAAGGTCATGGCGGAGGATGAGCTGTTTGTGGTGCAGGACGTGACGGTCGATATTCCCGCCGTCAATCTCCCCGGGCGGCCGCTGAAACGGGTGCAGTGCAGTCAATGCCACGACTGGGTCCAGGATGGCCGGGAGATCGAACGGGAGGGGGAACTGCTCTGCCGCAGCTGTGCCTTCGGCAGATACTACCGGCTGGTTGCGGCCGTGGAATGACACTCCGGCGGCCTCTCCGCTGACCAGGTGATGAAAATATGGGCCGATGAGACACCGGTCTGGAACAGCAAGAGTTGGAGCGATGATAACACTTCTCGATTATGGCGCCGGCAATGTCCGCAGTGTCAGGAACGCCATTAGAAAGCTCGGCTTTACAGTCAGGGATGTCGCCTGTCCCGAGGACATCGTGACCGCCGACAAACTGGTTTTTCCCGGTGTCGGCAGCTTCGGCACGGTCATGGAACGGTTGATCCGGGACGGCTACGACAAGGCGCTGCAGGAGCGGATCCGCCTGGATCGGCCGCTGCTCGGGATCTGTGTCGCCCTCCAGGCCCTGTTCGACGGCAGCGAGGAATCCCCCGGAGTTCCGGGGCTGGGGGTGATCCCGGGAATGATCAGGCGCTTTGCCACCCCGGGCCTGTCGGTGCCGCAGATCGGCTGGAACGGTATCCTGCCCAGGAAAGATTCGCCGCTTCTGGCTCATTACAACGGCGAAAAGCTGTATTTCGTCCATTCCTACCATGCGGTCGTCGACGCCGAATGCGCTGACTGGCTCCTGGCCACGACCTGCTACGGCGGCGAGTTTGTCTCGGCGGTGGAGAAGGGCAACGTCACCGCCTTCCAGTTCCACCCGGAAAAAAGCGGCCGGGCGGGCCTCGCCATCCTCAATAATTTCCTCTGCCGGCAGGGTGGCTCTGCCGTCGCCCGGACCCCATCCCGGGTGGTAAAGGGCGGGACGACCAGTCTCGCCAAAAGGATCATCGCCTGCCTCGATGTCCGCAGCAACGACGCCGGCGATCTGGTCGTCACCAAGGGCGACCAGTACGATGTTCGTGACCAGGGTGAGGTCCGCAATCTCGGCAAACCCGTCGATCTGGCGCGGAGGTACTACGAGGAGGGGGCGGACGAGATCACCTTCCTCAATATCACCGGCTTCCGCGACTTCCCCCTCGAGGACCAGCCGATGCTCGAGGTCCTGAAACGGACTTCGGAGAACGTCTTCGTCCCGCTGACGATCGGCGGCGGGATCCGCTCGTTCACCGCCGCCGATGGCCGGTACTATACGGCCCTCGATGTCGCCTCGGAATACTTCCGCTCCGGGGCCGACAAGATATCGATCGGCAGCGATGCCGTGTACGAGGTCGAGCGTTATCTGGCAAGCGGCGTCAAGACGGGGACCAGCGCCATCGAACAGATCTCGATCGTCTACGGGGCCCAGGCGGTCGTCATCTCCATCGACCCGCGCCGGGTCTATGTCGCCTCGCCCGCCGACACCCCGCATGCGACCATTGCCACCCGATTCCCCGGTCCGAACGGGGAACGGTACTGCTGGTACCAGTGCACGGTGCAGGGGGGCCGGGAGGGGAGGGATGTCGACGTGGTCCAGCTGGCGCAGGTCTGTGAACTGCTCGGTGCCGGCGAGATCCTGCTCAACTGCATCGACCGGGACGGCACCAACCGCGGCTTTGACCTCGAGTTGATCGCTCAGGTGAAAAAATCAGTGCGCATTCCGGTCATCGCCTCCAGTGGGGCCGGCAGGGCCGAGCATTTCGTCGAGGTCTTCACCGCGACGAATGCCGATGCGGCCCTGGCCGCCGGCATCTTCCATCGCCGCGAGGTGGGGATCGACGAGGTCAAGCAGGCCGTCGCCGCTGCCGGTATCGAGGTGCGGCTGTAACTCGCCCGGTCCCTGGCAGGCCGGGCGGCGAATACCAAAGAAACGCAATGGCTCAAGCCATACCGACCGATACCCAGCCGGGGGTGAAGGGGATCAGCCCCTGGCACTGGTCCATTCTCAAGGGAGTGGCGCTTTTTATCCTCCTCCTCGGCGCCGTCGTCTACCTGACCAGCCGATGGACCTACAGCCGGGGCTTTGAAAAGCTGGTCGATCAGGGCAAGGTCAAGCTCGAGCTCTATATCACCTATCTCTCGGGGGTCCTGGAAAAATACGAGAGCCTGCCGGAACTGCTGGCGACTGATCGTCTGCTGGTGGCAACCCTGCAGGATCCTTCCGACTACCAGCGGATCGAAACCCTCAACCGCTATCTCGAGGCCATCAACAGCATCAGCGACACGGCCGATATCTACCTGATGGACAAGAACGGCTTGACGATCGCCGCCAGCAACTGGAAGGACGACAACCCGTTCATCGGCAACAATTTCAGTTATCGCCCTTATTTTCAGGAGGCGATGCAGGGCCGCCTCGGCCGCTATTTCGCCCTCGGCACGACCTCGTCGAAGCGCGGCTATTACTTTGCCTTTCCCGTGCGGGACAAAGCCGGAATCCTTGGCGTAGTTGCGGTCAAGGTCAATATCGACACGGTGGAGCGGAACTGGGCCCATCGCGATGAAAGCTACCTCATCTCCGATCCCGACGGGGTGATCTTCATCACCTCGACCCCCGAATGGCGGTATCGGACCTTCGAGCCGCTGGAGCCGGCGGTGGAGAAAAAGATCATTGCCAGCAAACGCTACCCGAACACCCGTTTCGAGGCGTTGAGCAGCGAACGCGGGGAGATCGCCGACAGCCGCCAGATCGTCAGGCTGACGCCGCCCCAGGAGAGCGAGGCCAGAACGTATCTGCGGCAATTCCACTTCATGCCGGAAGCGCAATGGAATGTCAATATTCTCACCGACATTCAAATGCTGCAACGCGATATCCTGATCAACAATGTTCTTGCCTGCTCCGGGCTGTTCCTCGCCTTTTTTCTGCTCCTGCTTTTCTCGCAACGGCAGCACCGGCTGCGGGAATTGAACAGGTTCGAGGAGGCGGCACGCCGGAATCTGGAAGAGGCGAATGAGCAGCTGGAATCGCGCGTGCTCGATCGGACCCGGGAACTGACCGAGACCAACCTGCTGCTGCGCAAGGAAATCGCCGACCGGCAGAGAACGGAAATCGCCCTGAAGAAAACGCGGTCCGAACTGATCCATGCCGCCAAGCTGGCCGCCCTCGGCCAGATGTCGGCCGGCATCAATCACGAGTTCAACCAGCCGCTCGCCGCCATCCGCAGCTATGCCGAAAACGGCTGCCAGCTGCTCGACAAGGGGCGGCTGGCCGATACCCGCTGGAATCTTCAACAGATCGGGGAACTGACCGAGCGGATGGCCCAGATCGGCAATCAGCTGAAGCTGTTTTCCCGCAAGTCGAGCGGGCAGATGACCGTCGTGCCGGTCCACGGGGTCATGGATGGGGCGCTGGAGATTGTCGGCCCGGCGATCAAGAAATCAGGGGTCACGGTGCGGGTGCAGATCGTCCCTGAGGATCTGCGGGTGAAGGCGAACAACGTCCTGCTCCAGCAGGTGCTGGTCAATGTCATCAGCAACGGCATCCAGGCCATGGAGGGGTGTGACGGGAAGGAAATCACCATCGAGGCGAAACTCGAAGCGGATCTGGTCGCGATCGTGGTCGAGGACTGCGGGACCGGAATCCCGCCGGAGCATCTTCCCCACATCTTCGAACCATTCTATACGACCAAAAAATCCGGTCAGGGTCTGGGGCTGGGACTGACCATCAGCGACCGGATCCTGCTTGACATGAACGGCAAGATCACCGCCGTCAACACCGAGGGCGGCGCCCGTTTCACAATCACGCTCGAGAAGGCCTGAACTATGGAGCCATTGAACCAGGTTGTCTTTATCGACGATGAAAAACATATCCGTCAGGCCAACAAGCAGACCCTGGAGTTGGCGGATCTGGCGGTGACCTGTCATGACTGCGCCGAAGAGGCCCTGCCGGTCCTCTCCACCGAATGGCCGGGTGTGGTGATCTGCGATATCCGCCTGCCGAACATGGATGGGCTGGAATTTCTCGTTCGGGCCCAGAAAATCGACCCCAACCTCCCGGTCATCCTGATCACCGGCCATGGCGATATCTCGACCGCAGTTCAGGCCATGCGCGACGGCGCCTATGATTTCATCGAAAAACCGTACTCCTCCGAGCGGCTCGTCAAGACCGTCCAGCGGGCCCTGGAAAAACGCGCCCTGACCCTGGAAAACCGCAGCCTGCGGCGTGAACTCGAGGCCCACAGCGCCCTTGGTCCCCGTATCCTCGGCAAGACGCCGACGATGGAACACCTGCGGTCGATGATCGCCCAGGTCGCCGATACCGGCGCCGATGTCCTCATCATGGGCGAGACCGGGACCGGCAAGGAACTGGTCGCCCGATCGCTGCACGAGCACAGCAAGCGGCGGACCCGCAATTTTGTCGCCGTCAACTGCGGCGCCGTTTCGGAAACGATGATCGAGAGCGAGCTCTTCGGCCATGAGGCCGGCGCCTTTACCGACGCCAGGACCCGGAGGATCGGCAAATTCGAACATGCCAACGGCGGGACGCTGCTGCTGGATGAGATCGAGTCGATGCCGCTGCGCATCCAGATCCATCTCCTCCGGGTGCTGCAGGAGCGGTCGCTGGAGCGGCTCGGATCGAACGAGCTGATCCCCCTCGATCTGCGGATCGTCGCCGCCGCCAAGGTTGATCTGCGGCAGCTGGCGGAGGCGGGAGATTTCAGGAAAGATCTGTACTACCGTCTGAGCGTCGTGTGTCTCGAGATCCCCCCTTTACGGGAGCGGCGGGAAGACATCCCGCTGCTCTTTCATCACTTCCTGCTCGTCGCCGGCCATCGCTATCAGCAGGAGGTGCCGCTGCCGGGAGCGTCCCAGCTCAATTCCCTGATGGCCTATTCGTGGCCCGGCAACGTCCGGGAACTGCGGAATCTGGCGGAACGGTATGTCCTGCTGGGGAGCCAGTACGAGTGGTCGCTGGAAAAACTGCTTTCCGGGATTGAGATCGGCCAGAAAAGAAGCCTGCCCCAGCAGGTCGACTGCTTCGAACGCAGTCTCATCGAACAGGCCCTGGTGGCAAGCAACGGCAGCATCAAGGATGTCATGGAGGCCCTGGCGATCCCGCGCAAGACCCTCTACGACAAGATGCGCAAGTACGGACTGGAGAAAAGGGACTATAAATGAGTGTCTCAGGAGGAGCAGGATGTCAAAGGTAATGCACCACGACCTCTGCGCTCTTTCCTATTTTTATCGCTTCATCAACGAGTTGGCGATGATGAGTAAAGAGGATTACCTGGTTTTTCCGGCCGAGATCCGCCAGGACGTTGAGGGTGGCCCGTGAACGATCGTCATCGAAGTTGATCAGAATATCATCAACGATAAAAGGCATGGGCTCACTGGTTTGCATCCGCCATTCAAGTGTCGCCAGACGCAGGGCCAGGTAGAGCTGGTCACGGGTACCGTCGCTCATGCCGCTTACTCCCGCCCATTTTCCGTCCGTCCGGATTCCCACAAGGACGGGCTCGCCTTTGTCATTGACATCGGCCTTGAGGTCTGCAAAGGAGTGCAACGTCAGTTCCGCGAAATATCTCGCCGCGATGTGCAGCACCGGATCCTGATGCCGTTCCCGGTAACGTTCGATTTCCTGCTGCAGAATCCTGGAAGCGAGCTTTACCCGTGTGTACCGCTCGGCGAGCCGTCTGATTCTGGCCAGTTCCTGTTCCATCATTTCCGAGGCCTCTGCGGCCCTGGCACTGCCGTCCATTGCCTCGAGCCTGGTCAAAATCTCGCCGATCTCCTGGGAGATGGAATTGATTGCAGGCTGTATTTTTTCCTCGAGATCCTGCTGTAACGATGCAATCCGACCAGGCAGGTCATCGGCGCTGACCTGCTCGGCCTGGGCCATCAGTTCGGCTATCGGCGTACCGGCCCCCAGCCTGACCAGGGTTGCCTGACATGCAGCAATTTTCTCCTGGAGTTTGTGGTAATGAAGAAATCGGTCAATAATCGCACTCAGCTCATCCGGCTTTTTGCAATTGGCGGTATGGAGCAGTTCCGCCAGCTGTTGATCGGCATCCTGCAATTTCTTTTCCGCAGTAGCTACTTCCGTCTGCAACGAAAGGAGCTCCTCGCTCAGCTGATCGTATACGGTGTTGTCATGCTGGGCCTTGCTGAGCACGGCCCGCAGCTGAAGAATCGCCTGGTCCAGCGGAAGATGGATCATGTCCGGGGCAACCTTTTCAAGGAGCGTCATGACCTCTTTTTCGAGGTTGCCGGCATCCCGGTCAATACCCTCGATACGTTTCTGCAGGTCACCGGCTTCCTTGACCTTGTCCAGGCAGATCTGCAGGGTTTCAAGATAGTCCATCGCCTCAAGGGTTGAGATCTCCCCCTTCAGGCCCAGACCGGCAATCGCCTTTTCCCATTGTTCCTGCCAGGATGCAAGACTCCCCTGTGCTTCCGTGTATTCCTGATCTGCCCGGTGACAGGATTTGAGTGTGTCTTTCTGCAGTTCCCGCAGACGATTCAGCTCGGCCCGCTGCCGGTCAATGTCGCTTAAGAGTGTTTCGGCAATGATCAACACCGGGCCGAGCGCAGGGCCGGCGGGCAGCTCCTTCACCCCTGTGCGTGCAAGTTCGGATAAGAGCTGTTGTTGCAGGTCCCGTTGACGGGCCTCCTCGTTCTGGAGTTCCAGCTCTTTGTTGAGAAGGTCTCCGACCTTATAACGAAGCTTCTCCATGGCGGCCAGCCAGCCACTCATCTCCCGGGGTGACAGTGGTGCTATGCCGGATGACGTCCAGGCCTCGACCCAACTCTCGTTGACAATCTTTTCGCGCTGCTGCAGGTCTTTTTCGCGCCTGTCGCTGACGGTCAATACTTCCTGCTGCTGTTCTGCCTGCGCCCGGAGATTGGCGGCATGAGCCACCCGGTCAGCCTCGTTACGGAGGCGATCGGCAATGACATCCGCCTGCTGAACCAGACCTTCATAGGCGTCGGGGAGCGGTTTTTCCGGATCGTAGATCCGGCTTTCTTCAGCGACATTGTCGTTGTCGAGCCACTGCCGCCGCAGGAGCAGCCAGCCCTTATCCCGTTTTTCCCGGGTGTCGCGCAGATCATTTTCCGAGGGGACTTCACCTCTGTATTCCAGTTTTTTAAGCTCGGTTCCGGCGATCTTCAGTTCCCTGGTCGCGTCTTTCCTGTCTTTTTCCACAGCACGTCGTTCATCGCCGATCTCGCCAAATTGCTGCTCAAAGTGCTGAATCGTCTCGGGCAAGGGAAACGCCAGTTCCATCAATGCGGCGACGTCTCCTGACGTCTGGCCGATGCGTTGCATCTCTTTGCGACAATCATTTCTGCGCTGTTCAAGGTCATTACGGGCCTTGGCGATCGTGGTGTCGATGTCGCCGGCCCTGCGGGCCAGCTGCACAGCTACGTTGAGATTGTGCGGATCCTTGGGATCAGGAATGGCGGCAAGATTTTTTTCAACCTCCTCCAGCTCCTGCCGGCAGGCCTTGCTCTGGTTGTGGGCGCGGGCGACGCGCTCGGTGATTGCCTCGAAGCGTGAACTCAGATTCTGCACGGTTCTCTTTTTGGCAAGCATCGGTCGCAGTGTCTCGATGTCTTCCAGAGGCATATCCGGGCGTACCTGCCTGAGCAGAAGAGCGGCCTCCTTGCGCAGGTTGATCCGCATGCCGTTGCGTTCGGGACGATCTCTCTGCCCCTTACGGTATTCACCCAGGCGCTGATGCAGATCGTCCACGAGTTCGGCCTGTTCAATAACAGCCGTGTTCAGTGAGATTGCCCCTCGTTTTTGTTCTACCAGCTTCAGTCGCTCGGAGCTGTTTTGCAGCTGCACGGTTGCTTCGCGTATCGCAAGCTCCACCTGCCGCTGCCGTTCACCGATATCGAGCGGCAGGATCTCCACGGTGCCCATGGCGGCCAGATTTTCCTGCCAGAGCTTCAACGAAGCAATTTCAGGGACGGCTTGTTCCAAGCGTTCCAGGCGGCGCAACTCTTTATTCGTATCGTCCCGTTGTCGTTCGAGGTTGGATCGCCTCGTTTCAGCATCCTGCAGATCCTTCCGCAGCTCTTTCCACATCCTGGGAGCAAGGCTGGCAGCCTTGACTTCCTGCTGTAATTCCTTGAACCGTTTGATGGCATGGTTGAGTGCCGGCCTTGAACCACTCGGCTTGAACAGGTCCGCAGCTTCCTGCTCGAGTTCTGCGATGACGGCCCTGAGGGAAGAAATCCCTGCGCCTGCGGCAAACAGCACCTTGCCGACCTCACCGTGCTGGGCCAGGATTTCATTGCCGCCCTCAACCAGGCGATGGTGATCGATTCCATACAGCGACTCGAAGATCTCGGGTTCCACCCCATGGAGAAAGGCAGCCAGGCGACCCACATCCAGGGCCTTGCCGTCACCGTCAATGAGGTCGTTGACACGTTTTTTCCGGCGCTGGAAATTGAGCTCCCGGCCATCCTGATTTTCAAGACAGCCGCCGACCAGGAGCTGGTCGTAACTGTGCAGAAAATTGTCGGGCGTCTGGGGATGAAATCCATACAGCAGGGCCTTGAGCCCACGGAGCGAGCTGCTTTTCCCGGCCTCATTCGGACCAAAGATAATGTGGAGTCCGGGCCCCTTCGAGTGAAACTCAAGAGTACGCCCGGTAAAGGGGCCGAAGGCCGTCAGGTCGAGACGCTTTACCCTCATCTTTCGACTCCATGCTGAAGAAGTTTGGAGATCAACATCTCCTGGACCTCGGCGCGCAGCTCTGCCATTTTTTCAGGGGAAGTATCGAGAAATGGATCGTCGCCACTGCTGATCTCAGCAGGAAGTTTGCTTTTCAGGATAGCAATTTCCGACCCGAGCTGTGCAGGATCGTCACCGTCAAGTTCCATTCTCTGGATCGATTCTATCAAGCCGGCGATAGGTGTGTCCTCGCCGATGAGCTCTTCCAGGCGTAT
This sequence comes from uncultured delta proteobacterium, assembly GCA_963847035.1. GTDB lineage: Bacteria > Desulfobacterota > Desulfobulbia > Desulfobulbales > Desulfocapsaceae > Desulfoprunum. The sequence goes on along the minus strand of CAWJYH010000015.1, from coordinate 332,892 downwards.
CTTGCGGGTTGTCTTGAACTGCACCTTTTCCAGCCAGACATCGCCCAGGCTTTCGGCAATGGCGCGAAACTCTTCGGTCAGCGGGAATGTCCGGTCAAGCAGGAGGGCATGTACCGGGCACCGGCCGGTCAGGATGAGGCGCAGGGCAACGGTCCTGCCGTCCGCTTTGCCCCGTTCCCATGCGAAAGCCGACCGCACCGCATCGTAGACGCCCTGGGTCGTCTCGCAATCCGAGAGATCGACCTCACAGACAGCCCATCGCAATACGTCGAGAGTGCGCATTTCGATGTTGGTTATGCCGCCGTCTTCCACCGTTACCAGCGTCGCGCCTTTGGGCCCGGTTTCCTTGATATGACGGCCCTGGATATTGCCGGGAAAAACTATGCCGGGATCTTCTGCAACGATCTCCCGTTGGTGGACATGACCCAATGCCCAGTAGTCATAGCCTTTGGATTTCAAATCCTCCAGACTGCAGGGGGCGTAGTTTTCATGGTTTTCCCGACCGGTCAGGGATGTATGGAGCAGGCCGATATTGAAATATCCGCTGCGGTGTTGGGGATAACCTGCGGCAAGATTATCCGTTGTTGCTTTCGTAGAATAGCTCCGGCCATGGATGACGACTCCAAGATCATCCAGGGTGATGGAATCCGGTTGCGTATGGGGAAAAAGCGTTACATTATCAGGCAGGGGCATGGCCTTGGTCGTAATGCTGGCCGCATCGTGGTTGCCGCACGTGATAAAGACCTTGATGCCGGCCCGATCCAGTCTGCCCATCCTGCCGGCAAAGTACAGACCGGTGTTGTAATCCTTCCAGTCACCGTCATACAGATCGCCGGCAATCAGAACAAACGCCACTTCCTCCTCGATCGCCAGATCGATCAAGTTGTCGAACGCCCGTCTCGAGGCGCCCCTGATCTCTGCAACAGGGGCATCACTATGGGCCTCGAGGCCCTTCAAAGGGCTGTCGAGGTGTATGTCTGCAGTATGGATGAAACGAAACATGGGATGGATTCTCCAGACGTGCGATTTTCGTGGATTCAGATTTTCAGACAGCAGTTTAAGCTGTCGGTGATCATAAGGAAAGAGCTGTGTGCGTCAAAACCGCTGGCGTGACATGGTGATGACCACAGGATTTCCGGGGACTTCACCCGATTCAGTTCCGATGGAGCTGTGCAGCGCGCAGGAATCGTTTATTTTCACAATATTGTTGATGAGGGTATGGTCTTTTCGCCATTGCGGCCATACAATAATGCTCGTACACAAGCGTTGACGCATGAGCACACCCTTGCCGCCGGCATTTTCCCCATATCTCAATGAACAGGAGCGAAAAGATGAAGAACATCCCCCAGATCAAGACCATTCTGTATGCGACCGACCTCGGTAAATTCACCAGGCCGGTATTCCGCCAGGCCGTGGCCCATGCCAACGTCCACCATGCCAAGATCATCATGCTCAATGTCGTCGAGCCGTTGACCGAGACCGCCAGGGCCATCATCGCCGGCTATATGCCGGAAACGGCGATCGAGGAAGTGCAGAAGGACGGGATGAAGAACATTATCGCCACGATGAAGGAGAGGGTGAAAAAATTCTGTGACGAGGAGTGCGACGGTGCGGGGTTAAGCGAGATACCGCTGCAGGAGATTGTCGTCGTCGCCGGCCGCCCGAGCGAGGAGATCCTGCTGGCGGCTGAAAAATACAATGTCGACATGATCGTCATGGGCCAATCGTCGAAAAAGGTCCTGGGAAGCAAGGTCATGGGCTCTTCGGCAAGGCGGGTCGCCCGTCTGACGACAGTGCCGATCCTCATTGTCCCCAATATCTGATGGCAGCGATGATTTTGTCAGGAGCGCGGCCGGGGACGTCCCTGCCATGAACCAGCCGATTGGTGCGCTGGAGATCATTCTCGCCCAACCCCGGGGTTTCTGCGCCGGGGTCGAGCGGGCGATCGAGACCGTGCGCCTGACCTTGACCCGGTTTGGGGCACCGGTGTACGTGCTCCACGAGATCGTCCACAACCTCCACGTCCTGAACGAACTCGAGCAGCTCGGCGCCGTATTCGTCGAGGATCTGGCCGACATTCCGGCGGGGGGGATCTGTATCTTCAGCGCCCATGGGGTGTCACGGGCGGTTGAGCAGGCAGCGCGGCAGCTCGGGCTCAAGACCGTCGATGCCACCTGCCCCCTGGTCGGGAGCGTCCACCGGATGGTGGAGAAGTACCATGGCGAGGGCTGCGATGTGCTGATCATCGGCCACCATGGTCACCCCGAGGTCATCGGGGCGGCCGGGCGGGTCGCCGACCGGGTCCATGTCATCTCTTCCGAACAGGAGGCCCGGCAATGCCGGGTCGCCGATCCGGGGAAAGTCGCCTTTGTCACCCAGACGACCCTGAGCCGGGAGGACATCGTCGGCATCGTCACGATTTTCAGGGAACGGTTCCCGGAACTTCGCGGCCCGGCCTCGAACATCTGCTTCGCCACCCAGAATCGCCAGGACGCGGTGAAGCGGCTGGCGCAACAGACCGATCTCATCCTCGTTGTCGGCTCAAAAAACAGTTCCAATTCCAACCGGCTGCGCGAGGTGGCCGAGCGGCACGGCACCCCCGGCTATCTGATCGACGACAGCGGCGATCTGCAGCCGTCGTGGTTCGAGGGGAAGCGAAAGATCGGCATTACCGCCGGGGCGTCGGCGCCGGAACGTCTGGTCGAAGGGGTGATTGACTGGATTCAGGAGCGCCGGCAGGCAACCATCGCGGAGATGGGGGGAAAGAAGGAGCATGTCCATTTCGATCCCGCCGTCGTCATTACCGGGGTGTGAGCCGTCGTCAAACAATAACCGTTACGCAGAAATACCTTTCCGGCATAAGGGGCCGTAACGAAATGGTGAAAAATGTAATGGTTATTTCGTAACGGCCCCTAAGTGCAGGACGACAGGGCCAGGCTGCCCCGTCGTCCTGAATCCTGTTGCGGAAGGGTTTAGGACAGGGCGTCTTTGAGCCGCTGCAGCGCCTTGTCAACATTTTCATGGCTGTTGAAGGCGGAGATGCGGATGTAGCCGTTGCCGCAGCGGCCAAAGCCGGCCCCCGGGGTACAGACGACCCCGGCCTTGTTCAGCAGCATATCGAAGAAATCCCAGGAATCGCGGCGTCCGTTGATCCAGACGTAGGGCGAGTTTTCGCCGCCGACGCAGGAGAAGCCCAGGGCCTGCATGGCCCGGCGGACACTGGCGGCGTTGTGCAGATAGTAGTCGGCCAGTTCCCGGGTCTGGACTTTTCCCTCCTCGCTGTACACAGCCTCGGCGGCCCGCTGGACAGGATAGGAGACGCCGTTGAATTTGGTACAGTGGCGGCGGTTCCACAGCGGGTGCAGGGGTTGTCGTCCCCCTTTGCCGTCGTAGGCCCTGCACTCTTTCGGGATCACCGTGTAGGCGCAGCGGGTGCCGGTAAAGCCGGCGCTCTTGCTGTAGCTCCTGAACTCGATCGCCACCTCTTTCGCCCCCTCGATCTCATAGATGGAATGGGGCAGGCCGGGGTCGCGGATAAAGATCTCGTAGGCGGCATCGAACAGGATCAGGGCCTGGTGCTCTCTGGCATAGTCGACCCAGGTTTTCAGCTCCGCCGTGCTGATGGTTGAGCCGGTCGGGTTGTTGGGGAAACAGAGGTAGATCAGATCGACCTTTTCCCGGGGCAGGGCGGGGACGTAGTTGTTGTCCTGGGTCGAGTCGAGATAGACGATACCCTGATAGCGGCCGTCGACGAAACCGCCGGTCCGCCCGGCCATGACGTTGGTGTCGAGGTAGACCGGATAGACCGGATCGGGGATGGCGATTCTGATATCCTGGCTGAACAGTTCCTGGATATTGCCGACATCGCACTTGGCCCCGTCGCTGACAAAGATCTCGTCGGCCTGGATGTCGGCCCCGCGCGCCTGAAAATCGTTTGTGGCGATGGCCTCGCGCAGGAAGGCATATCCCTGTTCGGGGCCGTAGCCCCGAAAACTGCACTCGGATGCCATCTCGTCGACCGCCTTGTGGAAGGCGTCGATGCAGGCCCTCGGCAGAGGCCTGGTGACATCGCCGATCCCGAGCCTGATGATCTCGATTTCAGGGTTCTTTTCCTGAAACGCCGCCACCCGCCTGGCGATATCGGAGAAAAGGTAGGAGGCCTGCAGTTTCAAATAATGTTCGTTGATTGTGATCATCTGCTGCTTCTCATCTGGACAAGGGAGAGTATATTGAATTTGATTTCGTTCAGGGGGCTTTGTATAAACTTTTTTGAATATAATGAAAAGGTGGTCACTGTCAACCATCAATGTCGGCAGCGCAGGCGTCGCATCTCCCGTCGCCATGGCCGCTGTCTGCTTGACCCAGGACCACGACGCAACCATCTGCCAAGGACGACAACGCATGAGTACTGAGCAACATGATACCAAATACCGGGAAGAGTACCGGGTCCCGGAATATCTGGTCGAAGAGATCCATCTGACCTTCCAGTTGTACTCTGAATGCACCGTGGTGACGGCCGCCACGAGCTATGCCGTCAATCAGCAGAGTACCGATTGTACGGGGCGGCTGCAGACTGTATGGCGAGAACATGGAACTGGTGCAGGTCCGGCTTGACGGCAAAGACCTGGAGGCGGGGGAATACGAGGTCAGCGACAGGGAACTGACCCTGGTTCCGGGCAAAGATCGTTTCGAACTGCAGGTCGTGACCAGGATCGACCCCGTCGCCAACACCGCGCTCGAGGGCCTGTACTGTTCGAACGGCAACTACTGCACGCAGTGCGAGCCGGAAGGGTTCCGCCGCATCACCTATTACCCCGACCGCCCCGATGTCCTGGCCCGTTTCACTACCCGGATCGAAGGCGACCGGCAGACCTGCCCGGTGCTGCTGTCGAACGGCAACCTGATCGAGTCGGGCGAGCTGGGCGACGACCGGCATTACGCCGTCTGGCGGGACCCGTTTCCCAAGCCCAGCTATCTCTTCGCCCTGGTTGCCGGCCGGCTGGTATCGATCGACGACAGCTTTACCACCCGCTCCGGTCGGGATATCGCTCTGCGGATCTTTGTCGAGGAGCGCAATCGCGATCTGTGCGACCACGCCATGCGCTCGCTGAAGAAGGCGATGCAATGGGACGAGGAGGTCTATGGGCTTGAATACGACCTCGACATCTTCATGATCGTCGCCGTCGATGATTTCAATATGGGGGCGATGGAAAACAAGGGGTTGAACATCTTCAACTCGCGCTGCGTCCTGGCCTCGCCGCAATCGGCGACCGATCAGGATTTTGTCGGTATCGAAGGGGTCGTCGCCCACGAGTACTTCCACAACTGGACCGGCAACCGGGTGACCTGCCGCGACTGGTTCCAGCTCAGCCTGAAGGAGGGGCTGACCGTTTTCCGCGACCAGGAGTTCTCCGCCGACATGAACTCGCGGGCGGTGCAGCGGATCGACGATGTCCAGCTCATCCGCAACTTCCAGTTCCGCGAGGATTCCGGGCCGATGGCGCACCCGGTGCGGCCCGACGCCTATGTCGAGATCAACAATTTCTATACGGTGACCGTCTACAACAAAGGGGCGGAGGTCATCAGGATGATGCACACCCTCCTCGGTGCCGCCAGGTTCAGGAAGGGGATGGACCTCTACTTCGCCCGGCATGACGGCCAGGCGGTGACCTGCGATGATTTTGCCGCGGCGATGGCCGATGCCTCCGGCGTCGATCTTCACCAGTTCAAGCGGTGGTACAGCCAGGCGGGCACCCCGGTTCTCAAGGTCAGCGGCGAATGGCTGGCCGCGGAGCGGCGCTATGTCCTCACACTACGGCAGTCGTGTCCCGCCACCCCCGGCCAGGACGGCAAGGAGCCGTTCCATATCCCCATCGCCGTCGGCCTGCTCGACCGCCGGGGCCGGGATATGCTGAGCGGAGACAGAGACGGGACCCGGGTCCTCGAACTGCGCGACGAGGAACAGAGTTTCAGTTTTCCGGACATTGGCGAAAAACCGGTCCTGTCTTTCCTGCGCGGTTTTTCCGCCCCGGTGAAGGTGGAATTGGACCAGAGTCGGGAGGAGCTGGCCTTCCTCCTCGCTCATGATACCGATCTCTTCAATCGCTGGTACGCCGCCAGCAAGTTGTCCGAAATCGTGGTCATGGAGACGGTGGCGCGGCTGCAGGCACACGCCCGAGCCGGCGCTCGATCCGGACTTTGTCGCGGCGGTCCGGATGAACCTGCAGCGGCCGGCGAGCGACAAGGCCCTGCTCGCCCTGGCCCTCCAGCTCCCGGCCGAGACCTACCTGGCGCAGCAGATGGAGACGGTCGATCCGGACAATCTCCATCGCGCCCGCGAGTTTGTCGGATCGCAGTTATCGTCGCTGCTGGCCGATGAGTTCAGGCGAATCTACGATGACAACAACGAAGAGGGGGAATACCGGATCACCCCCGAGGCGATGGGCCGGAGGAGTCTGAAGAACGTGGCCCTCGCCTACATGATGGCCCGGGTGCCGACCGATGACGGGATCTACACCCTGTGCTGCCAGCAATACGCCGAGGCCGGCAACATGACCGACGCGATAGCGGCCCTGTCCTGCATCACCCGGATCGCAGGCCGGCGGCGGCAGGAGATCCTTGACCATTTCTACGCCAAGTGGCAGTCCGACCCGCTGGTGCTCGACAAGTGGTTCACCCTCCAGGCCGTCTCGCCGCTTGCCGATACCCTCGCCGAGGTCACCCGGCTGCTGGCCAACCCGTCATTTTCAATGAGAAATCCCAACAAGGTACGGGCGTTGATCGGCGCTTTCTGCTCCGGCAACCACTACCGCTTTCATGACATCTCGGGGGCCGGCTACGCCTTCCTGAGCGACCGGATCATCGAGCTCAACGCGTCCAATCCGCAGATCGCGGCCCGGATGCTGTCGCCGCTGACCTCCTGGAAGCGCTACGATCCGGTCCGGCAGGACCTGATCCGGCACCAGCTGGAACGGATCCTCGCGGTGAACAACCTTTCCGGCGATGTCGACGAGATCGCCAGGAAGAGCCTCCAGCAGGCCGGCTGAGGCCACATCTCGTCACTCTTCCCCTAGCTCTGCCGTTTGTGACAGAACAGGCAGCGGTAGGGGGGAGGGTGGTCCGGCGGCAGTTGGGCCTCGCCCTTCGGTCCGTGGCATTGACCGCACTGTTTCTCCGCCTCCTTCTTGCTCATGCCCGACTGGAATCTGCGGTGGGTGTCATCCAGCGGCAATCGGGAGGTCGTCTCGTCGGGGGCGTTCAGCAGAAACAGGAGGATGGCGGCGCCGACCAGGAGAAAGATGATATTGAGGGTCATCGTTTTTACGTTCAGTTTCATATATCGCCCTCAGGGCTATCGGGATGGCTGATGGGACATCTCGAGTTGTGTGAAGTTGAGAAGACCCAGGCGCAGGGCCAGCACGACGGTCTCGGCGATCAGCGCCGTCAGCAGCCGGTTTCTGCCCGTCAGCAGGACGGTACGCCGGTGCAGGTTGTTGATCCGGATCAGCCGCTGCAGATCCGCAAGGTCGCTTCCCTGATGCAGGATGTAGCGGCCGATCGCCTCTCCGGAGATTATCGCCGGATAGATCCCTTCGCCGGTAAGGCCCGAGGCCAGGCCGGCCGCATCCCCGGCCAGGAAGACCGTGCCGAAGTTCCAGCCCCGGTAGTCGAAGTTGACGAATCCGGCGCGCTGCCGGGTGCCGTCGAGAGCGATGCCCCGGCCGGCGGCCCAAGTCCGCAGGCTGCGGTGCAGGTCGCCGGCCTTCATGACCGCCGCATCGGCATAGGCGCCGACGGAGGTCGTGTCGCGGTGGGGAAAAATCCAGCCATAGCCATTGCGAAACAGTGATGGGGCGAGATGCCATTCCATCTCTGTAAGCGTACGGGGAATCTGGTAGTTGATGCCGATGCCGAGGTGCGCGGTCGGCAGCCGCAGATACCGCCGGACCAGCGAGGCGGAGCCGTCGGCCCCGACCAGGAAGCGGAATTCGGCTTTCTCCTCCCTGTCGCGGTCTTCGACGGTGAAGAAGATCTTGCCGTCGTCGATCCGCTTGACCTGCGCCGAGGTGACGATCTCGGCCCCTGCCGCCGCCGCCGCCTCTGCCATGTGGCGGCCGAGATTTTCCCGGTTGACCGTGGCGATCATCGGCGCGGTCGAGGACAGGCAGATCTGCTGCTGCGGGGTGAAAATGTACTGCCGGTGAAAACGCCTTTCTTCGAGGCTGCCGGGGATCCGGTTGATCAACCCGCTCCCGGTGATGCCGCCGGCGCAGACCTTCGGCCCCGGATGCGGTTTTCTTTCGAGAACCAGGATCTTGAGACCGCCGCGGGCGAGAATCCCGGCGCAGGCAAGCCCGGCCGGGCCCGCCCCGACGATGACGACATCATGGGTCATGCGATTGTTCAGCGAATGGAGAGGGACCGGGGTGCCGGCCGATCAGGATCAGAGGTGCCGGCACCTTGTCCCCGAAAGGGCAACCTTAGCCTTCCAAAAGGCTGGCGGCAAGAAATTCCCGATTGAGACGGGCGATATTGCGGATGGATATGCCTTTCGGACAGACCGCCTCGCATTCCCTGGCGTTGGTGCAGTTGCCGAACCCCTCCCGGTCCATCGTCGCGACCATGGCCAAGGCCCGCTGCCGCCGTTCCGGCTGGCCCTGGGGGAGCAGGCAGAGCTGAGAGATCTTGGCCCCGGTGAACAGCATCGCCGCCCCGTTCGGGCAGCTGGCGACACAGGCCCCGCAGCCGATGCAGGCCGCGGCGTCCATCGCCAGTTCTGCCGTCGCCGACGGGATGGGGATCGCATTGGCGTCGGGAGTGCCGCCGGTGTTGACCGAGACGTAGCCGCCGGACTGGATGATGCGGTCGAAGGCGGAGCGGTCGACCATCAGATCCTTGCGGATCGGAAAGGCACGGGAGCGGAACGGCTCGATCACCAGGGTGTCGCCGGAGCGGAAGTTGCGCATGTGCAGCTGGCAGAGGGTGGTTTCCCGCTCCGGCCCATGGGCGATACCGTTGACGACCGCCCCGCACATGCCGCAGATCCCTTCCCGGCAGTCATGATCGAAGGCCACCGGCTCCTTGCCGTCCCTCGTCAGCTTCTCGTTGAGGACATCGAGCATCTCGAGAAACGACATGTCGGTATTGATCCCGCTCAAGGGGTAGGTCTCGAGATGGCCGAGGGAATCGTTGTTCTTCTGGCGCCAGATCTGCAAATTGAGGTCAATGCTGCTCATCGTCATATACCGTGGATGTGGATCTCGTAAAGGGCGACCGGAGTGCCGGGTTATTTGTAGCTGCGCTGGCTCGGGGTGACGTTGTCGAAGACCAGCGGTTCCTTGTGCATGACGGGCGGCTCGCCTTCCCCCTGGTATTCCCAGACCGAGACGTGGGAATAGTTGGCATCGTCGCGTTTGGCCTCGTTTTCCGCGGTCTGACTTTCCTCCCGCAGGTGACAGCCGCACGATTCCTCCCGGGCCAGGGCATCGCGGATCATGATGTCGGCGAATTCGAGAAAATCGGCGACCCGACCGGCCCGTTCGAGGGACTGGTTGATATCGGTGGCATTGCCGGGGATGTAGACATCGTTCCAGAACTGGTCGCGTATCGCGGGCAGCTGTTCCAGGGCCGCTTCGAGACCGGCCCTGTTCCGCGCCATGCCGCAGTTGTCCCACAGCAGCCGGCCGAGCTGCTTGTGGATCTCGTCGACGGTGACCTTGCCGGCCGGCCCCCGCATGCTGTTGCGCAGCAGCCGGTGGATCCGGTCGGCGACGTTCTTCCGCGATTCGTCGAAGGCCGGATCGGTTGCGGCCACCGGTTGGAGCGACGAGGCGCCGATATAGCCGGCGATCGAGGTGGCGATGATGAAATAGCCGTCGGCCAGTCCCTGCATCAGGGCGCTGGCCCCGAGCCGGTTGGCGCCGTGATCGGAGAAGTTGCACTCGCCGAGGGCGAAGAGGCCGGGGATGGTGGTCATCAGGTCGTAATCGACCCACAGCCCGCCCATCGTGTAATGGACCGCCGGATAGATCATCATCGGCTCGTGCAGCGGATTGGCGGCGGTGATCTTCTCGTACATCTGGAACAGGTTGCCGTATTTTTTCAGGATCGTCGCCTCGCCGTCGCGTCTGATGGCCTCGGCGAAATCGAGATAGACGGCCAGGCCGGTGCTGCCGACCCCCTTGCCGCCATCGCACTGCTCCTTGGCGTTGCGCGAGGCGACATCACGGGGGACGAGGTTGCCGAAACTGGGGTATTTCTTTTCGAGATAGTAGTCGCGTTCGGCCTCCGGGATCGCCGCCGCCGGTCGCTGGTCGCCCTGTCGGGCCGGGACCCAGACCCGGCCGTCGTTGCGCAGGCTCTCGCTCATCAGGGTCAGCTTCGACTGGTAATCGCCGTGGACGGGGATGCAGGTGGGGTGGATCTGGACGAAGCAGGGGTTGGCGAAGCCGGCGCCATGCTTGCAGGCCCGCCAGGCGGCGGTGACATTGGAGGCCATGGCGTTGGTCGAGAGGAAATAGACGTTGCCGTAGCCGCCGGTGGCGAGGACCACGGCATCGGCGGCGTGGCTCTCCAGTTCGCCGGTCATCAGATTGCGGGTCGTGATGCCGCGGGCCCGGCCGTCAACAACGACGAGATCCATCATCTCGCGGCGGTTGAACATCGTCACCTTGCCGCTGTGGATCTGGCGTGACAGGGCGCTGTAAGCCCCGAGCAGCAGCTGCTGACCGGTCTGCCCCCTGGCGTAGAAGGTTCGCGACACCTGGGCCCCGCCGAAGGAGCGGTTGGCGAGGGTGCCGCCGTATTCGCGGGCGAAGGGCACTCCCTGGGCGACGCACTGATCGATGATGTTGCCGCTGACCTGGGCCAGGCGGTAGACATTGGCCTCGCGGGCCCGGAAATCCCCGCCCTTGATCGTGTCGTAGAACAGCCGCAACACCGAATCGCCGTCGTTCTGATAGTTCTTGGCGGCGTTGATCCCGCCCTGGGCGGCGATCGAATGGGCCCGGCGCGGACTGTCCTGGATGCAGAAGGTCTTGACGTTGTAGCCCTGTTCAGCGAGGGTGGCCGAGGCCGAGGCCCCGGCCAGGCCGGTGCCGACGACAATGACCGTGAACTTGCGGCGATTTGCCGGGTTCACCAGTTTGCTGGCAAAGCGGTGGTTATCCCATTTTTGCGCCAGATCTCCGGCAGGAATGCGGGCTTCGAGTTTCATCGTCTGATCCTATTTCACCGATTTTGCGGCGGCAGGCGCCGGGGAAGATTGGCAATCGTGCTGCGTCTAGAACGAAGCGCCTGCACCGGACATGAAGTACAGGGGAATACCTCCGAACAGCAGGAGGAAAAAAGCCGGTATGATATAGGTCAATCGGGCGATCAGGGTGTTGTACCGCGGGTGATTGACGCCGAAGGTCTGCAGCATGCTCCAGAAGCCGTGGCTGAGATGGACCGCCAGAACGGCGAAGGAGAAGAGGTAGAACATCCCGTAGAATATGCCGCTGAGGGCCGACTTGACCGTCACGCTGATCGGGATCTCCTCGGGCGAGAAGGTGAAACCGAAGACATGGACCAGGACGAACAACAGGATGAGGAGGCCGGTATAGGGCATGGTGTTGGCCGCAAAGGCGTTCTTCGCCTGTTTTTTGTCCACCGCATACCGCGAAGGGGTGACGATACGGTTCTCAAAGAAGAGGTAGAGCCCGAGGGCGATATGGATGATGAAGAGAAACAGGACGATGGTGCTGAAAACGAGGACGATCAGCGGGTGGCTGTGGAGCTCGTCGGCGTAGCTCTGAAATACCGCGCTGCCCATGTAGATCGTGGCATTGCCGGCAGCGTGAGAGCAGAGAAAGAGCAGGAGCAGCAGCCCCGTCGTTCCCATTATCAATTTTTTGCCAATCGATGACGACACAAACCTGACAAACCACATAGCACACCTCTACGGGAAAAGATCTGGTTGAAATGCCTCACTGACCTCACTAATTGTATATGATAGCTTTAAAAAAGAAAGGACTATTTCCGCAGTTTTCCGTTATATTGGGGCAACTTTGCCAATGCCGAACAGCAGAAAAAATGAACTATCCGGGCACGGATGCCCGTGAAATTCCATCAAACGAGGAGATGTAGCCATGGTGTATCGTACCGCAGTCTTCGACCTGGACGGCACGCTGGTCGACTCCCTGCAGGATCTGGCCGAGACCGCCAACGCGATGCTTGCCGCCTCCGGCTACCCGCAGCATCCGGTCGATGCGTACCGGTATTTTGTCGGCGACGGCATGGCGACCCTGATCCGCCGGATTGTCCCGCCGTCGCTGACGGAGGACCAGGTTGCGCGATGCCTGGCCGATTTCAGTCAGGCCTACGCCGCCAGATGGCAGAGAAACAGTTGCCCTTATCCCGGCATCCATGCTATGTTGTCCGGCCTGCAAAATGCCGGTCTGAAGCTCGCCGTACTGTCCAACAAGCCCGATGAATTCACCCGCGAGTTTATTCGGTTTTTCTTCCCGGAGCAGCGGTTCGATGCCGTCTTCGGCCAGCGTCCCGGAATCGAGAAGAAACCCAGTCCCGCCGGAGCCCTGGAAATCGCCGCGCTGCTGCACGTTGCGCCTGGCGAATGCCTGTATGTCGGCGATACCGCTGTCGACATGCAGACCGGCAGGTCGGCCGGGATGTTTACCATCGGGGTCCTGTGGGGATTCCGCGATCGTCGGGAACTGCAGGAACACCATGCTGACATGATCGTCAGCGATCCAATGGAGATTGTCGAACATGCCCTTTCCTGCCGTTGACTTCCCGCTCTACCTTCAATACGTCGCCCCGCCGCTGCTGGGGGCCTTCATCGGCTATATCACCAACAAGGTCGCGATCAAGATGCTGTTCAGGCCGCTCAGGCCCTGGCGCATTCTTGGTATCCGGGTGCCGATGACGCCGGGCGTCATTCCGGCAAAACGGCGTGAGCTTGCCGCCAATATGGGGGAGATGGTCGGCGACCATCTCCTGACCAGCCGGGAGATCGGCCATGCCCTGACCCAGCCGTCCTTCCAGCGCCATCTCCAGAGCCTGATCGAGGACCGGGTCGGCAGCCTGCTGTACCGCGATCTTGGCCCCGTTGGCTCCATCATCCCGCAGAAATTCCAGGTGTATTTCGATATCGCCGTCAAGACCATCAGATTCCAGGTTAAGGATCATATCCATGTCTTCATCCAATCGCCGGAGTTCGCCGCCAGGGTCGCCGCTTCGCTCGACAAACGGATGGAGCACTTTCTTGGCCGCGATATAGGGGACGTCTTCACAGGAAAAGAGCGTGAAACGACGTACCGCTTCGTCGAGGAAAGCCTTACCAGGATGCTGTCGGGTCCAGCGATGGAACAGTGGCTCGAGGAATTTCTGCAGCACAAGGTCTACGGTATCATCAGTCAGGACAAGCGCCTGCGGGATGTCCTGCCGCCGCCGTTGCAGGAGACGATCGTCACGCTGGTCAGACAGGAAACGCCGGGGCTGCTGCTTCGTCTTGCAACCATGCTGCAGGAACCGGATCTTCGTGACCGGGTCGTTCAGGGGGCGAGGGCGGGGGTGGAAAGCTTCATCGCCTCACTGGGGCCGATGGCGGCCATGGCCCGCGGGTTCCTGAAGATGGAAACGGTGGAGCAGAAGATCCGTGATTACCTGGTCGCCAAAGAAGACGATATTGCCGCCTGGCTCCAGAGTGAAGATCTTCGCACCAGAGTGGCCGAGGTCCTCGCCGACCGTTGCTGGGCGCTGTTCGACCAGCCGGTCCGTTCCTTCGTTACCCTCGAGGACGATGGCAGGATCGAACGCTTCTGTCATGGTCTGACCGAACGGATGATGCCCTTGCTGCGGGAAAAAGAGCTCCACGTTGCCTTGTCATCGATGCTGAAGACCAACATCGAGACCGCGATCGATAGCGGCCGGCTCTCGATCGGGGGGGCGATTGTCGACTTCGTCGGTCAATCGGGGCTCGATGCCGGCAAAACGTGGTTCAAGGAAGAGGGGACGGCCTTGCTGCGCAGCAAGGAAACCCTCGCCACCCTCGATTCGATGATCGAGAAGATGCTCACCGCCCTGCTCAACCGACCGATCGGCAAACTCTCGAGCCTGTTGCCGGTCGATGTCCGGGATGGGATCTGCAACTCGATCCGGATCATGCTCTCCGACATGCTGGCGATGGAGGTCCCGGGCCTGGTCGGTTCTCTCAATATCAGGCAGATCGTCGCCGACAAGGTCAACTCTCTCGACCTGCTGCGCCTGGAACGCCTGCTGCTCTCGATCATGGAGGAACAGTTCAAGTATATCAACCTGTTCGGGGCAATCCTGGGTTTTCTGATCGGCTGCATCAATCTCGTTGTCACCCTCTGAGGGGCATGGGGAGAACCAAGGTGCCGTTGAACTGCCTGGTTCTCCGGCCCCCTTCCATCGACGCCACGGCTACCGACGCTGTTTCCTGCCGATGCTGGCGGCGTACAGCACCCGCTCGTTGCGGTCGTCGAGTCCGAGCAGGTCATTGGCCTCCTGATCGTAAAAGGCGGCAATCGGGCAGCCGCCGCACCCGATCGCTTCCGCCGCCAGCAGCAGGTTCTGGCAGATATGGCCGGCATCGAGAAAGAGGTAGCGGAAGCCGCGTTCCCCGTATTTGGCCATCGACCGCCTGAATACTGCGGTCCAGAAAAAGGTCAGGTCGGCATCGGCGACGAAGTCCTGATTGAGACAGACATGGGCGGCATCTTTTCCCCGCACCTCAGGGACAAGCCGTTCCAGCTGAAACCGCCCGGCATCGAAATGATAGAGACCGGCGGTCAGCTCGGCAACATCCTCGATCACCAGGTAGGTTTCGATGGGATACAGGGCCCCGGCCGACGGTGCGGTCCGCAGAAGATGGCCGCCCATCTTCGCGGTGATCCCCTGAGAGGCCCACAGCAGAAACGAAACCTCATTCAAATTCAGCCCGTTGGACGCGTCGTAGCGACGCAGTGAGCGCCGTTGCTGCAGCAGCGATTGCAGCCGTGTTTCCTGGAGCGACCAGTCCAGCGGCAGTTCGATCTTGACCGCCTCGGGATAGTTTTTGTAGGAAGCGGTTTCAGCGATCTGCACCCGGCGGCGATGCCTGATGGTCGCCCTGTCGTGGCTGCTTTTCTCCAGATATTCCCAGGCAAGGGTATCGTTCAGTTCTGGCATCATGCGCTCCTCTGGTTCGGGTTGCGCTCACCGGCAAGCTGGCCGCAGGCGGCGAGGATATCGGCACCACGACTGCTGCGGATGAAAACCGAATAATGGGCATCCATCAGGATCTTCTGGAAGGCCAGGATCTTTTCCATCGGGGAACTGCGATAGGGGAGGTCGGGACAGGCGTTGTACGGCAGGAGGTTGATCTTGCAGGGGATGAGGCGCAGCCGTCGCGCCAGTTCACGGGCCTCGGCGGCGGAATCGTTGATCCCGTCCAGCATCAGGTATTCAAACATGATCCGCCGTCGTTTCGGCATCGGGTAGGTGCGGCAGGCCTCGAACAGGGCATCGAGGGGATAGATCCGGTTCACCGGCATCAGCCTGTTCCGCGTCTCGTCATCGACGGCATGGAGCGACACCGCCAGGTTGGCGGTGGAACGCTCGCCGAGCGCGTGCATCTTCGGGACGATGCCGCAGGTCGAGACAGTGATGCGGCGGCCGGTCAGGTCGAGCCCCTTCTGCTCGGTCAGGATGGAGAGGGAGGTCAGGACATTTTCGAGGTTGTTGAGCGGTTCGCCCATCCCCATGTACACCAGGTTGGTCACCGCCCGGGGACCGATCAGGGTCGCCGCCGGTTCGGCAAGCAGATGATCGCGGGCGGCGCAGACCTGATTGACGATCTCGGCCGGCGACAGGTTCCTGATAATCCCCATGGTCCCGGTCAGGCAGAAGGCGCAGTGCATCGCGCAGCCGACCTGGGAGGAGATGCAGAGGGTGTTGCGGTCCGGCTCGGGGATCAGCACCGACTCGATGATATTGTTGTCGTGAAGGCGGAAACCGAACTTCACCGTGCCGTCCATCGCCTTCTCGACAATCGGATCATCGAAGCGCGAAATATAGGCATGCTCGGCGACGATCCGCCGGAAATCCTTGGCGAGATCGGTCATCTCCTCGATGCCGGTGATCCCCGGACGATAAAGCCACGGCATCATCTGCCGGCCGCGAAAGGCCGGTTGGCCGAGTTCCTCGACAAATCTGATCAGCCCCTGCCGGTCAAGATTGCGCAGATCGGTTCGCATTTCCATTACAGCGCCCTCATATCTTCGGGGACCAGCGGGGTATTCCCGGCCAGGGCGAGCTTTATGGCAGCGAGGATCTTCTGTTTGTCCTTGCTCAGCACCCCTTCAATCGGCAGGTAGTTGGAGGCGTGGTTGGCATGGAACATCGACCGCGACAATTCCAGCCCGGTGACGAGGGTCTGCAGTTCCCTGAGGATCCCCAGCTGATCGGGGAGACGGAACAGACCGCTCTGATATTGCCGGCCGATCAGGGTATTCGGCAGCGGCATCAGGGTGAGGGCGGCGACCTGGCGCGGCGCCATGCGGTTGAGGACGGCGGCGGATTGACGGGCATGGATCTCCGACATCTCGGTGCCGCCCAGGCCGAGCACGGTGGTGACGGAGAGAAACAGGCCGCTGTCGTTGACCCGCCGTGCCGCCTTTATCATGGTGGCGGCGGTCTCCCCTTTGCGGACGCGCTCCAGCACTGCGTCACAGCCGCTCTCGAGCCCCATGTAGATCCGGTCAAGGCCCTGGTCTTTGAGGACGGCAAGATCGGCGGCGGACTTGGAGCGGATGGAGCGGGCGTTGCCGTACAGTGAGATTTTCTTCACCCACGGCAGGAACGATCGAATCCTGGCAAGCAGCGCCGACAGGCGATGTTGCGGCAGTATCAAGGCATCGCCGTCGGCGAGGAAGACGCGGTTCTGACGCCGGCAGTGTTGCGCCGCAAAGCGGAGATCGTCGTCGATCTCCGCCTCGGACTTGACCCTGAACGGCTTGTCTTTGAAGGCCCCGCAGAATGTGCACTGGTTGTAGGAACATCCGACCGTCACCTGGAGGATGATCGAAAAGGCCTCGCTGGGCGGCCGGATGATGGTTCCCTCATAGTGCATCAGCGGAGAATCGGTCAGGCCGGATTGGCGCGCTCGAATTGGCGCATGAACTCGACCAGTTTGACGACCCCTTCGCGCGGGAAGGCGTTGTAGATCGAGGCCCGGCAGCCGCCGACCGAACGATGGCCCTTCAGGCCGTTGAGGCCGATGGCGGTGGCCTCGGCGATGAATTTGGCCTCCAGTTCCGGGGTTGCAAGGTTGAAGGTGACGTTCATCAGCGACCGCGAGGCCGGTTCGGCATGGCCGCGATAGTAGCCGCTCTCGTCGATCTTGGCGTAGAGCAGGGCCGCCTTTTCCCGGTTGATCTTCTCGATCGCCGCAACGCCGCCGAGCTTCTTCAGCCACTTCAACACCAGGCCGACGACATAGACCGCAAAACAGGGCGGGGTATTGAACATCGACCCTTTTTCCGCATGGGTCTTGTAGTTCAGCATGGTCGGGGTGGTGGCCGGGGCGCGATCGAGCAGGTCTTCCCTGATGACGACGACCGTGACGCCGGCCGGTCCGAGGTTCTTCTGGGCGCCGGCAAAGATCAGGCCGAAGCGGCTGACGTCGAACTGGCGGGAGAGGATGTCCGAGGACATATCGCTGATCAGCATTGTGTCGACCACCGGAAATTCCGGAAATGCGGTGCCATAGATGGTATTGTTGGAGACAAGGTAGAGGTATTCCGAGTCCGCGCTGACCGTATACTCATTTTGTGTCGGCACCCGGACGAACTTGATATCCTCACTCGAATAGGCGACCTCGACCTCGCCGAACAGTTTGGCCTCCTTGATCGCCTTCTTCGACCACGTCCCGGTATTGAGGTAGGTGGCCTTCTTGCCGGGCCCGAGAAGATTCATCGGCACCATGAAAAACTGGCTCGAGGCACCGCCCTGAAGGAACAGCACCTTGTAGTTATCAGGAATCCCCATCAGTTCACGCAACAGGGCCTCGGCCTCATCCATAACCGCGATAAACGGCTTTGAACGATGGCTGACTTCGATAAGCCCCATGCCCGTGTCCTGAAAGTTGACGACATCGCGGGAGGCCTGCTCCAGCACCTCATAGGGAAGGACGGCAGGACCGGGACTGAAATTAAAAATACGCTCGACCATGAATATATCTCCTTTTATAAATAATGATGAATGGGGATGATGTTGCACTGCAGACGGAAACAGGGTACTCAGAGGCACTCGCCGCGCAGGCCGATCTGGCGGATCGCCTCATATAAGACGATGCCGGCGGTCATTGCAAGGTTGAGGCTGCGAATATTCGAGTTTCTCATCGGGACGGTATAGCAACGGTCATTGTACAACGAGAGAATCTCCTCCGGCAGTCCCTTGGTTTCCCTGCCGAATATGAGGTAATCCCCAGGTTGAAACGAGGCTTCAATATACGACCTTTTGACCTTGGTCGTAAAGAAAAAGAGTCGGCGCTCATCCTGGGCCCGGAGAAACGCCTCCAGATTATCCCAATGGACGATAGTGACATGTTCCCAGTAATCGAGACCGGCCCGCTTAAGATGTTTGTCGGAGGTTGAAAACCCCAGCGGGTGCACCAGGTGCAGGACGGAGTCGGTGGCCCCGCACAGACGGGCGATCGACCCGGTGTTGGGGGGGATTTCCGGCTCGACGAGCACGATGTGAAGGCGATCCTGCTGATGCATGTTCTTTCCCCTGTGGCAGGCGAGACGTTATTCGTAAGGCACAGGTGCTATACTGAATGCCGACCATGAAAACAAGGGAAATCTGGCTGGCGCCCGGCAGGCCGGCGATCGATGGCCTTGCATTTTGATCCCCTGAGGCTACATTGACGGTTGCAGCAACAGGATGGGCCAGCTCCTCGGAGATAAAAACTTCTACATTCTATGTCAGCCACTGAACCCGACCGACGCATCGTGATGCTTGTGGTATTTGCGGCGCTCCTCCACCTCGCCTTGGTCGGCAGGATTCTGTTGCCGGATAGGCCGGCCGATGCAGCCGCCGACCGGGAAACTCCGCAGTTGCGCTGGGACGGGGGTGAACTTGCGGTCTGCGGTGCCCGGGACTGCCGGGTTGGGTCCGATCATGAAGGTATAAAGGCGGAATTGGCACCATTTTTTTTCCAGCCGATCCCCGTCAACCGCGCTGACGCCCGGCTGCTGGAGACCATCGACGGCATCGGGCCGCACCTTGCCTCGGAGATCATCCGGGTCCGTGATCAGGGCGTCGTGTTCAGGAGCAGCGACGACCTGTTGCAGGTGCCCGGGATCGGCCCCAAACGGGTCCGTCAACTCGAATCGCAATTTTCCTTCGCCGATTCGCAATGAGTACCACTCCCCAGTCAATGCCGCCGGTGCTGGTCCTCGTCGGGCCGACGGCGATCGGCAAGACCGCGCTTTCTCTGGAGATCGCGGAGCGGTTCGAGTGCGAGATCGTCAGTGTCGATTCGATGCAGGTTTATCGGTATATGGACATCGGTACGGCCAAGGCCAGTATTGCCGAGCGCTCCAGGGTACCGCATCATCTGATCGACATCGTTGATCCCGACGAACAGTACGATGCGGCCAGATTTGTCAGGGATGCCACCGCTGCCATCATCGCCATCCACCAGCGGCAAAAACTGCCGCTGCTGACCGGGGGCACCGGATTGTACCTGAAGGCGCTGATCGACGGCATCTTTGAATCCCTGCCGGTGAATCACCGGATACGGGCGAGGCTGCGGGAAAGATTGGTCGCGGAAGGGGCGGCTCGGTTGCACCAGGAGCTTGCCGCCTGCGATCCACCCTCGGCATCACGGATCCATGTCAACGACAGTCAGCGTCTGCTCCGGGCCCTGGAGATCTATCAGTGCACCGGTATTCCGTGGTCGTCGCACCTGCATGAACAACAAGGCAGGGCAGCCTCGGCGGCCTGGAGCGGCATGCTGCAGATCGGCCTGACCTGCGACCGGCAAACGCTGTATGACCGGATCAACGAACGCTGCCGGGGGATGATCGCTGCTGGCCTGGAGCAGGAGGTGCACGAACTGCTGGCGCGCGGCTATCGAAAAGATCTGCCTTCTCTCCAGTCTATCGGCTACAAACATATGATCAACTATATCGATAATACATGGACATCGGAACAAATGCTAACCTATTTATCGAGGGATACGCGACGGTACGCCAAACGGCAGTTTACCTGGTTCAACGGTATCCGGGAGCTCCAGTGGTATGCGGTTGATGATTCCGATTCGATCATCGAACGGATCTCCTTCTGGCTCGACGAACTTTCCCTGCGTGCGACAAATCTCTGAACGCCGATGGCCGGAAAAACATCCATCCGTTACGAAGATATCCCCGCGGCTTTGGTTAAGGTTCTGGAGAGTAGGGGGCTCAAAGGCAAACAGCAGGTCGAGGCTTTTCTCTACCCCCATCTCGGAGATCTTCCATCTCCCTTTCTGATGAAAGGAATGCAGGAAGCAGTCGAATGCATCGCTGCCGCCCTTCACACCAATAGGAACATCGTCCTGTGGGGCGATTACGATGTCGACGGGACGACCGGAACCGCACTGCTGGTCTCATTCTTCCGCAGCCTCGGCAAGGATGTTCATTGGCATGTCCCCGATCGGCTGACGGAAGGATACGGCCTGAATATTCAGCATCTGCGAAAAATAGCCGAGACTATTGATGATTTCGGCTATTTATTGATAACAATCGACTGCGGGATATCGAATATCAGTGAAATTGTCGAACTGCAGCGATGGGGTGCTACGGCGATCGTAACGGACCATCACCTGATTTCGGGCGATAGACTGCCACCCTGCATTGTCATTAATCCCAGCCAGCCTGAATGTGGCTTCTGCGGCGAGCATCTCGCCGGCGTCGGTGTCGCTTTCTATCTTGCAGCAGGATTGCGCTCCTGGCTGAGAAGGCAGGGCTATTTTCAGCATCAAACTGAGCCGAATCTGAAAAGTTTTCTCGCCTATGCCGCATTGGGATCGATAGCGGACATGGTGCCGCTGCGGAAATCGAACCGGATACTGGTTCGAACCGGCCTAGAAGTACTTGAGAAGACAGAGTTTCCTGGATTACGTTCACTGCTCGAGATCTCGGGGATGGCCGACGGGAATGTATTTGCCGATGATGTCGGATTCCAGCTTGGCCCCAAAATCAATGCGGCGGGCCGAATGGCACATGCAGAATTTGCGGTCCAGCTTCTTATCAGCACAGGGCAATCTGAAGCAAAAAAAATGGCCAGAAAACTGGAACAATTAAACAACCTGAGAAAGAAAACATGCGACGATGATCTAGAAAAAGCATTAACTTTGATCGATCAATTTGAAGTTCAGTCGACGCGGTGTTGCATCGTTTATGGTCCTTTTCATCATGGCATTCTCGGCATTCTGGCATCAAGGTTGATGGATGTGCTCAAGACTCCGACGATCGTTCTTTCGGCGATTGACATCGGCGGCGGTGGTGATTCGAGAATTTTGAAGGGATCCTGCAGGAGTCCTGAACACATCGATATCACGAGTATTTTACATTTCTGCCAGGAACTTCTGGAGTCCTACGGAGGTCACAGGGCGGCCGCCGGTCTGTCCTTGCAGGAAGGCAAATTGCAGGAATTTAAGTATAAATTTACTTCTGCCGTGAAGTCTCTGCCAGTTCAAAAATCGACCACTGGGTTGGTTCCCGAAGTCGAAATTTCCATCCAGGAGATCTTCAATTCAAGCTATCTCAATATACTCTCGCTGTGTGAGCCGTTCGGCCAGGGAAACCAACGTCCCGTTTTTGTCGACAAAGAGGCAATAGTTATAGACGTCCGACAGGTCGGCAGCAGAAAGGAACATCTGCAGATGTCCTTCCGGGCCAATGGTCGACCATGCAAGGGAATCGGCTTTCATCTTGGTGACAAGATCAAGATCGCCAGAGAGGGCAGGGGGTGTGAAGTGACGTATTCGCTTGCCCCGAACAGGTTCAACGGCAATCTGCAATGGCAGGTCCTGGTCCTTGATTTAAAAAACCCCGACTGAGATCGGAGAGCAAAACGAAGGATGTATATTATATACTGTGTAAAAACATATCATTACCTTGGTAAACATAATATACATTATGCGACATTTAAAATATCCTGAAAATCAGTGGAAGGTATCAGTGGTAGGTTTTTCTTTGGCAGCAAAAATGGTATAAGGCAAGCTTCTCTTCAAGGACATCGACTGCATATCATTATCGGTTGATAAGTAACGCTATTTCAAAGAGATAGAAAAAACAATTTATCTGTTTTGACATACTTCAAGGAGTCGTACATGAACAGGGATATCTACCAGGAACCTCTTGTCAGCAGATACACGAGCAAATCCATGCAACAGCTCTTTTCCGAAAAAAAGAAGTTCACCACCTGGCGTAAGTGCTGGATTGCTTTGGCTGAAGCCCAATATGAATTTGGCCTGACGGATATCATCACTGCCGAAATGCTTCACGAGATGCGGGCCAATTGGGACAACATCGACTACGACATCGCCGCTGCCAAAGAACGTGAGATCCGCCACGACGTCATGGCCCATGTCTACGAGTTCGGACTGAAGTGCCCAAAGGCCAGTGGCATCATTCACCTCGGGGCGACGTCCCAGTTCGTTGTCTGTAATACCGACCTCATGATCCAACGGGAGGCGTTTGCTCTGATCAGAAGCGCCCTGCTCCAGGTGATCAAAAATCTGGCCGATTTCGCCTACACCTACCGTCAATTACCGACTCTGGGCTACACCCACTATCAACCGGCACAACCGGTCACCATCGGCAAACGAATGACCTTGTATATTCAGGATCTTATAATGGATCTTGAGTATATCGAGATGTTTTTGTCACAGTTGAAGGCCAGAGGCGCCAAAGGGACTGTCGGCACCCAGGCAACCTTCCTCGAGCTTTTCAAGGGAGACCATGAAAAAGTTCGCCTCATGGATCAAAGAGTTGCCGAAAAGCTCGGATTCGGTGAGCTATTCGCCGTCACCAGCCAGACCTATACCCGCAAATTGGACATGAAGATGGCGGAGACCCTGGCCGGGATCGGCGCATCGGCCCATAAATTCGCCGTCGATCTCCGTTTGCTGTCAAACCTCAAGGTTTTGGAGGAACCGTTTGAAAAGAATCAGACGGGATCTTCGGCTATGGCCTACAAGAGAAACCCGATGCGGGCGGAAAGGATGACCGGTCTGGCCCGAAAGCTGATCGGGTTGGTTCCGAATTTTGCGGCAACCTTCAGTAATCAGTGGTTCGAACGGACCCTTGACGATTCGGCGATCCGTCGAATGGATATCCCTCAGTGTTTTCTGCTGACAGATGCAATCCTGAAGCTGTATATGAATATAACTTCGGATATGGTTGTTTTTCCGAAACAAGCGAGCCGCCATATCCTGGCCGAACTGCCGTTTATGGCGACAGAGAAAATCTTGATGGAAGCGGTGAACCGAGGGATGAGCCGGCAGGATATCCATGAGATCGTCAAGGAACATTCCATCGCTGCCGGAAGAACAGTCAAGGAACAAGGCAGGGACAATGACTTGATGCAGCGACTGGCCGACGACGATCGGGTTCCATTTTCTATCGAGGAACTCCAGGATATCATTGCTGATCAAAATGGCTTTGTCGGGCGTGCTCCCGAGCAGACCGAAGAATATCTCAAGGAAACGGTTTATCCTCTTCTTGAAAGATACGAGGGGCAGTTCGGGACGCAGGATTCAATACTTACCGTATAGCGATGATGTCAAGTCTCAACTCAATGGAACAGATATTTCTACGGATCTCTGAGGAAAAGTTTCATTTTTTAAAAAGCGTCCTCGAAGGCTATGATAATATGGGTGTCCTCTCAAGTTGTCCCGAAAAGCACGGAGTGGTCGTGCTGCGATTCACGTCTGGTTTCAACAGAGAAATCCTGGAGCTGCTGGCAAGCCTCTCGGTGATCTTGAAACAACATTATTAATGTTAAATATGTTCTTAATACAATGTCGAAAAAAGTTTTTATAAAGACATTTGGTTGTCAAATGAACGAACGCGATTCCGAGATCATGAGCCAGATTCTGTTGACCCATGGCTATGTTGAAAACGATGTTATGGAATCTGCCGACCTTGTCATCCTCAATACTTGCACGATTCGAGCCAAGGCTGAACAGAAAGTCATGAGTCTGCTCGGCGCCTTACGGAAGATCAAGGTCCAGCGGCCAGGGATGAAGATCTGTGTCGCCGGTTGTGTCGCTCAGCAGGAGGGCGATCAACTCATCCAGCGTATGCCCCATGTCGATCTGGTTCTGGGGACTCAGAATATATATGCACTAGGGGCATATATCGATCATGTTGCCGCAACCGATCGACCGGTGGTTGCGATCGGCATGAGCGAGGGATTCCAGATCCCGGCATTTCTTCCTTCTGACAGGAATGCCAGCAGTTCGGAGGGCGATCTGCATTCCTTCAAGCGATTTGTCACGATTATGCAGGGATGCGACAACTTCTGCGCCTACTGCGTGGTGCCATATACCAGGGGGCGGGAGATTTCTCGAAATGCGCAGGATATTGTTGAGGAAATCGAAAAACTCGTCGATCAGGGGGTGAAAGAAGTCACCCTGCTTGGTCAGAACGTCAACTCCTATGGCCGGAAGCTCAATGGGAACGCCCTTCCCTGCTCGTTCCCCGAGCTTCTTCATCGAGTTGCGGAAATCGGAGGGTTGCAACGATTGCGCTTCACCACCTCCCATCCCAAGGATCTGTCAGATGAACTGATCGGATGTTTCCGCGATATCGCCATCCTTTGTCCGCAGTTTCATCTTCCCGTCCAATCCGGTTCAGACGCGGTGTTGAAACGGATGAACCGGCATTATACGGTCGCCAATTATCTCGAAAAAGTCGATGCCCTGTTTTCCTGCCGGCCGGATCTCGCTTTGACGACCGATATCATCGTTGGATTCCCAGGTGAAACCGTTGATGATTTTGCCTTGACCATGGATCTGCTGGAACGTGTCCGCTTTCACGGGTCATTTTCCTTCAAATATTCGGATCGCCCCGGTGTCCGTTCCTGCGATTTCGATGGAAAAATCAGCGAAGAAGTGAAATCTGAGCGCCTCGCCGTTTTCCAGAGGAGACAGGATGAAATCAGCCTGGAGCGTAACAGCGCCTATGTGGGATCACGTCAGGAAATAATGATTGAAAGCACGAGCGAAAACGCATTCCAGGGCAGATCCGGGACCAACCACATTGTCCATGTCGACGAAAAAACACATCTTTTCCCCGGAGATCTTATAGCGGTGAAGATTGTTCATGCGGGACGACATTCCCTGAAAGGAAAAATTGAACCACTACATCAAGTATAGCTCACAGTATATTGAATTAATTTGAAAAATACAACTTTTAACGACAAGCCGTTTTCGCTCGTCGGCCAACGGCTTGATCGCAGCCAATCAGATCAGATCATCCCCGTCCCTGTCGGTCATGAACTCATCGTCTGCCTGGTCGGCGTCCTCGGGCGGTTCAATGGTGAAGCCAGGCAGTGTGGGCATCTGCCTTTTGGATTCATTGACCCGTTGGTCGGGTGCTCCTTCGGCAATCTTTCTGACAACTCTGGTTGAAATCCTTTTTCCCCGGGCAGAAGGATTTTTGACGAGATAATCATCAAAATAGACATCGAGGACGTTGCTTTTCGCGCGTGGTGACGACATCAGGCTGATGTGGGCGCTTTTGCCCTGACCGAACGTCAGCAGCAGGATTTTCGATCGTTTGTGCTCGGCAAATATCCGGTATTCTTTTTCCAAGATAAAGCTCGGAGTCTTGAATCGTTTCGCATAAACAATATTTTCCTGGCCATCCCTATACAATACATTAAAGATGAGATCTTTCTCGACCTTGCCGAACCACTGAAGTTCATGGCCGACAAAGAGTTTGTCCGTCACCGGAATCACCTTGTATACGCCATTGCTGAATAAAAGGAGCAGGCGATCGTATTCGGAACAGGCAATCGCCTGGTCCTGACTTTCATCCTCGTTCTTGATCTGGTGGCCCATGAAGCCGGATTCACGGTTGTAGCTGACCAGCAGATTGGCGGGCGCCACCTTGCGCACACTGACCTCGGAGAAGGTACGTATTTCCGTATTGCGGGGGTAGAGAGGGCCATATTTCTCAAGCAGTCGGTCGAGATAAGAGATCGTGTACGCCACCATATCCTTGAGACTTTTCTCGATCGATGCAATTTCCTTCTGAATATCCCGGATCTCTTTGTGCTGCCGGTTGATGTCGTAACGTGAGATGCGCTTGATCCTGATTTCCAGCAGTTTCTCGATATCCTCCCTGGTTACCGCCCGCACGAGTTTCCCGGCGAACGGCACCAGAGAGTCTGCCACAGATTTTATCACCGCCGCATAACTCGTCTCCTCTTCGATACCCTTGTAGAGACGTTCCTCGATGAAGATCTGCTCGAGCAGTCGGGCATGCAATTTTTCCCGCAACCGCCCCAGGTCTATTTCCAATTCCCGGGTCAGGTCGGTCTGAAGCTTTGCCGTGTTGTACCTGAGAACTTCACTGACAGTTGATGTTTCCGGGGTATTACCGCGGATCAGCGTCAGATTTGGTGAAATCGGGATTTCACAGTCGGTGAAGGCGTACAACGCCTTGATGGTGTCCTTGGCATAGACACCGCGCGCCAGTTTGATCTCGATCTCGACATTTTCGGCGGTATAGTCGTTGATCGAGACAATCTTGATCTTCCCGGCCTTGGCCGCCCGTTCGATCGAATCGGTCAGCGACTGGGTGGTCGTGGAGTACGGGATGTCGCGGATGACGATGGTCTTCTCGTTGTCCTCTTCGATTTTCGCCCGGCAGCGGACCCGGCCATTGCCGTCGTCGTAGTCGGTGACATCGATGAATCCTTTCTGTTGGAAGTCCGGATAGATAACGAAATCCTCGTTGCGGAGGATCTTTTTCTGGGCCTCGAGCAATTCGCAGAAATTATGGGGCAGGATCTTGGTCGCCATGCCGACGGCGATGCCATCGGATCCCTGGAGCAGGAGCAGCGGGATTTTTGCCGGCAGGGTCACCGGTTCGACCGTTCTCCCATCGTAGGAATCGATGAATTCGGTGAGATCCTTGTTGAAGATGACCTCTTTGGCGAGCGGCGACAGCCGGCACTCGATATACCGGGCCGCCGAGGCCTGATCGCCGGTGAAGATGTTGCCGAAATTCCCTTGTCGATCAATGAGATAGCCCTTGTTGGCAAGGTTGACCAGGGCGGCGAAGATGGAGGCGTCGCCATGCGGGTGCAGCTTCATCGTCTCGCCGACGACGTTGGCGACCTTGTGATAGCGGCCGTCCTCCATATTGATCAGGGTCTGGAGGAGGCGGCGCTGAACCGGCTTCAGTCCGTCCTCGATCGATGGGATCGCCCTTTCCCTGATAACATAGGATGTATATTCAAGAAAATTGTATTCGAAGAGCTTCTGCAGTTTTCCCGGGCTGAATTCCATAGCTGACTTTGCACACTGATTGAACGATGGGCCTTGGTGGGACAAGGCAAGGCATGGCCAGTCTGATCAGAGCAGGTTGTCCATGATATATTGTTTTCTGTCCGGTGTGTTCTTGCCCATATAGAAGGAAAGGACCTTGTTGACCTCGCTGATCGAATCGAGGGTGACATTTTTCAGGCGGATATCCGGACCGATGAACTGTTTGAACTCCTTCGGCGAAATCTCGCCCAAACCCTTGAACCTGGTGGTCTCGACCGTCAATTGCCGGCTCCCCTGCCCTTTCAGCAGTCTGGTGGCCTCGATTTTTTCCTTTTCCGAATAACAGTAGATCGTCTGCTGCTGATTGCGGACCCTGAAGATCGGGGTTTCGAGGATGTAGACGTACCCCAGTTTGACCAGCGGTTCGAAATAATGCAGGAAATAGGTCAGCAGCAGGTTGCGGATATGGAGGCCGTCGACATCGGCATCGGTGGCCAGGATGACCTGGTCGTAGCGGAGATTGGAGATCGATTCCTCTATATCGAGGGCCCGCATCAGTGAATACAACTCTTCGTTTTTATACAGCATCGCCATCTTCTGGCCGACGACGTTCATCGGCTTGCCCCTGAGGGAAAAGACGGCCTGAATCATCGGATCACGGGCCGAAACGATCGAGCCGGAGGCCGACTGGCCCTCGGTGATGAACATCATGTTCCGCCGCCCTTCCGGTGACGGCTTGCCCTTGGCCGGATGGTGCTTGCAGTCCTTGAGCTGCGGGATTTTCAGCGCCACCTTCTTGGCCTTGGCCCTCGCCTCCAGTCTGACGCTGTGCAGTTCCTTGCGGACCTTTTCGTTGCGATGGATCTTGTCGATCAGGATTTCCGCCGCCTCGGTATCCTTGTACAGCGAACTGCAGACGGCATCCTTGACCTTGGCGACGATCCATGATCGTACCTCGGTGTTGCCCAGTTTGTTCTTCGTCTGCGATTCGAACACCGGCTCCTTGACCTTGATCGCCAGGGTCCCGACGAGACCGTCGCGGACATCGGTATTGACGAAGACCTTCTTGGCGTACTCGTTGATCCCCTTCAACACCCCTTCGCGGAAGGCGGAGAGGTGCGTTCCGCCTTCACTGGTATAGGTGCCGTTGACGAAGGTGTAATAGTTGTCGTTGTAGGAATCGGTATGGGAAAAGGCAAATTCGAGGGTGTCGTCCTTGTAGTAGATCGGGGTGTACAGGTTCTCCTCCGCCAGCTCTTTTGCCAGCAGATCGAGCAGGCCGTTGGCGGAGTGGTAGAGATTCCTGCCGACATACAACTTCAATCCGGCGTTGAGATAGGCGTACCGCCACATCCTTTTGTCAATGAAGGCCGGATCGAAGACAAATTCGGGGAAGATCTCCCGATCCGGCAGAAACTCGATCAGGGTGCCGTTCTTTTCGTCCGTCTCCCCTTCAGATTGTTCGGCAAGAATTCCGCGGCAAAACCGTGCCGACGCAAACTGGCCTTCCCTGAAGGCCGTTACCTGGAAATGTTCGGACAGGGCATTGACCGCCTTGGTCCCCACTCCATTGAGGCCGACGGAGAACTGGAAGACATCGGTATTGTATTTGGCCCCGGTATTGATGACCGACACGCAGTCGATAATTTTGCCGAGCGGGATCCCCCGGCCGAAATCGCGCACAGTGACCAGCCCGTTGTCGGTGATCGTGATGTTCACCCGTTTGCCGAACCCCATGATGAATTCATCGATGGCGTTATCGACGATCTCTTTCAGCAGGATATAGACCCCGTCGTCCTGATTCGAGCCGTCGCCGAGGCGACCGATGTACATCCCCGGGCGCTTACGGATATGCTCCAGGGAGCTGAGGGTCTTGATCTTGCTTTCGTCGTAATTATGGGAAGATACGTTCATATTTGGTTGTTGGCGCAGGGTGTGGTTGAGATGTGGAAGCCATACTATTTCATTTCAATCGGTTTGGCAACCGCGATAAATCCGCGCCAAACAGGCGCGTCCGGCACCGGGCTTTCGGCCTTGTGGACCGATATCAATTTTCCAGTCGAGGGGTGTTGTTGCTGATCAGGAAAGGGAATTGGGGAAGGCTGTGCAATGGTCGGAACAGATTATGTCATCCGGATGCGCTCGCAGTCGGGACAGATCCAGGTGGGGCCGTTGCTGATCCCCCACCTGTTCTCCCGGAAGCATGCGTCGCAGATCTGAAAACCGCAGGGACAGCTCCAGCAGAACGGTTTTTTCTCCTTGCAGCAATGGCACTGGTACTCGC
Organism: uncultured delta proteobacterium; assembly: GCA_963847035.1. Classification (GTDB taxonomy): domain Bacteria; phylum Desulfobacterota; class Desulfobulbia; order Desulfobulbales; family Desulfocapsaceae; genus Desulfoprunum. The sequence continues at coordinate 303,052 of CAWJYH010000015.1, read as the reverse complement.
CGAGCTTGCGTTTGCGGTAGCCGGCCGGGCGTGCGCCCTGAGGTTTGTCGGTCATTGCCGCAGCTCCTCCTCCAGCCAGGCCAGATAGGCATCACTGCCGGCGATAAAGGCGGTGGCGACGATCTCCGGCGTCTGGTACGGATGTTCGGCACGGATCAGGGCCTCGATCTCCGGATACAGCTTCAGGGTGCTTTTCAGCCCAAGCTCGTACTCCTGCGCCTCGCTGATCTGTCCCTGCCACCAGTACAAGCTTTTGCCGACTGCTGAGATCCGGGCACAGGCCACCAGTCGCTGTGCCAGGAGCATCCTGGCAAGCTTTTCGGCATCCTGTTCGTTTTCGAAGGTTGTGGTGATCAGGATCGGAGTGGTCACGGCAAGTCCTTATGTGATGAATATCGTTAATTGTCGATATATTATATCATCTGTGCGACGTTGACAATCTAATATGCTGCAGTTTTCCCGCCGCCTATGGGCCGCAGGAAAGGGACGACGGCGACTTTTTCGCTGCACCGATCGCCGTATCTTTCCTTTTTTGCCGCCTTGGTCTATTGTGGCGAGACAAAACGATCGCTGCAACCATCCTCAATCCATCAGCACAGGAATCCCATGCTCTTTGTCATCGATATCGGCAACTCACATACGGTGACCGGTCTGTACGACGGCGACCGGCTCGTCGGTCAATGGCGGCTCAAGTCGGACCGGGATAAAACCGCCGACGAGCTGGCGATCAACAGCAATGCGCTCTTCGCCATGGCCGGCATTGATGCGCGTCGCATCACCGGCATCGTCATCGCCAGCGTCGTCCCGAACCTCGAGGCCGCCTGGGTCAACTGCTGCCGAGAACATCTGACGCCAAACCTTCAGCAATCGCCGCTGATCATTTCGGCGGCATCCGTCGGCGACCTGATCACGATCCGGACCGACAACCCCGGCGAGGTCGGGGCCGACCGGCTCGTCAACGGCATCGCCGCCTGGGACCATTTCCGGAGCGACCTGATCGTCATCGACTTCGGCACGGCCATCACCTTCGACTGTGTTACCGCCCGCTGCGAATACATCGGCGGCATCATCTTCCCCGGTATCGGCATCTCGCTCGAGGCGCTGGCCACCAAGACCGCCAAGCTGCCGCACATCGACGTGTCGGCGACGATCGGAGAAAATCATCGGCACCACGACCGTCGAGGCGATGCGGAACGGCATCCTCTTCGGTTACGGGGCGATGATCGACGGGCTGGCCAAAGGGATCAGCAGGGAAATGGCCGGGGAGGGCAAAAATGTCCAGGTCATCGCCACCGGCGGCATGGCCCGGCTCATCTCGCCTTACGCCGCGTTGATCACCCATATCGATCCCAACCTCACCCTGGACGGGCTGCGCATCATCTACGACAAGAAAAGAATGCGATGAAGGCCCGGATCATCCCGCCCGCCCTGAAAAGAGGCGATGTGATTCAGGTCGTCGCCCCGGCCGGCCGGCCTGCGGCAATCGAGCCGTTCCGGTCAGGGCTCGCCGTCCTCGACCGGATGGGTTTCATCGTCCGTTATCCCGAGCGGCTGTGGCCCGGCAGCGGATTCCTTTCCGACAGTGATGCCGCCCGGGCCGACGAACTGAACCGGGCCTTCGCCGATGATCGATCCGCGGCCATCATCACCGCGCGCGGCGGTTACGGCAGCCTGCGGATCCTGGACGGTATCGACCTCGACCTGGTTCGTGCCCATCCGAAGATCATTGTCGGGTTCTCCGATATCACGGTCATCCATAATCACCTGTTGGCGTCACTCGGCCTGGTCGGTCTCCACGGCCCGGTCCTGACCTCCCTCGCCGCCTCGACCCCGAATGCCGTCGAACGCCTTTATCACTGCCTCACCGGCGCATGGCGCAATACATTCACCCCTCCCGGTATCGAAATCCTCCGCGGAGGAGGAAATGTCGAGGGGGTCCTGGCCGGCGGCAATCTCACCAGCCTGACGTCTCTCCTCGGTACCCCGTACGACTTTTCCTGGCAGGGTCTGGTCGTTGTCCTCGAGGATGTCAATGAGCCCCCGTACCGTCTTGACCGGATGCTGACCCAGCTCGCAATCGCCGGCAAACTCAATGAGGCGGCGGCGATCCTCCTCGGCGATTTTTCACGTACCGACGCCGGACGTGACGACTGCGGCCCGGTGGATCAGGAATGGCTGTGGCAAAGGGTCCTCGACCTGACCGCAGCATCGGGGATACCGGTCTGGGCCGGCCTGCCGGCAGGACACCGACCCGAAAACCTGACACTGCCGATCGGCGCCGAAGTTGTCGTCAACAGCAGCCGCGGGAGCCTCTTCTTTTGGTAAAATTTCTTGTTGTATCGGGCAATAGGAATAAAAAAGCGATGCTTTTTGGGATGCGAAGCCTTTGACTTCAATCGCCAATAGTGCTATAGATGATACTCGAAACCGTTACGAAGACACCACGCACCGCCTCTTTTTTTCAATTCAACCATTAAATATTGCTATGACTTTTATACAAAACCTGAAGAAATTTTCCCGTACGATCATCGTTGCCGGTTCCCTCTGCACCATGCTTGCAGCCCCGGCCATGGCCGCCGAATATGTCAGTGTTGTCAAAGATGGAGTCAATGTCAGAACGGCACCGAACACCGATGCCCCGATCCTCATGGAACTGTTCCAGGGCTATCCGCTGCTGGTGCAGGGAAAGGAGGGCGTCTGGCTGAAGGTCACCGACTATGAGAACGACACCGGCTATATCCATTCATCACTGGTGAAAAAGGGCGATACGGTCATTGTCAACGCCAAGAAGAGCGCCAATATGCGTTCCGAACCGAACACCACGGCCCCGGTAGTCGCCGATGTCGAACGGGGGGTCGTGCTGACCAAGCTGTCGGCGCAGGACAAATGGGTCAAGGTCAAACACAGCGGCGGCACGGTCGGCTGGATTTCTCAGCCGCTGGTCTGGCCCTGATCTCCTCTGGCGCATACCGAACCGATAATCTTTTCCAGGGCAAGCGGCAGTCGGACGATTTTCGCCGCCTTGTTCTGGAAAAGCAGATAGCCCTTCTCCAGGGCGAAATGCAGCAGATCCCGCGTAATCTCCACATCTTTTCGGCAGTACTGCGCGATCAGATCGATCCTGCCCTCCTGGTACCACTTCAGCGCCTGCAGGCCGTCGGCACTCTTCTTTTCTCCCAGGGTATGTTCGGCCAGCCGGTCGAGGCTGAGACGGTATCCGAGGTGGTTGGTGACTTCCTCCAGCAGGTCGAGGGTCGGCAGACGGCTGAAATCCTGCGGGCTGTAGCCGTTCAGGACACGGTAGTCGAACCGGCGCGAGTTGAAGCCGACCACCAGGTCGAGATGAAGGAGATGGTCGATCAGGCCGGCAATCTCATGTTCGAGATAGGTGACGCACTCGCCGAGCAGTGAATCCCAGACCACCGCCACCGAGATCCCCATCCGTTCGCACCTGTCCCAGCCGCCCACCTCCGCCGCCGACCGGATTGTTTCGAGGTCGAACACGCCGTAACGGCGCGGCAACGCCCCGATCCCCAAGGGCTCCCCGGATTGCCGGCTCATCCCGGCACTGCACCCCCTGATCAAGGTCTTCTCCCCTGCCCTTGCTCCTGATTGGATCATGCTCTCGGCCGCTGTCTGCTGATGGTTGCCGGCAAGGATGACCTCGAGCAGGGCGAGACAGGCCTGCTTGTCGATCGGACGGTTGCCGGAACCGCATTTCGGGGAATGCACGCAGGAAGGGCAGCCGTTGTCGCAGGAGCAGAGCCTGATCGTCCGCTCGGTCTGGGTCAGCAGTTCATCGATGTTGCGAAAGGCCTCCGCCGCCAGGCCGATACCGCCGTCATGGCCGTCATAGATGAAAACGGCGGCCCACGGGATCTGGGGATGGCGGGGGCAGGAGATCCCGCCGATATCGTTGCGGTCGCAGAGGACCAGCAGGGGGAAGAGCGAGATCATCGCGTGTTCGAGGGCGTGGATCGCGCCCATGAAGTGGAGTTGCCGGGTCTCCAGCCGGCGCTGGAGATCCTCTGCTATCTCCAGCCACAGCCCTTCCGTCTCGATGATCTGCTCCGGCAGATCGAGGGGCATGGTGGCGATGACTCGGCGCGTGGCGTTATTCAGCCGCTGGTAGCCGGTAACCTTTTCGGTGACCTTGAGCCGGCCGAACGACACCCGGCAGCCGAAGGTGGTTTTCTGCTCCAGGACCTGGAGAATCTCCGTCTCCTTGCCGGAGATGGGGCGGGTATAGTACGGCGGGGTCTGGCGCCGACATTTCACCTCCCGGGCCATCAGGTCGAGATCTTCGACCAGCCAGGAGGTGGCCCGGTGGATATAGACCGCCCCGGGGTGACACTCCTTCAGCGCCCTGCCGCTGTCGACCTCGCCGAAGATCTCGCCGCTGTCGCAGTTTATCAGGGCCAGCTGCAATCCGCCGCCCCGCAGGTTGACGTGCCGTTGCGGATACTTGCGGCTGGCATGCCAGAATCGGCCATCGGCGTCCTGGAGCAGGGTCGCCGAGCGAACCAGGACATCGACCGCAGCACTGACCTCTCGCTGCTGCAGCAGCGGTTCCGCCGCGGCCAGCGGCAGTTCGGCGGCGGCGCAATGGAGATGACGGTGGAGGATCGATTCGTTGAGCGGATTGACGACTGCCGATTCCGGCGCCCGACTGAAAAAATCCTCGGGCTGGCGCATGAAGTGCTGATCGAGGGCATCTTCCTGGGCGACCATGATGATCGCCGAGGTCCGCTGCTGCCGGCCGACACGGCCGCCCCGCTGCCACGAGGCCATGATCGACCCGGGATAGCCGACGAGGATGCAGAGATCGAGATCGCCGATATCGATACCCAGTTCCAGGGCGGAGGTCGAGACCACCCCGAGCAGGCTGCCGCGGTTGAGCCGCTGCTCGATCTCCCGCCGCTCTTCCGGCAGAAAGCCGGCCCGATAGGAACTGAGCTTGCCCTCCAGTGGGCCGAGACGGGGCGCGGTCCAGAGATGGATCAGTTCGGTCATCCGCCGCGATTTGGTGTAGACGATGGTGCGCAGGCCCCGTTTGAGCGCCGCCTCCAGGAGCTGGCTGGCGATCGTCGCCGCATTGTCCCAGGGATTGAGGAAGAGAAAATGTTTTTCCGCCTGGGGCGCCCCGGAGACGGAGACGACCTTGACCTCGGCGTCGATGAGATTACGGGCGAATGCACCGGCGTTGCCGATCGTGGCGGAAAGCAGGACGAACTGGGGGGCGGCACCGTAATGGGCGGCGATCCGCTTCAGCCGCCGGATGACCCAGGCCATGTGCGATCCGAACACCCCGCGGTAGGTATGGATCTCGTCGATCACGACATACCTGAGCCCTTTGAACAGGGCTGACCAGTTGCCGTGATAGGGCAGGATCGACAGGTGCAGCATATCGGGATTGGTCATCAGGATCGGCGGCAGGTGGTCCCTGATCCGTCGCCGCTGATAGCTGCTGCTGTCGCCGTCGTAGATGGCCGCAATCTCTCCGCTGATCTCTCCGCTGCCGTCCGCCGGCCCGCCTCGCAGCGGCCTCGCCAACTCGCCGACAACCCGCAGCTGGTCCTGGGCCAGGGCCTTGAGCGGATAGAGGTAGAGGGCGTGGCCGCCGGAGCCGGCGCCTATGGCGTCGAGGACCGGAAGATTGAAGATCATGCTCTTGCCGGAGGCGGTCGGTGTGGCGACAACGACATGGTTGCCGGCCAGGAGGTGGCCGATCGCCTCGGCCTGGTGGGTGTAGAGACGCTTTATGCCCCTGGTGCGCAAGAGTTCGAGCACCGCCGGACCGAGTGCAGGATTGGCGGCGGCCGGACGTTGCGCCGTAGCGGGAAAGACCTTGTGGCATACGACCTGAGGGCCGAATTTTCGCGAGCTCTCCAGGGCGGCGAGATATTCAACGATACTGCCCGTCCCTGCGGCAGGATCATGGGATGCAGGCATGATCTCCGTTTTAATTTCTTGCTTTCACACAAAAAAGTGTATAATTTGACTTTTTGGCGCCGGCACATGCGAGATCTTCCCCGCAGCCGGCGGGATTGATTGCAGACATGCAGTCGATATACTGATAGTACCGGGTTTTTCCCGGAACAGCCGCAGAAATAAATGATCAGTATCGCCACCCAGGGGCCTGCCGGTTCCGACAGCTGTCAGGCCGCACGGCAGTATGCCCCCGATGCCCGCCTCCTTCTGTTCAACCGGATCGCCGATATCCTTGACGCCTTTCTCAGCGGCGCGGCCGACCAGGCCCTGGTCCCGGTCTACAATACCCGCGAAGGAGAGATCAAGGAGACCTTCAGGCTCGTTTCCCAACTGGAACAGGGGTACTGGATCGACAACGTCGTCCTGCCGATCCATCTCTCGCTGGGGGCGGTTTCCGGCGGCGGTCTCGATCTGGCGACGATCGATACCATCGTCGCCAGGAGTTCGGTGCTGCGCCAATGCGACGAATACCTCGACCGCCATTTTCCCCTGGCCACGATGATGGCGGTGCAGGATATCGAAGCCGCGCTGGCCGATATCCGGACCAGCAACCGGACCAGCCATGCGGTCATCGAATCCGAGGAGCTGCTGAAGAAGCACGGCATCCCGCTGATCGCCAGGGAGGTTGTGCCCCATAACCGTACCCGGTTCGCCGTGCTCGGCAAGGATCTGGCCAAGTCCTCCGGCTATGATGCGACGGCGATCATCACCAGACCGCTGCGCGACCGGGTCGGCATGCTCGCCGACATCCTCGGCGAATTCACCCGCCGGGGGATCAACATCCTCGATCTGCAGACCGAAAACGATATCAAGACCCAGAAGCTCAGGATCTATATCGAGGCGGAGGGACACATCGACGACACCCTGCTGCGCGAGGCCCTGACCAGGATAGAAAAGAGCGTCATCCAGGAGAGCAATGCGCTCAAACTGCTCGGCTCTTTCCCTCGGGTCGACATGCGGGTCAAGCAGATCAAGGCCTTCGGCTTCATCGGTTCCGGCGCGATGAGCCGGTGGTTTGCCGGGCGGCTCGAAAACGAGGGCTACACGACCTACCTGACCGGGAGAACCTCGGCCCTTCGCCCCGAAGCGATGATCGAGATGGTCGATGTGGTGGTGATCTGCGTCCCGATCTCGGTCACCGCCGATACCATCAGGCAGTACGGCCGGCATCTGCGTGACGGTCAGGCCCTGATCCTGCTTGCCGGAGAATCGGAAAACACCATCAACACCGCCTTTGCCGCCACCAGTCCGGGTGTCGAGTTGATGCTGGTCCACAATCTCTGGGGCCCCCAGGCCATGACCATGAAGGACAAGAACGCCTCCGTCGTACGGACCGCCAGAAGCGGGGCCTTCTGCAGCGAATTCGAGGCATTTCTGTATAAGCACGGGGCCGATATCTTCCATGACAGTCCGTCCAGACACGACCTGTTGATGGGGGTGGGGCAGAAACTGCCGACCACGGTCTCGGTGGCGCTGGCGATGACCCTCGCCCGCCACGAGATCGACTGCCTCGACATCAGCAGTCATTCCACCCTGACCTCGCTCTACGGCATCCTGGCGATGGCCAGGGTCCACAACCAGAACCCCAGGACCTATGCCGAGATCATGGCGACCTCCGGCGACGGCCGCAAGATCGTCCGCAGTTTCGCCGAAAATCTTCTCCACCTGATCGACCTCGCCGAATCTGGCGATATCGATCAGTTGTGCCGGATTATGGAGGCAAACCGGAAATTCATGCCCCCGGCCTTTCTCCAGAACCGGATGAAACAGGCCAAGGCGGTCGACGAGGTGCTGTCCCTCTCAGCGATCAAGGGAGATTGGGATGGTTGAGGCCCTGGAAACCGGTACATCTTTACCTTCTTTTCCATCAGGTGTATTGTGAGCGCAGAAACAACGTCATCCCCTGGCCATTGGCCAGAGGCAATCATGTGCAGTAAGGAGCTGTGAATATATGCATCCACTAGTAGAGAAATTCATCGAAGAGGAACATACCTGTCCGCACTGTTCGCAGCGGATGTCCTGTTGCGAATCGCCGCCGGTCCATGTCGGCGATGGGCTCGGCTGGGGGTCGGAGATCCTCTTCATCTGCCTCAACGATGAGTGCCAGCTGTTTTTGAACGGCTGGGCGCAGATTGAAAACCAGTACGGCCATCATGCCTCGTATCGCTATATGGAACTGCCGGGCAGCGTGGAACGCAATGTCATGATGGTCGGCAATGCCGACGCGTTCAAGGCCGCAGTCATCAATCCGGAGGTGCTGAAAAATCAGAATATCCGCTACCAGAAAGAAAAAGAGGCCGTCCTGGCGCTCGACACCTGCGTTGCCGACAAAAATCTGGAGCCGGTCATGGCGCTCCTGCTCGACGAGGCGGCGGACCGGGTGAATCGCACCCGGGCCTTGGAATTATTGATTCAACTCAATGATCTTCAGTGTATCGATCCGATCCGCAACCATGTATTCCGGGACATCGCCTTCGAAAATGAGTGCAATCTCGCGATAAGGAGTATCCTCAAGGCGAACTACAAAAAGGAATGCCCTTCCTGCTTCGAGATCATCAAGGCCCAGGCGGTGAAATGCCTGCACTGCGGTGAGACCCTGAAGTAACTTTGCGCTTGCAAAACCGGAGGCGAGTGGTTATAAGGAGGGCGTTTTTTCAAGGTGATACAGGTGGTGGACATAGCTCAGTTGGTTAGAGCACCTGGTTGTGGCCCAGGAGGCCGTGGGTTCGAGTCCCATTGTCCACCCCATTCATTGCAAGGTTGCGGGCGTTCGTCTGCAACCTTTTTTATTGCCTGCCATGTCCTCCGCCCTCACGGTCGAGGTCCGTTACAACCTTTCCTCGCCCATCGTCCCCATGCTTTCCCGGCGCCGGTTTTTTGCCTGCACCGCAATGATACTGCCTGTTTTGATCACAATCACCACTCACCGCTACTGTATCGATCATCATGAAAGAACACCGCATTCTCGACCGTCCCGAATACCTCGCCCATATTTTTTTCCCGGTTCCAGCCGCCAGATCTCCCCTGCCGGACAACGCCGAGGACGTGTTCATCACGGTGGCCGCAGGGGTCAGGCTCGGCTGCCGGTTGTATGCGGTTGCGCCGGACAGTCCGACCATTCTCTATTTTCACGGCAACGGTGAGATTGTCAGCGATTATGACGAGATAGCCGACGACTACCGCCGCCAGGGGCTCAACCTGTTCGTCGCCACCTACCGGGGCTATGGCTGGAGCGATGGTTCTCCGACCGTGACGACGATGTATAGCGATGCCCTTGCCATCAGCAGCTTTGTCACGGGGTGGCTGGCGGAGCAGAAGTATGGCGGGCCGCTTGTCGTCATGGGACGTTCCCTCGGCTCGGCCAGTGCCATCGAAATCGCCCTCCACCATGGGCAGCAGTACAAGGGGATGATTCTTGAGAGTGGTTTCGCCGACACCCTTCCCCTCGCCGCAGCGCTGGGTATCCGTTTCGACGACACCGACATCCGGGAGGAAGATTGTTTCAACAACGGCGGCAAGATCGCCGATATCAAACTGCCGACCCTGATCCTCCACGGGGCACGGGATCAACTGATTCCGCCCTACCAGGCCGAAAAACTGCAGATGCAGAGCGGGGCGAAAAACAAGCAGTTCCTGCTGGTCCCCGGTGCCGATCACAATTCCCTCATCGCCATGGCCGGTGTCCAGTATTTTCAATGCATCAGGAAATTCATAGACGACATCTGCGGCCTCAACACCTGGAGACAGCGGCGCAGGAAATTCAAGGACAACGAAAATAACCGAGACTGATGAAGCGACAGAACTATCTTTCCTGGGATGAGTATTTCATGGCCGTGGCCCTGCTCTCGGCCCAGCGCAGCAAAGACCCGAACACCCAGGTCGGGGCCTGCGTCGCCAACGACCAGAACAAGATCGTCGGGGTCGGCTACAACGGTTTCCCCTGGGGCTGTTCGGACGATGAACTGCCCTGGGAGCGCGAGGGGGCCTATCTCGACACCAAGTATCCCTACGTCTGTCACGCCGAGCTCAATGCGGTCCTGAACGCCATCACCACCGATCTGCGCCGCTGCCGGATCTATGTCGGCCTTTTCCCCTGCAACGAATGCACGAAGGTCATTCTCCAGTCGGGGATCTCGGAGATCATCTACCTCTCCGACAAGTACCGGGACACCGATCAGGTCCGGGCCGCCAAGATCATGCTCGACAAATCACCGAACATCACCTACCGGCAGATGCAGACCTCGCGTGAATTCCTGACCATCCATTTTGCCCCGCCCGACGTGGAATAGCGCTATTTAATCCGCTTCAGACCTCCGGGCCGCGGCGCCGATATCGTTTCAACCGGTCTGAGCTGCGGGCCACCCATGTTGACGGCCTTGACGAAGCGTTCCTTGCCGTCCATGGTAAAGATCTCCATCCCGCACATCTGCGGCGTCCGCAGGGTCCAGGTCATTTTCTGGATCGGGATCGACAGTACCGAAAAATGAAGGTGCCACCATTCGTCCTTGCGGCTCGGGTCTCTCTCGATATCGGTCACCAGGGCAAAAACGACGAATTGCGGATCTTGTGCGGCAATCAGGACGATATCGCCGATATCGGTCGTATCCTTGAAATCCACCAGTTTTTTCAGTTCGTTGACGAGTTCTTCCATACGTTCACCGTCCCGCAGCCGCCGGCTGGTCCGATCTGACCGCAATCGTTGATTCCACCGTGACCCTGTCCTGCGCGAAGAAGGTCCTGGTCGCGACCGACGAGATCGTGGTCATACCGTTGAGCAGTGGTTTGATGACCTCTTCGATCACCACCTGTGATCGCCGCGCCAGGTTGCGATCCTGAAGCGCCAGTATCGCCCCGCTCCAGGTCACCAGTTCGGTGACCCCATCGGCGATATCCGCGACCTTGATGTAACGCACCGAATTGCTGCCATGTTCCAGGTCCATGCCGAGGCCGGCATACTCCTCGCTCTGCCTGAATCCGCTGCGGTCTTCGGCGGCATCAACGATTTGTTCCAGCATCTGCTTGTTGTTGCCGATCAGAAGATATTGACCGTAAAAACCGTACAGGGCCTCGATATCGCCCGGCAGGCCCGGGTTGTAGGATCTGTAGCCCATATTCCGATACCGCTGATCCTCCATCCGGATACCGAGACCGGCCATCCCTTGTTCGACAACCTTCTCCAGCGACGCCCTGTCTTTCACCTTGAGCATCAGCGTGATGTGCGGCAGCGGAATAAGGCCATTGGGGCTACCCTTCTGGATCTGCAGACTGATCCCCGGTTCGAACAGGGCGAGGACCTGGTCGATATCGCTGCCGGTCACCTCTTTGAATTTACTGGTGAACGGCTCGGGTGGAGTCGCCTCGGCACCGCCTTCCTTGGTGATGCTTTCCCAGACGGCATGAAGGGCCAGGGCATTCGACCAGGTATAGATCTGAACCCCCGGGGGAACAAAGGCGAGGGTATCATTGTCCTGAGGCGGTGTCGCCAGGATCCCGGCGATGACCGGATGGAGTCTGCTGCGATCGATCAGGGTGGTCGTCCGGTCCTTGAATCCCGTGCCCTCGCGCCAGATGCCATAGATGCTGTACCGCACTCCCGCGAGTTTTTCAGTGGTTCCCTCCCCCCCTGCTATTGCCGCCATTGCGGTGCCGAGTTTTTCCGGAGCGGAAAAGGCCAGAAAATCGACCGCCGGCAACTGCTGTTTCAGTTCGGTAAACGCCGCCAATGCCGCCAGGGCCCCCTGGGATTTGACCCGGAGATCGAGCGCGGTCTCGACGGTCTGTTGGTTCAGGCTGAAAACGAACAGGCCGTCGGTCACTGCCGCGAAAAATGTTGTCCCATCGATGGCAAATTGGACGATTTCCTTTTTTCCATACGGGATCACCCGTTCTGTGACCTCCCCGGCAAAGGCCTGAGACATCGTTTCCAGTAGTTCGGCCTTGTGTTCGGGACTGGCGATCAGCAGCAGCTGCACCGGCAGAATCTGTCTCTCACCGGCGACGACGATCTCACTCTCTCCGGGCAGGAGTGCCACCGACAACGATCTGCCGCCTAACTCCCTGAAGACCGGATCATTGCCGAGTTCGGCGACGGATGCGACCGCCTGTGCAACGGTCCGGGTCTGATCCGCATTCAATTCCAGACCGGCCGCAATCTTCCCGATGTCCATCGCCGCCACGGTCTTGCCGAAATGCGAGGCCTTGACGGAATCGATCAGCCTGCCGATATCGTGCTGCTCGACGTAGAGCAGCGCATTGTCGGCAACGAGCGCCGCGGGGTCGACTCGTTTGTCGAGGAACCCGCCGGCCCAGATGTACCAAAGGCCAACGAGGAGCAGGCAGCCGATGATGCCGGCGAGATATTTTATTTTCATAGACGCGTCCTTCGCAAAGATATCAGGCGGAAGTGGAGGTGGCGAACATGCATGTTTATCATGAACGACCGCGAGCGGCAAGGAATTCTCCCCTGCCCCGGGGCCGAGCGGCGGCCTGGAAATCGGCCTCGGAGCCAGTCTCGCTGGGCAAGTGAAAGATCAGGAGGCGGGCGGTTTCCGGTCGAAGCGCCGATACTGGATAGCCTCGGCGATGTTGGCGCTTGTGATCTTCTCCGCCCCGTCCATATCCGCTATCGTCCTGGCGATCTTGAGAATGCGGTGATAGGCCCGGGCCGAGAGGCCAAGCTTCTTCACGCCTCTTTCCAGCAGCGACAGACTGTGGGGATCGAGGATGCAATGGCGTTCGATCTCCTTCGGCCCCATCTGGCTGTTGAAATAGATCCGGTTGTTGGTCGTGAAGCGGCTTTTCTGGATCTCCCTGGCCCGGTCGACCCGTTCCTTGATGACGACCGATGGTTCCCCGGTTTGAGTCCCGCGCATGTCCTCGATGGGGACGACCGGGACCTCGAGATGCATGTCGATCCTGTCGAGGAGCGGCCCGGAAATCCTGCTTTCGTAGCGCTGGATCTGGGCCGGGTTGCAGCTGCAGCTGTTGCGGGTGTCGCCGAGGAAGCCGCAGGGGCAGGGATTCATCGCCACCACCAGTACGAAGCGGGCCGGGAAGGTCAGGGTCAGATTGGCTCGGGCAATGGTCACGGTCTCGTCTTCGAGCGGCTGGCGGAGGACCTCAAGCACATGTTTCTTGAATTCAGGGAGTTCGTCGAGAAAAAGGACCCCGTTGTGGGCCATCGACACCTCGCCCGGACGCGGGGTGTTCCCACCGCCGATCAGGCCGGCATCGGAAATGGTGTGGTGCGGGGCGCGGAACGGCCGAAAGATCTGGACGCCATGGTGCTGACCGGAGATGCTGTAGATCTTCGTCGTTTCGATGATCTCGTCGAAACTCATCGCCGGCAGGATCGTCGCCAGCCGCCGCGCCAGCATGGTCTTTCCCGATCCCGGCGGCCCTTTCATCAGGATATTATGGCCGCCGCAGGCAGCGATTTCCAGCGCCCTCTTGACATGGGCCTGGCCCCGGACATCGGAGAAATCGACCTCGCATTGCCGGGACTGGCGCAGGTCATCCAGGCAATAGGGCTGGAGCGGGGCAATCTCCGCCATCCCCAGCAGGAATTCGACGACCTGGGGCAGATAGGCGGCAGGAAAGACCTTGATTCCGGCGGCGGCGATCGAGGCCTCGGCGGCATTGTCAGCGGGAATGATGATGGCCTTGATCCCGGCCTCGGCGGCGGCGAGGGCCATCGGCAGTACCCCGTTGACCCTGCGGATCCGGCCATCCAGCGACAGCTCCCCCACCACGCAGAACGATGACAGATCGGATCTTTTGAACAGCCCTGCCGCAGCGAGGATACCGATGGCGATCGGCAGATCGAAGCCGGTGCCCTCTTTCCTGATGTCGGCCGGCGCCAGGTTGACGGTGATCTTCTCCTGGGGAAACTCATACCCGCAGTTCTTGATCGCCGCCCGGACCCGCTCCCGGCTCTCCCGGACTGCCCCGTCGGGAAGACCGACAGTAGAAAATATCGGCAGGCCGTGGACCACGTCGACCTCCACCTCGACCAGCATGCCGTCGATGCCGAAGACCGTGCAGCTTGTGATGGAGGAGAGCATGGCTAATTTCCCCCCTCCGCATCCCGAGGATTCGGGCTCAGCTCGTGGTCACGATCCTGGTACAGCCGTTGCATCTCGTCACTGTAGGCGCCGTGTCGTTGCGCATAGATATACCACGGCGGCAGGATCTTCGCTCCCGTGCCGGCCCTTTTGACCGCCTGCACCAGGACCAGCCGCGCCGGCGCTGTCGGATCGGGATAACTGTAGACGCATTGCAGCCGTTTGATCTCAAGCTCACTCGCGGCAAGGGCGACCGTCAGTTCGGCCAGGCCCTCCGCCGGATAGATCATCGCCAGGCTGCCTCCGGTCTTCAGGGCGAAAGCGGCGGCGGCGACGATCTCTTCGAGTCCGCACAGGAGCTGGTGCCTGGCGGCGAGGGCCTCCTGGTTGACGCTTTTCCTCCCCGCCCCGTGTCGGTAGAAAGGCGGATTGCAGACCACCTGGGAGAAGGATTCCGGCGTCAGGATGGCGGTGATCTGCCGCAGATCGCCCTCGACGACGCGGCATTTGTCCTGGAAGGCGTTTGCCTCAAAGTTGCGCCGGGCAAGTTCAGCCAGGCCCGGTTGGATTTCGAGGGCCGTCAACGCCTTGATCCGTTCACCCCAGCGATACATCATGATGAGGCTGATAATGCCGCAACCGGTGCCGAGATCGAGGACGACGGCTCCTCGGGCCGGCGGGAGGAAATGGGCGACAAGGACGGCATCGACCGAAAACCGGTACCCCTGCCGGTGCTGGAGACATGACAGGCGACCGTCGAAGAGGCTGTCACGGCTGACTTCATCGGTTGCCTGCCGGCGTTTCTGGTCAATCAAGACGGTTGATCACCTCGTTGTCGACAAGCTGGTAAAAGAGCAGGCCGGTCATTATTTTTGGGTAAAAATACGTAGACTTATGCGGCATGATGTGATTGGCGTCGGCGACCTTTTTGACCTGTTCGACCCGGGTCGGATTCATCAGAAACAGCAGGGGCGTGATGTCATCGTGGTCGGCACTGTCCTTGACGGCCGCGTCGAGGGCTTCATCCGGATCGCTGTAAAAGTGGATGAGGTTGTCATTTTCGCATCGTTTGTGGTCGAGACCAAAATACTTCTTAATGATGAGTTCTGACAAAACGACGACATCGAGATCTTTCAGGCACGGGTCGTCGATCTCGAATTGGTCGTACCCCTCTTCTTTCATCGTCATCACGAAACAGCGATCCTCCCCGGGATGATACACGCCGAAGCTCGTTGACGACTTTTCCTGCGTCCGCCGCTCTATCTCATCCATCCGCGACAGGGCCTCCTCGATCAGGCTCTCGCGGCTGCCGGCATGGATCTCCTGAAGGTCAAAGCCCGGCTGCAGCCGCCGAGTCAAGTCGGCGACGTTCAGCACGCCGGGCCAGTACAGCAGGCGGTGGGTCGGCAGCACCGAGAGTCCCGGGTCCTCCATCGGACAGAGATACATCATGATATGGTTGGCCGGGTGGGTTTCCGGCAATTCCCCCTTCTGCTCGCGCAGGTAGCGGCGATACCCGAGGGCGGTGGCATAGCGATGATGACCGTCGGCGATATACAGCGATTGATCCCTGAAAAAGAGCTGGACCTGGCGGATGACCGTCGGATCGGTGACCCGGCGGATGCTGTGCACGCAGCCGTCGGCATCGGTGACCGATCCTGCCGGCTCCGAGTCGGCGCTCTCGAGCAGGGTGATGACCGTGTTGTCGCGGTCGGAGTAGAGCGAGAAGATCTGGCTGAACTGGGCGCTGCAGTGCTGGAGCAGTTGCAAGCGGTCGGCAATGACCGTGTCGAACGTGTGTTCGTGAGGCTTGACGACTCCTTCCGAAAATTCGGCCAGGCCGACCAGGCACAGCAGCCCCCGGCGTACCAGTGTTTTCCCGGAATGCAGGGTGTACATGGTTTCATAGAGGTAGAGGGCCTCCTCCTGGTCACGGATCAGTATCCCCTCCTTCCGCCATTGGTTGAAGAGGTTGGCAGCCCCAACGTATCTTTCCCGGTCGGCAACCCCGCCCCCTGGGGATTTGGTGAGATCGAGACGAATCATGCTGTAGGGGTTTTTCGCCAGAAACGCCTCGGCCGACTGTTCTCTGATCACGTCATAGGGCGGAGTGACGATGTCATCCAGCCTCCCGGCCTTGTCGGGGTTGAAACGGACCCCTCTCAACGGTGCAATAAAAGCCATGCTCTTTTACTCCTTTCCTGCTAGACTAAAGCAAATCACATACCTATATTCTATCCGAAACGCGCTACACTGCGACGATGCCTGCAAAGCAATCGGTGTGCCGCATCCAACCTATGAAATAGTGCTCAATCGTATATCTGTCCATAATATTCTACCGATCACCACCCCCTTCATAAATCTCAATCGAATCCCCAGGAGTTCATCATGTTCGACATATTCGTCAAGACCCATTTTGCCGGAGCCCATCACCTGCGCGATTATCCCGGAGAATGCGAAAATCCCCACGGTCATAACTGGAAGGTCGAAGTTGCGGTCCGCGCCACCGAACTCGACGAGCTCGGCATGGGGATTGACTTCAAGATATTGAAAAATATCGTCAAAGTGGCGATCGACAAGCTCGATCACCGGGATCTCAACAACATGGCGATCTTCAAGGACATCAACCCCTCGTCCGAGAATATCGCCAAATTTCTGTTCAGTGAGCTCAAGGGGCCGCTCACCCATGACCGCTACTCGCTCTACAGCGTCACCGTCCTCGAAACGGATACCTCGGGCCTGACCTACTATGGTCCGTGATGGACAGCTCCTGGTGTCGGAGTTGTTCTACTCGATCCAGGGCGAATCGACCTTCGCCGGGATGCCCTGCGTTTTTATCCGCCTTGCCGGCTGCAACCTGCGCTGCAGCTACTGTGACGCCGCCTACAGCTACGAGGAAGCCGGGCGCAGGGTATCCATCGACAGTCTCCTTGACTTTGTCGATGAATACCCGGACACCCTGGTCGAACTGACCGGCGGCGAACCTTTATTGCAGGCCGCCAGCCTGCAGTTGCTGGACAGGCTGGCGGGCAGGAACCGCACCGTTCTCCTCGAGACCAACGGTTCCCTGCCGATCGCCGATCTCCCCGCCGGTGTTCGCGTCATCCTCGATGTCAAGTGTCCGGACAGCGGCATGGCCGCCTCCTGGCTGCCGGACAATCTGACCGCGATCCGCCGCCGGGCCGCCCGGCGACCGAATGGCACAGAGGTGAAGTTCGTGATCAGCAGTCTTTGCGATTATCGGTTTGCGAGGGATTTCGTGCGCGAGCATGACCTGGCGACCCATGCCCCCGTGCTTTTTTCCCCGGTCCGCAACCGGATATCGCCGGCCGCCCTGGCCGCCGCCATCCTCGAAGACCGGCTGCCGGTACGGCTGCAGCTGCAGCTGCATACCCTGATCTGGCCCGAGCAGACACGAGGGGTTTGACTTTTCCTGAAGTACCGGCTAGACCATTGAACATCATATCGGCATTGTGCGAAGTTTTTGCCGTTACCGCCATCCCTTTACCGGAAAATACCATGCTTTCACGCGAACAGACACGGATTGCCGTCATCGGCCTCGGTTATGTCGGGCTGCCGCTGGCCGTTGAATTTGGAAAACATTTCCATACAATGGGTTTCGATCTCAACACCGCCCGCATCGCCGAACTGGCGGCGGGACGGGACTCGACCCTCGAGGTCGGCGAGGACGAGCTTCGCGCCTGTCCGAACCTGCGCTACACGACCGATCCGGCGGCGATCGCCGCCTGCAACGTCTTTATCGTCGCGGTGCCGACACCGATCGATGCCTCGAAACGCCCCAATCTCCAGCCGCTGATCGGCGCCTCGAAAACCGTCGGCTCGGTGCTGAAAAAAGGCGATACCGTCATCTACGAATCGACCGTCTATCCGGGGGCGACGGAGGAGGTCTGCGTGCCGGTGCTGGAACAGGTCTCCGGCCTGGTCTTCAACACCGATTTTTACTGCGGCTACAGTCCGGAGCGGATCAACCCGGGGGACAAAAAACACCGGCTCCCCAATATCGTCAAGATCACCTCCGGATCGACGCCGGCAATCGCCGATTTCGTCGACCGGCTGTACGGGACGATCGTCACCGCCGGCACCTTCCCGGCCAGTTCGATCAAGGTCGCCGAGGCGGCCAAGGTCATCGAAAATACCCAGCGCGACGTCAATATCGCCCTGGTCAACGAGCTTGCCCTGATCTTCGATCGTCTCGGCATCAATACCCGCGAAGTGCTGCAGGCCGCCGGCACCAAATGGAATTTCCTGCCGTTCCAGCCGGGACTGGTCGGCGGCCACTGCATCGGCGTCGACCCCTACTACCTCACCCACAAGGCCCAGGAGGTCGGCTTCCACCCGGATATGATCCTCGCCGGACAGACGGGTCAACGACAATATGGGGCACCATATCGCGGCGTCGATAATCAAGCTGATGTCGCGCAAGGGGATCGACACCTCGAAGGCCAGGGTGCTCGTGCTCGGCCTGACCTTCAAGGAAAACTGCCCGGACCTGCGCAACACCAGGGTGATCGATATCATCGGCGAACTGGAGGAGTACGGCATCGCCGTCGACGTCCATGACCCGTGGGTCAATGGTGCGGAGGCACTGCAGGAATATCGAATCCGGCTGGTCGACACGCTGCCCGGGCACAGCTATGACGGCATCGTCATCGCCGTCGCCCATCAGCAGTTCGCGACCATGCAGGCCGCCGATTTCCGCCGACTCTGCCGCGACAATGCCGTCATCTACGATGTCAAGAACATCCTGCCCGCCGGCCTGGCCGA
The DNA here is from genome assembly GCA_963847035.1 of uncultured delta proteobacterium. Taxonomy (GTDB): domain Bacteria; phylum Desulfobacterota; class Desulfobulbia; order Desulfobulbales; family Desulfocapsaceae; genus Desulfoprunum. The sequence continues at coordinate 284,213 of CAWJYH010000015.1, read as the reverse complement.
CGGCTGTCTCTGATCGATTCAGGTCAGGCGGTTGCTGAAATGATGAAAACGATCCCCGTTGAGGATTCCGTCGGCATGGTCCTGCCCCATGACATCACTGAAATAGTCCGGGACAGCCACAAGAAAAGCGCCTTCAAGAAAGGCCATATCATCCGCGCCGAGGATATCCCTCATCTCAAGAGGTTGGGCAAGGACCGTATCTATATCCTCTCGCTCGAAGAGGATGAGATCCACGAGAACGAGGCGGCCGCCATCCTCGCCCAGGCCCTGGCCGGCCGGGGGGTGCGGTTGAATGCCGGCCCCGACGAGGGCAAAATCACCCTGGCCGCCGCCCACGACGGCCTGCTGCGGGTCAATATCGAAACCCTGTTCCAGTTCAACCTCCTCGGTGAGGTCATGTGTGCGACCCTGCATGACAACACCCCGGTCAAGGAGGGGGAGATCATTGCCGGAACCCGCCTCATTCCGCTCGTCGGTCTGCGCGCGATCGTCGACCAGGCGGCGGCGATCGCCGGCCGGGACGGCCATGTGCTCCAGGTCCTGCCGCTGCGGCAGGCACGATGCGGCCTGGTAATCACCGGCAGCGAGATCTACTACGGGCGGATCAAGGACCGCTTCGAGGAGGTGCTGCGCCGGAAACTGGATCAATTCGGCTCGACCGTTCAGTCGGTGGAGTTCGCCCCCGACGATCCGGCCGCCATAACCGCGGCGATCAACCGGGCGCTGGCAGGCGGCGCCGATCTCATCGTCACCAGCGGCGGCATGTCGGTCGATCCCGACGATGTCACCCGGGCCGGGATCATGGCAGCCGGCGCGGGTGACACCGCCTACGGCAGCCCGGTGCTGCCGGGGGCGATGTTCTTCACCGGCCGGATCGGCGAGGTGCCGGTCATCGGCGTTCCCGCCTGCGGCATGTACCACAAGATCACCGTCCTTGATCTCGTGCTGCCGCGGATCCTGACCGGCGAAGCGGTTGGGCGCAGGGAACTGGCTGCGCTCGGCCACGGCGGTTTGTGCCGCAACTGTCCCACCTGTCATTACCCCGCCTGCAGCTTTGGCAAATAGCCCGGCGCCCATTATTGCACGGCTGACGGTCGCCGAGACGACCGGCACTGCTCCTGATCTGTTGTCGAGGGCGACCGGACTGTCGAAGACCGCCGTCAAGGAGGCGATGGTCAAGGGAGCGGTATGGCTGAAGCGCCCCGGCAGCAAGGAACGGCGGGTCCGCAAGGCCGGTTTTGTCCTGAGTGCCGGTGATAATCTCGCCCTGTACTACGATCCGGCGATTCTCGCCCTGATTCCGCCGCCACCGCTCCTGCTGGCCACCGAGCGGCACTACAGTGTCTGGAACAAGCCGGCAGGTCTTCTCAGCCAGGGCAGCCGCTGCGGCGACCACTGTTCCCTGCTCCGCCATGCGGAAAAACTCAAAGAGGTGGGGGCGGCGGCACGTCTTGTCCACCGTCTTGATCGGGAGGCGCGCGGCCTGGTCCTCCTGGCCCATGGCCGGCAGGCAGCAGCCGCCCTGTCGCACATGTTTCAGACGCGGGCGATCGAAAAGCGATACCGGGCCGAGATCCACGGCAGCCTCGGTCCTGTCGGAGCTGTCGTGATCTGCGACGCCCCGCTCGACGGCAAGACGGCACGGACAGTGGTGACGGTGCGGGAGATCTTGAAAGAAACGGGGACAACCAGGGTCGACATCCTGCTGGAGACCGGCCGCTATCACCAGATCCGCCGCCATCTGAACCTGCTCGGTCATCCGCTGGTCGGCGACCGCCGCTATGGCGCCGGCAACGACGGCGCCGGCCTGCAGCTGGTCGCCTGCTCACTGGCCTTCATCTGCCCCTTCACCGGCAGACAGCGACGTTACTCCCTCGACGAGGACGGGTCGGCGGCCGGGCTCAGGCCGTGATCGAGCAGGTCGACCAGGGTCGCTCCCCAGGCACCGGCCTCGGCCCCTGCCAACCGGTAGCTTTTGACCAGTGGGTGGGCAGCGAGGATGGCATGCACTGTCCGCCTGAGGTTGCCGATCCCCTTGCCATGGATGATCCGCACCTCGTTTATCCCGGCCGCATGGCACAGCTCAAGATAATCGGGCACCAGATGCTTGATATCCTTGGGGGAAAAGGCGTGCAGATCGAGGACCCCGTTGATCTCGATCTCGACGGGCTCGCCGTCGTCGAACACCTCATCATCCATTCCGCTCCCCTTCCCGCAGCATGGTCAGGGCCAGCCGGGCGGCCCGCTCCGAGGCCCCCGGCTGGCCGAGACTCCTTCTGACGTCCGCCAGACCGCGCACCATACCCTGCCGGTAGCCGTCATCGTCGAGCAATCGCTGCAGCAGGGCGGCAATGTGTTCCGGGTCGACCTGATCCTGCAGCAGTTCCGGCACGACCTCGCGACCGGCGATGAGATTGACGAGCGAAAAATGGTGAAGCTTGACCAGCATGCGGCCGAGGCGATAGGTCAGCGGCGAAAAACGGTAGGCAACGACCATCGGCACACCGAGCAGGCCCAGTTCGAGCGTCACGGTGCCGGAGGCGGCGATCGCCATCTCACTGGCGGCCATGACCTCGTAGCGCTCATCGGTAATGATCCTGACATCGAGATCGCCGGTCGCTGCCAGGCCGTTGGCGTACAGATCCCGGGCGCTGACGGTCGAGGCGAGCGGCAGCAGGAACACCAGATCGTCGGCCACGGCTTGTTGCAGCAGCCGTGCCGCTCCAAGAAAATGGGGGAGGAGACAGGCGATCTCCCGTCTCCTGCTGCCGGGGAGAAGGCAGATCCGTCGGCTCGTCAGGGCAATGCCGTGCCTGGCGCAGAAGTCCTCGGGCGTCATCGTCACGCTGACGGAATCGAGCAGGGGGTGGCCGACATAATGGGCATCAACCCCGCGCTGGCGGAAAAACTGCTCCTCAAACGGCAGGATGACCCCGACCTTGTCGGCCCGGTCGCCGATGGTCTTGACCCGGCCGCTGCGCCAGGCCCAGACCTGCGGGGTGATGTAGTAAAAGACCGGGATGCCGAGACCTTTGGCTTTTTTTGCCAGCCACAGGTTGAAATCGGGCAGGTCGACGATGATCAGCAGGGCCGGCGGCCGCCGTTGCAGCCGGCGGCGCAGGGTTCTCTGGGCGGCGAGGATATCGCCGAGATGGGAAAAGACCTCGGTGAGGCCGACGACGGCGACCTTCGAGGCGTCGAAGAGAATCTCCATGCCGGCGGCCGCCAGTTCATCGCCACCCATGCCACAGAAGGCGAGGCTGGAATCCTGCCGCTGCATGGCCCGCAGCAGATTGGCGGCATGAAGATCGCCGGAGGCCTCGCCGGCGACGATCATTACCTCTGTCGTCATTGTTTGCGAGAGACTTCGGAGACCTTGCGGAAGACCTCGAGATTCTGGTGTTCCCGGATCTGCGCCATGACCTGCAGGGCGACATCGAGGGCCCGGCGCCCTTCGTGTCCCGACACCTTGGGCCGGGTGCGGTTGCGGACGTGGCCGATGAAGTGCTCGATCTCGCTGCGCAGGGCATCGCCGGCCGCAAACGAATGGACCTGGATGTCCTGTCGCGGCATCCCCGACTCGAGGATTTCATCGGTCAGGGTGATGGTCATGAATTTTCTCTTGGCGAAATCGACGTTGATATAGGACCCCGGCTGGAAGATCCGCATCTTGCGGACATTGGTCCGCGAAATCCGGCTGGCGGTGACGTTGGCGGTCGCCCCGTTTGCAAAGATCAGCCTGGCGTTGGCGATATCGGTGGTGGCGGTGACAACCGGCGCCCCGGCGGTATGGATGAACTTCAACGGCGACTGGATGATATTGAGGATGATGTCGATATCATGGATCATCAGGTCGAGGACGACGTCGACGTCGACCCCGCGGTTCTTGAAGGTGGAGATGCGGTTGCTCTCGATGAAGACCGGCAGCGTCAGAAACGGCTCCATCGCCACAATCGCCGGATTGAAGCGCTCGAGATGGCCGACCTGGAGGACCAGCTTTTTGTCGGCACAGCGGGCAATCAGGTCGTCGGCCTCGGCGAGGGTGACGGTCATCGGTTTTTCGAGCAGGATGTCGACCCCGGCGGCGATGCAGTCCGAGGAGATCTGGTGATGGAGACTGGTCGGCACGACAATCGATACCGCATCGACTTCCTGCAGCAGGGCCCGATGGTCGTCGTAGCATGCACAGTTGCATTCCTCGGCGACCCGCTGCCCCTGCCGGGGATCGATATCGGCGACGCCGACAAGCTCCACCCCTTCCATGGAACCATATTTCTGGGCATGGAATCGGCCCAGATAGCCGACCCCGATCACACCTGCTCTGATCTTCTTCATTGCGTTGTTCATTGTTCCATCATCTCAATTTTCGACCGGCAACGTCACGTCGCCGGTCAGGGGGATTCGGCCGTTGTCCGGGTCATTCAGGAGATACTGCCAAGGGAATCAGATGCCGAGATAGGCCTTCTGGATATCAGTGTTTTTCAGGAGTTCTTCAGCCTTGCCGGAAAATACGATCCGGCCGTTTTCGATGACATAGCCCCGGTGGGCGATATGCAGCGCCTGGTTGGCATTCTGTTCGACCAGGAAAATGGTGGTCCGGTTTTCGGCATTGATCTGTTTGATGATCTCGAAGATCTGTCTGATCACGAGCGGGGCCAGCCCCATCGAGGGCTCGTCGAGGAGGAGGAGTCGCGGCCGCGCCATCAAGGCCCGCGACATCGCCAGCATCTGCTGTTCGCCGCCGCTCAACGTTCCCCCATCCTGCCCCCGCCGCTCGGCAAGGATCGGAAAAAGCGAAAAAACGTAGTCGATGTCGCGCTTGATCTCTTTTTTGTCGCGGCGCAGAAAGGCCCCCATGTCGAGGTTTTCCTGCACCGTCAGTTGCGGAAAGATGTGGCGTCCCTCGGGGACCTGGCAGATGCCCATGCGCACGATCTCATCCGGTTCTTTCTGCTGGATCTCCTGATTCTCGAAGAAAATTTTCCCGGAGCGGCTCGGGACGATCCCGGAGATGGTCATCAGGGTCGTGCTCTTTCCCGCCCCGTTGGCGCCGATCAGGGTGATGATCTCCCCTTCGTTGATCTCGAGATCGATATCCTTGATGGCCAGGATGTTCCCATACCCGGCCTGGATGTTTTCGAAGTTTAAGCATCGACATCTTCACCTAAATACGCCTTGATAACGGCGGGATTTGAACGAATTTCAGCAGGTTTCCCCTGGGCGATCTTCTTGCCGTAGTCCATCACGAAGATCCGGTCGGACAGGCTCATCACCAGCTTCATGTCATGTTCGATGAGGAGAATGGAGTGGCCGTCGGTGGAGATCTCCTTGATCAACCGGTCCAGTTCCTGGGTCTCCTGCGGGTTCATGCCGGCTGCCGGTTCGTCGAGAAGGAGGAGGAACGGCTCGGTCGCCAGGGCGCGGGCGATTTCGAGCCGCCGCTGGGCCCCGTACGGCAGGTTCCTGGCAAATTCGTTGGCCAGATGGGCGAGGCCGACCTTGTCGAGAATGGCATAACTTTTCTCGACGATCTGCCGTTCTTCCCGTCGGGTCGCGGCATTGCGGAGTATCGCCCCGAGGATGAAGGCCTTGGTGCGGCAATGTTGGCCGATCATGACATTTTCCAGCACCGTCATCTGGGAAAAGAGACGGATATTCTGAAACGTCCTGGCCAGTCCCTTTTCCGTCACATGGTTCGGCTTCAGCCCTTTCAGACTGATACTTCTCGAGCTTCCCGGGGGGGTGAGGAGGATTTCTCCCGCCGTCGGCGTATAAATTCCGGTCAGACAATTGAAAAAGGTCGTTTTTCCCGCCCCGTTCGGGCCGATGAGGGCGACGATCTCGCCGGCATGGACATCGAGATCAAGCCGGTTGAGGGCGCGAATCCCGCCGAAATCCATCGTCAAACCGCTGATCTGGAGAATTGGAGTAGCCATCATTGTTGTGTCGGAGGATGGAACTTTTTGTCGGAATGGTAGGTGCGGCGGATATTCGAGATCAGTCCCTGCGGCCGGAAGACCATCATCGCCACGAGGATGGCACCGAAGGCGAGCATCCGGTATTCGGACAGGGCGCGCAGGTATTCGGGCAGGAGAATCAGGATCAGGGCGCCGAGGATGACCCCGACGATCGAGCCCATGCCGCCGAGAACGACGATGGCCAGGATGATGGCGGATTCGAGAAAGGTGAAACTGGCGGGGTTGATAAAGGTCGTCTTGGCGGCGAAGACCACGCCGATGATCCCGGCCCAGAAGGCGCCCAGGGCGAAGGCGACCAGTTTGGTCTTGCGCTTGTCGATCCCCATCGCCTGACAGGCGATCTCATCTTCCCGCAGGGCGATCCAGGCCCGGCCCAGCCGCGAATCCTGGAGGCGGTTGACGATGAAGATCGTCACGATCACGAACAGGATCATCAGGTAATAAAGATAGATGATCTCTCCCTTGAGACTGAGTTCGATACCAAACAGGCCAGGCCGCGGGATATTGGAGATGCCGCTTGGGCCTTTGGAGAATTCACTCCAGTTTTCCAGGATCAGGCGGATAATCTCACCAAAACCCAACGTGACGATGGCCAGGTAATCGCCGCGCAGGCGCAGCACCGGAAAACCGAGGAGAATACCAAAAAGAGCGGCCAATCCTCCGCCGATCGGCAGCACCGCCCAGAAGCCGAGATCGAAAGTGATGGTTCAGCAGGGCGTAGGAATAGGCGCCGACCGCATAGAAGGCGACATAGCCCAGATCAAGCAGGCCGGCCATGCCGACCACGATATTCAAACCAAGGCCAAGCACGACATACATCAGGGCTGTGGACATGACATTGGTCTGATATGAAGATGAGAATTGTGGAAAGGCCAGGGCTGCAAACAGCAACACAACGATCAGCACATTTCGTTGTTTGGGGTTTGCGAGAATACGATGGATAAAGGATCCTTTTGCCTCATTGTCCCTGTCTACCTCTGGTTCGACGGCCTGGCTCTTGCGATGTATGAAAAATTTCACCAGGAGATAGACCACAAAGATTCCGCCCGCCATATACAGAGAATTTTCCCAGCGCCAGCGGACAATACGCTCGATGGGGTCAACCTTGATGACGACGATTGGAAATGTCAGAAAAACAAACCAGAGTGAGGTCAGAAATGCTCTTTTGATTTCATTGAGGTAGAACATGACAGTACTCCGAACTCACACTTTCTTGGTTTCAGCCTTCCCGAGCAGACCGGATGGTTTGAAGATCAGAATAAGAACGAGGAGAGAAAAGGCGAACACATCTTCATAATCGCTGGAGACATAGCCGGTGGCAAAACTTTCAGTCAATCCGAGAATCAGGCTGCCGAGGACCGCTCCGGGAATCGAGCCGATGCCGCCGAGCACGGCGGCGGTAAAGGCCTTGATACCGGCCAGAAAGCCGATATAGAAATTGATCTGGCCGATATGGGAAGCGATCAGCAGTCCGCCGACTGCAGCCAGGGCGGAACCGATAATAAAAGTGGCGGAGATGATCCGGTTGACGTTGATGCCGACCAGCATGGCCATCGTCCGATCCTGGGCAGTGGCCCGCATCGCCTTGCCGACCCGGGTGAATTTTATGACCACCGTGAGGATCAGCATGATAATCGCGGTGGTTATAAGAATCATCAGATCGGAGGAACCGACGACATGGGCGACAGGTTCCATAAAGGGGAATTCGGGGATGAGCTCGGGAAACGGCAGAAAGTCGGAGGTCTGAGCCAGGAGCACATAATTCTGGAGAAAGATTGACATGCCGATGGCGCTGATCAGGGGAGAAAGCCGGGGGGCATGGCGCAGGGGCTTATAGGCGATTCTCTCGACTGTATAGCCATAGGCGCTCGACCAGATGACGGCGGCAAACCCCGCCAGTATGACGATCGCCAGCAGGGGGAAGCCATAAATCGACAACACCGTGGCGACAATGAACGCCGTGAAGGCCCCGATCATGTAGATCTCGCCGTGGGCGAAATTGATCAGCCCGATGATGCCGTAGACCATCGTATAGCCCAGGGCGATGAGGGCATAGATTGCCCCTCGTGTTATGCCTCCGAAGAAAAGCTCTACAAAGTAGTCCATTTTTATAAAAAAAAACTGAAGCAAGCCACTCGTGAGATTGAGAACTTGCTTCAGATAGTAGGGTTATATAAATGATGGGTTATTTTACGACAACATACTTACCGTTTTGAACCTGATACATGGAATATCCAATACCGACCGCATCACCTTTTTGATCGAAACTGATATTGCCAACCGGGGTTTCAACTTTCTCCGCCTGCAGCACCTTCTTCAATGCCTCCAGATCGGTTGATCCTGCTTTTTCAATGGCATTCACCATGGCCTTCGCTGCCGAATAGGCTCCGTCAAAAAATGCCCCGGGGTCGGTTTTGAAAACTGCCTTATGCTCTTCTCTCGCGGCGATAGAACTCGCATTTGAAGTAACATCTTCAGGTCCTACGGCATAGACGCCTTCCGCATCTTTTCCAGCGACCTTGATAAAGGTATCATCTTTAACACCATCATCGGATATGAATTCGGCCTTCAGACGTTTCTTTTTCATCATGCCGACAATTTTTGAAGCCTCGGGATGATATCCACCGAATATAACGGCTTCAGCACCCGATTGTTTGATTTTTTGGACAATTGCCGAATAATCTACGGCCCCTGGGGTAATCCCTTCAAACAGGACGACCTTGCCCTTTCCAGACTCATCGATAGCTTTTTTTGCGCCTTCGGCAAGCGGTTTGCCATAATCACCTTTGTCATGGATGACGGCGATCTTGGTAAGCCCCAATTTATTCAGGGCGAAATCTGCCATTGTCGGCGACTGTGCGGCATTGGGAGGGATGGTTCTGAAGAAATTCGGATAATCACCGCTGTACGTCAATGCATCAGTAGTGGCTGAAGGGGACATGACCAGGACTTTTGCATCGCGATAAATTGGCATGGCGGCCACTGTGGCACCCGAACAGATATGACCGAGAACCACCTGAGCGCCTTCGGACACCAGTTTGGTCGCGGAGTTGGTGGCAACCTCGGGCTTGCAGACGTCGTCTTCGACCAGCAGTTCGATCTTCTTGCCGTTGATGCCGCCCTTGGCGTTGACCTGGTCGATAACAAGTTTGGCGGCGTTGACCGTTGGCAGGCCATAGGAGGCCAGGTCACCGCTGTGCGCCCCGGCGACCCCGAATTTGATGGTATCGGCCGCCATGCCGGCTACCGGGGCCGACAACGCCAGCATCATAACCGCCGCTGCTGCAAAAATTTTTTTTCTTGTCATCAGTTTCATTTTTCCTCCATCGGAAACATTGAATTGGTGCCTCCGCCCGCACGGCATCCTCTCCTGAAAGCGCGAAAAAACGGGCTGAAACCAGTTGGAAATGATAGTAGTCTTTTATTACGCAGCATTGCGTAAAATTGGAAGTGAAAAATCTTTCTCATCACGCTTATCGTCAATCATTCCGACATTCGATGACACCATCGCCCTCCACCCTGTTTGCCATCGGCCGACCATTCAGCCCGCTGTACAGCCTGGTGATGTCGATACGGCAGAATCTGTATCGCAAAAATATTCTCACCGTCCATCGCCTCGCCGTTCCGGTGATCTCGGTCGGCAACCTGACCCTGGGTGGAACCGGCAAAACCCCGGCCGTCGCCTGGATCGCCAGGTTCCTGCACTCAGCAGGGCATCGGCCGGCCATCATCAGTCGGGGCTACGGCGGGACGGCCAAAGGCGTCGTCAATCTCGTGTCCGACGGCAACCAGGTGCTGCTGAACGCCGAACAGGCCGGTGACGAACCGGCCATGCTCGCCCGGCAACTCCCGGGAATACCGGTCCTGACAGGCAAAATCCGCCTGCATCCATGCCGCCATGCGATCGAACGCCTGCACAGCACGATCCTGATCCTCGATGACGGCTTTCAGCATCTCGCCATCGCCCGCGATATCAACCTGGTCCTGTTCAACGCCACCACCCTGGCCGGCAACAGCCGTGTGTTTCCAGGCGGTGAGTTGCGGGAACCGGTCTCCGCCCTGGGTCGCTGCACCGCCTTTCTGCTCACCGGCGTCGACGACGGCAACAGGGGCCGGGCGGAACGATTCGCCGCGCTATTGACCAACCGTTTTCCTGATAAACCGGTATTGTATTCCACCATCGCGGCGGAACTCCCGGTCCTACCGCCCCCGGAATCGTCGGCCGATTCGATGCCGCCCCTCTTCGCCTTCTGCGCCATCGCCCATCCGGATCGGTTTTTCAACTCCCTGTATGCCATGAAAATGCATGTCACCGGCAAGACCTGGTTCCGGGATCATCATCGCTACAGCCAGAACGATGTCGATGCCGTCTGCCGACGGGCGACGGCATCCGGAGCCCGGGGACTGATCACGACCGAAAAGGATCTGGTCAAGCTCGAACGGCTGCAGGTTGCACTGCCGCTGGTGACGCTGAAAACCCGTTTCGAGACCGATGACCGCTTTCCCGATTATCTCCAGAGTACCTTGGGGATCGACCCTGCCCGTGAGGAGCATCGGTCGCTTTGAAATGAGATGGGGGGCGAGCGACGGATTGCCAGACCCCGGACGGTTGCCGGCTATTCGCCGATAATCTTGATCAGGACCCGTTTCTTCCTCCGGCCATCGAACTCACCGTAGAAGATCTGCTCCCAGGTGCCGAAATCCAGTTTGCCCGCGGTCACCGCCACGACGACCTCGCGGCCCATGATCTGCCTTTTCAAATGGGCGTCGGCATTGTCTTCATAACCGTTGTGGCGGTACTGAGCGACCGGGGCATGCGGGGCGAGTTTTTCCAGCCACACCTCGTAATCGTGATGCAGACCGGATTCATCGTCATTGATGAACACCGAGGCGGTGATGTGCATGGCGTTGCACAGCAGCAGACCTTCCTGTATCCCGCTTTCCCGCAGACACTCTTCCACCTGGCCGGTGATATTCCTGAACCCGCGGCGGGCGGGGATCTCGAACCACAACTCCTTGCGGTAGCTTTTCATCGTGACTCCGACTGTATTCGCATCCCTTTCGCCATCGCCTTCGACCGTCAACCAGGTCGGCCCCGGAGAATCCTGCCATTGCAGCAAAAACCCCGCCTCAGCCAGCGGCTGTTGCGGGGTATCGGCGGCCGCTCAGACCGTGGCCGCCCCGGTCAAGGCGTCGCACATCGCCGCCAACCGCTCTTCCGGCATTCTGATCGAGACGGGATAGACGAGATTGCGGTTCATCAGGGCGGCTGATGACGGCAAGGCCGCAGGATCGTAGACGACCCGTCGCCGGCCGTCGGGCCCGGCGAAAGGCCACCCGCCATTCGCCACCGACTTGCCGTGCAGCAGATGCTCCCATTGCGGATAGTAATGCCAGGTGTTGTCGGCAAAACAGATCGCCCCGCAACCACTCTCCTTCAGCCGGGCATTGACCCGCCGGCAGTGCTCCTGATCCTGGAGGAAGAAACTGAAGTGGGTCGCCGTATCGCCTTCCGGATCGACCAACTGCCGGAAGCTGACCCCGGGAATTGCTGCGGCCGCCTCTCTGAGACGGGCCTTGTTCTTCCGCTGGGCGGCCAGCATCATATCGAGCTTGGCCAACTGGGCAAGACCGATCGCCCCCTGGATCTCCATCATCCGGTAGTTCGTGCCGATGAATCGCCGCCCCTCGCCGCCCCTGCCTCCGGGGTTGACGACATGGTCATGACCATGGTCATGGTACTCCGACATCGTTCGCCACAACCCCTCGTCGGCGGTGATGATCATGCCGCCCTCGCCGGTCGTCAGGGTCTTCACCGGATCGAACGAAAAGGTGCCGCATTGGCCGAAGGTGCCGAGATGCCGGCCCTTGATCCGCCCGCCCGCCGCCTGGGCCGTATCCTCGAGAACCGGGATCGCATGGTCGGCGGCGATCGCGACGATCTCGGCGATACGCGCCTGGGCCCCGAGCATGTGGACCGGGACGATGCAACGGGTCTTCGGGCCGATTTTTTTCTTCAGATCCTCCGGGTCCATGTTCATCGTATCATCGACCTCGGTGAACACCGGGATCGCCCCCAGTTCCAAAATCGCCTCCCAGGTGGCGACGAAGGTGAATCCCTGGGTGATGACCTCATCGCCGGGGCCGACGCCGAGAGCGGCGAGGGCGACCTTCAGGGCCGAGGTCCCCGAGGTCACCGCCTGGGCATAACCGGTGCCGCAATATTCGGCAAATTTTTCCTCGAATTCCCTGACCTTGTAGACACCCTGGCGCTGCTCGGCGAACTCATAGCGAAACAGGACACCGGTATCGAGCACATCCTGGACCTCTCGTTTTTCCTCTTCACCGAAGACCTCGAATCCTGGCATAACATCCTCTCAAAAATGGCTGTAACTGAAAAAATATCCTGATTCCGACTTGGGGGACAAGAACGTCGGCGATGGGCTACAGCAGCAGGCCGTTGTCGATCAGGCGCACCCTGCCGTTGATCTTCACCGCCAGCGCCATGACGCTGTCCTGGTCGATTTCTGTGCCGGGGAGTAGGGTCCACCGGTCGACGATGCTGACGTAGTCGACCTGGCAGCCTTCGTGGGCGTTGATGAATGCAGTGGCGCCGGCAATCAGGTCGGCGACGGAGGCCGACTTGCCTGAGCGCCGGACGATGTCGCGGGCCTGACCTATCGCCTGCGACAGACACAGGGCGGTTTGTCGCTCCGCCGCCGTCAGGTAGCTGTTTCTGGAACTCAGGGCCAGGCCGTCCTGCTCCCGGACAATCGGGTGGCCGACGATCTCGACCTGGAAATTGAGGTCGCGGACCATCCGCCGGATCAGCGCCAGCTGCTGCAGGTCCTTCTCGCCGAAAACGGCGACATGGGGAGCCATCAGATGAAACAGCTTGGTGACGATCGTCGCCACCCCATCGAAATGCCCAGGCCGGTCGGCGCCGCACAGCCCCTGCGAAATCCTGCTCAGCGTCACCCTGGTCTGGAATTCCGGCTCGAACATCTCCGCCGCCGCCGGGGCGAACAGGGCATCGACCCCTTCCTGTTCGGCCAGGCGGCGATCCCGTTCAAGGTCGCGCGGATAAGCGGCGAGGTCCTCGCGCGGCCCGAACTGGATCGGATTGACAAAGAGACTGACAATGGTTTTCGTGCCGAGCGATCGCGCCAACCGCATCAACGACAGATGGCCCTCATGGAACCATCCCATGGTGGGCACGAGAACGATGCGCTGCCCCTCTTCTCTCCAGCCGCCGGTTACCCGGACGACCTCTTCGCTTTGTTCAATCAGTTTCACTGCTTGACCTTCAGGCGGGCGATTTTATCTTCGATAACCTTTTTCTCCGGATCGGCCGAGGTCTTGTCGGCCAGGGTCGAGAGATAGGTCGTGAGGGTTTCGATGGCCTTGTCGGTTTTTCCCTGAGACTCGAGAATCCTTGCGATCCCGGTGTAGCCGAGGGCCTGATAGCCGTCGATGTCCTTCAACTCCTGATAGGCGGCCGAGGCCTCGTCATACTCGTGGCCGGCCTCTCTGGCCTGGGCCAGGCCGAAGATCGTCAGGGCATACAGTGGATCGGACCTGTCGAGATCGCTGCGGATGCGGTGGTACTGTTCCGCCGCCTCCTTGAACTTGGAATCGCCCATGGCGAGATGGGCCAGTTCGACTTCCGCCCAGCGGGCCGAGGCCGTTCCGGCAAATTCCGTCACTACCGTCCCGAGGGCCTTCTCCTTGTCGTCGCCGGCCTGCTGCAAGGCTGTGGTAAGGGCTGAGGTCGCCTCTTCGATCCGTTTCTGGCGATAGGAATCATAGAGGGCCAGGGCGACGACGGTGGTCAGGACAACGACGATGACCACCTGGATCATCCTTTTGTTTCTGCGGATATAGCTGATGACGGCCGGCGGCAGATTGAAATGTTCCAGCAACCCTTCCACATCGCCCATGGCGTTGGGTTCCACATGTTTTTTTTCGAAAACGCTTTCTCCGCCCATTCAAGATCTCCTTGCTCTTTTCATTTCCCGCTGCGGTAAACTTTCCAAATGAAGCCACAAAGTATAATATATGCCAAGGCTGCTGTCCATCGACAATCCCCCTTTCTCAGCGTCCAACCGCTGATCGGCGATCACCCCATGCCCATTCCCCATCCCGATGAAGTCCTGACCGTCACCCAGATTACCCAGTCGATCAGGGACCTGCTGGAGGGCAATTACCGGTTTGTCCATATCCGGGGAGAGATCTCGAACCTCCGCATCCCCTATTCCGGCCACCGCTATTTTGTCCTCAAGGACAGCACCGCCCAGCTCAGGGCGGTGCTGTTCAAGCAGCAGGAGCGCTACCTCGACCGGCCGATCAAGGATGGGCAGCAGGTCATCTGCCACGGGCGGATCTCGGTCTACGAGCAGCGCGGCGAGTACCAGCTGATCGTCGACAGCATCGAACAGGACGGTTTGGGCAGGCTGCAGATCGCCTTCGAGGAGCTGAAAAACCGGCTCGCCGCCGAAGGACTCTTCGATCCCGGCCGCAAACGAGCCATTCCGGCCTTCCCGGAATCGATCGTGATGATCTCGTCGCCGACCGGGGCGGCAATCCATGATTTTCTGACGGTCTGGCGCCGGCGCCGTTCGGTCGCGGCGATCCGTCTGCTGCCGGTCCGGGTCCAGGGCAAGGGCGCCGGCGAGGAGATCGCCCGGGCCATCGATACGGCGAACCGTCTCGGCGCCGCCGACCTCATCGTTCTCTGCCGGGGCGGCGGATCGATCGAGGACCTGTGGGCCTTCAACGAGGAATGCGTCGCCCGCGCCATCGTCCGCTCCGCGCTCCCGGTCGTCACCGGAATCGGCCACGAGATCGATTTCACCATTGCCGATTTCTGTGCCGACCTCCGCGCCCCGACCCCGACCGGCGCCGCCGAACAGATCATTCCCGACTGCACTCTGCTGAAAGAAAGGATCGCCGCCCTGCGGAACCGGCTGCGGCACTTCCTGGTTCGCCATCTCGCCGTCGAGGAACGGCGACTGGCCGCCTGCCGCAAGACGCTGGCAACCTTTCCGGACAACCTCGAACACATGGCCCTTGGTCTCGATCTCTCCGTCCATCGGTTCACCCGGGCCGCCGACAGGTTTCTCCGGACCAGGGAACAGCGACTGGCAACGCTCCTCGCCTGCCTGGAGACCCAGTCGCCGCTGCACCACCTCCAGCTCAAGGGCCTGCGCCTCGAGCATCTGCAGCAACGGCTGAGGCACAACATCGCCGCCATCCTGCACACCATGGAGTCCCGCCTTGCCGCCGCGGCGGCCCTGCTCCATTCCGTCAGCCCGCTGGCGACCCTGGCCCGCGGCTATGCGATTGTCAGGAAAAAGGAGGTACCGACCGGGCAGTGGACGGTGGTTGCCGACAGCGGCGAGGTGACCCGGGGCGACCGGGTCGATGTCCTGCTCGCCCGGGGCGGCCTGAGCTGCGAGGTGCTGGCGACTACCCCGCCTGCCGGCGAAGAACCCCCGGCCCCTGAAAATTCAGCCGACCAGCACTGACCCGGGCCTGGCGCCGTCACCCGGCCATCCCCAGCGCCGCCGCCTGCTCCACCGTCAGGGTGAGCGCCCCGTAATCCTGGTCGACGGTGCCGGTCAGGACATAGGCCCGGCCGCTCTGCAGCAGGTGGGCGTAGCGACGGTAGACCGGCGGAAAGAAGGTGGCCTCGACGATCCCGGTTTCATCCTCGAAGGTCAGGAACTCCATGGCCTCGCCGCTCCTGGTCGCCACCAGTTTGCCGGTCAGCAGCCAGACGGCGCAGCGCACCCGCCGGCCGACATGATCACCGAGCCGGGCGACCTTGAAAAGTCCTGACGGCAACCTGCCGATCAGGGTCACCGGGTGAGCGCTGCAGAGAAAGCCGAGCACCGCGAACTCGCGGCGCAGCAGCGTCAATCGGTCCGGCGGCGGCAGGAGCGGCGGTTCGGCCAGGACCGGCGGAAAGAGCGAGGCGGCCGCCGCCATCTCCCGCCGCCGCACGAAGACCGCCCATTGCCACAGCAGGGTGGTGCGGTTGCCGCCGGCGTCGAGGCTGTCCAGCGCCCCGGCATGGATCAGGGCCCGGGCCTCGTCGTCGGCCGGCCGGGTCCGGTGCCAGCAGTCGACGGCAGTGGTGAACCGCCCCTGCCGCCGGGCCGCCAGCAGCCGGTCGAGACAGGCGGCGGAGAGCCCGGCGACCGACTGCAGCCCGACCCGCAACTCACCCCGCCCGCCCCTGCCACCGGCAATCGCTGGCGTTGACGTCGGGCGGCAGGATCGCAAGCCCCAGCCGTTTCGCCTCGGAGACATAGGCAAAGGTCGAATAGTAGCCGCCCTGGTTGGAGATCACCGCCGCCATGAACTCGGCCGGGTGGTGGCGCTTGAGATAGGCCGCCTGGAACGAGACCCGGGCGTAGGAGGCGGAGTGGGGCTTGCAGAAGGAGTAGCCGTCGAAACTCAGCATCATCCGCCAGACCCGGTCGATATCGGCCTCATCGACGCCCCGCCGCCGACAGCCGTCCCAGAAACGCTGTTTGTAGTCCCTCAGTTGCAGCGCCTTGTCTTTCTTCGCCATGACCTTGCGCAGGCCGTCGGCATCGGCATGGCTGAAACCGGCCAGGGCCACCGCCACCCGCGACACGTCCTCCTGATAGACCATCAGGCCGTAGGTTTCGTCGAGGATGTCGCCGACCGCCGGATGCAGCGGCTGCCAGCTGCCGCCATGCAGGCGCCTGACGTATTCACGGACGAACTCGTTGGCGGCCGGGCGGATGATCGACGACTGGATCACCAGCTGCTCGAAGTCGCCGCTGCCGGCCTTCTGCTCCAGCAGGCGCATGGCCGGACTCTCGATGTAGAAACAGCCCATGGTCCGGCCGCGGGCGATGGCCTCCCGGGTCGGCGGATCGTCTTCCGGGTTCCAGCCGGATTCGGTAAGTGGTGCCCCGTCCTGCCGCACCGCCGCAATGCAGTCGCGGATGACCCCGAGGCTGCGGTTGCCGAGGATGTCGATCTTGACCAGCCCCGCCTCCTCGGCGCCGTCCTTGTCCCACTGGATGATCGGCACCCTGATCGGCACCTCTTTGGCGGCGTATTCGATCGGGACATAATCGGTGATCGGCCCGGGGGTGATGATTACCCCGCCGGAGTGGACCGACAGATGGCGCGGCAGGCCGATCAGCCGCGTCGCCAGGCGGAGGATCGTCGGCCAGGGCTCGGAGAAATCCTGGTCGGCCAGCGACGGCAGGCCCTGCAGCCGTTGCTGCAGCCCTTCGCCGTCGCCGCGGGAGAGCCAGGGCAGGCGACGGGTCAGCCGTGCGATCTCGCCCTCCGGCAGGCCGAAGACCTTGGCGGTCTCGCGGATCGCCATCCGCGGCTGGAAGCGGATATGGTTGCAGACCATCGCCGCCTGGCCGCCGTAGTCGCCCAGGACGTCGGCCAGGACCTCGTCGCGCTCGTCCCAGGCGAAATCGATGTCGATATCCGGGGGGTCGCGGCGGCCGGGGTTGAGAAAGCGCTCGAAGTAGAGGTTGTAGCGGATCGGACAGACGTTGGTGATGTCGAGGCAGTAGGCGACCAGCGAGGCGGCACCCGAACCGCGGCCGCAGATCCGCCGTTTGTGGCGGCGACCGTCCTCCCCCTTGCGGTGAACGATGTCGCGGACGACCAGGAAGTAGGCGGAATAGCCCATCGCCGCGATGATCCGCAGTTCATGCTCAAGCCGGTCGACGACGGTCTCGCCGAGGTCGTCGCCGTAGCGGCGGCGCGCCCCGGCGTAGGCCTTGCTGCCGCAGTACCCGGCCCGCCTCGTCTATCTCCCCCTCCTCGCCAGGGCGGCATGACGATGCCGAAGGCCGGACCGGTGAAGGTGCAGCGCTCGGCCACCGCCATCGTCGCCGTCACGACCTCCGGCCACACGGCGAAGCGGCGGCGGTACACCTCCGGCCCGCACAGCGGCTGGACCCCGGCCGGTGACTCCAGCGTTTCCAGGCGACTGAGAGTGGTATTGCGGGCGATCGCCCGCAGCAGGCGATACAGTTCGCGCTGATCGTCACCGGCGATCCGGCTGGCCGGGGTGGCGACGGCGGTCACGCCCCGGCTGCGGGCCCAGTTTCTGAGCCGGCGGCCGGCTGCGGTCGGCTGCGGGCCGAGATCGGCGACCGGTTTCAAGCCTGCTTCCCATAACTCCTGAAGCAGCGGCAGATCTTCGCCAAGGATGGTCAGCCCCTGGCTCCCGGCCACAAGGGCGGCGGCGAGATCAAAGTCGGCGGGAGCGTGGCGCCGGCTCAGCAACCGGCAGAGACTGCGGTAACCGCCCTCGTCCTCGACCAGGCAGGTGACCCGGCGCGTGGTGCCGGGCTCGGAGACCTCGGCCCCGACCACCGGCCGCAGGCCCTCCCCCCGGCAGGCGGCGAGAAAACTCCACAGGCCGTAGAGATTGTCGCCGTCGGTCAGCGCCAGACCCGGATAGCCGTGCTGCCGTGCCAGACGGCAGAGGGTTGCGGGCGGCGCAGTGCCTTCGAGCAGGGAGTAGGAAGAACGGACACGGAGAGGAAACATGGGGCGGTCTCGGGGGCGGCGGTTGCCGGTCTCAGGCGGCCTCGCCGGCCGCAAGCGGGAGCGGCGACAAACGCTGCCGGCCGGTGGCGATCAGGGTATGGCCGTAACGGCTGCGGATGGTGTCCATCGCCGCCAGCAATCCGGCCTGCCGCCGCTCCCGGCCGTGGGGTTCGGCAAAGAGCGGCAGCTGCGGTGATTGCCGGCACAGATCGTCGCAGACCAGGCGGCAGCTGCGCAGCCGCCCCCGCCGCAGCCAGGCCCGGGCCAGGGCCTGGTCGGCCAGTTGCCGCAGCTGGAAATCACTGGCCGTGCGTCGCCGGGCCGTAGCCTGCCGGACAACCTGGAGGCCGTCGGCATAGCGGACCCAGATCCCGACCCGGCGTGCCTCCTGCCGCCGCTGCCGCAGTTCCATGCCGACCCGGCTGGTCATGTCGGCGATCGCCGCCGTGACCTCCTGCCGGTCGTTGGTGTCGCCGGCAAAGACATGCTCGACCGCCACCGTTGCCGTCCCGGTCCCGGCCAGCACCGGGGCGGTGTCGATGCCGCGGCTGGCATCGTGCAGATAGTCGCCGCGGCGGCCGAACGGTACCAGCAGCTGGCCCCGGCTGAGGCCGGCCAGCTGGCCGATTGTGAAAATCCGGAACTCGCCCAGCCGCCGCATTTCCCCTGGCGCCAGTCCCGGCAGCAGGGACACCGGCAGCGGGGCGAGGAAATCGATCTCGTCGCCGGCACTGACGATATACTCGCCGACCGGCTTGACCAGCCGCGAGGCGACCTTGGCCACCAGCTTGCTGGTCGCCAGGGTCCAGATCGGGTTGAAGCCGAGCTGCCCCCGCACCGCCCGCCGCACCCGCAGGCCGACATCCATCGCCGGCCCGAACAGGCGATGGGTGCCGGTGAGGTCGACGAAGACATGGCCATCCTCGCTGCCGTACTCCAGCCGCGGCGAATAGCTCCGCACCTGCCGCAGAAAGTTCTCCATCGCCCGACGGTACAGCTCCGGCCGCGGCGGTCGGACCTCGGCACCACGGCAGACACGGGTCGCCTGCGTCAGCGCCATCCCCTTGCGGACCCCGGATCGATAGGCCTCCTCGCTCATATCGTAGACCGCCGCCCTGGAGGTGCCGGCCGGGGCGATGATCAGCGGCCGTCCCCGCCGCGGCGCCTCGGCCGCCTGCTCGACGGCGACGGCGAAATCGGTGACGTTGAGGTGGAGGATCGAACGTTCCCTGAACATGGCATCTTCGTCTCAGGCGGCCGCCCCGCCCAGGATCTCGACCAGCAGTCGGGCGTTGCGCGGCGCCTGGGCCCGGACATGGTTGTTGAAGAAGATCACTCCCCGCTCCGCCCCGGTCGCCATCGGCCGCAGGATCGCGTCGCTCCACTGCCGCAGTTCGGCGGCGCTGTAGTCGTAATCGAATTTTTTCTGCATGTTGCCGGAGCGCCAGCCGGCACCGTTGCGCCCATGGAGGCGGACATAGAGCAGCTGCGGGTTGGTGACCACATCGAGCGGCGGGAACAGGCCGGGCAGCGACGGGGCTGTCGACGCGTCACCAGGCTCACCGCCCGCCGTTCGAGCTCGGCAAAGACCCGATCGACGGCCCAGGAACCGTGACGGAACTCCACCGCCACCGGCAGGCCCTGCAGGCCGTCGAGGAGGACGGCGAGATGGCGGCGGTTGTCGGGGCTGCGCTCGAAATCCGGCGGCAGCTGGATCAGAACGGCGAGCAGGCGGCTCCCGAGCGGGGCGATGCCGCGGCGGAACTGCTGCAGCTGCTCGCGCCAGTCGGCATCCCGCTCATGGGTGATGGTCCGGGTCAGCTTGGCGGCAAAACGCAGGTGCGGCGGGGCCTTCTCGACCATCCGGGCAATCGCCTCGGCCCGGGCCATCTGGTACCAGGTGTAGTTGAGCTCGACCACCGAGAACGAGCGGCCATACAGCGGCAGCATCGCCGCGGTCCTGGTGCCGGGCGGATAAAAGCCGCTGTCGGCCCATTCGGTATAGGAATAGCCGCAGGTACCGACGGCGATGCGGCAGCCCCGGCCCTTGCCTGCGTCGTCGGTCCCGCCGATGGTCAGTATCGCCGGCGACCCGTTCATGCCACCCGCTGCCCCGTCGCGAAGATGCCGCCGGGGCCCCGGATCACCCCGACGACCTTGCCCTGCACCAGCACCTCGCCGAACGGGTAGCGCATGACCGGGAACTCGGGATTCTCCGGCCGCAGTTCGATATGGTCGGGCTGGAGGAAGAAGCGCTTGACCGTCGCCTCCTCATCCTGGATCAGCACCGCCACGATCTCACCGTTGGCCGCGTACTGGCGGGGCTCGCAGATCGCCAGGTCGCCGTGAAGGATCCCGGCGTCACGCATCGACCGGCCCCTGACCCGGAGGCAGAACAGGTTGTCGCCGGGGAACAGGCGGCGGTCGACGATCACCGAGCCGTCCCATTCCTGCTGGGCGTACATCGGCAGGCCGGCGGTGATCTGACCGATGATCGGCAGCTCCCGGCTGCGGTCGTCGCGGCGCCGGCGATCCTGCCCGGCAACGAGGCGGAGCGACCGGCTGTAGCGGCCGTCGCGTTCGACCACCCCCTTTTTCTCCAGCAACCCGAGCAACTGGGCCACCGCCGTGTGGCTGACCCCCATGTCGGCCGCGATCTGCCGCAGGCTCGGGGTCTTCCCGTCCCGGGCAAGGCACTCGGCCAGATAATCGTACAGCCGTTTCTGGGTTCCGCTCAGCTCCATGGTCCCTCCAATGTATATGGACATTTTCTGTAAATGTACATGTACAACAGGATTTGTCAATATACATTTTTACATCCGACAGGGATCGCCCGGACGGAATGCCGATGTCGCACCGGGCACAAGGGGGAAGGGATGGGGCGGGAGAAACGGGAACCGCCGTCCCGCCCCCATCAGGGGACGGAACGGCAGGGTACAGGGAGGATTACAGCAGTTCGAGGCCGGAGAAGAAGTAGCCGATCTCGAAGGCGGCGGTCTCGGGGGCGTCCGAGCCATGGGTGGCGTTCTCGCCGACGGAGGAGCCGAACTGGCGGCGCAGCGTCCCTTCGGCGGCAGCGGCCGGGTTGGTGGCGCCCATCAGGTCGCGCCACTTCTTGATCGCGCCCTCGGCCTGGAGGACCATGACGATGCAGGGACCGCTGCTCATGAAATCGGTCAGTTCGCCGAAGAACGGGCGGCTCCTGTGGACGTCATAGAAGCCCTCGGCCTCGACCTTGCTCAGGTAGAGCTTCTTCAGGCCGACGACGGTGAACCCTTCCTCATAGATCCGGGTCAGGATCTTTCCGGCGTGACCGGCGGCGAAGGCGTCCGGCTTGATGATCGCAAATGTTCGTTCCATACGTATATCCTCTCGGCAATGGGTGAGTAGTGAAAAACCGGCTCATCAGTAGCATCACGCCGGCAAAAAGTCAAGGATCGGCGCGGCCCCTTTTCAGGCCATCTTCAGCAGGGCGTTGACGATCGCGGCGGCGATCGGGCTGCCGCCCCGCCGGCCGAGGACGGTGATCGCCGGGATGCCGGCGGCCACCAGCAGGTCCTTCGATTCGGCGGCGTTGACGAATCCGACCGGGACGCCGACGATCAGGTCGGGGGCGAAGGCCCCCTGCCGCACCAGGGCGATGGCCGCCAGCAGGGCCGTCGGGGCGTTGCCGACGGCGACGATGCCGACGTTGTCGCCGCTCGCCATCTCCAGGGCGGTCTCGGACCGGGTCCGGCCGGTCTCGCGGGCCCGCTCGTGCCACCTCCGCGTCGCCGACCCGGCAGATCACCCGGCCGCCGAAGGCGCTCTGCAGTTTGCTGCCGATTCCCGCCGCCACCATGGCGACATCGGCGTAGAGGTTGCGGCCGCCACGGATGGCGGCGAGGCCGCGGTCGATCGCCTGCGGGTGGAAGCGGATGCTGTCGGTCAGGGAAAAATCACCGGTGGCGTGGATCACCCGCTGTAGAATGGCGAACTCCCGGGCGTCGAAGTCGTCGGGCCGCCGGCCGGTGCGGGCGAAAAACTCCTCCTCGATGATGCGGAAGCTCTCCCGCTCGATGTCTTCCGGTCGTATATCCTGAATCATTTCCTTTCCTCCCTTCTGGTCTGGATGCTGAGCGCATGGCGAAAAAAATGGTCGACACTGGCGGTCGTCCTGCCGAAGTGGAGGTGGACGTAGCTGCCGATGGCGTTGTGCCGGGTGTACCCCTCCTGCCGGCCGTCGTCGAGATCGTAGAGGCATTCGCTTGCCGGGGTCTGGCCGGCCGGTTCCGAATAGTGGAATTCGTGGCCGTAGAGCTCATCGCCCTGGCGGCCGAGAAAGCAGTCGCGCCGCAGCCGCACCCGGCGGTAGCCGAGCCGGCTGAACCGTGGCCGCATGATCATCTGCAGCGCAAAGACCCCGACCATCGGATGCACCCGGCCCTCGATATCGGTCAGCTCTGCGGCCATGTACATCAGGCCGCCGCACTCGCAGTAGAGCAGGCCGCCCTCTTCCACCCACTGTTTGAGTGCCGTTCGCATCGAGGCGTTGGCCGTCAGGGCCGCCGCATGCAGTTCGGGATAGCCGCCGCCGATATAGACGGCGGCGATGGCCGGCGGCAACGCCGCGTCGGTCAGCGGGCTGAAGGGCACGATATCGAAGCCGGCGGCGGCCAGTAGCGCCAGATTTTCCTGGTAGTAGAAGCAGAAGGCGCCATCGCGGGCGACCGCCAGGCGCAGCCGGGGCTGCACGGGGCGGACGGGAGGCGCAGCCGGGCGGGGCGGCGGCGCCGGGCACACGGTCGCGGCCAGCAGCGCCGGGACGTCGATATGCTCTTCGACCGCCGCCGCCAGCCGATCAATCTGGTCCACCGACAGCGGGTTCTCCTCGCCCATGTGGAGGCCGAGATGGCGCTCCGGCATCGTGAACTGCTGGTTGCGCGGAAAGGCGCCGAGCAACGGGGTGGCGCAGGATGCGGCGAGGGCGCCGCGGATCAGCTCGACATGCCGCGCCGACCCGGTCTGGTTGAGCACGACCCCGCACAGGCGGATCTGCGGATCATATATTTCGAAGCCCTTGACCACGGCGGCCACGCTCTCGGCGGCCGAACGGGCGTCGACGACCAGCAGCACCGGCAGGTCGAGGACCCGGGCCAGGGCGGCGGTACTGGCCGCGCCGCCGTCGAACAGCCCCATGACCCCTTCGACGAGGCTGACGTCGGCCTCGTCCGCGGATCGTTCAAATATCCGGCGGCAGCAGTCCGCCCCCATCATGAACAGATCGAGATTGTGCGACATCCGGTCGACGACCATCGTGTGCAGGGTCGGGTCGATGAAGTCCGGGCCGCACTTGAACGGCTGCACCGCCAGCCCGCGCCGGACCAGGGCGGCCAGCAGCCCGAGCGTCAGCAGGGTCTTGCCGGAGCCGCTTTTGGTGGCGGCGATGACAAAGGCCGATCGCTCTTTCATTCACCCCTCCATGACAACAGCCCTGCATCCCAGCAGGAAAATGGCAAACAGCAAGGCGCCGAGGTACATCAGCCGGTTGGCGCGGAGGATGTCTTCGGCGTCGATGGCCCGCCGGTCGTCGCCGAGCCAGGGTTTATCGACGACCGTGTCGAAGTAGACCGAGGGCCCGCCGAGGCGGACGCCCAGCGCCCCGGCCACCGTCGCCTCGGGATGGCCGGAGTTGGGGCTGGCATGGCGGAGCCGGTCACGACGGCAGATCCGGAGTGCCCCCCGCCAGTCCAGTCGCTGGATGGCGGCAGCGAGGATCAGAAAGACCGGGGTCAGGCGGGCCGGCAGGAAATTGGCGAGATCGTCGAGCCGGGCCGCGGTCCGCCCAAATTCCAGGTACCTCTCGTTTTTGTAGCCGAACATCGAGTCCATGGTGTTGATCGCCTTGTACAGCAGCGCCCCGATCGCGGTCAGGGCGATGGGATCGGCGCCGATCGGTACCGCCAGCAGGCTGAAGCCGATTCCCCAGAACAACGGCGCGGTGACCCCGTCGACCGTATTCTCGGCCACCGTCTCGACCGCCGCCCGGCAGATTCCCTGGCGGTCGAGCCGGGTCGTGTCGCGACCGACGATCATTGCCACCGCCTGCCGCGCCCCGTCGAGATCGTCGGCGATCAGGCGCTGATACACCGCACGGCTGTGGGCCGCCAGGTCATGGGCGGCAACGGCGGTGTAGAGCAGGATTACCGCCACGATATCGGCCAGCAGCGGCGAGACGACGGCGCAGGCCGCCAGCGCCAGCGCCAGCGTCAGCCCGGTGACCACCAGGACCGCGGCAGTCGTCAGGGCCCCGGCCAGTGGCGGCGCCGGGAACGGACGCCCGGAAGAAGCGTTCGGCAATCGTGCACAACCTGCCGATCAGCCGCACCGGATGGGGCAGGGAGCGCGGATCGCCGAACAGATAATCGCCGGCAATGGCGGTCAGGACCTGGAGGGTATACATCGTGATCGAAATCGCATTGGTTGAGGCGCTACAAGCGCAGCAGGGCGTAGACCCGGTCCATGTCGAGACTGGCGCGGACCCGGTCCGCCAGCCGGTCAAAGGCCGCCTCGAGATTGTAGGGGGCGAGGATGATCTGCTTCGCCGGCAGTCCCCTGCGCTCCAGCAGGCCGTCGATGAAATGGCGGCGGAACCGGTCCTCGTCGAAGATGCCGTGCAGGTAGCAGCCCCAGATCCGGCCGCCGCTGGCCGTCGCCCCGCAGCCGGTCCCGTCGGCGAACCGCAGTGCCGGCGGCAGCGGCCCGGTCGAGATGCCGTGATGGATCTCGTAGCCGGCAACCGGCAATCCCGAGGCGATGTCGGTCCCCGTTCGCCGCAGCAGGGTCTTGTCCCCCTTCAGTTCGGTGGCGATATCGAAGCAGGCCGAGGCCGGCCGCCGTCTCCCCGGCCGTCGATTCCAGGCCCAGCGGATCGGCGATCTCGCGGCCGAGGAGCTGGTAGCCGCCGCAGATCCCGACGATGACGCAGCCTCGGCCGGCCAACCCGGTAATCCCGGCGGCAAAGCCGGAGTCGCGCAGGAAGCGGAGATCGCCGATGACGTTCTTCGATCCCGGCAGGATCAGGGCGTCGGGGGTGCCGAGGTCGTCGACCCGGGACACGACCCGCAGGTGGACATCGGGCTCGGCCAGGAATGGTTCGACATCGGTGAAGTTGGAGATATGCGGCAGACTGATGACGGCGATGTCGACATGCGGCTGCTCCGGTTGCGGCCGCCGGTAGATCCCCTCCTTGAAGGAAACCGAATCCTCCTCCGGCAGATCGAGATCGTGAAAATAGGGCACGACCCCGAAGACCTCCCGCCCGGTATGGTCGCGGACATAGTCATGGGCCGCGGTCAGCAGCGAGGCCTGGCCGCGGAAGCGGTTGACGACGAAACCGGCGACCAGCCGCCGCTCCCACTCCGCCAGCACTTCCATGGTGCCGACGAAGGAGGCGTAAATCCCGCCGCGATCGATGTCGCCCACCAGCAGCACCGGGCTGCCGGCATACCGGGCCATCCGCATGTTGACGATGTCGTGGCGTTTGAGGTTGACCTCGCCCGGCGAGCCGGCGCCCTCGAGGACGATGACCTGGTACTCGGCAGCCAGGCTGTCGTAGCAGGCCGCAGCCGCCTCCCAGGCCTGGTCCTTGTAGGCGTGGTACTGCCCGACCGACATGTTGCGCACCGGCTTGCCGCGGACGATGACCTGGCTGCCGGTATCGGAACTGGGCTTGAGCAGGATCGGGTTCATCCGCACATCGGGGTCGAGGCGGGCGGCCTGGGCCTGCACGACCTGGGCCCGGCCCATCTCCTCGCCCTGCAGGGTGACGAAGGAGTTGAGCGACATGTTCTGGGCCTTGAACGGCGCCACCCGCACCCCGTCCTGCAGCAGGATCCGGCACAGGGCGGCGGTCAGCACCGATTTGCCGGCGTTCGACGAGGTCCCCTGGAACATCAGGCTGGCGGTCTTTCGCCGCCGCTGCGGCCGGGCGGTCCCGGGTTGCAGGATCTCGCCGATGGCGGCGAGCAGACGGGCATTTTCCTCTTCGGTCCGGACCGCCACCCGGGCATAGCTGCGAATCGAGACCGGCGTAATTGTCGCAGCGACGGATCAGGATGCCTGTGGCCGCCAGCTTCTCGGCCAACTGCACCGCATCGATTGTTCCGGTCAGGCGGAGGAAGAGATAGTTGGCCGCGCCGGCAAAGACCTGGATCTGGTCGAAGCCGGCGAGTCCCTGCGCCAGGCCCTCCCGCAAGGCGAGGCAGGCCGTCCGCGATTGTTCCTGGTACTCCCGGTCCCGCAGCGCCCTGACGCCGACGGCCTGGGCCAGGGTATTGACCGTCCAGGGCGGGAGAAGCTCGCGCAGCGCATCCGCCACCGTCTCCGGGAACACGCCGAAACCGAGGCGCAGACCGGGGATGGCATAGAACTTGGTCAATGAATTGAGGGTAGAGATGTTGTCGCGCGAGCCGCCCACCGATGTGCCGTCCGGCACGAAGTCGAGAAAGGCCTCGTCGATGAGGAAATCCGAGTCCGGAAAATCGGCGGCCAGGGCGAGGATGGCCGCAGCCGGCAGCATCGCCCCGGTCGGGTTGTTGGGACTGCCGATGATCACCAGGTCTTCCGGCTGGATCCGCGCGGCGATGAGGTCCGGATCGAGGCGAAAGCCGCCCTCCTCGCGCATCGCCACGGTCTCGACCGGTTTACCGGCCAGTCGGGCTGCCCGCGCATAGTCGATATAGGCCGGGGCCGGGATCAGCACCCGGCGGTTGAGCAGGATGCGGCTCAGCAGATAGAGCAGTTCGGTCGAACCGTTGGCGACGACGATCGATGCGAGCGGATAGCCGCCGTGGTCGGCAATGGCGGCGACGAGATCGTGGCACTCGGGATCGGGATAGTGGCCCAGGTCCTCGATGCTGCGGCTGATGACGCCGCGCAGCCATTCCGGCGGCCCCAGCGGATTGATATTGGCGCTGAAGTCGATGATCCCGGCGGCCTGCATCCGGCGGCGGAAGGCATGGACGTTGCCGCCGTGTCCCGAACCGGTCAACAGGCAGTTATCGGCGCCGCTGTTCATCTTGTCTCTCCTTTCCGACATGGTGCATCTTCGTCTCTCATCGGCTGCGGGCAGTCAACTGCCGACGGTCAAGGCCACGGCAGCCATCAGTTCGCTCAATTCACAGACTGCACCGAGCGTATCGCCGGTGGCACCGCCCAGACTGCGGCGGCACCATCCCGCAAACAGCAGCACGGTGCCGGCCGGAACCACGAGCGCCGCCAGCAGCGCCGGTGAACCCAATCCCGCCGGCAAAACCACGACCGCCGCCAGCACCAGCCACAGCACCGCCGCCAGCACCGCCGCCTGCCGGGTATTGGGCGAATAGAACAGTGTGCCCAGCCCCCCTTCCGGCCGGGCATAGGGCAACAGCGCCATCGTCAGGACAATGGCGCAGCGGCCGGCCAGCGGCATCAGCAGCAGCAGCACGGCCAGCCGCGCCGGTGGTGCCGTGCTGAGGGCGGCATATTTGCCGAGCAGGACGAAAACGATGGCGATCACTCCCATCGCCCCGATCCGGCTATCGCGCATGATGACCAGTTTTTCCGCCCGCGGCCGGCTGCTGAGCATGCCGTCGGCACTGTCGGCCAGGCCATCGAGGTGCAGGCAGCCGGAGATCGCCGCCAGCACGACCAGCCCGGCCAGGGCGGTCAGTGACGGCGGCAGGATGAAGCCCGCCAGCGCCGCCGCCAGCAGCGCGACAACCCCGATGCCCAGACCGATCAGTGGGAAGAAGAACAACCCGGTCTGGAAATGCAGGCCGTCGAATTCGGCCCCCCGGCGGAGCGGCAGCACCGTCAGAAACCGCAGGGCGGCCAGCAGCGGGGCCAGTACGGGAGGAATCGTCATCATCGGCGGGTATCCCCGACCTACTTGTCGGCGGCGGCGACGGCCGCTTCGGCGAAGGTCGCGACCTCCGTCAGGATGGCGACGGCGCCCTCGACCAGATTCATTGCCACCGCCGCCCCGGTCCCCTCGCCGAGGCGGAAATTGAGGTCGAGCAGCGGCTGTTTGCAGCCGAGCATCTCCTGCATGTAGCGATGGCCGCGCTCGACCGAACGATGGGCGAAGATCAGGTAATCGCGGACAAACGGCTCGATCTTGTAGGCGATGAGGGCCCCGGCGGTGGAGATGAAACCGTCGATCAGGACCGGCTTGCGGCGGGCGGCGGCGCCGATGATCAGGCCGGCGATGCCGCCGATCTCGAAGCCGCCGACCTTGGCGAGGATATCGAGGCCGTCCTTGGGATCAGGCTGGTTGACCGCGAGGATCCGCTCGATGATCCTGACCTTGTTCTGCAGCTGGACATCGTCGAGCCCGGTTCCCCGGCCGGTCAGTTCCTCGGCCGAGCGGCCGGTGCAGACGGCGGCGATGGCGGTGGACGGCGTCGTATTGCCGATGCCCATATCGCCGGTGCCGAAGATATCGTAGTCATCGGCCAGCATTTCGGCCACATCGATGCCCGATTCGACCGCCCGCCGGGCCATCGCCGGGCTCATCGCCGGACCGGCGGCGATATTGGCGGTTCCCATGCCGACCTTCTTGTTGATGATCTTGCCGGCATCGGCCAGACCGCGCAGATCGGCGTCGACCCCCATGTCGACGACGAAGACGCTGGCCCCGGCCTGGCGGGCCAGGGCGTTGATGCCGGCCCCGCCGTTGACGAAGTTGACGACCATCTGCGGCGTCACCTCCTTGGGAAACTTGCTCACCCCCTCGACCGTCACCCCGTGGTCGCCGGCCATCGTCACGATCGCCTTGCGGCCGACCGGCGGCGTCAGCGACCGGGTCATGCCGGCAAGGTCGATCGCCAGGTCCATCAGATCGCCCAGGGCCCAGTGCGGCAGGGCCAGCTGGTCAAGCCGGGCCTTGGCCTTGGCCCGGTAATCGGCATCCTGCGGAAAAACATCCTTCAGCGTTCTCTCCAGAGCTCCCATCGTTCGTTCCTGTTGTTGTATATGGTTAAATCCCGCCCGGCCGCGCCGTTTTCAGAAACAGCGGCAGGCCGCAGCTGACCAGCACGACCTCGGCGGCGGCGGCGGCGAGCAGCCGGTTGCAGGTGCCGACCAGGTCCCGGTAGTGGCGGGCGAGTTGATTGTCGGGGACGATCCCCATGCCGACCTCGTTGCTGACGACGATGACCGTTCCCGGATATCCGCTGATCGCCGCCAGCAACTGGCCGACCTCCCGGCGCAGCGCCTGTTCGTCGAAAACCTCGCCGTGGCGCTCGGCCTGGAACAGCAGGTTGTTGACCCACAGGGTGAGGCAGTCGACGAGCACGACCCCCGGGCCGTCAAGGGCGGCGATGCGGGCGGCGAGGGCGATTTCCTCCTCGCAGCTGATCCAGCCGCGCCCTTCCCTCTCCCGGCGGTGGCGGTCGATCCGTTGCCCCATCTCGGCGTCGGTCACCGGACAGGTGGCGAGAAAATACCGATCTGCCGACAGCGCCTCGGCCCGCTCCAGGGCATAGGAACTCTTGCCGCTTCTCGCCCCGCCGGTGACCAGAATCAGGGTCCCCATCAGCGCTCTCCCAGGTTCAGCCCGGCAAGCACGCCGCCGGTTGAATAGAGGTCGATGATCGTGCAGCGGCCGGGCCTGACCGCGAACAGCAGCGATTTTTCGGGCTCGATGCCGAGACAGGCGCAGACCAGATGGCGGATGACGCCGCCGTGGGTCACCAGCAGCGGTCGCCGGGCCGGCGTTGTCGTCAGCATCAAGCGGATCCTGTCGATCCGGGCAAAAAAATCCCGGAGCGATTCGCCCTCGGGAAAGGCGAAATCGGCGGCCCCTTGCGCCCAGCGATCGACCAGCGCCCCGTCCGTCGCGCAGATCTCGGCAAAACTCAGGCCTTCCCAGCGGCCGAAATCGATCTCGCGCAGGTCGTCGACGATCTCCGGCCGGTGGTGCAGCCCGAGGCGGTCGAGGCTCTGCCGGCACCGTTGCATCGGGCTGCAGAAGATCGCATCAATCTCCTGCCGTTGCAGCAGGTCAGCCGCGCCTTCCAGGTCGGCCGCCCCTTCCGGGCTGAGGTGCAGGTCGGTCGAGCCGATATAACGGTCGCCGGCACCGGTCGCGCCATGGCGCAGCAGGTAGAGCCGTTGCCTCATCGTCATTCTGATTTCGGCTGTTCTTCGTCCAACCTGTACTTTCCCCTGTAGCCCCGCGGCGTGATCATCTTGCCGTGCCAGGTGAAGGTCAGGCTGTTGCCGACGATGATCGTCGTCTGCATCGTGATCTCGGCGTCAAGCATGTGCCCAAGGTCGGACAGAATGATCCGTTCGTCGCTGCGGGTGGCGGCCTTGACGATGCCGACCGGCGTTTCGGGATTCCGGTACTGCAGCAGGATGTCCCGCGCCAGGGCGATATGTTCGGCCCGCTTTTTCGATTTCGGGTTGTAGATGGCGATGACGAAATCGGCGGCCGCCACGGCATGCAGCCGTCGTTCGATCGTTTCCCACGGAGTCAGCAGATCGGAGAGGCTGACGGTGGCGAAATCATGCATCAGCGGCGCCCCGAGCCGGGCGGCGCAGCTGTTGACGGCGGCGATGCCGGGAACGACCTCGATCGCAATCGACGAGTCTCTTTCGGCGGCGATCTCGAAGATCAGCCCGGCCATGGCATAGATCCCCGGATCACCGCCGGAGACCATGACCACCCGGCGGCCCTTTTCCGCCTCATCGAAGGCCGCCCTGCAGCGGTTGACCTCCTGCATCATCGACGAGGAGATGACCTCCTTGCCGACGAGCAGATCGGGCAGCAGATCGAGGTAGGTGCTGTAGCCGATGACGACATCCGCCTCACAGATGCTCCTGAGCGCCGCCGGAGTGATATGATCGGTACTGCCGGGGCCGGTGCCGACGACAGTTATCATGCCAAGCATTCTATTTTCCTGGCCGCTACGGCCGTCGTGACATTCTTCCATTTCATCTTTCCCACGATCAATTGTCCAGGGACTTCCCCACTTGCCGCGGCGAGCATCGCCGCCGGTTCAGCCACCCCTTTCGCCCCGACTGCCGCCAGGGCATGAACGGATTCGCTGATTCCCGGAATCCGGTTGAGCCGCTCCTTGGAAAAACAGTGCAGAGGCAGCCCGTTCAGCGCTGCAAATCCCACCAACCCCTCTTCCCCGATCTTGGCGTCGATGGTCGCGATCCCCCCGATCGATCCCTCGTGCAGGTCGTGCTGCCGGCAGGTCTGAGCCACCGCCGCGGCGATCTCCTCCACCGGTGTTCCCCGGTTGCAGCCAATGCCGACGACGAGATTGCGAGGGGAGAAACAGAGGGCGCCGGCGGGGAAGTGTTCGTTGCAGGTCAGCACAATATCGGCCTCGGCCGGATCGTCGACGACATGGAAATCTTTCGGCACCCCTGTGCACCGGCAATTGGAGAAAAAATTGATCACGCCATGGTTGACCAGCCGGGCGGCAACCGTCGTCAATTTTTTCCGCTGCGAACGGACCTGCAGGCCGTTGCGTTCCGCCCACAGATCGACCGCCGTCCGGCCGAGGACGTCGGAGGCGGTCGTAATCACCGCCCGGCCGCCGGTGATCGCGGCGATCCGCCTGGCCAGGTCGTTGCCGCCGCCATGATGGCCCGAGAGCAGGCTGATGACGTACTCCCCACGCTCGTCGACCACGATGACACAGGGATCAACCCATTTGTCGCGACAGATCGGGCCGATGGCCCGCACGACGATGCCGGCGGCCATGACGCAGACCAGGGCATCGGCAGATACAAAGGCCTGGCGCAGGACCTCCAGCGTCGCTTTTTCGGGATGGCGGCAGGCCTCGTCACCAAGGGCGGCGGCAATATGCGCCGCCAGCATCATGCCGCCGGAAGATACCGAAAAGATGGAAATTTTCATTTTGCCACAGTGTAGATACGACTGGAAACCGGTTGACAACCACGCCAGAACGACGAGGATAGCACAGAGCTGAATTGAAGGCAAACGGCAATTGACGGCAGCCCCGGTTGTTGTCCTGCATCGATCGCCTGGATCGGTGGCAGGCCGTGGCGATGTTTGACAACTTCGCGGCTTGCTATTTTCAGGAATACATGCTCAATAAAACCGGGCAGGACAGTCGTATGCGGTCCCTGACCCGGTTCGATACGGGTCGCAGATCGTTGTGAGGCCCTTCCCGCGGCGTGGTACTGTCCCCGCACGGGAAGGCTTGATGTGGAAAGACAATAAACGGGGGTTTGTTGTTCAGCAACAAGGGGGGGAAGGAATGACCGAGATCAAAATCAGCGATGGCAGGGTATGTATAGTCAA
This sequence comes from uncultured delta proteobacterium, assembly GCA_963847035.1. Taxonomy (GTDB): domain Bacteria; phylum Desulfobacterota; class Desulfobulbia; order Desulfobulbales; family Desulfocapsaceae; genus Desulfoprunum. The sequence goes on along the minus strand of CAWJYH010000015.1, from coordinate 251,363 downwards.
AGTGGTGAAACTCGAGGCTATCAGGGATGGCCTGGAAACGATGAAAAACACCCTGATCGATTTCATCACCAGTAACAAGCGGCGGGAGAGTGATCTTGACACCTATCTTTTTGTCGATCTTACCCGGTTCAATATTATCAATTCCAGTCTCATCGGCATACTCGGCTCGATCATCATGGACCGGAATATCCGCCTCCTCTGCCTCTGCAATCTGCAACCGGCCGTCGAGGATATCCTCAAACGCTTCGGCGTGATCGACGAGTCAGGCGGCGGCAAGGAATTCCCGGGAGATCCCGATCAGGAGCACGTCAACAAGGTTCTCGTCTTTGACAGCCTCGAGGCAGGGCTGGCCTGTTTGATTCCGACCTGACCGCGGGGCGTTGACCTGTAACCCGGCCCGGTCTCCGGCACACACGGCCTGACGGGCGGATCCGACCTGATATGGCAAGCGATGGCTGCCGGTCGCTGCAGGCGATGCGCACAGGGCCGTCGCCGGGTCGGGGGTCACTGTCCGTCGCTTGTCAGCAATTCGGCCAACTGCTCTTCGGCAAAGGCAAGCGTGGGGTCGATGGACAAGGCGATGGTAAAGAAATGGATCGCCTTGTCCCGTTCGCCCAGGCGATTGTAATTGACCCCGATATTGGCATAATCGATGCCGGAGGCGGGGTTGAGAGCGACGGCGCGCTTGAAATGGTGTATGGCCTCGGCATATTGCCCCTGCTTGAACATGCAGACGCCGATCAGGTTGTGGATATCCGGCCGTTCCTCATCTTCGGCCAGGCCCTGGCGCAGGACCCCGATCGCCTCTTCGTATTTCCCCAATTCCTTCAGGCAGCTGCCCTTGTAGGAAAAGATGTACGGCAGGTCCTCGGCCTCCGGTTCCAGGGCCAGGGCGCGATCGAAATAACTGATCGCCGCCGTCGAAATTTCCGGCATCAACGGCGTTTTTTCCCCGGTAAAAGGAGAGATAATAGGCGCCGGGCAGTTGTTCCTCCATCTGCCGGAACTTGATCTCCTTGCGGCGGGGATCGCTGATCAGTTCCTCGACCAGTTTGGCCGAGAACAGTCCGGCATCCTTGATCATCGATCGCTCCCGGAAGTGGGCTCCGGGCACGATCGTGTACAATGCCGGGATATCCAGCTGGTCGTGGCGGACATCGATCATATAGACTTCCATGCCGATCTGGTGCAGGGCGGCGACGCAACGCTCGACTTCAATCCGGATATTGTTGTCGGACAGGTCGACCATTGCTTCGATCCCGATCTTTGCGGTCGATTCCGTCAGGTAGGCCACCTCCGCCATGGCGAGCGGCTTCGGCAGGCCGGAGGCGACGTAGTTCGAGCCGCTGTTGAAGTCGCCGGCCAGCTGGGCGACCTCGGTCACCGCCCGGATCAGCGCTTTTTCCGGATGCGGAGTCGTCCCGGCGGTGTAGACGATCTCGCTTGTTTCCGGGAAGGTCGAACGATCGATCGCCAGCGCCCCGACCGTACAGATCCCGGTATCGAGGGAAAAATCATGGAGGTGGAGTTCGATCCCATGCCTCGCGAATTTTGCCAGCAGCTCCCTGGCGACCGGATCCTGCACCGAATCGGGATCGATGGCCGGCGTCGGTATCTGTTCACGATTGATACGGGAACAGACATGGCGCTCGACGATCTCGCATACCCCCTGCAGGGCCGCCTCCTCGTAGGTGTTGCCGGCCGATGGCCCGTTGAACTCGTTGATCGCGAAAAACCAGGAAAACGGGACCAGCACCTCCTCCCCCCTGGTCATGTTGGTGGCCCAGGTCCATTGCATCGGGATATCTTCCAGCAGCGACTCCAGCTGCGCCGGAGTCGTTGTCTCGTCATGGACCGAGTGCAGCAGCAGCCGGATATCCAGCAGCGGATAGCCCTGCTCCCGCATCGTCTTGTAATCACCGGTGATGAAATGGCCGGCGTTGTTTTTGAACGCGAAGAACGAAAAACGCTCGGCCAGTTCCATGCAGGCCGAGGCCTCGGCCTGCACCGGATGCGCCCCTTTGCCCATCTGTTTTTTGGTCCCGGTGAGTCTGCTTGCCGCCTCGCCGCAGATGCTGAAGTAGACGGGGATGTCGAGCCGGCCGTTGTCGATCCGCTTGACTTCGTTGACAATGACGCAGTCAAGTTTCTTGACCTGGGCATAGAATCTGGCAAGCGTATCCTCGGGGCGGATCGCCTTGTCCTGGTCGATCGTGAAGGTCTTCAGACAATCCTTGAGAACTATGTTTGATTTTTTCATTTATCTATATGAATTATGATGTTTATCGGCAAGGCAACGGTGGCCTGATTGGTGGTACGCGCGGCCCTGCAGCATAGCAGTTTCATTGCCGGCGTCAAGCGAAAACGAGGAGGGATGCAAGGGTCGGGCAGCCGCTCCGACGTCAGTGTCCCCGGGGTGATTCAAGCAGGAGACCGGGGAATTGGCTGAACAGAGCGGCAAGTCGCGCTTCCCATTCGGGCGGGCAGGCGCAGCGGATGATCCGGCTGTCATCGCCCGGATTTTCAAGCGTCAGTTCCAGACGATGGGCCGGCAGGATACCGGCCGCCCGGGTCGGCCATTCGATCACCGTCAACCCGGACAGGGAAAAGTACTCATCGAGGCCGAGATCAAGGATCTCCGAGGCATCGTGCAGACGGTAAAAATCCATGTGGTAGAGGGGAATGCGGCCGGGATATTGATGGAGAACGGCAAAGGAGGGGCTGGTGACATATTCGGAATCCGGCACCTGCAGGCCCTGGGCGATAGCCTGCGTCAAGGTTGTTTTCCCCGCCCCGAGATCGCCGTCGAGACAGATCACGTCGCCGGGAAGTGCCAGCTTCCCCAATTCACATCCGAAAAATCGTGTTTCGTCCAGATCCTTCAAGTAGATACTGATCTGTCTGCCCATGTCGATCACGTCATCACCCTTGTCCATTGCGGGCAGCTGACAGCCTGTTGCCGATTCCATAAAAAAACCCGGCCGGCAGGCTGGCTGTCGGTCGGGTTGTGACAATTCACGGTTGTACGGTCAGCTCAGCTTGACCACATTCTCGGCCTGCAGTCCCTTATCGGTTTTGGTCACCGAAAACTCCACGGCCTGACCTTCTTCAAGGCTTCTGAACCCTTCCCCCTGGATGGCGCTGAAGTGGACGAAAACATCGGCCTCTCCATCAGGTCTTTCCAAGAATCCGTATCCCTTGCTCGCATTGAACCATTTGACCTTTCCTTGAACACGTTCAGACATACCAACCAACCTCCACCGTAGCGACAAGAAACGTGCTCTTGTCAATGAAAAAACGTGCACCTCCCCGCAGTACATCTCTCCCGGCATCGGAGAACCTGTAACCTTCTTATCAGATTGAATTTCCGGTAGTCAAGGGAAAAGAACAATTTCTCACCAAGAAACAGTCATTTAGACCCATGTGCAGGCCTTTTCAGATCCCGGCCGCGGCAATATCGTGTAATCATAAACAGTATCGGTTATTTATCGGTCCTGCTCCACCACGTCATCAGGAGTTGGAGATAATTGTAATACAAGGGATATTTCTCAGGTTGCGAGAATTTTTGATAATAACTGAGCCGATGGCCGGCCATGTACCAGTTCGGAACGAGATAGTAGCCGTACCACAGCACCCGGTCGAGGGCCTTGCAGGCGGCGGTCAGCTCTTCCTGGGACTGAGCGTAGATGATCCTGTCGACCAGGAAATCGACGACTGGCGAGGAAATGCCGGCGTAGTTGCTCGATCCGGAGCGATTGGCGGATTCCGAATGCCAGAAATTGCGCTGCTCGTTGCCCGGCGATTGCGATTGCCCATAGACATGGACGATCATGTCGAAATCGAACTTCTGCAGCCGCTGTTCATAGAGGGCCGGGTCAATCGTCCGATAGCGGACCTCCATCCCGAGTTTTTGCAGATTTTTGACATACGGGGCCATGACCCGTTCGAATGTCGCCGACGACAGCAGTATCTCGAAACTGAAAGCCTTGCCCTCGCCGTTGACCAGCTTGCCGTCACGGATGGTCCAGCCGGCCTCCGCCAGCAGGTCTTTGGCCCGGCGCAGGTTGTCGCGCAGCCCGGACTTGCCTTCCACCACCGGCGCCTGCAGCGGGGTCGTGAAGACCTCCGGCGGCACGTCGTTGCGAAATTTCTCGAGCAACGCCAGTTCGGCTGTGGACGGCAAACCCGTCGCGGCGAGATACGAGTTGCTGAAGTACGAAGTGCTGCGGCTGTACTGGCCGAAAAACAGCGAGGCGTTGGTCCATTCGAAATCAAAGGCCAGCCCCAGCGCCTGCCGGACCCTGCGGTCGGCAAAAAACGGCCGCCGGGTGTTCATCAGAAAACCCTGCATCCCGGCATTGTTCGAGTGCGGATAGATCTTTTTGACGATCCCGCCGGGGCCGAATTTCCCCCCCTGCATGTCGCGCACCCACTGCTTGGCGATATTGACCATCATGAAATCGAATTCCCCGGCCTTGAAGGCCTCGAGCGCCACGACCGGATCCTTGTAGTACTTGATGGTGATCTCGTCGAAGTTGAACATCCCCTTGCGCATCGGATGCTCCTGGCCCCAGTACCGGGGATTGCGTTTGTAGGTGATCGACTTGCCGGGATTGACGGCGGCGATGGTATAGGGTCCGCTGGCAACCGGCGGCCGGAGCATATCCCCGGCCGCGGTCTCCTCGCCGAAACCGTAGGTCGTATAGTATGCCTTCGACAGCACCGGGATCTGGGTGGCGATCATCAGCAGTTCCCGGTTTTTCTGGGCGAACCGGAACCTGATCCGCTGCCGGTCGAGGATGTCGGCGCCGACAATATCTTTGTAATAATACGAATAAAATGGATGAACCTTGTCGCTCTTCAGTGTTTCGAGCGAGAAGGCGATGTCCTCGACGGTGACCGGACTGCCGTCGGAAAATTTCGCCTTGTCGTTGAGGGTGAAGATCACCGAGAGGTTGTCGGCGGCCTTCTCGATATCCTTGACGATCAAGCCGTACTGGGCGAACGGTTCGTCGAGGCTGCCCTCGGCGAGCGGTTCGAAGACCAGGCTGTCGATGGCGAGCGGTGCCGTTCCCTTGAGGATGAAGGGGTTCATCTGGTCGAAACTGCCGATGCTGTGGAGGATGAGTTTGCCGCCTTTCGGCGCGTCCGGGTCGACATAGTCGACATGGGTGAAGCCCGGCGGGTATTTGAGTGTCTCCGAGAGGGAGATGCCATGCGCCGCTTGACCGGCATGCGGCAGGAGCAGGAGAAGAAGCGCTGACAGGAGGATGCGGCGGAAGGCGGTCATGGCGGTGTCTCCTCAACGAGGGGAAGGTGAAGGCGGCGAAGATCCAGGCACCTTGAACAATTAAGGACTCGCAACCATGTTGTTTTTCGAGTAGAATACGGGACTTCCGACGATCCGGGCAGCGCCGGCAAACTGCCGGGATCGTGGCTATCTTACCATGTTCGCCATGAGAAGCAAATCCAACCTATCCCGCATACATTTCTATCATTTTTCTTCTGGAGTTGATCAATGGGAAAGACCATTGCTGAAAAGATCTTCGCGGCCCACCTTCGGGATACACCCTCCGCCGAAAACATGGTGCTCGATCTCGATGTCGTGATGTGCCATGAGATCACCACCCCGATCGCCATCATGGATCTGGTGGCCAAGGGCATGGACAAGGTTTTCGACCCTGACAAGATCAAGGCGGTCATCGATCACGTCACCCCGGCCAAAGACTCCAAGACCGCGGCCCAGGGCAAGATCATGCGCGACTGGGCCAAACGGCACGGCATCAAGGACTTTTTCGATGTCGGCGCCAACGGCGTCTGCCACGCCCTCTTCCCGGAGAAGGGCTTTGTCCGCCCCGGCTATACCGTCATTATGGGCGACTCCCACACCTGCACCCATGGCGCCTTCGGCGCCTTCGCCGCCGGGGTCGGCACCACCGATCTTCAGGTCGGCATCTACAAGGGCGTCTGCTCCTTCCGCCTGCCGCAGACGCTGAAGATTGCGATCAGCGGCAATCTCCAGCCCGGCGTCACCGCCAAGGACGTCATCCTCGCGATCATCAAGCGACTGACCGTCAACGGCGCCACCGACAAGGTCATCGAGTTTGTCGGTCCGGTGATCGACGCGATGGGCATGGCGGCACGCATGACGATCTGCAACATGGCCGTCGAGGCCGGCGCCACCTGCGGCATCTGCCTGCCCGACCGGGTGACGGCCGAATACCTGTGGCCCTTCATCCAGGACCAGTATGCCGATATCGATGCAGCGGTTGCCGATTTCGCCAAATGGCATTCCGATAATGATGCCGCCTATGCCGGGACGATACAGATCGACGTCACCGATCTTCCCCCCCAGGTCACCTTCGGCTACAAGCCCGATCAGGTCAAGGATATCGGCGAGATGGCCGGGACCCCGGTCGACCAGGTTTATATCGGTTCCTGCACCAACGGCCGGATCGAAGACCTGCGCGACGCCGCGGCGCTGCTCAAGGGCCGCCATCTGGCGGCGGGGGTCAGGGGCATCGTTACCCCGGCAACGCCGAAGATCTTCAATCAGGCGCTGCAGGAGGGGATCATCACGATCTTCATGGATGCCGGTTTCTGCGTCCTCAATCCCACCTGCGGGGCCTGTCTCGGCATGAGTTCAGGCGTTTTGGCCGAGGGCGAGGTCTGCGCCTCGACGACCAACCGCAACTTCAACGGGCGGATGGGCAAGGGCGGCATGGTCCACCTGATGAGCCCCTACTCCGCCGCCGCCGCCGCCGTCACCGGGGCGATCACCGATCCGCGGACATTCCTTTGATACTGCAAGAGAGGCGAAAACAATGAAAGAATTCGGTGGTCCAGCAATCTTTCTGGACAGAAACGATATCAATACCGACGAGATCATTCCGGCGAAATACCTTACCGAAATCACCAAGTCGGCACTCAAACCGCATCTTCTCGAAGACCTGCTGCTCGACGGCGTGCCCTTTGACAACCAGTCGCCGGCGATGCAGAGCGCCAGGGTCGTGATCACCCGCGACAACTTCGGCTGCGGCTCATCGCGGGAACATGCGGTATGGGCCTTCGAGGTCAACGATATCAACCTCATCGTCGCCGGCAGCTTTGCCCGGATCTTCCGGCAGAACATGTTCAACTGCGGCATCCTCGCCATCGAACTGGGCAGGGACGATCTGGACCGGCTGTTCGCGATGACCGGCAATATCGAGGTCAGGGTCGATCTGCAGCAGAACATCATGACGGCCGTCTCCGATGCGGCGGCCCAGTCTCCGGTGGCCTGCACCTTCACGCTGAACAGCCTCGATCGCGACCTCGTCGCCGCCGGCGGCTGGCTCAATTTCGCCGACCAGCGCTATTGACGGTTGCGACCGCGACCACGCCAAAAAAAAGGCCTCTCACCCCATCCACTCATCGGGATGGGGTGAGAGGCCTTTTGTTTTTGCCGCTATCCGGCTACAGACCGAGCTTCTGGAGATCGCGGATGAGGTCTTCCTGTTCCTGGTTCAATTCCTTCGGCACCGCCACTCCCAGCTTGACATAGAGGTCGCCGCGATCGCCGATCGGTCCCACCGGCAGTCCGTGTCCCTTCAACCGCAGACGTGACTCATTGACCGAACCCGGCGGGATCGTCACGACGAAATTCTTGCCATCGATCGTTTCGACCTCGACCTTGGTTCCGAGGCAGGCCTCGCTGAACGAGACCAGTTTCTCGATCACCAGATCGTCGCCCTCGCGAACGAAGCGCTCGTGCGGGGCGATCTCCACCTTCAGGAACAGGTCGCCCGGCGGTCCTCCGGTCGGCGAGGCCCCGCCCTTGTCCTTGAGCCGCAGTTTCTTGCCGGCCTCGATTCCCTTCGGAATTTTGACGCTGACGTTCTGGGGGGTGCCGTTGGTCCGCAGGGTGATATTGCGCTCGGCCCCGTGCATGACATCCTCGAGGGTGACGGTGATCTGATAGGTCAGGTCCTGTCCTTTGACCTGCTGACCACAGCCGCCCGATCCACATCCACCTCGCATGTCATTGCCGAAAAAAGAAAACGCCCCTTGCCCGCCGCCCATGTTGGAGTGTGACTGAAAATTCTGCGAGCCGCGACCGAAATTGAACTGCCGCAGTATTTCATTGATGTCGAAATTGCGGAAAATATCCTCCTGCGAGTACCGCTGGTGGAACTGGGTCGACCCGAAGGTGTCGTACTGCCGTTTCTTCTCGGCGTCGGAGAGCACGGCGTAGGCCTCGCTGATCTGCTTGAATCTCTCTTCAGCGGACTTGTCGCCGTTGTTCCGGTCAGGATGGTACTTCAGGGCGAGCTTCCGATACACTTTCTTTATTTCCTCGGGAGTAGCCGTTTTGGAGACACCGAGTGTTTCGTAATAATCCATCGCAATTCAACAATCAGACATGATGATTAAGGGGATCCCCTGCCGGGGGCAGGAGGGCGGCATCCGAAGGCCGGTCTTATCCATTGACAATAGGAATGACCGGGCCTCCGGTCAAGAGCCCGCCTTCAAGCACCTCCCCCTGATCCTCATTCATTTCAACCCCTCCGTTACCGTCAAGGCCTTTGCCGCATCTCAGAACGGGACATCTTCTCCGGTCCCCGTCATGCCGGGAGGGGAATCAGGAAATGGCGGCTCCTGGTAGCCGCCATACGAGTCCTGGTCCGTGCCGCCGCGCGGACTCAGCATCTTCATCTCCCTGGCGACGATCTCGGTCGTGTATTTCTCGTTGCCGTTCTGGTCGGTCCATTTCCGCGTCTGCAGTCTCCCCTCGATATAGACCTTCGATCCTTTATGGAGGTATTCGCCGCAGATCTCGGCCAGACGGGCCCAGGCAACGACCCGGTGCCACTCGGTCTGGTCCTGCATCTGCCCATCCTTCCCCTTGAACCGCTCGGTCGTGGCGAGGTTGAAGGTGGCGACCGCAGTCCCCGCCTGGGTGTAGCGGATCTCAGGGTCCTTGCCGAGGTTGCCGATGAGCATGACTTTATTCAACATGATGTGTTCTCCTTGACTGATGATGGTGTGATCTGTTCCGAGGTGCAGTATACGATGGAATTCCGAAAGGACAAGTGATTATCGGTTCTTCGTCGGTCGACAGAGGCCGACGGCTATCGTCGCGGCCGGTCATGATCCGGGAAAACCGTCCGGTCGAGCATGGCGCCGATGCCGCCGAACTCCTCAGGGTCGAAGCCCATGACCTCGCGCCATATTTCCCTGCTCTCCATGCAGAAATAGATGCAGGTTTGAGGATCGGCATACTGCCTGAGCAGATTGTAAATATAGCGGTACAATCCGACTCTGCGCTTACGGTAATAGCGGCATTTGCCGTCGAGTCCATCGATGAACTCCTGGAAATACATCCTCGACTGGGGAAACCGTCCAATCCCGATCTCCTTCAGCTTCGGCAGAAACCGCAGGGCGCCAAGGGAAATCCAGGCGATCGATTGCGCCGGCACCCGGGCAAACAGCATCCGGATCGTCTCGGCATAGCCTTCCTGCCAGCCGGGATGATCGATGATCGGATCGAAGTGGAAGGCCAGCCTGTAACCCCAGCCGGCGCAGCGACAGGCGGCATCGATCCGCTCCTCCAGGGTTGCCGAACGCAACTCCTCCCGCTGCATGACCGGGGGGCTGTTCAACGACCAGGCGACCACCGTACGGCCGCGATGATGCAGCGCCGCCAGGTTGTCGATGACGGCGCTCTTGGTCTTCAATTCAAGCACGGCATTCGGTTTGCCGGCGAAATAATGGACCAGGGTTCTGCTCAGTCCGGTCAGGCGGTCGAGGGCAAGGGAGTCGGTGAACTCGCCGGTACCGATGCGATGCAGACGCCCGGGATCGGCGTCGAGGACCTGGTCCAGTTCCGCCAGCAGATCGTCGGTATTGACGTAGTGGGTTATCCACGGGCTGTTCAGGTAGGCCTGGAGAATGCAGTAGACACAGTCCATCGGGCAGTTCATGCCGGTGCTGAGGACCTCGTACTTGCAGCAGAGGTATTCCTTCGTCCCGGGACACGGCTTGAAAAACTGGCCGCGGTTGCGACAGAGGTAGAGATGCTGCTTGCCCCGCCCAAGACTGCTCGGGTAATCATCGGCAAATTCTCCACATGGGCGGCTCTCGGTGACAACCGACCATGGCAGCTGCGCCCGTTCGAGAATCTCCCGGGTCGCCGGCAGATCGACACAGTCCGCCTCCACGTGGATATGCCGAAGATAACGGGAGGGATCCCGCCAGGATCGGCTTGCTGTCACAGGTTCCATCCTGCACCGTCCTCTGCGGAGATTCCGGCGGCAAGGGCGAGGTATCGCCGGCCCTCCTGCTCCTTGCCGTGTTTGCAGCAGCCCTTGCCGTAGATCTCGCATTTCTGCCGCAACCGCTCCAAGGCCTGGTTCTGCTGGTGGCCGTTGAGACCACCGGATTGGAGCAACCGGACCAGGGAGTGTATACGCAGCCGGTCCATCCCTACCCGGTGCTGGTGGGAAAGCTGGTCTTCCCTTCCGCCTTCCTTGATCGTCAACTCCTCGTCGACGAGAAGGAAAGGATAGCGACTGCTGACCCGCAGCCAGAAATCATAGTCCTCGCAGCAGCGCATCCCTTCATCGAACAGACCAATCGAGGCGAAGATTTCGCGACGGACCATGACCGTCGACATGCCGACAACGCAGAGTTCGAGACAGTGGGAAAAGATCTCTCCATGGCGGGGAATCTGCCGCGATTTCTGAATGTGATGCTGCCCCCGCCGCAGCCACCTTTCCCTGGTGTGGCTGATCAGATACTGTGGAAAACGTTCCATCGCTTCTGCCTGACGTTGAAGTTTCTGCGGCTCCCAGTGATCATCGGAATCAAGAAAGGCGACCAGCTCGCACCGGGCTTGCCGTATCCCGAAATTCCGGGCTGCGGCCGGCCCCTGGTTGGACGGGAGACGGAACCAGCGGATGACGGGAGGCGCGCCCTGATTGAAACAGGCCTCGATATACTCCCTGCTGCCGTCGGTCGAGGCGTCGTCGATCACGACAATCTCCTTGCACCGCAGCGATTGGCGGCTGACCGAGCGCAGAGCTCGTACCAGCAGCTCCCGGCGATTGCAGGTCGGGACAATGACCGAGACTGGGAGAATAATGGGCTGCACGGAATATCAAATCCAGTAATATATTATATCTTCAATATTTATGGCGATTCGGATATCAGATGCTGTATACTGAGAAGTTCTAAAATATAACCTTTCTTCTTAAGAAATTTAAATAAAAGATGCTTTACCCAACCAATGAGTATTGATATTCTCATAAATTCAAGGAGCTATGAGGTACGCCTGGCCCTTGTCGAAAATAGCATCCTGACCGAGTTCCACATGCAGAGACCGATGGAGAAAGGTCTCAAGGGCAATATCTATCGCGGCCGGGTCGTCCGGGTCCTGCCGGGAATGCAGGCGGCCTTCGTCGACATCGGCCTCGAACGCACCGGATTTCTCTACGTCGATGATGTCCACATCTCCGAAAAGGATATCGAGAATCGGATGCTTGGTCGGGAATCGTCCCCGGCCATTGACGAATTGTCGCCCGTGCCCGGTGAAACCGGCAGCGGCAGATCGCACGGCGCCAATATCGAGGATCTTCTCACCGAGGGTCAGGACGTGCTGGTCCAGGTCAGCAAGGATCCGATCGGCACGAAGGGCGCCCGACTGACATGCCATATCACCCTGCCCTGCCGCAACCTGGTGTTCATCCCCCTGACCGATCATATCGGGGTGTCGCGAAAGATCGAGAATGAGGAAATCCGCACCATCCTCAAGGAACAGATCGAGGAGATCAGGCCGCAGGGAACCGGATTCATCGTCAGGACGGTCGCCGAGCACGCCAAGGTGGAGGAACTCGAGGCCGACATGGAATTCCTGATGCTCCTCTGGGACGAGATCAGGGATCTCGCCAGGAGCTCGAAGTCCCCTGCCCTGGTCTACGAAGACCTCGACATCACCCTCCGCTCCGTCCGCGACCTGTTCACCAACGATGTCGACCGGCTGATCATCGACGAAAAGACCGCCCATGAAAAGCTGCTCCATTTCGTCCGCGCCTTCGCCCCGCAACTGCAGGACAGGATATCCCTCTACCAGGGCGAGAGCCCTCTGTTCGAGGCCCACGGCATCGAGGTCGAAATCAACCGGGCCATCGAGAAAAAGGTCTGGCTCCGTTCCGGCGGCTATATCATTATCGAGAGCACCGAGGCCCTCTCCGTCATCGACGTCAACACCGGCCGGTTTGTCGGCAAGAACGACCTCAACGAGACGATCTTCAAGACCAACATCGAGGCCGCCAAGGAGATCGCCTACCAGCTGCGACTGCGCAATATCGGCGGGATCATCATCATCGACTTCATCGACATGGAAGATGAGTTCCATCGCGAAGAGCTGTTCGCCACGTTCAAGGAAGCCGTCAAGAAAGACAAGAGCCGGATCAATATCCTCAAGCTCTCCGAATTCGGCCTGGTTCAGATGACCAGGAAGAGAAACAGCGAAAACCTGCACCAGATGATGTGCGAACCCTGTCATTACTGCGCCGGCGAAGGGATGTTGAAGTCGCGGCGGACGATCTGCTACGATATTTTCCGGAAGCTCAGCCGCAACGCGGCCAAGGCCTCCGGCAACACCGTGACCGTCAGGGTCCACCCCCGCATCGCCGACATGCTGCTGAAGGAAGAAGAGCTGACCATCCTCCAATTGGAGCAGGAAATCTCCAAGCGGCTGACCATCGTCCCGGCAAAGGACCTCCATATCGAAAAATACGAGATCATCTGGCAGCGCTGATGATGTTTCGATTTCCCCATTAGATCTGTTACAAAGGATATTTTCAGACCATGAAAACCAGAAGACTGAAGAAAAAAAGTAGTGGTTCCAGCAACATCGGAAAATCTATTGTCGTTTTTTTCTCTGTCGCCGTGCTCATTGCCGGCGCCACCGCCTTTTTCCTCTTTTTTGAAGGAGAAAAGCCCCTCGCCTCCTTCAAAGACAACCCCAGCTACATAGGCAAGCAGGCAAAAATCGCGTTTACGGTCACCGATCGCAAAAGCGGTATCCGACAAGTGACCCTCACCGCCGTCCAGGGCGAGACGACGAAACAACTGTCGCTGAAGGAAAATCCTCGAACCGGCTATCTCGGCATGATCGGGCCCGCCGAAGAAAAGGGGGAGGTCACCTTCGAACCCCAGAAATTCGGGTTCAAGGAAGGAGAGATCCAGGTTACTCTCGAAGCCCGGGACTTCTCGTTCAGAGGATGGCTGGGCGGCAACCGCACGACGGTGACCAGGGACATCACCCTCGACCTCAAACCGCCGGTGGTCGCACTGCTGCATGGTGAGCGCTATATCTCTCCCGGCGGCACCGGTATCGCCATCTATAAGGTCTCCGAGCCCGACTGTTCCCATGGCGTGACCATCAACGGTCAGACCAATCCCGGGTACCCTGTCGGCCCCGATCGCCCGAATACCTTTATCGCCTACTTTGCCCTGCCCTATGATGCCGCAGGCATCAGCGAGGCGAAGGTCAGCGCCACCGACAAGGCCGGCAACACGGCGGTCATGGCTTTTGCCCCGGTTTTCCAGAAGATCGCCCAGCAGCATGACCGCATCAATATCGGCGATGGCTTTCTCAACGCCAAGATCCCCGAGTTCGAACAGCATTATCCGGAAATGCAGGGCACACCGGTCGAGAAATATCTCTATATCAATAATGCAATCCGTGACGCCAACAACAAGGTCATCTCCGAGGCCTGTCTCAAATCGACGCCGGAACGGCTATGGAAAGGCAGGTTCCTGCGCATGCTGGGCAGCCCGAAGGCCGGGTTTGCCGATCATCGCACCTATTACTACCAGGACAAGGAGATCGACAAGCAGGTCCACCTCGGCGTCGATATCGCCTCGACCGAGCGGATCGGCGTTCAGGCCGCGAATACCGGCCGGGTCGTCTATGCCGACTACCTCGGCATCTACGGCAACATGGTGATCCTCGACCATGGCCAGGGCGTGTTCAGCCTCTACTCGCACCTGAGCCAGATCAACGTCGCCGTCGGCGACACCCTGGAGAAGGGGAAAATCCTCGGCCTGACCGGGACCTCGGGTATGGCCGGCGGCGACCACCTGCACTTTTCGATGCTGATCAACGGGGTCTTCTCGATGCCGAAGGAATGGTGGGACGAGCATTGGCTCGATGTCACCATCGAGTCCCCGCTGTCGGAAACAAAAGGTTGATGAAGGCGATGTAGCGTCGTGGCCGTCGGATCCCGAGGCCACGACGCTACATCTACCGCAGTTGACGGATCAATCCTCGAAATCGTAATCGGGGTGGCCGCAGAGGACGCAGCGCAGGACCTGGTCCTCCCGATCGAGGATCCATTCCCAGCCATTCTCCTGTATGGTCTCTTTCTTCTCTTCGGCGCAGGTGATGCACACCCAGCGATCTCCATCCTTGGTTTCAAACAGGTGCATGTCGTCTCCTTGTCCCTTTATCATTAATTTTCCGGCAGCAGGTTGAGGCCACGACTCTCGGCCGTTCCTTCCCTGATCCCGGTCCTGAGCGTTATCTCCCGTCCCGCGTCGATGCCTTGGGCAAACAGCGCCGGGTTGACCCGGGTCTTCCTGCCGCCCTGGTTTTTCAGCCGCGGATACCTTCTGGCCACCAGGGCCTCCACCTCGCAATCACCGGCGACGAGTTGCGATTGCACCACGTCGAGGTGCCTGCCGCCGCCCTTCCCCACTGCCGCGGTCTTTTCTTCTTTTCGATTCCGGGTCAAATTCTGTTCGAATCCTTGCAGAACGCCGCAATAATAGCTGTTTTTCAACCCTCGCGCCAGCCCGGAAAGGCCCTTGCGGTGGACATTCCAGAGTGATGCCAGCCTGTTTTCGAGAAAATGATAGCAGTACTCGGCAATTTCCACACTGTCACGCCGACCCAAAATTTCAAACGACCTGTATACCACGTCGACTTCGGGGTCATAGATTCGGGAATGGATAAGTCGCACATTGAAATGGCGGGAGAGCAGCGAGGCGATCAGCCGTTGGTAAAGATGGACCCGTTGCCGGGAAAGGGAGATGATCCTGTAGGTCGCCTCGTTGAGGGGGTTTTCGACCTCGGCCCTCTCCAGCTCGTGCCGGTTCATGATCCGCACCGCGGTCTCCAGGGCCAATCGGGCTTCATATTCATTGGCCGATCGGGACAGTGCCAGGACCTTGCGGACCCGTTCGATCAGCTTCCCCCGGCGGTCGTTCCCGTGCATGGCGACCGCCGCCGAAGCCTGGAAACAGGAGGGATCAAGGCGGGCCCGGCTGAATTCCTCCGGCAGTCCCAGCATGACGCAGGCCCGGCGAAACCGATCGTCATGCGGCGCCCCATGGCAGCCGAAGACCTCGTCGCAGATCTGATGCGCCATCTCGTGTTTCAGGACATTGATCGTCGCATCCCAGCCATGGTCGACAACGACGTGGCGACTGATACCGATGGTCCGGATGTGCCGCTGCCAGCGGCCAAGGATTTCGGTGGTGTCGATGATCTCGATGACCGGGTGAAAAAGATCAAGGGAATACTGGAAACAGACCTGACCGAACTCATCCTGCAGTTGTCTTGCCCAGGCCTGAAGCAGAGCGGCATCTACGCCTCGTGCATCCATGGTTGTTCCATCCCTGTTGCGCCGGAGTACAAAAACTCGGCATCCGGCAACTTACTGCTTGTTTGTGAAAGCACTTTTCAGTAATGTCCTCGAGATACTTCCCCGACCGATCCAGTGGCAGCCTGTTTCCCGGCCACCGTGATCAAGCAAGTCTGAAATTCCCTGGATATGAAATCACCTTCACTGCGCCTTCCGTTCCTGCTCTACAGTTATCTTGCGACCGAAATGCTGGCCCCGTTTTTTGCCAGCTTTCTGATCATGAACTGTGTGTTTTTCCTGGTCAAGCTCATCCCTTTCCTCAATTTTGTCCTTGATCTGAAGATCGGGTTCACCGACTTCGTCCGTCTCTTTTCCTATCTGTTTCCCAACATGTTCCTCTACTCCATTCCGATGGCGGCGATGATGGGAATCACCATCGGATTCTCGCGGCTCGCCAACGATTCGGAGATCCTCGCCTTCAAGGCCGGCGGGATCAGCATATACCAGATCCTGCCGCCGGTCATCGTGGTCGCCTTCCTGATCGCCCTGCTGACCAGCTATTTCTCGGTCGTCCTGATCCCGGTAAGCGAAGTTGCCATGAAACAGCTTACATATCAACTCCTCAAGGAAAAAATCGACAAGGGGATTCAGGAACACCAGTTTACCGAGGCCCTGGGCGACCTGGTCGTCTACGTCGGCAAAATCGACCAGGAGACCGGAGAATGGCAGGATGTCTGGGTTTCCGATATGCGCGGCCAGGTCATTCCGACCATTACCATGGCCTCCTCCGGCAGGATGAAAAGCGATGTCGAGCGGATGAAGGTGACCATCATTCTCCGCAACGGTAGTCTGCACCGCCCGGACACCCCGAATTCCCAGGTCGTCCAGTTTGACCGGTACCAGCTCAACATCCCCCTCCAGCTCCCCTCGGCGGCGGCCAACACCTTCAGCCGGGGAACCCTGACGATGCCCGAACTGCTCGCCAAGGCCAAGGAGTTCGGATGGAATTCGACTGAAAAAGGGAGGGTGCTGATCATCGAATACCATAAACGGCTGGTTCTGCCTGCCGGCTGTCTCATCCTCTGCCTGCTCGGCCTGCCGCTCGGTCTGCAGGCCGGTCCCGGCCGCCGGGCCATCGGCGTGCCGATGGGGCTGGCGGTTTTTATTCTGTATTACGTCCTCTTCACGTTCGCCAAAATGGTGGCCAAGGACCAGACGCTGCCGATTGGTCCGGCGATGTGGGGCCCGAACACCGTGATTCTGCTGATGGCCCTCTTCTTTATCCGCCAGGTGGCGAATGAACAGCCGCTGATTCCGGAAAAAATCACCACTTTCATTGTGATCAACCTGAAAAGGGTCTTCTCGCCTCTGTTCAATCGCCTGCAGTCGGCGATCATCGCCTGCATGAAGAGAATAAAACCGGGCAAAACCGGCGCTCCAACCGTTGCCGCCGCCACGACGGCCCAGCCGCTTCCGCTCCATGGTGACGCCAGGAACCGGATCTTTCACCTGCCCGGCTGCAAAGACTATCACGACGACCATTGCACCCTTGAGTTCAGGGATATCGAAGTGGCGATCGATGCCGGCTTCAAGCCATGCGAGTTGTGCGGAAAACGTATTGAACTTGATCGGAATGCCACGTCTGGGCAATAAACTGAAGTCAACCTTGCCCCGGAACCGATTTTGTTGTTTCAGGCGTTGACACACCTGTTGCGCAACCTATATACATCACAAAGGGTGGTGATTATTTCGCCTGCGACCGGCACAACCTCAGGAAATTATCATGAAATTGCCTACAGCCGTTGAGATGAGGGCTCTCGATCGCAGCGCCATCGAGGATTTCGGGATTCCCGGGATCGTCCTGATGGAAAACGCCGGACTTGGGACCGTCCATGAGATGATCAGGGATCTCGGCCCCTGCGAAAACTCCTTCGCCCTGATTTTTATCGGTCCCGGCAACAACGGCGGCGACGGCTTCGTCATCGGTCGTCACCTCCACCAGCGAGGGTGCCAACCGATCTTTTTCATCCTGGTCAACCCTGATGTTCTCACCGGCGATGCCGCAGTCAACTTCCAGATCGTCGCAAAACTCAAACTGCCCTTCCATATCATCGACAGCCAGGTGCGGGTCAGCACCATCCCGGTCCTTCTCAAACAGATCGAATCCCGAGGTCTTCCCTGTTATGCCGTTATCGACGCCCTTTTCGGGACCGGTCTCGGCCGCGACATCGACGGCCATTTCGCCGACGTCATCGACCTCATCAATCAGCCCGAGTTCGCCCGATCCGTTCCCGTCGTATCGGTGGATATTCCATCCGGTCTTGATTCGGACAGCGGTCGAATCCTCGGCAAGTGCATCCGGGCCGACTACACCGTAACCTTCGGTTGCCCCAAGCCCGGCCATTATATCCACAGCAGTTCGGACATGAGCGGGGTCCTGCGGATCATCGATATCGGCATCCCCCCGGAAGTGATACATAAGGCCGATATTGCTGCAGAGCTGATCACCGAATCGACCTGCCGGCAGTGGTCGAAACCTCTGCGCCGTGACAAGGCATCACACAAGGGAAGCCATGGGCATCTCCTCATCCTCGCCGGATCACCGGGCAAGACCGGGGCGGCGCTGCTGGCCGCCCGGGGGGCCCTCCGCAGCGGATGCGGCCTGGTCAGCCTCTGTGTGCCGCACCTGCTGAACGCCATCTTTGAAACCGCCCTGCTCGAGGCGATGACGATCCCGCTTTGCAACTGCCCTTCCTTTATCGGTATCGCCGATAAAGAGCATATTCTTCAGGCGGCAAAAGACAAAGAGGCGATCGTGCTCGGACCGGGCCTCGGCACCAATCCTGCGACCGCCGAACTGGTCCTGTTTCTGTACCAATACCTCCACCAGCCGCTGATCATCGATGCCGATGCGCTCAACATCCTGGCCACCCATCGCGACCAGGTCGGCGAGCCTGCCGGACCACGGATCTTCACCCCCCACCCCGGTGAACTCGGCCGTCTGGCCAATGTCTCGGTCCAGGAAATCCAGGATAACCGTCTTGACGCGGCCCGCAAGGCGTGTACGCTGTTCAAGCGCAACGATCAGCCGATCGTCGTGGTCCTGAAGGGAGCCGGCACCATCGTTGCCGCTGATGACGGCATGGCCCTGATCAATACTACCGGCAATCCCGGCATGGCTACCGGCGGCATGGGAGATGTATTGAGCGGGATCATCGGCGCCCTGGTCTGCCAGGGCCTTGAGCCGCTGCAGGCAACGGCTATGGCTGTCTACCTGCATGGAGCGGCAGGTGACGAACTTTTGCAGCAGCGAGGGATAGGATACAGTGCCGGTGAACTTGCCGACGCCCTGCCCTCAACCATTCACACACATATTCGCCAGAGGAAAAGCAATGAAGAATGCTTCTGATATCATGACCAGAGAAGTTATCACCGTGTCGCTGGAAACCACCGTTCAGGAGTTGGCGCAGCTTTTTTCCACTCACGGGATCAGCGGTGCGCCGGTGATCGACCCGGACGGCAGGGTTCTCGGGGTTGTGACGGAAAGCGATCTGATCGACCAGAACAAGAAGGTGCATATCCCGACAATCGTCACCATCCTCGACTCTTTTTTCTTCCTTGAAAATCCGGACAAGATGGAACAGGAAATGCGAAAAATAGCCGGGGCGACCGTTGCCGATATCTACAGCTCACCGGCGGTCACCGTTACCGTCCAAACCCCCGTCGATGAGATCGCAACCATCATGTCGGAAAAAAACGTCCACACCCTGCCCGTCGTCGACAACGGGCAACTCCAGGGGGTTATAGGTAAAAAAGATATCATCAAGACGATCGCCGGATGATCCGGGATCGGCCGGGGCGGCAATTTTCGCCCCTACCAGATGATAGGCTGCCGGCCGTGACGGATCAGGTATTCATTGCAGCGGACGAATATTCCCGATCCGAGAAAGCCCCTGTGGGCCGAAAGAGGTGAAGGATGGCTGGTCTTCAGCACCAGATGTTTGCCGCGATCGATCAGCGCCTCCTTCTTCTGGGCGAATGAGCCCCAGAGCATGAACACGACGTGTTCCTTGAGTCGTGACACTGTTCGGATGATATCGTCGGTGAGTTCATGCCAGCCGAGATTGGCATGGGAATTGGATTTCCCGGCGACGACAGTCAGACTGGCATTGAGGAGCAGCACCCCTTGTCGGGCCAGTCTGGTCAGATCGCTGTCGACACTGACGGGTTGCCCCTGATACACGCTGTCGTTGATCTCCTTGAGGATATTGCGCAGCGACGGCGGCTGGGGGACGCCGTTTCTCACCGAAAAACAGAGTCCATGGGCCTCCGGCCCCTTCCCGGGATGGGCATTGATATACGGATCCTGACCGATGATCACCACCTTGACGCTATCGAGGCTGGTGACCCGCATCGCGTCGAACACATGCTGACGCGGCGGATACACCGGCTCACCGGAGGCCGCCGGCCCATAGGCCTTTTGCACCAATTCTTTGTGCACACCCTGCCGCATCAGCGGCACCTGTTCTTCCCAGAGCAATTTCCTCACCAGTTCTTAGGGGCCGTTACGAAATAACCGTTACATTTTTCACCATTTCGTTACGGCCCCTTATGCCGGAAAAGTATTTCTGCGTAACGGTTATTGTTTGACGTCGGCTTTTCGAACAACGGCGATTGGCGGAGCGCCGGTCGCGGCAACCCCGTCCGGATTGCAGCGATGACTTGAGCAGGGGCATGGTCGGACTGCGACTGCACCTGTTGATTATTGCCCAGTTTCTCCCCGATAAAGGTCATGCGCCAGAATATACCGGCAGATCACCTCGGGAACCATATCATTGATTGGTTCTCCCTGGCGAATTTTTGCCCTGATTGTCGATGAGGACACAGTCAGCGGTACCTGGGTCAGGAAGTGGACCGGCAACCTGTCATCATTGCTCTTCCATACAGGGCCTGCCGTAGAATATCCCAGTTCTCCGGCCAGCTGCGCCTTGAAGGGGGCGAGTTTTTCTCTTTCGCGTTCCGAGACGATGAACGAAGCCATGGCCAGCAGCCGGTTGTATTCCTTCCAGGTCTGTATCTCCAGGAAGGCGTCCAGGCCCGTGAGAAAGAAGAACTCGGTGTCTCCGGCGTATTGTCGGCACAAATGTCGTAAGGTTTCGACGGTGTAGGTCGGCGCCGGAAGTTGTGCTTCGACCAATGAACATTCAAATTCAGGGCTCTGGCGTAAGGCCAGTCTGAGCATCTCGACCCGGTGGTGGAATGGAGTCAGTTCAAAGGCCAGCTTATGCGGCGGCATCGCGGCCGGAATAAAGATGATCCTGTCCAGAGTGCATTCCGACAGCGCTGTTTCGGCAAGGCGAAGATGTCCGTAATGTACCGGATCGAAAGTCCCGCCGAACAGACCGATCCTTGCCCTCAACTTCGAACCTGTCCCTGACCGAAAACGACGAATTTCCGTGTGGTCAACTCCTCCAGCCCCATCGGTCCATAGGCATGGAGTTTGGTCGTACTGATGCCGATCTCCGCTCCCAGACCCAGCTGGCCGCCGTCGTTGAACCGGGTTGAAGCGTTGACCATGACGGCCGAGGCGTCGATGGTGGCAATGAACTCCTGCGCCGTCGTGTAGTTCTCGGTGATGATCGCCTCGGTATGCTGCGACCCGTACCGCTGGATGTAGGTTCGCGCCTCATCGAGGCTGTCGACGATCCGAACCACGAGCTTCAGGTCGAGATATTCCCGCCCCCAGTCGTCATCCCCGGCGGCGGTCATCTGCGGCAGGATCCGCAGGCACCGGGGGCATCCTCGCAACTCGACGCCATGTCTGCTTAACTCCTCAGCAATCACTGGAAGATAGGATGCAGCGACAGCCTGGTGAAGGAGGAGTCCTTCCAGGGCATTGCAGACCCCCGGCCTCTGGACCTTGGCATTGACGATGATCGGTGTCGCCTTGTCAAGATCGGCATCCTTGTCGACAAAGATATGACAGACGCCCTTGTAATGTTTCAACACCGGAATTTTTGAGTTCTCGGTGACGAACCGGATCAGCCCCTCTCCACCCCGCGGGATGACGAGATCGATATACTGCTCCTGACAAAGCATGATGTTGACGGCCTTGCGGTCGGTTACCGGGATGACCTGCGCAGCGTTTTCATCGACTCCCTCCTCGGCAAAGGCCCGCTGGAGAATCGTCGCCAGGGCGATATTGCTGTGCAGGGCCTCCGATCCCCCGCGCAGGATGACGGCATTGCCGGCCTTGAGGCACAGGGCCGCGGCGTCGATCGTCACATTGGGCCGTGATTCGTAGATCATGGCGATGACCCCCAGCGGTACCCGCATCCGCCCAACCAACAGGCCGTTCGGCCGCTTGACCATCTCCCTGATCGCACCGACCGGGTCCGGCAAGGCGCAGACCTCCCGCAACCCGGCGATCATCGAAGCGATGACTGCATCGGAAAGCTCGAGTCGGTTGAGCATCGCCGCCGACAGGCCTTTTTCCCTGCCCATCCGGAGATCCTTGTCGTTCTCCGCCTGGATATATTTCTTTTCAGCCTCGAGGAGAGCGGCAATCCGCAGCAGCACATCGTTCTTTTTCGCGGTCGAGAGCGACATCAGCGAATACGAGGCCTGCCGGGCCTGCCGGGCAATTGTGTCGATAATCGGTACGAGAGAGGAAGTGTCCATTTTTTTTGATCCTCAATAATGGCGAAACCGGTTCACAGGATAACGAGGTTGTCGCGATGGATGACCTCGTCACTGTCCTTGAAACCAAGGATTCCAATGATCTGGTCTGATTTCAGACCCTTGATTTTTTCAACATCGCGTGACGAATAGTTGATCAGTCCGACAGCGACGGCAGCCCTGTCGGCATCGAGGCAGCGGACGGAATCGCCGACGCCGAATTCGCCCTCCACCGCCTGAATGCCGGACGGCAGCAGGCTCCTGCCCCTGCCGCCGATGGCCTGGACCGCCCCGTCGTCAAGGATCAGGGCGCCTTTCGGTTTCAATACAAAGCTGATCCAGTGCTTGCGGCTGTGCATCTTTTCCCGGCGCGGGAGGAAAAAGGTGCCGACCAGTTCCCCGCCGAACAACCCCTGGAGGATATCCTCTCTTCTTCCGGGCCCGATAAAGGCACTTCCCCCTCGAATCGTCACCATCTTCGCGGCCTTCAGTTTGGTCGTCATGCCCCCCGTTCCGACATCGCTCCTGCTGCCACCGACCATCTGTTCGATCTCCGGAGTGATCTCGGCAACGGTGTAGATCGGGGCGACGTCCTTGTCGACTGTGGGATCGCCGTTGTACAGGCCGTCGACATCGGTCAGACAGATGAACATATCGGCCTCGATGATATTGGTCACCAGGGCGCCGAGGGTGTCGTTGTCGCCGAACCGCAGTTCCTTGACGGAAACCGTGTCATTTTCGTTGATGATCGGGATGACGCCGAAGCGGAACAGGGTCATGATGGTATTACGGACGTTGAGAAACCTGTCCCGGTCGGCGAGGTCGGAGTAGGTCAGGAGAATCTGGGCGATATTTTTTCCGTGGCGGGCAAAGGCATCTTCGTAGGTCTGCATCAGACACGACTGTCCGATCGCGGCAAAGGCCTGTTTTTCCGGAAGACTTATATAACCGTGGGGAACAAAGGCGATTTTTTTCTTGCCTGCGGCCACCGCCCCGGAGGTAACGAGTATGACCTCGCGACCGCTGTTGTGGAGAAAGCTGATCTCTTTGGCGAGATTTTGAACGACTGCCCGGTTGATGCCGTTCTGGTCGGTGAGGATGGCGCTGCCAACTTTGATGACGACTCTTCTGGCCTTGTCGAACAAGGTCTGACGAAAATAGAGGCCATCATCGCGTTGCATCTGAATAGTCATGATTTCAGAGCAGAGTAAAAATTTTTCGTGTAGCTGTTGACTCAGGGAGCGTCTTTGCCCTCCGCGGACAACAGGTTGGCGCGTGAAACCGCATCAAGATGGTCCTCCAGCACCTGCTTCAGCTCTTCAATGCCGATTCCTGTCAGGCACGAGAGCAACACAGGCGCAAGATCCTTGTCGCGGAACCACTTCGCCCGGCGCTGCACATGAGCCGGTTCAAGCAGATCGATCTTATTCAGCACCAGGAAGCGCGGGCGTTCAACGAGTTCTTCCTTGTACGCCTGTAATTCTTTCTCGATGGTATAAAAGTTTTTTTTGAAATTGTCATCAGCCACATCAACGACATGAAGGAGAATCCTGGTCCTCTCGATATGCCGCAAGAAACTGTGCCCCAACCCGACGCCGGCATGCGCCCCTTCAACAAGACCGGGGATGTCGGCGATGATTGCCGGCTCGCTGAACTTGAAATGGAGAACGCCCAACTGCGGCTCCAAGGTCGTGAAGGGGTAATCGGCTATTTTTGGATTGGCGGCGGAGAGTTTTGACAACAAGCTGGATTTGCCGGCATTCGGCAATCCTACCAGGCCGATATCGGCGATCAGCTTGAGTTCGATTCTGAGCCAGCGCTCCACGCCGGGAACGCCTTTCGATGCGAATCGCGGCGTTCTGTTGGTCCCGGTGGCAAAACGGCTGTTTCCCAATCCGCCATCACCACCATGGGCGGCAATATAGGTATCACCATCATGGAGAAGGTCGGCGAGAATTTCCCCGGTCTCCTCATCCTTGATCACCGATCCGGTCGGGACCTCGATGATGCAATCCTCGCCTTTTTTGCCGTGCATGTCTTTACCCTGACCGCCTCGGCCCCGTTCCGCCTTGAAATGTGAGCGGAAGCGGAAATCGATGAGGGATTGTATCTTCCTGCTGGCCTTGACGACCACATCACCGCCCTTCCCTCCGTCGCCGCCATTGGGCCCGCCCTTGGCAACGTATTTTTCACGGCGGAAACTGACACATCCATCACCGCCATCACCGGCTTTGACAAAAAATTTTGCTTCATCGATGAAGGCCATGGTCAATCTCGGTCACAGGATATGATTGTTGATATCATTTCAGCAGAAAAGCAAAAACTCGAATACCACTGTCGGTATTCGAGTTTTTGAACCTTTACTGCTGTCGAAAGAAGAGTCTGACCACTATCAGACTGCAGGATATACACTTACTCTCTTTTTATCCTTTCCAAAATCTTCGTATGTGACAATCCCGTCAACCGTGGCGAACAGAGTGTAATCGCGGCCACAGCCGACATTGGTGCCGGGATGAATCCTGGTACCGAGTTGGCGGACAAGAATATTGCCAGCCTTGACCTCCTGACCACCGAAGCGCTTGATTCCTCGTCTTTGACCGGAACTGTCACGACCATTTCGTGAACTGCCGCCCGCTTTCTTATGCGCCATCTCCTACTCCTTGTCTTCCAGGATGAACACTGTCCTGATTCTTTGAAAATATTATGCCGAAATTTCTTCTATCATCAGACCGGTGAAGGACTGCCGATGACCTCGCTTGACCTGATAGCCCTTACGCCGTTTCTTCTTGAACACGATGATCTTCTTCGCCCGCCCCTGTTCGGCTATTTTTGCCACGACCTTGGCCGATTCGAGTACTGGTCGACCGATCTTGACATCATCGCCGTCGACGACCATCAGGACCTCGTTCAGGTTGACGACGTCTCCGACATTCCCATCCAGTTTCTCGACACGCAATTGATCTCCACAGGCAACCTGATATTGTTTCCCGCCGGTTCGTACTATTGCATACATTGATATAAACCTCTTTTTATAGATATCTTTTCGATCTCAGCAAAGAACTGAATAAACTTTGGAATCAAGAATTAGACATTCTTTCTCGTGAAATGTCAAGCAGTTTTACAGACGATCGATTGAAATGAATGCCTATGGAATGGTGTGTCCGTCATGAAGCCGATGACGATGCATTCAAATCGACCCTTCCAGGCGGGCTTTTTCTTTTTCCTGGCGAATGGTGCATGCCTTGGCGAACGCCGCCTTTTTTCCATGCTTGCTGATCGAAACCGATGTTTTCCCCTGCTTCCCCTGATGCGTTACCCAACTCACCTCATACCTGTTGAGCTTTTCATTCAACCGCACGCCAACGACACCGGTACCGGAGTTGCTGACAGTGACCATGTGTTTGTTGGTTCTAACCTTGCCCAACTTCTTCTCCATTTTGTCACGCCATGAAATGGCGGAGAGAAGACTTGTATAGCGCCCACCGCATTTTCTGTCCGAGAAAAATTTTGAATAGGTCTTGCCGACGAATCGAACACGCACATACCATCCGTGAGTTCTTTTGGACTCCTGGTCGATTCTGGCGATATCTTTATGCTTTTCCAACAGCAACTTCTGCTTTTTCTCATCTTCCATATACAACCTCATCTTCGGCCGCGCCGGCCTATATCCGACAAAAGTATCCAGATGACAACAGTGTAAGAAAAAAGTAAGCTCATACTGCTATCATTTAAAGGGAGATTTTTTTCTCACCACCACAACGTCATATTACCCGGCACGCTACTTAGCTTAGTCAGGTATTCCTGTCAACCTTTTTTTGAGTGCCGAAGCCCGCCCCGAAGATACGCCCCTGAAATACACGTTCCAGAAACAACCTGCCATCAATCTCACTGTAATCTTAAGACCAATGACATCAACATCGAGCCATTTTACACAACTCCTCGGCACAGTCAGGAAGTTGCTTGGCGACCAGGGCTGCCCCTGGGATAAACGTCAAACGAATATTTCCCTGAAAACGCACCTCAATTCCGAACTCGACGAGCTCATCGCCGCAATCGACAATGATGATCATGAGAATATCTGCGAAGAACTTGGCGATCTTCTCTATCTCATACTGTTGGTTTCTGAAATCAACAGCAGGAATGGTCTTTTTTCCATCGACGATGTCATTCATTCCATCAACGATAAACTCGTACGTCGTCATCCCCATGTATTCGAAAAATTTTCGATGTTGAGCGATGACGAATTGCGACAGCAATGGCTGGCCATCAAATCGAAAGAGAAATTATCAAAATAAAATTGACACTATATCGTTCAAAGAATATACTGCTTGTTTTCGTTGCACCGGCACTGTTTGGTAATCAGTTTCCGCACTGACTACGACCGGAGCCATTGATCCTGCTTGCAGGATCATCTACCTTCTCGCCCCTGAAAACATGACGGGGCCAACAGGGCAAGAGCCCAAACACCATGAGTCCACGAGGAGGAACCATGCGCAGGTATGAAACGGTCTTTATTCTTCGCCCAAGCCAGAGCGAAGATGAGATCAACGCAATCATTGAAAACACGAAGAATATCATTCTCAACGACCACGGCAGCATCATCGATCTCAACAAGTGGGGAATGAAAAAGCTGGCCTATACGATCAAAAAAGAGATTCAGGGACAGTACGTCTTCTGCGATTTTGCCGGTACGCCGGCATCGGTCGCGGAGTTCGAACGAAAGTTCCGGATTGACGATGCCGTCCTCAAGTATCTGACGATCAAAACCGCAGATGCCATCTCTGAAGAAGAAATCGGCAAGGCGATTGCCGAAGCCGACGCCAAACAGGCGGCACAGGCCGGAGAGACCTCGGAAGATGACGAGCATACTGTGGTTGAAGAAATTGAGACAATAGAAGAAACCACCGATGAAGAATAAGCGCGTCGCAGCGTTTTCCTGAAACTGGAGATTCAATCATGGCACAAAAACCACAGAGAAAATTGTTTTCCCGCAAGAAAGTTTGTCGATTCTGCGCCGACAAGGAAGCATCTATCGATTACAAAGATGTAAAAACACTGCGTAATTTTGTTTCAGAACGCGGTAAAATCATTCCGCGGCGCATCGTTGGCACCTGTGCGACACATCAGCGTCAGCTCTGCGAGGCAATCAAGCTTGCGAGACATATCGCCTTGCTGCCGTATTCCGGTGCAGCCCAGGGATAAACTTGCAAGAAGGAGAGAGGGTGGCAGGTGAGGAACAAGCCGGTCCAGAGTTGGGAAAAGTGTTTCAAAACATTTTCCTGCTCTTCCTTGCCGCTTTTCTTCCAGCACTTAATTTTTCAGTTTTCGGCTGGTTGAATGGGGTTCTTCCCCTGCTTGCGTTTATGCTGCTGTATATTTTCGGGCTGAACGTCGGCAACAAAATGATTCTGACTGGAGGATTACTGGCGGTGGTTGCGGGACTCGCCTTGGCTCGAATGGAACTGCTGCTGCTCTCTTTATCGATGATTCCTTCCGGATACGCGATCACCTGGTCTGCGCTCCGGCAGGACTCACCGGCGCGTGCCGGTCTTAAAGGGATAGCGGTGCTGGGCGGTTGCTGGCTTCTCCTGCTCGCTGCTTTCGCGGCAATCTATGGGATGAATCCATATGCCGAGTTTCTGCAGGCTCTTGATCAGGGGATCGCTGAGGCTTTGGTATACTACCGGCAAAGTGACACCGTCCCTGCTGATACGCTGATCATTCTCGAAACGAGCCTCTATCAGATCAAAAGAATCCTGCCCCTGATCATGCCGTCAATATTGACCGGTGTTGTGCTGTTGACAATATGGTTCGCCCTGGCTGCCGGCAACCGGATGGCGTATCAATTCACCGGGAATTCTCCGTGGCCACGGTATAGGTTGTGGCAGATCCCGGACAAACTGATATGGCTGATGATCGTTGCAGCCCTGGTCGCTCTCGTTCCGGGCGGTCAATTACGGATTTTCGGCATCAATGCATTGATCATAGGAGGAATACTATATTGTCTTCAAGGACTGGCGGTGTTCTCCTTTTTTCTGCACAAGTGGAATCTGCCGGTACTCTTGCGCTCATTCCTCTATGTGATGGTAATTTTTCAATCGTTTGGAACAATAATTCTTGTTGGGACCGGGCTTGCCGATGTCTGGCTCGATCTCAGAAAGATCAGAAAACCGGCCGATCCTCAATCGGCAGATACATAACATATATTGCTGCAGCAGGACCTTCCTGCAGCAGGATAAGAAAGAGTTATCAACAAGGAGTCACACATGGAACTCATACTCAAGCAAACCATCAGCACTCTCGGTCAAGAGGGCGATATTGTCACCGTCAAGTCGGGATATGGGCGCAATTATCTGCTGCCGCAGAGAAAAGCGGTTCTGGCCACCCCGGCGAACAAGGCTCTTCTTGAGCAAAATAAGGCGGAAATCGTCGCCAGAAGAGAAGCAGAGCGCAAGATTGCCGAAGAATTGTCGAAAAAAATTTCCGGCATGGAGATCGTGATTGAACAACTCGCCGGGGATGACGGGAGATTGTTCGGTTCGGTCACCAGTGCCGATATCACCGCCAAGCTGGCCGAAAACAATATTGATATCGACAGGAAGCAGATCCTCCTCGTCGATCCGATCAAGACGCTCGGGACAACGACCATTGCCGTCAAGGTCGGATTCCAGATGACGACGGATATCACGGTCAATGTCGTTCCCACCACCAAGGGATAGTTGTATTTGATATAAGACATCAGTTGGCGGCATGTTCGGCGGAGAGTGCGCCGACTGAGCTGGTCTCTTCACCGACACACCAGGATGGGCCTTGCCTTCCTGGTGTGTTTTTGTTTACACTGCGGCCAATATTCGCACACCATCTCCCAACCGGACATATCATCGATGAACACCCTGGCCCAGAACGGAATC
Source organism: uncultured delta proteobacterium (assembly GCA_963847035.1). GTDB lineage: Bacteria > Desulfobacterota > Desulfobulbia > Desulfobulbales > Desulfocapsaceae > Desulfoprunum. The sequence goes on along the minus strand of CAWJYH010000015.1, from coordinate 222,142 downwards.
GGCATACGCGTCCCTCCCCAGAATATCGAGGCCGAACAGGCCGTTCTCGGCTCCATCCTCTTGAAGGACAAGGCGTTCAGTACGGTTCTCGAAATCATCGGGGGGAACGATTTTTATAAATCTGCCCACCGAATCATCTTCGAAGCCCTGGTCGATCTGTTCGAGAAAAACGAACCGCAGGACCTTCTGACCCTCTCCAACCTTCTCAACGACCAGAACAAACTCGAAGAAATCGGCGGTATCGCCTACCTGACGAGCCTGACCTCCATCGTTCCGGTAACGGCAAATATTGCCAGTTATGCCAAGATTATCCGCCAGAAATCGATCCTGCGCCAACTGATCCAGGTCAACTCCGATATCGCCGCGAGATGCTACGAGGAACAAGGGGACATCGATATCCTCGTCGATGAGGCGGAGCAGGCTATTTTCGACATTGCCGGCGCCAAGAGCAGCCAGCATTTCATCGCAGTCAAGCATATCGTTCCCAAGGCGTTTGAAACGGTGGAAAACCTGTTTAAACGCAAGGAACTGATCACCGGAGTGCCAACCGGTTATTATGATATCGACCGCATCACCGCCGGCCTCCAGCCTTCAGACCTCATTATCCTCGCCGCCCGCCCATCGATGGGCAAGACCGCCTTCGCGATGAACATCGCCCAGCACGCGGCGATGATCGAGAAGATCGGCGTTGCCATATTCAGCCTCGAGATGTCGAAGGAACAACTGGTCATGCGCCTTCTCAGTTCCGTCGGCAAGATCGATTCGCAGCGTATCCGTACCGGCAGGCTGCAGAACGATGACTGGCCGAAGCTGACCAGGGCGGTCGGCATGCTCTCCGAAGCCCCGATCTATATCGATGACACCCCGGCCGTTTCCGTGCTCGAGATGCGCGCCAAGGTCAGGCGTCTTGCCTCCCAGTTCGACATCGGCCTGGTAGTCGTCGACTACCTCCAGTTGATGCAGGGGCGCGGCAACACTGAAAACAGGACCCAGGAGATCAGCGATATCTCGAGATCACTGAAGGCGCTGGCCAAGGAGCACCACATCCCTGTCCTCGCCCTCTCTCAGCTCAACCGGGGACTGGAAAGCAGGACCGACAAACGCCCGATGATGGCCGATCTTCGCGAATCCGGGGCCATCGAACAGGACGCCGATGTCATCTGTTTCATTTACCGTGACGAGGTCTACAATAAAAGCGAGGACAATCCCAACAAGGGCAGTGCCGAGGTCATCATAGGCAAACAGAGAAACGGTCCGACAGGCATGGTTAAATTGACATTCCTTAAAGAATTCACTATGTTTGAAAACATGAGTGCAAAAAGTGAATACGAAACAACATAAAGCAAACGATTTTCTGTTTGCACATGCCGAACCAGGCACAGGCAAACGCAGAGGGGCTACACCATGACCACCAGCCAGAGCGGCAAAAAATACGAGTTCAAGGCAATCGAAGACAAATGGCAGCGTTTCTGGAGCGAAAACGCAACCTATCGAACAACTGAAGATCCCACGCGGGAGAAGTATTATGTCCTGGAAATGTTTCCTTATCCTTCAGGAAAGATCCATATGGGACATGTCCGGAATTACTCCATTGGCGACGTGGTCGCCAGGTACAAGCGCATGCGGGGCTACAACGTCCTGCACCCGATGGGATGGGATGCCTTCGGTCTGCCCGCTGAAAATGCCGCCCAGAAAAACAACAGCCACCCTGCCACCTGGACCTATGCCAACATCGATTACATGCGCAAGCAGCTGAAGCAGCTTGGCCTTTCCTACGACTGGGAGCGTGAGATCGCCACCTGCAACCCCGGGTACTACCGCTGGGAGCAGCTCTTTTTCATCGAAATGTGGGAAAAAGGCATCATCTATCAGAAGGTGACGACCGTCAACTGGTGTGAATCGTGCCAGACCGTCCTTGCCAACGAACAGGTCATCGAAGGTTGTTGCTGGCGTTGCGACCAGCCGGTCATGCCGCGGAAGATGCACGGCTGGTTCTTCAAGATCACCGATTATGCGGAAGAACTGCTCGCCGACCTCGATAAGCTGACAGGATGGCCGGAAAAAGTGGTGACGATGCAACGCAACTGGATCGGCAAATCCACTGGTCTCACCTGCGATTTCCCGGTCGACGGATGCGACGAGAAAATATCCATCTTCACGACCCGTCCCGACACCATTTTCGGGGTCACCTTCATGTCCATCGCCGCCGAGCACCCGCTGCTCGACACCCTTCTCCCGGGCACGGCCAACGAAGAGGAAATCCGCAATTTCATCGCTCAGATCATTACCGAGAAGCAGCGCAAGAGCAACGAGGAAGAACCGGAGAAAAAGGGCATCTTCACCGGCAGATACTGTATCAATCCGTACAGCGGCAAAAAAATCCCATTGTATATCGCCAACTTTGTCCTGATGGAATACGGCACCGGGGCCGTCATGGCGGTACCGGCCCATGATGAACGGGATTTCGAATTCGCCAGAAAATACGGGCTCGACATCACTCCGGTCATCATGCCGGAAGGGCTGGCGCTGGTCGGGGAAACGATGGAGCAGGCCTATACCGGCCCCGGAACCCTTGCCAATTCCGGAAATTTTACCGGACTGGCATCGGAAGGAGCGAAACAGGCGATCATCGATTATGCCGTCGCCCAGGGCTTCGGCGCCCCTCACGTCACGTACAGGCTGCGCGACTGGGGCATTTCCAGGCAACGCTACTGGGGCGCCCCCATTCCGATGATCCATTGCGACAGCTGCGGTGTGCAGCCGGTCCCCCGCAACCAGCTGCCGGTGGTACTCCCGGAAGATGCCGATTCAGGCAGCAGCAAATGCGATCCCCTGCATCAGCGCCCCTCCTTCTACACCACCACCTGTCCCTCTGCAACGGACCAGCCCGTCGGGAAACGGACACGATGGACACATTCGTCGAATCATCGTGGTATTTTGCCAGATATACCTGCCCACGGCTTGCCGACGCGCCGATTGATCGCGACAAGGCTGCACATTGGCTCCCGGTCGATCAGTACATCGGCGGAGTCGAGCACGCCATCCTCCATCTCCTCTATTCCCGCTTCTTCACCAAGGTGCTGCGGGATCTCGGTTATCTCACCATCGATGAACCGTTCACCAATCTCCTGACCCAGGGGATGGTCATCAAGGACGGGGCCAAGATGTCGAAATCAAAAGGAAATGTCGTTGATCCCCATGACCTCGTCACTGAATACGGCGCCGATACCGTCCGGCTGTTCAGCCTCTTTGCCGCCCCTCCGGAAAAGGATCTGGAATGGAATGCGCAGGGGGTTGAAGGTGCGTCCCGATTTATCAACAGGATTTACCGGTTCGTTGAAAACAACAGACAGAGCCTGGCGAACGTTTCTGTCCCGGGCCGGGAATTGAGTGAAGCAGATCGCAATCTCCACCGCCGGACCCACCAGACCGTACGGCGGGTGACGGAAAATATTGAAAACAACTTCCATTTCAATACCGCTATCAGCGCCGTGATGGAGCTGTTCAATGTCCTGTCGAACGCCGTCGACGAGAAGAAACGGAATTCGGTTGAACCATACTATGTCAAAGAGGCGCTGAACACCGTGCTGCTGCTGCTGTCACCGATGATCCCCCATTTCTGCAATGAAATGTGGGAACGGCTGGGAATGGGGTCGATCGAAACCGTCCCGTGGCCGCAATGGGATGCGGAGGCCGCCGCCGAAGAACGGCTCACGATCGTGGTTCAGGTCAACGGCAAGGTCCGCAGCCGCCTTGAAGTTCCAGCAGATATCGACGACAGGCCTCTTATCGACATGGCCCTGACTGACGATAATGTCGCCAGATTCATCGGCGGCAAAGAGGTGAAAAAGACCATCGTCGTCAAGAAGAAACTTGTGAATATCGTTTTATAACACTATATTTCGTATCCTGATAGCGCCAGTGCAGCCGCAGTATGGGCACTGGAAAGCCTCCTCATTTCCGACAAGGAGAACCTCGTTGAAGACACCTCGGCTCATACCTTCGATCCTTACAGCTTTTGTGCTGCTGTTTCTGGCCTCCTGCGGCTATCACAATCCCTACGTCTATTCAGGCCCGGAGAAATCGATCTACATCGCTGAATGGAAGAATCGCACCAGCGAGTTGGGGATCGACTCACAGATCTACCGGTCACTGGCCCGTTGGTACCAGAAATCCGGATCGCTGCACGTCACGAAAACGAAAGCAGGGTCCGATCTGATACTTGCAGGCGAGATCGTTTCGCTGTCTCTGCCGAGTTTGAGTTACCGATCGAACCGCGATGCGGCCGAGGTCAAACTCACCCTCCGTGTCCGCTATATTCTGAAGGATATCGCCACCGGCAAGGTGCTGGTCGAGGCGCCGAGCGAGTATTACACCGAATCGTTCCTGACCTCTTCCTCCTCTGCGATCGAGGAGGAAAACAAAAAGCAGGCGTTGGAGATCATTATCAAAGATCTCTCCCAGAAGATCTACCAGCGAACACTGGTGCAGATCCCGAAGCTGTAATCAGTTCGTCTCCTCTTTATTTCTCAGGCCGGTTTCTTCTAGGAAATCGGCCTGTTTTTTATCTCCATGCTGACAATCGGTCCGCTTGCCTTCTCCTCGCCTCTTGTCCTCGCGCCACTCGCCGGATACAGCGATCTGCCTTTTCGTCTGCTCTGCCGGGAGTATGGCGCCGGTTTCTGTGTCTCGGAGATGATCAGCTGTCACGGCCTGTGTTATCAGCAGCAAAAGACCATAGACATGCTGCTGTCAACGCCTGCGGAGCACCCCGTCGCCTTTCAGCTTTTCGGCGCCGATCCCGATCGGATGGCGGAGGCGGCGGCGATCATCTCGACCTTTGGCCCGGACATGATCGACATCAACATGGGCTGTCCGGTCAAAAAGGTGACGAAACGCGGCGCCGGGGCCGCCCTCATGGCCTCGCCCGATCTCGCCGAGAAAATAATCCTGCGGGTCGTGACCAGTACCTCCCTGCCGGTGACGGTGAAGATCAGGGCCGGGGTCAATGCCTCCGAAGTCAACGGAGCGGAATTCGCCAGGATGGTTCAGGGTTCGGGGGCATCGGCAGTCATCGTCCATGGCCGCACCTGGGCGCAGGGGTTTTCGGGCCAGGCGGACAGAACTATCATTGCCGCAATCAAGCAGGCCCTGACGATTCCGGTCATCGGCAATGGCGACATCCAATCCTATCAGGAGGCGATGGAGATGCAGGGAGAGACCGGGTGCGACGGGGTCATGATTGGCCGGGCCGCCCTGGGCAACCCCTGGGCCTTCTCGGCGGCGGGCCGGCCGGATGATCTTGGGACGATTGTCGACGGGGCGATCCGCCACCTCACCCTGATCGAGCAGTTGCTCGGCGCCGACCGGCCGATTGCTGTCATCAGGAACCACCTCGGCAAGTATTTTAAAAACCTGCCGGGCAGCAGCGAAATCCGCCGGGCCGTCTACAACTGCCCGGCGATGTCGGATTTGAAAGACCTGCTCCAGTCCTTGAGAGGTATCGGTGAAGGGATGGACACGGCATCAGACACCGGTGGGGCAGCCTGGCCCCTGCCCCGGTGAGCATTGGGCTTCCTCCCTCCTCGATTATTCTTCCGGCGCAAATGCCGCCCAGTTCCTGATCAGATAAATCAACGATCGGGTGCCGATACCTGACGGACCTTTGGGAATATACGATTTTTCGGTGAATTCCCAGGCCGTCCCGGCGATATCCAGGTGCACCCACGGAACATCCCCAACGAATTTCTGCAGATAGGCGGCGGCGGTGATCGTTCCTGCCGGCCTTCCGCCGGTATTCTTGACGTCCGCCACCTCGGATTCGATCTGCTTGCTGTACTCCGGCCCAAGGGGAAGCCGCCACATCGGCTCGCCGCTGCATCGTCCTGCCTCCCTGATCCGCTCCGCCAGTTCGTCGCTGTTCCCCAGTATCCCGGTATAATGATGGCCGAGGGCGATGATGACCGCCCCCGTCAAGGTCGCAAGGTCGATGACACAGCAGGGGGAGAACTTTTCAATCCCGTAGGCCAGCGCATCGGCGAGGATCAACCGGCCTTCGGCGTCGGTGTTGACGATCTCCGACGTAACGCCGCCGTAGTGGACGATGATATCGCCGGGCTTGACCGCCGATCCCCCACCCATGTTCTCAGCCGCCGGGATGATCGCCACCACTCCGACATCCGGCCGTTCTTCGCCGATAACCTGCATGGCGGTCAGCACGGCTGCCCCGCCGCACATATCGTACTTCATGTCCTGCATCCCCGCCGCCGGCTTCAGTGAAACTCCGCCGGAGTCGAAGGTCAGGCCTTTGCCGACAAGGAGGATCGTCTCCGCCGCCTGGTCCGGCCGGTATTGAAGGATGACCATTTTCGGCGGTTCGGCCGACCCTCGGCTGACGGCAAGGATGCCCCCCATCCCAAGGCGCTGCATATCCTCTTTCTCCAAAATCGTCAGCTGCAGCGCCAAGCGGTCGGAAAGTTCTTGAGCGTATTCACCGAACCGTGCCGGCGTCCAGCCGCTGCCGGGTTCGTTGGCCATATTCCGCGCTGCAGTAGCGGCCTCGGCTGCCCGTTTCCCGCGCTCAACCCCCTTGCGCACATCGCTCATTCTGGATGACGTATGGAAAACGATCTTTGTCAACCCAGGGTACGGCGTCTCATTTTTATCCTCGCTCTTGTATTTGCGGAAACGGTAGTCGCCGAGCAATACCCCTTCGGCCAGACTCTCGGCGACGGAGCCAGGTTCGAGGGAAGAGAACGCGGGGAGACTGATCATGATCGATCCGGCCTGAATCCTGGCGCACTGGCGGGCGATAGTGCCGCCGACGATACGGCAGGTCTCCTTCAGGACGCAGGGATCTTCCGATGCGGCAATCTTGCCGATGCCAGCCAGCATGATCCGTCTGGCGCCAAACGTCGTCGTCATCGCCCGATCCGGATACAGGACAAGAGTCTCGTCAATTTTTGCTTTGAAATCGCCAAGTTCCAAAGCGCTGATCGCCAATGGACGCAACCGTTCGTCACAGGAAGGCAGACCTTGATCCGGCTGTGCCATGCAGATCACCAGCAGGTCGCCGCGATAGGCGGCGATATCCTTACTGCTCACCGATAGTTGTGTGGTATTCATTTGCTCCTCTCGCAACACATTCTATTGTGTACAATTATCTGGTTATTCGCCAGACAGGTACGGTATGATTTTTCACCACGGGAGAGTCGCCAGATCGTTTATCCGGCATGCCGAATCGATTGCCCCTCTCCAAATAAAGAGTTTTTGACACAACGGGAGATTTTTCGTGCTGCAAACATTCATCACCGCCGTCATCTCAGCGGTCCTCCTCTCGGCCCTGTGCTCGCTCTGCGAAGCCGTCCTTTATTCGGTCACCACGAGCCAGTTGGAACTGCTCAAGAATTCCGGCCATCCATCGGCCAGAACGCTTCTTCATCTCCGTGCGGATATTAATGAACCAATTACCGCCATCCTGACGCTCAACACCATCGCCAACACCGTCGGCGCCGCGGTCTCCGGTGCCGCCGCGGCCAAGCTCTTCGGCGATGAAAACCTGATTCTGTTCTCGGGCATGTTCACCCTGACGATCCTGATCTTCTCCGAGATCATCCCCAAAACGCTGGGCGTGAGCTTCGCCTTCCGCCTCGCTCCGGTCGTCGCCCATCCGATCCGCTGGATGGTATTTATCCTCAAACCCATCGTCTGGTTCTGCCGCCTCATCATCAGGCTCCTGCCATCCAATGCCCAGGATAGCAACATCAGCGCCGAGGAACTGCAGACCATCGCCACACTCTCCCTTGAATCCGGGGCGATCGAAAAGGCCGAGGAGAAGGTTATTATCAATATCCTCAACCTGAAAGGAAAGATCGTCCGCGAGGTCATGACCCCCCGCACCGTGACCTTTTCTCTTGACGAACAGCTGACCGTTGAAGAGGCGATGAAGAGGGTGACCCTCATCGGCAGTCACAGCCGTCTCCCGGTCTTCAATCATGATCCGGACAATATCACCGGCATCGTCCTGCGCCGGGACGTGCTGCAGGCGGCGGCCGAGGGAAAGCAAGGCAACGTCCTCTCCAGCATGCTCCATCCGGTTCATTTCGTGCCGGAAACTGCACCGCTGAACCGCGTTCTGGTGGAATTCTTCGATCGCCGCCAGCATCTCTTCGTCGTCGTCGATGAATATGGATCGGTGACCGGAGTGGTCTCGCTGGAGGACATCATCGAGGAGATCGTCGGTCGGGAGATCGTCGATGAGACCGATCGAGCCAAGGACATGAGGGAATTCGCCCGGGCCAAAAATCTCCAATCGGTGACCAGGAGAAAGAGCTGCTCCTGACTATTCCACCGCCCCGAGACGCACCGGGATATCGACCTCCGTCCCGTCCCGCAACACCGTCAGCGTTACTTCATCTCCGACCTTGAAACGTTCGAGTTCGGTCCGGATGGCATCGTAGGAATCCACCTTGCTGCCGGCAATCGCGATGATGATATCGCCGAGAATGATCTCCCCCATATACTGGGTGGTGGCCCGTAACCCTGCCTTGTCGGCCGGGCCGTTTTTCTCCAGACCGAGAATCAGCACCCCGTCGACGCCGAGGTTGGCGTTGAGATTTTCGTCGGCCAGCGTTGCCCCGAGACCGGGCCGGATAATCCGGCCGAATTTGATCAGTTCGGGCACGACCCGATTGACTTCGGAGACCGGGACGGCGAAGCCGATGCCGGCATACGCCCCGGAAGGGCTGTAGATGGCGGTATTGACGCCGATCAGCCGACCGGCGCTGTCGAGCAGCGGCCCGCCGGAATTCCCGGGATTGATCGCCGCATCGGTCTGGATCATGCCATGGATCATGCGGCCGCTGACCGATTTGATCTGCCGGCCGAGGGCGGAAATGATTCCCGGAGGTGATGGTCCGGTCAAGGCCGAAGGGGTTGCCGATCGCAAACACCTTCTGACCGACGAGCAGATTCGCCGATTCACCGATGGTGATCGGCTGCAGCAGTTTTTTCGGGGCGTTGATCTGGAGGACGGCGATATCCTTGTCGGCAGAGGCGCCAACCAGCACCGCCTTCCACGTCGAATTATCGGCCATGGTGATCTGGACGCTGTTGGCATCGCTGATCACATGATAATTGGTGACGATCCGTCCCTCATTGTCCCAGACGAAGCCGGTTCCGGTTCCCTGCGGGATCTCGACCGCATTGAGTGAAAACAATCCCCGCCGCAACGCGGTGCTGGTGACATAGACAACCGAGTTGGAATTTTGTTTGAAGATCTCGATCGTATTCTGCTCGTCGGCGGCCAGATCGCCGCGGGCGGTCACGCTTCGCGACGTCGCGTCCGGATTCAGAGGCGAACGCACCGGCTGGCCGAATATCAGCCACAGCCCGAACAGTACGAGAAAAAGGACAAGAAAGGGGGAGAGTTTTTTCATGGCAGTATTGTTCAATGACTTTGATCCGATCCGGGCTGACATCACCGGCGATCATCCGGAGCTCTTTCCAGGCAATCTACAATTGCAGCAGCAGTTTGGCCACCGACAGATACACGAATACACCAAGGACGTCGATCAAGGTCGTGACCACCGGACCGGTAGCGATCGCCGCATCTCGGAATCGAACGATGTCATCGTCTCCACCTCGGACGGGCAATGGATCATTGCACATAGATCTACAGCCATTTTTTTCTCTTGAAAAAAAGTAACGTGGAAACTGAGGAGAGCACCATTAAAAATATTGCGAACGGATATCCCCAAATTTTATTTAATTCCGGCATGTAATGAAAATTCATGCCATAGGAACTCGCAATCAGCGTCGGTGGCATGAAGATAACGGTAACAACGGTAAAAATTTTAATAACACGGTTCTGTTCCATATCGATAAGGCCGAGAAATGTGTTTTGCAGAAATTCAAGCCTTTCAAAATTGAAAGAGGTGTGATCAAGAAGAGAGCCGACGTCCTTGATCATAATTCGCATATTCTCGTAATCCTCTTTCGGAAACATTTTGCTCTTGAGCATCGAGGAGAGAATTCTCTGTTTTTCGACGATATTTTCCCGTATCGCAATTGTCGTTTCCTGCAGTGCGGTTATCTTCAACAGAAGATCGCGGTCCAGCTCTTCACTTGAAGTCATCTCCCTACTGATTTCAGTAACTTTATCAGTGATATTTTCTATTAAATCAGCATCATAATCAATTCTGGTCTCAATCAGTATCAGGAAAACGTCATCACCGTCCATGGGTTTTGTTGTCCGCAATTTCCTGTAGGTTTCAGAAAAAGACCTGAAATCATGCATTCTCTGGGTGATAAGCATTTTGTCTTTGATAATAAAAGACACAGGTTCATTGCGAAATGTTTCGTCATCCTGTATGAGGAAATTCAGGTTGATACCAATCTCATCTGCAGTTTCGACATATTTTGAACTGCTTTCAATCTCCTCGCTCTCCTGTTTTGTGAATAACTCAACCTTGAAATTCTTCTCAACCTGATGTTTTTCATCATCATTTGGATTGATCAAGTCAATCCAAAAAACATCGGGATGTGAACACACACCGGATTCCATTTTCACAAAATTGTTTTCGATAAAAAAATAATTGACCATAATTTCATTCCTATATAAAAAAACACTTGCTAAACTAGATGGGTACACTTGGCAGAAACCCATCCAGATCGAGCATTATTATTTTTTTATCATAAAATCATACAACAAACAGCATCAATTCCAAAAAAACGGCAGAACGCAAATAATATAAATTGATTGAATCGATTACAGTTCATTATCAGATCATACTTCTGTCTTTCAATAGAAGACAGTCTCAAAAACGCCGATAATGATTAAATTTTTGCAAGGACTTTTTCTCAGGCGGAGGTGGGGCAATGGACAGGATAGCAAAGCGGGATCAGACTGACCAGGTTCCAGGACTCCAGGATGGCCAATAGTTCGGCAGTTTGTCGATGATTGAAGGAGCCGACGCTCACGGATCCCCTTCCGGCGACAAGGGCCGCCAGACAGATATTCCGAGTACCGAGGCTGAGATCATACAGCAGCCAGTTATCGTACACCATCTTCGATTTGCCGTTTTAACACCCTGCGGTGCATCTCCTCCCGGCTTTGGTCAGGACTGCCGGAGCATTGCTGACGGTAAGGGAGGCTGGATTACCAGGGACGGCAAAGTGCTCGTTGGCCCCCCTCCTGGCAAGACGGCGGACCATATCGAAAAGGACCATCCCCTCGTTACCGACGAGTTCTTTCTTCCCCTTTTCTTCCATATCCATTCCCGACGATTGATGATTTACGGCATCTCCCCTGAATCAGGGCAAAGTCACGTCATTATACTGCTATACCAAAGCGATGCTACAATCATTTTCCGTCACGGAAGAAAGCACCGCGATTTTCCCGTTCAGCCGCAACCGTTCCGCCATGATGGATGTCCGGTGCCGGAAAGACCAATCATCTGGCTATGACATATCATGTAAATTCAAATTGATAGCAACGAAGATCACAACGACGACGCCAATCTTGCCAACTTTGGCTCATCGTTGTGAAGCGGCTGGAGGAAAACTCAAAGAGCCGGGTATCGAGGCGGTGACGAGATACTGTTCAGAAACGCCGGTAATGGACAAATTCGGCAACGGGGCGGCGTGGCGGCGGTGAAGGGGCATGAGCGGGATAACCGATCGGGATCAAGGCGACAATATCATAGGAGTCTGGAATTTCCAGTAATTCGGCGACCCGGTCATGGTCGAAGGAGCCGACAATCACTGACCCCAGGCCGAGGACATGGGCGGCAAGACAGAGATTCTGGGTGGTAAGACCAAGGTCGTACATCAGCCAGTCCTCGAACTTGGTCTTGCGTTCCCCGTTATAATAGCCGGCCTTGTGCTTCTGTCCGCAAATCCCGAGCACCACCGGGGCCTGGGATATGGCCCGGGTGGCCGGGTTTTTCGGGGTCAGCAGGTCGACCAGCCCGTCCTTGTCGGCCTGGTCCTCGATGACGACAATCTCCCAGCACTGGCTGTTGCCCCAGGACGGCGCCCAGCGCACCGCTTCAAAGAGCTCCTGAAGTTTCTCGGGCTCGACGGCCTTTTCCTGAAAACGGCGGATACTTCTTCTCTCTTTGATTGCCTGCAGCAGTTCGTGTTGTAGCATCATCGGTCCTCAATGGTCGCTGGGGGATGAGATTGCAGCTGACGTCCATGCGTATCTGACGCACAACTTTTTCATCACGAGAGTTCGCGCAGGATCTCCCTGGAGATGATCAGGCGCTGGATCTCGCTGGTTCCCTCATAGATCGTGGTAATACGGGCATCACGGGCGTAGCGCTCAATCGGAAAATCCTGGGTGTAGCCGTAGCCGCCAAGCATCTGCATCGCCTCATAGCAAGCCTTGTTGGCTGTTTCCGTTGCAAACACCTTGGCCATCGAGGCCTCCTTGGCGAAGGAACGACCCTGCTCCTTGCGGAAGGCGGCGTTCATCAGCAGCAATCGTGCGGCCTCGAGCGCGGTATAGGTATCGGCGATCTTCCATTGTATCGCCTGGAACTCGGAGATTTTTTTGCCGAACTGCATCCTCTCGAGCGCATACCGAGTGGCAAAATCCATGGCGGCCAGACCGACCCCGAGGCCAAGGGAACCGATACCGATGCGCCCGCCGCCCAGTTCGGCAACAGCAACCCGAAAACCATCGTTCATTTTTCCCATCAACGCGCTCTTCGGGATCCGGCAATCTTCAAACAGGATCTCATTGGTCGACGATGCATGCTGCCCCATCTTCGCCTCCCGTTTGCCGATCACCAGGCCCTTGGTGCCCGCCTCGACCAGGAACAGGCTGATACCCTTACCCTTCGGCGCCTTCTGATCGGTCACCGCCCAGACAACGAACACCCCGGCGTAGGGGGCGCTGGTAATAAAGATCTTCGACCCGTTCAGCACCCACTGGTCGCCATGGAGGACCGCAGTCGTCGTCATCCCCGCAGGATCCGAACCGGCTCCGGTCTCGGTCAGGCCGAAGGCCCCGGCAAGGCTGTCACCGCTGCAGATCATCGGGATATACCGCCTTTTCTGCTCTTCGGTGCCAAGGGCCTGGATGACCTCGTTGACCATGTTGTTGACCGACACCGTCACCGCCGTGGAGGCGCAGGCGCGGGCGATTTCAGTGACGGCAAGGCTGAAGGCGACCGCTCCGGCCTCGGCTCCGCCGTATTGATCACGGATGTTGAGTCCCATGAAGCCGAGTTCCGCCAGTTTTTTCAAATTGGAGAAAAAGGTCTCATTGTTTTGGCCGCGGTCCAATTCGGCGGCGATGGGCGCCAATTCGGCGGCGGCAAAATCGCGAGCGGTATCCTGGATAAGTTTCTGTTCCGCTGTCAGATCAAGATTCATGTTTTCAATCCTTGTCTTCGGCAAAGCGTGGAGGCCGTTTTTCAACAAAGGCCTTCATGCCTTCCTGTTGCTGGGGGCTGGTAAAACACAGGGCAAAAAGATCGGCTTCGTAGCGGCAGGCCCGGCCGAGATCCATCTCGATGCCGTTATTGACCGCATCCTTGCATAACCTGACGGCGACCGGGCCGCGCGCGGCAATCCGGCCCGCCAGTTCCCGACACGAGTTCATCAGCTGCTCTCGCGGCACAACCCGGTTGACGAGACCGATCCTGGCGGCCTCGGCGGCATCGATGATATCGCCGGAAAAGAGTAATTCGCAGGCGTATCCCTTGCCGATCAGGCGCGGCAGGCGCTGGGTTCCGGCAAAACCCGGGATGACACCAAGCCCCACTTCCGGCTGACCGAAGCGGGCGTTATCGCCGGCAATCCGGATGTCACAGGCAAGGGCCAGCTCACAACCGCCGCCCAGGGCGAAACCGTTGACGGCGGCAATGACCGGCTGGTGAAGCTGTTCAATCGCATTCAGCACCTTCTGGCCCAGGGCGGCAAACTCACGGGCCTGCAGTGGATTGAGATGCTGCATGTAGGCGATATCGGCACCGGCGACAAAGGATTTCTCCCCTGCACCGGTCAGGATCACCACCAGTATCTCCGGGTCATCGGCAATCGCCTGGAAACAGCGGCCCATATCCTCTAGGACGGCGCGATTCAGGGCGTTGAGGACCTTCGGCCGGTTGATCGTGACCGTGGCGATTGCCCCATCTTTTTCACACAGGATTGTCTCGTATTCCATATACTTCTCCATTCTTCTTCAATTGCAGCGAAAAAGATTCGACAGGTCTCTCCGGGATGGCGCCATCACTCGCCAAGCGTGAATTTCCAGGCGCAGAACCACTGATCCGGATGCGGGTCGGGTGGACAACCGATGCACTGGGTCGTGATCCTTTTGTCGACGGCCCTGGCAAAATAGCTGTATTCGACCATACCTCCCGACTTGCAGGGGTAATCCTGCAATCCCTTCCGTTTTCTGGCGCTCTGAACTCGACAATCGTTCATCTGGAAGACAAAACTGTCAGCAGTTTCATCGGTAAAGGACTGCTCGTTGACGAAACCATACACCCTGAAGGCCAGGGCCTTTTTCAATCCTTCCAAGCCCGGACTTTCCGGCAGGTCGAGCAGTTTTTTGATCGACGAGGCCTCGAACGGTGAGAACTGGGCCCAGCATGAATCATTGCAGCGTTTAGCCTCATTGAGCCCTTCAGCAAACTCGATGGTCTGAAACCAGATACCATCTCCTGCCAACCAGTTTTTGGCCGCCCGGTCCCGAAGTTCTATCAGGGCCTTGTCATCCATGGCGAGAAGGGCTTCCGGAATTCCGTCATCCATCGAAAATCCGAGCACCTTCGAGAGATGACGCATCTGCACGTCATAACTCTTCTGCGTCGCCGCGTGGAGAAATTCCAGGGCCCTGTCCATCCCCATCTGATGCTTGACTTCCGCAAACCATAGGGCATGGTGGACTATCGTTCGATGAAACAGGTCGATAATCAGGCGGGCTGTTTCTTTTTTATCCAGTTCATCCGGACTGTTGGCATTCTTCAGCATGTAATTCTCCCAAGTTCGGCTGGATCAACCAGCCAGTATCACGATTTCATCCAGCATTTTTGTCAGCGGCTCAAGTCCACTGGCGGTGACAAGATGGGTATTCTCAATCCCCATCACCCCTTTGCCGGGGAGAATGACCTTGGGCTCAAGGGCAATGATCATGCCCTCGGCCAGAGGCAGTTGCTGCCCTTTGGCCAGAAAGGGAAACTCATCCAGTTCCAGGCCGACTCCATGACCGGTGAAGCGAATCCTTCTCTCCCCTACCCCCATGAACCATTCCCCGTAGCCCATTCTTTCGGCAGACGCCACCATGTGCTCGTAGATGTCGCCGGAAATCGCCCCCGGCACGGCGAGCTTTTTGACCTGTTCCTGGATCTCCAGCATTGCCACATGCGCCCGGACAAGTTCGTCCGGCAGCGTGCCGATGGCAAAGATCCGCGCATGATCGGCAAGGTATCCGTTCAATGCGAACACGTAGTCGACCAGGACCGGCTCGTTTTTTTGAATCTTCCTGAAACCGGGCCCCTGGCCGATCATAGGATTGACACCCGCACCTCCGGTCGGCGAGGCGAGGTAGCTCGGCACTGCCGCCGCTGGTCCGGCCATCAGATGGCCGTAGAACAACTCACTCCCCCACAGCCGCATCCGGACTATCCCCTGATGGCCGAGGCTTCGGGCATAGGCCTCGAGTTCCCCGGCCAGTTCGATCTCGGTCTTGCCCTCCCGCAGCAGATCGGGAACCTTTGTTGAAACAGCATCGGCACAGGCCGCAGCCTGGCGGAGAAGTTGAATCTCGTAAGATGATTTTACCGCCCGGATCAACCGAATCGCCGTCGAGACATCGACGATCGTGCTGTCTTTGAAAATGTTTTCATACTGGCGGTAGAGGTTGACAGGCAGGACATCGAGTTCCAGCCCCAGCCGCGCCGGCAATTGATACCCCCGCTCCCTGATGATATCGGGGATGTTCTTCGGACTACCCAGGGAGACGATGTCCGGCAGGGTCGATTCCGTCAGCGCCCTGTCGAATTCCTTGAAGATCATCAGGATCGGTGATCCTGCAGCCGGAACATACAGCCAGCCCTGCTGGGCGGTGGCGGAGAAATAGTAGAGATCGGTCTTCTGGACGATGAGGGCGCCGTCGATGTCGCTCTGCCGCAGCGATTCCTGGAATCCGGCGATCCGGTCCCGCAGTTCAGCGGCCGGCGTTATCTGCTCAGAGTTGTCCATGATGCCCCTTCATCGGCATGGTCCTCAGTGGCGACGGAAATTCAACAGGAATGGAAGCTCAATAGGAATAGAAGCCCTTGCCGGTTTTCCTTCCCAGCCAGCCGGCCTCGACATACTTCCTGAGCAGCGGACAGGGACGGTATTTCGAATCCTTGAACCCGTCGTAGAGTGTCTCCATAATGGCCAGGCAGGTATCCAGGCCGATCAGGTCGGCGAGGGCGAGGGGGCCAAGCGGGTGGTTCATTCCGAGGCGCATGACGGTGTCGATATCCTCGGCCTTGCCAACCCCCTGGTACAGGCAGAACACCGCCTCGTTGATCATCGGCATCAGGATCCGGTTGGCGATGAAACCGGGATAATCATTAGCCTCGGCCGGGGTCTTGCCGAATTTGGTACTGAGGTCCCAGGTCACGTCGAAGGTTTCCTGCGATGTCGCCAGACCCCGGATGACTTCCACCAGTTTCATGACCGGCACCGGGTTCATGAAATGCATGCCGATAACCTTGTCCGGCCGCTTCGTCTGGGAGGCGATCCTGCCGATCGGGATCGACGAGGTATTCGAGGCAAGGATCACGTGGGGTGGGCAGATCGCGTCAAGATCGCGGAAGATCTTGAACTTCAAGTCCTCACGTTCGACCGCCGCCTCGACGACATAATCGGCCGCCTGCATGTCCTGCAAATTGGTCGTGGTCCTGATCCTGGCGAGGATGGCATCGCGCTCTACGGCACTCCAGCTTCCCCTTCTCGACACTGCGAGCGAGATTCCTGGTGATGTTTGCTACTCCTTTGGAGGTGAAGTCCTCCTTGATATCGCTCATCACAACCTGCAGTCCGCTTGCCGCCGCCACCTGGGCGATGCCGTTGCCCATCTGACCGGCGCCGATAACACCGAATGTCTTGATCTCCATCGCAAATCCCCTGTCGAATATATAGATACCGGTAATACTAATAGCTTAACGATATATCTCAGCGTTTGACCACGAGGGCCACCGCCTCGCCGCCGCCAAGGCAGAGCGAGACGAGACCCGTCCGGGCATCCTGTCGTCGCATCTGGTACAGCAGGGCGGTCAGGAGCCGGGCGCCGCTGGCCCCGATCGGGTGACCGAGGGCGACGCTGCCGCCGTTGACGTCGACCTTGGCCTCATCGAGACCCAGTACCCGGTTGATGGCGACGGAGGAGCCGCTGAACGCCTCGTTGATCTCGAAAATGTCCACGTCGCTGATCGTGATTCCTTCTTTTTTCAATACCTTAGGAATCGCCAGGATCGGGGCGATCAGCACGTGTTGCAACTCGATGCCGGCCGAGGCCTGGGCTCCGATCTCGGCCATGATCGGGCATCCAAGTTCGTCTGCCTTCTCACGGCTCATGACGACCACCGCCGCCGCGCCGTCACTGATGATCGAGGCGTTGCCGGCGGTCCCCACACCATCCTTCCTGAACACCGGCCGCATCTTCGCCAGGGTTTCATAGGGAGTCTCGACCGGGCATTCGTCGCGGGCAAAGAGTTTGACACTTCCCTTCTTGCCGGGAACAGGAACCGGGGCGATTTCCTCGTCGAACAGCCCGGTTGTCGATGCCGCCAGCGCCCGGCGATAGGACTCGGCGGCGAAGCGGTCCTGGTCCTCCCGGCTGACCTGCCATTTGTCGCAGATCAGTTCGTTCGACATACCCATGTGAAAATCGTTGACGATATCCCACAGGCCGTCATGGACCATGTGATCCTCGATTTTACCCGGCCCCATGCGGAGACCCCATCTGGCCTTGTCCATATAGTACGGGGCCATGCTCATGTTCTCCATGCCACCGGCGACGATAACATCGGCATCGCCGCACTGAATCGCCTGGGCGGCCAGCATGACTGCCTTGAGCGAGGAACCGCAGACCTTGTTGACGGTGATGGCCTCGACCTCCTGCGGCAGCTCGGCCTTGATCGCGGCCTGTTTGGCCGGGTTCTGACCATAGCCGCAGGGAAGGACCATGCCCATGATGCATTCGTTGACGACTTTTCCGTCGATACCCGCCCGTTTCACCGCTTCGCGGATGACATGGGCGCCGAGATCCGTTGCCCCAACACTGCTCAGGGCGCCGCCGAAACCTGCCAACGGGCTGCGCACCGCACTGACGATGACCGCTGTTTTCATACCACTCCTTTTCTCTGTTCTGTCCAGCCGGGGCTACCGGCTGATTTCCATCTACACCAACAGGTCTCGGGGGGATGGATATCATGGATCAATATCCATCCCCCCGAGTTTTGTCGCTACCGCTCAATTTCAATGTTCATGGCTGTAGAACGGCCATTTATGGAAGAACCACTCGTTCCACAGCAGCGGGATGATCCACCAGAAATTCCAGATCAGCGATTCGCCGTGGAGCAGCCGGTCGGCGATATCGTGCGCCATGTGGTGGTTGCCGAGTCCCCAGTAACCGAAATTGATGTAATAGTAGAAAATATAGAGAACTACGAGCGGCGATGCCGACGCCGGCGGTGCGGAACCAGAAGGCGGCCCAGGAATCCTTGTCATCCATCGGCACCATGTCGTCGAAATAATGATGCCACATCAGGAAGGGAATCAGGGTCATGCCGGCGATCTCGGCAGCGTGGTACCACAGGAACCGCACCAGGCTGTCCTTGTTGTTGTGCTCGAGGACGGCGGTCATATCGGGCAGCCAGGCCGGGGCGATCTTGACCAGCGCCAGGGCGATGGCATACCCAGAGACGAAGATGATGAAGAAAGAAACCAGGCCTTTCCAGGGCTGCGGCAGATTGATTGCCGACCAGGGTTTCATCCGCCAGACGTTGGCGGTCATGAAAAGGATAACGATCATCCATTCCCACCAGCCGAATACCCAGTGTACATGGGCTGTTCCGCCGATGTTGGCCCACCAGGGGAAATTCAGGCCGATGGAGGTGCCGAAGACCTTGCCGTAGAGCATGCCCCAGAAAGGAACGATCAGTACGGTATAGAAAATCATGGTCCAGAAAGAGGCCCAGGCGAATTCGGCCAGTCCGGCCGCCGGCTGTTTCAGATCACTTGGTCGGACCGGCCATTTGCCGAAAAGAATCGTGATGAACGGATAGCTGAAAAAGCCGATCAGAACAAAACAGACCACCGCGCGTTCAGCGTAACGGGCGGAGCCGGCGACCAGTTTTTCCAGGACGATCTCCTTGCCGCAGGTGACGGCATTACCTGCCGCATCCGTGAACTGGGCGATGTAGGACCCACCGGCTGCCAGCGCTTCCAGGTTGCTCTGGCTCAGGAAATTGAAACCAAGCCCGAGTATCCTGTAGAAGACGACGTGGATGACGAACCAGACAAGCACGAGATTGACGATCGTCTCGATTATCCCTCTAGCAGGCTGGGGAATGTTCTCGAACGGCCAGTCGCCCAGGAACATGTGCTGCCACAGACCGACAAGGATCATCATGGCAAGATACATGACGAAGGGATAGGGAAAACTATGGATCGGACCTCGTGGATCGCTTAACAGATACCAGAGGACCCAGGCAATACCGGTAAACACACAAAACGAAATGATACCGGTCAGGGGTTGTCCCCATTTCGCTTTCAATTCTCCTGCGGCCATACACTCCTCCTTTCGTAAAACGTGAGTAGATGTTTCACTTCTGGTCCAGGGATATCCGGATAATCTCCTCCATTCTTCCCCGTGATGATCATGCTTTTGAAACTCAGTTTTCTGGGGGTCATGCCGTTGTGTCCGAGCGCTCAGTCAATTTTGAAATGCTCTTTATTTCCTCCTAATTAAGAGATGATTAATAAACCCAGCCGTCTTCAATGATCGCCGAACAAGCGCTCAATCATTTCTGCGATGTTTAACCGTTGATCGAATTTTGTCAATCATTTTTCTTTTTCTGGTCTTTTTTCCTACCAACCTGCAGACAACCTCATTAAACCGCATCAAAACCGTATCTTCAAGGGTAGCCGGCCTTTTTTTGACAAATGGAAGGGTTGACAAAGAGTTGGTGGAGATATCGATACTTTCTTCACACTGGAGTAAAAAATACTTTGACAAACAGAAAAAAAAATAATTAGATCTGACTGTCCGAGCGAGCGCTCGCTAGAAGATGTCGACAAAAAACCGACCGAGCGCTCAGTAGCAAAAGTCAACGACAGGGAAGACAGAAAATCGGCGCTATTCAACCAAAAATCAAAAATTAAGGAGTCATTTTATGGGCATGGAAAATCTATATAAAGATGTAATGGTCCTTAACATGATGGAAGACAACGAGCAGAAGGCTACCGCTGCCAAGGCTTTCTTCGACAAATTGAACGCCATGGCGATGCCCGAGTATTTCAACTGGGCCGAAGAAATATTCGAAGGTTTCCACCTCAAGGAACGTGGCGACAAGACAGCCCTCATCTGGACCGATATCCACACCAAGGAAAGAAAAACCTATACATACAACGAATTTGCGGCCCGCGGCAACCAATGCCTGAGTGGCATGCGTAAGGCCGGGGTTGAAAAGGGAAACAACCTCTACATGATGCTCCCGATCATCCCCGAAACCTGGTTCACGAGCTATGCCTGCGTCAAAGGCGGACTCATCGTCGTACCGACAGCGACAACGATGACTATGCGTGAACTTGAGTTCAGATTCCAGACGTACCCCCCTGATAGTATTGTTGCCGACGAGGTCTACACCGATCTGATCGACGAGGCCCTCGCCTTGACCGGGGCCAAACCGAAAATCAAACTGGTAATTGGCGCCAAGAAAGGCTGGACCAGCTTCAGCGAACTGGAGAATGAAGCCACCAGGGCCGATGCGGCGAAGACCAAATCCAATGACCTGCTGTTCTGCTTCTTCACCTCCGGCACCACCGGACTGCCGAAACGTGTCGGTCACACTGCGACATCCTATCCGGTCGGTCACCTCTCCACCTCGGTCATCACCGGCATTCGTCCGGACGATATCCATCACAATCTCAGCGCCCCCGGTTGGGCCAAATGGGCGTGGAGCAGCTTCTTCGCTCCCCTCAATGTCGGGGCCACCGCCACCGGTTTCAACTTCAAGGTTCTCGACGGCAACAGCTATCTCGAGGCCATCGCCACCAACAAGGTCTCCGTATTCTGCGCCCCGCCGACCGCTTGGCGTATGTTTATCGGTTTGAATCTGTCGAAGCATGATCTCTCATCGCTGCGCCAGTCGATCGGCGCCGGTGAACCATTGAACCCCGAAGTCATCTCACAGTGGAAAAAACTGACCGGCACCGAGATCAGGGATTTCTACGGCCAGACCGAATCGACCGCGATGATCGGCAACCCGCCATGGATCAAAGGCAAGATGCGCAGCGGCTCCTTCGGCTATCCCTCCTATATGTATGACGTCGTCCTCCTCGATGATGAAGGCAAGGAAATCGCTACCGCCGACGAGCCCGGCCATATCGCCGTCCGCCTCACCAAATGGAGGAGCATCGGCCTGTTCACCGAGTATATCGGCAATCCGGAAAAGATGGCCGGAGTGTTCAGGGACGGTTACTACTACACCGGCGACCGCGCCTCGTTCGACAGTGACGGATACTGGTGGTTCGTCGGTCGTGCCGACGATGTCATCAAATCCTCGGACTACCGGGTCGGCCCCTTCGAGGTCGAGAGCGCCCTGATCGAGCATGAATCCGTCCGCGAGGCTGCCGTCATTGGTGTCCCGGATCCCAAACGGCACCAGTTGGTCAAAGCGTGCGTCATTCTCAAGGAAGGGTATGAGCCCTCCCGCGAACTGGCCCTCGAAATCTTCAAGCATACCATCAACATCCTCGCAAAATTCAAGATTCCGCGGATCATCGAGTTCACACCGGAACTGCCGAAAACCATCAGCGGCAAGATCAGAAGGGTCGAACTGCGGGAAATGGAAGTCACCAGAAAGGAACAAAGCCAGAAACAGAGTCAAAA
The DNA here is from genome assembly GCA_963847035.1 of uncultured delta proteobacterium. Classification (GTDB taxonomy): domain Bacteria; phylum Desulfobacterota; class Desulfobulbia; order Desulfobulbales; family Desulfocapsaceae; genus Desulfoprunum. The sequence goes on along the minus strand of CAWJYH010000015.1, from coordinate 200,016 downwards.
TGAGTTTTTCTACTGGGATTTCCCTGAACTGAGCTCAAAAAAAGAATAACCCCTACATCCCATATATCTCAGTCCGCCTCCTCCGACACCAGGCGGAGAGCGGGCTGAGATACAGACGGTAAGGTGATCGAGGCCTCCGGATGCAGGACATCACACTGGTGCAGCGTGGTTCCGGAGGCCGTTTTCTCTGTAATATGCAGCTGATTTACAGCAGCAACGTACTGCCGCTCTTTTCCCTTTTTCTCAACGCTATTTTTCTTTGGAGCCACCATCATGCAATTCGCCCTGACCGAAGAACAGAACCTGATCCGGGACATGGTCCGTGATTTCGCCGAGAAGGAAATCGCCCCATCGGCACGTATTCGAGACGAGGAAGAACATTTCGACCGCGATCTGATGTTCGGCCGATTAGGAGAACTCGGCCTTACCGGTATCATCTTTCCCGAACAATACGGTGGCGGTGGCGGCGATTATATCAGTTACGCCATTGCCGTCGAAGAGCTGTCGCGGGTCTGCGCCTCGACCGGGGTAACCCTCTCGGCCCATATATCGCTTGGCTCGAACCCTATCTATCTCTTCGGCACCGAAGACCAGAAACAGCGTTTCCTGAGTCCCATGGCCCAAGGGGAAAAACTTGGAGCCTTCGGGCTCACCGAACCTTCGGCAGGATCGGATGCCGGCGGCACCAGGACTACCGCCGTCCGTGACGGCGACAGCTGGATCCTCAACGGGACAAAGATCTTCATCACCAACGCCGGCGAAGCCGATACGTATGTCGTCTTCGCCCGAACCGACAAGGAAGCCCAGAAACATCACGGCATCAGCGCCTTCATTGTCGAAAAAGGGACGACCGGCTTTTCTTTCGGCAAGAAAGAACAGAAGATGGGGATCCGCTCCTCCCCCACCCTCGAACTCGTCTTTGAAAACTGTCGCATTCCCGCTGAAAACCTTCTCAGCGAAATCGGCAACGGTTTCAAGGTCGCGATGAAGACACTGGACGGCGGCCGCATCGGCATCGCCTCCCAGGCCCTCGGCATCGCCCAGGGAGCCCTTGACGCTTCAGTTAACTACGCCAAGGAGCGCCAACAGTTCGAATTACCGATCGCCAGATTCCAGGGGGTGCAGTTTCAACTGGCCGACATGGCGACCCAGGTCGAGGCCGCCAGAATGCTGATCTACAAAGCGGCCTGGCGGGCCAGCTCCGGCCTCTCCTACTCTACCGAGTCGGCGATGGCCAAGCTCTTTGCCAGCGAGACGGCGATGAAGGTCACCACCCAGGCCGTGCAGATCCATGGCGGTTACGGGTACACCCGAGAGTTCCCCGTTGAGCGGATGATGCGGGACGCCAAGATAACTGAAATCTATGAGGGGACAAGCGAGATTCAGCGACTGGTGATCGGCACGGCACTCTGCCGGTAAATTTTCGGTTGGACGAGCGGAGTACGGCCGTACTGCAGTCGCAGTCGGATCGTTTGTATACAGGCGCGTCCCGGGAAGACGGCCCTGTAGCCAGGACTGCTCTTTCATAGATTTCTTTTGTCCATCAGGAATTTTTGCTCTATATTCACCTCTTTTTTTGAATACATCGAGACAAAAAATTGCTGTACGGAGCGAACGGTAATGGCACCTGAAAGAGATGATTCGCGTGAAGTCGAGACCCAGATCAAGAACAAAGAACTGGTCAAAGAACGCCGAAGACAGATTGTCGATGCCGCAGTCCAATTGTTCATTCAGCGTGGTTACCACAAGACCACGACCCGGGCGCTGGCCAAGGCCACCGGGCTTTCGATCGGTTCGCTGTATGAGTATGTGACAACCAAGGACGACGTCCTGTATCTCGTCTGCATTGCCATTCACTCTGAAGTCGAACAGGGCCTCAAAGAGGTGCTGGCCCGATCGCTGCATGGGCGTGAGGCCTTGGCCAACATCATCCGCGAGCATTTCCTGGTTTGCGACCGGATGAGCGACCACGTGCTGCTGATGTACCAGGTGACCCATTTTCTGCCGAAGAAATGGCAGCAGAAAGTCACCGAAGCGGAGATGCGGATCACCGGCCTGTTCGTCGAGGCCCTCACCGAACTCAAACGGACCGGCAAACTACCGCACCTCGACGATGCGACGATCAACCTGATGAGTCACAATATCTCCGTCCTCGGCCATACATGGGCGTTCCGACGGTGGTATTTTGCAAAACATTTCACGATAGACCAGTATATCGAACAGCAGACCGAATTTATAATGTGTTATCTCGACAAAAAGAAGAGCTGACGCGGTCCGGGATGGAGCGGACAATGTCGGCCCCTGCGGGGTCGTCATCAAGCTTCACGCTGTACCCTCAACATACGCAAGCCCAGCAGCAGGTTCCGTGAATCCTGTCGTTTCCTCGAATTTCTCTTGTATCAAGGAGAGCATATGAGCACCGAAGTCACAACCTCCAGACCGAAAAACAGTATCCGGGTCATCACCGCCACCTCGCTCTTTGACGGCCACGACGTCTCCACCAACATCATCCGCAGGATCCTGCAGGACAGCGGCGTCGAGGTCATCCACCTCGCCCATAACCGCTCGGTCCAGGAGTTGGTCGACACTGCGATCGAAGAGGACGCCCAGGGCATTGCCATGTCCAGCTACCAGGGCGGGCACATGGAGTCGTTCAAATACATGATCGACCTCCTGCGCGAGAAGAAGGCCTCCCATATCAAGGTGTTCGGTGGCGGAGGCGGGGTTATCGTCGCCGACGAGATCAAGGAACTCGAGGCCTATGGCGTAACGAAGATCTACTCCCCCGAGGACGGCGCGGCTATGGGCCTGCAGGGGATGGCCGATCACATGATCAGTCTGCTCGACTTTTCGACCCTGCCTTTTCACAACTTCGATGTCAACAACCTGCACAGCACCAACGAGATGGTCATCGCCGGGTTCATCACCGCCGTCCAGCAGAGCAAGGCCGGCCAGGCGACCGGTCTCGACGGGCTGATCGAATCGATCAAGCCTCTGGCGGACAAACACAATCCGCCGGTCATCGGCATCACCGGCACCGGCGGGGCCGGCAAATCGTCGCTCACCGACGAAATCATTCTCCGCTTCCTCCATGACATGCAGGACCTCACCATCGCCGTCATCTGCTGCGACCCTTCACGGCGCAAGACCGGCGGCGCCCTCCTGGGCGACCGGATCCGGATGAATTCGATCTCCACCTCATCCCGGGTCTATATGCGCAGCCTGGCAACCCGGGAATCGTCGACCGAGATATCCGAGGCCCTGCCGGAGGCGATCATGGTTGCCAAGGCCGCCGATTTCGATCTGATCATCGTCGAGACCGCCGGCATCGGCCAGGGGGATTCGAAGATCACCGAGCTCGCCGACCTCTCGATCTACGTGATGACCAGCGAGTTCGGCGCCCCGTCCCAGCTCGAGAAGATCGACATGCTCGACTACGCCGACATCATCGTCGTCAACAAGTTCGAGAAAAAGGGCAGCGACGACGCGATCCGCGATATCCGCAAACAGGTGCAACGCAACCGCAAGGCCTTCGGCACCAGGCCCGAAGACTTCCCGGTGTACGGCACCATCGCCTCGAAATTCAACGATGACGGCGTTACCGCTCTCTATCATGGCATCGTCGAGCAGCTGAACAGCAAAAAAGGCTGCGACCTGAAACCGACCATCGCCAAGCCGGCGCTGAAGACTTCGTCGTCGAAGGCCATTGTCATTCCGCCGGACCGGACCCGCTACCTGTCGGAGATCACCGAGGCCATCAGGAAATACCATCGCCAGACCGCAGAACAGGCGGACAAGGTCCGCAGGCGTTGGCATCTGCTTGAAACCGCAGATCTTTTATCTCAAGAAGAGAGGGAGAACGGGAACGAGCTGATAACCATCCTGAAACAGAAGGCCGAATCGATTGCCGACGAACTTCGAGAAAGAAACCGCCAGCCTGGTGCAATCATGGCCGAAGGTGCAGCAGGCCTACTCCGGCGACGATTACGTCTATACCGTGCGGGGTAACGAACTGCGGGTGCCGCTCTTCACCGAGTCGCTCTCGCACATCCGTATCCCCAAGATCTCCCTGCCGAAATTCACTGATCCGGGGGATATCTTCACCTGGATGCGCAAGGAAAATCTTCCCGGATACTTCCCCTTCACCGGCGGGGTCTTCCCGCTGAAGAGGACCAACGAGGACCCGACCCGGATGTTCGCCGGCGAAGGGGGACCGCTGCAGACCAATCGCCGCTTCAAACTGCTGTCCGAAAACTATCCGGCCAAACGCTTGTCGACCGCCTTCGACTCGGTGACCCTGTACGGCTGGGATCCCGATGTCCGCCCCGACATCTACGGCAAGATCGGCACCTCCGGAGTCAGCATCTGCAGCCTCGACGACGTCAAGCAGCTCTATGACGGCTTCGATCTCTGCTCCCCCACCACCTCGGTGTCGATGACGATCAACGGCCCGGCCCCGATCATCCTGGCGATGTTCATGAACACCGCCATCGATCAGCAGGTCGAAAGTTTTGTCCGACGAAAGAGGCCGCCGTCCCGACAACGACGAACTGCAGCAGATCCGCGCCACCGTGCTCTCCAATGTCCGCGGAACGGTGCAGGCCGATATCCTCAAGGAAGACCAGGGGCAGAACACCTGCATCTTCTCGATCGATTTCGCGCTGCGGATGATGGGCGACATCCAGGAGTTCTTCATCAGGAACAACGTCCGCAACTTCTATTCGGTCTCGGTCTCCGGCTACCACATCGCCGAGGCCGGCGCCAACCCGATCACCCAGCTGGCCCTGACCCTCTCCAACGGATTCACCTACGTCGAGTACTATCTCGCCCGGGGCATGGACATCAACCAGATCGCCCCTAACCTGTCGTTCTTCTTCTCGAACGGCATGGAACCGGAGTATACCGTCATCGGCCGGGTGGCCCGGCGGATCTGGGCCGTCGCCATGCGGGAAAAATACGGCGCCAATGAGGGCGGCCAACGGCTCAAGTACCATATCCAGACCTCCGGGAGGTCGCTGCACAGCCAGGAGATCCAGTTCAACGACATCCGCACGACCCTCCAGGCCCTCTGCGCGATCTACGACAACTGCAACAGCCTCCATACCAACGCCTACGATGAGGCCATCACCACCCCCAGTGCCGAATCGGTGCGCCGGGCCCTGGCGATCCAACTGATCATCAACCGGGAGTGGGGTCTGGCCAAAAACGAAAACATGAACCAGGGGAGTTTCATCGTCGAGGAACTGACCGACCTGGTCGAGGAGGCCGTCCTTGCCGAATTCGACCGGATCACCGAGCGCGGCGGCGTGCTGGGGGCGATGGAGACCGGCTACCAGCGCAGCAAGATCCAGGAAGAATCGCTGTATTACGAGGCCCTGAAACACTCGGGCGAGTATCCGATCATCGGCGTCAACACCTTCCGCAATCCGGACGCCAATTTCGATGAGGAGAACGCCAAGCTCGAACTCGCCCGCTCTTCGGACGAGGAGAAGGACGAACAACTGCGGCGGCTTGCCCAGTTCCACGAACGGCATCGGGACCAGGCACCGGGTGAGTTGCGGCAACTGCAGAAGACGGCACTTGAAGGCGGCAATATCTTCGCCCAGATGATGCAGACCGTACGGCACTGCAGCCTCGGCCAGATTACCGGCGCCCTCTACGAGGTGGGCGGCCGCTATCGCAGGAATATGTAAAAACAGAAACCATCGGCAGGCCGGCCTTTCCTGATTGAGGAAAGGCCGGTTTCGGCCGACTGGGGATCAGACAATCCCTCGTGCCATAAAATCATCAATTTCCCCGTCGGTATACCCCAGTTCACCCAGGACCTCCCGGGTATGCTCCCCGAAATCGACAGGCGGCGTTCGCAACGAGCCGGGTGTCTCACTCAATTTGACCGGGATGCCGAGCGCCTTGCTGAGTGTACCGTCACGCTGCAGCACCGGGACGATCATCTCCCGCTCGAGGAACAACGGATCGCCCAGTACCTCCTCGTACCCCTGAATCCGTGAGTGACAGACCTCTATCTCGAGAAATTCCTCTTCCCACTCTTCCAGACTCTTTTCGGCAAAGGTTTTGCGCATATAGGCGATGATCTCCTGCCGTCTCCCCTCGTCATACTGGAGGTCGGTAAATTCCGGAACCCCCAGATGTTCGCAGAGATTGCGCCAGAACCGCTCTTCCACCGCGCCGATGGCAATATACCTGTGGTCCGAAGTTTCGTAGGTATTGTAGCAGGCGAAGCGATGCGAGAGCTTGGTCTCCGATCGTTCATAACGCTGCCCGGTCAACTTGGTGAAAAACGAGGGCAGGGTCAGATAGCCGATCATGCCGTCGGTCATCGAAATGTCGATATACTGGCCCTTACCGGTTTTTTCCCGGGCGAACAGGGCCAGCAGGATGCCGATCACCGCGTTCATGCTGCCGCCGGCGATATCGGCGAACTGGACCCCGGGGATGGAAGGCGGGTGTCCTTTTTCGCCGATCAGATCGAGGACACCGGATATGCTCAGATAATTGACATCATGACCGACCCTGTCCCACATCGGCCCGGTCTGGCCGTACCCAGTGATCGAACAGTAGATGACGCCGGGATTCACGGCCTTGACGGTCTCGTAATCGACCCCGAGCGTCTTGACGACCCCCGGACGGAAGCCTTCGAGAATGACATCGGCCTTTTTCGCCAGGGCCAGAAAAATGGCCTTTCCTTCCTGGGTCTTGAGATTGAGCGAGACATGCCGTTTATTGCGGCTGATCTCTTTGAAGAACATCCCGTCGGACTGGAATTTTTTTCCTTCGACGGCAATAACCTCGGCCCCATGATCAGCCAGGATCATCGAACAGTATGGACCAGGCAGCAATCTCGACAGATCGAGAACCCGGATTCCGGTCAAGGCCCCTTGTGATAGCATAATCTTCCCCTTCTACGACAAAATTTATTTTCAAGTAGATCCGTACCGCAAGCCATTGGTTTGTCTTTTGTATTGTATGATGAAACCGGCGGGAGACAAAGCGCATTCGACGAGGTCATGAAGATCGCCGAAGGACAACGCCGAGGATTTATTCACTGAACAGGTCGGTTCTCTGGACCACCCAGCACAGCAGGAATCCCACGAGCATGACGACCAGGCCGATGCCCCGCAGTACGCCGGCCGGGGTCTGACTGAGTTTGGCGAGCCAGCCGCGCATGGCCTCGGGAAAGGCGACATAGGGCAGGCCCTCGAGGATACAGACCATGCCAATAAGTAGAAGCAGCAGTTTCATGGCCGCTTTCTACCAGAGCCGGAAAGGGAATTCAAGTGAGGTCGGGCCTTGCCCCCGTCTTTTTGCGAGCCGGTGTAATTGCATTGCATTTTCACAGCAGGGCTAATACTATGTTGCGAAACTTCAATGAACTGTTTCATATTCCATCAGTTTCAATTTTACCTTCACGATGCACATCATGACCGAAACACATCCGTCCAGATACAGCGAAGCCGGCGTCGACATCGACAAGGGCAATGCCTTTGTCAAAGGGATCAAAGAGATCGTCGCCTCCACTCACCAGACCGGGGTCCTGAACGACATCGGCGGATTTTCCGCCCATTATGCCATCGACCTCAACAAATACCGACAGCCGGTTCTCGTCACCTCGACTGACGGGGTCGGTACCAAACTGGCCATTGCCCATCTCTGCAACAAACACGATACCATCGGTATCGACCTGGTAGCGATGTGCGTCAACGATATCATCGTCGGCGGCGCCACCCCCTTGTGTTTCCTCGATTATTTTGCCATCGGCCGGCTTGATGTGGCAATGGCCACGGAGGTCGTCAAAGGGATCGCCGAAGGATGCCGCCAGGCCAAATGCTCGCTGGTCGGCGGGGAGACCGCCGAGATGCCCGGCCTGTACCGCGGCAACGATTATGATCTTGCCGGCTTCGTTACCGGCATCGTCAACCGTGACGCCATCATCGACGGGTCCGATATCCGTGTCGGCAACACCATCATCGGCCTCGCCTCCAGCGGCCTCCACTCCAACGGCTATTCACTGGTGCGCAAGATCTGTTTCGACGAGGTCGGTCTCACCGTCGACCACTACCTGGAAGAGTTGGGCTGCACCCTCGGCGAGGAACTGCTGAAGCCGACCAGGATCTATGTCCAGTCCGTCCTCAAGGTCCTCCGTAATTACAAGATCAACGGCATGGTCCACAACACCGGCGGCGGATTCATCGACAATGTCCCGAGGATCCTGCCCTCCGGCTGCAAGGCCGTCATCCATACGACCCGCTGGCCGCAACCACCGATCTTCACGTTTCTGGCCGAGAAGGGGAAGGTGCCGGCGGCGGAGATGTACCGCACCTTCAATATGGGCATCGGCCTGATGGCGATGGTCAACGAGAACCAGGCGACCGACATCTGCCACCATTTCAACGCCGTCGGTGAAAAGGCATTTATCATCGGAGAGATTGTCCAGAAAGACCACAACGAGACCATCGACGTCGACCTGGTCGACTGAAAAGCGGGTTGTCGCCACAGCACTCAGGCCTTTTCATCGCAGATGAAAAGGCCTGTTTCTTTTCAGCCGGCGCAGTCAGCGGTGCCGCCGCCGATCTTTTCCAGGGCGTGCGGCAGGACCGGCAGGACAACCTCGATGTTCTCCCTCGCCGCCTTCAGGCTGCCGGGAAGGTTGACGATCAGGGTCCGGCCGCGGATGCCGACCTTCCCACGCGACAGCATGGCATGCGGGGTTTTCCGAAGACTTTCGGCCCGCATCGCCTCGGCCATCCCCGGCACTTCCTTGTCGATGACCTGGAGCATCGCCTCGGGAGTAACGTCGGTCGGCGCCACCCCGGTGCCGCCGGTCGTGACGATGAGATCCACGTTCTGGCGATCGGCCAGGGCGATCAGGGCGTCAACAATGACCGCCACCCGATCGGGAATGATCGCATGGGACTGCAGCACATACCCTTCCCGTTGCAGGCGTTCCACCAGATAGGGACCACTGGTATCCTCCCGCTCGCCGCGGGATCCCTTGTCGCTCATGGTCAGCACCGCGAAAGAATACGCCGGAAGGGCAACCTCCCCCTCCGGCTGCCGGTCATGTCCGTTATTCTTCATTCTTGCGCTCGGCGATGATCTTTTCGGCGATCTGCGCCGGAACCTCTTCGTAATGGGAGAAGGAAACGGTGAAACTGCCGAGCCCGCCTGTCATCGAGGTCAGGTCGGTGGCGTAGGTCTGAATCTCCGCCATCGGCACCTGGGCGTTGATAATCTCGGATTTGGCATCCGAATCCATCCCCATGACCTTGCCTCTTCTCGAATTCAGGTCGCCCATGACATCGCCGACATGGTCTTTGCCGACCTTGATCACCATGTTCATGTAAGGTTCGAGCAGCACCAGGCCGGCCTCCTGAGCCCCCTTCTTGAAGGCCAGCGAACCGGCAATCTTGAAGGCCATCTCCGAGGAGTCGACGTTGTGGTAAGAACCGTCGACGAGGGCGATCTTGACATCGATCACCGGGTAACCGGCGAGAACGCCCCGCTCCATCGCCTCCTGGATCCCCTTGTCAACGGCAGGGCGGTACTGCTGCGGGATGACACCGCCGACGATCTGGTCGACGAATTCATAGCCGCCGCCGGGCAGCGGAGAAATCTCGACCCAGCAGTCGCCATACTGGCCGCGCCCGCCACTCTGCTTCTTGTGCTTGCCCTGCACCCTGGCGGAACCGCGGATCGTCTCCATATAGGGAATCTTCGGCAGGGCCAGTTCCATTTCCACGCCGAACTTCTTCTTGATCCGCGAACCGACAACCTCGAGATGAACCTTGCCGATCCCGGAGATCAGGACCTGCTTCGTCTGCTGTTCCCGGGTCAGCCTGAGCGTCAGGTCCTCGTCAAGCATCTTCGTGATCGTTGAGAACAGCTTTTCCTCGTCACCTTTTTTGGCGCTGACGGCAAAGGAAATGACCGGCTGCAACGCCTCCGGGGCCGCGTAGACGATGGGGGCATTGGCGGCGCAGAGGGTGTCGCCGGTCGTCGTTTCCTTCAGTTTGGCAACGGCGACGATCATGCCCGGGCCGGCACTTTCGACCGGTTTCTGCTCTTTCCCCTCGAGGACATACAGCTGCCCGAACCGCTCCGCCGTGTTCTTCGTAGCGTTGAAAAAACTGTCCCCCTTCAGTATTCCGGACCAGACCTTGAAAATCGTCAGGCGGCCGGCATAGGGATCGGCCATGGTCTTGAAGACCAGGGCTGAAAACGGTGCATCCGCAGACGGTTTTCTCTCGGCCTCTTCGCTGCCGCCGGGAACGGTGCCGATCTTGGCCGGGCGGTCTGCCGGAGACGGGAGACACAGGTTGATGGTGTCCAGAAACGCCGCCGTCCCCTTGTTGAGCAGGGCCGAACAGACGCAGACCGGGGTGATCATGGCCTTGGCAACACCTGCCCGGAGCCCGCCGAGGATCTCTTCGGCGGTGAGCTCCCCTTCCTCGAGAAATTTTTCGATCAGATCGTCATCGGTCTCGGCGACGCTCTCCATCAGATTCTCGCGGTACAATGCCAGGTCGTCGGCCAGATCATCCGGCACCGCCGTCTCTTTCAGCGTCCCCTTGCCCCCATCTTCAAACAGATAGGCCTTGCCGGATAGAACGTCGACGAGCCCGCGGAAGTTTTCTTCCGCACCGATCGGAATCTGCACGACGACGGGCTTGACCGGCAGCGCTTCCCTGATCTCCCCGAGCGTTCGGGAAAAATCGGCACGTTCCCGATCCATCTTGTTGATGACGATCATGCTGGGCAGGTTACGCTCGGCGACCATGGTAGCGAATTTGATCGTCTGCCCTTTGACCCCGAGAATGGCATCGGTGACAAAAACGGCGGCATCACAGACATGGGTGGCAAAGAGGGTTTCGTTGAGGAAATTGTCGTCACCGGGGGTGTCGATCAGATAGACATCGTGTTTTTTCCAGGAATAGTTGTGGAAAGAGGAGTTGATGGAGATCTTTCTGCTGATTTCCTCGTCGTCGTAATCCATTGCCGAATTGCCGTCATCGACCTTGCCAAGACGGCTGATCTTGCCGGCGGTATACAGCATGGCCTCGGCAAGCGATGTCTTGCCACAGTTTCCGTGCCCTACTATTGCGATATTCCTGACTAAAGTTGTATCCTGCATCTGTATCTCCTCAAAATCGACGGTTATTCAAAGCCCTCTCCAAATCTCCGAAACACACTGTCTTAGGATCTCCCGACTGCGAACGAAACACATCAGATATATTCAATTCCAAAAGACAAAGTCAAGGATGATCGACATCCGCGGGAAGCCGGGAAATAAATAACCTTATAAGGAAAATGCTGCAGTTCGAATTCAGATGAATGACTGGAAAAAAAGGTACGGAACAGGTATTGTTGCCGTGCAATTTTTTCGTTCCCGGCTTCCACTTCCGACACTATCCATTGAAAAACACAGAAACAACCAGCGGTGGCATTGCCCGATCGGCAGCGACAGTCGGAGTGGCGGTATTGTGCAGCCGCATCCTCGGCCTGATCAGGGAACAGGTGTTTGCGGCCATGTTCGGCGCCGGGCTTGCCTACGATTCCTTTGTCGTCGCCTTCCGCATCCCCAACCTGCTGCGCGATCTCTTCGGCGAAGGCGCCCTTTCGGCGGCCTTCGTCACGGTCTTCGCCGATTACGGCACCAACAGGGGAAAACAGGACACCTGGCGGCTGGCCTCGAACGTGCTGACCTTTTTCGCCATCGCCCTCAGCCTGATCTCGCTCATCGGCATCTATCTGGCCGAACCCGTGGTCTCGCTGCTCGCTCCCGATTTCAGCCTCGTGGCAGGAAAAACGGCGCTGACGGTCCAGCTCACCCGGATCATGCTCCCCTTCCTGGTCTTTATCTCGCTGGCGGCGGTCGTGATGGGGATGCTGAACACCGAGGGGCGGTTTTTCGTCCCGGCCATGGCCTCGAGCTTTTTCAATCTCGGCTCGATCGTCGGCGGCGTCGGCCTGGCCTGGCTGATGCCGCGCTTCGGTCAGCCGGCGATCGTCGGCATGGCCTGCGGGACCCTGATCGGCGGGATCATGCAGCTGGCGGTCCAGCTGCCCGCGTTGGCCGCCACCGGTTTTCGCTTCCGCCCCGTCCTGCGCCTGAACGATCCCGGTCTGGTCCGGATCCTGCTGCTGATGGCGCCGGCGACCATCGGCCTGTCGGCGACCCAGATCAACATCTTCATCAACACCAATTTCGCCTCGTCCTGTGCCGAGGGCTCAGTCTCCTGGCTCAACTACGCCTTCCGCCTGGTGCAGCTGCCGATCGGCCTGTTCGGGGTCGCCCTGTCGATCGCGATGATGCCAGTGCTGGCCCGCCATGCCGCCAACAAGGACATCGGGGCGATGCGGGACACCCTCGCCTCCTCCCTCAACATCGTACTCTGCCTCACCCTGCCGGCGACCGCCGGGCTGATCCTGCTGGCCGATCCGATCATCCGCCTGATCTTCGAGCACGGGGCCTTCACCGCCGCCGACACCGTGGCGACGGCGAACACCCTGTCCCTCTATGCCATCGGCCTGTTCGCCTACTCCGCCAACAAGGTCCTGGTACCGGCCTTCTATGCCATCAACAGGACGAGGTATCCGGTCATCGCCAGCTTTCTCGCCATCCTTTTCAACATCGTCATCATCACTGTCACCATCGATCGTTTCCAGCACCTGGCGATCGCCTTTTCGACCTCGTGCACGATGCTGCTCAACTTCGTCTTTCTGACGACGGTGCTGTACTGGAAAATGGGAGGTTTCAACCTTGGCCGGCTGGCATCGGGCCTGGTCAAGATCCTGTTCGCCACCGCGGCGATGGCGCTCTGGCTCTATCTGGGACGGATGGTTGTGGCGGCCTGGCTGGTTGGCAACATTCCCCAGCAGATGGTCGCCACCTTTGCCCTGATCCTCACCGGAGCCCTGATCTACGGTGTCGTGCTGTACACGCTCGGCATGCCCGAGCTTGACGACGCCGTGGCCAGAATCAGATCAAAACTCAGGCCCTCAGAACTGATCGGCTCCAGAGGCGTTCTGCAGTTTTTCGACGGCCTCCCGCAGCTGCATGATCTCTTCCCGCAGTTCGTCAATCTGGCCCTTGCGCGCCACCTCCATCTTTTCCAAGGTCGAACAGACGATTTCGTCCAGTTGTTTTTTGAACTCGGCCTGGGATTCCTCCGATTTTTTCATCAGCTCGTCGACAAGCTTTCGCCCTTCCTGTTCCGAGAGATTCCCTTTCTTGATAAAATCGGCGGCCAGTTCCTCGACCTTCTCCTTCGTCATCGCCGCCATGCCGATACCGGTGAACATCGCTTTCTTGATCAGTTCAAACATTGACCCCTCCTTTTTTCCGATTGTCATACTGCAGAATGGAGAAAAAATTCCTCAGCCTGCCGCTTCGCCTCAGCCATCGTCAGACTTCTCTGGACCGCCGTCGCCAGAAGATGCCCGAACTGAAAATTCTGGGCAAAATAGTGACTGAACTGCTTCAACCGCCCGAGCCGCCGTTCCTGCGGAAAGCGCTCTTCGAGCAGCGCTGCAAAACGAGCGAACACCTGCTGCATCGTTCTGCCGGTCGGGGCAATCTGCTGTCCGTAAACCTTCCGCGCAATCTCGGCGCACAGCCAGGGCCGGCACGCCGCCCCCCGACCCAACATCAGGCCGTCAGCCCCTGATTCCCGGAGGCATTGCCGCGCATCTTCGACCGCAAAGATCCCGCCGTTGGCCAGTACCGGAATGGTGACGGCGCCCTTCACTGTACCGATCCAGTCCCAGCGGGGACGCCGACAGAATTTCTCCTTGTCCAGCCGGCCGTGAACGGTCAGCAGATCAACCCCTTCCCCCTCGAGCATCCGGCAAAACGCCAGCAGCCTGCCCTCGTCGAGACTTTCTCCGAGGCGGATCTTGGCGCTGACCGGCAGTTCGGTCGCCGCCCGCAAGGTCTGTATCAGGATCCGGACCCGTGTGCGGATCGGCGGTCAGAAAAACCCCGGCACCATGGCGCCGCAGTTGCGGGGCCGGGCAGCCAAGGTTGAGATCGATTCCCTGGGCATCAAGCTGATGCAACCGGTCGACCGCCGGGGCGATATCTTCCTTTTCCGTCAGAAACAGCTGGTAGAACAGCGGCCGTTCCTCTGGTCCTCGAATGAGATAGGGCGAGGCCTGATCGCTTTCCTGCGGCAGTTTCCGTGCGGCCAGCATCTCGGTAAAGAGCAGCCCTGCCCCGCCCTCCTCCACCACCAGCGTCCGCAAGGCGGAGTGCGAAAGACCGACCATCGGGGCAAGCGCGAGCGGCGGAGTTATCGTCAGGCCGCGCAGGGCCAGGCTGCCTGTGACCGCCACCCCGATCCCCTCTTTTGTCAAACCCATCATTTCCTCTTTGCAGATCCTTTTCAGGGATGAACACCTCAGTCAAGCAGCATTGCGGCGATGATCATCAACTGCGGATAACGGAGAGATTCGCGCCGATCGGCAGCCCCCTGTCCGGCATCATCATCACCGGTCTGCACTTCCGGTGCGCTCCTGAACGTCCAGCCGAGGCGGTACCCCGACAGGTGTATTATACCCTTGATCTGCCGCCACGCACAAATCATTTCCCAATTATTGTAAACGGATACCAGTGGAAGATGATTCCAGCGAAATGTTCCGAAGCCACATCGTCCGGGATTGTACCACCAGTTCTCCCCCAAACCACGCCAGGACGACAGCAACATGATCCTGCAGCTGAAATGATACACCGAAAACAGCAGAAGACCTGCCCCGGGTTCGCCACTCGCTGTCCTGATATCCGGCAATGTATTGACATAACAGGCTCATGTTGTATAGATTGGTCAGCATTCCTCCCCCCGGCAGGAAAGGTTTCTATAGGGCAGACACGATCTGGCACAGGCATCGGAGCATGATATGGTTATTTTTCACTATACCGGAAAATATTGCGGGAAAAGCATTGCACTTCCGCTGCTGTCTCTCCTCTTTCTCCTGCCTGCAACCGATGCACCTGCAGAAACACGATACGTTTCCGATCAGCTGACCATCAACATCAAAGACAGACTCGAACCGCCTTACACGGTGGTTGCCAAGGTACGGTCGAACGAGGCGGTGAACATCCTGGAAGAAACCGGGGACAACGCCCGGATACAATCGGCAGATGGGCGGGTTGGATGGATCGCCAGGAAGTATCTGACCACAACGGTGCCGAAGACCGTGGTGATTGAACGGCTGCAGAAGGAGATCGATTCGCTGCGGGCCCAGCTCCCGCAGGCCGGCAACACTGCCACAGTATCAACGACGGATTCGGAACTGCTCAAGGAACGGGACCGGCTCCAGCTTGAACTGGAAACGGCCCGGAGCCGCATCTCCGAGCTGCAGGCGAAAGCAGCGGAACCGGCAGAGGCCCCCGCTCCGACCGATCCTGAGGCGCTCTCTTCCGAAATCCTGGGCCTGGTTGAAAAAAGGACCCAGCTGGAAACGGAAATCACCGCTCTCAGGGCCCAGATTGAAAGCCTCAATGACGGCCGGATCGATATCGACGCCCTGGTTCAGGAAAAGGAAAGACTGGTCACCGATAATCGGGCGAAAGGTGAGCGAATATCCTTGCTTACCGCAGAAAACGACAACCTTCGTAAAAAAACGAAGATATACTGGTTCACAGCAGGCGCCCTGGTGTTTCTTGGCGGCATGTTTTCGGGAAAGCTGTTCAGCAGGAAAAAGGCGAAGTACTCTTATTGAGAACCAGTCAACAGACGCACATACCGGCTTTCTCCTCAAAGGAGTCTTGGAAACGATACGATTATGGTTCATTCTGCCGGTCAACAGTCTCCCGGTTGATGATATAAAAAGCCGGATTCAGTAGCGCCACAGCCGCCTGTTCGAAAGAGTTTACCACCTTATTCCCTTCATTTTCATCAACATCGAGATCCAACTCATGAATACTTCCTTCGATCGCAGAATCGTTATCACCGGTGTCGGTCTGGTCTCCCCGAATGCCGACAACCCCGCAGATTTTCGCCGCAAACTGCTGCTCGGGATCAGCGAGATCCAGGAAATCGACCTCCGCTACTTCGGCAAGACGGCGGCAGGGATCTGCACCTTTGACGAAACCAAACATCGGAAAAAAAAGGAAAACAATCGCGGGACCCGGGCCGGCTGCATCGGCGCCTATTGCGCCCACGAGGCCTTGATGGACGCCGATCTTGCAATCTCCGCCTACGATCCTGCCCGCATCGGCGTCTATATCGGCCTGACTGAGCATGGTACCGTCGAGACCGAGAACGAAGTCTACAACATCAGCAAATACAACTACGACACCAACTACTGGACCCACCACCACAATCCGCGGACCGTCCTGAACAACCCCGCCGGCGAAATCACGATGAGCCTCGGCATCACCGGCCCCCATTACTCGATCGGGGCCGCCTGTGCCGCCGGCAACGCCGCTCTGATCCAGGCGGCACAGATGATTCGACTCGGAGAGGTGGATATGGCGCTCGCCGGCGGTATCTCCGAATCGGTCGGATCCTTCGGGATCTTCGCCAGCTTCAAGGCCCAGAACGCCCTCGCCGAGGCCGCCGACCCCCGACGGGCGTCACGGCCCTTCGATCTCGGCCGCAACGGCATCGTCATCTCTGAAGGGGGCTGCATCTACGTCATCGAAGCGATGGACCGGGCTCTCGCCAGGAACGCCAGGATCCTGGGGGAAATCGTCGGCTACGCGATGAACTCCGATGCCCGGGACTTTGTGCTGCCCTACGGGCCAAGGCAGGCCGAGTGCATGCGGCTGGCCCTCGGGCGGGCCGGACTGCGGCCGGAGAACGTGGATCTGATCAACACCCACGCCACCGGCACCAGACAGGGCGATATCGAAGAGTGCAAGGCGATCCGCGAGGTCTTCGGAGATTCGCCATCGACCTACATCAACAACACCAAGAGCAACATCGGCCACGCGATGGGCGCAGCCGGGGTCCTCGAACTGGCCGGCAATCTCCCCTCCTTTGACGATCACCTGGTCCATCCGACCATCAACATCGACGAGCTCGACCCGGAGTGCGATCTCCCCAATCTCGTCATCAATTCCCCGGTCGAGGCCGGCTCGATTGCAGTTATCCTCAACAACTCCTTCGGCATGGTCGGCATCAACTCGGCCCTCATCGTCAAGAAATTCGAGCCATGAGCTCGTGTGCGGAAAATCGATCGTGACAAAAAAAGAATGAAAAAGTTCTCGCTTCTATGGTATACGAATACCTTTGCCGATTGTATTTTTCGCCAAAACGGCAGCACTTCCGACCCTGCAAATACACGCTACTGATCACTATATTATCTGGAGACACTCATGACGCGAGAAGATATCAAGGCTCTTATCCTGGAGATTATTCACGACATAGATGACGAGGCGGATTTTGACGATCTGGATCCCGACAAACCGCTCCGCGATCAACTCGACCTTGATTCCATGGATTTTCTCGATATCGTTATGGAACTCCGCAAGCGTCACCAGTTGCAGATCCCCGAATCCGACTACCCCCGTCTCGCCACCCTCAACAGTTGCGCGGACTACCTGGAACCGCTGTTGCAAGACGCCTGAGGGGTGAAGGTTCCGTTCCTCGTCATCGGCGGCGGGCTCTCCGGGCTTGCCGCCGCCATCAGATTCGCCAGATTCAACCCCGAAGTCCTCCTCCTCGAAAAACACAGCCGCATCGGCGGTCTCAACTCCTATTTCTACCGCAACAACAGGATTTTCGAAACCGGGCTGCACGCGATTACCAACTATGCCGATGCGGGCAACCGAAAGGCGCCGCTGAATCGCCTGCTGCGGCAGCTCAAACTCAGTCGCGACCATTTCGATATCCACCAGCAGATCTGCAGCGAAATCGTCTTCAGAGGAGCCGAAAATCTTTTATTTTCCAATGATTTTCAATTGATCAGGGACGAGATCGCCTCCAAGTTCCCCCACTCCAGCGATGGGTTCGGTCGGCTCGTGACCTTGCTCGACAGCTTCGATCCCTTCACGATCGCCCCGTTTCGCTCCGCCCGCCAGTTCCTCCTCGACATTCTCCCCGACCGCCTGCTGGTCGACATGCTGCTCTGCCCCCTGATGTACTATGGCTCCAGCATTGAAGACGATATGGATCTCAGCCAGTTCACCATCATGTTCCGGTCGATTTTTCAGGAGGGGATGTTCCGACCGGGCGGAACGATCAAGTCCCTGCTCGACCGCCTGCTCGAGCATTACCGCGATCTCGGCGGCTCGATCCGCACGAATGCCGGAGTGCGGGAGATCCTCCACGACGGCCGCAAGGTTCACGGCGTCGTGTTGACCTCGGGCGAGACGATCATCTGCGACTTCATCCTTTCGACCATCGGCCTCGATGAGACCCTGGCCCTGCTTCACCGCCCCCCATTGTCCGGCGATGCGATCCGTCTCGGCTTCGTTGAGACGATCTATCAGCTCCAGGCCTCCCGCTGTCCGAACCTGCCTGCCGACCGGACCATCATCTTCTACAACAACGGCGGTTCGTTCCATTATCGACGCCCGCACCAGCCTGTCGATTTCTCCAGCGGCGTCATCTGTCTGCCGACCAATTTCGCGGAACTACCGGCCACGACCACGAAAGAAGTCCGGTCCACCCATCTTGCCAGTTACGAGCAATGGCTGGCAATCGCCGCCGACCGTCAGGCCTATGCAGCCCTGAAGGCGCAAACCGCCGACCGATCGCGGCTGGTGCTCGAGGATATCGTCGGCAATTTCAGCCAGGCGATCGTCTTTCAGGACACCTTCACCCCGTTGACAATCGAGCGCTTCACTGCTAAGAAAGAAGGCGCAATTTATGGAAATCCGCAAAAAATAAAGGATGGGGACCTTGGCTATGACAACCTCTTCCTTGCCGGAACCGATCAGGGATTCCTGGGCATCATCGGCTCGATGCTCAGTGGTGTGTCCATGGTGAATCAGCATATTCTCAACAAGTTCTGATCTCCTCCGGTACTCAACCTCAAGCAATCAGATTGATTTCAATGCCTGTGCCATTTTCTGAAGCAGCCGATGCCTATGATGCGATCATCATCGGCTCGGGACTGGGGGGACTGACGACCGCCAATCGCCTTGCCTATTGCGGCCACAAAGTCCTGCTGCTCGAATACCATCACAAGCTCGGCGGGCTCGCCGCCTGGTTTAAACGGCGCGGCCATATTTTCGATGTCTCCCTGCACGGTTTTCCCTATGGGATGGTCAAGACCTGCAAGAAGTACTGGAATCGGGAGATCATGAACTCCATCGTCCAGCTCAGGAAAATCGTCTTTGACAATCCCCAGTTTTCGCTGGAGACGACCTTCGACCGGCAGGATTTCACCTCGATCCTCGAAAACCAGTTCCGCATCCCCCGGCAGACGATCGAGGCGTTCTTCGCGACGGTCTCGTCGATGAACTTCTACGACGACCAGACGATGACCACCCGGGAGCTGTTCGAACAGTTCTTCCCCGGCCGGACCGATATCCACCGGCTCCTGATGGAACCGATCACCTATGCCAACGGTTCGACCCTGGACGACCCGGCGATCACCTACGGCATTGTTTTCTCCAATTTCATGAGCCGAGGCGTCTTTACCTTCGAAGGCGGGACGGACAGGCTGATCGGCATGATGACGGCCGAGCTCGAAAAAAACGGGGTGACGATCTGCACCAGATCGAAGGTCGAACGGATTGTCGTCGAAAAAGGCAGGGTCAGGGGGGTCGAGGCCAACGGCAGGGTCATCGCGGCGAAGGCGGTGGTTTCCAACAGCGGCATCACCAATACCATCAACAACCTTACCGACCGGCGCGCCTTTTCCGACGCCTTTCTCGAGAAGGCGGCGGCGATCCGGGTCAACAATTCAAGCTCCCAGGTCTATATCGGCATCAAGAAGGACGAACAGGTTGCCGATATCGGCGACCTGCTCTTCACCTCGACCGCGCCGGAGTTCGACTCCCGGGAACTGCTCGACCTGCACACAAGGTCAAAGACCTTTTCCCTCTACTATCCGAAAACCCGGCCCGGTCATGACCGTTATACCATCGTCGCCTCGATGAACAGCCGCTTCGAAGACTGGAAAAACATGGACGACGAACAGTACGCCGGCGAAAAGCAACGGCTGATCGAGCGGACGATCGCCGATTTGAGCCGCTATCTGCCCGACATTCGAACAAAGATCGACTGGATCGAGGCGGCCACCCCGCGCACGTTCAACCATTACACCCTGCATACCTGCGGGACCTCATTCGGGACCAAATTCGAAGGTCTCGATGTTTCCCGGAGTATCTTCAGGGAGATCGGCGGGCTGTTTCACGTCGGCTCGGTCGGGATCATCATGTCCGGCTGGCTGGGGGCCATCAACTACGGGGTCATCGTCGCCAATGACGCCGATGGCTACCTGCGTTCACTGCGAGGATAATTGCATGGATACTTTTCTGCACCAGATCGCCGTGGTCACCGGAGCGACCCGCGGCATAGGCAAGGCGGTGACCCTCGCCCTGCTGCAGCAGGGGGCAACGGTGGCCGGTATCTACCACAGCAACCATCAGGCTGTCGAGCAGTTGCGGCAGGAGAGCGGCGGGACGGAAAAGCTCCACCTGTTTCAGTGCGATGTCGCCGACGAGACCCAGGTCAATTCCTTCTTTGCTGCAGTCGAACAGCAATTCTCGGCCATCGATATCCTCGTCAACTGCGCGGGAATCCGCCGCGATGCGATGCTGGCGATGATGAAGAGCGAGGACTGGCGGTCCGTCATCGACATCAACCTGACCGGTTCCTTCCTGATGGCGAAGCAGGCGGTACTGCTGATGATGAAGAAAAAGTACGGCCGCATCATCAACATCACCTCCCCGATCTCGTATCTCGGCTTTGCCGGTCAGGCCAACTACGCCGCCTCCAAGGCCGGACAGATCGGCATGACCAGGTCTCTGGCCAAGGAAACGGCGAAAAAAAAGATTACCGTCAACTGCGTCTCCCCCGGTTTCATCGACACCGATTTCCTCCACGGCCTGCCGAAGGAGCAACTCGATGGCTACAAGGCCCTGGTACCGATGCGCCGCTTCGGCACAACCTCCGAGGTTGCCGATGCCGTTCTGTTTCTCGCCGGCAGAAACGCCGGCTATATCACCGGCGCAGTGCTGGAAATCAACGGAGGTCTGTGATGCTTTCTCCCGATCCGGAAATACATGCCCTCATTCCCCATCGTCCGCCGTTTCTCTGGGTCGACCGGATCGTCGACTATCAGGATGATACCATCGTCACCGAAAAAATGATCCCCGCCGATCTCGACATCTTCTCAGGCCATTATCCCGGCCATCCGATCATGCCCGGCGTCCTGCTCTGCGAGGCCGTATTTCAGTCGGGGGCCCTGCTGCTGGCGAAAATGCAGGAACGCGGGAAAGCGGGAATCGAAGCCTGTGTGCCGGTTCTCGCCCGGATCGGCGGCGCCAGATTCAAGAGATCGGTATATCCGGGCGATACCATTGTCATGACGGTCAAACTCACCGAAATGTTGTCCTCAGCCTGGTTTTTTTCCGCACGACTCCATGTTCGGGACAAACTCGCCCTCCAGATCGATTTTTCCTGCACCCTCCAGAAAGCAGTCTGATCCGTACCCCTGTCATCGAGCCTGAACAGGAAAGTGCACGGGACCGACACTCAGATATTGATCTTTTCCCTGAGAAGAAGTAAATTGACCCGTTTAATATAACCACTGATTTATTTTCATTTTTTTAACTCATGGAACATCGGAACCTGAGTCATCCCCCACAGGATTCCAGGCACTGACTTCACAAGGCAAGGTATCACCCGTGCAGCTTTCAATCACCGACATGATTTTTCATGCAGGGCCGGTAGGACAACTGGTCATGCTGACATTACTCATATTTTCAGTAGCTTCATGGACCATAGTGTTCATGAAGACCCGCCTGTTCCGCAAAGTCCGTATTGACAGCGAAGATTTTCTCGAGACTTTCTGGGCCTCAACCAACCTGAACGAGGCCCACAAGGCAGCGGCCGAATACGAGTACAGCCCCGAGGCGTCGGTCTTCGCCGCCGGGTTTACCGAATTGCAGAAGATCAACAAGATCCGCAGCAGGAAAGACGAGAATGCCGCTGCCGAAACGTTGGAGATGCAGCTTGCAACCATGGACAACCTGAAGAGGGCGGTCAGGAAGGCCGAGGCCCAGCAGCTGACCAAGCTCGGGAGTGCGCTCGCTTTCCTGGCAACGACCGGAAGCGCCACTCCGTTCATCGGACTTTTCGGTACCGTATGGGGGATCATGGCCTCTTTCCACGATATCGGCCAGCGCGGCTCCGCCTCCCTGGCGGTCGTCGCTCCCGGCATCTCCGAGGCCCTGGTCGCCACCGCTGCCGGCTTGGCAGTGGCCATTCCGGCAGTTATTTTCTTTAATTATTTCTCGAACAGAGTAAATGATATCGATGGGAACATGCAGAATTTCACGACCGATTTCCTCAACCTGGTCGAACGTGACTTTATAAGCCGGGTGTAATGCGGTTCCCAATCATATCACATCAATACAGCAGATAATACCATGGGTCCATTGAACGGAAGAGACCGGAAAGGGTTGGTCGCAGACATCAACGTCACACCACTGGTTGATGTCATGCTTGTGCTGTTGATCATCTTCATGGTGACGGCACCGATGATGACCCAGGGGCTTGACGTCAACCTGCCGGAGACCACGTCAAAGGCCCTGCGGCAGGACGATGAGCCGCTCATCGTCACCGTCGACAAGGAGGCGAAGATCACTTTAGGCAAAATGGAGGTCAGCCAAGGGATCCTCAAGGACCAGCTGACCAAGATGGATGAAGAAAAAAAGAAAGAACCGATCTACCTGAAGGCTGACAAGGATGTGGCCTACGGAATCGTGGTGGCAGTCATGGCGGATATCAAAGCGGCCGGCTTCGACAAGCTCGGCATGATCACCAAGCCATCAGAAAAACTCGAATAGGCATGACTTACCAGGAATACCGAGTAACATTCATGAGCAGTAACAACGAATGGAAACTGCCGCTCAATCTGGCGATCGGTTTTCATATTCTGGTGGCCCTGTCGACGATCCTGTTTCCGATGGTCTTCAAGAGCAAACCGGAATTTGTTGATATCTATTCGGTCAATCTTGTAAATATGGAAGAACCGGCGGCGCCCGCGCTGCTCCTGCTCCCGCTCCGGCCAAGACGCAGTCTCAACCGCCGCCGGCGTCGCCGCCCAAGGTTATTGAAAAAACCGCGACTCCGGTCAAGATTCCGCCGAAAGAGGCAGTCCCTGTTGCCGCCGAAAAGCCGGCAGAAGTGGCACCACCCGCGGAAGTGGCTCCACCGGCACCGCCGAAGGCCGTATCGCTGACACCGATCAAGCGGAAGGTAAAAAAAGAGGTGCCGCCGGATGATACAGTGCAACGGGAAGCGGAAAAGCGCGAGCGAGAGATTGAACGTCAGAGGCGTCAGCAGCTGGCCGAAAGCCTGAGGGCCGAACAGATTGCCGCCGAAGAGGCGCAACTCGCCGCCGAAGCGGCTGAGGCGGAACGCAATCGGATGGAACAGACCAGGCAACGGCTGTCGCAGATCCGCTCATCGGTTCAGGGCAGCGCCTCTTCGACCACGTCAAGCACCTCGACCTCGCCGAGCACAGCGGCAACCCAGGGCGGCGGGTCAACCAGCGCGCTTGACGCCCAGTATTATGCCGCCGTGGCCGCCCGGATCCAGCCGTTTTTCCAGCTGCCGGAGATCAAGACGTTCGATCCGGCCCTGGTCACGATCGTCATCATTACCATCAACACGAGCGGGGAAGTCGCCGATACCCAGATCGAATCCAGTTCCGGTGACGCACTGTACGACCAGTTCGTGCTCAAGAGTATAGAAGCAGCCAATCCATTACCGCCGATCCCGCCGGCTCTGCGGAAACAACGCATCGAAATGGGCCTCAAATTCAGCCCTGGTGGAATCCATTAATCGTTCAACCCAGACCTCAGCCCTACAGCGTGTACCCATGACTATGAACAAATCAGCATTTGCGCTCATATTTCTACTTCTGTCGTGTTTCAGCCTGCCATCCCCATCTCAGGCCGAAGACAGGGTGTATGTCGATATCACCGCCTCCAGCACCCGCAAGATCAACTTTGCCGTACCGTGGTTCGCCAACGCCCAGGCCGGACAGAACCAGAGCAAAGGCAAGGAGCTTGCCGATACCCTGGCCAAGGCCCTCGAATTTCACGGTGTCATCGGCATCTCCCCCACTGCCGAGTACGGCGGCACCCAGTCGGCGAACTGGCGGCAACTCGGTGTTGATTATGCCGTTCTCGGTCAGTTCGGTCTGTCCGGCAAGAACCTCTCTTTAGAAATCCGCGTCCTCGATATCGCGACCAATCAGATTCTCCTCGGCAAATCCTACACCGGAACGGTCCAGCAACAGGACGAAATGTTGTTCAAATTCTGCGACAGCGTGATTGAAGCCCTGACCGGCAAGCCAGGCATCGCCTCGACCAAGATCGCCTTCGTTTCCTATACGCGGAACGCCAAAGAGGTATATCTTACCGACATCCTGGGCCATAAACTGAGGCAGGTGACCCGTCACCGGAATCTTGCCGTTTCCCCGCGTTTTACGCCCGACGGCAGGAAACTCAGCTACACCTCTTACCATTCCGGCAACCAGAATCTTTATATCACCGATCTCAGCCAGAGCAAGACGACCCGTCTGATTTCAAAAAGAAAGGGCCTGAACCTCGCCCCTGCCTGGTCACCGGACGGACGGTACATGATCCTGACAATGTCGATCAATGGCAATCCCGATCTGTATCTCTGTGACAGCAATGCCAAGATCATAGAACAGTTGACCGATCGTTCCGGGATCAACGTCTCTGCCTCCTGGTCGCCGGATGGCAGCCAGATTGTCTTCGTCTCGGATCGCACCGGCAAACCCCATATATACATGATGAATCTTTCCACTCGTCAGGTTCAGCGCCTCACCTTCGAGGGATCGGAAAACTCCGAACCATCCTGGTCCCCTACGGAAAATCTCATCGTTTACACCAGCCTGCGCAACGGCGTCTATCAGATCTGCACGATAAAACCCGACGGCAGTGCAGCCCAGCAAATTACCTCCGATCTCAGTCATCATGAAATGCCGAGCTGGTCCCCGGACGGGAATCAGATTATTTTTGCAAAACGTGGCGGCAACAGGCACCAGATCCATGCCATAATGAAAAACGGCAGTTTCCAGCGGCCTATCTTCACTTTCCCGGGCAGCAACACCTATCCCCGGTGGTCGCGCTAACGTCCTTCATCCCTAACTCAGCCTGGCAACGCATATGAAAAAAACCATCCTCCATTTCGCACTGATAGCAGCCGTTTCTCCGTTCCTCCTGCAGTGCGCGACCCAGAACGAGGTTCAGAACCTGCAGTACCAGCTGCGTATCATGAACAAGAAACTGGAAGACATGAAGGTCAATACCGTCAGCGATCTCCAGAAACGGCAGGCCGATTCGTCAGGCCAGATGAGCCAGCTTGAACAGGAGATCATGACCCTGAAAAGCCAGCTCGATGAGACGCGACAGCTCAATTCCCAGCTGAAGGAAAAAAACGCCCAGCTCGAGAACAATTTTTCCAGTTATACCCAACAGGAATCCGCCAAGCGTGACGAGGCGATACGGCGGATGGAAGAGGAACAGAAGGCCAAGGAAGCAAAATTGGCGGAACTGTCCGAAAAAATGAAGGTGCAGCAGGAAAGTGTCCAGGCGATGCAGGAGGCGAGGGTACAGGAGGCCGACCGCCGTGCCCGGGAGGCGAAACTTGCAGCCGAAAAGGCCAAGGCACGGACACAGGCTGCCGGCAGCACCCTGGTGACCGGTAGTGCCGGAGTCGTCAAGATCGGGGCGGCGCAGCAGAAAAAGATCCTCTCCTCTTCACCGCTGCCGGTAACCGCCGCGGCGGCGCCGAAGTCGACCGCGACGGCAGCAGCCGCACTTCCTTCGACACCGGCCGCTGTCGAACCCGAAGTCCAGCAGCACATTGCGACGGAACCTCCTCCGCAACAGACCGCGGCGCCGGCTCCCCCTCCTGCGCCCGCCCCTGCCGCCGCCAAGACGGTCGGTGGTCTGGCCGAGGCCAAAAATCTCTACGACAGCGGCAAATACCAGCAGGCCTATGCACTGTACGAACAGGTTGTCAGGGACAAAGGCACCGGCAACGATGCCATCGATGCCCGTTATATGATGGGAGAATGTCTGTTCCAGCAGAAAGAATTCGATCAGGCAATCCTGCAATACCAGAAGATTATCGCCCAACAGGCCAAACATCCGAAGGCGGCGTCGGCGATGCTGCGCCAGGCCATGGCCTTCGAAAAACTGTCCGACAACGAAACTGCCAAAATCATCTACCAGAAAATCCTGTCCAGTTACGGCTCATCGCCGGAGGCGGCACAGGCTCAGGAAAAACTCAACAAACTGTAGGCAAAGATTGATCCCGCCGTGAAGATCCGCCTCGATGCGCTTTTGCTTGAGAGAAACCTCGTTCAGCAGAAGGACAAGGCTCGGGCGTTGATCGGCGCCGGTGAAGTACTGGTAAACGAGAGGGTGGTGGACAAGGTGGGGTACCTCTGCGACCCCGAAGCAGCTGTCCGGATCCGAACACACTGCCCCTACGTCTCCCGAGGAGGCTTGAAACTGGCGGCGGGACTCGATCATTTCAGAATCGATCCGAGTGGCCTGACATGCATCGACATCGGGGCATCGAGTGGCGGATTTACCGACTGCCTGATCCAGCATGGCGCCGGCAAGGTCTATGCTGTCGATGTCGCTTATGGACAGTTGGACTGGAAAATCCGTCAGGATCCTCGTGTGGCCGTTCTCGAACGGTGCAATGCCCGCCAATTGACACCGGTACAGATACCCGAGCCGATCGACCTGGCGGTAATGGACGTCTCCTTTATCTCCATCACCAAGATCATCCCTGCCCTGCTACCCTTGTTCACAGGGCCATTTGCCCTGCTGGCGCTGATCAAACCGCAATTCGAACTGCCGAAGGAGGATATCCCGCGCGGGGGTGTCGTGCTTCTGAAGGAACTGCACCAGAAGGCGATCGATCTCGTCACCGCTTATGCCCTGGGTCTGGGACTGAAGACTGAAGGCACCGTCCCCTCCCCTGTTTTGGGCCCCAAGGGGAACAAGGAGTTTCTCGTTTATCTGCATTCCTGACGAACCGTGGGTGCCCCTGTCGTCGACCGCAATCTGCCCTCCTTGTACTCACTGCCCAGCCACCGATCGAACCGCGATCAGCAACTGACCTTGGCCGTGTCGGCCATAATCCGGCGGAGAAGGCGACAGAATTCCTCATAGCCGATCTCCGCCCGTATTCCGGGACAGGATTCGGCGATAATGTGAAAATTCATCTCATCATCAAGAATTGAAGGATGGAGGGGCCATTGACGGCATCGCCAGGGACGTCCGGCATGGACGAGGCATCCCTGGTTGTAAAAAATGCAATGGCCGTCAACTGTCTGCATCTGCACGATCGTGCCGGTGATCCGCCAGTATTTCGACGTGACCTCTTCGCGATGAAGGTTGAGACATTGAATCATCTGCCGCTGGTCATTGTCGTCCAATGACACGGTAGTCTCACCCTGGCAGCAGAATCCGCAGCGTTGGCAGGAAAAAATTCTTTCAATTTCCGACATGGATATCTCGCACAAATACTGAAATCAGTCACGCCATCGATAGACGCAACATCGTTGGGCCTTGCACCTGAGATGAAGCGAGGGGAATGAGACGAGGATCGGCCCCGGCACTAGGCGTAGCCGATATAATCGCCGAAGGTCGAAATGTCGATACCGAACTGCATCGCCGCCGCCTTCCATTTGAATTCATCAGGGGTATCGAAGATGATATGATCACTGGCCGGGACAGTCAGCCACCCGTCACTGACCAGTTCCTGTTCGAGTTGACCGGGTCCCCAGCCGGTATATCCGAGCAGAAAGAGAAATTTCTCGGGTCCCCTGCCCCGCGCTATGTCCTCCAGGACCCTGGTTTCCCGCGACAGCGAAATAGTGGGGCTGATCTCCAGCCGATAATCAGTCTGATAATCAGACTGGTAGAGGATAAAAGCGGATTCCAGTTCAACCGGCCCCCCGACATAGACCGGCGGCAGTTTCTTCTCAGGAATCGGCAGGTGCGCCCCATTGAGGATTTCCGAGAAGCTGAAGGCGGGGTTGGGTTTGTTGACCGCGACTCCCATCGCCCCCTCATTGTTATGAGCACAGACCAGAATTACCTGTTCTTCGAAACGGGGATCGGGCATCCTTGGCGTGGAAACCAGGAAGGAACCGGTGAGCGTATCAATAATCGGGGCCCTGTTCGTTTCCATAATGTTTCCCCCTTCGTGAAAATGGGTTCGCAGTACTTTGCAGGCAACTCCTGTCGTCATTATCCTTTCCTGCATAGTATCAGACCAACTTCCCACTCGTCAAGTCAACCGGGCCCAACCTCACGGTTCAACCAGGATGAGGTCTTGATCCCGATTCTTGGAGGGTAACGGGAAAATGACCATGACAAATGAAGGCCAATGCCATACACTTTAAAAAAGCGAGCAAGACTCCCGTTCTATTCCCTCCTCAGCGCAGGCCGCAACCACCATGGATATTGATCAACACATTGAGCGCATCATCGGTTCCGCCCATTACGATCCTTTTCAGGTCCTGGGGGTTCACTTTTCCGGGAAGAATGAAGAGATCGTCTCAATCCGGACCTTTCAGCCCCATGCCCGAATGGTGGAACTGCTGATCGGCAACGGGAGCACCGAGATGACCAAAACCCGGGAGGAGGGAATGTTCGAGACCGTCATTGACCGGTCCTCCCTTGCCGATACCGATCTCGATCCCTACTCCTATCAGTTTACCATCCATTACCACAGCGGATTCGTCGAGACCATCAACGATCCCTACCGTTTTCTCCCGCAGCTTGATGAGGACGACCAGTATCTTTTCAACTTCGGGACCAATTATCGACTGTACGATCACCTCGGCAGTCATTGCGCGGTGATACGGCATGTGGCCGGAGTCATCTTCCGTGTCTGGGCCCCGAACGCCGAAGCGGTTGCCGTAATCTGCAATTTCAACGGCTGGGACGGCAGAATCCACCCGATGCGGTCACTTGGCAGCTCGGGAATCTGGGAACTGTTCATACCGGGCCTGCAGGAGAATGAACTCTATAAATTCCGGATCAGGACCAGAGACGGAAATTTTATCGAGAAATCCGATCCCTTCCAGTTTTACGGGGAAATCCGACCGAAAACCGCATCGATCGTTCGCGATCTCAACCGGTACCAATGGCAGGATAACGAATGGCAGGAGAAGAAACGAGCCGTTGCCCCCTATGATCGGCCGCTGTCGATCTATGAGGTTCATCCGGGATCATGGCAGCGGGACCCCTCCGATCCCGACCGCTTTCTGACCTTCAGGGAGCTGGCGGAAAAACTGATTCCCTACGTCAAGCAACTCGGCTTCACCCATATCGAATTGATGCCGGTGATGGAACATCCGCTCGATGAATCCTGGGGTTATCAAGTCACCGGCCCCTTCAGCATCACCAGCAGATACGGGCTTCCCGAAGATTTCATGTACTTTGTCGACCAGGCCCACCTGAACGGGATCGGCGTCATCCTCGACTGGGTTCCGGCCCATTTTCCCAAAGACGACCACAGCCTCGGAAAATTTGACGGCACGTCCCTCTACGAGCACGAGGATCCCCGGCTCGGATCCCATCCCGAGTGGGGGACCTTCATCTATAACTACGGGCGCAAGGAAGTCAGCAACTATTTGATTGCCAATGCCTTATTCTGGATGGACAAATACCATATCGACGGCCTTCGCGTCGATGCCGTCGCCTCGATGCTCTATCGCGACTACGCCCGACGGGAAGGTGAATGGCTGCCGAACTGTTACGGCGGCAAAGAGAATCTCGAAGCGGTTGAATTTCTCCGCCACACCAACTCCGTAGTCTTCGATCATTATCCCAACACGCTGATGATCGCCGAGGAATCGACCAGTTTCTATGGCGTATCGAAACCTGCCGACGTCGGTGGACTCGGCTTCGGTTTCAAATGGAACATGGGGTGGATGAATGATATTCTCAGCTATTTTTCAAAAGATCCGCTGTTCAGAAAATTTCATCATAACGCCCTGACATTCTCGATCATGTACGCCTTCACTGAGAATTTCATCCTGCCGATGTCGCACGACGAGGTCGTACATGGGAAACGGTCTCTGATTGACAAGATGCCGGGCGATCTGTGGCAGAAATTTGCCAACCTCCGTCTTCTGCTGCTGACGATGTGGATGCACCCGGGCAAGAAACTCCTGTTCATGGGCGGAGAATTCGGGCAATGGTCGGAATGGTACTGCAAACGCAGTCTCGACTGGCACCTCCTGGAGGAAAACGATCTGCATCGGCAGACCATGCACTTTGTCGAAGCGTTGAATGCGATGTATCTGGAAAATCCCTCGCTCTGGCAACAGGACTTTGCTCAACACGGCTTTCGCTGGATCGATCTCGACGACCGGAACAACTCGATCATCTCGTTCGTCCGCTATGCCCGCAATCGTGAAGATCACCTGGTCGGGGTGTTCAACTTCACGCCGCAGACGTTTTTCAAGTACACCATCGGCCTGCCGACCGGCAGGCCGTACCGGCAGATTTTCTGCTCGGACGATACCGTCTATGGCGGCAGCGGGGCTACCGAAAATATGATGTATACCCCTGTCGCCGACCCCTATGCCCAGGCCGATTACCGTACAACCCTGAAGATCCCGCCACTTGCCGGCGTCATCCTCAAGCCCTGTTGATCGATACCCTTCCATCACCATTATCCGGAGCAGCAAATATGACCGCACTGCCGACACAACTTCCCGGCGAGAGAGTAAAAAAGGCGCTCGTGGCCTATTGCGAGATGAAGGAAAAACACCCGGAACGTGATCGGCGCAGTCTCCTGCAAATGGTTGAAACCAAATTCGATCTGACTCCGCTCGAATGCGAGTTTCTGAACCGCCAGATCCTGGAAGAGGGGAAATAGTTTTTGTGATCCGGCTGGCAGTTGCGCTCACTCCGGCCAGGATGGCGACGGTGGACGATGTTCTTTCCGCCGCAACCTGTTGCTGGTTGGTATGAAAAATGAAAATCTGACCGTGAGGAATTGCTGATGGACGCCTACCACCAGATAATCGCCACGATCGCGCTGATGATGGGCACGGCCTGGGCCAGTGGCATCAATCTCTATGCCACGATCGCCATGCTCGGCTTCCTGGGGAGCACCGGTAATATCGTTCTGCCTGCATCCCTCGTCATTCTGCAGGATCCTCTTATCATCGGCGCCGCCTCGCTGATGTACTGCGTCGAGTTTTTCGCCGACAAGACCCCGGGGGTGGATACCGGTTGGGATGCGCTCCATTCATTCATCAGGATACCCGCCGGGGTCATGCTTGCCGCCGGCGCAGTCGGAGAGGTCAATCCGGCCCTGGCGATTGCCGCCGGAATCCTCGGCGGCTCCGTTACCGCCACCAGTCACATGATCAAGGCCGGCTCCCGGGTCCTGATCAACACCTCCCCCGAACCATTCTCAAACTGGGCGGCCTCGTTCACCGAAGATGTGGCGGTCATCGGTGGACTCTGGCTGGCACTCCATTCCCCAGCGCTCTTCCTTGCCCTCTTCGTCGTGTTCATCCTGCTGGCAATCTGGCTCATTCCCCGACTCTGGAAAGCCATCGTCACCGTCTTCAGAAAGCTCTCCTGCCTCTTCTGCAAACACAATGGAGCAGGTCCATACGGACAACCACAAGGCTTCTCCGTCGCCGGCCCTGGCTCGATGGAGCAACGCAGTCAATCACCCGCAGTCAGGCTCCCGCCACCGCAACCACCGACGACCTGAGTTCATGCCGGCGCCAGGGCCCTCCTCTGACCAAGCAGCTGTCGATACAGGGCCTCGGTCTGTTCACACATGGACTCGGTAGTGAAACTCTCCCGAACCCGACTCTTCCCCTTTTCACCGAACGCGGCGAGCCGGGATGGTGCCATGGACAGCGCCTCATCAAGGGCGCGAGCCATATCAACCGGATCGGATGGTTGCACCAGCCAACCGGTCTCCTGATCGACAACGGTTTCGAGACTCCCGCCATGGGCGGTGGCGATGACCGGCTTGCCCATCGCCATCGCCTCGATACTCGTCCGGCCAAAGGCCTCGGGCTCGCTGGACGAGGCTGAAATAACGATATCCGCAAGGGCATAGGCTGCCGGCATGTCCGAACAATGTCCCACCATCCTGACCTTGCCGGCCAGGCCGGAATATGCCGTTAATTGCCTGAGTTCCTCGACAAATCCTGGATTTTCGTCGGTGTCCCCGACCAGTACGGCCTGAAAATCCTGATGGCGCAGCATACCGAGACACTTGATGAACACGTCCTGTCCCTTCAGCCGGGTAAGCCGTCCCGGCAGCATGATGAGAGGTATGCCGTCGGTGACACCCCATTGCCGCCGCAGGGTCTCGATCCGCATGGGATCAACGTGTTCGACGCCAAACTGCTGCATGTCGACTCCCCGGAAGATCAGGGTCACCCCCTCTTGCCGGCCATACCGCTCGCGTATATGTTTTTTTATGCTTTCCGATACAGCAATGACTCCCATTCCTCTCGTCATGATGGCGCTGTAGGCATTGACTGAGTAGAAGCCATGAAAGGTCGTCACCAGAATCGGCCGCCGGCATTGCGGCAGGGATTTCCAGGCCAGATAACCGACCCAGGCCGGCATGCGGGAGCGCAGGTGGAGGATATCGACCTTCTCCTTCTGCAGCAGACGGCGCAGTGGCAGGACGAATCGCAGGGACAGCGGGGTCTTGCTGCCGACACTCCAGGTAATGTGGCGGCTCCCCTCTCTCTCGAGTTGAGAAACGAGTCGTCCGCCCCCGGATACAACAATCGAGCGATGACCTTTGGAGGCCAGATAACGGCCAACCTCGAGGGTCCCGCGTTCGACTCCGCCGCCTTCGAGTTCAGGCAGCATCTGCACGACGGTGAGACGACGTCCGGTCCTCTTTGCCTCTTTTTCCTCGAGCAGGCGGGTATACAGTTCGACTGTCTTGCTGCACATCAGCGCCGCGGTAAAATGCCGGGTGGCCCACTCCTTCCCGTCGGCGCCCATCCGCCGCAAGCGGATCTGATCGGCCAGCGCCTGGCGTATGGCCTCGGCCATGGCATCCGGATCGGAAGGCGGCACCAGCCATCCGGTGGTCCTATCGACGACAGTCTCCAGGCTGCCGCCATGGGCAGTGGCAATGACCGGCCGCCCCATCGCCATCGCCTCGATGGCCACCTTGCCGAAGGCCTCAGGTTGGCTGGAAGAGGCCGAGACCACCACGTCAGCCAGCAGCATGGCCGCCGGCATGTCGGCGCAGTGACCGACCAGTCGTATCTTGTCGTCAAGACCGTAGCTGACGATCTTGTCCTGCAGTCTTTTGGTGAATGACTGGTTTTCACCAATATCTCCGACGCACAGGGCCATAAACGGCAGATCCCTGATCAGGTTGAGGCTGTCAATGAAGACCTCCTGCCCTTTCCATTGGGTCAGCCGTCCGGGAAGAACGATGACTGGAAAACGATTGCCATCGAGTTGCCATTGTTGTCGCAGGGCGTCAACCCGATCCGGATGAACCAGATCGGGATCGAAGCACTGGGCCTCAAATCCACCGTGAATCAGCTCAATTCTGTCCGGCTCGATACCATAATTCTGGAGGATGTGGTCACGAATCGTTTTCGAGACGGCGATGACCTTCTCGCCCCTGGTCATGATCGTCGAATACTGGTTGACGGAGTAAAAACCATGGAAACTGGTGACCAGGGCGGGACGGGAGTCATCCGGAAGCATATTCCAGGCCAGATATCCTATCCAGCCCGGCAACCTCGAACGGAGATGGACGACATCAATTTTTTCCTCAACATACAGCCGTCGAAGTTTCTTGATATATTTCAGGCATCTCGCACTTTTTTCGCCGATGCAGGGCCAGAGCAGGTGCTCGCAGCCATTGCGCTCCAGCAGCGGCACCAGTCGCCCCCCTCCGGAAATGACCATCGATCGATGGCCGCAACGGGAAAGGTGGATGGCAAGTTCCACCGTTTCCCCCTCGACTCCGCCTTCTTCCAGTTCGGGAACAATCTGTACGACAGTCAGTTTTTTGGTGGCCATCTCTTCACGATCTCTTCTGCACAGCGCCTGGCTTCATGCAAGGGCTCGTCATTTTCGGACCCCACCGCCTGCTGGCCTGACAGCCAGGCCGAATAGACGACGGCAAGACCGTGTGCGGTCAGGTAGTCTGCACTTCTCTTGAATTTATTGGCGGAACGCAACCATTCCACCGGTAACAGCCCGACCTTGCATCCGGCGCTCAGCGCCTCGTAGACCATCGACATCGAATCGGCGGTAACCCAGACATGCCGGTTACGGGCGTATTGCTGTTCAATCCAGCCGGGAGATGTCGCTTCGAATCTGATGAATTCGATATTGGCGGATGCACGCGCCGCCGCACTCAGCATTTCGACGGTATCGATCGGAGTACGCGGCGACGAACCGACCGTCCAAACGATGTCCTGGCGCCGATCTGCGATCTCCCGGACCTGCCCGACCGTCTCCGCCGAATGCCAGCGATGACTTTTTTTATCAACGCCGCCGACAAGGATCAGGCCGCGGCACGGATCCTTGTCGCCGGACGGTCGCGAGCAGTTGGGAGGACCGATAGTGGTGAAGATATTGCCGCCTTCTCTGACGCCATCATGGAGCGGGACAAAGCAGAGATCAAAACAAGGGCGCAGGTAGGAGGCCGGGGCCATGCAGGTCACGGCCGGAATCCCCGCAATCTTCTTGTTCCTGAGCATCGGCACATGGGTCGAAGAACCGGTCCCGATAAGCAGATCGATACCTTGATGGTCCTTCGTCCCTTTCGCGTTCCGTGCCGCAAGCAGTCCGGCGAGTTCGGCGATACTGCCCGGTAAACCCTTCCGCTCGACCCTGGTCTCGACGACTTTCAGGTTCACAAGCCTGCCGAGCTCATACAGGATGCCCCTGGTCTGCTTTTCATGCCCCGGCCGCCCATCAAAGTAGGCGAGAACTTTCATCGGCGGTTTATATTCAGTCATGGAATGCAGCTTACACTCTCACAATCTGCATGCAAGCTTCATTTCTGCGGTAATCGGCAGCACCAGGAGTTGAAAATTCGGCGATCAAACTGCAGAAAAATATTGTAGGGCTACCGCGATTGAGGGGGAGGACCGGAGGACGGCTTCCGCGCCCCACCACCGGCAAGCTTGACGATGATCTGGCTGGTTTTCTGTAGCCTGTTCGTCATGGTCTTGAAAAGATGACTGGAAACATCCGGGTATTTTTCGATTATTTCATCGATCTTGTTTCCAGGATAGCGTTTGATGGTACTCCGTCCCCGGGAAACGACCGTCGCCGTCCGCTGTTCGCCGGAGATGGCGGCCATTTCCCCGAAGTATTCGCCCGGTTCGGTCAGTTCGGCGATCTTTTTTCCACCTTTGATGACCGCCAGGGCACCGCGGATAAGTTTGAAAAAATCAGTATCGGTGTTCCCTTCCCGAATAATGATGTCACCGTCTTCATAATTTTCAACATCCGTATTGATCAGGTAGGCCGGCAGCTTCTCTTTGTGAGCGACCGTGCGGCGCAACGCCTCATCGATACTGGTGATTCCCTGCCGAACCTTTCCCAGCGCAGCTTCCCGCAGCGGCGTCATTCCTTCCTGGATGGCGACCTTGCGCAGTTGATCCTCAGGTACTTCGGCGCTGACCGCCTTGCAGACCTCGTCGGTCATTTCCATCAACTCAAAGAATCCAACCCGTCCCTTGTAGCCGAGTCCGTTACATTCCGGACAGCCGGTCGGTCCGTAGGTGACCACCGTTTCGACTTCATCTTCACGGAAGCCGGCCCGCAGCAACTCTTCTCTCGAATGTTTGACGATTTTTTTACAGTTCGCACAGAGTCTCCGGCCCAACCGCTGCGACAGTACCATGGTCACCGAGGAGGCAAGCATATAGGGCGGAATACCGATATCCACCAGACGACCGATCGTTGCGGCGCTGTCATTGGTATGCAGGGTGGAGAACACCAGGTGGCCGGTCATCGCCGCCTTGATCGCGATCTCCGCTGTTTCCATGTCCCGGATCTCACCGACCATGATGATATCCGGATCCTGGCGGAGGAAGGCCTTGAGGGCGGCGGCGAAGGTCATTCCAACCTCGTTGTGGACATTGACCTGATTGATACCCTTGAAGTTGAATTCAACCGGGTCTTCCGCCGTGAGGATTTTGATATCCTCGCTGTTCAACGAGTTCAAGGCCGAATACAGGGTCACCGTCTTGCCTGAACCCGTCGGCCCGGTCACCAGCAGCAATCCCTGCGGCCTCGCCAGACAGCGTTTGAGCATCTCGAACGTTTGCTCTTCGAACCCCAGCCTGGTCAGATCGACATTGAGTGAGCTTTTGTCGAGGATACGAAGGACGACGGATTCACCGTAAAGGGTCGGCAGGGAAGAGACTCGAAAATCAACGGATCGGTTGCGCCCGACCCGCATCTTGATACGTCCGTCCTGCGGCACCCGCCGTTCGGTGATATCGAGACCGGAAAGGATTTTGAGCCTGGCGACGAGGGCGTTCTTGATGGTCAACGGCAGGTTCATGGCCTTGAAGAGGGAACCGTCCTTGCGATACCGCACCTGCATGTTTTTTTCATAGGGCTCGACATGGACGTCCGAGACCCCATCCTGTACCGCTTTGATCAGGATACCATTCACCAGTTTGATGATCGGGGCATCGGAGGCGGCAAACTGTTCAAAATTTTCTTCATTGCCGCTGGAATCAATCTCGAAATCATCCGCCGCCTCGGCCAGGATCGAACCGAAGTCGTCAACCTCTGTGACCTTGTCATCCTCGTGCGACTCTTCCTTCGCCAGAAAGAAACTCTTCGCCTCCTCGTCACTGATGCCATAGTGCTTCCTGTAGGCCTCGACGATATCTTTTTCCGTCGAGACACAGACCGACAGTTCCTTGTTCAGGGCATTCTGCAGTTCCTCCACGGCCATGGCATCGGTCGGTTCGGACATGGTTATCTGCAGGGTATTTCCGGCCATCCGCAAGGGAAAGGCCATATACTGCCTGGCGGTCTCGTAGGGGAGAAGTTTCAGCGCATCCTTGGAAGGCGGTTCATTCAGAATGACAACCGGGGGGTAATTATGCTGTCGACTGAGAAAATTGAAAACCGTATTCTCATCGATATAGTCGAGTTGGCGAA
Source organism: uncultured delta proteobacterium (assembly GCA_963847035.1). GTDB lineage: Bacteria > Desulfobacterota > Desulfobulbia > Desulfobulbales > Desulfocapsaceae > Desulfoprunum. The sequence continues at coordinate 162,647 of CAWJYH010000015.1, read as the reverse complement.
GGATGGTGCTCAACCGTCCACCGCTTTTCTGCATTTCCTTCTTGGCGTTTTCCAGCTGTGATAGTGTTATATACCCGGCCTTGCTCAACAGCTCGCCGATCTTCAGTTTACCCGCACCGGACTGATCCTTGACGGTTTTCTTCATCGAGGTTCCGGTACGACTTGCCGTACTCGCTAACGCAGCCATATTCGCATTCTTCCTGATAGGTCTATCTTCTCTTCCGATCTGTGCCCCGGAAATCCTTAAACATGCAAGATACCTTATTCTCTCGGAAAATGAAATTGATTATTACATGCATTGCAGACGTCTACCCATTGCCTGTGAGGGTCAGGCAAGGCAAAAGAACCCTTTTATCTCAGATCGAGATAAGAGGACTTTTGATGCCGCTCAAGTTACAACAACGGGTATCTTTTTCTGAACTCTGCGGCAAGCGGAATCATGATCTCCCGCATTGACGGCTCTGCTGCCTGAGTCGTCCGCAAAGAAAATATATGTTTCCATTCCAGAAGGTTACAATACATGATGATCTCGGTTTTGCAGGAATTGGGAAGAACGGTACGTGCCGCCTGGGGAGTGGCCGTCTCAAGGAGCTGGAGATACAACCGTTCGGTCTCCTCCATTGCCTGTTGCCAGAGGCTGTACTCGGCTGTGCCCTTCTCGAAAAACACGGGCTTGATAAAGGTCACCTGATTGCCGAACTTGTCCTGGCTGTAGCGACAGTAGCGCTGACTTTCCTGCAGGAAGGAACAGGGGCGGTGCCGAACCAGCTCATGGGTAACCGCCCTGTTGACAATGAACCTGACCCCGACATGCCGATGATGACACAGCAGGGGCATCGGCATGTTTTCGACCTCGGAAAGACTCATTTTGCGGATCTCGAGCCCCGGTTCCAGCGGCAGGACCTTGTTCGCCGAGAAGACACCTGTAAAGAGATAGGGTGTCTTGCCGTGCAGAACGGACAGGATTCCGTTGACGATCGGATTGTCGCCATGCTGCAGGGCCATTTCACGATAGGCCCTGATGGAACCGGTGACAATGCAGCCGGCCGGTGTCGGGTCGATCATCAAAAACCTGGGCTGGCAGGCCAAGAGTTCGTCCAGCCGTGCAGAGTGACAGGTGATCTCGAACGTTGCCACCGCCATCTCGAGCACCGAGTTGTGGCCATGGGCCGAGACCTTTGTGACAAAGGGGATTGCCGAATCCTCCGTGATCTTATCCTCGCTCTTGTAGCAGATCCTGCCGCAGGCCTCGAGACGCACGGCCAGGGAGGAACGATCGAGATCATCCTGGATTTCAAACGAAGGTTCGACAATTTTCATCGGCTCAGTTTCCTTTCCAGAAAGGCGACATCTGCCGGAGGGACTCGATGATCCCCGGCATCTTTGCCAGGACGGAATCGACTTCAGCCTCGGTGTTGTACGGGCTCAACGAAAAGCGGATCGATCCATGGGCGGCGGTAAAGGGCACGCCCATGGCGCGAAGGACATGGGAAGGCTCAAGCGACCCCGAGGTGCAGGCCGAACCGGAAGAGGCGCAGATGTTGTAGCGGTTCATATGCAGCAGGATCGCCTCTCCTTCCACGAACTCGAAGCTGATGTTGCTGGTGTTCGGCAGCCGTTCAATCTGATGGCCGTTGCGCATCGATCTCGGCACGGCGGCCAGCAGCCCCTCTTCGAGTTTGTCCCTGAGGGCCCTGACCCGGGTGTTTTCATCATCCATCCTCTCCGCCGCCAGATCGCAGGCCCTCCCCAGAGCGATGATCGAGGCGACGTTCTCGGTGCCGCCGCGCCGCCCCCTCTCCTGATGTCCGCCGGTCAGAAAGGGCACGAACATCGTTCCCCGACGCACGTACAGCACCCCGATCCCTTTCGGTGCGTGGAGCTTGTGACCGGACAGGGAGAGAAAATCAATATCGAGGTCCTTGAGATTGATCGGCACCTTGCCCACCGCCTGGACGGCATCGGTATGGAAGAGAATCCCCCGCTCCCTGGCCATCTTCGCCATTTCGGCAACCGGGAAAAGTACACCGGTCTCGTTGTTGGCCCACATGACGCTGACGATGGCCGTGTCGTCGGTCAGCGCCTCCTCATACTCGTCCAGGTCAAGTATGCCCTCCGCATCGACCTTCAGCCGGGTCACCCGGTGTTTGTGGCCGGTGAGGCGATCAAGGTTTTCGCAGAGATTCTTGACCGCCGGGTGCTCGACCCGGGTCGTGACGATATGGCGTTTTTCAGGGTAGGTCTGGAGGGCCGACAGAATCGCGGTCGAATCGCTTTCGGTCCCACAGCTGGTAAAGGTGATCTCCTCCGGTTCGGCGCCAAGCAGGTTCGCCACCTGGCCACGGGCCTTTGCGAGCGCGTGACCGACCTGCCCACCGAAGGTATGCATGCTCGAGGGATTGCCGTAATAATCGGCCAGGAAAGGCATCATCGCCTCGAGAACCTCGGGGGCAATCCTGGTTGTTGCGTTGTTATCCATGTAGATAACCGCATCGTCATGCAGTTCCATCAGTTCTCCTCCACGATCAGGGTGTCCAGGACGAGCTCGCGCAATTTCTTCTCCACGTATTCCTTGATCGTGGTCTGCGATTTCGAACAGCTTTTGCAGGCCCCGCGCAGCGAGACGCTGACGAAATCGCCATCGACGTCGATCAGCTCGATATCACCGCCATCCTTGCGCAGGCCCGGTCTGATCTCCCGCTCGAGAACATCCTCGATCTTCTTGATCTTCTGCAGCGTCGTCATTTTTTTCGGTTTTTCCATCGGCTTGATCCATTCCAGCTTGCCCTCCACCGTCCGCTGCAGGATCTCCCGGAGCTTGTCCTCGCATTTGCCGCAACCGCCGCCGGCCTTGGTGAAGTTGGTGATCTCTTCGACGGACCGGAGGTTGGACTCGTTGATCGCCCTGATGATCTCGAGGTCGGTGACCCCGAAACATTCACAGACGATCTCTCCTTCCGCCATCGGCAGCGTCAGACCGCGATAATCGGCAATCGCCGCCTCGAGGGCCTCCCGCCCCATGACCGAACAGTGCATCTTCTCCTTCGGCAGACCACCGAGATAATCGGCAATGTCCTCGTTGGTGATCTTGCTGGCCTCGTCGAGACTCATCCCCTTGACCATCTCCGTCAGCGCCGATGACGAGGCAATGGCGCTGGCACAGCCGAAAGTCTTGAATTTGGCGTCGGTGATGATCCCCTTGTCATCGACCTTGATCGTCAGTTTCAAGGCGTCGCCGCAGGCCAGAGAACCGACATCTCCTGTCCCGTCGGCCTGCTCGACCTCACCAACGTTGCGTGGATTCAAAAAATGTTCTTTTACCAGATCCGTATATTCCCACATAATAGAATAACTCCTGAATATTGTTTGTCAGAAAAGCCTTTTCTGAGTGACAATAATACCTGGGGCGCAAAAAGCAACCGGGTTTTATCCATAGCAGACGGCCCTGGCCGCTCCACACTACTGGCATCGGGGTTTACAACAACCCTATCTCGGCGAGCATCTCCCTGGCTGCAGCGACCAAGTGCACGGTGCCGTCCGCCGTCCTCGATTCGACATAAAATCGGATCTTCGGTTCTGTTCCCGAGGGGCGGATCATCAGCCAGGAGCCGTCGTCAAGAATCATCTTGCGGCCATCGAGGGTGATGACCTCGGTAATCCTCTTGTCCTCTCCGCCAACATTGATGGTCGCACCGGGAGCGTATTTTTCGAGGCGGGCGAGGGTATCGAGCAGTTCCTTCCCCTTGATCCGCACGGCGACTCCGTCACGGTCCGGATAGTACGCACCGTAGAGCTCTTCAATGTCCTGCAGGTACTCGCTCAGATTTTTGCCTGTTGCGGTCACCATGTCGAGGGCCAGGAGGAGGCCGATATAGGCGTCCTTCTCCGGGGTATGGCCGATAATGGAGATGCCGTCCGACTCCTCGAAGAAGACAAGGGCGCGGCCGATGACCGGCTTGAACTCCTTGAAACCGACCTTCGGTTCGAACAGTTCTTCGCCGAAGGCCGCAGCCAGCCGGTTGGCCATGTTCGAGGTAGCCACCGTTTTTGCGACCATCCCCCTTCTGCCCCGGTATTCATGGAGAAAATGGTAGGCCATGGCGCCAAACTGGTTCATGCCGATTTCTTTGCGGCCATCGGTAAAACGTATCCTGTCTCCGTCCGGATCGATGATCGCGCCCAGTTTCAACCGTTCCGGCCGGGCGGCGAGCGCCGCCACCACCCCTTTCATGTTGGCGGTGGATGGCTCCGGAGCGATGCCGCCGAAGGTGACATCGGCAGTGTCCCGCAGCGTGATGAGGCGATCGCTCGCCGTGTCGGCAAACAATCGGCGGATGTGGAGACGGCTGGCGCCATGGACCGAATCGACGGCAACGATAATATCGTCGCGACCGTGAAATTCGTCGATGATCCGGTCGAGGTCAAGACCATGCACCATCTTGTTCCGGCGGACCAGGCTTTTCCAGGCGGCCAGCGAATCGAACGGCCGCACCCCGGCGGACTCCATCAGCCGTCCGGAAAAAGCACCGCCGGCAGTGGCGGAGATATCCGTAGTCATCAATCGCCTGGCGTTGACGGTGATCCGCTCCGTTAAAATCGTCGCCGCCGGGCCGGCATCGGCAGCGTTATATTTGTATCCGCCGTACTCGAGGGGATTGTGCGAAGGGGTCAGATTGATCGAGAAGGCGGCACCCAGTTCAAGGACCGCCGCCGACAGGACACCGGTGGTCGATTCCCCGGCGTAGTGAACCGTAAACCCGGCCGTCAGCAGGACGTTGGCGGCTGCCGCCGCCAGGACCCCGCCATCGAAACGATTGTCGAAACCGAGGACGCAGCCTCGTTGTTGAGCCTCACCGAAACTGGCGACGCCGAGATAGCGACCAAGTTCGCTGCCGCGTTCGAGATCCCGATAAAGATCAACGATCGCCGAGGTCACCACCATCACCGACCGGACAAAGATGTCCTTGCCGAGACGGCCGCGCCAGCCGGAGGTTCCAAAATTCACCGGATCGGTCGGATTTCCCTGGTTCTCGAGGATTTCCTGGTGCAGCAGGGCATAGACCCTGTCGATCTCCTGCTGCCAGGAAAGGCCTTCGCTGTTGCGTCGGGCGACCAGTTCCTTCAGCAATGCGAAGTAGTCGCTGGCGCCATGATTTCCTGCAACCAGGTATCGGGCGAACAGTTGCCCGGTCGTGTCCATCGCCGCCATCCTCGATCCTCCGTTGAATTGACGTTGCCGCTGGGGCACACCGGGCCCCAAGCCCAGCCGGCCAGCAGCTCTCAGTCCTGTATTTTAACGGCAGAAACATCCAGTTGTACAGACTTTTTCCTTGATTTTCGTTTCGTTGCCAACCTTTTCCGGTCCTGCGGATGCTTGACAGATATCAATACCTCTTCTATATTCTAACAGTAATACTGATCGGAGCACCACCCTCAAACGGCCGCAGCGCAAATAGAACTGCATGACCTTCCAGCCCCGTTATCGACACGTCAACATTTTCCCCAATCCCACCTCATCCAACAGCCAGGAGCAATACATGGCCCATAATCATGAAAATGAGCTGATCCTGTGGTTCGACGACATCGGCATCGATGATGTCGCACTGGTCGGCGGCAAAAACGCCTCACTCGGTGAGATGTACCAGCACCTGACTTCCCGTGGCGTCCAGGTGCCGCACGGTTTTGCGATCACCGCTACCGCCTACCGCCACCTCATCGAGACCAGCGGGGTGGAGAACGCGGTGACCGAGGCGCTGGCGGGGCTCGACACCCGTAACCTCAGAAATCTGCAGGAACGTGGCAAAAAGGTCCGTACTCTCATCAGAAACGCCCCTTTTTCGGCCGACCTGCGGAATGCCATCGTCACCGCCTACAAGAAGATGGAGGACGAATACGGTGCCAATGTCGATGTCGCCATCCGGTCCTCGGCCACCGCCGAAGACCTGCCGGACGCCTCCTTTGCCGGGCAGCAGGACACCTACCTCAATGTCCGGGGGGCGGAGGCGGTGATCGATTACTGCAGCCAGTGCTTCGCCAGCCTGTTCACCGACCGGGCGATCTCCTACCGTCACGACAAGGGCTTCGGCCAGTTCGATGTCTACCTGTCGATTGTCGTGCAGAAAATGGTCCGCTCCGACAGCGCCTGCTCCGGGGTGCTCTTCACCCTCGACACCGAATCGGGTTTCCAGAACGCGGTGTATATCACCGGCTCGTGGGGGCTCGGGGAGAACATCGTCCAAGGGGCCGTCACCCCCGACGAATACTACGTCTTCAAGCCGACCCTGAAAGAAGGCAAGCGGCCTATCGTCTCCAAGCGCCTCGGCAGCAAGGAGATCAAGATGATCTATGACAACCGCCCCGACGCCAGGCATCCGGTGATCAATATCCCGACGACGGAAAGTGAACGCAACTCCTATATCCTCAACGACGACGAACTGCTGCAGCTCGCCCGCTGGGCGATGATCATCGAGGAGCACTACGGTTGCAACATGGACGTGGAATGGGCTAAGGACGGAGACGGAGTCACGAAGGGCAACGGCCAACTCTATATCGTTCAGGCCCGGCCCGAGACCGTCCATTCCCAGACGTCGAAAAATATCACCGAGACCTACCTGCTCAAGAACCATGGTGACGTCCTGGTCAAGGGACAGGCCGTCGGCGCCAAGATCGGCCACGGACCGGCCCGGGTCATCAGTACGGTCAGCGGTATCCTTGATTTCCAGCCCGGCGAGGTCCTGGTCACCGATATGACTGACCCGGACTGGGAACCAATCATGAAGAGGGCCGGGGCGATCGTCACCAACCGCGGTGGGCGGACCTGCCATGCGGCGATCATCTCCCGCGAACTCGGCATTCCCTGCCTGATCGGCACTGTCGACGGAACCGAGCGCATCACCCCGGGGATGGAGGTCACCGTCTCCTGCGCCGAGGGCGAGACCGGTTATGTCTTTGCCGGCAGAATCGAATACACGATAGAGCGACTCAATCTCGACGAGGTCCCGGAAACCAGAACCAGGATCATGCTTAACGTCGGCATCCCGGAGAAGGCCTTCTTCGAATGCCAGGTCCCCAATGACGGCGTCGGACTGGCCCGGGAGGAGTTCATCATCAACGCCCACATCGGCATCCATCCGCTTGCCCTGTATAACTATGATGATCTACGGAAAAAAGCCGCAGACGGCGATGGCGATCTCGCCGGAATCATTGCCGAGATCGATAAACGGACCACCGCCTACCCGCACGACAAGCGGCAGTTTTTCATCGACAAGCTGGCGGAGGGGGTCGGCCGCATCGCCGCCGGCTTTTACCCCAAGGACGTTATCGTCCGTCTTTCCGATTTCAAGTCGAACGAGTACGCCAACCTGGTCGGCGGCAGACTCTACGAGCCGGTGGAATCGAACCCGATGATCGGCTGGCGCGGGGCCTCACGCTACTATGATCCGAAGTACAAGGCGGCCTTCGAACTGGAATGCAAGGGTCTGCTCAAGGCCCGCAACGACATGGGGCTGACCAACATCAAGCTGATGGTCCCGTTCTGCCGGACTCCTGAGGAAGGGGAAAAAGTTATCGATACGATGAAGGAATTCGGCCTTGTCCAAGGCGAGAACGGTCTCGAGATATACGTGATGTGCGAAATCCCGTCGAACGTCATCTCCGCCGACGCCTTCTGCGATATCTTCGACGGCTTCTCGATCGGTTCCAACGACCTGACCCAGCTGACCCTCGGCCTCGACCGCGATTCCGATCTGGTCGCCCATATCTTCGACGAACGCAATCCGGCGGTCAAGACCCTGGTCAAGATGGCCATCGACACCGCCAAACGGCGGGGCCGCAAGATCGGGATCTGCGGCCAGGCCCCCTCCGATTTCCCGGAATTCGCCACCTTTCTCGTCGAATGCGGCATCGATTCGATCAGCCTGATTCCGGACTCGGCGGTCAAGACGAGACTCCGGGTATTGAAGAAGGAACAGGAACTCGGCATCACTTCATGACCATCGGGCGGGGACGGCCGGCACAGTCGATCTGTCCCCGCCTGCCCGGATCTACGGCGCTATTTTCTCGGCCTCGCTGACCAGCATCACCGGAATGCCGTCCCTGATCTCATAGAGCAGACCGCACTTTTCACAAAGCAGCCCCTTTTCTTCGTTCACAAGTTTCACCGGCCCCTTGCACTGGGGGCAGGCAAGAATCTCGGCAAGTTCCTTCATATCCATGTCGTGCACCTTGTTCTTCCATCATCGATTTGCCTGCAGTTGAGTGTATGGACTGCGTCAAAGATACATGGTACAGTGCATTAATCAATTGAATTTGATCATCCTTCGCTGGTGGGGAGATCGAGACAATGCTGCATTTGCATCGGACTTGCCACCGATAAAATTGACGGAAATCATCCAATGACGAACAAGCTCGGCTGTATCGGCGGAGGCCAGATGGGAGAGGCCCTGATCAAGGGCATCCTCCAATCAGGCCTCTATGTGAAGGAACAGATCGTCGTCGCCGACCCCGACGGCGACCGGAGGCAGTTTTTGGAGCAAACCTACTCCGTGGCGACTAGCGGCAACAGTGCTGACGTCTGGTTGACAAGCGATACGGTAATCCTTGCCGTCAAGCCCCAGGTCATGGACCGTATGCTCCGCCGGGACAGGGACCATGTGAGCGACAAACATCTGATCATCACGATCGCCGCCGGTCTGCCCCTGTCTTTTTACAACGATTGTCTCAACGCACGGGCATACCGGATTATCAGGGTTATGCCGAACACCCCTGCCCTCGTTCTCGAAGGGGCATCGGCCCTCAGCGGTAACGAAAACGTCACCGCAACCGATCTGCAACAGGCAATTGGGATCTTCAACTCCGTCGGCAAGGCGATCGTCGTCGCCGAGGAGTATCTTGACGCCGTAACAGGCCTCAGCGGCTCAGGACCGGCCTACGTCTTCACTTTCATCGAGGCGATGATTGACGCCGGGGTCAAGTGCGGCCTGCCTCGCAATGTCGCGGAAACACTGACTCTTCAAACAGTTCTCGGCTCTGTCAATCTGTTGCGGCAGAGCGGTGAACACCCGGCAGTCCAACGCTCCAGGGTGACCTCGCCGGGAGGAACGACCATTGCCGGATTGCATGTCCTGGAACGAACCGGTTTTTCCGGTATCATTATCGATGCGGTCGAGGCCGCAACCCGGCGGTCGCTGGAATTGGGCGGCAAAAGATGAGCGGCTTTTATCCCCCTGTTCGCGATCTGCCGTCGATAACCATCCGCAGGGTCGGGATCATTACCAAACCGGACGACCAGGATTCGGCTGATTACGCAGGACGTCTCCGTGACTGGTTCGGCAGACGGCATATCGAGACGACGATCGACTGCATCACCCCCGATCTCGACGTCCTGATCGTCCTCGGCGGCGACGGAACCTTGCTCCATATCGCTGAAAATGCCGCTCTCCACGCAATTCCGGTAGTCGGCATCAACCTTGGCTACCTCGGTTTCCTTACAGAATTTACGGCTACGGAAACAGAAAACGTTCTGCAGTCACTTCTTGTCGGGCCTGTAACCATCGAAAACCGACAGATGCTGCGGGTCCGGCTGTTGTCGGGTGGCGTCAGCAGCGGCAAACGGTATGCCCTCAATGAAGTCGTCATCAATAAGAAAGCTGAGGATCGTCTTCTCAATCTGGCCTCCAGGGCCGACAACAGCACTATTACGACCTACAAGGCCGACGGCCTGATCTTTTCCACCCCGACCGGCTCGACGGCCTACAACCTCTCAGCCGGCGGGCCACTCGTTCATCCAGGCTTGGCTGCAATCCTCGTCACCCCCATCTGTCCCTTCATGCTCGGCAGCCGGCCGATCATCCTGCCTGCCGACCGTATCATCACCACCGGTTTCGACAGCCGCTCAGACAGCGCCAGGGCCAAAATTATCGTCGATGGGCAGCAGACCTGGGATATGCACCAGGGCGATATCCTCGAAATCAAATCCGCTTCTCTTCCCCTCCGGCTCGTCACCTCCGCAAGACGCGATTATTTCTCCATCCTGCGCACCAAACTCCATTGGGGTTTTCAGGGGACTCCCAGCCGAGAATAGCCCTATTCTTTCGTTATTGCTGACATAATCAGAAAATTAGATGTAGGACCTGCTTCTCTCTGGTTATTTTTCAATTTTCTCAAACATCATCCATAATTAACTCTGATTGTCCTATTCAGGCGAATGAATAAATAGTATCTGTTTGTAATATTTTATCGATACTACGTCATTTTTTGCAGTTTGGGATAATTTCTCAAAGCACCATCTTACGTAAGCTTCATGTCTTGATTTGACAACAATCAAGTTCATGTTGTGCATACCATGCACACCACATCTTTGATACTACCTTAAGCTTTCCTGCTTTCTGAGGAATGAATCAGTCCTCAATCCATCTCCTCTGTGTATAATTTTAGGGTATTAGCCGATTCTCGCCGATCCAGCGCGTTGAAAATAATTCATTTCAAATAGCCGCAAACAGAATCCCCCCACTAGCACACTACGCACACGTACATTTCTCAAATATCCTTTTTCAATTGTAAAAAATACCTGACGCGACCGATAGAATTCTTTTCTTGACACAAAGCTCTTCGACCTGCTATCGATGGGCATTCTTGTAGCATTTCTTGACTGATACGAGTATCCAAGGTCGAGATCACTCCATACACGGGATCATAGAGGAGGGGAGGATGGATTTAGAACTTGTTCTTTCAGCGGCGGCGCTCATTGGCCTTGCTGTTCTCATCCCGGCCCTGATGCTCGTTACTGCCATATTCGGGCCGAGAGCCAGGGGCAAAATAAAAGACGAGGCCTATGAAAGCGGTATCGGTGCGACTATCGGCATGGTCGACCAGAAGTTCAGTGTCAAATTCTACCTCCTCGCCATCCTTTTTCTGATCTTCGACATAGAGGCCGTCTTCATGTATCCGTGGGCGGTCAGTGTCCGCGAACTGGGATGGTTCGGTTTTATCGAAATGGTTGTTTTCATGCTGTTCCTCTTCACCGGCCTCATCTACATTCTCCAGAAGGGGGTACTCAATTGGCGCTAGGAATCGAATCCCAACTCGGGGAATCTGTCATAACCACCAAGCTTGATGCGATCATCAACTGGGGGCGGCAATACTCGCTCTGGCCATATGTCTTTGGTACCGCCTGCTGTGCGATCGAGTTTATGAGCACCGCCGCCGCCCAGTACGACATCTCGCGTTTCGGCGCCGAGGTTATCCGCTATTCACCACGTCAGGCCGACTTGCTCCTTGTCTGCGGTACGGTCAGTTACAAACAGGCCCCGACGCTGAAACGGATATACGAACAGATGACTGAACCGAAATGGGTAGTCGCTGTCGGTGCATGCGCCTCATCGGGCGGCATCTATGATAACTACTGCACTGTCCAGGGAATCGACACCATCATCCCGGTCGATGTCTATATTTCCGGTTGCCCGCCGCGGCCCGAAGCAATACTCGATGCCCTGATGAAAATTCAGGAGAAAATTGCGAGCGAGACGATACTGCAAGATCGCCATAAAGATTTCAAGGGGATACTCGGTTAAAATGAAGGCTCACGCACTGGAAAAAATTGGCACCGCCTTTGCCGGGACGACTTGCTCCGAAATACTCGGCAATCTGGTTTTTGACGTGCCCCAGGAACAAATGCTCGATGTCCTGAGATTGATGAGAAATGATCCAGACCTCCAATTCGATCTCCTGCTCGATGTCACCGTCGTTGACTATCTCAACTACCCTGTCGCCCAAGCCAAGCGCTTTGCAGTCGTGTATACACTGCGGAGCCTACCGCACAACATGGTGGCGCAGGTTCGGGTTGCAATCAATGATCCCGAGATGGGAATTCCCAGTGCCACCGGGATCTGGGCAGCTGCCAACTGGGGAGAGCGCGAGGCCTACGATCAATATGGTATCCAATTCAACGGCCATCCCGACCTGCGGCGGATTCTCAACCATTGGCAGTTCGAAGGACATCCGTTGCGAAAGGATTATCCAATCGACCGCGGTCATATCTGTTACGAGAACGACAGCCTGGAAAAAGAGATCAGAGCCAGACTGAAGGTAAAGGGCATTGACACCGGCGTCCTCAAGGATATCAACACCGAGATCATGTTTCTTAACATCGGTCCCGCTCACCCTGTAACCCATGGAGCGATCCGCATCCTGACGGCACTGGACGGAGAAACCGTTCTCGCCAACGTCAACGAGATCGGGTACCTCCACCGCGGATTCGAGAAGACCGCCGAGAACCTGACCTATAACCAGATCATCCCGCTCACCGACCGCCTCAATTACTGCTCGTCGCTGATCAATAACATCGCCTATGTCAAGGCGGTCGAAAAATGGCTCGGGGTGGAGATCACCGAACGAACCAAATTCATGCGGGTCATCCTCACAGAGTTCTACCGCGTCCTCGATCATCTCGTCTGCATTGCCGCCAATCTGGTCGATATGGGTGGTCTCACCAACTACTTTTATCTCTACGACGAAAAAGAGGCCTCCTACGACTTTATCAGCCGCCTCACCGGCGCTCGCCTTACCAGCACATTCACCCGTATCGGCGGGATGTACCGCGATTTTTATGAAGGGTGGGAAAATGACCTGGAGACACAGCTCAAGGACATTGAGCGCGGCGTCGACGATTCCCTCAAACTCGTACTGAAGAATCGCATCGTCCACGATAGAACGCAGGGTATCTGCATTCTGCCCAAAGAAACTGCCCTTTCCTACGGATATACCGGACCCTGCCTGCGGGCAAGCGGCGTTCCCTACGATCTGCGCAAGGATGCCCCTTACTACCACTATGACCTCTTCGATTTCGATGTTCCCGTCGGATCAACCGGTGATCTGTACGACCGACTGATGATCCGTTTCGAGGAGATCTTCCAGAGCATCAAGATCATCCGGCAGGCGGTCAAGATGATCCCGGGGGGACCGATCTTCGTTGACAATCCCCTGGTCTGTCTGCCACCCAAGTCGAATGTATACAACAATATCGAAGGATTGGCCAATCACTTCAAGCTGATCTTCGATGGAGTGAAGGCACCGGCCGGCGAATGGTACGACTCCTACGAGGCGGCCAACGGCGAACTCGGCTTCCACATCGTCTCCGACGGTTCAGGCCGACCGTACAAGGTCAAGGTACGCCCACCTTGTTTTTATATCATGAGTGGGTTTCATGAAATGGTTGAGGGGTCGATGATCGCCGACGTCGTCATCAATCTCGGCAGCATCAACATTATCGGAGGGGAACTCGACCGATGAGTGATCGTTCACACCTGATCTTTGCCGGAAAACCCTTTCAATTCGACGCCGAGCGCGATGCCGAATTCGAATACCTCGTCAAACGCTATCCGACCAGGGAATCGATGATCCTGCCGGCGCTCTGGCTGACACAGGAACAGGAAGGGTGGGTTCCGGCGGAGGCTATCGCCTACATCGCCGACCGGATCGGCACCTTCGCCAGCCAGGTCTATGAGGCGGCGACCTTTTACACCATGTACAATCTGCATCCGGTTGGACGAAATCACATCTGCATTTGCCGGACACTGTCCTGCTGGCTGCGGGGCAAACAGGAAATCGTCGATTATCTGGCAAACGAGATCGGCATCCGACCAGGAGAGATCAGTGAAGACAACCGGTTCAGCCTGGAAGAGGTTGAATGTCTCGGCCATTGCGGCACTGCACCGGTTGTCCAGATCAACGGCGAATTCCATGAAAACATGGATGTCGAAAAACTGAAACAGCTCCTGTCAGGGCTGCGGTAAAGGAGAAGCATCGATGGAAGTAAGGATTCTCAGCCGAAAATTCGACATCGCTGATGCTCATCTTCTGGAAGTGGCCAAACAGCATGGCGCCTATGCCACGCTCGACAAGGTCTTTGCGATGCCGCCAGCCGATGTCACCGACGAGGTCAAAAACAGTGGGTTGCGTGGCCGCGGCGGCGCCGGTTTTCCGGCGGGCTTGAAATGGTCGTTCCTCCCGAAGGGCTTGGATAAACCGGTGTACCTTACAGTCAACTCCGATGAATCGGAACCGGCGACATTCAAGGATCGCTACATCCTCACCCGCGACCCCCATCTCCTCATCGAAGGCATCATCATCTGCTGTTACGCCATCGGCTGTCATGACTGCTATATCTACATCCGCGGCGAGTACACGACTCAGTGCAAGGCCCTGCAGTTCGCCATCGACGAGGCCTATGCCGCAGGCTATCTTGGGGAGAAGGTCGCCGGTCATGATTTCAAACTCGACGTCACTGTCCACCGCGGTGCCGGCGCATATGTCTGCGGCGAGGAAACAGCCCTTCTTGAGTCGATCGAAGGGCGAAAAGGTCAACCCCGCAGCAAACCGCCGTTCCCAGCCGTTGCCGGACTGTATGGCTGTCCGACAATCATCAATAACGTCCAGACGATAGCCTCCCTGCCCTTCATTCTCGCCAACGGAGCTGCAGCCTATAAGGCCTATGGCACCGAAAAGAGTCCGGGAACCCACCTGTTCGGAATCTCAGGCCATGTCGAAAAACCCGGCATGTACGAACTGCCTCTCGGTCTCCCTCTTCTTGAGGTTATCGAGAAAATGGCTGGCGGTGTCTGGCGGGGCAGAAAACTGAAGGCCGTCATTCCCGGTGGCAGTTCAACCCCGGTACTGACACCGGAAGAGGCAGCGACGGCGACTCTGGATTACGAATCAATGGCGGCCCACAAGACGATGTTCGGCTCCGGGGGTATCGTCGTTCTCGACGAAACGGTCGATGTCGTCAAACTGGTCAAAAATCTCATCGATTTCTATCACCATGAATCCTGCGGCCAGTGTACGCCTTGCCGTGAGGGACTTGGCTGGATGTTGAAAATCATCAAACAGCTGCTGCGGGGTGAAGGAACCATTGCCGATATCGATCTGCTCAGGGAACTTTGTGATAATATCGAAATGAAGACGGTCTGCGTCCTTTCGGCCGCCTGCACTATGCCGGTTCGCAGCTATCTCGACAAATTCCGGTCAGAATTTGTGGCCTATGCCACGGACCGACCCAAGCCCGAACAAGCATGAATCACGTGAGAAGGAACCATCATGGCTGAGACGGTAAAACTCTTTGTCAACGGACAAGAGGTCGAAGTGGAATCCGGGAAGAACCTCATCGATGCCTTCAAGGTTATTGGCATCGAGATTCCCCACTTCTGCTATCATCCGGCCTTGGGTGCGGACGGCAACTGCCGTATGTGCCTGGTCGGCATCGAAGACGGTCGACCGCCGCTGGTCCCTGCATGCAAGACTCCGGTCGCTGAGGGACTCAAAGTTCAGCTCGACACCGAGAAGATCAAAAAGATCCAGCATGATGTCATGGAGCTGGAGTTGATCAACCACCCGACCGACTGCCCAGTCTGCGATCAGGCCGGCGAATGTGCCCTGCAGGACTACTACATGACCTACGATCACCAGGCCAGCCGGATGCGGGTGCCGCAGGTGCTCAAGGGCAAAAAGATGGATTTCGGCTGCGGTGTCGTCCATGATCAGGAACGTTGCGTCCTCTGCGCCCGTTGCGTCCGTTTCACCCGTCTGATTACTAAAACTGGCGAGCTCGGTATCGTCAATCGTTCCGATGAAGCCCGGGTTACGACGTTCCCGGGCCGAAAACTTGATAACCGCTACGCCCTCAATGTCGTCGATCTCTGCCCGGTAGGGGCAATGACGAGCAAGGATTTCCGTTTCAAACAGCGGGCCTGGTTTCTCACAAGGTCGCCCGGAATCTGCCATGGATGCGCGAAGGGCTGCAATGTTTTCATCGATCATAACCGGGAAAAAGGTGGCGACGATCGGATTTACCGTTTCCGTGCCCGCCACAATGAACTGGTCAACGGCTACTTTATCTGTGACGATGGTCGTTTGAGTTATCATCAGGAGAATGAAGGACGTCTTACCGCCACTCGTCTTGACGGCAAAGACTGCACCGTCGACCAGGCGGTCGAGACCGCGCGCCGCAAGGTGGAAAATGCCCGCAAGCCGCTGTTCCTCGTCTCCCCCAACTGCACTATCGAGCAGATGATCGCCATCAAGGCGTTTGCCGCCGCCCGCAAAGGCAAGATCTCGGGCTACAGTGACCATTACATCGTCGACGGCGACGGCGACAATTTCCTGATCCGCGATGACAAGTCGGCCAATCGCGCCGGTCTCGCCGCCCTCGGCATCGACACCACCCGTGACGGGTTCGCCCAGGCGCTGAACGAGGCCGATCTGCTCGTCAACTTCAACAACGATCTGCTGTGCGGCGAGGCGAATGGCACTTTCGCCGAAAAACTCGCGTCGTTGACCGTCATTGCAATCAGCAGCCATGAGAACACTCTCACCCGACAGGCGACAATCGCCTTTCCCATCTCCTCATACAGCGAGTATGGCGGGACGATAATAAACCAAGACCAGATCGTACAACGATTCTCGGCTGCAGTGATAAAAAATGATCCGGCTCCGAACATGATTGACGTCGTTCGTCTGCTGGGTGGAACGACGACCGAAGATGTTGCTATCGCCAAGGCGATGCAGGATGCAATCCCTGCCCTCGCCGGAATCGAGGCAATCACTTTTCCAACTGCTGGATTGAATTTGAAGGAGAAGGAGACAGATCATGTCACAGCTTGATATCCTCATGGTCGTCCTCCGGGTCGCCTTCGGCGCCTTCATCCCGATCTGCTTCATCGCGATAGGGGTGTGGATGGAGCGCCGCGGTGCCGGATTTATTCAGGATCGATCAGGTCCAAACCGATGCAATATCTTCGGTTTCCGCGCCGGCGGGCTGGTACAGAACCTAGCCGACGGAGTGAAACTGATCTTTAAGGAGGATATCATTGCTGGGCATATACAGCATAAGTTCTATTTCGTATTGGCCCCGTTACTGGTCTTTTTCACTGCCCTGGTCTCCTTTGCTGTGATTCCCTTCGCCGATACGCTGGTGCTGGGTGGCAAAAGCTATATAATGCAGACCATTCCACTCGACATTGGTATCCTGTGGTTCCTCGCCTGCACTGGTTTCGCAGTTTACGGCATTATCCTCGCCGGCTGGTCGTCACATAATAAGTACGGTATTCTCGGGGGATTGCGGTCCGCCGCGCAGGTCATTGCCTATGAAATCCCGATGGGCCTCGCCCTGGTCAGTCTGCTAGTGGTCTACGGCACCGTCAACCTCAGTGAGATCGCGAGATTCCAAGGTCAGCTGCTTTTTGGTTTCATCCCGATGTGGGGGGTGATTCTCCAACCACTCGGCGTTGTCATATTCATCGTTGCAGCCTTTGCCGAGACCAACCGGACCCCCTTCGATTTCGCCGAGGGTGAGAGCGAGATCGTCGCCGGTTTCCATATTGAATACAGCTCAATGAAATTCGGCATGTTTTTCCTCGGTGAGTACGTCGCCATGTTCGCCTCGAGTGCGATCATCGTCACCCTCTTTTTCGGCGGCTACCAGATTCCCTGGCTCGCCACCGAAACCATGGTCGCATACGGCCAACCCATCGCCATCGTACTGATGCTGGTACTACCTGTTATCACGTACTATTTCAATAACTGGATCAGGAAAAACAACGTCAGCCATTACCATCGCCCGAACGATCCCCGAGTCCGTGAAGCGAACGTCTATATCAAGATTTTCTGGGTCCTCACCGCTGCAGTTGAATTGATTCTTCTTACCCTGGTGGTTCTCAATCCAAGTGCTGACGGAACCAGAATTTTCGTGGTTCTGCTGCAGATGATCAGCTTCCTGTTGAAAACAACAGTGATGTGTTTTGTTTATGTCTGGGTACGCTGGACGCTGCCGCGCTTCCGCTACGATCAGTTGCAGAAACTCGGTTGGCAGGTACTCCTGCCGATGTCGCTCGCGAACATCTTTATAACCAGCGCCGTTGTCGTTGCTCTGAGTTGAAGAGGAATTCCATGACTGTAAAAATAAAGACTTTGGAACGCCAGGGTTCGAGTTTCATCGAGAGACTCTATCTGATCGAGGTGTTCAGAGGGATGCGCACAACCTTTGACCACTTCTGGCGAAACCTGCTCGACAACACCAAACTCTATGTCCGGCACTACCCTGAGGTACAACCGGAAATCACCCCGCGTTGGCGGGGACGGCATCGGCTCACCACCCATGAGGATGGCACGATGAAATGCGTCGCCTGCTTCATGTGCCAGACCAATTGCCCTTCACACTGCATCTCGATTGAAGCAGGTGAACGTGTGGACGGAAAATCGGAAAAGATGCCCATCCGTTTTGAAATCGATCTGCTCGAATGTATTTACTGCGGTTATTGTGTCGAGGCTTGTCCTATGGATGCCATCCGTATGGACACAGGCATCTACTCCGTCATCTCCTCTGAGCGCAGTTCCGTGGTCAAAGGAATGGACGAATTGCTGGCCACGCCAGGGGCGTTCAGCGAAGAAGACTACAAAAAAAGGGGGCTGTGATACCATGCTCAGTCAATGGCTGTTCTACGCATTTGCCACCCTGTCGGTGCTCAGCGCCCTAGGTTTGATCCTGAGCCGTCATCCGATGAATGGGGCAATGTGGTTCGTGATTACGCTCGTGTCGCTGGCGGGACTCTACTCACTGCTTTCTGCGTCTCTGCTCTTTGCCCTGCAGTTGATCGTCTATGCCGGGGCAATCATGTCCCTGATCCTGTTCATCATCATGTTCCTCAATATCCAGCCTGCTGACATCCCCGTGGAAAATGGCAGGTGGACCTATCTGCTCGGCGGGTGTCTAGCGGTCGTTCCGATCGGCTTCCTCCTGCTGAAGATCGTCAGAACCCTGCCGGAAGGAGAGGTTGACATCGTCGGCAACGGTTTCGGACAGGTAAAATCGGTCGGCCTGGTCCTGTTCCGCGACTGGTTACTGCCGTTTGAAATTGTCTCGATCCTGCTTCTCGTCGCCCTGGTCGGTGCCGTTGTTCTTGCCGGGAAAAAGGAGATGACCCAATGATTCATGATTACCTGTTCCTCAGTATTCTGCTTTTCTGCCTCGGTATCCTCGGCGTCATCTCGAGACGCAACATCTTTACCGTATTCATGTCGGTGGAACTGATGTTGAATGCCGCCAATCTTGCGTTCATCGCCCTTGCCCGGCTGCACGAGAACATGGATGGGCATGTTCTCGCCATGCTCGTGATGGCGGTTGCTGCCGCAGAGGCAGCCCTCGCCCTTGCCGTTGTCATACTGCTGCACAAGCACACCGGCAAAGTCGACACCAATGTCTTCAGCTTGTTGAAGGGGTGACCAGATGGCCCAGAATGTCTCATATCTCGGCATGATCCCGCTGCTGCCGCTCATCGGTGCTGCAGTAGTTGGTATCCTGCATCTTGCTACCTGCAAGAAAAAACGTTTACCGGATCAGCTCTATGCCGTTCTTGCCTGCATCACACCGGTACTGACCTTCATCCTGTCAGTGAAGGTCTTTCTCGACCTGAACGGTCTGCCTGTCGATGCCCGCGCTCTGACGCACGAGGTCTTTACATGGTTCGAGGTCGGCGAAATGCATATCAATATGGGTTTCCTCGCCGATCCTCTCAGCTCCCTGATGTTGCTTTTCGTGACCTTCACCGCTTCACTGATCCACATTTATTCGATTGGTTATATGGCCGGAGATGAAAGCTTCGCGAAATTCTTCGCCTACCTGAACCTGTTTCTCGGCAGCATGCTGATACTCGTCCTCGGCAACGGACCAGTGGTTATGTTCGTAGGCTGGGAAGGTGTCGGGCTCTGCTCCTATCTTCTGATCAGCTACTATAATGAGGACCGGAGCAATGTCCTCGCCGGGAACAAGGCTTTCATCGTCAACCGTATCGGTGATTTCGGTTTCGTCCTCGGCATGGCCTTCCTGTTCTGGGCAATCGGAAGTTCTGGATTTGACTACATCTCACTGAAAGCCAACGCGCACATGCTGGCACCGGCCACCGTCACCCTGGTGTGCTTGTTGCTCTTTGTCGGCGCTACAGGAAAGTCGGCACAGATACCACTTTACGTCTGGCTGCCGGACGCAATGGCCGGCCCGACACCGGTCTCAGCCCTGATCCATGCCGCCACCATGGTTACAGCCGGTGTCTACATGGTCGCCCGTTTCAGCTTTCTCTACGTTCATGTTCCGACCGTCGGTCTGGTCGTTGCCTGGACTGGCATCCTTACAGCCCTGGTCTCGGCGATTTACGGCATGTTTCAGAATGATATCAAGAAGGTGCTGGCGTACTCGACCGTCAGCCAACTCGGCTACATGTTTGCCGGCGTCGGTCTCGCTGCTTATTCGGCCGGCATCTTTCATGTCTTTACACACGCCTTCTTCAAGGCCCTGCTGTTCCTCGGAGCCGGCTCGGTGATCTACGCCCTGCACCACGAGCAGAACATCTGGAAGATGGGTGGCCTCAGGACCAAACTGCCACTGACCTACAAGACAATGCTCATCGGGTCCTTGGCCCTTGCCGGGTGCCCTCCTTTCTCGGGATTTTTCAGCAAGGATGAGATCCTCTACTCGGCGCTGGCTTCCGGTCATACGGGGATCTGGTTGGTTGGTGTCCTGGTAGCCGGTATGACCGCCTACTATACGTTTCGGATGATCTTCGTCGTCTTCCATGGCAGTCCTCGTGATGCCCATGCCTATGAGCACGCCCACGAACCGCCCGCCGTCATGACTGTGCCGCTGGTCATACTCGCTGTCGGCGCGCTGTTCGCCGGCTTCCTCAACCTTCCTGCCCTGTTCGGCGGTTCACAGCAGGTTACCCACTGGCTGGCACCCAGTCTTGCAGAGAATGCTCATGAAGGCTCGCACAGTACGGAAATTATCGCCATAGCTGCCAGTGTCGTCGCCTTCGCCATCGGAATCTTTATCGCTTATCGGAAATTCGGCAAGGGTGCTGAAGAACCTGTCTACAGCGGATTCTCAAGCTTTGCCTATCACACCTTCCGAATCAATGAGCTTTACGATGTTCTGTTTGTACGGCCTTATAAGGCAATAGGATTCGCGATCGGCAACTTCATCGACGCCCATGTCACTGACGGGCCGGTACAGTTGATCGTCTGGTTCTACCGCCAGTTCGGCTCCACCTTTAAATTGCTGCAGGTTGGCTATGTTCGTGTGTACGCGATTTACATGATCATTGGCCTGAGCGTGATGAGCTATTTGCTCACCCAATCATTCAAGTAGGAAAGAGGTCCGCATGTTTGAAAACGTCCTCTCCACCATGATTTTTCTGCCGATTGTCATCGGTCTGGCAGCGATGCTGATACCGTTCAGCTCCACGACCGCAAGAAGGATCGGACTTATTGTGTCAATCATCGTCCTTTTCTTCGGGCTCAAGGTCTATTTTGGATTCACTGGCAGTGGGCAACTCGAATTCTCCGAAACTCGATCACTACTTGAATCCATAGGTATTTTCTACCGGATCGGTGTCGATGGCATCAGCCTTTTCGTTCTGCTGACCGGGGCTGCTCTCATTCCCATAGTCTTTGTCGTCGTCAAGGACAGACCGCGGGCCTTTTACGGCTGCCTGCTGGTCACTCAGGGAGCCATGGCCGGAGCAATATGCGCGGCCGATCTGGTGCTCTTTTATGCCTTTTGGGAGATCATGCTTCTGCCGATTTTCTTTATGATCGGAATTTACGGTGGTCCGGACCGCAAAGCAGCAACTATCAAGATTATGCTCTACACCGTATCCGGCTCGCTGCTGATGCTTGCCGCGATAATCTATCTCGGCGTGGCGTTTCATGGTCAATACGGCGTTTGGTCGTTCGATACAGCCGGACTGGCAAGCCTTGAACTCAGCGACAAGGCGGCGGCCCTGGCCTTCTTCGCCTTCATGATCGCCTTTGCGATCAAGATCCCGATCTTTCCTCTTCACACCTGGCTGCCCGATGCTTACACGGAAGCGCCAGCCGCAGCGACTTTTCTGCTGTCGGCGATCATGGCCAAAATCGGTATCTATGCCGTTATTCGTTTTATCATGCCGGTCTTCGGTCCCGAACTGGTTCGTTATGCGATTCCGCTTGCCTGGGCTGCCGTTATAGGGCTGATTTATTGCGGCATTGCTGCCATCGGCCAGAAGGACATGAAACGCCTGCTTGCCTTTTCCTCTGCGTCTCATATGGGCATCCTCGCCCTCGGTCTCTTTTGCCTCAATATCCAGGCACTGACCGGTTCAATCTTTCAGATCATGGCCCATGCCACAAGCACCGGCCTGCTCTTTCTCCTTATCGGCATCATCGAAGACCGACTGCAGACCAGAGAAATCTCTGATCTCGGCGGCATTGCCCGCCAGGCTCCGATCTTCGCCTGTTTTTTCGCTGTCGCCCTGCTGGCCTCGGTCGGGCTTCCCGGCACCAGCGGTTTTATCGGTGAATTCCTGATCATCATGGGAGCAATCAAGTTCAATACCGCTCTCGGTGTCCTTACCGCCACCTCACTGATCATTGGAGTTTGCTACATGCTGTGGATGTTCCAACGTGTTTTCTTCGAGAAGGGCAACGAAAAGACTCAAGGTTTTGCAGACCTGAGCATCTGTGAGACCCTGGCCTTTCTGCCGGTCATCCTGCTGATCCTGTTTATGGGAGTGTTTCCGCAACCTTTCATTGCCAGAATTACACCGGCCATACAATCTCAAATTGCCACGGTCCAGGGAACCGGCCAGCTTACCGGCCAGGTTGCCCTTGATCATATTCAGCAACAGAAATGAGGATGGACAGACCATGAACTGTGATATCGTATTCCTGCTCCCCCTCTTCATCGTCACCATCGGCGCCATCCTGTTGATGCTGCTGTCGGCTTTTGAATCAATCCGCCTCGAGGTGGCATCGGCCTTGTCGATTGGCATCTACGCCTTGGCGTTCTTTGTCCAGCTGGTACCGATCGGACAGAGCGAGGTTCTACCGTTCGTCTCGCTTTTCAACGGCATGCTGGCAATCAGCGAGTTCACCCGCATCGCCTCAATGATCATCATCGCCTGCGGCCTGTTCACAGCGATGAGTGCTATCAGCTACTTTCGCCAGAACAACTTCGGTTCCCTCGAGTTCTTCAGCCTGATGACCTTCGCCGTAAGCGGCATGCTCCTGCTCACCATGGCTCAGGAACTCATAACTGTCTTTATTGCCCTTGAAACCGTTTCTCTTTCCATCTATGTCCTGGTCGGCTACAACCGCCGCAACATTCTGAGTTCAGAAGCTGTCCTAAAGTATTTGATTCTCGGCGCCTTTGCCGGAGGGTTTTTCACGATGGGAATTGCTCTCGTATACGGTGCGCTCGGTGATACCGGTTTCGCCGCTATCGCCGCATCCATCAGCAGAGGCGGTTTGTTGCAGAACCCAGCTCTGGCAGGAGGTTGCTCTTCATTCTCTTCGCGCTTTTCTTCAAAGTCACCGTCTTTCCCTTCCATGCGTGGGTTGTCGATGTCTATGATGGCGCACCGATCCCAGTCACCGGTTTTATGGCCACGGCACTGAAGACAGCCATCATCGCCGTGCTCGCCAATGTCTTGTTGCTCGCTGGCGATATCCGTGAGACCTGGCTCGACATGCTCTTCTACCTGACCGTTCTGACCCTGTTTGCCGGTAACCTTATCGCTATCGGCCAGAACAATCTAAAACGAATGCTCGCCGCATCCGGCATCGTCCACACCGGTTATCTGCTGATCGCACTGATTGCCGTTTCCGGCGACCAATTCAGCGGCTCGGTGATCCTCTACTATCTTGCAGCCTATGCAGCCAGCACCCTCGGAATCTTTGCCTCGCTATCCTACCTTGCCGGGTCCGACGAAAAGCGAAAGGAATTTAACGATTTCAGTGGGCTGGCCAAAGTACGCCCCTACTCGGCAGCGGCCATCACCATCTTTCTCCTGTCTATGGCCGGGATTCCTCCGACCGCAGGGTTCATGGGCAAGCTCTACATCATAGTTACCGCCTACCAGGCAGGTCATGTCGTTCTGGCCGTGCTGGGAATTATCAGCAGCATCCTCTCGATGTGGTATTACCTTCGTCTGATCATCGCCATGTATTTCCATGAGGCAGATGACCTGTTTGAAACCAGCGGCTCGCGATCGGCCCCAGTCTGCGCCTTTATTCTCGCCATCTGCGTTTTGGCATTGAGCCTCTATCCGGTAGCGATATAACTGCAACTAAGGGTTTTGACCATACGAGTCAATCCAGATAAGGAGAAAAGTACAATGAAGGCGAAGGATATTCTGGCAGTCAAAGGAAGCAGGGTGATCACCATCCATCAGGACAACAAGATCATGGATGCCGTGGGTATGTTCTTTGCCAATCGGGTCGGGTCGCTGATCGTCGTCGATCACAACGACGATATCAAAGGGATTCTTGCACCCAATGATGTTCTCAAAGCCGTCAACACAGATCCGGACAATATCCGTCACGCCAGCGTCAAGCAGTTCATGAGCACAAACTTGATCGTCGCCACATTGGATGACAATATCGACTATATGCAGGCCGTAATGACGGAAAACCGGATCCGGCACATCCCGATCATGGAAAAGGGCAAACTGCAGGGCATTGTCTCCATCGGTGACGTGGTCAACGCGCAACTGAAGGTAAGGGACGTCGAAAACCAGTATCTCAAGGAGTACATGGAAGGGAAATACCCGGCCTGAAAGATCGGAGGGCAAACCGACGCCACAAGAAACATGAATTTTGCGTTGTGGTGGGATCAGTTTACTGCAAACGTTACCGCTCATCGGTGATACAACAACGATCATGTTCGCCATTGGTTGTTGGACCATAGAAGCGGCTATCGCGTGGCGTCATTGGTTGGTCGATCATATTTTGCCAAGGGTGGTTGCAGTCCACCCTTCCCTACTTGCACTGCTTTGCTTTGTCTCCCCCCTGCCGCTTCCCCCTGGCTCCATATCCGATCTACAACGATACAAGCAAAGCAGTTGCATATAACTCCAAACGCATCCGTCTCTGCCATACCGGCAACCATCATTTCTTTTTTTTGATCCCGTACTTCTTCATCTTATACTGGAGCAGGCTCTTGGTTATCCCGAGGTGGTCGGCCGCCCTGGCTTGGACAAAATTCGCATCCTCAAGCGCCTCAACCAGCATCTTTTCCTCGACGGCATAAAGAACGTCGTTAAGACTGGCGGATTCAGGGATGATCTGATGCAGATCCAGATCCCGACTCCAGGCCGCCTGGTTGTCCAAGTTGACCGATTCCGGCTGAACGTCCTCGGCCTCGATACAGTTTCCGTTGCAGAGAATCGCCGCCCTTTCGATGGTATTTTCGAGTTCGCGGACATTGCCTTCCCACGGCAGTGTCATCAGAAGGCGCAACGCCTCCTTCGTAATGATGAGATTTTTTTTCTGCAGTTTCTGCGAAAATTTGTCGATAAAAAAATCGACCAACAACGGCATGTCATCCATGCGCTCACGCAAGGCAGGCAACGTAACGTGAATGACATTGAGACGATAGAAAAGATCCTCACGGAACCGGCCCTGCATCACCTCTTCTTTCAAATCGCGGTTTGAGGCGCTGATGATCCGAACATCGACAGTCAGGGTTTTCGTCCCTCCCACCCTCTCGAAACTCCGTTCCTGCAGGGCCCTGAGAAGCTTCGCCTGCAGGGCCAGCGGGATCTCGCCGACCTCGTCGAGGAAGATCGTGCCACCGTCGGCCAACTCGAACCTTCCCTTGCGCATCGCCACCGCCCCGGTGAAGGCCCCCTTCTCGTGACCGAAGAGCTCGCTTTCGAGCAGGTTCTCGGCCAACGCGGCACAGTTGACGGTGATAAAGGCCTTGTCTTCTCGCGGGCTGTTCATGTGAATGGCCTTGGCCACCAGTTCCTTACCGGTGCCACTCTCACCGGAGATCAACACAGAGGCCGGGGTCGGCGCCACCTTTTCGATCAGTTCGTAGACCTGGAGCATCCGCGGGTTCTTGCCGACCATGCCACTGAAGCCTGACTTGCCCCGGATTTCATTGCGCAGGCGGGTGTTTTCCCGTACCAGTGAGTAGTGCTGCGCCGCCTTCTGGATGGTGACAATCAGTTCATCATTGGAAAACGGCTTGGCGAGATAGCTGAAGGCCCCGGCCTGCATCGCCGCCACAGCCTTCTCCACCTGGGCGTAAGCGGTGATCATGATGACCGGTAATTCGCGGTTGAGCGTTTTGACATGATTGAGCAGCTGCATCCCATCCATCTCCGGCATCTGCATGTCGGTGATGACGAGATCGAGATCGACATCTTTGACCGCCTGCAGCCCTTCCCTGCCGTTCGAAGCGGTGAAGACCTCGAAGCCTTCATCCCGCAGAAGCTCCGACATGACTATCAGGTAGTTGGGTTCATCATCAACGATCAGGATTGAATACATACGAAACTCGGACCTCTCTGTGCAGGAAAGATTCTTGTAACTAAAAATGACATGGTTTCATTCGGACAATCAATGGCGAACAAAATTTTCCGAATCCAGGAACAATGACCAGCCGCCACCATATCGTAAGGCCATCCCGAGAGCCATCAGTATCGTCTGTCTGGTTGCAGTTCGGCAGTGGCGGTCCTGCCTGCTGTGGTTAACTGGCTGCCACGCGGTCTTTCATGATGCTCAACAACTGCTCGGGGACGTAAACATTGCGGCCGCCGGCGAGCGTCGTTCCCGGCCGGATATCGCCGTGGAAATCGCTGCCGCCGGTCAGCACCAGGCCATACTGTTCAGCCGCGGCGAGTATCTTGCGGCGAGTCCTTGACGAATGGGTCGGATAGTAGGCCTCGAGACCATCGAGACCCATCGGCACCAGGACATCAAGCAACGCCGGCAACTGTTTGAGGTCCGGATCCAACTGCTGAGGATGGGCAAGGATGCAGAGACCGCCGGCGGCGCGCAGAACGGCGATGGCGTCCTCGGCGGTGGGAACCGGACGCGAGGCGTAGGCCAATCCCCCTCGACCGAGATACTGCTCGAAGGCCTGAAGCATGGTACTGACCGCTCCCTTCGCCAGGAGCAGTCTGGCAATATGCGGTCGGCCGGTCTGGCCGGTTACGGAAATTTGCCGCAGTTCGTCTGGTTCTATTGATATGCCGAGTGACTGCAACTTATCGAGGATTTTCGCATTGCGCTCTTTTCGCCCCTTCTGCAGATCGGCCAGCATCCGGTTGAGATCGGAATGGCCGATATCCATCAGGTATCCGAGAATATGCATCGAGGTACCCTGATGGAGGACACTGAATTCCAGACCGGCAACGACCTCGAGCGGCAGGCCGGCAGCCGCCTGCTGCGCCGGAATAAATCCGTCGATCGTGTCGTGATCGGTCAAAGCAATGGCAACCAGCCGCTTGCGCCAGGCCAACTCGACCACCTCGGCAGGTGACATCGTGCCGTCCGAAAAGGTGCTGTGGATATGGAGATCAAGGGCCATTGCGAGGTTACTTCCTATGCCAGAATGAGATGATTTCACCGTGCGTTCAGTCCCGACACTACCTGCAGACTGATGCCGGGGCAAGTGAATAGTGTCAACCACATGTCCTGCCCGCTCCCTCTACCGTCGGACATTGTCACAACTTTTTTCCAAGATGCCGATCGATCTTCGATCGATTCCAGGACCGCTCCAACCATGAACCGGATCCAGTTATTCTTCGCCTTTGGCAGGCGATGCGTATAAGGCTGCCGACCTGTACGGATTCAGGATGAAAAGATCCCCGGCGACATGGGCAGGTTCCGTCCCTCATCCTCTTCCTGCTGGACTTTCGCACCTTCTTTTGCTCTATTAAGAAGCCCTTAGTTGTTTTCTTCGCCTATCATGCACTGTTTATCCGGATATTTTCCACCAGGTGAAGAACGGAACCGATGAAACCTTTGATACGCTGCTGTACCCTGACATTGACGATAATCATCACCACCGGTATTTGCCACTCCGGAACCGTTGGTCAGACTCCGGCAAGTGAGACCTCACAGGAGGTGGTGACGCGGATGGCCCCGAAAATCGCCCAGGCAATGGCGAAAAAAGCCCTTCATCTCGGGGCGCCGATCTTCATACGGATCTTCAAGGAATCCGATGAGCTCGAGATCTGGGTCCTGCGAGGCAACGGATTTGTCCTGTTCAAGACGTACACGATCTGCGATTATTCGGGGGGCCTCGGGCCCAAGGAAAGGGAGGGAGACAAACAGAGCCCGGAGGGATTCTACCGGGTCGGGCCAAACCAGCTCAATCCCTGGAGCAGGTTTCATCTGGCATTCAACCTCGGCTACCCAAACGAGTATGACCGGCTCAACGGCCGGACCGGGAACGCGCTGATGGTGCACGGCCGCTGCTCATCGGTCGGCTGCTTTGCGATGACCGACTACCGGATGGAGGAGATCTACACCATCGCCGACGCCGCTCTGGCCAACGGCCAGGAATCCTTTGCCGTCCATATCTTCCCCTTCCGGATGACGGCGGCAAACATGCACAGGCACCAGGACACCAGGTGGCAGGGATACTGGCGCAACCTCCAGGAAGGATACGACATTTTTGAACGCACGGCAACGCCGCCGGAAGTCACCGTAGACCGGGATCGGTATATCTTCAAAGCGACAACCATCGAACTTGCCCGACAGCCTTAGAAGGCGATCATACATGGAACGACCAGACCAGCGCACCAAAACCCGGGTCAAACTGGAGACCTCGGCCAACCTGCAGTTCAATGACCGCAGTCTCGCCGGCAATACCCTGTCCCGGGATATCAGCCTCGACGGGATCTTCATCAGGACCAGCGAACAGGTGCCGATCAACGTCCCCTGCCGGGTCACCATCACGATCTCCGGGACATCCAGCACCCTGTCGATGCAGATCAAGGGCAGAACGGTCAGGCAGGACCAAGCCGGAATCGCCGTTCGTTTCACCGAACTCGAGCTCGACAGCTACCTGCACCTGAGAAACATCGTCCTCAACAACCAGGTCCCCGATTCAGCGGCATAGCCCCGCCACTATTTTGCCTCGAGCCCCCGGCGGTCGAGAACGTTGATCCTCCGCCCTACGACCTCGATCAGTCCCTCCTCGGTCATTTTGGCAAAGATCCGCGACAGGGTTTCCGGGATGGTGCCAAGCAGGCTGGCCAGCTGACCTTTCGAGATCTCCAGTTCAACGTTGTCTTTCCGGCCCTGTTCCTCAAGCAGATAGAGGATATAGCCGGCGAGACGGGCCGGCACCTCCTTGAGCGACAGGTTTTCGATCTGCATCGTGAACCGCCGCAGCCGCAGCGACAGGACGGCAAGCATGTTCAGGGCGATGGACGGGTTCCTGGAGACCAGGGCGACAAACTTGTCGCGGGGAAAGTACAGCACAGTTGTTGGCGAAAGGGCCTCCGCCGATGCCGGGAACGGCTGGCCGTGAAAGACCGGGACCTCGCCGAACGGTTCGCCCTCGCCGAAGATGTGGAGGATCTGCTCCTTGCCGCCAAGCGACATCTTGAAGATCTTGACCTTGCCCTCCCCGACCATATAGAAGCCGTGTCCGGGATCGCCCTCGAAGAAGATCGACTCCCCCTTGGCGTACGTCCGTTCTATGGCGATATCGACAATTTCCTTGATTTGATGCTCAGGCAGCCCCTGAAAAAGGACACTGGCACAGATAACCTGATATGCTTTCATCTCTTCTCCTTCTCCATTCCACGCCAAGACCGGCGCCGGTTCATCTTCAACGATGTATACCAGATAATCCTGTTTCTATGCACCATATTGAAGTGATGAGAAAAAATGCAGTGTGTCGTATACTGGCGGCAAACATTCAAGTCATAACGTCCCGCACAGCCGAATCATAGAATGGTGAACCAGACAGCCCCCCGCCACCGCAAGATTATCCACATCGATATGGATGCCTTCTACGCCTCGGTGGAGCAGCTCGACAATCCCGAACTGCGGGGCGAGGCTGTCATCGTCGGCGGTTCTCCCGACCGCCGCGGGGTAGTCGCCGCCTGTTCCTATGAGGCCCGCCGCCATGGCATCCACTCGGCGATGCCGAGCGCCAGGGCGGCACAGTTGTGTCCCGAGGCCGTCTTCCTCAGACCGCGGATATCCCGCTACAAGGAAATCTCCCAGGAAGTGATGGCGATCTTCAGCGACTATACCGATTTGGTGGAGCCACTCTCCCTCGACGAGGCCTTTCTCGACGTCTCGCTGTGCCGACGGCACCAGGGCTCGGCGACCTTGATCGCCCGGGAGATCTGCCGCCGCATCTATCATGAGACCGGGCTCACCGCCTCGGCCGGGGTCTCCTGCAACAAGTTTGTGGCCAAGGTCGCAAGCGGGTACGAGAAACCACGGGGCCTGACGGTGGTTCTGCCGCATCAGGCCCAGGACTTTCTCGACGCCCTGCCGATCGGCTCGTTTCACGGGGTCGGCCGGGTCACCGAGAGCAGGATGCGGCAACTCGGGATCCATAGCGGATATGACCTGCGCCAGATGAGCCGGGAGGAGCTGATCCGGCACTTCGGCAAGATCGGGGGATTTTTCTACGATATCGTCCGGTGCCGCGACAATCGCCCGGTTATGCCGTCACGGCTCCGCAAGTCGATCGGCAGCGAGATCACCCTCGATCGCGACACCGCCGATCTGACGGAAATATACGCCATCCTCCACTCCCTGGCATCAGGCCTTGAAACCGCCCTGACCCGACACCGGCAGGGCGGGGCGACCATCACCCTGAAGGTCCGTTACCATGATTTTGTCACCGTTACCCGGTCGCTGACCCTGATTGCCCCGATCTATGACCGGCAGGAAATCATCGACCATCTCCCGCGTCTGCTCCATCTCACCGAGGCCGGCCGGCGGAAGATCCGGCTTCTGGGCATCTCCCTTTCAAAGCTGACGCCACAAGACAGACGCCCTCCGCGCCAGCTGCCGCTTCCCTTTCTCCCGCCGTCGCCGCCGCCATCACAGCCAAGAGCGGGATCGGCAACCATTGCCCTTGCATCTGCCGGCGGATGACTTACTGTCTGACGGCAAATCACACCATTCACCCTGCCCCTGCTTTCGACCACGCCCATGAGAAACCTTCTCCATTCGATTCTTGGCATCTTCCGGTTCCTTGGACGTATGCTGACGTTTGTCCGTAATACCACCTTCAATCTCCTCTTCCTCCTGGTCATCCTTATCGTCATCATCGCCCTGTTCACCGGCGGCGCCCACAGACTGGAGGACAACAGCCTCCTCGTGCTCTCTTTGACCGGAGATATCGTCGAGGAAAAACAGCCTGTTTCATCCGCCGGCAAGCTGTTTCAGGAAATGCAGGGCGAGCCGGCGAAAGATGCGGAAACCCTGCTCCAGGACATCCTCCACATCATCGACCGGGCGACGGAAGACGACCGCATCGCCGCAATCCAGCTGGATCTGAAGGATCTCGGCAACGCCGGCATCGATCAGCTCCAGGCCATCGGCACGGCCCTGAAGCGCTTCCGGGCCACCGGCCGGCAGGTCATCGCCGCCGAGGACCTCTACACCCAGAAACAGTACTATCTCGCCGCCTATGCCGACCTTGTCGCCGTCAACCCGATGGGAGGAGTCGACCTCCACGGTTTCGGCACCTATCCCCTCTATTTCCGCGAAGCCCTCGACAAACTGAAGATCAATTACCATGTCTTCCGGGTCGGAACCTACAAGTCGGCGATCGAACCGATCACCCGCGACTCGATGTCCCCCGAGGCCCGCCGGCAGAACGCTCTCTGGCTCGCTTCGCTGTGGGACAGCTACGTCGCCGACGTCACGAAAGAACGGAAAATCCCGCGGGCCAACATCGACACCTACACCAACTTCGTCGACCGCCTTCTCGCCGACGCCGACGGTGATACCGCGCAGCTGGCGCTGAAGACCGGGCTGGTCGATCGGATCTGGACCCGGCCGCAGGTCCAGTCCCACCTCGCCGCGCTCGCCGGCACCAGTTCCGAACGCGATTACACCTCGATCTCCTCCGCCGACTATCTCCGCCTGATCGGCCCGGCGGCACATGGGGGCAGTACGGCCTTGAACAAGGTTGGAATCCTCGTCGCCCAGGGCAACATCCTGCCCGGCAAGCAGCCGTCCGGCGTCGTCGGCGGCGATACACTGGCCGACCTGATCAAGGTGGCGAGGGAAGACGCAACGGTCAAGGCGGTGGTGCTCAGGATCAACTCCGGCGGCGGCTCGGCCTTCGCCTCGGAGATCATCCGCCAGGAGCTGCTCGAACTGAAGAAAAGCGGCAAGCCCCTGGTCGTCTCGATGGGGACGATGGCCGCTTCGGGCGGGTACTGGATCGCGGCCGATGCCGATCAGATCTGGGCGGCCCCGACCACTCTCACCGGTTCGATCGGGATTTTCGGCGCCATCCCGACCTTTGAGAACACCCTTGCCGAACTCGGCATCCACAGCGACGGCATCGGCACGACTCCGCTGGCCTCCGGCCTCAATCTCGCCCGGCCCCTCAGCCCGCAGTTACAGGCGACGATCCAGCTGTCGGTCGATCATGGCTACCGCCAGTTTCTCGCCATCGTGCAACAGGGACGAAAGATCGACAGGCAACAGCTGGAGAGCATCGCCGAGGGCCGGGTCTTCGACGGCCGGACGGCCCAGAAAATCGGCCTCGTCGACGAGCTTGGCGGTCTCGACGAGGCGGTCGCCGCCGCCGCCGGTCTGGCCGGCATCGCCGATGATTTCGAGCCATACCCTATCCGCAGATCGCCATCGTTGGGCGAATGGATGCTGGAGAAACTCGCCGCCGAGCAGCAGGCCTGGTCGAACCTCTCCCTCTCCATGCCGGGAATCGTGAAGGACCTGCACCGCCGTTTCAGTGCAACGATCGGCCCCCTTCCCCTGTTGACCGACCCCAACGGCCTCTATGCGTACTGCTTTGTCACCGGCAGTCTGTGATGATCAACCAGCCTGCGCATCGGCACTCTTCCGCCCCTGGATATGACCTTCTCCGCTGACACCTTCCTGACCCTCTGGGATCGGCTGATCTGGCCCTTGCTCCGGCTGATCGCCTCGATCTCGGTGGGGCTGATGATCGCCAATTTCATCGAGTCACTGAACTGGACCCGCCGGATCGCCTTTCTCGCCCGCCCGCTGATCAGGTTCGGTCATCTCTCCGACACCACCGGGGCATCGTTCTCGTTGGCCGTCTTCTCCGGCGTTTCCGCCAACACCCTGCTGGCGGAGGCCTACGATCAGGAGAAGATCGGCAAGGCCGAACTGGTGCTGGCCAATCTCTTCAACAGCCTGCCCACCTACTTCGTGCACCTGCCGACCATGTTCTTCATCACCGTGCCGCTGATCAAGGGCGCCGCCCTGATCTATGTCGGTCTGACCCTGGTGGCGGCCCTGTTCAGGACATTCTCCATCGTCATCGTCAGCCGCTTCCTGCTGCCGAAGCCGGACAGCCGGGAAGAACAGCCGGCCGCTGACGCCAGGACTGCCGTCGACTGGCGCCAGGCGATACGTAAGAGTTGGTTACGATTCAAAAAGCGCATCCGCAAGATCCTCCTGGTGACGGTTCCGATCTATATCATCGTCTACGTCATGAATCGGATCGGCTTCTTCACCGAGCTCGAGCAGGCCACAGCCGCCTATCTCTCCTTCATCCCCGGGCTGACCCCCCATGCGATGGGCATCATCACCCTGCAGATGGCCTCCGAACTGACCGCCGGCGTCGCTGCCGCCGGGGCCCTGCTCCAGGATGGCAAAATGGAATATCGCGAAATCATTCTCGCCCTGCTGGTCGGCAACATCCTCTCTTCACCGCTGCGGGCGGTGCGGCATCAGTTTCCCTATTACGCCGGCATCTTCAAGCCCAAGGTCGCCACCGAACTGATCGTCTGCAATCAGGCCTTCCGGGTCTTCAGTCTTGTCCTGGTGGCGGCGGCCTATCTCATCTACGCGTTCTGAGCGGAAAACGGCAGACGGTCAAAGCTGAACGGGAGCGATCATCTTCATCCGCCCTATCAGGGAGATGGACGCTCGGCCGAAGGACGTCGGCTGCCGCCCCCGGCCTGGGGAACGTTTCCTGCTTGACAACAGCAGGAGGGG
The DNA here is from genome assembly GCA_963847035.1 of uncultured delta proteobacterium. GTDB lineage: Bacteria > Desulfobacterota > Desulfobulbia > Desulfobulbales > Desulfocapsaceae > Desulfoprunum. The sequence continues at coordinate 128,633 of CAWJYH010000015.1, read as the reverse complement.
AAGGTATCGAATAGGGAGCACATGATTCAGGTACCTGCAGATTCAACCAGGAGATGCAGGTGAAAGAGGGAACTTCGTGTAATTCGAAGACGGGCCCGCCGCTGTGACCGGGGACTGCCCCTGAACGATCGCCACTGTCAGCTCATGATGGGAAGGCTCAGGGAAGGAGTGATCCGGAAGTCAGAAGACCTGCCTGAATCAAAGGGTCATGCCTCGTGGACAGACGGCATGGCAATGATACGGATAACCAGGGAATCCCGGATCAATGCATCAATTGGTCCGGGATTTTTTTTTTCCGGACCGGAAACGATGAGGTTGATTATGCACAGTTTCATCCACTCCGTCTGCGCCCTTTTCCTCTTCTCCCTTCTCCTCTGCCAGCCGGCCCATGCCGGCGAAAAACCCGAGGATTCCCGCCAGGCCATCGTCCTCGCCGCCTTCGGCACCACCGTCCCCGCGGCCCTGCCCGGGATCCTCAACATCCGCGACCGGATCCAACGGCAATATCCCGCAGACGCCGGTGAAGATCGCCTTCACCTCCAACATCATCCGCAAAATCTGGCAGAAGCGGCGCAATGATGCCGCCTTCATCAAGGACAACCCCTCCGTGCCGGCGGATATCTACGGCGTCCAGGGACCGCTGGCCGCCATTGCCAACCTGCAGGATGTCGGTTACCGGACGATCATCGTCCAGCCCGGCCATATCAGTCACGGCGAGGAATACCGCGACCTCGCCGCCTATATCGACGGCCTTACTCGGAATCAGGGCCATCAAGGCCCGGTTCCAACCCATTGAAAAGCTGGTATCGAGCCGCCCGGCAATGGGAACCGCCGGCGAGGAACATCCCTACACCGACGATCTCACGCTGATTGCAAAGGCGCTCGCCGACGACGCCAGGCTGGCCGCGGAAAACAGCGGCGCCCTGCTCTACATGGCCCATGGCAACGCCTATATGGCCTCCGGTGGCGCCTATATCGAATTAGCCGCAATCATGAACAGCATGTATCCTCAGGTCACGACCTGCATTGCCATGGTTGAAGGATATCCATCGCTGCAGGACACTCTGCCGCAACTCGCGGCAACGGGGTCAAAGAGGCTGCTGCTCAAACCCTTCATGACCGTCGCCGGCGACCATGCCGTCAACGACATGGCCGGGGATGAACCGGAATCATGGAAGTCGATCCTTCGTGCCAAGGGGTACGAGGTCATGACTGTAGCAAGAGGGCTGGGCGAGAGCGATGCCTTTGCCGACGTCTACCTCCACCACCTGCAGCAGACCGCCACGGACAACGGTATCGTGCTGCACTGACATGACCCGGCAACTCACCATTCTCATACTGCTCCTGCTGCTGCTCGCCGGCCTCGTCACCGTCGCCACCGGACTCGGATACATCCATATCCCGGTTCGCCAGGTCGTCGAAATCGGGTGGGCCCACCTGACCGGCAGTCCTCCGGCAGCAGACATCGACAGCCGGTTCCCGGTGATCATCACCGACATCCGCCTGCCGCGGATCATCGCCGCCACCCTGGTCGGCGGCGGCCTGGCCGTCGCCGGCGGTGTCTTCCAGGCCCTGCTCCTCAACCCGCTGGCCGACCCCTACACCCTCGGCGTCTCCTCCGGCGCCGCCTTCGGCGCCTCCCTCGCCATCATCCTGTCCCTCTTCGGCATCGCCCTGCCGCTGAGTTGGACCGTACCGTTGTTCGCCTTTGCCGGAGCCCTCGCCACGCTGGTGGTCGTCTTCAGCCTGTCGTCGACCGATTCCCGGTTTTCCTCGAATACCCTGATCCTGGCCGGGGTCATCGTCGCCGCCATCCTCTCCGCCGGCATCGGCTTCATCAAGTACATGGCCGACGAGGAGGTCAGCATCATCATCTTCTGGCTGATGGGCAGCCTGGTCGGCAAGACCTGGCAGGAGGTGATGCTGGTCCTGACCATCACCCTGCCCTGCCTGCTCGTCATCTTTTATTTCGCCCGCGATCTCAACATCATGGCGCTGGGAGAGAAGACCGCCGATTCCCTCGGGGTCGAGAGCATCAAGGTCCGGAAGCTGCTGCTGACCGTCGCCACCCTGATGACCGCCGGCAGTGTCGCCATCTCCGGGATCATCGGCTTCATCGGCCTGATCGTCCCGCATCTGCTGCGTCTGCTGATCGGCGCCGACAACCGCCTGCTGCTCCCCGCCTGTTTCCTTGCCGGCGCCATCCTGCTGCTGGCCGCCGACACCGTCACCCGGGCGCTGCTGCCGCACGAGATCCCGATCGGGGTCCTCACCGCGCTGATCGGCGGCCCGTTTTTCTGTTACATCTTCAGAAAACGGCAACTGGGGAGGGGGAGATGACCTCCGCAGACGGGCCTCTTTTCGTTCTTCATCGCTGCAGCTTCGGCTACACCGCGACCCCGGTCCTGGTCGAGATCAGCATGGACCTGAATTCCGGCCGCTTTTACGGCCTCCTCGGGCCGAACGGCAGCGGCAAGACGACCCTGCTCGACCTGCTGACCGGCGCCGCCCGTCCCCTGGACGGACGGATCACCTTCCACGGGCGGGAGGTCGGGAGCTACGGCAAGGCCGCCCTCGCCCGGCTCCTCGCCGTCGTCCCCCAGGACCTCCATATCAGTTTCGACTTCACGGTCTACGATGTGGTGATGATGGGCCGTCATCCCTTCATTCCGAGATTCTCGCAACCATCGCAGGAAGACCTCGACCTGGTGCAGGCGGCGCTGGCCGAGATGGACATCAGCGCCCTGCAGCACCGCTCGGTCATGCAGCTTTCCGGCGGGGAACGGCAGCGGGTTCTGGTGGCCCGGGCCCTGGCCCAGAACACCCCCGTCCTGCTGCTCGATGAACCGACGGCAAGCCTCGACATCCGCCATACCCTCGATATCATGAAAATCCTGCGGCGAAAGGTGACGGAGACCGGCATCACCGTCGTCGCCACCATCCATGACCTCGACCTCGCCTCGGTCTTCTGCGACGAGCTGATCGTCCTCCACGACGGCTCGCTCTACTGCCACGGACCGGTGGGAGCGGTGATGACCGCGCCTCTGATCCGCGAGGTCTTCGCCGCCGAGGCGCTGGTCTTCACTGACGAACTACTCGGAAAACCACGGGTGCAATACCGCTATGCCTAGACTGACTTTCCCTCATCATCGTTTGCCGCCGACCGTGGCGTTGCGTCGCCGCTCCACCATGGGGAACGTCATGGCGCTACTGCTGCTCATTCTCCTTCTGCCGCAGACCGCGGCCGCAGCCGAGTTCGTCGACCAGGACGGGACGGCGATCGTTTTCGATCGCCCATTCTCCCGGATCATCTCCCTCTATCCCGCCCATACCGAGAACCTGGTCGAACTCGGGGCGACGGAGCAGATCATCGGGGTCAGCCGCGGCGACAACCCCGATGCCGTTCGCCTCAAGGAGACCTATAGCGATGCCGACAGCGCCGAAAAGTTCCTCGCCGCAGCGCCGGACCTGGTCCTCGTCCGGCCGATGATCGCGCGCGCCCACCCGGCCCTGCTCGCCAGACTGCGGGACAGCGGCATCACCGTCGTCTCGCTCCAGCCGACAAAGGTGGAGGAAATGTTCGCCTACTGGCAGACCCTCGGTGTCCTGACCGGCCGCGCCGCCGCCGCCGAATCGATGCGCACGCGTTTCCTGGCCGGAGTTGAGGCGTTGAAGCAGCAGATCCCCATCGCCGAATACGGACGGCGCCCCGGGGTCTACATCGAGGCGATCCATGCCAAGATGAAGACCTTTTCCCCGAGCTCGATCACGGTCTACGCCGTCGAAACGGCCGGCGGCCGGAACATCGCCACCGATGCCAGGCCGAGAAACAAGAGCAATATCGCCGAATACGGCAAGGAACATATCATCGCCCGGGCAGACGAAATCGATATCTTTCTCAGCCAGACCGGGCGGATGAACCCTATCGATATCGACACCCTGAAGAACGAACCCGGCTTTGAGTTGATCAAGGCCTTCAAGGACGACAGGGTCTACCTGATCGAAGAGACCCTGGTGTCACGGCCGACGCCGCGACTGCTCGTCGGCATACAACAACTGCACCGGCTGTTCTACCCCCAGCCGCAGACCACGGACAACCGCCAATGACAACCATCAAGACCCTTTCAACCCGAGAAGAACACATGCGTGACGCAACCCTCCACATCATCGGCACCGGCCCCGGGGATCCTGATCTCCTGACCCTCAAGGCCTTGAAAACCCTGAAAGCCTGCCCGATCATCGCCGCCCCCAAGGCCACACCGGGCGGCAGTTCAACGGCGCTCGCGATCGTCAGCCAGGTCGTCGATCTCGCCGGCAAGGATATCTTCGAACTGTACTTTCCGATGAAGAAAATCAGGGCCGGCAAGGACCCCGATAAAGAGGTCAGCCTGGCGTGGCAAGCGGCGGCGGCCAGGATCATCGCCTGTCTCGATCAGGGACTCGATGTCGCCTTTCCGACCCTCGGCGACCCGGCAATCTATTCGACCGGTTATTATCTCTACGACACCCTGCTGTCGCTGCGGCCGGATGTCCGGGTCAAGTTTCACGCCGGGATTCCGGCGATGAGCTGCTGTTCGGCGGAAACAAAGATGCCGATCTGCCTCGGCAATGAGATGCTGGCGGTGGTGCCGGCAACCTTCAGCGATGAACGGTTGCGCTCGACCCTCGAGAAGTTCGACACTATCGTCTCTGATGAAGGTCCACCGGGTTCTGCCCAGAATCTGCCGATTGCTGCAAGAAACCGGGCTGCTCGGCAGGGCCGTGCTGATCGAACGGGCGGGCATGAAAGGCGAGCGGATCATCCGCGATCTCTCACGTATTCCCGAGAACCCGCATTATTTTTCGACGATGATCATCCGCCGCAATGGCGGTTTTCAGGCACATTGGGCTCGGAAGGAGCTGGAAGCGGAATCCCTCCTCGCCGAGGTCTCCGTCGTGTAGGGCCGCAAGCCTGCTTTCCTTTATGCGGCAGACCAGCTGCTTTGGGCATCGGGTTGTCCGGTCGGGGCAACGGCATCCCGGTCCCTGCAGCAAATCATATCTTCACCTGAATTTGCCGCAATTCCCCACATCCGGCTTCCCGGTATACGAAGGTTTGCCGTTGACTTCGCCGCCGGTTCACAGATATACTTCATTTATTTTAATAAAATGGAGTTATTACAAGGTGGTTCCATGGTTAAAAAGCTCCTTCTCGCCGTCGATGGCTCGACCTGCAGCATCCAGGCACTCGAGTATATTGCCACGCTCTTTGCCGACCGGGATGACGTCGGCTTTCATGTGCTGCACTGCGCGGGTAGCGGCTACTCTGTACTCCCCGAGGCTGAAGACCCTGCAAACAGCCTGCTGCCGACTGACGACAGGTTCGGTCGGCAGCAGGCCGCCGGCCTCCGCCATCTGAAAAAGGCCGAAGACAGACTGACCGCCCTCGGGATCGCCGCCAGTCGCATCACCTCCTCGACCGTTCCCCACACCACCAGCATCGCCGCATCGCTGAAGGGGTATGCGGAAAGACACCTGGTCGACAGCATCGTCGTCGCCAGACGGGGGATAGGCGTGGTCGGGGAGATGCTCCTCGGCTCGGTATCGGCGGAACTGTTCAGGAAATGTCGGCAAATACCGTTATGGATCATCGATGGCGAAATCAAAAACAATCGTTTTTTCGTCCCCGTCGACGGATCGGTCAACTCGCTGATGGCCGTTGATCACCTGGCCCACATCTTCGCCGGCAGAAACGATATCGCCTTCCTGTTCTTTCACACCCGCGGCATCCTGTCATCGAAAATCCAGTGTGTTCCCGAGGATTTTTACAGCAGGTGGGGAAAGGAGTGGTGCGACACACACCTCCAGGGCAAAAACTGCCTGTTCACCGGCCCGATTCAACTGCTCATCGATGCCGGCATCGACAAGGAGATGATCCACACCCTGCCGGAACCCACCGCCCTTGAAGAAAGCAGCAGCATCATCAGTCACGCGAAAAAGCACCGCTGCGGTACGATCGTCATCGGCCGCCGCCGAGAGGGGGTGGCGAAGGGTATTCTGGGCAGCATCTCGAGCCGGACCGTGATCCAGACCCAGAACATGGCGCTGTGGCTCGTCGGCTGATTGATTGCACCAGGTGCCGACCGCAGAAGCATCCCGCGGCAGGCCTCTTCGCCCGATCCGGCCTTATTTACGACCGTTGGCCCCCGGAACCGGGACGACCCAGGCCGTGGCCGCCTTATCGTTGATCAGGTATTTTTCCGCCAGAGCCCCTATCTCCGCTGACGTCACCGCCTGGAAATCGCTGAGGATCGACAGCGGCCAGGTCAGCTGCTGGGGGTGAGCGGTCGACTGGGTCAGAACCGATGACAGCCAGTACCCGTTCGTGCGCACCGCATCTTTGAGCGAGGTCAGCATCGGCGCCTTGGCCCGTTCCAACTCCTCTTCCGTCACCCCGCCGCGTCGCAGATCATCAGTGATGCGCAGCACCGCGTCGCCGACCTTCTTCTCCTGGCCCGGCTGCACGACCATCTGGACCATCAGCATGCCGTAATGCGGGTAGACGCGGCTGGCGGAACTGAAGACCTGGGGTGAGTAGGTCGCCCCGAGCTTTTCGCGGATATCCTTGCGCAACCTGTCGTCAAGGACCGAGGCGAGCATGTGCAGCCGGCGATTGCGCTGGATATCCCAGAAATCGTCAGTCGGCCAGGCGATCAGCAGGATCGACTTGTCAATCGATGAATCGACTTCGGCGGTCAACATCTTCCCGACCGGAAAATCAATCCGGCCCGCCTCCGCTCCCTTGCCCTGCCGCGGCGGCAGACTGCCGAAATAGATCGACGCCAGGCGCACGACCTCGTCACGCTCGAAATCGCCGACAATCGATATCTCGAGCGGCCCACCGGCCATCTCGGGCAGCAGCCATTGCCTGATATCGTCGAGACCGACCTGGTCGACGACGGGCCAGGGCGGCATTCCGAATTTCGGGTTGCCGCCGGCGAGAAAGGGCAGGACCTGGAACTGCATGGCCCCGTCGACATCGCGCTCCAACCCCTGGTAGCTCTGGCGTAGATCGCGCTTGACGCGATCAAAGATCTCCGGCCGCAGACCCGGATCAACCGTCAGGGTATGGAGCAGTTGGAACAGCCGTTCGGTTTCCTTCCTGATCGCCTTGCCGGACCAGACGAAACTTCCTTCGCCGACCTTGAACATCGCCCCGACGGTACTGCCGGCCAGCACCTCGTCCAGTTCGGTCTGCGACAGGGTGCCGCTACCGGAGCCGTTGACGACGCCCTCCGTCAACAGCGCCAGCCCCGGCTTCGGCTCGCCGAGCCTGCCGCTGCCGGTATGGATCTCGACCATGATCTCGTTTTTTTTGAAGTCGGTGCGTTTGAGATTGACCGTCACCCCGTTGGCAAAGACCAGCCGTTCCGCCGCGATCTCCCTGAACGGGATGATCTCTTTGGGATCTCCGGCCGCCGGCTTGTCCAGGTAGGGAAAGGAAATCTCAGCGCTACCGGCGGCCGCATCGATACGCTCCTGCGCCGCCTGGCGGAAAACGGCGAGAATCTCGGCGGTGGCGGTCTTGCCGTCCAGTCTGGTGTCGCCGGTCAGGGCGATCAAGCGGCTGTCATTGGCCCAGGAAGCCCGCAGCGCATCATTAACGGCCTTGACATCCATTGCCGCCAGCATCGGCCCGTACAGCTCCAGTTCCTGCTGCGGCGACATGAACACCCTGTTTTCATTGAGATGCCGGATGATGTCATTGGCGACGTCCTTCGAATCCTTGGTGGCGGCAGTCAACACCGCCTTCTCGAGGTCCGCCTTGATCTCCTTCTTCACCCGCTGCAGTTCCGCCTGGCTGACCCCGTAGGTCAGGGCCTGGCGCAGGGTGTGCTCGAGCAGACGCAGGGCCTCCCGCCATTTTCCCGGTCTCGCCTCAGCCGAAAGCACGGCATAGCCTATCCGATCGAACATCTCGCCCGCACTGTAGACGGCCTGGGAGAACGGGGTGTCCGGACGCTCCTGCAATCGCTGCAGCCGATAGCGGAGAACCAGCGCGGCCGCATGTCTGTGCAGTTCCTCTTGCTGGAGGGCCCGGGAATCGTCTTTTTTCTGCGTATCCCACAGGGATTCGATCGATACCTCGCTCTTGCCCAGTTCCTCCTCGTAATGGTAGAAGGATTCCGCCCCCTGGTGCTGCAGGCGGCCGAAATCCGGACACGCCGGGACAGTCTCGGCGGCGGCGAGGCCGCCGAAAATCTTCTGCACCAACGGTTCGACCTCGGGACTCCGGAAATCGCCGACCACGACCAGAATCATGTTTTCCGGCCGGTACCACTGATCGTAAAATTGTTTGAGCAGCTTACGGTCGGCCTTCTGCAGCGTCTCCTCGACACCGATCGGCATCCTGTCCGGTATCCTGGTCCCGCGCAGGGCGAATTCGCTGCCGGCGACATAGGTCCGGTATTCGGCCGAATCCCGGGCCCGCCGTTCCGACAGGATCACCCCCCGCTCCCGTTCGACTTCCTGCTCCAACAGCAAAGCCCCGCGGGCATAGTCGGCAAGGACGGTAAACCCCTTCTCCAGCTGCGACCGGTCGGCATCGGGGAGAATGATATGGTAGACCGTATCGTCGAAGGACGTGCGGGCGTTGATATCACCGCCGAAACTCATGCCGATCGACTGGAAGTACTCGACCAGTTCCCCGGGTTTGAAATTGGTCGACCCATTGAACAGCATGTGCTCGAGAAAATGGGCATAGCCGCGCTGCTCGTCGGTTTCGTGCAGCGATCCGGCCTGGATATCGAGATAGGCCGCGACCCGGTTATGCGGCTCCCTGTTTTCCTTCAGCACATAGCGCAGACCGTTGGCCAGCGTCCCCCGGACAAGGCTCGGATCGGGCGCCAGATCGCTGCGCGACGACGGCCAGCCGACCGAGAGGCAATCGATGGCGGCGGTTCTGGCCTCCGCCGGGCCGGCCGACGGCGGCAGGATTGTTGCGACGACATATACTAAAACGAAAACAATACGATAAAGATATCCGCGGATGATCATGGTGACGTTCTCGGCAAGGTGGTGGTGGCAGTGGTCGACGGTTGACGATCGACCAGTCAATGGTCTGAAAAAATGTAGAGCATCTCGAGGATTTTACAAGACTGCCGGCCGCATTCGCCGATTCGGGCGCCGGGGCATGGAGGTGATGGATCCTATCGCTGGGGCGCTGCGGGACCAGGGGCGGGGAAGGGTCAACGGCGGGGACCCTTGGCGAAGACCAGGCTGCCGATCATTCGGCGACCACCGTTGTCCCGGCGTTCACGTGATGCCGTTGAAATTGATCGTCCGCATACTCCGGCGAGGCGGGATCTGCACCGGCCGCGTCGTGCAGTCGGTGCAGCGCATTGTGATGTTATTCCGTATCTTTGAAGAGTTCCCTGCCGATCAGCATCCGCCGGATCTCGCTGGTGCCGGCGCCGATCTCGTACAACTTGGCATCCCGCAGCAGCCTTCCTGCCGGAAACTCGTTGATATAGCCGTTGCCGCCAAGGCACTGGATCGCCTCCAGCGCCATCCAGGTCGCCCGTTCGGCGGCAAAGAGGATGACGGCGGCGGCGTCTTTTCTGATCGTGGAGCCGCGGTCCGCCGCCATGGCGACCGTGTAGACGTACGATCGACAGGCGTTCCAGGTCGCGTACATATCGGCCAGTTTGCCCTGCATCAGCTGGAATTCGCCGATGGCCCGGCCGAACTGGCGCCGCTCGTGGACATAGGGCAGCACCAGATCCATGCAGGCCGACATGATACCCAGGGGGCCGCCGGCCAGCACCAGGCGTTCGAAGTCGAGTCCGCGCATCAGGACCTCGACGCCCCGATCGATATTGCCGAGGACATTGGCCTTCGGCACATGGCAATCCTGAAAAACCAGTTCGCAGGTGGGCGAACCGCGCATGCCGAGCTTGTCGAGCTTGGGGCTGGTGGAAAAACCGGGAAAGGTCTTCTCAATGATAAAGGCGGTGATGCCGTGCTGTTTTTTTTCGGGCGAGGTCTTGGCGTAGACCACCAGGACATCGGCATTGGGACCGTTGGTGATCCACATCTTGGTGCCGTTGAGAACAAAACCGTCAGCCGACTCGACCGCCGTAAGCCGCATGCTGACGACATCGGAACCCGATCCCGCCTCGCTCATCGCCAAAGCGCCGATATGGCGGCCGGAGATCAGGTCGGGAAGATAATGCCGCTTCTGCTCCTCCGTACCGTTCAACTTGATCTGATTGATACAGAGGTTGGAATGGGCTCCGTAGGCCAGACCGACCGAGGCCGACCCCCGGCTGATCTCCTCCATGGCGATGACATGCTCCAAATAGCCCATCGCCGCTCCGCCATACTCTTCCGACACGGCGACGCCGAGGAGCCCCAGGGCGCCCATCTTCTGCCACAGTTCGGGCGGAAAATGGTCATTGCGGTCAATGTCGGCAGCCAACGGGGCGATTTCGTCGGCAACGAAATCCTGCACTGTCTCCCGCAGAAGCTTCGCGGTCTCTCCCAGGCCGAAATCCAACAGCGGAAATGTCTTCATACCTTCTCCTTGTCTATGATCAACATTGCAATTCGTCAATGTGGGCGAAAAAATTCAGGGCTTCCGGATTCTTCAAGGCATCCTTGTTCTTGACTTCACGGCCATGGATGATCTTCTTGACGGCCAGTTCGACCTTTTTCATATTGAGGGTATAGGGGATATCCGGCGTCATGATAATCTTGGCCGGGACATGCCGGGGCGAGGCGCCTGTCCGGATGTCAGCCCTGATCCTGTTCTTCAGGTCATCGGTCAGCTCGCAGCCGGCCTTCATCTTGACAAAGAGGATGATCCGCACGTCGCCCTGCCATTCCTGGCCGACCACCACGCTGTCCTCGACCGCTTCGATCCGTTCGATGATCCGGTAGATCTCGGCCGTGCCGATCCTGACCCCGCCGGGATTGAGGGTGGCGTCGGATCGGCCGTACATGATGACCCCGCCCCGTTCGGTGATCTCGATGAAATCGCCATGGGTCCAGATCCCGGGAAACTCATTGAAGTAGGCCGCCTGGTATTTTTTGCCGTCGGCATCGTCCCAGAAGTAGATCGGCATCGACGGGAACGGGGCGGTACAGACCAGCTCGCCCTGCCGGCCGACGACCGGCACACCGTTCTCGTCATAGGCGAAGACCTTCATGCCCAGTCCCCGGCACTGCAGTTCGCCCTCATACACCGGCCCCATCGGGTTGCCCAGGGCAAAACAGCCGTTGAGATCCGATCCCCCCGAGATCGAGGCCAGCTGCATATCGGCCTTCACCTCGTCATAGATAAAGTGGAAATCCTCTTTCGAGAGCGGCGAGCCGGTGGACAGCAGGGTCCGCAGAGGGCCCAGATCGAATTGACGGCCCGGCCGCACTCCGGCCTGCTTCAGGGCGGCGATATAGCCGGCGCTGGTGCCGAAGACGGTGATCTTTTCTTCCTCGGCCATCCGCCACAGGGCATCCGGTCCGGGATGGAATGGATTGCCGTCGTAGAGCACCAGCGTGGCGCCGACGCCGAGCGAGGCGGTGAGCCAGTTCCACATCATCCAGCCGCAGGTCGTGAAGTAGAAGATGGTGTCCTGTCGTTTCAGGTCGGTATGAAGGATCAGCTCCTTGAGTTGATGGAGCAGAACTCCTCCGGCACTCTGCACCATGCATTTCGGCAGGCCGGTGGTGCCGGAGGAATACATGATATACAGGGGATGGTCGAAGGGCAGTTGGGCGAAGTCGATCTCCTCGGCATCGTTGCCGCAGAAGTCGTCGTAATGCACGCCGTTCGGCAGATCCGGCAGGTCGCCGAGGTCGGTTTTCCCCTTGGTATAGGGCACGACGACGACCTTTTCGATCGACGGGATCTCCCTGACGATGCCGGCAATCTTGGTCAGGCTGTCAAGGGCCTTGCCTTTGAAGAAATAGCCGTCGGCGGTAAAGAGGATCCTCGGCCGGGTCTGGCCGAACCGATCGAGGACACCCTTGATCCCGAAATCAGGCGAGCAGGAGGACCAGGTCGCCCCGAGGCTGACCGCCGCCAGCATGGCGATAATCGATTCGGGCATGTTCGGCATGAAGCCGACTACCCGGTCCCCCGGCCCTATCCCCGCCTTCTTCAGGGCTCCGGCCGCCCTGGCCGTCGCCCTGTAGAGTTCGGAGTAGGTCAAGGTCCTGCGGATACGATCCTCGCCCCGAAAAACCAGGGCAGGCTTGTCGTCCCGATAGCGAAGAAGGTTTTCGGCAAAGTTCAGCCGACTGCCGGTAAACCATTGCGCCCCCGGCATCCGGGTGGGGTCGTCGATGACCGTTGCATACGTTTTCGAGGTCTTGATCCCGGCAAAACGCCACATCTCGGCCCAGAAGGCGGCAATGTTCTCTACGGACCATTGGTACAGGCCGTCGTAATCGATAAAGTTCGTTTTATAGGTATGGTTCACATCCTGCATGAACCGGTACATATTGGAATCCTTGATGCGTTGTTCAGACGGCTTCCATAAAGGTTTTACCATGACCTGCCTCTTCGCTGAAATCCAGGTTGCTTGATCAACTTTTAGCCTGTTCTGCCGTTGCCAACTCCCTCAGTTTATATTTCTGGATCTTGCCGCTGGCGGTGGTCGGGTATTCGTCTACGAAATAGACATATTTGGGAATCTTGAAAAAGGATATCTGATCCTTGCAGAAGGTGATGATTTCCTCGGCCGTCGCCTTTTCGCCGGTCTTGAGCTGGATGAAGGCGGCCACTTCCTCGCCGTATTTTTCACTGGGAACGCCGACGACCTGAATGTCCTTGACCTTCGGGTGGGAGTAGAGGAATTCCTCGATCTCCCGCGGGTAGATGTTTTCACCGCCGCGAATGATCATGTCCTTGATCCGGCCGGTAATCTTGCAATAGCCGTTTTTGTCCATGATCGCCAGGTCGCCGGTGTGCAGCCAGCCGTCGCTGTCGACCGTCTTGGCCGTGGCCTCGGGCATCTTGTAGTAGCCCTTCATGACATGATAACCGCGGCTGCAGAGTTCGCCCTGCACGCCGATCGGCACCTCATCGCCGGTCGCCGGGTCGATGATCTTCACCTCGACGTTGGGCAGGGCCCTGCCGACCGTGGATGTCTTCAATTCCAGGGAATCCTGGTCCCGAGTCTGGGTGATGCCGGGGGAGGCCTCGGTCTGGCCGTAGACGATGGTCATCTCGTTGGCCCCCATATCCTTGATCACCCGCTTCATGACCTCGACCGGGCAGGTCGATCCGGCCATGACCCCGGTGCGCAGACTTGATGTATCATAGCTGTTTTTGTCCATCTCCTCGAATTCGGCGATGAACATGGTCGGCACCCCGAGCAGGGCATTGCATTTCGAGGCCTCGACCGTCTTCAGCACGGCAACGGGGGTAAACGCCACGACCGGGGCCATGGTGGTGCCGGAAACCATGCAGCACAACGTGCCGATGACACAACCGAAACAATGGAAAAACGGCACCGGGATGCACATCGCATCGTCGGGGGTCAGCTTCATGCATTCGGCCATGCTCATCGCATTGCCGATCAGGTTGGTGTGGGTGAGCATGACGCCCTTGGGAAAGCCGGTGGTGCCGGAGGTGTACTGCATGTTGATGACATCGTCGGGATCGAGCGAATTCAGCCGGGCCAGCAGGGTCTGATCCGATACCGACCTGCCCATCTCCAGCATATCGTCCCAGTTGAACATCCCGGCCATCTTTTCTTTGCCCAGATAGACGATGTTTTTCAGGAACGGGAGTTTTTCGCAGTTGAGTTTTCCCGGTTCGCTGTCCTTGATTACCGGACAGACCTTGTCCAGGACCTTGAGATACTCGTCGGGCTCCCGTATGCCGCCGACGAGAATAAGGGTCGTCGCATCGGATTGCTGCAGGAGATACTCCAGTTCGCTGCTGCGATAATTGGTATTGACCGTGACCAGAACCGCCCCCATCCGCGCACTGCCGAACTGGGTGTACACCCATTCGGGCACATTATTGGCCCAGATGGCGACCTTGTCGCCCCGCTCGACACCAAGCGCCATCAGCCCCTTGGCGACGGCGTCGAACCGTTCCCTGAGTTCCCTGAAGTCCTGCCTGATCCCCAGATCGTGGTACTCCAGGCCGATATTGTCTCCGAAGTTTTCAGCCAGAATATCTACAACGTTACCGATGGTCGTTTTACCCACTTTAATATCGGGTTTCTTCATATGGATCCCCTTCTGTTAAAAGTGAAACTGCATGTTGCGATTCCTCAGGTAAAAACTCCTGACGGAAGACGCCAGGGATGCACCATTCCCTGCCGCCTTCCGCCGTTTAAAACGCATTTGTGTTCAAGGGCTGAGCCGTCGTCAAACAATATCCGTTACGCTGAAATATCTTTCCGACATAACGAGCCGTAACGAAATGGTGCAAAAATTACCGTTTATTTCGTAACGGCCCCTAAAAACTGAACCCCTCCGGCAACTGCTCCCGGCTGGTTCCTTCCGGCACCCACGACAGGTCGAGGATCGTGAAGGTCGGCCCGCTGGTCTTGAAAATCGGCACTACTTTCATGCCGATCGACGGGTCGCCGATCGACAGATAACTCATCAATATCGTTGCGACACCGTCAAATTCGATATTGATAAAACGGATGGGCTTATCGAGGAGATTAAAGGCCCCGGATCGGGCACAGGTCATAAAGGTATGAACTCTGGCCGTCTTCTTGGCGATGTCGGTGAGGTCGATGACCGTGTTTTTGCCCAGACATTCCGGGCAATGAATACGGAACGGGATATAGATCGTCCCCGCGGTCTCGCAGTCTTTGCTGTCGCAGCGGGTGGCCAGCAGCTTGCCCTGGCTGAGGGATTCGAAAAAGATCGCCTCGCCCCCGTACGAATGGATATAGGTCATGTCCCGCGGGTTGGTTATCCCCAGCAGTTTCCAGCCGTTGTCGGCGTCGCGGATCGGGGTATTGGGGGTCATGTGGTGAAAGGCCCCTTTCAATTTATACTGGTTGTTTTTGACGGAAACCTGTCCAAACATGCTCATGATATATCTCCTTTATGCGTCTTTTTTCAGCAGATGATCGGGATCCATCAAGATGGTGGAGGTGACGTGGGAGCCGACTCCGGCATGACTGATCGCCATCGCCCGTTTGGCGCCCTTGACCTGCAGATCGGTCCAGTCTTCCGGTTTTTGCCGGTTGAACTGGTCCCAGAGTTTCTGGTCGCCATGCATCTCGGCCCACCTGTTCCAGAGATGGGTGGCGATCTCGAACGTCTGCATGATGCCGGTGGCGCCGACCGCATGCATGCAGCCGATCAGGCCGCCGGAAAGATTGGACGGCAGTTTGCCGGGTTGGCCGGTGTGCGGGTTGGTATGGTAACAGTCGCCCGATTCGACATACTCCCGGCCATAGCCGTAAGGCCGCAGGCCGATATCCTCGTAGGTCTGGACGTCGCTGATGGTGAAGGCGTCATGGAGTTCGACGACATCGAGGTCCTCGGTCGGGTCTTGGACACCGGCCATGCCGTACGCGTAGTATGCCGCCATCCTGGCTGCAAGGAAGCCGGTGAAGCCGGGATATCTCTCGCCGCCGGGGAAACGCTCGCCCAGGTCCTTATACTGATCGGCGGTTTCATTCGGCAGCAGCGGGATGGCCATATCGCGCCGGTCGGCGGGACGGAGGGTGTGCGAGCCGGCGGAGACCCAGATGCGCAGCGGTTTGTTTTTGGAATTTTTGGTCAGCTTGAAGGCGGTATCCTCATCGCAGAGTATGGCGCAGGCGGCGCCGACGCTCATCAGGCAGCAGTCGAGGGCCCGCAGCGGGTAGGCCACGACCGGCGACTTGAGCACGTCCTCGACGGTGATCTTCATCGGCGACTGGGCAAAGGGGTTGAAGCGGGCATAGCCGTGATGTTTGACGGCGATCTCGGCGAGGGTCTTGCGGAAAGATTCCTCGGACTTGCCGAAGATCTGCCAGTAGCGCTGGGCCATGACCGCGTAATAGCCGGTGTAGATATGGCCGAGCGGCGACTCCCAGTCCTTGTCGGCGGCGCAGGAGATCAGAAAATTGCCCTCATCGGTCGGGACCTCGTCCATCCGCTCCCAGCCCATGACCAGGACGCAGTCCGAGTAGCCGGAAGCGACCGCTTTCGCCCCCTCCCAGAGGGTCGAGCCACCGGTGGCGCCACCGGTCTTCACCCCGACGTTGCCGAGCGGATCGAGACCGAGCCGATCGTGGATGACCGATTCGCCCAGCAGCTGATCGCCGAAATGGTCGGCAAAATGGCCGTAATAGCAGCTGTGGATATAGCTTTTCAATTCGGCCGGCGAGATGTCGAGCAACCTGGCCGCCATCGTGAAGGAATCAATGCACAGCTCTTCGGTACGCTTGTCCGGAATGGCCCGGTCGAACTTCGACTGGCCGGCCGTCACCAGGTACACGGGTCTCTGCATTTTGGGGATTTTCAACTGCTGTTTGCTGAATGTGATCATGCCTGCGTCTCCTTTGTCTGTAGCTTTTTCGATATCAACCATTGAATGAAGCCGTTGTAACTGACCGCACCATCGCAATACTCTGCGCGGCATAGGGGCTGTGACGAAACAGTGCTGAACGCGACGGTTGTTTCGTCCCGGCCGTTAAATTGTTCCCACCCACAAAACGAAACTGAGTGTGGCGCTGCTGTTGGTAATCTTCTGACTTTCAGGATTCGACACGAAATGGACCGAATCCCCTTCCCCCATGACAACCGTCTCGTCGCTGAGCATCAATTCGATCGATCCCTTCAGCACACAGAGGATCTCCTGACCGTTCTTGATATTCTTCCGCACCGGGATCGATTTGCCCGGTTCGATGACGAGGATCGCTGAATCGATGGAGGTCCTGAACTCCGGCGGAAAAAACCGGCGGGTGACAAAACCGGTGTGGGAAAGATCGAATTCATCCCATTCCGATTTCCTGATCAGGACCAGGTTCTCCTGTCGGCTGACCTGGGAGATCAGTTCACCGGCGTCAACCCCGAGGGCATTGCAGATCCGCACCAGGGTCTCGACCGAAGGCGAATTGACATCGTTTTCCACCTGACTCAGGAAACCTTCGGAGATCGAGGCCTGCTCGGCCACGACCTTCAAGGTCAATTTCTGATCCTTCCGATATTTCCTCAGCAATGTTCCTACGTTCATATCGATCCTGAAAAGGGAACCACGAGGCGATTCCTTGGTTAATTCTTAACTATTAATTAATTTTTACTATCACCTTGTGGTGGGACATTGTCAACACATATTTTTCATCGGGATCATTTTATTTGATACATACCATTACACCGGATGATCTTTTCATTTCCGGCCGGCCTGACGGCGCGACGGCGGCCGGGATTCAACCGGGGGTTTACAGGGAGGCGACGACAGCGGTGGAAGAGAATGGCAATCACGTCGGCGCTGTGCCGACGCAGGGACGAAGAACGACCTTCCCGGCGGCCACGAAAAAACCCCCGACAGCATGCGCTGCGGGGGCGGAAAATTCGGGGCGGAGAGATGGCGGAGAGGACGGAAAAGGTGGCGGATCAGGGGCGCGATAACCGCTTTGGCATGGTCCCCGCCCCTTCGTCGATGGATAGGGGCCGTTACGAAATAACCGTTACATTTTTCACCATTTCGTTACGGCCCCTTATGCCGGAAAGGTATTTCTGCGTAACGGTTATTGTTTGACGACGGCTTACTCCACAGTCACGCTCTTGGCCAGGTTGCGGGGCTGATCGACGTCGCAGCCGCGGCGGGTGGCGATCTCATACGCCAGCAGCTGGGCCGGAATGGTGTAGAGGATGGGGTTCATATCCTCGTGGATCCTCGGCAGCCACACGACATCGTCGGTAATCGTCTTCAGGTGGCTGTCGCCTTCGCTGCCGATGAGGATCAGCCGCCCCTGGCGGGCCTTGATCTCCTCGATATTGGAAATCGTCTTGTGGTACACCTTGTCCTGCGGCACCATCGCCACGATCGGCATCTCCTTGTCGATCAGGGCGATCGGCCCGTGCTTGAGTTCGCCGGAGGCATAGCCCTCGGCATGGATGTACGAGATCTCCTTCAATTTCAAGGCGCCCTCGAGGGCAATCGGGTACGACAGTCCACGGCCGACAAACAGGAAGTCACGGCAATCGTAGTAATCGTCGATCAGGGCTCCGACCTGCTGCTGGATCTGCGGCAGGTGGTGGTCGATGATCGCCGGGATGCCGACCAGGGCCTGGGCAAGCTCCTGCTGCTTCGCCAGATCGATGGTCCCTCTGTGGCGGCCGAGAAAAATCGTGAGCAGGAAGAGCGCCGCCAGCTGGGAGGTGAAGGCCTTGGTCGAGGCCACCCCGATCTCGGGCCCGGCGTGGGTGTAGACGGTGCCGTCGGCCTCCCGGGTCATCGTCGAACCGACGACGTTGCAGATCGTGATCGCCTTCGATCCCATCTTCCTGGCGATCCGCAGACCGGCCAGCGTGTCGGCGGTCTCGCCGGACTGGGAGATCGTGATCGTCAGCACCCGCTCATCGATCAGCAGGTGGCGATAGCGGAACTCCGAGGCGATGTCGACCTCTACCGGGATCCTGGCATAGCGCTCGAGCCAGTATTTGGCAACCAGGGCGGCGTGCCAGGAGGTGCCGCAGGCGACGAGGAAGATGCGGTCGATGTTGCGGCACTCCTGTGCCGACAGATTGATCTCGGCAAGGCTGACCTCCCCGGACTCCGGGTTCACCCGGCCGCTGACCGTGTTGGTGATCGCCTGCGGCTGTTCGAAGATCTCCTTCAGCATGAAGTGCTTGTACCCGGCCTTCTCGGCCATCGCCGCATTCCAGAGGATCGTCTGGGGTGGGCGATCGATCGGCTCCCCGGTGGCGAGCGAGGAGATCTCCCGGCCCTCCCTGGTGAGCACCGCCATCTCCATATCCTCCAGGAACACGACCTGGTTGGTGAAGGGCAGCAGCGCCGGGATATCGGAGGCGAGAAAAGACCCCTCCTCCGCACTGACCCCGAGCACCAGCGGGCTCTGGTTGCGGGCGGCGACGATCCGGTCGGGCTGGCCGGCCCACAGCACCCCCAGGGCATAGGACCCCTCGACCCGTTGCAGGGCCTTGCGGACGGCGGCGGGCAGATCACCCTCGAGGCAGTCCTCGATCAGATGGGCCAGGACCTCGGTATCGGTCTCGGAGCTGAATTTGTGGCCCTTGGCCTTCAGTTCTTCGCGCAGGGAATGGTAATTTTCGATGATGCCGTTATGGACCACGACCAGCCTGCCGGTGCAATCACTGTGCGGATGGGCGTTGGCCGTCGTCGGCGCCCCGTGCGTGGCCCAGCGGGTGTGACCGAGACCGATATGGGAAGGGGCGACGATCGCATCGTCGATCAGCGTTTCGAGATTGAAAAGTTTCCCCTGACAGCGGTACTTCGTCAGTTCTCCGTTTTCAAGATAGACCACCCCGGCCGAATCATAGCCCCGGTACTCAAGACGCCTGAGTCCTTCCAGAAGCACCGGCACGACCCGCCGGGGCCCGATATAACCAACGATGCCGCACATACGACTCTCCTCACCAAAGGATTGAAACGATGACCACAGTGGACGCTGTGCCATCAGTCCGAGATCGACAGATAAAAATGAAGAATACCATGCCATTTTCCGGCAACGCGAGTTTTTTCTTTTCTCCCCGGATCTATTTAAGTAAAATCGGAGGCCGTTGATTTTCCGATGACCGCAACAAAACCCTACCCTCAGGTTGATACCCCCATGAACGAACGACAGCGACTGAAATCGATCCTGCTTGAAAAATCCTACCGTCAGGGGACCTTCACCCTGACCTCCGGCAAGACCTCCGACTTCTATATCGACGGCAAGCAGACGACCCTGTCGGCAGAGGGCGCCTATCTCTGCGGCAGGCTCCTCTTTGCCCTGATCAGGGAAGAGAACACACCGATCCAGGCCGTCGGCGGGATGACGCTGGGCGCCGACCCTCTGGTGACCGCCGTCTCGATCGTCAGTTATCTGGAGCAGGCGCCGATCCCCGCCTTCATCGTCCGCAAGGAGGCGAAGGGCCATGGAACCGGCAACTATATCGAGGGACTGAAAAACATGCCGGCAGGCTGCACCGTCGCCCTGATCGAGGACGTGGTCACGACCGGCGGCACCCTGCTCAAGGTCATTGACCGCGTCGAGGCCCAGGGGTTCAAGGTCGGACTGGTCGCCACCGTCGTCGAACGCGAGGAAGGCGGCGTCGAAGAGCTGGCCAGGGCCGGCTACCGGCTGAAATCGATATTCACCCGCACGGAACTGTTGGCGCCATGACGATGAAATGCAAGAAGTGTTCGGCAAAACTGGAGGTGCATCGGATGTGCCGCCGGGTCCGCATGCGCTGCACCGGCTGCAAACACGAATACCAGATCCACGAGGTGGCCGGCGACCTCGACCGGGAGACCGAGGAGATCCTGGAGAAATACACGGCCATCATCTACGACTGACGACCAGCCCCATCACCCCTGCCCCACCGCCGCCGCAGGAAGCTGACAATTTGTAGACCTGTGTCAGCGACGACGAGGCGGCGTTTTCCCTCACGAACCGGGCCCATGCCAAGGGCCCGGGCTTCCTTGCCCTTTTCGCTCACATCGGCGCAAGGGCCTTGCCCATCATCCGCTCCGCCCGCTCGAGAAACGGCGCCAGGGTCGCGGGGTCGATGGCACTGATCACCACCCCCTCCTTTTCCGCCTCGACCCGCGCCTGCACCGGGTACGGGGCCTTGTCGATCTTGTTGAACACCCGCAGGCAGGGGATGTCGCCGAGCTCGAGTTCGCCCAGCAACTTGTCGACAACGGCCATCTGTTCGCGGTAGGCAGGGTTCGACAGATCGATGACATGGACCAGCAGATCGGCCTCCTGCAGTTCCTCGAGGGTCGCCTTGAAGGCCTGCAGCAGGGTGTCCGGGAGGTGGCGGATAAAGCCGACCGTGTCGGTGATGATGACCTCCATCTCGGTCGGAAACCGCAGCCGGCGGCTGGTCGGATCGAGGGTGGCGAAGAGCTTGTCCTCGGCGACGATGTCGCTGTGCGTCAGGGTGTTGAGCAGGGTCGACTTGCCGGCGTTGGTGTAGCCGACGAGCGAGATCACCGGCAGATCCTTCTTCCGCCGTTTGGAGCGGCGGCGATAGCGCTCGCGGGCGATCGCCTTCAGCTCCCCGCCGAGCCGGGCCAGGCGGTCGCTGATGCGCCGGCGATCGATCTCGAGCCGCGTCTCCCCCGGCCCCCTGGCGCCGATGCCGCCGGTCAGCCGCGACAGGGCATCGTCGCGGGTGGAGAGGCGCGGCAGCATATACTTCAGCTGGGCCATCTCCACCTGCAGTTTGCCTTCCCGGCTCATCGCCCGATGGGCGAAGATGTCGAGGATCAGCTGGGTCCGGTCGATGACCCGGAGATCGGTGAAATCGGTGATCGACCGGATCTGCGACGGGTTCAGTTCCTGGTCGAAGATCAGCAGGTTGGCGTCGAGCTGCAGGGCCCGGATCATGATCTCGGCCAGTTTGCCTTTGCCGACGATCAGCCGTGGGTTGAGATGGCGCTGGCGCTGGAGGACGGTATGCAGGACCTCGATGTTGTCGGACCGGGCCAGCTCCGCCAGTTCGACCAGCGACTCCTCGGCGACAATCTTCGCTTCGGTGCTGACGCTGATCAGAATGGCCCGATCCTCCTGTCGTTCGACCGTGCGCGCCCGTTGCAGCCGGGTGAATTCACTCTCGAGGGCATTGATCAGGTCCTCGAACGACTCCTGCTGATTGGCCGGATGCACCGGCGGCAGGAAGGTCCAGCCCCGGCCGGCGGTGTCCGCCGGCAGCAGATGCACCGAGTACAGTTTCTCCGGCAGACCGTCGGCGGTGATCTTCAGGACCGACAGCAGATCGAGGCGGAGAAAGAGCAGGTCCATCAGGTCGTCGTCGCTGATGTCCTCGCCGCCCGGATGGGTATGGACCAGGCGCAGTCCCCGCAGGCGGCCGCCGGCGGTGCGGATCGCGTTGAGCTGCGGGATCATCAGGCCGGAGAAAGTGCCGACGATCACCATCTCGATCTGGCCCGAGCGATGAATCAGCAGCCCGATCTGGCGATTGGTCTCAAACGACAGTTCGCACAGGGTCCTGGCAATCTCCGGGGAGATGATCAGATCGCGGTGGCTCTTTTTCCCTCCCAGCCGTTCGAGCAGCCGGAGCTGGTTCTTCTTGAGCCCATCAAGGTTTCCGGTGAGATTGGCTATGGCGTTACCTCCTGTTGCGGCGTTGATGGTCCGGGCAGCTGCAGGTCCGCTTCGGCCCCCGGCCGCCGGCAGACCGTCTTCGCCGAGTAATTGTCCCAGACCCTGGCAGCGGATGCGTCATGGCAGCCGACACAGAAGCCGACCCGCAGGATGCGGCGCAGCTCCTCACCGTTGAAGGGCCGCAGGTCGGGGCGCGAACCCAGCTGCAGCGGCGTCCCGTCGATTTGGACATAGGCGTCGAACGGCACCGTGCGCCCGACCGCCGTCTCCACCCCCTGGTCGATGCCGGTGAAGACGAGCCGGCCGTTCTCGACCGATACCGTCCCCTCGCCAAGGCCGACGGTTTTCGGCGAGGCGTGGCAGTCGGCGCAGCCCCGCCCCTTGGCCTGGGTGGTGTGGGGGTTGATCGCCGCCATCGTGAAGCGGTTGAAGGCCTTGTCGATCTTGCCCTCCTTGCCGATCACGGTGACGATGTCCTGGCAGCCGGGGGTGACGATCACGACCTCGTCCTTCCACACGGCCAGCATCGGCCGTTCATAGCGGATATAGGACCGCCCCTCCTCCCACAATCCCTCGGTCTCCTTCAGGGTCAGCTTGTCGAGGTGCCGGCCCTGCGCATCCCGCTTGGCATGGCAGCCGTAACACTGCGGCACCCAGGTCGAGTGGCAGGCCTCGCAGCCGACCCGCTTGTGGCCGCTGTAGTTGCAGACTCCCTCGCGCAGCGGCTTGAGCGGCCGCAGCCGGCCATCGACCTTGCCCTTCAGCCGCCACCCCTCGCCGGTTCTTTCGATATTGTTCAGCGGATCGCCTTTCCTCGTCGGCAACGGCTGCGACCCGTGGCAGATCTCGCAGGAGATCTCCAGCTGCTCCTCGTAATGGGCATAGCTGGTGCCGTCGCCCATGATCTCGTTGCGGGTGTGGCAATCGATGCACTCCATGCCCCGGGCATGATGGATGTCGTCGGCGATCTCGAGGTAGAAGCGCGCCCCCGGCAGCTGCTTCTTCGTCATTCCCCCCTGTTCGTACGGGGTCCCATAACCCTCCGATTCGAACAGGCCGATATAGGACAGGCCGATCCGTCCCGAGCGGTTATGACAGCGGATGCAGGTGTCGCTGGCGATCGCTTTCTTCACCAGGGGATGGGGTTTCTTCTTGTCGGCGGCCGGGGGCGGGGCCGTATCGTCGCCGGAATAGCGGATATCTACGACGGGGACCTCCGGCGGGTTCTGAAAATGGCAGGCGGAGCAGCCGCCGCCCTTGTCGTTGAAGAAGGCCGCCTCGCCGGGCAGGTCGTTCTTCTGCTTCCACAGATGGCAGGTGGCGCACAGTTTACGGAAGTAGTCGAGGGCGAGCGAGGTCTGGCCGGACTGCAGCAGCTGCTCGACGGTCAGATCGGTATTCTGGCTCGGCGATTCCCCCCAGTAGTAGAGGAGGGTGCCGAGGATGCCGCGGTTGGTGGCCATCAGCGAGTTCTTGACCTTGTGCGCATCCTTGGGGTGGCAGCCTTCGACCGCGCAGGTCTGCTCGACGACCCGGAGGTCGCCGGGGTTGAGGACCATGCCCTTATGGGCCGCTTTTTCGGTCACCGCCAGCGGATTGCCGAGATGGCAGGGGGCGCAGCCGATGACCGCCGGATCGTGGGCCGGATCGAGTTTGACGTCCTTGTGGCAGGACAGACACATATCGATGTTGCCGGCCATGGTCGTCGTCAGCTGCGGCGGGCGTTTGAGCCGGGTCTCGCGGACGATCAGCCAGGCGCTGGCGACAACCACCAGGAGCAGGCTCACGGCCGGCACCAGGATCCTGCGTCTGCTCCTCCTGCCCTCTTCCATCGTCTGCCGCCTACTCGCGGTAGTTCTGGACGTTGGGATATCTCCGGCCGTAGCCGAAGGCCTTGCTCGTGACCTTGAGCCCCAGCGGCGCCTGTTTGCGCTTGTACTCGTTGATCCGGATCCGGCGGAGGATGTCCCGGACCATGGCCTCGTCGAAGCCCCGGCCGACGATGTCGGTCAGGGACAGCCCTTTCTCCAGGTGCATCTCCAGGATCTGATCGAGGACCTCGTACGGCGGCAGGTCGTCCTGGTCGCGCTGGTCGGGCTTCAGTTCCGCCGTCGGCGGCCGGAGAATCGTCCGGGCCGGGATGATCTCCCGCTCCCGGTTGACATAGCCGGCCAACTCGTACACCAGCTGCTTCGGCACGTCGGAGATCACCGCCAGGCCGCCGCTCATGTCGCCGTACAGCGTGCAGTAGCCGACCGCCATCTCGCTCTTGTTGCCGGTGGTCAGCAGCAGGTGGCCGAACTTGTTCGACAGGGCCATCAGCAGGTTGCCGCGGATCCGGGCCTGGAGGTTCTGCTCGGTCAGATCCTCGGCTCGACCGGCAAACAGCGGCGCCAGCGTCTGGCGGAAGGTATCGAACAGGCCCTTGATCGGGATGACTTCGAAGCGGCAGCCGAGCCGCTCGGCCAGCAGCCGGGCGTCGGCCTGGGATTCGGCGGCGCTGTAGACCGACGGCATCGCCACCCCGAGGACCTTGTCCGGGCCGAGGGCGGCGACGGCGATCGCGGCGGTCAGGGCCGAATCGATGCCGCCGGACAGGCCGAGGACGGCCGAGGAAAAGCCGCACTTGCGGACATAGTCCCTGACCCCCATGACCAGGCCGTCATGGACCGACGCCAGTTCCTCGACCGCGGCCGGGGCATGCATTTCTCCCCGCCAGTCATCGCTGTCGATGACCACCAGGTCCTCGGACCAGCCCAGAGCCTGGCAGATCGTCCGACCGTCGCGGTCCAGCGCATGGCTGCGGCCGTCGAACAGCAGGGAATCCTGGCCGCCGACCTGATTGGCATACAGGAAGGGGACCTGGTAGGTGCGGCAGATCTCGGCGAAGATGGCCTTCCGCGTCTGCTCCTTGTTGCGTTGGAACGGCGAGGCCGAGATGTTGATGACCGCATCGATTTTGTCCCCGCGGGCAGCGGCGGCGGCGAACAGTTCGTCGACCGGCTGGGTCCGGTATTCGCCGATCTCGTGTTGCCAGACATCCTCACAGATCGTGACGGCAAAACAGAGGTCGTCGACCTTGTACAGCGCGGGCATCGATCCGGGCTCGAAATAGCGGGTCTCGTCGAAGACATCGTAGGACGGCAGCAGCCGCTTGTCGGCGCGAAAGACGATCCTGCCGCCCCGCACCGCGACGGCGGAGTTGTACAGTCTCTTCCCCTTGCCCCCCTCCCGGCGGACGATGCAGCCGAACAGAACGTCGATATCGGGCAGCTCGGTTACCAACCGCGCCAGGGCCCGGTCATGATCGGCGCGGAAGGAATCGCGTTCGAGCAGGTCCTGCGGCGGGTAGCCGGGCAGGACCAGTTCCGGCAGGATTGCCAGGCGGCAGCCCCGGTCGCGGGCTTCGCTGACGCGTTCCACGATTTTCCGGCCGTTGGCCGGGAAATCCCCTATCACCGGGTTGATCTGTATCAGGGCTATTTTCACCTTTGGCTCATCTCCTGACCTGAAAGCAGTGAATGCAGTACGATCCAGGCCGACAATAGTCTGTATCGCCTTAATGCAACGGGTTCCCGTTCAACCTTTACCGTTTTTTTCCAGCTTTTTCCGCTGATATTTGCGCACGGCCTGGTTATGCTCTTCCAGGGTCCGGGAAAACTGATGGGTTCCGTCGTTGCGGCCGACGAAATAGAGATAGTCGGTGGCGGCCGGACGTAACACCGCCTCGAGGGCCGACCGGCCCGGATTGCTGATCGGTCCGGCCGGCAGGCCGGCCAGGGTGTAGGTATTGTAGCGTGACGGTGTCTGCAGGTGTTTTCTGGTGATATTGCCGGAGAAATCTTCAATCCCGTAAATCACCGTGGGGTCGGACTGGAGCCGCATCCCGATCTTCAGACGATTGTGAAAGACGCCGGCGATGACCGGCCGCTCTTCGCCCCGCCCGGTTTCCTTCTCGACGATCGAGGCCAGGGTCACGACCTCATGCTGCCTGGCTGTGGCGGCAGGCGCTGGGGCAACCTCAGTCCAGACCTCCCGGAACCGTCGGGTCATCATGATGATCAGTTCCTCGGCCCCATGGATGTCGCGGGTGAGATAATAGGTGTCGGGGAAGAGATAGCCCTCGAGGCTGTCGAGGTCGCCGAAGCCGAGTCCCGTCACGAAGGCCTTGTCCTGGGCCAATTGCCGGAACTGCTCCTCGTCGCACCACCCCCCCTGGGCGAAAATCCGGCCGATCTCGTGCAGTCGCAGTCCTTCCGGAATCGTTACCGAGTGCTGGATCGGCCGGGCCGCAACCAACCGCCGGAGAACCTGCAGCGGATTCATCCCGGTTGCCAGCTTGAACTCGCCGGCCTTGATCCGGCCGGAGTAACCGAGAAGCCTGGCGAGGATCGCGAAGCGGACATCCTCCTCCACCAAACCCGCCTCGGCGAGGACCTTCGACATCTCCCGCAGCGGCGTGCCCCGGGCGATAATCACGACCGCCGACCCCTCGGCAGCAGGAGGCCCGGGAGAAAAGGCATAGACGGCGAACCATGCGACCACCAGCAGGCAGCAGCCGCAAAGGAAAAGGGCAGCCGTTCTGACTGCCCTTGATGACGACCATGGAGACTGAAGCCGACGGGTTCGGTGCGGATGCGCCCACTGCGGAAACTACCCTTTATTGTTCTTTGCGGCCGCTGGTCTTTGCCGTTTTGCCCAGGGCGATGCGGACGACTTCATCCATGTCCTTGACCGGATAGAAATGCATCTTGTCCCTGATGTTCTGCGGGATTTCCACCAGATCCTTCTTGTTGAGCTCGGGGATGATGACCTTGTCGAAATCGGCCCGCAGCGCGGCCAGGGCCTTCTCCTTGAGGCCGCCGATCGGCAGAACGCGACCGCGCAGGGTCACCTCGCCGGTCATCGCCAGGCGCTTGATGACCTTCTTGCCGGTGATCGCCGAATACAGGGCGGTGGCCATCGAGATCCCGGCCGACGGGCCGTCTTTCGGGATGGCGCCGGCGGGCACATGGATATGGATATCGTTCTTTTCGAAAAAGCCCGCGTCGACCCCGAGTTCTTCCGACCGGCTGCGGCAGTAGGTCAGCGCCGCCTGCGCCGATTCCTTCATGACGTCGCCGAGTTGGCCGGTGAGTGTCAGCTTGCCCTTGCCCGGCATCAGGTTGACCTCGATCTGCAGCAATTCGCCGCCGACCTCGGTCCAGGCCAGGCCGGTGACCAGGCCGGGCTGATCGAGCTGCTCGCGCTCGGCCTCGGGCAGGCTCTTGGGCGGCCCGAGATAACGGTCGAGGGTCGTCGCGTTGATCGTGTAGGGGCCCTTCCCGCCCTCGGCGATCTTGAGGGCGATCTTGCGGCAGACCTTGCCGATCTCCCGCTCGAGATTCCGCAGTCCCGCCTCGTGGGTGTAATGGCTGATGATGTACTCGATGGTCTCGTCCGTCAACCGGAGATGGGCGGGTTTGATGCCGTTTTCCTTGATCTGCCGGGGCAGCAGGTACTTGCGGGCGATGACGATCTTCTCTTCCAGCGCGTAGCCGGAAAGGCGGATGACCTCCATCCGGTCCTTCAGCGGCCCGGGAATGGTGTCGGTCATGTTGGCGGTGGTGATGAACATGACCTTCGACAGGTCGAGCGGCAGGTTGAGATAATGATCGGAGAACTCGAAGTTCTGCTCCGGATCGAGGACCTCGAGCAGGGCCGAGGAGGGATCGCCGCGGTAATCGGAGCCGATCTTGTCGATCTCGTCCATCATGAACACCGGGTTGTTCGACGCCACCGTCTTCAGGCCCTGGACGATGCGGCCGGGCATCGCCCCGATATAGGTGCGGCGATGGCCGCGGATCTCGGCCTCGT
Organism: uncultured delta proteobacterium; assembly: GCA_963847035.1. GTDB lineage: Bacteria > Desulfobacterota > Desulfobulbia > Desulfobulbales > Desulfocapsaceae > Desulfoprunum. Next base: position 100,509 of record CAWJYH010000015.1, on the reverse strand, counting down.
CCCGCATGCCGCCCAGCGAAATACGGTGGAACTTGCGGCCCATGGCCCGGGCGATCGACTGCCCCAGCGAGGTCTTGCCGACACCGGGGGGGCCGACGAAACAGAGGATCGGCCCCTTGGTGGAGGCGTTGAGCTTGCGCACCGCCAGATATTCGAGGATCCGCTCCTTGACCTTGTCGAGGCCGTAATGGTCGTTGTCGAGGACCTCTTTCGCCTCCTTGAGGTCGAGCCGGTCGGTCGTCCCCTTCAGCCACGGGACGTCGAGGATCCAGTCGATATAGGTCCGGATGATCGTCGCCTCGGATGAATCGGGGTGCATCATCTCCATGCGGCTGAGCTGCTTCTTGGCCTCCTTGCGGACCTCTTTCGGCATCTTGGTCCGCCGCAGCTTGCGTTCGAGGTCCTCGATCTCCTGGATCCTGTCGTCGGTGTCGCCCAGCTCCTTCTGCAGGGCATGGAGCTGCTCGCGCAGGAAGTACTCGCGCTGCGACTTGCTCATCTCCTCCTTGGCGTCGTTCTGGATCTTCGCCTGGACGGTCGAGACCTCGAGTTCCTTCGACAGCAGGTCGTTGACCAGCCTGAGCCGCTTCACCGGATCGGTCTGCTCGAGGATCGACTGGGACTCGACGATCTTCAGCCGCAGGTTCGAACCGACGAGGTCGGCGAGACGGCCGGGATCCTCGATGTTGTTGATGATCATCATCAGGTCGGCGGAGAGGATGCCGCGCAGCGACATGATCTTCTCGGTCTGCTCGCGCACGGTCCGCATCAGCGCCTCGATCTCGACGGTGATCTCCTGGACCTCGGCTTCTTCGATGACTTCGACCGTCACCTGGTAGAAAGGTTCGATCCGCACGTAGTCCTTGATCCTCGCCTTGGACATCGCCTGGACCAGGACCTTCAGCCTGCCGTCGGGCAGTTTCAGGGTCCGCATCACCATGCAGACCATACCGACGGAATACAGATCGTCCTTGCTCGGGTTGTCCTTCGTCGCATCCTTCTGGGTCACCAGCATCAGCAGCTTGTTGGACCCGAGGGCCTCGTTGACCGCCTCGACCGATCCCGGACGGCCGACGAACAACGGGATGATCATGTAATTGAAGACCACCACGTCCCGCACCGCCATCATCGGCAGCACTTCGGGGATCTCCATCTCCTCGTTGTTGGAGAAATCGTCCATTCCAATGCTCAGCGCATCATTAAATTCCACACATACCTCCGACAGGACTGTGGGGCGGAGTTCGCCCTGCCCCTCTGTTGCAGGGAAGGCCTTGCGGAGGCCGTCCCTGATCATTCACGCTCACATTGCACACTCTAAACATCATTCATCCAGAAACCTGTGACAGACTAAACATGACTTCGCCGAAGTCAAGACATTGCCTGCCGAATGTCCCGAAAAATCACCGGATTTTTCATTGTTCCGAGGTCCGCCGATCCGACCGCCACGAGCATCCGTCTTACCCGCCGTTTGCTGCCGGTGTGTCCACGAGAAGCCGATTTCCGTTGAACTGTTACCATTTTTCCACCATAGTGACAGTACGTTCCGGACCTTCTCCGGCAATGCCATGCCAACCGATGGAGATACGATGCTGACCGCCGCCACCCTCTTTGACCTGTCGTCATTCGGACACCCGCAACTGTTCGTCGACGGCGCCTATGTCTGGACCGCGCTCAACGGTCTCAAGCGCTACATGAACGATTTTCCGTATACCCTGCCCGAAGATCCGCTGCTGCCGCAGGGCGTGCCCCTCGCGGCGCCGGTCGTGCTGCATGGCGGCAAGGTCCTGGCCGCCGACGGGCTGCAGATTCATTACGGCGATACGACCAGGGGCGGATTGATCGTCAGGGACGGCGGGGAAATTCTCGCAGGGGCGACGGTGATCATGGCCGGGGCGGTACTGCTCGGGCGGGAAATCGAGTTCGGAGGGGGAGTTCTGGTGGAGAGCGGGGCGATGATCAAGGCGCCGGCGATCATCGGCGAGATGAGCGAGGTCCGTCAGGGGGCCTACCTCAGGGGCTATTGTCTCGCCGGCCGCCGCTGCATTCTCGGCCATGCGACGGAGGTCAAGCACAGCATCTTCCTCGACGACGCCAAGGCCGGCCATTTCGCCTACCTCGGCGATTCGATCCTCGGGGCCGGCACCAACCTCGGCGCCGGCACCAAGTTCGCCAACCTCCGGTTCCTGCCCGGCAACGTGACCATCCGGATCAACGGCGAGCGGATCGACACCGGACGGCGCAAGCTCGGCGCCATCCTCGGCGACAACACCCAGACCGGCTGCAACTCGGTCACCAACCCCGGCACGATCCTCGGCAGGAACTGCGTCCTGATGCCGAACACCACCGCGCCCTCCGGCTACCATAGCGAAGGGACGCTGATTTCCCCCAAATCCTACAGAAGATCGGGGTGACAGGCCGGCAGGATCGCAGGGTCAGTCTTCGAAGCGATCGATCTTGAAGATCCTGTCGCCCGCCTGCAGCGTCTTCCCGACCTTGGCCGCGACGGCGTTGACGACTCCGGCGACCTCGCTGAGAATCGGCGTCTGCATCTTCATCGCCTCGATCACCGCCAGCTGATCGCCGACGCCGACCTCGTCGCCGATCTCGACGCTGACGGCACAGATCGCGCCGGCAAAGGGGGCGCGAACATCGCCTTCGGCCGCCAGGGCGGCGATCTCCTCTTTGGACAGCTTGACCTCGGCCTGGACTCCGGCCTGGAGTTCCGGTTCAAAGAGATAGAGCCGCTGGTCGTGGTCGACGTTGAGGTAGACGTTGGTCTCGCCCAGTTCGGTCTTCTGGGTCGGGCCGATCTCGACGACGTGCTCTTTGCCGAAATGATCCTTGAACGTCAATTTTTCGCCGAGATCGAAGCTTCCTTCCCGGAAAAAGATCGCCGGCGGCAGGACATAGGCCTTGCCGAAATTCTCCTCGAACTTGAAGAAATCGACGGCGTCGTTGGGATGCTGGAGGTAGAGGACGAGCTGCTGCTCGGTCGGTTCCATTCCCAGTTTTTCCGTCAGCACCGCCCGCTCCTGGTCGAGATCGACATCCTCGATGCCGGGCATCCCCTCCTCGGCCTCGAGGATGTTTTTCCAGTCGGGACCGAAGGCCTTCTTATAGATCCAGTCGGCCGGTTTGTAGAACGGAAAAGGACCGTACTTGCCGAGCAGGAGGTTCTTCAGATCGCCGGAGGGGTTGGCATAGCGTTCCCCGTCGAGGACGTTGGCAACCGCCGTCGTCCACAGGATCTGCGAACCGGGGGTGACGCTCCAGTAGTTGCCGAGGTCCTTCTGCACCCGCGGCAGCTCCTTGTGCAGGATATCGGGCATCCGGTCGAGAAAGCCGCCCTTGGCCGCCTGCTCGAGGCTTGATCCCATCGCCCCGCCGGGCAGCTTGTGGATCTGCACGGTCGGCTGGAAGCCCTTGATCTGGGCCTCGAACTGGGCGTAGTAGCGCCGCTGGTCACGGATGGTGTCGGAGGTCTCGATCACCGCCTCCTCGCTCATGCCGACGGCGGTCTTGCCGTACCCCTTCAGGGTCTGGATGACGGTCAGCGCCGGCGGCGGACCGTAGAAACCGGTCAGGGCGTGGTCGGAGGCATCGACGATTCTGGCGCCGCTCAGCACCGCCTCGACGATCCGGCCGATCTCGTTGCCGTCGGTATTGTGGCCGTGATAATGGATCACCAGATCGGGGTAGGTCTGCTTCAGGGCATCGACCAGTTCGCCGATCCGCTTCGGTGTCCCCAGGCCGCCATGGTTCTTGATGCAGAGGATGACATCGCTGCCGGTGACATCCAGGATCTCGCCGACCTTGCCGACGTAGTAGGCGTTCGTGTGCTCGGGGCCGGTGGAAAAGCAGATGCTGGGTTCGTTGATCTTGCCGGCCAGCGCCACCTCTTCGAACACCGCCTGCATGTTCGGGACGTGGTTGAGAAAATCGAAGGTCCGCCAGACGTCGACGTATTTGGCGAATTCCCGCACGGTCAGGCGGATGACGTTCTGCGGGTAGGGGCGGTAGCCGAAGAGATTGGTGCCGCGGCACAGGGTCTGGAACATCGTCTTCGGCATCGCCTTGCGCAGCAGTTCGAGCTTGAGAAAGGGATCGACCTGCTTGCGCAGCATGTCGACATGGATCGAGGCGCCGCCGGTGATCTCGAGCGAGAAATAGCCGGCCGCCTCCCTCCCCTTGGCCGCCATCAGGTCGGTATGGAGCAGGATGCGGTTCTTGAAGTCGGCCTGGGAGAGATCACGGGCCGTATTGGTGATATAGTAGCCGTCGGCCTGGCGCAGGGTGGCGATGGCGGTGGCAGCATCAGTGTTCTGAACGATTCGGGTCATAATGGTGTCCGTAGAATTCTTTGCGGAATAACGATGATTCAAGAGAATCGCCGCCTCATTTGGCGTAACGGTTCTCGCCCCGGTAATGGATCTCGGCAAGCAGCCGCGCCAGTTTGTTGATCTCGGAATTGTCTTCCTTGTACTCGAACAGATGCTCATGCGTCTCCAGGTACGAGGTATCGAAGACACCCTGCTGGAAATCGGCATCGTTGACCAGATTGAGGTAGAACGGGATCGTCGTCTTCGGGCCGGTGATGACGTAGTTGGTGAGACAGCGGCGCAGGCGGTCGACCGTTTCCTCCCAGGACCAGCCGAAAACGGTGAGCTTGACCAGCAGCGAGTCGTAGACCTCGGGGATGGTGAAGCCCTGGTAGCAGAAGCCGTCGAGGCGCACCCCGTAGCCGCCGGGCGAGCGGTAGACGCTGATGGTCTTGCCGCCTTCCGGCATGAAGTTGTTCTGCGGGTCTTCGGCATTGATCCGCATCTCGATGGCGTGGCCGCGGGTCCTGATATCCTCCTGCCGGATGTGGAGATTGTGGCCCATGGCCAGTCTGATCTGGCTGCGGACGATATCGATGCCGGTGACCATCTCGGTGACGGTGTGTTCGACCTGCAGCCGGGTGTTGATCTCCATGAAATAGTATTTGTTGTCGCTGTCGAGCAGGAATTCGACGGTGCCGGCGTTGAAGTAGTCCGAGGCCTTGGCGGCCTTGACCGCCGTCTGGCTGATCTCCTCCCGCAGTTCCTCGCTGATCTGGAAGGCCGGGGCGATCTCCACCAGTTTCTGGTTGCGCCGCTGGATCGAACAGTCGCGGGTGCCGAGGTGGACGGTATTGCCGGCGCGGTCGGCCAGGATCTGGACCTCGACATGGCGCGGATTGAGCACGACCTTCTCGAGATACACCGAGTCGTCGTTGAAGGCCGCCTTGGCCTCGGCGCGGGCGATCGGGTACTGCTCCCGCAGTTCGTTCTCGTTCTCGATCCGGCGGATGCCGCGGCCGCCGCCGCCCGAAGTCGCCTTGAGCATGATCGGAAAGCCATACCTGGCGACAAATTCCATCGCCACCTGCAATCCTTTTTCACCGGGAGGAAGGTTTTCGGTGCCCGGCACCATGGCGATGCCGGCCTCGGCCATGATCCTGCGGGCCATGACCTTGCTGCCGAGGTTTTCGATGACCTTGGAGGGGGGACCGATGAAGATCAGCCCGGCATTCTCGCAGGCCCTGGCGAGATCAGGATTCTCGGCGAGAAAGCCGTAGCCGGGATGGATGGCGCAGACATTCGACCGCAGGGCGGTGCCGATGATCTTTTCGACATCGAGGTAATCCTTGCGCGGCCCGTCACCGATCCAGATCGCCTCGTCGGCTATCCGCAGATGCCGGGAATTCTTGTCTGGTGTTTCATAGATGGCGATGGCCTCGTAATCAAGTTCCTGGGCGGCCCGGATAAGCCGGATGGCAATTTCGCCCCTGTTGGCGACTAGGATTCGTTTTTTCAAGGTTGCGACTCTTTCTGTTCGAGGGAAGTGAGACGGTACCCCGAAGGAATACCGCAGAATGACTCAACGCACGGCCTTTTTTCTGTCAAGGCTTGAACAACATTGCGCCTTAGAATAAACATAATTAATGGACAAGGCAAGCAATACTGATCCTTAAAACACCCTGATCGGCGTTCAAATCACCAGTTCGCCGGCATGGGCAAAAAGTGCCGGGGAGCCGCCGGTGTGCCAGAACAGCACCCTATCTCCGGGTCCGATCTCGCCGTTGCCGATCATATCGATCAGCCCACCCATCGCCCGGCCGGTGTACACCGGGTCGAGCAGGATGCCTTCGAGGCGGGCGGTGAGGGAGATCGCCTCGCGCTCGCGGTCGCCAATCACTCCATAGCCTGCGCCGATATAGTCATCGCGGAGGATCAGATCGGCGGCGGTGAAGGTGTGGTCCAGTCCCAGCAGCGCCGCGGTGGCCCCGGCGAGGTGGAGAATATGCTCGCCCAGCGTCATACCCCCGCTCTCGTCCTTGTCGATATTGATGCCGACCACCCGCGCCCCGAGGCCGCACAGGACCTTGCCGACCATCAGCCCGGCATGGGTCCCGCCCGAGCTCGAGGCGAACACGATGTGGGAGACGCCGGCGGCCTCCGGACCCAGCTGCAGGGCCAGTTCCGGCATTGCCGCGGCGAATCCAGCCGCCCCGATCGCGTTGGAGCCGCCATAGGGGATGACGTAGGGCTGCCGGCCGCTTTCGCGCAGCACGTCACAGATCGCCGGGATGTTCTCCCCTTTGCGATAGGCGCCGGACCAGTGGATCGTCGCCCCGAGCAACCGGTCAAGCAGCAGGTTGCCGTTCAACTCCGCCGGTTCGGTGCCGCCCAGCGCCAGGTGGCAGCCGAGACCGCAGACAGCGGCAGCGGCGGCGGTCTGGCGGCAGTGGTTGGACTGGGCGGCGCCGCCGGTGACGACGACATCGGCCCCCTGCGCAAGGGCGTCGCCGAGCAGAAATTCAAGTTTTCTGGTCTTGTTGCCGCCCAGGGCGAGGCCGGTCTGGTCATCGCGCTTCATCAGGATCGCCGGGCCGCCGAGATGTTTCGACAGGGCCGGCAACGGCACCACCGGGGTCGGGAGAAAGCCCAGGGATTTTCTCGCCATTCGGTCCAGTTTCGACGTATCCGCCATCGATTTTTTCCATGCTTGTCTCCATTGATTCCATTTTTTCCGTTCAAAATCCGTAGATTTCCCTCGTTGCGATTGATCCCTTATCCCCTCTGATCAGGTCATTCCTCGTGGCCGAACTGTACTCGAAGGCTCAATATTATATGCCATTTCTGTTTCCTGCAAAAGCATCGGGATAAACTCTACCGCTTCGCGGCACGGCTGAATTCAGGCATACGCCTGCAGAAAATCAACTTCGGTCAAGAAAACATGATTGACCAGAGATCTCACCAAGTTTATACTTCAACATATAAACTCAAAACATACGAGGGCTACCATGAAGGCAACCGCAAAAGACCTGAGATTTCACTCAAAAGAACTCATAGAATCAGTCAACAGAGGAGAGGAAGTTGTTATCACTTTCCGCGGAAAACCGTGCGCCAGGCTTGTTCCCTACCAGGAAACAAAAAAACAGGCGGGAAAAAATGAATTGTTCGGAATATGGAAAGATAACGACATGGTCCAGAATGTGGATGAGTATGTAAGAAATCTGCGAAAAGGAAGAGTCTGATGCTCATCGATACCGACGTTCTCATCTGGTATATGCGAGGCAATGAAAAAGCATATCAAGTCGTCGAGAATGTAGATAGTTTCTATATCTCGGTAGTTACCTATATGGAACTGGTTCAGGGATTGAGAAACAAAAAAGAGCTCAACCATCTCCGCAGAGCACTGCATGGATGGAATGCACAGATCCTGTATATATCTGAAGAAATTTCTGCTAAAGCCATGTTCTACGTCGAACAGCATTTCCTCAGCCATGCCATGCAACTGGCGGACGCTTTGATTGGAGCCACGGCAATCGCGTATGGTCTTCCGGTTCTCACCGGAAACGACAAGCACTACAAAGTAATGAAAGATCTTGAGATTAAAAAATTTGTAGCATAGAGCCGCTGCAAAATAAACGTCCTTCCCCTGTCAACTCGACTGAGGGATATTTCCCGCAGCGGTCGTCATCCCTAACGAAGAACATCCCCCGGAAAGATGAGATTTCTCGCTTCGCTTCGATATGACAGCGGGGGGCGGCATCTCGGCCTTCGCCCTATCGGGAACAACGATATTCCCGCTTCGCTCGAAATGCATTTCGAGAGGCTGTATGCCGTTGACAGTTCGTCTCCCCCATCCAAATTTATCCTTTTCGCTGCTTTTGCCTTTATATTCCGCTGTCCTCCATTACCGCCGGGGATCTCATCGTTTCAATCCCGGCATCGCCGCAACCGGACAGTACGATCAGTGAGAAAACCAGCCCTTCACCGTGTCGTCGCGTCGATGAAACCGCGGATCTCCCCAAGCACCCGGTCGCGGATCGCATCCACTTCCATCAACAGTTCATGCCTTCCCTCCGGCAGGGTGACGAGGCGGCAGTCTTCGAGTCGGCGACAGAGTTCCTGCTGCTCCCGATCCACCCACCACCCGATCCTTTCCCCCCTGCAGCAACAGCACCAGCACCTCCGGTTGTCGATCCGATCGCATCAACTTCCGCGTCGCGGCCAGGACCTGGTCGACCCAGGCGAATGTCGGGGCCTCGATCACTCGATCCCGCCGACCCCGCGCAAGGTGCCGATCGTGAATTCCTGCCGCCGGAACCGCTCGATTTCAGCCTGCCGCGCCCCGACCTCCCCCGCCCCGGCCCGGGCCGCTGTCGCCAGCAGCAGCATGCCACACAGCAGGAGCGGCCACCATTTGCCGATCATCGTACTTCCCGCCGCCACCATGGGACAGCCGGGCGGGCATCGATCGCCGCTACCGGCGGTTGAGGCTTTTTCTTTGAAAAATATCATGGATACGAATACAATTAGCTCACACCGGTCAGTCATGGCCGGATGACGGAATGCACAATGCGCGACAGGTCCTGTCCGCCAATGCCCGAGGGCATGAAGACAGGCGCCCCCCTTCTATGACAGCCACGGAGCAGCAGGTATGCGACCCGGATTATCACCCGATCAGACAAACAAGACAAGCCCGATTGTCGACAGGCAGGTCATGGTGGGAGAGATCGACCGGCTTGCCCATCAGCTCCTGAAACTGGAAAACCGGCTCAACTCCAATATCCCGACCACCCTGTGGATCAGCGATCTGCACGGCGAAGGCGACCGCTTCAAATCGATCCTCCGCGGCCGCTTCGGCATGCTCTACCAGACCTGCCGCGAGGCCCTGCCCAACACCTTCAGCCCCGACAAGATCCAGTACCTCGTCCGCATCATCCGCAAACAGCAGTACCTCCGCGACGAGGTCATCGCCATGGACATGCAGGACGTCATCTTCTGCCTGGTCCAGATCCTGCAGTACAAGCTGACCAACATCGGCTACCAGGTCAGCGAGATCTTCCCGCCGGAGTTCAGCGACACCATCAGCCGGCTGCTCTCCGGCCTGCCGGTGCCCAACCCGATCTTCGAGGAGGAGATCATCTCGCTGCGCCTGATCGCCCACCTCGCCCACATCATCCGCCAGGTGCTGCTCGACCGGATCCAGGTCCTGGGCGATATCTTCGACCGCGGGCCGCAGCCGGACAAGATCATCCGCATCCTGTCGTCGAGCGCCTATCGCGACATGGTCGATTATGTCTTCGGCAATCATGACATCCTGTGGATGGGGGCCGCCTCCGGCAACCGCTCGCTGATCGCCGAAACGATGCGGATCACCTGCCGCTACGATCACTTCGCCCTGATCGAACGGCTGCGGTTCGACACGACCCATCTGGCCGAATTCGCCGAACGCACCTACCCGGTCGACACCATCACCGGCAACTTCAAGGCCAAGACCAGCAAGGGACGGGCGATGGAGAAGGCGCTGGCGATCATCCAGTTCAAGCTCGAGGAGCAGACCATCCGCGACTACCCCGAGTACGATATGAAGTCGCGGCTGTGGCTCGACCGCCTGGCGCTGATGCTGAAAAGCGGCAACACCGAGGGGCTCAACGACACCAGTTTTCCGACCATCGATCTCGATGATCCCGGCCGCCTGTTGCCGGAGGAACAGGAGATCATCGACGATCTCGCCCGTCAGTTCGCCACCAACCGCCGCCTCAAACGGCTGCTCAGATTCTTTTTCACCGAAGGCCAGACCTACCTGATCCACAATAATTTCCTGAACATCCACGCCCTGGTGCCGTCGACCGCCGACGGCGAGTTCGAGGAGTTCATGGGCCGCAAGGGCAAACAGCTCCTCGATTTCGTCCAGGAAATCATCCGCCGGGTCGGCGCCAACTACCTTCAGGACAAACCACAGCGGCCCCAGGACCAGGCCCTCTTCTTCTACCTGTGGTGCGGCCCCAAATCGCCGTTTTTCGGCAAGCACGCGATGAAGACCTTCGAGCGCTACTTCCTGAGCGACAAGCAGACCCACAAGGAGCGATCGCTGTACTGGAAAGACAACATGCAGAGCGAGGCCTTCAAGGAGAAGATGCAGCAGGAGTTCGGCATCCAGCGGGTCATCTACGGCCACACCCCGGTCGATTACCGCAAGGGGGTGCAGATGGCGAGCACGGACGGCGTGGCGATCAACATCGACGGCGGCTTCGCCGAGGCCTACTACAACCGCGGCCACTCGCTGGTGCACACCCCGCACCAGCTGTACGGGATCATCCTGCCGACGCCGACCGAGATCATCGAGGCCGAACGCCGGCTCGAATCGGCGCCGCTCGATATCGAACTGATCGATGAATTCCGCCAGCCGATGAAAATCAAGGACACGATCGAAGGCAAGGCCCTGAAGAAACAGCGCGACGAGATCATGGCGCAGATCAGGAAGCTGGCGCAACAGAACGGGCACGCCGCCTCCCCTCCCAATGCACAGAACTGATTTCATGGACACCAACTACGGAATGGAGATCGTCAGGGCGACGGAGATCGCCGCCCTGACCGCCGCACGGCTGCAGGGACTGGGTGACCACACCGGCATTCTCAACGAAACCCGCCAGGCCATCGCCAAGACCCTCAACCGGCTGGCGATCGAGGGCTGCCTTGTCAACGACCGCTTCGTCGACCGCCAGGGGATCTTTCAACTACCGGCGGCCATCGGTCGCGGCGGCCAGAAGGCGGACCTGATGGCGGTGGCCCTCGAGGCCTACCACTCCGCCGCCGACGGCCGCAACAACTCGACCTCCTTTGCCGTCATCGCCAAGGAGGGGTCGATCCAGTCGGTGCCGAACCTCAACATGTACAAACTCGTCGTCGGCCCCGAGGCCGGCCAGGTCATCGATATCAACCAGCCGCCGATCGTCAATGTCAAACGGGTCGCCCGGGCATTGAAAAAATATACCGAAAGCGTCACCGTGCTGATCCTCAACCAGACCCGCCACCAGCAGTTGATCAACGAGGTCCGCAGCTGCGGCGCCAGGATCAAGCTGATCGACGAAGGCGAGATTTCGGGCTGTCTGGCGGCGATCACCGGCGAGCGGGCCGATATCTACATGGGCTACGGTTTCGCCCCCGAGGGGGCCCTGGTTGCCGCGGCGATCAGCTGCCTCGGCGGTTATTTCGAGGGCAAGATCTTCTACGAGAACGATCGCGACCGGGCCCAGGCCGAGGCGCACGGGATCAGCGATCTCGACAAGATCTTCCGGGTCGAGGATCTGGTGCGGAGCAAGGAGGTGGCGATCGCCGCCACCGGCGTCACCGACAGCGAGTTCCTCGAAGGCGTCCGCTTCACCTCGAACGGCGCCATCACCTCCTCGTTCATCGCCCGCGGGGAGACGCGGACCTACCGCAAGCTGGAAACGCGGCATTTCTTCGACTACAAACCGGTATATTAGCACTGCCGTATCGGAATCATCCGATCGCGGACCACCAGGAGAGATATGAGACCAAACCTGTACTGGCTGCAGTGCGGCGGTTGCGGCGGCGACACGATGTCGATGCTGAGCGCCGATTCGCCGAACATCGCCGAGGCCACCATCTCCATCGGTATCGATGTCCTGTTCCACCCCTCGTTCTCGGCCCTGACGCCGGCACGGCACCTGCGACTGCTCGATGATCTGACGGGTGGCGCCCTGCCCCTCGACATCCTCTGCGTCGAAGGCACCGTCATCACCGGCCCCAACGGCACCGGGATGTTCGAGACCTTCGCCGGCCGGGCCAAGAAGGACCTGATCGCCCAGCTCGCGGCCCAGGCCGGGGCAGATCGTCGCCGTCGGCACCTGCGCCGCTTTCGGCGGCGTCACCCGGGCCGGCGACGTCGGCGGCGTCGGCCTGCAGTTCGCCGGCAAGGAGGCCGGCGGCTTTCTCGGCCCGGACTTTCTCAGCCGCGACGGCTCGCCGGTCATCAACCTCCCCGGCTGTCCGGTCCACCCCCAGGTCCTGATCGGCACCCTCAGCGCCCTGGCGGTCGGCAAGCGGCTCAAGCTCAACGAGCGCAACGCCCCCCTCGAGTACTACAACATGCTGGTCCATCAGGGCTGCACCCGCAACGAGTACCACGAGTACCAGATCGAGGAGACCGATTTCGGCCAGATGGGCTGCCTCTTCTTCCACATGGGCTGTCACGGGCCGCTGGCCCACGGCCCCTGCAACAAGTTTCTGTGGAACAACCGCAGCTGCAAGACGCGCTCCGGCATCCCCTGTTTCGGCTGCACCGAACCCGACTTTCCCCAGGATACGCCGTTCTTCGAGACCCCGAACATCGTCGGCCTGCCGATCAATCTGCCCGACGGCGTCGACCGGCCCCATTATCTCGCCTACAAGGGCATGGCCGCGGCGGCGGCGCCCGAGAGGCTGAAACACCGCCAACCCAAGGTCTGACATGGCCGAGAACGGGAAAAAGACGATCGATCTGGCCCTCAACCGCGTCGAAGGCGATCTCGAGCTGAAGATCGAACACGAGAACGGCGTGGTCACCAATGCCTGGAGCAGAGGCGTCATGTACCGCGGTTTCGAAAACATGCTGAAGGGACGGGGAGCGCGGGACGGCCTGGTCCTGACCCCCAGGGTCTGCGGCATCTGCGGCACCGCCCACCTGCTGACCGCGGCCAAGGCGCTCGACATGATCAGCGGCGTCCGCCTGCCGACCAACGCCCTGCTGGTCCGCAACGTGGCAATGATGGCCGAGCACATCCAGAGTGATCTCCGCCACGGCATCCTGATGTTCATGCAGGACTGCTACAACCCGGCCTATGCCGGCCTGCCCCTCTACGAGGAGGCGGTCCGCCGCTACCAGACCTTCAAGGGCCGCTCGGTCATCAGGACCATCGGCATGACCAAGAAGATCCTCGAGATCGTCGCCATCCTCGGCGGCCAGTGGCCCAACTCGTCGTTCATCGTTCCCGGCGGCGTCGCCAGCGTCCCGACCTTCAACGATATCGTCAACTGCACCTATATCATCAACCTCTTCACCACCTGGTACGAAGAGCAGATCCTCGGCTGCCCGCTCGAACGCTGGCAGCAGGTGCAAAGCGAACAGGACCTGCAGGCATGGCTGGACGAAAGCGACGCGCACCGCGACAGCGACCTCGGTTTCTACATCCGCTTCGCCCGGCTGGTCGGACTCCACCGCCTCGGCCGCGGCCATGGCAACTTCCTCAGTTTCGGCCAGCTCGAGCTGCCGGAGGGAAGCGCCGTCCGCAGCCGGAGCGAGGGCGGGCTGCTGTTGGCTTCCGGATTCATCGGCCAGGGCCAGGCGGCCAGGGTCTGCGATCAGCAGCTGGTCAGCGAACATGTCGCCTACTCCCATTTCGTCGACTATCCCGGCGGCCTCCATCCCTCCGAAGGACTGACGCAGCCCTATGTCTCACCCTACGAGATCGTCAAGTACTCGTTCTGCAAGGCCCCCAGGTACGACGGGATGCCGGCCGAGACCGGTCCGCTGGCGCAGATGCTGACCTCCGGCCAGCCGCTGTTCGTCGACCTGGTCGCCAGGAGCGGCCCCAACGCCTATATCCGGGAACTGGCGCGTCTGACCCGGCCGGCCGAGCTCCTGCCGGCAATGAAGGTCTGGGCCGGGGAGATCGACCCCGAGGCCCCCTTCTACCGTTCGGTGCGCGAGATCCCCGACGGCCGCGGCTTCGGCCTCATCGACGCCAGTCGCGGCGCCCTCGGCCACTGGGTGGAGATCAGCCGGCAGAAGATCGCCCACTACCAGATCATCACCCCCACCGCCTGGAACGGTTCGCCGCGCGATCACGACGGGGTTCGCGGGCCGTGGGAGGAGGCCCTGATCGGCACCCCGATCGCCGACCTCGACAACCCGGTCGAAATCGGCCATGTCATCCGCTCCTTCGATGCCTGCCAGGTCTGCGCGGTCCACCTGCTGACCACCAACCTTCACCCTGCCGGCGATCCGCGATGTCTGCGCGTATAATCTGCATCGGCAACCCGTTCATCGCTGCCGATGCGGCAGGACCGATGGTCTACGATCTCCTTGCCGGTGGCACCCTGCCGCCGGCGGTGGAGCTGATCGACGGCGGTCTCGCCGGCCTCCGGCTGCTGCCGCTGTTCGAGGGCTGCGACCAGGTCATCGTCGTCGATGCGGTCACGGGCTTCAGGGCGGATCCCGGCGTCATCGTCCTCCCTGCCGCGGCCCTGCCTTCCGAACCGGTAAACTACGGCCATCAGGACGGACTGGCCTATCTGCTCCAGGCGGCCCCGCACGTCCTCGAGCCGCCGCTGCCGGAGGTCGTCGTCGTCGGCATCGAAGGGCCGGCGACCGCGGCGATCTGCCGGGAGGCGGCTAGGCTCTGCCTCGAGCTGGTCAGCTCCGGAGACGGCCGCCCCTGTCGTTTCGCACCAGCCTGCGCCGGATGAGTCAGCGATGAACGACCACGATAGCGACCAGATCATCGAGCGGCTGCGCGAGGAAAACCAGGCCCTGTTCAACGAGCTGAAAGTGGCGCGGCAGGCGGCGGCGATCACCGCCGAACTGGTCGCCAAGCAGTTCGAAAACCTCGACACCATCCTCGGCGAACTTGATCAGCGGGTGAAAAACGAGCAGAAGCTCAGGGAAGAGATGTCGATCGCCCGCCGTGAAGCGGAAATGGCCAACTCCGCCAAGAGCGATTTTCTCGCCAACATGAGTCATGAGATCCGCACCCCGATGAACGGCATCATCGGCATGACCGACCTGATGCTGGCCACCGATCTCACCCCCGACCAGAAACATTATCTCGAACTCGTCCAGCAGTCGGCCGCCAGGCTGCTGAAGGTCATCAACGACATCCTCGACTTTTCCAAAATCGAATCCGGCAAACTCCAACTCGATCCCGTCGATTTCAACCTGTATGAGACCCTGGAAGAGTGCATTCACATGCTCGACCTGCCGGCCCTCCAGAAGGATCTCTCCCTCTCCTTCCACCTCGACGAAACGGTGCCCCAGTGGGTCCATGGCGATCCGAACCGACTGACCCAGATCCTGATCAATCTGCTCAACAACGCCATCAAGTTCACCGACAAGGGCGAGGTGCGGCTGGAGGTCATCCCGATGACCGCCACCGCCGAGGACGATATCTGCCTGCGGTTCAACATCATCGACACCGGGATCGGCATTCCGGCCGACAAGCAGCACCTGATCTTCGAGTCGTTCAACCAGGCCGACACCTCGACGACCCGCAAATACGGGGGGACCGGGCTCGGGCTGGCGATCTCGTCACAGCTCGCGTCGCTGATGGGCAGCAAGATCTACGTCGAGAGCAGCCCGGGCCGCGGCTCGACCTTCTGGTTCATCTGCACCCTGAAAAAAACCGCCGCCGGGATCGCCCCGGAGCACCCGGCCGAGGTCGCCGCCCCCACGGCAACGGTGGCCGCGAGTCTGTCCGGCAGGCGGGTCCTCCTCGCCGAAGACGAGCCGATCAACCGGATGCTGGTGACCACGCTGCTGACGCAGCTCGGGATCGAGGTCATCTCTGTCGTCAACGGCGCCGCCGCCCTCGCCGCGATCTATGACTCCGGTCCGTTCGACCTGGTGTTGATGGACCTGCAGATGCCGGAACTGGACGGATTTCAGGCGACCCGCAGGATCCGGATGCTGCCCGGCAATCAGTCCGAGGTGCCGATCGTCGCCCTGACCGCCCATGCCCGGCCGCAGGACCGCGACAAATGTCTCCGCTCGGGGATGGACGACTATCTCAGCAAGCCGATCAACCGCGACGAACTGGAAGGCATCCTGTCCCGGCTGCTGCGGCGCAAAGCCGCCGCCGGCCGCCCGCTCACGCGGAGCCGGCCGTAGGCCCGCAGTCGCCGTCAATTCAAATCGGCGGTGCATTGAGAAGAAAATCTGGTACTATATGAACATTAATGCATATGCACATTGCTGCCCATGCCCTGTTTTCACTACCATTACGATCAAAAGGAGAAAGATCCATGTCGACGGAAGAAGCCCCCAAAGGTGCGATCCTGCAGCGCGATAAAGAGACCTACGCCATTGTCCCCCGCATCCCCTGCGGACTGCTGACGAAAGAAAAACTGCGGAACCTGGCGACGGTCGTCGAGAAGTACGATATCCCGATCGTCAAGCTGACCTCCGGCCACCGCATCGCCCTGGTCGGCATGAAGGTTGAGCAGATCAACGACATCTATGCCGACCTGGGAATGGACCCCGGCAAGGCCACCGAGCTCTGCCTCCACTATGTCCAGGCCTGCCCCGGCACCACGGTCTGCAAGTTCGGGGCCCAGGATTCGCTCGGCTTCGGCATCAAGCTCGAAGACATGCTGGCCGGCCGGGAAATGCCCGCCAAGCTCAAGATCGGGGTCTCCGGCTGCCCATTTACCTGCGCCGAAGGCCTGGTCCGCGATATCGGCGTGACCGGCAGAAAAAAGGGCTGGACGATCTCGTTCGGCGGCAATTCCGGCAAGGCGGCCCGGGTCGGCGATATCATCGCCGAGGAGATCAGCGAGGAAGAGGCC
This sequence comes from uncultured delta proteobacterium, assembly GCA_963847035.1. GTDB lineage: Bacteria > Desulfobacterota > Desulfobulbia > Desulfobulbales > Desulfocapsaceae > Desulfoprunum. The sequence goes on along the minus strand of CAWJYH010000015.1, from coordinate 83,629 downwards.
ATCACCCTGATCAACCGTTGCATCGATTACTACGTCGAACACGGGAAGACAAAGGAACGGGCATGCCGCTTCATCGAACGGATCGGCATCGACACCTTCAAGGAGGCGGTCCTGTCCCGCCCCCTCGCGGCAGGCTGAACCGATGCCGGAGCGATCGAGCGTGCTCCAGGGCTGTTTCGTCAACGCCCCCTGGTACGACCTGAAAGGCAGGCTGCTGGACCTCGTTCTCGAATATCGCCTGCAGCCCGAGATCGGCCTCGAGGGGACCTGCCTGTACGATGAGGATATCGGCGAGTTCACACGGATCAAGAAACTGCTCGACGACCGGGGCCTGCAGTGTACGCTGCACGCCCCCTTCATCGACCTCGCCCCCGGGTCCCTCGACCCGTATATCCTTGCCAAAAGCCAGGATAAACTGCGGCGGGCGATAAAGCTGGCGGCGATCTTCCAGCCGCGATCGATTGTCTGCCACCTGCAGTACGAGGAAAACAAGCACGGCTATTTCTTCGATCGCTGGCTGGCCCAATCCCTCGCCACCTGGCGATTGCTGGCGGATCAGGCGGCAGCTGTCGGGGCGCGGATCATGCTCGAAAATACCTACGAGACCACCCCCGACGTGCACAGGATGGTTTTGACCGAACTGCAGCACCCGGCGATCGGGTTCTGCCTCGATGTCGGCCATGTCACCGCCTTTGCCCGCGGCTCCTGGCAGGACTGGCTGCCCGCCATGCTGCCCTGGCTCGGCCAGCTGCATCTCCACGACAACGATGGCGACAAGGATCAGCACCTGGCCCCGGGACGGGGCAGCTTCGATTTTCCCGGTCTCTTCGAGTTCCTGAAACAGCAGGACTGCCGGCCGATCATCACGCTCGAACCGCATTCCCAGGAAGATCTGTGGCAGGCGATCGATTATTTCGACCGGACCGGCCTGCTGACCGGTTTCTGACTTCGCCCCTCGCCCCCGAAGGCCGGTGCCCGTCTGCCCCCGACGGCACCGGCCGCTTCCTGACCTGCCCCCCTGCCGCCGCTGCGATCCGGCAGCGGTTGTGGGCTGAGGACCGCTCGGGGCCGACGGGTCTCTTCCCTGCCTGAAAAACTTGACAAACCCGCCTTGGTCACGGTATGGATTTGTAACACGATTATATTTTTATTCGTGTTAGCAGACAATCCCTTATCGCCCTGCCGTCGGCATCCATGCACAACAGATATTGATGCCCGTCGGTTCCGGATTCAGCAGGACATGCGGGGCCGGAAACGGACCGTGCCGAGGAGTGACCAATGAACACGAACCCAGACAAACAGCCGGATCTGCAGCCGGAGCAATCCGGCCGGGATCATTCCCCGGACCAGTCCGCCATCGCCGACACCGCCCTGCGGTTCGACCGGGTCGAACTTTCCGGCGCCTTCGGCGACCTGGGGACGCTGCTGCCCATCGTCGTGGCGATGATCCTGATCAACAAGCTGAGCCCATCGACGGTGTTTCTCGGCTTCGGCCTGTTTTACCTGATGGCCGGCTACTACTACCGCCTGCCGATTCCGGTGCAGCCGTTGAAGGCCGTGGGCGCCATCGCCATCGCCTACCCGGCGGTCATCACCGAATCGGTCATCGGCGCCGCCGGCATCATCTTCGGGGTCATCCTGCTCGCCCTCTCCCTGACCGGCATGGTCGACCAGCTGGCCAAGCTCTTCTCCCAGGCGGTGGTCCGCGGCATCCAGCTGACCCTGGGACTGATCTTCCTCAAGAAAGGCATCGAACTGATCATACACAAGGACCTGTTCATGTCCGGAGTTTCCGGCCGCTTGAGCGGGCTTCCGGTCAACATGGTCATCGGCATCGCGGTCTTCTGCCTGGTACTGCTGCTGCTCGACAACAAACGGTTCCCGGCCGCCCTTGCCGCCCTCGCCGTCGGCATCGCTTCGGGGATCGCCCTGGGCGGACTTGCCGGCCGCCCCCTGACGCTCGGCCCCACGGACATGCACCTCGTCCACCCGACGATGGCCGATTTCTGGACCGCCTTCATCATGCTGATCCTGCCCCAGATTCCGCTGACGATCGGCAATGCCTGCGTCGGCACGGCCGATACCTGCACCAGCCTGTTCAGCGGCAATTCGCAGTTGCGCAAGGCCAAGGCGGGGATATTCGCCTTCTCGATGGGCATCATCAACCTGCCGGCCGGATTGTTCGGGGCGGTGCCGATGTGCCACGGCACCGGCGGGCTGGCGGCCCACTTCCGCTTCGGCGCCCGGACCGGCGGCGCCCCGATCATGATCGGCATATTTTTCATTGTCGTCGCCCTGGTGCTCGGTGAGTTCGGCTTCACCCTGCTGGCGCTCATTCCCCAGTCGGTCCTCGGGGTACTGCTGGTCTTTGCCGGCCTGGAACTCTGTCCGCTGCTGCGCAGCCTGAAGACCAACGAGGAATACTTCGTCGCCCTGCTGATCGCCGGCATCGCCCTGGTCGTACCGAACATGGGCTGGGCCTTCGCGATCGGCATCGGCGCCGATTTTTTTATCAGAAAAATGAAGGTCAAGATCTAGGCGAGGAGAATGTTTTTTCACACTGCCGGCATAGAGGTTCAACCCTGGCTCCCGCCGCTCGTCGCCTTCGTCATCTCGTTTTTCACCTCGATGGGCGGCGTGTCGGGGGCTTTTCTGCTGCTGCCGTTTCAAATGTCGTTTCTGGGGTATACGGCCCCGTCGGTCAGCGCCACCAACCAGCTGTTCAATATCGTCGCCATTCCCAGCGGGGTCTATCGTTACTGGAAAGAAGGCAGGATGGTCTGGCCCCTGACCATGATCGTGATCGCCGGCACCCTGCCGGGGGTGCTGCTGGGGGCCATCGTGCGGGTCAGATTCCTTCCTGACCCCGGACAATTCAAGATCTTTGCCGCGGCCGTCCTGCTCTATATCGGCATCCGGATGATCCGCGATCTGCTGGGCAGAAAAACAGGGACGCAAACGAAGACTGCAGGCGAACAGCGTTTTCAGGAGACCGTGAAGCGGCACCGCGCCGCAGGGAAGGATGTCGGACGGACGGTTCCCGACAGCCCTGCGGCGGTTCGCTTGACCCACTTCAATCTCCGGCGCTTCGGCTACACGTTCTACGACGAACAGTTTGATGTCTCGACCTCGGGGATCTTCGTGCTCAGCCTGATTGTCGGTGTTGTCGGCGGCATTTACGGGATCGGCGGCGGAGCCATAATCGCGCCGTTTTTCGTGACCTTTTTCGGTCTTCCGATCTATACCGTCGCCGGAGCCGCCCTGATGGGAACCTTCGTCACCTCGGTTGCCGGGGTCGTCTTCTATCAGGCGATCGCGCCATTCTATCCAACCATGTCCATCGCCCCCGACTGGCTCCTCGGCATCCTGTTCGGGTTAGGGGGGATGGCCGGCATGTATCTCGGGGCCAGATGCCAGAAACATGTCCCGGCAGGTGCCATCAAATGGATGCTTGCCGGCATTATCGTCGCAACGGCCTTGAAGTATGCCATCGATGCCTTGCACTGAGTCCTCCGCCGTTTTACCTCTCTGACAATCGACACCCCCCTTTTCTCATTCCCCGTCCCACTGTCCCCCGTATGTTCCCGGTCGGCTCGCGGTTGCGTGTTGCCTGACGCTCAATTTTCCCCTCCTCGAAAATTTAAACACAAAACCTCGTAAGTTTCCGAGTTGTTCCCAGGGCCGGTTTTTTATTTAATCACACCATGAACATGACGAGCGTTCAACCGTCGCCGGGAACGACCTGCAACGACATGGATGGCAGGCCCTGCTGAAAAATTCCCTTCCCGGCCCCACGGCACTCGAGTCGATCGCTCCTCCAGCTGCAGAGGTTCATTCCAGTATCACCAATTTTTGACCGCGACCGCGGTCAGGGAGGCACACCATGGAGAACACCTACGATATCGTCATCGTCGGCGCCGGCCCGGCCGGCATGACCGCCGCCATCTATGCGATCCGGGCCAATATGAAGGTCCTGATGCTCGACCGGCTCGCCCCCGGCGGGGCGATCATCAACACCAACGAGATCGAGAACTACACCGGCGCCGGCAAGCTGACCGGCGCCGAGCTGGCCATCAAGATGTTCGAGCACACCCAGGAACTGGGCGTGGAGTTCGACTACCGCACGGTCATCGACCTGAAGGACGAGGGCGAGTGGAAGATCGTGGTCTGCGAGGAGGACGACGCCGTCTACAAGGCCAAGGCCGTGATCCTGGCCACCGGCACCGTGCCCCGGCGGCTCGGCGTTCCCGGCGAGGACCAGTGGGCCGGCTCCGGCATCAGCTGGTGCGCCATCTGCGACGGCGCCCAGTACCGCGACAAGGAGGTGGTGGTCATCGGCGGCGGCAACTCGGCGGTGGAGGAGTCCATCTACCTGGCCGGCATCTGCACCAGGCTGACCATCGTCACCATGTTCGACCTGACCGCCGACCCCAAGGCCTGCGACCAGCTGCGCCGGATGCCCAACGTCACGATCTACCCCTACCAGGAGGTGCTCGAGTTCACCGGCGAGGACCGCCTCACCGGCGTGCGCTTCAAGTCCACCAAGGAAGACGCCACCGAGCGCTACGTCACCTGCGACGGCGTGTTCGAGTACATCGGTTTTGCGGCCTCGTCCGCGGCCTTTGCCAAGCTCGGCATCGTCGACCGCACCGGCTGCATCGAGGCCGACGCGCGCATGCGCACCAAGGTTCCGGGCATCTTCGGCGCCGGCGACATCACCGTCAAGCACCTGCGCCAGATCGTCACCGCCTGCAGCGACGGCGCCGTGGCCGCCAACAGCGCCGCCTCCTACGTCGAATCCCTCAAACAGTGAGTTTTTTTAACCATTAAGGAGCACACCACCATGATCACCGAAATCAACGAAAAAGAGTACGAGTCGCTCGATCACAACCCGCCCATGCTGATCGAGTTCTATTCCAAGACCTGCGGGCCGTGCAAGATGCTGGCCTTTGTCCTCAAGGACATCGCCAAGCAGAAGCCGGACTTCCCCATCTACATCATCGATTTCGACGAGAACCGGGAACTGAAGGAGCGCCTCGGCGTCAAGGGCTTCCCCACCATGCTGTTCTTCAAGGACGGCAAGGAGGTCAGCCGGTTGGAAGGCCTGAAGCAGAAACCCGCCATCATCAAAGCGATCGAAGCGATCGCCTGACAAGGAGAGCCCATCATGAGCCAGAAAGTCCGTTACATCAGCGAAGATCACCTCATCACCCGCCAGAACCGCGCCGAGCGGGAGTTCCTCGCCGCCTTCAAGGCCGAGAAGCCGACCTTTGCCGCGCCCAAGGTGGTGGTCAACCCCTACCTGATCAACCCGCTCTGCGCCCTGGTCATGTTCACCACCCCGACCGCGGTGGCCCCGACCCTGACCGTGCACGGCAAGCGCTACGAGCGCGAGAACCTCACCCACACCTTCAAGGCCGCCACCGAGCACTTCCTGCCCGTGCTCGGCCTGTACGAGGACTTCGCCAACACCGTGACCGTCAGCCTGCCGGGCGGCGAGACCACCACCCTGACCATCCGGACCGGGGGGCTGCCCGAGGGTGTCTGCCGCTGCCTGAACGTCCAGGCCTCGCTCGACTACCTGGGCGACGACATCATGTTCCTCACCCCGGCCGGCAAGAACCTGCCCGTGGCCTACGACTACAAGGGCGACATCCGCTGGATGCTCACCGAGAACACCATGTTCGACATCAAGCGGATGCAGAACGGCAACATCGTCACCGGCTCCAGCCGCTTCTGCCACATGCCCTACAATGCCACCGGCATGGTCGAGATCAACCTGCTCGGCAAGATCTACAAGGAATACCGCATGCCGGGCAACTACCACCACGACCACTTCGAGATGGAGGACGGCAACATCCTCGCCCTCACCCAGGACTTCTCCCGCGACACGGTGGAGGACATGTGCGTGCTCATCGACCGCAACACCGGCGCGATCCTCAAGACCTGGGACTACCGCGACGTGCTGCCCATGGACGTGGCCGGCTCCGGTTCGCAGGACGCCCATGACTGGTTCCACAACAACGCCGTCTGGTACGACAAGCGGACCCACAGCCTGACCCTGTCCGGCCGGCACCAGGACGCGGTGATCAACATCGACTACGAGACCGGCAAGCTCAACTGGATCGTCGGCGACCCGGAAGGCTGGCCCCAGGACATGGTCGACAAGTACTTCTTCAAGCCGGTGGGCGACCTGTCCAAGTTCGACTGGCAGTACGAGCAGCACGCCTGCGTGGTCTGCCCGAACGGCGACGTGATGTGCTTCGACAACGGCCAGTACCGCGCCAAGTCGAAGGAGAACTACATCGAGAACCGCAACAACTTCACCCGCGGCGTGCGCTACCGCATCGACACCGACAAGATGGAGATCGAGCAGGTCTGGCAGTACGGCAAGGAGCGCGGCCAGGAGTTCTTCAGCCCCTACATCTGCAACGTCGAGTTCTACGCCGAGGGCCACTACATGATCCACTCGGGCGGCATCGGCCGCGAGGACGGCTACGCCGCCAAGGCGCTCGGGCCCTTCCTCAACGCGGACGCCCCGAACGTGGAGCTGCGCTCGATCACGGTCGAGGAGAAGGACGGCGTGGTCCTCTACCAGCTGGAGACCGAGGGCAACTTCTACCGGGCCGAGAAACTGCCGCTCTACCACGGCGGCGACAACCTGGTGCTCGGCGACGGCCAGCTGCTCGGCAGCCTCGAGGTCACGGAGGAGTTCGACACCGTGCCCGAGACGGAGGAGGTGTTCGCCCTGCCGCCCTCCTTCCACAACCTGCTCATCGAGGAGGACGAGGACCGCTTCGTGTTCCACGGCCGCTTCGAGAAGGGCACCCTGGCCATGCTCTGCCTGGAGAACGAGAAGGAGAGCCACAACTACTTCCTCAACACCTCCGCCACCTGGCACCTGGCCATGTGCTCCGGCGCCTTCCTCGAGAAGGACGACCGCGACCTCAAGATCCACGTGAGCAAGCTCGGCCTGAACGGCGTGTTCAAGCTCAAGCTGATCATCAACGACAAGAAGTACCAGACCGGCGTGACGATCTGCTGTTCGTGATGTGACGGAAATACCTGTAGAGCTGCCTGACGGCAGCACAACGCACACCCTGGTCGATGACCGGGCGCAGAAGTCAGGCGATCACCATGAAACCTGCCTTTTGCGTCCGGCTCCATGCCGGGGTGTTGGTGTTTTCCCAGCCCTGTCCCCTTGCCGCCCCAGTACAACCACCCTCCTGCCTCGTAAAGTTAAGTAAAAAACCTCGTAAGTTTGCGAGTTGTTGGAGGAGCCGCTTTTTCTTTAAATGGAGGCCATGAGCAGGGAACGCTCATCTGCCGAAGGGCGGGGAAATTTCTCAAAGAAATGCGGCAAGCAACCGATTGTACCGAGGCAACTGTAATCTCATAACACGACGGAAAGAGGAAACCATGGAACCAACGCCAAACGCTCAAGTTCACTGTGCCCCCGGCCTGGGCTTCGAACTGAATGACCAGACCCCCTGCGTCCTCGACGCGGGAAAAACCGAAGGCCGGTTTGTCAACAACTACTTCGACGGCATCCCCGTCCGCGGCATCCATGCGCTGCTGTTCTTCATCATCATGGCGGCGTATTTCTTCGAGCAGTTCGACAACTGGAACTTCGGTTTCGTCGCCCCGGCCCTGTCCCAGTCCTGGGGGCTGAAACCGACCGATATCGCCACGATCCTGTTCTGGTACTTTATCGGCATGACCTCCGGCGGTTTCGTGGGCGGGGTTATTTCCGATCTCATCGGCCGCCGCAAGACCTTTCTCATCTCCATTGTCATTTTCTCTGTTTCCTCGATCATCACCGGCTTCACCGACAGCTTTGTCGTCTTCACCATTTTCCGGGCCCTGACCGGCTTCGGCGTGTTCTGCATGATGGTCACCTCCCAGGCCTATATCGCCGAAATGGCACCGTGCCAGACCCGCGGCATGTGGCAGGGCCGGGTGGCCGCCATCGGCTTCTGCGCCGTACCGGTGGTGGCCCTGATCTGCCGGATGGTCATCCCGATGGCTGAAGACGCCTGGCGGTGGATCTTCTACGCCGGCGGCCTGGGCGTCATTCCCTTTCTTCTTGGCCTCAAGTATCTCAAGGAATCGCCGCGCTGGCTGGTGGCCCACGGCCGCGTCAAGGAGGCCGAGGAAATCGTCACCTACCTGACCGGCAAGGACATCGACCTCTCCGAGGCCGCCAAATCGGTTCAGCCGAAAATTTCGGTCATGGAAGTGCTGACCGGCATGTTCACGAAGAAATACATCGGCCGGACCCTGCTGATCATGCTGCTGTTCGTCTGCATCACCCCGGCCGGCTTCCTGCTGACGACCTGGACCACCCAGCTCCTGAAGATGCTTGGCTTCTCGGTCAAGGAAAGCCTCACCGCGATGACCATCATCAGCATCGGGGTGCCGGTCGGCTGTTTCCTCAACTCCCTCGTTTCCGATATGGGCGGCAGGAAGACACCCCTCGCCATCCTCGGGGTGCTGGCGGCAATCGCCGCCCTGCTCTTCGGCGGCATGAAGGGCCTGGTGATGCTGACCATCTTCGGCTTCACCGTCACGGTCTTCAACATGGCCCTGAACTTCATCCTGTTCTCCTATACCGCCGAGTCCTACCCGACGCGGATGCGCAATACCGCCACCGGTTTCCACAACGGCCTGGCCCGGCTGTCGGTCTCCGCCTCGCAGCCGCTGATCCCGATGATCCATCAGGCCTATGGCTTTGCCGGGATCTTCACCTCGGTCGCGATCCTGTTCTTCCTGCCGATCATCCCGCTGCTGCTCTGGGGCCAGCGCACCGGCGGCAAGAGCCTGGAAGAGATTGAATAATCACCGTCCTCACTGACGCGCCAGCGGAGAGGGAAACCGGAACTGCCATCCGGCTTCCCTCTCCTGCTTTTTTCGACTCCGAGGAATTCCCGGCCGGAGATTTCCCTTGCCGTTGGAGCATTTTTCCATTTTTCCGCCCTTATCCTGTAGAATACAGTTACCAATTCAGAAAAGCGGCACTCCCGCACCGGCCGGAGCGAAACAAGCATGTCTGGAAAACAATCACCAGGGTCACTTTCCCCCAACGTTGTTCATATCGTCCTGGGTCTCATGGCGATATTGCTCATCGGCCATCCCGGTCCGCTCACCGCCGAGCCCCAACCGAATGGCACCGGAGGAAAGCAGGTGGTTGTCCTCTATTCGCAGCCACGGGATTTCCCCGCCACCGAGATGGTGGAACAGGGCCTGGTGGAAGGGTTGGGCAAGGAGAACCGGGGATCGGTCCAGCTCTATTCCGAATATCTCGATCTCTCCCGCTTTCGCGATATGCCGCAGCGCACGGCGCTGGCCAACCTCCTCCACAACCGGTACGGCGGCGGCAACATCGACCTGGTGGTCTGCGTTGATGTGCCGGCGGCACTTTTCCTGATGGAGTACGGCGACAAGCTCTTTTCCGGCATCCCGATCGTCATGTGCTCCATTCCCGAGTCGCTCAGCGAGCCTCTTCTTGCCTCGCCCCTGAAAGAGAGAGTCAGCGGGGTGCTGGAACCGGCTGCCGTGTCGCAATATCTGGTCGAATCGGCGCTTCGCTTCAAGCCGGACACCACCCATGTCGTCCTGATTTCCGGGGCCTTTGAAAACGATCGTGCCAGATCCGCCGCCCTCCGCGACGCCCTCGCGGCAGTGACGCCAAAGGTGGAATTTACCGACCTCACCGGTCTGGGGCTGGGGGATATCCTCGAACGGGTAGAAAAACTTGCCCCGGGATCGATCATTTTCTATTCGACCCTGTTCGTCGACGGCAAGGGTCACAGTTACGTACCGCGGAATGTGCTGCGATCGATTGCCGCCCATACCGACCTGCCCATCTTCGGCCCCTATGAATCCTACATGGGCGACGGCATCATCGGCGGGCCGCTGGTTTCCCTGCGTCTCGAAGGCAGGAAGGCGGGGGAAATGGCCCTGCGCATCCTGCGCGGCCAGCCTCCCGGCGATTCGCCCTTCATCACTCCCGACGACATCTCCCTCTCCCAGTATGACTGGCGGCAACTCCAGCGCCACACCATCGCCGAGAGACTCCTGCCCAAGGACAGCACCATCCTCTTTCGCGAGGCATCGCTCTGGGATCTGTACAAACAGTATATCATCGGCGTCGTCATCCTGCTGGCCCTGCAGACGCTGCTGATCGTCGGCCTGGTGTTCAACCTGCGGCAGCGCAAAAAGGCCGAGGCCGCCCTGCGGGACAGCCGGAGTGAACTGCAGACACTGGCCGGCCGCCTGATCTCTTCCCAGGAAGAGGAGTTGAGCCGTCTGTCGCGCGAGTTTCACGACGATTACGCCCAGCGTCTGGCGGCGCTGGCCATCGAGACCGGCACCCTCGAGCTCCATTCGGCGCAGCTCGAACCGGCCCCGCTGCGGGACAAAATCGGCCACATCAAGGAGCAGGTGATCAATCTTTCCGACGATATCCACGCCCTCTCCAGAGAACTGCACCCGGCGATCCTCAAGGACCTCGGGCTGGAGCGGGCGGTCAACTCGCTCTGCCTGAACTTTTCCGACCGGGAGGACATCCCGGTGAACTGCCGTTACGAAGCATTGCCGGAAAACCTGTCGCCGGACGCTGCCCTGTGTGTCTATCGCGTCATCCAGGAAGGTCTGCGCAACATTGCCAAGCATGCCCACGCCCGGCACGTCGATGTCTTCCTCAAAGGCTCGGCCAACCGGCTGCTGGCGACCATCGAGGACGACGGCGCCGGTTTTGAACCAAAATGCGCCCGCCATACGCCCGGTATCGGCCTGGCCAGCATGCGGGAGCGGGTGCAGTATGTCAAAGGGGAATTCACCGTCAGTTCCGAACCGGGGTTTGGAACGGTGATCACGCTGTCGATTCCTGTGCACAGGGGGGAGGATGAAAAAGCCGAGAATACTGCTTGCTGACGACCATCGCATGGTGGCCGAGGGGTTGCGGGTTCTGCTTGAACCGGACTATCAACTGGTGGGGATCGTCGAAGACGGCAGGGCCCTGCTGGAGGCGGCGGACAGACTGATGCCGGACGTGGTGGTGGCGGATGTGTCGATGCCGCTGCTTGAACGGGATCGAGGCGGTCCGGCAGTTGAAGAAGAAAAACAAGGACATCGCCGTCGTCTTTCTCACCATGCACCTCGATGTCGCCTACGCCGCCAGTGCCTTCGAGGCCGGGGCATCCGGCTATGTGCTCAAACATTCGGCCCCCTCGGAACTGCTGACCGCCATCAGCAGTGCTCTCAAGGGGAGAACCTACATCACCCCGCTGCTGGCTGGTGAACTGCTCAATTATCAACGCAATCGCCCCAGTGGCGAAGAGCCCGGAGGGGAACTGGCCCGACTGACCACGCGCCAGCGCGAGGTCCTGCAGTTGATCGCCGAAGGCCTTTCGGTCAAGGAGGCCGCCGTCCTCCTCGGGATCTCCGCCAGGACGGTCGAATTTCACAAGTACAGCATGATGGAGGCTTTGGGGCTCAAGAGTTCGGCGGAGTTGATGCGTTTTGCCGTCAAGCACGGGATCAAATGATCCGGTTGTCCGCCGGGCGAGAGCTTGTTGATCAAACGACCAGACTTCCTGCCCAAACGCATTTGAGCAGGAAGATCATGCCTTGTTTTCTTACCAGCTCCAGACCTTGCCGAGCTTGACCTCTACCCGGATGTCATCGGTTGCCGTCGGGATGTCGTACTCCCTGACGACCGGGAAAAACAGGCCGGCGCCCAGCCACATATTCCATTTCGGGATGACATAGTTGGCCGTCGGCCCGGCATAGACTTCGATGCCGCCGTTGTTCAGGTCAGCGCCGTATCGCTCCCAATCACTGGTGTTCTCGACGGTGAATTCCAGGCCCAGATCGAACCTGGGATTGAAGACATAGTGATAACTGCCGGTCGTCGACCAGACGGTGTCCTTCTTGAATCCCTGATTGCCGGTTTCCGTCGGCTGGACGATGCCCAGATCCCAGTCGATGCGGTGGTTGGGATGCCAGATCTTCGTTATCCCGATTTTCCCGTTAAACGACCAGACATCGCTGCCGGGGGGATGATCGACCCCCTCCTGACCGGTAGGCATGTTGACACCCAGGATAACGGCGGCGCTGAGAGGATCGCCGAGCCGTTGCTGCAGAAAGCCGTAGGTGCCGGCCAGGGCAAAATCGGTCGGCCCATCGATGCTGTCGGCGCCGTTCGGGCCAAAGGCATCACGATCGATGTTGACGTACCCCGGCACGAAGGCGATCTCGAAACGATCGGTCGGGCTGTACCGCAATTTCAGCAGGAACAATTCATTTTCAGACGTTCTCGCGCCGTTGCCGTTATTGTCGACGATATCATCCTTGTCGCGGTAGGAAAAGTTCAAGGCGCTCGACAACATCCCCTTCGGCACGATAACCCCGCCACTGATGGCGGAGTTGACCGGGGTACCGCTGGCCCCGCCCATTTTTTTGACCTTCTCAGGTTCCACCGCTGCCCCTGGCACGGTTTCTGCTGCGGCCACCGCCTCGACGCCTGCCAGGCCGGAAATCAGCACCCCGCAGAGCAAAAATTTCTTACATGTCATCTGTTCCTCCTTGGTTTCATGTTCAGTTGCACTCGATCCTCAGGATGCTTGCGCTTCCCTGGCCACAGTGAACCAGAACATTGAACAGCCAACAGCTCGGAAATTTACGAGGTTTCTCATTATTTCCTGCGGGGATTCGGTCAGATGTACTCGGTGGCATTACAGCGGCAGAAAGCAGCTTGCCAATGGTCAGCGAAACGCATGGAACACCACGTTACCGGCAGGACTTGGGCTCCGGGCAATCCTCCAGTCCGATATCATCGGCCGTCAGAATGGTGTGCCTGTCCGGAGGTGTTCTACGTGCCTCCGCGAACGCCTCCCGGATCCAGCTCATCGGGCGGGTTTGCACGAATGGACCGAGGACAATCTTCCCCGCGGTCACCATGTCCAGGACCTGGGGATAATCGTCCGGCGGGCATCCATCGATACCGATGATTTCGGCATCCAGTACGGGGAATGGGCTCATCGCATATTCAACGGCGGCCGTATCGGAGGCAACAAGGATGAGTCTTTCACCCTTGCCGACAAGGGCCACTGCCGTTTCCCGGCCGGAACTGGTTCCGGTGGCCTCGAAAATCTTCCACCCGGAGGTCGGCAGTCCGTGCGTCTCCCGAAGATGCCGCACCTCGGCGGCCATCTCCTCCGGCGATTTGCCGGCGGCGGTGATGACAGCATCGGCACCACAGGTCAGCATCCTGTGGAGACGGCTGTCAACGACGTCGACGACCATCACGGTTGCCGCCCCGAAGGCCTTGGCCATCTGCACGATGAACGGCCCCCTCCCCCCCGCACCTATCACGACCACATTGTCCCCGACCGCTACCGCCGCTCTTCTGGCAGCCTGAAAAGATGCGGCGACGGTATCGGCAACCGCCGCCATGTGCTCCAGGGGGATGTTTCCACGATGTGTAATTTCGCACAGATTACCGGCCGGCACCGCAATGTGGCTGGCAAATCCCCCATGGATTCCGGTGCCGTAACCGGTAATGACGACCTCCTTGTCGATCCAGGAAGTCTCGCCGGCCACCACGATGCCGGAAATTTCATGTCCCAGCGTCACCGGCGGTATTCCGGCGGTGGGGATGCCATCGTAGAAGAACCCGAGATCCGACTCGCAGACGCCGCAGCCGGCGATTTCCACCAGGACCTCTCCGGCGGCCAACTCGGGCGCCGGTATCTCCATCAGTTCAAACCGGCCTGGAATGATCTCTCCCGTCGCCCTGTCACGGGTTTCCGGTTGCATCATCCGCCAGGTGGCGATCGTATCGGGTATGAAAGCCATGTTTTCCTTTTATCAGCAGGTTCAGGGGGCGCACAGGGCAGGTCAGGATCGCCGTTGCAGACTATCCAGGTGCTGCAACCGGGGAATAATCTCCCGGTGCAGGTCGCAGGCAACCGATCTGCCCGCACTGCTTCCGGTCACCAGTAACTTGTCATTCGGACATCCACCCTGGCAGACATCTCTACTGGGGCATTCCCGGCAATCTTCCGGCAGGTCCGATCTTGTCCCGTCATAGTGAAACATCGCGCACTGCAGGCGGCGCAACGGATCCGGATCAAGTATGGTTCCGGTCGTAAAGCCGTGGTTACGGATGCAGGGGCCGATCGTTCCATCGGGAAAGACCACGGCCAATCTCCTGCCGCAGGGATAAGGGCTGGAGGGAAGGTCCCAGGAGGGGATCAGAATATCAAAGAGAAACGTCGTATGGACATTGAAGCCGCGAGCGATGTAATTTTCCAGCAGATCAACGACTTCGTGATATTTCTTCAACAATTTTCGATGATATTCACCACCCGGTGCTGCAAACAGATTCTTGTAGAATCGCAACCGGTAGCCGTTTTCCATCCCGAAACGGGTGATGTCCACAACCCGTTCGAGATTGACCTCGTCCAGGGTGGCGGCGATGGTCTGATTGATGACATTCGACCTTTGCCGGATGATGTTCATCCGTCGCGCCAGCTCTTCCAGGCTCGTGTCGGCAATATTGACCGTCATCCACTGGATCGATTCAAGATCGTCCCAATTGACCGTATCGACCAGATCGGCGTTGGTGTTGACCAGCCCCTGCATCCCATCGGTATGGCTGTAGACGACATCCATGACCTTCCTGATCCGATCGGTCCGCAGCAGGGGCTCGCCGCCCAGAAAGTTGACGATGTTGACCTTGACGTTGTTCTGTCTCCAGACCTCCGGAATCCAATCGAGCAGCACCGCAAATGTATCCTCATCCATTTCCAGCCGCTGTCTGCCGACCCCGGCCTGATTGAGGGCATAACAGTATCTGCATTTCCGGGTGCATTGGTACGACAGGAACAGGATGAACCAGAAGTGGGGAAATTTCTCCCACCCGGCTTCACCCTGCAATCTGCCGTTGTCGAGGGAATACATCTTCTGCAACTGCTGCACGTGTGCCGTAGTCTTTCTCACAACTCAAGTCACCTTGTTCTCCGAGGAGCGGCGCGGCCTCAACACCAGGTCGCTCGGCCCCAGAGATGTGGTCGATCGGGAAATCGCCCTTCACGGTTTAAATCCAGAATCAGCGCCGCCGACGGACGGACGGTCGGCGACGCGGGGATCGGACGATTTCCCCTCAGTCCTTCCGCGAGAGACGGGTCAGGGAACCGGTGAGCTTCTCCAGCCCGAATCTGGCGACCAGGGACTCCAGTCCCTTCTCGAGATCTCCCATCATAACCGGTTCTTCGACCTCCTCTTCCCGCTCCTGATAGGTCAGGACGTCATTGAGACACCACTCGACGCACAGCGGTGTTGCTTCGCCCTCGCACATATCGCATTTGAGGGGCAGTCCGGAATCCGGTTCCTTGAACAGATCCCGTGAGGGACAGGCCGCCCGGCAGAAGCTGCATTCACTGTATTCCTTGCCGTCAAGCAGATACTTATCGCGGCAACCGCATTCCGCCAGGACATAGTCCCCCGCGAAAACCGGCAGCCAGATGTTTTTCAGGCGGTGGGTCGTCACGTGAATCCGTGCCCTGGCCGTGTTGATGGTGCTGTACTTCGGCGTGGAATGGAAGGCGGAGCAGATCACCTCGCAGCTCCGGCAGCCGTTGCACTTATCCGCATCGACCGTGATTGTCTTAATTATCTTCTTTGTTTTGGCCATCTTTCAAAATTCCTCTCTTTTCCAGGTCATCGGCGACATAGCCCAAATCCAGTTCCATCAATTTCTCCCGTGTCGGGACACCGTCATGATTCCAGCCCTTATAGGTGTAGTACGTGCTGAGGAGTTCCTCTTCATACTCGGGGAAGCGATGTTTCCAATGATCCTCGGGCGGTTTCTCATCCGCCCGGGTCATGCCCCGGCGGTTGTTGAAGGCCCGGTGCAGGTTGCGGCTGCGGCTGACGATCTTCTTCAGGCCCTCTTCGTCGAGATCCATTCCGGTCGCGGCCGAGATCAGTTTCGGGTAGTTGTGGATGTGATACGGCGGTTTCAGGCAGAACGATCCCATCCCCGCACACAGGCCGATCGCATCGTCGACATTGTGCAGCATCTCCATCCAGTCCACTATTTCACTGCACATCTGCGGCGTCGGGTAATAGGGATTGGAGTTTTCGCCGCGCGGATTCCAGTCCAGGAAGTACTGTTTGAATTTTTCGTCGGGGAGCTGGGGCCAGTCGGCGACGAACGCCTCCCGATCCTCCCGCGAGGGGAACGCGCCCTGGGGCCAGTTACCCTCGATCTGGGTGATGCTGATCTTCTCGTTGGTGGCGTACATCAGGTAATACATGGGGTCGAGCATGCCGAGTTTGATGTTCATCTGCTCGTGCTTCTTGACGGTATTGTGATCGTAGGCCTCGGCGCCGTTGCCGATCTTGCGGGCGGCCCAGTAGGTGCCGTCGGCCAGGACATCACCGATTCCCTCTCTCCGCACCAGCCGATCGAGGAGCCAGACGAATCGGCCCTCCTTGTCGGTCGGACACCCCTCGAAATCCTTGTCGGTCAGGATGCCGGCCTCATACAGCTCGACGGCGAAGGCCAGGATCTGCGGCGTCGAGAAGGAGTCGACGCCGTACTCGAAGGCCCGTTTGGCGATCCTGAAACCGAAGTCCAGGTCATCGACATAGGCGCCCATCAGGTAGGTCAGTTTCGAGAAACATTTCATCATGTAACTCGATACGTCGCCATGGGAGATCAAGCCGCCGCATTGCTGCGGACAGTTGAAGCAACTGACAAAGCGCTTGATCGCATTGTCCTGCGTTTCTTTCCAGCTTTTCTCGATGTCTTTTGTCCAGAAGTCTTTTCGTCGTTTGCGGGCGTTGCCCCAGGCAAAACTCTCCGTGTGCCACTTTTCATCGGTGTGCTTCATCTCCTGGGGCGAGCCGATGCCGGAGAGGATGGTCATGACACCCGGCAGGGGATTGTTATTTCTGTAATGAATATATTTGGTTATGTCCTTCATGTGGGCCATGAACTCGGCCCCGCGGGCGAGATTGACGTCTTTTGTGCCCCGAACGGCGACCGCCTTGATGTTTTTATCGCCCATGACGGCGCCGCCGCCGAGGCGGCTGGCACTCGACCGGCCCTGCTCGATCGAGGCGGTAAAGACCCGATTCTCCCCGGCCAGGCCGATGGCGGCGACCTGGGCCCTCGGCTCCTTCAACTCCTCCCGGATCAGTTCCTGCGTTTCGACCGCCCCTTTGCCCTTCAGGTGGGCGGCATCCCGTATTTCCACCTTGTCATTGTTGATATAGATGTAGACCAGCTTCGGTGACTTGTTGCGGAAGATCACCTTGTCATAGCCGGCGAACTTCAGCTCCGTCGCCCAGAACCCTCCCATCATGGGGTAGGCCAGCAGATCGGATTGCGGCGAAACAAAGGACAGCACGGTCCGGTTCATGCTGAAGGCGGGGGTGCCGCAGAGCAGGCCGTTGCTGAAGATCAGCAGATTTTCAGGGTCGAAGGCCTTGGTCTCGGGGGGCACCCGGTCCCACATCAGCTTGACGTTGGTCCCCAGCCCGCCGAGATGCTGCCCCAGCAGATTCGGGTCGGTTTCCACCCGCTCGATCTTGCCGGTGGCCAAATCAATTTCCAGGTTATATCCTGTCTCTGCGTATCTCATCTGTGCTCATCTCCATCTATGGCGCATTTGCTTCTCAACGCTCCGGAACCGGTAGCCGGGCGTTATCCCAATGCCACCTGCGGATATTCAATCTGTTCAGGGCGTCGGACATTCTCAATGGGATCGGCGAGAGCCCGTCTTCCGCCGGCATCGCCGCCCGCCCCGTTTGAACATCTGGTATCAAAGGAAAACAGGCGTCGCCGTTCCTTCCTGGCGGTCATCGGCTGCCGGACCGAGAGGACACCTGGGCGTGGCCCATCATTCTGAGGATCGCCGGTCGGATGAACTGCTCGAAGGAGATCATCGCCGCCGGCGGGCTGCCCGGCAGTCCGAAGACGAGACTGGCGCCGATCTTACCGAATATCGCCGGCTTTCCGGGTTTGCCGAGCAGGGTCGAGAGCTTCATGTCCATCCCCAGCGCGGCAAAGGTCTCCCGGACCAGATCATACCGGCCCTTGGACATGCCGCCCGAGGTGATGATGACATCGGCATGGAGGGCCTCGCGCAGATGGGTCTGCAGAGTCTCCAGTTCGTCCCCGACGATCCCGATGCACAGCGGCACCGCCCCGGCTTCCAGCACCTGGGCCGCCAGGGCATAGAGGTTGGAACTCATGGTCTTCGACGGCGAGGACGGCTCATGAAAGTCCGCCAGTTCATCGCCGGTGGTGGCAATCGCCACCAGGGGACGCCGATGCACCGGGACATAGGCCCGCCGCAGCGACGCCAATACCCCTACCTCCGCCGGACCGACCACCATGCCGGCGCGAAAGACGGTCTCGCCGTTTTTGAGCAACGCCCCCCGCTGACGGACACTGCCCCCCCGCTTCGGCGCGCTGGTGCAGACGACATAGCCGTGGTCCTCGGTGACGACCTCGAGGCCGACGACCGTATCCGCCCCATCCGGCACCATACCGCCGGCCATGATCCGCACCGCTTCGCCAGCCTTGACCGCGGCCCCGCACGGCCGGCCGGCGGCCGATTCGCCGATGATCTTGAGGAAGACCGGGGATTGCGGCGACGCCCCGGCGAGCGACTCATGATGGAGGGTGAAACCGTCTTTGGTCGAAATATCGGTGCCCGGGGAATCCTCGGTGGCGACAATATCCCGGGCCAGCACCCGTCCCAGGGACTCGAGCAGGGGCACGCTTTCGCTTCCCAGAACCGGGATTGCCGCCTGAATAATCTGTTGTGCCTTGTGAACATCTATCATACCAACCTCTTACACGATACACTCCTGCCGGCCCGGCGGTTTCTGGCCTTCCTCCCCTGTCATTCCTGCCGCGGGAAGTAATCGCCAGCATCGATTGATCGGTGTTCACCCACCCGTCTTGCCGCCACCCAAACACAGCAATGCATAAATATTTAATGCATAACTATATAATGTGTAACCTTACCTGGGGTGTAATTTTTGTCAAAGCAAAAGAAATAATCGACGAAAAGAGAGAGATACTGACAGTATTTGCCGCCACCAAACCAAACCGCGGCCATGCAGGCAGGGCAGGCAATCTCGTTTCCGCCGATGGAGATTTCTTCCTTACGGCCGAGATGACAAGGAGGGGGGAAGGTCGAGAAGAGGGAGAAGGAATGGATGGAATGACGGTTTTATTGTTGTTTTTTCGAGCACCAGCGAGAAATCTCGGCTTTGTCGCTGGAGATCTCTCCCTGGCGGTCGAGATGACATTGGGGGTGGTCGGGACGACAGCGGGAGAAGTCGAGATCTCAGTTCTTGAGGCCCAACAGCCGTTCAGCATTGCCGTAGAGGATGCTCGCCTTGGTGTCGGCTGAATAGGGCAGCGCCAGCACCCTGTCGACAAGCCCCTCGACATCCAGCGGTACCGCCGGCCAGTCGCTCCCGAACAGGAAGCGGTCGGCATACTTTTCGAGATTGGGGAAATAGCGGGGGAGATGGCGCGTGGCGATCCCGGCGATGCCGATGTGGACGTTGCGATGTCGGGTGAGCAGCCATGCTGCCCGGTCATACCAGAATGGCCGCCCGCCGTGCTCCATGATGATGGTCAACTCCGGGAATTCATCGGCCACATCGTCGAGCAGCAGCGGATCGGCATACTTGATCCGCGTCCCCCGGAAGATCGAGGAACCGGTGTGAAACATGACCGGCAACCGCTGTGATTGGACGTAATCGAAAAACTGGAAAAATGCCGGATCGTTGGGATAAAAATGCTGATAGGAGGGAAGGAGCTTGAAACCCTTCATGCCCAGCACCTCCACGGCATGCCGGGCCTGGTCGAACATAGGAGGCATCGGCCTCGAGCGAGATGGAGGCAAAAGGGATCAGCTCCTGGTGATCGCGGCAAAACCCGGCGATGGCTTCATTGGACACCACCCCGGTGGCTTTCGGTGCGTACTCGGCGAGCATAACCGCCTGAGTCACCCCTTGCGCTGCGAAATAGGCTACGATCCCCTCGGGATGAGGTCCGCCGCCGAAGTGCCGGCAGTAGCCGGGATTGTTCTCCCGCATGAACGCCATGATCTCCGGCTTCAAGTACCGGGCGTCGGCCAGATGGACGTGGAAATCGATGACTGTCATTGTTTCTCACCTTGTTCGTTGACATGGAGCGCGCCCTCGCCGTGGATCCGGTGCCGGTGCCGAGGAAAAGATCGTTTTCCCGACACCGGCGCCGCTGGTCCGAACATCATTGCCCAAGGGGCAACATCAATGCATCTTTCACGACTCAGAAGTCAGCCAGTGCCTTGCGGGCCTCTTCCTTGCTTTCATAAATGTGGGGCGAAACCCCCCGCTTCTGCAGTTCGTCACCAAGTTTCATCCGCAGGAAGGTACTGGTCGTATAACGGGTCACGCTTTCGTAGAATTGCGCCGCGTACTTCACCATTTCGACGTATTCGTCGACCAGGTGCGGCGAGACGTTGAAGTTGTCGTAGTTGGCGATCGTGTGCACCTTTATGCCGACAGGTTCCAGTATCGACCCCACGATTTTTCTCATCTCTTGAATTTCTTCACTCGATTTCATGTAGTAGTTTTCAAGGTTGATGAAAAAGATGTTGTCCTCCGCATTGTAGGCGAAACGGTCCTCCATGGGGATGTTGAGGAGATCGTCCTTGATCCCCATCCGGGCGAGCCGGAAAATGCGTTCGTCCATCAGTTTCGGCGGCCGGCGCATGACCGGTTTGAAATCCATCAGCGCCAGGATCTGGGTCTCCAGGTCTATTCCGGGGGCGATTTCAATCAATTCCAGCCCATCCTCGCACAGGGTGAAGACACAGCGCTCGGTGATGTACAGCACCTGCTGCTGGATGCTGACGGCGTACTGACCGCTGAACGTTTTCTGTTCCACCTGGCGGACGAACTTCTTCTCCCGCCCTTCCTGGTCGATGCTCAGCTTACCGTCCTCGACGGATATCTTGAGCCCGCCGGCGGTGAATGTCCCGACAAAACAGACCTTCTTGGCGTTCTGGCTGATGTCGATGAATCCTCCCGGGCCGGTAAAACGAGGCCCGAACTTGCTGACGTTGACGTTTCCTTCCGCATCCGTCTCCGCCATGCCGAGAAAGGCGATGTCGAGGCCGCCGCCGTCGTAGAAGTCGAACATGGCGTTCTCGGCGATCAGGGCGTCGGAGTTGACGCCGGCGCCGAAATCCAGTCCTCCCATCACCAGGCCGCCGATGATGCCCGATTCGGCGGTCAGGGTGGCATATTCCAGCACCCGTTCCTCGTTGGCCACTCGCGACACCCCTTCCGGCATGCCGATGCCGAGGTTGACGATACTGTTGGGCTTGAGTTCGAAGGCGGCGCGGCGGGCGATGATCTTACGTTCGCCCATTTCCAGCGGCGGAATTGCCTGCATCGGCACCCGGTGCTCACCGCTGAAGGCGACACTGTATTGCGTACCGAAGGTCTGCCAGTGGTTCTCGGGTTTGGCCACCACGACGCAATCGACCAGGATGCCGGGGATGACGACGTCCCGGGTATTGAGGGTGCCTCTGTCGGCGAGCCGTTCGACCTGGACGATCACGACCCCGCCGGAGTTCCGGGCGGCCTGGGCCATGGCCAGCGCATCGAGGACCATGCACTCTTTCTCCATGGTGATGTTGCCGTCAGGGTCGGCCGTCGTGCCGCGGAGGAAGGCGACATGGATCGGGAAGGCCTTGTAGAACAGATAGTCCTTGCCGTCGACCTGCATCACGGTGATGAGATCTTCACCCTGGGTCTTGGTCAGGTCGTTGAGCTTGCCGCCATCGACCCGGGGATCGATGAAGGTGCCGAGGCCGACATGGGTCAGATTGCCCGGCTTGCCGGCGGCGATGTCGCGATACAGTTGGGTCACGGCCCCCATCGGGACGTTGTAGGCAAGGATCTTGTTTTCATGGATCAGTTTTCCCAGCCCCGGAGTCAGACCGGTATGGCCGCAGATGATTCTTCCCACCAGGCCTTCGAGGGCGAGGTGATTGAGGCCCTTGCCCTTGCCGTCGCCCTGGCCGGCCGGATAGGTCAGCGTCAGATTCCTCGGCCGGCCGGTCTTCAGAAACCGCTCCTTGAGGGCGATGGCGAGTTCCTCGGCAAAACCGGCGCCGACAAAGCCGGCCGTCACAATCGTATCGTTGTCGTGGATCAGGTCTATGGCCTCTTCAGCGGTGACGATTTTGCCCTTCTTGATATGCATGGCCGACATCGGGTCGACCATCGGATGTCCGATCTTTTTCAGATGCATTTTTCCGATTAACGGATTGATCTCTTGCATACAACAACTCCCTTTCTTAATGACATGGACACGTAAACCGGAAAATCCAGAAATTATTCTGAGAATATCCTATTTTACCGAATTAATTACTATATTTGTAGTTCCGTCTCGTCTTTGATCCTATTCCCCGGTGAAATGGGGCGCCCTCTTTTCAAGAAAGGCGCTCACCGCTTCCAGGTGATCGCTGGTATGATGGGCCATGGCCTGAAAACAGGCGCATAGATCGAGAAAATCCGGAAGTTCGCTGCGTTGCGCAAGTTTCATCAACCGTTTGGTTAAGCGCTGAGCCTGGGGCGGCTTGGCCGCAATTTTCCTGGCCAATTCGCGTGCCCGTGACATCAGGGTCTCAGGTTCCACGACTTCGAGAAACAGGCCCAGACTCAGGGCCTCATACGCCGAGACCAGTCTCCCGGTAAAGGTCAGTTCCGCGGCCCGCTGGTAACCGATCAGCCGCTGCAGGAACCAGGCCCCTCCGTCCCCCGGCGTGATCCCCATGTTGATGAAGGCCTCGCTCACCGTGGCCCGGGTCGAGGCGATGCGGATATCACACATGCAGGCGAGATCAAAACCAGCCCCTATGGCCGGCCCGTTGACGGCGGCGATGATCGGCACCTCGGCCCCGTGCAATGCCAGCGGCATCTGCTGAATACCCCGTCGATACTGGTCCTGCAGGCTGATCGGCGTGCCCTGGAAGCTACCGGACCGGTCATGCATTTCCTTGACGTTGCCGCCGGAAGAAAAGGCCGAGCCGCCACCGGTGATGATCAGTACCGAAATCCCGTCGTTCCGGTTGACCCAAGCGACCGTCTGCAGGATATCGTCGATCAGGTGCGTGCCGGTCAGGGCATTGCGGACGTCATCCCGCTGGAAGGTCAGGACTGCCACCCGACCTTCCACTTCCAGGGTAGAATTCTGCAACTGTGGCAGTCCACCAATATTGGGTGTGACAGAATCCATACGATCCCCCATCAATAAAAATTGGCTACAGCAGGGCCAGGAGCACACCGGCGGCCACGGCCGAGCCGATAACCCCGGAAACATTCGGTCCCATCGCATGCATGATCAGGTGATTCTGCGGGTTGGCCTCGAGACCGACCTTGTTGACGACCCGGGCGGCCATCGGTACCGCCGACACCCCGGCCGCCCCGATCAGCGGATTGATCGGGTTTTTCGACAGCTTGTTCATCAGTTTGGCCATCAAAACGCCACCGGCGGTGCCGATGCTGAAGGCGATCATGCCCAGCACCAGGATGCCGAGGGTCTCGACATTGAGGAATTTATCGGCCGACAGTTTGCTGCCGACTGCCAGGCCAAGAAAGATGATGACCGTATACATCAGGGCATTTTTCATGACATCGGAGAGCTTGTCGACGACGCCGCACTCCTTGGCCAGATTGCCTAACATGAACATACCGATCAGCGGCGCGGCCGACGGCAGCAGTACTGCACAGATCGTCAGCACGAGCAGGGGCAGGATGATCTTCTCCAATTTGGACACGTGCCGCAGCTGCACCATCTTGATCTTTCGTTCCTCCTCAGTCGTCAGCCACTTCATGATCGGCGGCTGGATCAGCGGGACCAGGGCCATGTAGGAATAAGCGGCGATCGCAATTGAACCGAGCAGGCGCGGCGAGAGTCGGCTGGCCAGGAAGATCGCGGTCGGACCGTCGGCCCCGCCGATGATCCCGATGGAGGCGGCATCACGCAGGGAAAAATTGATGCCGGGCACCAGATCGGTAAGCCACAGGGCCCCGAGCAGGGTGGCGAAAATACCCAGCTGTGCCGCCCCGCCGAGCAGAATGGTCATCGGATTGGCAATCATCGGACCGAAGTCGGTCAAGGCGCCGACCCCCATGAAGATCAGCAGCGGGAAGACCCCGGTGTTGATCCCGACATCATAGATATAGGTCAGAATTCCCCCCGGGTCGGCGATCCCGGCCAGCGGGATGTTGGAGAGGATGGCCCCATAACCGATGGGGATCAGCAGCAGCGGCTCGAAACCTCTGAAAATGCCGAGGTACAGGAGAAGCAGGCCGACGGAGATCATCAGCACCCGGCCGATACCGACGGTCCAGTCCTGGGTCGTCTGCCCTTTGAATATGCCATAGGCCCCTGTTGTTTTGGCAAGTTCGACAAGCAGATCGGAGATGCACGGCAGCGTTCCGACCACCGCCGACGACGGGTTGGTCGGCAACGACCTGCGGTTGTGGCTATCGTTCCAAGCAGATCGTCCTTGTGAACTTTCTGGTAGGCGACTGCCGTCATGTCGGTGATTTTTCCGGCCGCACCGGCTTTCAGGACGATGACCGTACCGTCCTCTTTTTTCAGGGTTGCGATCTCGTCGCCGCTATAGACGAAGCTGTCCTGATGGGCGAGAACCCGCACTATTTTTGCGTCTGCCGGCGCGACTATGTTGACCGTATCGTCCGCCGCGAGCGCGGCATGCGACCAGGTACACAGCCATGTCAGCAGTAGAAATATGAAAAATCTGGATTTCATAATACCTACCCGATATGAGCAAAGAAGGAAGGCTTACCGGTCAAAGACCGGTAAGCAGAAAACCTGCACTCGATCAGCCGATGGTGAGCAGCGGCTCAGAGGCCTGGACGGCATCACCGGCGGCAACATGGATCGCCGTAATCTTGCCGGCGCAGGGGGCGTTGACTTCGGATTCCATTTTCATCGCTTCCATGACCACCAGCGGCTGATTGACGACAACGTTTTCGCCGACCTCAACCAGGATCTTGATGATATTTCCCGGCGTCGGGGCATCGACGTCGGTTCCTTCCTTGACCGGCGCGGCGGCAACCGCTGCCGGGGCGACCGTCATGCCGCCTGCCGGCGAACCCGCCGCCGGCGCGCCTGGGTACCATCCGCAACCGCGACAGTGACGTTGTAGGTCTGGTTGTTGACAGTGATGGTGTAATGGCGGGGGCCGGCAGCTGCGCCAGCAGCCGGGGCAGTACTCTTTTCAATCCCTTTATTGCTCACGATTTTTCTCCTCGCTGAGATTATTTAAACTGTGACTCTGTTGATAGCTTTGGTCTTCCGAATTGAGGGTAGAAGCACGACTCTCCCCCAAAAAACTTCTCTTCAAAATTATTCCCGAATCCCCATATCACTTTCGTAGGCGGCAACGGCGGCGGCAATGACTGCAAATTGCGTCCCCCCGTCACTGACAGGCACTGGTACTGATACTGGTACTGATACTGGGACTGGTACTGCTTGTGTTTTTTTTCTCTTACTGGCCAGAATGGCTCGGTCGTTGGCAATCGCCTGAATTTCGCGCGCCGCCGCACCTTTGGTCAGGAAGGCCACGAGCTTGATAAAGTAAATCATCAACAGCAGAAAGAGCATGACGGTGGTCATGCCGACGACCATAAGTTTGACACCTGCAAATATCATTGAACTCTTGCCTCACTTGTGTTGCAGGGGGGTGCTGAAAACAGATGTCTCCAGGGCAACCCCCCGCTGGTTCCGGATCACGTCGCTTTTGCCTGAGAGGCCGTTCATGAGACAGGTTGCCCCCAAGGCGATGGCGTCTATTGTCACCAAGGCCCCTTGTCGTGTCGGCCGGGATCTCTGCTGCAGGGTTCGGCTTCCGCCTTCGCCTCACATCGCCTCGATCTTCTCAGTGAGCACCGGGATAAACTGCTTCAGATCGGCAACCACCAGGACATCGGCAACTTCGCCGATCGGTGCATCCTTGTCGGTATTGATCGCCACGATAAATTCGGATTTTTTCATTCCGGCCAGATGCTGGATTGCCCCGGAAATACCGCAGGCGACATAGAGCTTCGGGGACACGGTCTGACCGGTCGTGCCGACCTGACGGTTATGTTCCGCCCACTCGGCATCGACGACCGGGCGACTGGCCCCGTATTCACCGCGCAGGGCCTTGGCCAGGCCGGCAACGATAGCAATATTCTCCGGCTTGCCGATGCCGCGTCCGGCACTGACGATCACCGCCGCCTTGGTCAGGTCGACCCCGCCTTTCTCGGCATATTCATAGCCGGCGAATTCGATCCTGCCGGTCCCGCCGGCGCTGATCTTCTCAACCGTCGGGGTGCCCGTCGGGTCGTCGGCCAGGCTGAAGGCCCCGGCCTGCAGGGTCAAAACGGTCATAGCGGTATTGACGGCGACCTTGCGGCGTAATTTGGAGTTGCAGACCGGCACGACGGGAAGACCGTCGACGAAATCGACGACCTCCGATACCTGGCCGGCTTTCAGGGCGCTTGCCACCCGCGGGGCCAGGTCCCAGCCATAGGAAGAGTGGCAGAAGACCACCATATCCGGCTTGACCTTGGCGATGATCTCCAGCAGCAGCTGTTTATGGACGTCCGGGTTGTATTCGCCGCAGGTGGCGACATCGGCCAGATAGACTGTCCCCTCATACTTCGGCAGCTCGCCGTCACTGCCGACGAGAAACATTGCGCTCTCGGCCCCGACCTTTTTGGCAAAGGCGATCAGATCGTAGACACCGCCTTGCAACTTCCCTTCTCTATATTCAGCAACAAGTAATGTTTTCATCAGATGCCCCCTAGGCCAGAACGGCAGTTTTGTCTTTAAGAATCTTGATTAATTTGTCAGCCAGTTCGCCGATATCGCCTTCCAGGATGAGGCCGCCGCCTTTCTTTTCCGGGAAGTAGAGCGTCCTGGTCTCCTGGACGGCCGCGGTCTTCAACAGCTCGGCCACCGGAACGGTCAGCAGTTCCTTCTTCTTGGCCTTCATGATATTGGGCAGGGTCGGATAGCGCGGGGTGTTGAGACCAAGCTGACAGGTCACGAGTGCGGGCACCGGCAATTTCACCACCGCCTTGACTCCGCCTTCAAGCTCGCGTTTGACGGTGATTTTTCCACCCTCAAAGACAAAGCCGACGATGGTCGTGACACTGGGGATTCCAAGGGTCTCGGCCGCCAGAACCCCGACCTGGGCACTGCCCCGGTCCTGCGATTGCATCCCGGTGAAGATCACGTCATAGGATTTGGTTTTGGCATGCTCGGCAATGATCGAGGCAATGGAGAAGGGGTCCTTTTTGAAGCTGTCATCATCGGCCACATGCACACCCCGGTCGCAGCCCATCGCCAACGCCTTTTTCATCGTCTCCTTGACCCGCTCGGGACCGATGCAGAGCACGGTCAGATCGCCGCCCGCCTGCTCCTTCAGTTGTACCGCCTGCTCGACCGCATATTCGTCATATTCGTTCATCCGCCAGGCCAGGTCGGCGCTGTCGTACCAGCTGCCTTCGCCGTTGACCTTGAATTTTGATTCCATGTCGGGAACCTGTTTGATACACACCAGAATATTCATAACGTTCTCCTTGTTTTAGTAATCAACATCTGAAAAATATTGATTTTTTATCCTCGGGAGCCTTCCTTGGGCGGCTCCCCTCATTCCTTTCCCGCTTATCCCCGGGTGGCCGGCTGCACAATCCGTTCCGCCAGGATCTCGGCAATGTCACGTGGACGCAGAGATTCCTCGACCCCTGCTCCCTTGACCCCGTCCTCAAACATCGTCAGGCAGAAGGGGCAGTTGGAGACCAGCACATCGGCCCTGGCCTCCGTCGCCATCTGCACCCTCTTGATATTGATGCGGCTTCCCAGTTTCTCTTCGGCCAGAATCCGGCCGCCGCCGGCACTGCAGCAGAACGCCTGGTCGCGATTGCGGGCCATCTCGGTAACAACGCCGCCGGCCCTGGCGATCAGCGCACGGGGAGGCTGGTAGATACCATTGTGACGCCCCAGATAGCAGGAATCATGATAGGTGCAGGAAAAACCGTCGGTCTTGAGCTGCAGCCGGCCGGAAGTCATCAGCTGCTCCAGGAAGACCACATAGGGAACGACCTCGGCCTCAAGCCCCAGATCCCGGTAATCCTTTTCCAGGGTGTTGTAGCAATGGGGGCAGGTGGTGACGATTTTTTTGACCCCGTACCCCTTGATGGTCTCGATATTCTCCACCGCCAGCGACTGATAGAGGTACTCGTTGCCCATCTTGCGCATCGGCTCGCCGCAGCACTTCTCCTCCTTGCCGAGGATGC
This sequence comes from uncultured delta proteobacterium, assembly GCA_963847035.1. Taxonomy (GTDB): domain Bacteria; phylum Desulfobacterota; class Desulfobulbia; order Desulfobulbales; family Desulfocapsaceae; genus Desulfoprunum. The sequence continues at coordinate 55,216 of CAWJYH010000015.1, read as the reverse complement.
CGACCTTGATCCCGGCGGCCTGGCAGAGGGCTGACGAAGCTGCGGGCGACGGCGATGTTGCGCTTGTCGAAGCTGGCATAGCAGCCGACAAAGTAGAGGATGTCGACCTCCGGATCCTCGGCGAGGGTCTTGATCCCGAGGGTTTCGGCCCAGTCGCCGCGCGAGGCATAGCCCATCCCCAGCGGGTTGCCGTTGACCTCGGTGGCCTCCATCGCGGTCATGACCTCGTCGCCGGGGAACTCGCCCTCCATCAGGACCAGATTCCGCCGCATCTCGACGATCTTGCCGACGTGCTCGATGCCGGCCGGACAGATATCCTGGCAGGCGCGACAGGTCGTGCACGACCACAGGGCGTCGCGGCCGACGGTCTCGATCAGGTTGGCGTCCGGAACGGGAGAAAAGGCGACCCGGCCGAGGTCGTCGATGACCTTCATCGGCGACAGCGGCTTGTCGGTGGCGTAGGCCGGACACCGATCCTGGCAGCGCTGGCATTTGATGCAGGCATCGGTATCAAAGATGTCTTTCCAGGTGAGATCGGCAAGGTGGACCGCGCCAAAGCTCTCCGTCTCTTCGTTTTCCAGTTCGATGGTCTGCAGCTTGCCGACCGGTCCGCGATCCGCGACGACCATGTTGACGGCAATGGTGACGAGATGGCGAAACTTGGTGAAGGGAATCGAGATGATGAACACCATCACCAGCAGCAGGTGAAACCACCAGGTGAAGACGTGCAGCTGCTGCAGCCCCGTTTCGCCGATGCCGGACATGGCCTTGGCGAACACCAGCCCGACCGGGGACCAGTAGGCGAGCGGGGTGCCGAGTTCCGTCACCGCCATCCGGGCGCCTTCGATCACGAAGCCGGTCAGCAGGATCAGGAACAGCAGGCCGTGCATGAAGGCATCGTTCCAGGTGCTTTCAACGGTCGAGGATTGAAGGAAATATCGGCGGACAAACAGGGCCCCCATCCCCAGAAGGGCGACAAGGCCGGCAATATCCAGCGATATCGAAAACAGCTTGTAAAAGGTGCCTTTCAGAAACTTGATGTCGAACAGCAGATCGGTGAAATCCGCCTGCAGGACAATGAGCGAGGTGCCGATGAACAGCACGACGAAGCTCCAGAAAAAGGCCCCATGGGCGAGACCCGGCCACCGGACCCGGATGACTTTGGCCTGTCCCAGCACGGTCACGATCGCATCGACGATTCGCTGCCCCAGGTCATCGGTGCGATCGATCGGTTTTCCCAGCTGATAGACCTTCAACCGCTGCATGCCGCCATACACCAGGACCCCGATCGCGGCGATCGTCAGCAGGTACATCGGCACCAGCGTGGTCCAGCCGTGCCCTACATTCCAATAAATTTCACGGGTCGCTTCCATCTCAACCTTCCTGTCTGTCGATCGGGATCTCCACCATCACCGCCGACCCCTCGGCATAGACCTTGCCGGCGGCCGACAGGGTCAGGTCGACGACGACCTTCCTCCCCTTGATCTCGTTGATCTTTCCCCGCACCTCGAGCTCGACGTTTGTCGGTGTCGGAGCCCGGAAATCGACCTTCAGGGAGGCGGTGACAAACCGGGTCGCCTCCTGCTGCACCGTTCTGGCCTTGGCGGCCCAGGCGGTCGCGGCCCCGTGACAGTCCATCAGCGAGGCGATCATGCCGCCATAGAGAAAACCCGGATACCCGCCCGAATACTTCGGGTCGGGAGTGAAACGGCATACGGTCTCCTCGCCGTCCCAGTAGCTCTTCAACTTCATGCCGTCTTCGTTGAGTCTTCCGCAGCCATAACAATGGGCGTATTCATCGGCGTATTGATCCTGAAAGGCCAGCTCTGTCATCTCCGCATCCTCCAAACGTCATGGACGTTGTTCATTTATAGGTATAAAAACCGCGGCCGCTCTTGCGGCCCAGCCAGCCCGCCTCGACGTACTGGCGGAGCAGCGGGCAGGGGCGGTACTTGGGATCGCCCAGGCCCTGGTGCAGGGTCGTGAGGATCGCCAGGCAGGTGTCGAGACCGATCAGGTCGGCCAGGGCCAGCGGCCCCATCGGGTGGTTCATCCCCAGTTTCATGACCGTATCGATCGCCTCGCAATCGCCGACGCTCTGGTACAGGCAGAAAATCGCCTCGTTGATCATCGGCAGCAGGATGCGGTTGGCGATGAACCCCGGATAATCGCCCGCCTGGGCCGGGACCTTGCCCATCTTGACGGCCAGATCGACGGTGTCCCGGTAGGTCTCGTCCGAGGTCGGCAGGGCGCGGATGACCTCGACCAGCTTCATCACCGGCACCGGGTTCATGAAGTGCATGCCGATGACCTTGTCCGGCCGGCTCGTGCGCGCGGCGATGCGGCCGATCGGGATCGACGAGGTGTTGGAGGCGAGGATCGTGTGGGGCGGGCAGATCTGGTCGAGCTGGGCGAAGATGTTGAACTTGATGTCCTCTCTTTCCGAGGCCGCCTCGACGACGATATCGGCATCCTTCATCGCCGCCAGATCGGTGACGGTCTTGATCCGGCCGAGGATGGCCTGCATCTCGTCGGCCGCCAGCTTGCCCTTGTCGACGCTGCGCTGCAGGTTGGCGGTGATGGCCTTCATCCCCTTGGCGACGAACTCGTCGGCGATATCGTGGAGGATGACGTTCAGGCCGCTGGCGGCGGCGACCTGGGCGATGCCGCCGCCCATCTGGCCGGCACCGATGACTCCAAATGTTGCTATTTCCATAACTTACCTGTTTTTATAAGATAAATTTATCATTACAGCTGGCCCGGCATGCCGGGCCGGCTGGAGTTATCGTTTCACGACCATCGCCATGCCCATGCCGCCGCCGATGCACATGCTGATCAGGCCGGTGGCGTGGTTGCCGCGCTGCATCTGGTTCAGGGTGGTGACCATCTGCCGGGCGCCGGTGCAGCCGACCGGATGGCCCATCGAGACCGCGCTGCCGTAACGGTTGGGCTTGTCGACATCGATCCCGAGCTCGAGCATGCAGCCGATCGCCTGGGCGGCGAAGGCCTCGTTCAGCTCGATCAGGTCGATATCGGCGATCGTCATCTTCGCCTGTTTCAGGGCGCGGCGGATCGCCGGCACCGGACCGAGGCCCATGTAGGCCGGGTCGACCCCGCCCGAGGCGAAGCTCTCGATCGTCAGCAGCGGTTTGAGGCCCAGCGCCTTGGCCCGGCTCTCGCTCATCAGCAGCACCGCCGCCGCCCCGTCGTTGATGCCGGAGGCGTTGCCGGCAGTGACCGAGCCGTCCTTCGTGAAGACCGGCCGCAGTTTGGCCAGTTTCTCCATGGAGGTCGCCATCGGCCGCTCGTCGCGGTCGACGATGATCTCCTGCTTGCGCGACGGAACCTTGACCGGCACGATCTCGTCGGCGAAGATCCCGGTTTCGATCGCCTCCATCGCCCGGGCATGGCTCTGGCAGGCCAGGCGGTCCTGGTCCTCGCGGCTGATATTGTACAGCTTGGCGATGTTCTCGGCGGTGACGCCCATGTGGTAGCCGTAGAATTTTTCGTACAGGGCGTCATAGACCATCAGGTCGTGGATCTCGCCGACCCCGGTGATCTCCATGCGGTAGCCCCAGCGCCCCTTCATCAGCGCCATCGGCACCTGGCTCATGTTCTCCTGGCCGCCGGCGAGCACGACCTCGGCCTGGCCGGTCATGATCGACTGGGCGGCCAGGGCGATCGCCTTGAGGCCGGAGCCGCAGACCTTGTTGATCGTGAAGGCCGGCGTCTCCTTGGCGATCCCGGCCCGGATCGTCGCCTGGCGGGCCGGGTTCTGGCCCTGGCCGGCCTGGAGGACGTTGCCCATGATGACCTCGTCGACGGCGATCTCCCGCAGGCCGGCGTCCCAGCCGGCATATTTTTCTTCCAGCTCGATCCGGTTGCGGTCGGCGAGTTTGCCCGGCACGGTCTCGGCCAGATCGGCACCGGCCACCGGCCGCAGCCCGGCCTTCTCCAGGGTCTTCCGCAGGACCAGGGCCCCGAGGTCGACGACCGGCACATCCTTCAAGACGCCGCCGAAGGCGCCCACCGCTGTTCTGCATCCACTGACAATGACTACTTTTTCCATTTCCATAGCTCCTTTTTGCCGTTCCATTTGCTCCGATTTGTCGGGCAACGGCTATCACTCGTCAGGGTACATTCCCCCATCACGGACGATATCCGCCGTTGCCGTTGCCTTCTCTATCCCTTGATGATCCGGGGAAGGAGCATTTGATGGACCGGAGTGATCGATCGTGGATTCTGATAATTGGCCCCGACAAACGCCTGGATGTATTTGCGCAGATCAGGCAACGCGACGATTTCATCGACGAAGCCATTCATCGCGCAGTAGGCCGGGCGTGATTTGTCCTGATAATCCTTGATCATCTGGTTCATCTTGTCGAGAACCGGATCGAGGGGTTTGCCGGCCGTCATCCTCCTTGACCAGGCGCCGGGCGTATGAGGCGGCGGCGGCGGTCTCACCGTGCATGACATAAATTTCCGTCATCGGGGTGCCGAGGGTGAAGGCGTTGTTGTTATTGGCCTGGGGCCCGCACATGATATAGTGGGCGGCGGCCGAGCCTTTGCGCAGAACAACGCACATCATCGACAGCTCGGTCTGCTCGATCGAATAGATCAGCGACTGACCGAGAGAAAGCAGTTCGGCCTCCTCCGCCAGATCGCCGACATCGATCCCGGACGTATCCTGCAGCCAGATGATGGGCAGATTGTCCCGCCCGCAGAGGGTGACGAATTCGCCCTGCTTGATCAGTCCTTCACGGTAATGCTTGCCCCCGACCCCGAAATAGGTGTCGTTGGCATACTTCGGATAATCGGGGAAGAAACCCTGATTGTTGCCGATGAAGGCCACCGGAAAACCATCGACCTTGGCGATCCCGGTAAAGACCTCGGGACCATAGTCGGATCGATACTCCATGAACTCGCTGTTGTCGGTCAGACGGGCGAGAATCTGCTTGGCATCGTATTGCCGCTTCTGGTTGACGGGCAGGATCCGGTTGAGATCCTCGCCGGAAAACTTCGGCTCCACCGGGGCGGCGACCCGGAACATCGTGGGATCGTAGGCCGGCAACATCCGCATATACTGCTTGATACCGTCCAATACCCCCTGTTCGGTGTCGTGGACCTCGCGGAAATAGGCAGTCTGGTCAAAATGGGTCTCGACCCGGCCGGGACTCTTGGCCTTGAAGGCCTTGGTGGCCTCGATCAGCGCCTTTGCCGCTTCGACATCGAAATGCCCCTTCGGATTCATCCCGCCGACGATACCGGCGCCGCCGACGGCGATGTTGGCATCCTTGTGGGCCAGCAGGATCGTCGGGCTGATCCCCTGGTAGCCGCCACCGGCCGGATTGGTGCCATAGATGGCGTTGAGGATCGGAACCCCAAGATGATTGAGGTCGGCATGGCGGAAGAACGGGGTGCCGCTCCCCCGCCGGCCGGCGTAGACGGTCTCCTGCTCCATCAGCTTGACGCCGCTGCAGTTGGTCATCCAGACCAGCGGGATGTTGAGCCGCTTGGCCATGTCGGTGACCATCAGGATGTTCTCCGACTGACCCGCTATCCACGCACCGGCCATGACCTTGTTGTCAAAGCCGATGATGACCGCCCACTTGCCGGATATCTTGCCGATACCGTTGACCACCCCGGTGCATCCCTCCTCGTTGTCGCGGGGGTTGTACAGGGTGTGGAGGGGGCACCAGGTCCCGGGGTCGACCAGGTAGTCGAGACGGTCATACACGGTCATGCCGCCGCGATCATGAACCTTCTGGGCCGGGATCCCGGCGTTCTTGACCCGCTCGACTTCCTTGGCGACGAGCTGTTCCTGCTCCCTGACCAGTTTGACGTTTTCTTCGGTGCGGGTAACTTCAACTTCACTCAGAGCACTGCCGATCGGGGGCATGCTCTCAAAATATGGACGCAATGGTGTTTGTCGACGTGACATACCAATCTCCTTTTGTTCAACTGAACACGTGTAATTCCACTGTTTCGAGTTCTGCCCCCGATGTGATCAGCGGTTGGGGGTATCCCCGAGGGCCATGCCGGCAATGATCGTTTTCTGGATATTGCTGGTCCCCTCGACGACCCGCAGCGACTGGGCGTCGCGCAGGAAACGTTCGGCCGGGAACTCGGTGGAGAAGCCGTAGCTGCCGAAGATCTTCATGGTCTCGAGGGCGGCATGGACCGCGGCCTCGGAGGCGAACAGCTTGGCCATGGAGGTCTGGTACTGGTTGGGCATCCCCTGATCCTTCAGCCAGGCGGCCTGATAGACCAGCAGTTTGGCGGCTTCGTGCTCGGCAACCATTTCGGCGATCGATGCCTGGATCATCTGGAAGCTGCCGATCTTCTTGCCGAACTGGGTCCGCTCGTTGGCATACTCGATGGCGGCCTTGATGGCCCCGCCGCCGATGCCGAGAGCGCCGGAGGCACAGCTGACCCGGGTGTTGTTGAGCTGGAACATGCAGATCTTGAAGCCCTGGCCGACCTCACCCAGAACCGAATCCTTCGGAATTTTGGCGTTGGTGAAGGCAATCTCGCCGGTGGGAGAACAATGGAGTCCCAGCTTGGTCTCGATCGGGGCGGTGACGATGCCCTCGTTGTCCTTCAGGTTGATGATGAAGCAGGTCATGCCGTTGTACTTCTTGCTCCGGTCGGTGAAGGCGTAGAGCAGGCCCCAGTCGCCGACATGGGCGTTGGAGATCCACATCTTCTGGCCATTGAGCTCCCAGTGATCGCCACGATCGGTGGCCGTCGTCCCCATGCTGGCGACGTCCGAACCGGAGTTGGGCTCGGTGATGCCGAAAAAGCCCATCGACTCGCCCTTGACCCAGCCCGGGATGAAGCGCTCTTTCTGCTCCTTGGTGCCGAACTTGTTGACGGTGATCGCCGGGCCGATATTCTGCATGTTGAGGGGCACCCGCCAGGAGCCGCTGACCGTCGCCAGCTGCTCGCCGAGGAGAACCGACTCGAAAAAGCCGCAGCCGTTGCCGCCGTATTCTTCCGGGATCGCACAGCCGAAGAAACCGAGATCGCCCATCTTCTTCACCAGCTCGGGACGGAAGGTATGGTTTTTTTCATCTTCCTTCAGGGTGGGCAGGATCTCCTTCTCGGCAAAATCCTTGGCCATGTCCTGCATCATCTTCTGTTCGTCGGTCAATTTGAAATGCATGGTGTTCTCCTTTTGTTCAGTATGATTTTTGTTTGTTATTTCCAGCTTTTTGTAGCCTGTGCTACCTTGCAGAGCATATTTTTCCTCTGCAGTCTTCCTGAACCGCTACCTGCCACCATCACCAACGCGGCGTGGCTTTCATCAATATAAAACGAGCTTGTGGGGGTCGACCCTTTGACGCAGGATCGTCAGTTCAACCTCCGTTGGCGGCGTCGCCTCCCCTGCCCTCGAAACATCCACCGAGAATTCCATGTTGTCTAAAATATCCTGAGGAGTTACCCCAGGATAGCAATAGGCAAGATACATCTCCTTGGTGTCGGCATCGAAACGCATCATCCCGAGATTGGTGACGACGGCCGTCGGCCCACCCGGCAACAGCCCTTCCCGCTCCCTGGCCCCCGGTCCATCCAGATAGCCGGGACTGGTCAGATAATCCAGCTTGAGCGGGAACTTGCGTTTTTCGTGGTGCATGAAAACAAGATACCCGGGGACGAACGAGGCGACATCGCAGGCCCCGCCGCTGCCGGGAAAACGGATCTCCGGCTGCGCATACTCGCCGATGCAGGTTGAGTTGAGGTTGCCGTACCTGTCGACCTGCGCCGCCCCCAGAATGCCGATGACCCGACTGCCGGTCTTGCGGTTCTGCATCGTGGCGAATGCCTCCAGCAACCCGCTGTTGGAGGCGGCGCCGTACATGACCCGCGGGTCGGCGACGGCCATCGGAATCTCTTCAAGCTTCGGATCGATCGCCCCGGTTTCAAAAAAAATGATGCTCTCCGGCGCGTTGATATGCTTGGCGGCCATCGCCGTCACCATGGAAATGCCGGTACCGCAGAAGACGATATCACCGTCGTGAATCTCTCTTGCGGCCATGATCGCCATCATTTCTTTTGAGGTGTAATCCATCAACTCACTTCTCCCGAGGCAACTCAGCGCCTGTCCAGACCGATCGCATATCCGGTTGTCTTATCGGCGGATATGGTATCCAGATGCCCCTTGCCCACAAGATTTAACAGACCCTCATGGTCTTTGACGCCATAGACGAACTTCGCCAGGTATTCCGTATACAGCTTGTCATCTTTGGCGAAATGACTGATATGCCGAAAATAGATGGGGTCATAATCGTAACAGTTGTGGCATGCAGATGGATAGGCGCCGAACGGCACATGAACAACGGCATCAACATGGATAAAGGGGATCGAATTGTGCTCGGGTCGTTCTCGCAACTGATCGGTAGCGAACGATTTCTTCGCAGGTCACGATGACGTTTTTCGCGGCCTTGACCTGATCGATATCGGCAAAATTCAACCCTTCGATCCGGCAGGTGCCGTTCTTGTCCGCCTTCTGGACGTGGATGATGGTGACATCGGGATTGATCGCCGGAACCAGGACGACCTTGGCGGCACCTCCCCAATTGCCGAATGGATTGTCAATGATTTCCAGTTTTTTATCCGGCAATTCCGGGTTTTTGGCTCTCATCTCCGGAGAAAATCCCCATTTGCGAACGATGTCGGTGCCCAACCCTGACAACGTGGGAAGAAACGGAACGCCCATGGCGCCGGCAAGGAAGCGGAGCGCCATCTGGTAATTGGTGTAATCTTCGACCTGGAGTTGTCCCCGCTGGACGGCGAGCTTGAAGCGGATGCAGGTCGGCGCCGCCTTGCCGTTGCCGCCGTAGGCGATCTCGAGCCGGGAAATGCACCCGCCGCCGATCAGCTCATCGACACCGGTGCCGTTCGAATGGGCATAGCAATGGAGATTTTTTCTCCCCTGCCGGATGATCTCGTAGACTGCAGCCATCGGATTTCGATTGACGGTAAAGCCGCCGATCGAAATATGACAACCGTCGGTGACAAATCTGGCGATTGCCTCCTCGAGTGTCATGACTTTATCGTGGCTGGAATTCATCTATCCCGTTCCCTGTTGGATGCAGTGTGCTTATCGGCCTACAGACACAGGTTTAAAAGCAATAGATGTGCCAATAATGTATATTTTTTTATATTATTGAAATTACGTCATTAATCAGGTCTTAGGGCGACAAGGGATGGCGAGGATGAAATGTAGGGAGAATGCTACATTAGCGGGATGAATGGGGGGCAAGCCACCGGCAAACGACCTGTTCCACTGAATTTCATGGATTGTGTAGGGGATGTTATACACTGTAGGCTGTTTGCTACATCCCTGAACTCAGCCCCCGGCAAGAGCATCGACACCCGCCAGGTAGGGACATGCACCATGTGTGCGCCTCAGCTCAGCGATCGTATCACGAACGACAATCATGTCTTTTTTGGAAAAGTCGGCACTAATCGGCACAAACGCTTGGTTTTGACAAACCGTCAATGTAATGTGTTGCAGTTGATTTGCGGCATTGTCCGGATTCCGGGTTTCCTGGAGACCTTCGGGCTACTACCGAAAACATGATGAACAAGGGATGAAGGCTATGGACGACAGATGGCTGACGGTCGATGACATGTGCAAATATCTGAATGTAAGCAACGAGACGGTCTATAAATGGATCGAGCAACGGTCTATGCCCGGTCACCGTGTCGGCCGTCGCTGGATGTTCAAACAAGACGAAGTGGACAAATGGGTCCGCTCCGGCGGTGCGGCTGATAAATCCGATAAGCCGGACATCGAGCGATAAGGAGCGACCATGGCTATGCCGATTAACGACAAGATCAAACAATCCCTGCAGGCAGCCGAAGGTCTGTACCACCGCCTGGTGCTGCTGGTGGGTGTGGCGGGGTTGAAGAACTGTTTTTCCCTGACCGAGAAGCACCTCGACACCACGCCCATCTGCCCGCATTGTGGATATCGGCCAGGCGAAACAGGGGTGAGTGATTAGGGGCAAGCAATGCGGCAGTGCTGCTGATTGCATTGGACGACGAGTTGGATCGAATGCTCGAAAACCGGCCAAGGTAATTGTCGCCAACCGGACAAAGTAATTGACACGTGATACCGTCCACCCCGGCAGATATGAAGAAACGCTTTGAGGGGTACATCGATCAACTCACCAAGGGCAAGGGCCCGGCCAAAGTACGGATCGTTATGGAAGGGTGAACTACGAATGAACACCAATGAACACCAGTTGAAGGCGCTGATTACCAAAGGCGAAGGCATCGATGTCGAGTTTAAAGCATGCCGCGATCAGTTGCCGAAATCCGTCTATGAGACCGTTTGTGCTCTCCTGAATCGCCATGGGGGAACGATTCTTCTGGGTGTGAAGGATGACGGCTCGGTTCAGGGAATCGATCCGGATGCACTCGAACAGGTGTGTAAGGATTTCGTCACCGCCATTAACAATCCCCAGAAACTGACACCGCCCACGTATTTGTCCATTGATGAGGCTGCGCTGGAAGGGAAAAGACTGCTTCACATCTATGTGCCTGAAAGCTCCCAGGTTCACCGCTGTAATGGACGCATCTATGATCGCAACGAGGATGGCGACCTGGACATCACCGACCACACCGTGCAGGTGGCTCGGTTGTATCAACGCAAGCAGGCCACCTACAGCGAAAACCGCGTTTATCGCTGGATTCAGCCGGAAGACCTCCGCGCAGATCTGATTGATCGCTGTCGCCGCCATGTGCGCATCAACCGGAAGAACCACCCTTGGGCGGACATGGACGATGGAGCCTTGCTCCAGAGCGCCCAACTGGTGCAGACCGATCCCGAATCCGGCAAAACCGGTATCACCCTCGCGGGTGTCATGCTCTTTGGTCATGATACGCAGATCCGGCAGGTTTGCCCCGCCCACCGAACCGACCTCCTCCTGCGCAAAGTGGATGTCGATCGCTATGATGACCGCGATCTCGTGATCACCAACCTTATCGACAGCTACGACCGTATTCTGGCCTTCGTGCAAAAGCACCTGCCCGACCCCTTCTACCTCGAAGGCATTGAGCGCCGCAGTCTGCGGGATCACATCTTTCGGGAAGTTGCATCCAACATGCTCATTCATCGGGAATACGCCAGTGGCGCTACCTCCCGCCTGATTATCGAATATGGTCGGGTTGTTACGGATAATCCCAGTCGGCCCCACGGCTTTGGTCTGCTCAATCCGGAGACGATGATCCCTTATCAGAAAAACCCCATCCTCAGCGCCTTCTTTCGTGAAATCGACCGTGCGGACGAACTCGGTTCCGGCATGCGCAAGATGATGCTGTACGGCAAAAAATACGGCGGTACCGATCCCCAGCTCATCGAAGGCGACAGCTTCCGCATGATCATCAGCGTCCCGGAATTCGGGGCGAACCCGGCCAAGACCACCAAAATTATCCCGAACGAGCAAGTCACGCCCCGAGTCGAGGCACAGCCAGAGTCACAGCCAGAGTCACAGCCAGAGTCACAGCCAGAGTCGTTGGACAAACGTGTATTGCGTCTGCTTATGGCTGGCCACATGGGGAAAGCTGATATTTCTACGGCACTTGGGCAGAAGGGTGTGTCCGGGCAACTCAATAAGGTCATGAGAACGCTTTTGACGAATCGCGCCATCGAAATGACCATCCCCGATAAACCCAATAGCCGCCTGCAAAAATATCGAATCACAGAAAAAGGACGTAAAATTGTCACGGGTCGCGAGTCATGAGTCACGAGTCAAAAGAAGCACAAAGAATCGGAGTAATTTATAAGGGATAAATACGGACAGCAACGGACTCTATTCGAGATGGAAGAACCCGCGATCCGCGACTCGGGACCCGTGACCTGTTTAGGCATGACCTTTGACAACGACGAGGCCCGCCGCGCCCACTTTACCAAGGAACTGCGCAGGAAGCTGCAGGACCCGGAGTTCCGCAAGATCGAAGGCTTTCCCATCGGCAACGACGAGGACATCCTGAATCTGAGCGATCCGCCGTCTTACACTACTATCCCAAATCAATAGAATAGGGTAAGTATGATTTAGTTTTGAGTAGTGAGATAAAATGCTATCATTATTTTAATGAGAGATATAAATGAAATTTTGGGTAGGCGTTACAGATAATCAGTGGTTCAAATTTCTTTCTGAATTGCAGCCAGAAGAAGTAAATTTTTGGCAGCCAAGTGCGACACCTCCATTTTCAAACGCACCGATTGGTCTTCCGTTTTTATTTAAGCTAAGACGACCGCATAACCATATTGCTGGTGGAGGTTATTTCGTTACCTACAGTAAATTACCACTGAGCCTAGCGTGGGAAATATTCGGCCCTAAAAATGGTTGTAGCTCGCTTACGGAACTTCGTAATCTTATATCTCCTTTAACATCAAATAGTCGCAATGATGGCGAGATTGGTTGCACCGTTTTAGCAAATCCATTTTTCTTTGACAAAAGTAATTGGCTTTCAGACCCACCCGGTTGGGCGCCATCTATAGTACGAGGCAAGATGTATGAGACTACCGAGTCCGCAGGTAACAAAATCTGGAATGATATTCAACTTCGAATGTTAACGTTGGTTGATTTAAAGGAGAATGGTGAGGAATGGGCCGGTGTTATAGCAGAACCCAGAGAAAAATATGGCACCCCTGTTACCGTTAGACCCCGAATTGGGCAATCGTCATTCCGCCTTTTGGTGACAGAGGCTTATCAGCGGCGTTGTGCAATCACCGGAGAGAAGACCTTGGTGACATTAGAGGCGGCGCATATTGTTCCTTATTCAGGCACAGGTGAGCATGATGTGCGCAATGGTCTCTTGCTTCGAGCCGACTTCCACCGACTATTTGACGTAGGCCTGGTCAGCGTCACCCCTGATCTCGAAATACGCATCAGTCCTCGTATTCGAGAAGAATGGTTCAATGGAAAAATTTACTATCGTCTCGACCATAAACCTTTGTCGGTCGTGCCTGCCAGTCCGTCTATGCGACCTGATCCCGACCTGTTAGACTGGCATTTCAAAAATCGATTCCAAGCATGAGGTACTCATTTGATTTCAAAAAATTTGTTGAATTTATTGCTTCAATTCAGACATGAAAGGGAATGGGAACAGTTCCACACTATAAGGAATCTCAGCGCAGCTCTATGTGTTGAGGCAGCCGAGTTGCTCGCCCATTTTCGCTGGGCACGCGACTCTGACATCGAATCTATAAAAATACAACATAAGACAGAAATCGAGTCGGAATTGGCGGATGTAACTATCCTTCTTTTATACATTTGTCATGATCTTGGTCTATCAATTGAAGACGCTGTTGCCAAAAAAATAGAAGTAAATCGAGCTAACTACCCAATTGAAAAGGCAAAAGGAACTTTTACCAAATATGACAAGCTGTAATATCAACGAAACCTGCATGATGATTTTATTCGAAGCATACACGTTGATTGACAGCGAAGATGCTATCCGCGCCGGTTTCAAAAAGGCTTGGCCGGAGCGCTACTACACCGTCATAGTTGCCTTGGCCGACAAGTTCCTCAACAACGTTCTGAAAGAAAATCCGGAACTACTCATGTGGTACGACCAGGCAGTATCGAGAATGGGAGGGGTTTGAAATGAGTGGCGGACATTTTGATTATCAAGAAAGCTATCTGGGATACATCGCTGAACAACTCGAACAGGATATCACGTATAATAATGTTGAATATGACAGCTCTAATCCGATAGATACACCTTATGGATTTCAGCATCCACCTGAAACTATCGAATTCCTGAAAATAATGGTTGATGAGCTCAACAGGCTTCAAAAACTGCTTCATGAGTACGATTACGCTATATCCGGCGACAGTTCAAAAGAGCGATTCCTCGAAAAAGCGAGATCGGTCTATCGAAGAGAGATGGGGGGAGAATAATGGCCAAGATTGAAGGTTTTAGAATAAAGAATTTTAGGGCATTAAAGGACATAACGCTTGGTCGGTTGTGGAATCAGCAGCAAGCCGAACCTCTCACACCCATGACGGCGGTGATCGGTAAAAATGGTGTTGGCAAGAGTACGCTGTTTGACGCCTTCGGGTTCCTTGCAGATGCTTTGAAGTCAGGCGTAGAAGATGCGTGCGACTCTCGCGGCAGGGGAGGATTTGAGCGTATCCGGGCGCAAGGCCAAAAAGGGCCAATCGAATTCGAGGTCTATTACAAGGAAGACGGGAATGCACGGCCGATTACCTATGAAATTTCGATTGATGTTGATAGTTCAGGTCGTCCCTATGTGTTGAAAGAACGCCTCAGGCAGAGGCGCAAAGGCCAGAAGCATGGATGGCCCTTCTCGTTTCTTGTGTTGAACAGTGGAAAAGGTGTTGTTTGGAAAGGCGATCAAGAGGGCCGTCAGATCGATGAAGAACAGGGAGAGTTTGATCTGCTCGGTTTGATGGAGTCCATTAAATCAGGTGAGGCAAAAGAAGAGTCCAAGGAAACCGATGTCGTCGAACTTGAGGACATGCGCAAGCTCGGAATTGCCACACTGGGTTCATTGAAACAACATCCGAGGATTTCTGCGTTTCGCAAGTTCATCGAAGGATGGTACCTCAGCTATTTCACACCGGACGCAGCCAGAAGCCTGCCCCTCGCCGGGCCCCAAAAGCATCTCAACATCCATGGAGACAATCTTGGGAATGTTGTGCAATTCATGGAGCGGGAACATCCAAAGCGTTTCCAGGCTATCCTGAACCGGATCGCGGAAAAAATCCCGGGCATCAACAAGATTGATACAGAAAAAACAAACGATGGCCGCTTGTTGCTGCGGTTTAATGACAAAGGTTTTCAAGACCCATTTTATTCACAACAAATGTCTGATGGGACATTGAAGGTATTCGCATATCTCCTGTTGCTCGAAGATCCGACACCACCACCGTTTTTATGTATCGAAGAACCGGAAAACGGGTTGTACCATAAGCTTCTAGAATCCTTAGCGAAGGAATTCCGTGAGCATGCCACGGGTCGCAAGGGCGGATCTCAGGTTTTCATCACGACTCACCAGCCCTATCTGGTTGATGCCTTAGAGCCTGCCGAAGTCTGGATTTTGGAAAAGGGTTGGGATGGCTATTCGGTTATTCGTAGAGCAAGCGACGATGCTATCGTCAAAAACATGGTGGCCGAGGGCTTGCTGTTAGGAGGACTTTGGTACAGCGATTATCTGGATGCGAGGTGATCGGATGCATTTTGAGATCCTCGTTGAAGACCAGTCCAGCAAGAAAGCGCTCGATATTCTCGTTCCCAAAATTATCGGCGATGACCATACGTTCAAAATCATTGCGTATAAAGGTATTGGTCGTATACCCAAAAACATGCGCACTGGTGTCGATGCAAGCAAGCGCATTCTTCTTGATAATTTACCACGACTTCTGAATGGTTATGGCAAAACCTGGCAGAATTTTCCAGCTGCCGTTTTTGTGGTCTGTGATCTTGACGACAAGTGTCTGAAGGCGTTTCGCCAAGAGCTCTTTGCCATCTTGAACAGATGCAATCCAAGACCAGAAACCCATTTTTGCATTGCGATTGAAGAAGGTGAGGCCTGGTTCCTTGGAGACATCCCAGCGGTGAAATCTGCCTATCTAAAGGCCAAAGAGCCTGTTTTGAATGCATATGTGAATGATTCCATTTGCGGCACATGGGAACGCTTGGCCGACGCAATTTATAACGGAGGATCTGCCGCACTTTCCGCCAAAGGCTGGCAGGCTGTCGGTGCCGAAAAATCACAATGGGCTGAAAAGATCTCCCCTCATATGGATGTAGCAAACAATTCGTCCCCAAGTTTTGTCTATTTCCGGAAAAAATTGCTTGAGTCCGCAGGAGCAATAGCCTGATGGAGTCGCTTTGGCAATACATCACCATTCATAACAGCGCCTGCAAGGTCATCGAAGAACAGACTTTGATGGGGCAAGCGGTGTGCCGTGTCTGGTTGCCGAACCAGGACGCGGTGGTTGCCGGATCGACGTTGTCCGCTATGGATTGGACGATGAGCTGTTGAAATTGAAGTACAAGTAAAAATGCCACAGTCCTCCCCCGCCGTCTATCTGCTCACCGGAGGAGATGGCGACTTTTCTCAAGATGGAGGGCTTTTACGGACGCTCCACATCCCCCGTCGCCGGTGTTTTTGCCTTGTTGAGCTTGTCGTACAGCGATGTCCGATGAATCCCCAGGATATCGGCCGCCTTCGATTTGTTGCCCTGAACCGACCGCAGGACATCCTCGATGACCTTCTTTTCCGTCTCTTCCAGGATCTGCTTGAGGTTGCCCACCAGCGGCGAATCGTTCTGCCCCTGCCCTTCATCATCGCCATGACGGATCTGCTCCGGAAGATCTTCCGGCATGATCATGTTGCCCCTGGCGATGATCGAGGCCTTTTCCATGACATTGCGCAGTTCCCGGACGTTGCCGGGCCAGGAATAGCGCTGCATCAGTTCCAGGGCCTCGTCGGAGATCCCCGAAGGGCCCCAGGAGATCTCCGATTTGAGTTGCGATAACAGATAGTTGGCAATCAGTGGGATATCTTCCGGCATCTGCCGCAGGCTTGGCGCCTGGATGTTGAAGACGTTGATGCGGAAGTACAGATCTATCCTGAACTTATCTTCCTTGATCAGTTCACTGAGGTCACGGTTGGTGGCGGCGATCAGCCGGAAATCGACCGGGATGGTCTTTGTCCCGCCCAGCCGATCGACGGTCCGTTCCTGCAGCACCCGCAGGAGCTTGGCCTGCATCGACAAGGGCAGTTCGCCGATCTCGTCGAGCAGGATCGTCCCGCCGTGGGCCATCTCAAACTTGCCCATTTTCCCCTTTGACCGGGCGCCGGTGAACGCCCCGTGCTCATAGCCGAACAGCTCGCTCTCGAACAGTTCCGGCGGAATCGAGGCGCAGTTGACCTTGATAAAGGGTTGATCGGCCCGCTGACTCGACTGATGGATGAAATAGGCGATGACCTCCTTCCCCGTCCCCGACTCACCGGTAATCAGAATCGTCGACGTCGTTTTCGCCGCCAGCAAACATTTTTCCTTGATATCCAGGATAGGGGCGGATTGGCCGATGATGACGTTCCCCCCTTTGAGCTGGCTGACCTGGTTCTGGTAGTATCGCAGCTGTCCGTCGAGCAGTTCGACCTTTTTCTGGAGATCCCAGAGCCGCGTGACCTCGTTCAGCATCCCTTTGCCGACGGCGCCGATCAGCCTGCCCTCGAAATCTTTCAGGGGGATCCTGGAGATCAGCTGTTGCCGCCCGCCGATGTACAGCATGTCCCCGATCCGGGCCTTGCCGTCTTTGAGGATTTCATGGAGGTGGGTGCCTTCGACGATCTCGGTGACATGTTTGCCGACGGCGGCGTCGGCATCGATCCCCAATAGTTTCTCGCTGTAGCGACTGATAAAAACGATGACGCCATCCGGGCCTATGACAATCGGGCACTCGTAGGGGTTGTCGATCAGGGCGTAGATGTATTCTTCACCGAGGCTGCGCAATTTCGCTTTATGCTCTTCTATTTTTTTATCGTCCATATCCCATCTTTAGCGCTGCTGAATCGGGTTGAGATTGAAATTGCGTCGGCACGTAACCGGCTGGCTCTTCGCCGCGCTGCCGGAAACGCAATTATACCAGATAATGTCATGATGACCTATCAATGCAATATGTTAAAAGTACAAACCGGCCAACTGCAAGGCCCCTCCTCAAAAAATGATCACCGCTTCTCGTTGCAAGCGGCTTCATTGAAGGTGGCTTTTTCGCACGAGGCAGCGATGTTGACAACTCCGGACATGTTCGATAGCCTAGGCGCCATGGCATGAGGAACTTTATCAACCTTTCCGAAAATGGATACGACAAGATGAGCTTTCTGGATCAATGCGACAAAAAGAACATTCATAACCGCAATATCGATGTAGCGACGTATTCCTGGGATGCCGACCACGTCCTGGTGGTCGGCGAGCTGAAAGAGCAACGGTATGTCGGTTTTATCAACAATTTTGGGGAGCGGATCGTCCCTGGGATCTATCACCACATGAAGATCGAGTTGCTGATCGACACCAGGACCAAGACGATCAAGGATGTCGCCGTGTCTCTGCCCCGGGTCCCACGCGGTGATTGTCCGGCTATGGTGACCAGTCTCGATCAGATCAAAGGCATGGGTATCACCCGCGGTTTTTCATCGAAAATCAAAAAGATGGTTGGCGGCAGCAAAGGGTGTGTCCATTTGAACACCCTGTTGCTGACCATGGCCCCGGCGGCTGTTCAGGGGGCGTGGATAAATATCGCCTGGCAGCAGAAAGAAGCTGTATCGCCCGATCCGCAAACAGGCAGACACCTTGTCGATTCCTGTTGGGCCTGGCGAAAAGATGGTCCCTTGGTGGCGGAAAAAGGTATACAGGTCGACAAATAGACTGAAAAAAACATCCCCAGCGGATGAGGCCCTGATGCATTCAACGCAGTGCAGTGTGATCAAGGATCCAAGCTGGTTTGACGTTTCCCCCTTTGAATTCGCCCCCAGCCGATGGCGGGATTGCGCCTTCGGCCATCTCGGGATCGAAATGGCCGAGGCGGTGTGAAGAATCAGACAATATATTTGCCGGCTTCCGATATTTCTCCAGCAATCTCTCGCCTGAGAGCAATAATGTCGATCTGGAGTATACTGAAAGAGCATGGCTACATTGGCCTGCATTTTCACCAGTTCGTCCCCTACGGTAAGGTTCGCCAGGGCCTCTTTGGCGGCCAATATGACTTTCTCGACTGTAGTGTAAATGAAGGCGTTGGCCATGTTTTCCTTATGTTTTGCACCACTTTGCCCATTCATTACCGCCTTTTGTGCTCGGCACCAGGCGCTTTCCATTGCATAGGCAAATAAAGCCATATCCGCCAGACGCCCAAGGATTTCCTGTTGCTTGAGCAATTCATCGCCAAAGGTGTCGGTTGCAATCCCGAGAGTGAACAAAAAGACGTCCTTTGTTGCCTGAACAAGATCGCCCGCATTTTTCCGCACCGGGAATACCGGTCGTAAGCTGCGATCTCACCGACCTGACGGCATCCATCAAAGGCAGTGCCCCTTTGGCGGCCCTGCGAATAAGCGTGGTGGAAATCAGATTTCGATTGATTTCATTCGTTCCTTCGAAAATCCTTCTGACTCGCGCATCTCGATACAATCTCTCGATCGGATAATCGGCGATGTAACCATAACCGCCGTGAATCTGGACACCCTCATCAACGACGAATGCTTCCGCTTCGCTCGCGAATACCTTTTCCATCGAGCACTCAAGGGCGTACTCTTCAATGCCCTTGGCAGTAATCCGTCCACCATCCGGTCCGCTCCGATCGAGGCTGTGCATCATATTGTTGAGCAGGCCCCCGGTTCGGTAAACGGCGCTTTCGGCGGCAAAAGTGCGAATAGCCATCTCGGCAAGCTTTTCCTTGATGAGCCCGAACTGGGCGATCGGAACCTTGAACTGTTTACGTTCATTGGCATACCGGGCTGATTCGTCCAGGGCGAGTTTCGCCGCACCTACTGCATTGGCAGCAATCTTGTGCCGGCCGATGTTGAGAATATTGAAGGCAACCACATGTCCCTTGCCTGCTTCGTAGAGCAGGTTTTCCACGGGCACGTTGACATTATCAAAAAATACACTGCGGGTTGAGGATCCCTTGAGACCCATTTTATGCTCTTCAGCACCTGTTGTTAATCCTTTGGAATCGCCATCAACAATAAAAGCACTGAATTTATCTCCATCAATTTTCGCATAAACAATAAATATGTCTGCCATGCCGGCATTGGAGATAAATGTCTTACTGCCGTTGAGAATGTAGTGTTTGCCATCAGAACTGAGCACTGCCTTGGATGTTGCCGACAGGGCATCCGATCCGGAACCTGGTTCAGTCAAGGCATAGGCCGAAATCTTATCGGCGGACACTATTGCAGGAAGATAGGCTGCTTTCTGAGCTTCATTACCGAAATAAACAATGGGCAGATTGCCGATACCGGTATGACCACCATGCGCTATCGCAAAGGAACCTGTAGCACCAACCTTCTCGGCAATGATAGTTGTGCAGATCTCATCTGTTTCCGTACCATCGTACTGTTCTGGAATATCTGCTCCAAGCAAGCCGAGTTTTCCAGCTTCAACAAGGAGCTCGCGCATCAGACCTTCTTTTTTTGCGTCTATTTCCTCCATTCTCGAAAGCACATTTTCCGCTAAAAAATGAGTCACTGTTTCCGCAATCAACTTGTGCTCATCATCAAAATCTTCAGGTGTAAAAATATTTTGGGGTGCTGTGGCCTCAAAGAGAAAACTTCCACCTTTTGGTAATGTTTGCATTGCTATAGTCCTTTTAGTTAGCCGGTGCATCAGGTTCCCAGGAGAATGAAGAAAAAAATCAGGAAAGTTCCATCTCGATGCTGAAGAAGAGAGCGCCATGCTGGTGTCCATTCCTGGTGGAGCGGTGGCCGCAGACGCCGAATCCCTGGTACAATAAAATTGTGGACATACTTGCGCATCCTTAATCATCTGATCGCAGTCAGTGGTAAGGAGGAAATATGCCCACAATTTTGTTTGAAAAGTACGCTTAAATCGAAAGAGCCTTATTTCACCTTCAAGACTATGGCAGCGCCGGTATCACCAGCTGCACAACCAGTGAAAAGGACATAACCGCCGCCCTTCATGACACACTCTTCAATGGCTTCGATGATGGATCTTCCGGCCGTAGGGGCTTGGGGATGGCCAAAAACTAATGAACTTCCGTAATTATTGAAGTTATTGACATCAAGATTCATCACTTTGGCCATATAGATGTCATTAGCTGCAAATGGATTATGCGTTTTAATGACCGATATATCGCTCACTTTCAGACCTGCTTTCTCCAGAGCCATCTGGGCTGCAGGTACCGGTGCCTTCGCCATCTGGGCTTTTTCCACCCTTGAGTAGCCGTAGGACAGTATCTGAATTTCAATATTTGGATCGCTGCTTAATTCCTTGGCATTCTCTTGCGTAGTAACGATCAAACCGCAGTTGCCATCTGCCGGATGAGTCTGGGCGCCAAATGTATGCGCTCCATTAGGTAAAACTGGCCTTAATTTCGCAAGGCCTTCGGCTGTTGTTTCCGTGATGCCTTCATCACTCTCAATGACCAAGGTCTTTTTCTTGCTCAGCTGAACCTCCACTGGGAACATGTAACGTTTTTGAAAGGCTCTGTCGTTCGCCAATGCCTCGGTGTATTGTATATATCGGCGCAATGCTACCTGATCACACTCTTCACGGGTGACCCCGTTCAAGGAGGCGACATTCTCGGCAGTCTGGATCATCGACGCACCGCCCCAAGGATCATAGTTGAAATGTTCCATCATCCAGTTTTCAGAAATAACCTCACCACCCGGCCCCATCGGATTCGGCCAGATGGTATGCGGGCCATTTGAACAGCGATCGGAGAACAACGTATACGCATTTTTGCAAAAACCAGTCTCAACACCCATTGCGGCTTGAAAAATACCGACAGTCGATGTGGAGCAGGCCTGACTCACCAGTAATCCAGGAATATTGTCGGCACCGATCAGGGCTGCAGACCAGGGACCGCCATAAAAAATCTTGGGCTGTCCTATGGTAACTCCCAGGATAAGGTAATCGAACATCTTCGGATCCCATTGTTTTGAGGCCAGCCAGCGCTTGGTGGTGTTTGATCCAAGGACGATTGAATTTTCATTCGCCATGCTGCTCTGCCAACGAGAAAACGGGGAGCTGTAGTACCCTTTATAGGGGATGAATGCTTTGCTTAACATATTGTTATGTCTCCTTTTAAAATTGAAATGTTTGGTTTTTCGACATGAGATACAGCCTGCCTCAAGTTGACCTTACCTCTGAAAAAAGCTCTGACTGCGTACTATCGTATTCAAATTTTCCGATTATGAACGGGCTACTTGCCCTGATACTGGGGAGGCTTCCCTCCAACCGACGAGAGCCCGGCCAGAGGCATCTGCTGTAGAAAACATATATTTAAGCTCGGCCAGTTCCAGCTCTATGGCTTCAGGTATCGACACTTTCTGTTGAGCATCTATCAGCTCGTCAGCCTTCAACAAAGCCAGAGGTGCTTTGCGGGAGATAGTCTTCAGAGTCTTTTCCGCCAAGTCAGCGGCAACCCCTTCCGGCTTTAAACCAGCCAACAGGGCTTTGACGTTGTTCGGCGAGCAAACTTTGGCCAATTCCGCAAACCGTTCCGGAAGGTTCCTTGACCTGTATTTGTCCTGTTTCGGTCCGTTGCAAATTTCCACAATTGCCTTTTCAAGATCCTGCGGATTAACTATTTTGGATATAATACCAAGGTCAAATCCATCTTGGGCACTGATTGTCCTGCCTGTGAAAACATAATATTTGGCCAGCTCCGTCCCAATTTGACGGGCTGTCCGAATCATGCCGCCAAGACCAGGAAAAATACCGATCGCTGTTTCCGGAAAACCCATCGAACCGGCTGGAGTCGCGACAATCGCCTGGCAAGCTAAAGCCAGCTCACTGCCACCGCCGAGAGAAAGCCCATCCAGTACAGCTATGGTTCGCTTGGATGAATTTTCGATACGGAGCAGAAGTTCATGCCCGCCTCTGGTAAATGCCACCGTATCGTCGATGCGATCGTTTTTGATATTCTGGATGAAATACCGGATATCGGCACCAGCCACGAACGCCTTGCCTGCCCCTTGAATGACAATACCTTTAACCTCTGGATTGCTCTCAGCCTCGGAGAATCTCTCTTCAAGCTGCTGCACAACCGCTTCATTCAAGGCGTTCATCGCCTCCGGACGGTTGATGGTGATATAGGCGACCTGATCTTTGACCTTCAAATCAACACACCTGAACACAAACGGTTTACCTGACTGGTTTTGTTTTTTCAGAATTTCAGGGACCGCGAAATCAGGGTATTTCTGAGCAAGAGCTTCAACTACCTGACAGGTTTTGGCAATCCCAATTCGATTCATGATTTCAAATGGGCCTTTCGCCCATCTCAAACCGACTTTTGCTCCGAGATCCGTATCTTCAATGGAAGCCACTCCTTCATCTACCAAGGCAGCCGCAACACCTAAACAAACACCCAGGAATCTGTCTTCGACTTTTTCCAGTTTTGATTCATCAACCTGACCTGAAAGATCCCAATTTTCCTTTTTTTCCATTTGTTTTCGAAGTGTTGCGGAGGTAGCGTAAAACGGCCCAAGTTCCCGGCCAAGGGTATCCGCAGAATGCACCGCAATGGGAATGCCGGTAACATTCATCAATTCAAATGCCCCCATGCCAATTTTGAATGCGTGCTTGGCAGCGGCTTCGATAGTGGGAATGTCAGCGAGGTTTTCTTCGAGCATTCGAGTTGCTTCGTTTAAGAATGGTACGAAAAATCGATTAACGGCAAAGCCCGGTGCATCCTTGACTGTAATAGCTGTCTTGCCGTGAAGTTTTGCAAACATCTCGGCGATTTCCACCGTTTCTGAACTTGTTCCCTGATGGGGGATGATTTCAAGAAGACGGTTTTTAGCAGGGTGGTAAAAATAATGAAGTCCGATAAATCGATCTGGCCGATCGATTTTCTCCGCAAATTCTCGAACATAAAAGCTTGAGGTATTGGTGGCAAGAATAGTGTGCTGGTCGCAAATGGCATCGAGCTTTTGAAAAAGAGCTGTCTTGACGCCCTTGTCTTCAAAAACTGCTTCTATAATCAGATCAGCGTCTGCAACCTGATTGAAATCAACTGTTGCCGTGATCCGGGAGACCGTTGCCGCCATTTGTGCGGGCGTGAGAATTTTTCGTTCAACCCCAGCCTGGAGCAGTGACGTGATGTTTGCAAGGCCTTTTTGTACGAACGTCTCCTGTGTGTCAACCATGACGACGGAAAGCCCTTCCTGGGCAATCTTCTGGGCAATCCCACTGCCCATATTTCCTGCACCGATGACACCAATTTTCGTTAATTGTTTCATATCGTTACCTTAATATCTTTATGATGTTGCTTCTGTGGATCGTTTTCCCTGAGCAACAGTCAAAACCACCGATGCTATAAACGCAGGAGTATTTTCATGTTATACTTCCCATACAGATGGGATTCCCGCGGCAAAGGTCTTGGGCATTTTGAACGTGCCGTTATCGACAGTCAGGTGTACCAATCTGGCTGCCTCAGCCATTCCCATTTCGTTCATCAAGGTGAAAGGTCCTTTGGGCCAGGCCAAGGCCGTTTTTATTCCCAGTTCAAGGTCTTTGATGGAAACAACATTCTTTTCTATAAGATGAGAAGAAATCGCAAAAATTGATCCCAACAGACGTTCCTTCGCTGCTTTCAGCAGTGCTTCGTCATCCGACACCACGGCTTCGATGTCCCAGGGTTTTCCGCTTTCAAATTGAGATTTGAGTTGCACCGGCACTGCCGGAAAGCCGACATCGGTGTCGGCAAGGTATTCGTGCATAGACACAGCAGCGTGATAGGCAGTGCCTAACCCAGAGCCGTTAAGTACCCACATGATGCCGTAACGTACGCCCAACGCCAGCTTTGAGACATAATCCAGGGTTGCCGCATTACAGGTATCGCTATACATCGAATTGAGGACCATATAGCTGGAAATAAATACCGGATTGATTGCAAATCCTGGAAAATCATTGACGGAGATTGCTACTTTTCCATTTTTTTCGGCAAAGGTCATCAGGGCCGCAAAGGTTTCATCACTGGTCTTTGTCTGGCGGATTACCTCGACCAACTTATTTATATTAGCTGGGAAAAAATAATGTAACCCCGCAGTTCGCTCCGGATTTGAAACCGAAGCCATGAGCTTCTCTATAAGAAACGTGGAAGTATTACTGACTAAAATAGTGTCGGGACGGCATGCTGCATCCAGATCCTGAAAGATCTGGATTTTTAAATCCATCTTTTCTACAGCCGCCTCGATAACCAGATCACAGGGCGCCAAATCAGGATAATGGGAAGTTCCTGTGATTCTGCCGGCCACCTTATCCATTTCTTCCTGGGTCATCTTGCCTTTTGCCACCCGTTTGCCAAGGGCGTCCATCACCCATCGGTCATACATGGCCTTGACAAGGTCGTCATTCAGCTCTTTAAAAATAACCCGATAACCTGATGATGCGGCATTGAGTCCGATGGCCGCGCCCATTACATTAAAGCCGATAATTCCTATTGTCTGTATTTCCTTAACCATTTCATCATCCTTTATGTTGTGGTTAAAATTTATAATTCACGGTTTATCTTTTCTATAACAGCCTGCATCACGTCTTTTCCACCCTGAGCGAGATACATAGTAATCAGTGCGGTCAAGAAGATTCCCCTTAAACACCTGCACGTAAAACCCGTTTCAAAATCTTACCGGTAGGACTTTTTGGGAGTTCATCTACAAATTGGATCTGCTGGGGAACCTTGTATTTGGCCATTTTCGTACGGCAGAATGCAATAATATCTTCGGGTTCAAGTGTTGTACCGGGTTGAAGAACAATGGCCGCCTTTACACATTCGCCCTTAACGTCGTCATGCATTCCGAAAACTGCAACTTCAAGGATCGATGGATGACTATACAGATGGTTTTCAATTTCAGTGGGATAGATATTATTCCCCGCGGAATTGATCATGTCTTTTACCCGGTCGACAATGAAATAATCTCCATCTTCATCCTGGGTACCGACATCACCCGTCAGGAGCCAGCCGTCTACAATGGTTTTCGCCGTCGCTTCAGGCTTGTTCCAGTAACCTTTCATCACATTGGGGCCCTTTATGCAGATTTCGCCCCATTCTCCAGGCGCTACAGGATTTCCGACTTCATCGATAATTTTCATTTCACAGTTCATGACAGGATGACCGATGGAGCCGGGTTTGTGTTTAAAATCATGGTTATAGGACGAGAAAGGAGAACATTCGGTCAAGCCATAGCCATCGTGGATGGGCATGTTGTACTTGGCATGCCAACTGTCTGCAACTTCAGGGGGCATGGATGCAGCAGCCGTAAAAAAGTACCGGATACTGGACAGGTCCAGATCCTCATCTTTCATGTTTAACAGGTAAATGTAGATCGTGGGGACGGCAAAAAACATGGTCACCTTGTGCTTTTTAACGGCTTCTACCACTGGTCCGGGTTCAAACCGTTTGTGCATGACAAGTGTGGCCCCTCTTTTGACACTGGAGTTCATGATGAAATTCTGGCCGAAACAATGAAACAGAGGCAAAAACAGGTGGAGGATATCTTTCTCTTTTATTTCGGCGTGGTAAATGGTGGCACTTATATTGGAAAGGACGTTTAAATGGGTGAGTGTCGCCCCTTTGGGAAATCCTGTGGTGCCGGAAGTATACAGAATAGCCGCAGGATCATGAGCATCCATATCCAGGGCTTTAAACGTGTGAACGCTTTTGTCCAGTATTCTGCTGAGATGGCGGCTGTCATTTTCATCCCCTTCGACCAGAATAAGGTGTTCAAGGCTTTCCACCTCGTCCATCGGGACCTGTTCGACCTGGTCTTTGCCGGCAAAAATGATCCTGGCACCACAATCGCTCAGGATATATTGCACTTCGTTTTTCACCAGAAGAACATTCAGGGCAACGACGATGGCACCAAGTTTCTGCGCCGCAAAATAAATCATGATGAATTCAGGGATATTAGGCATAAAAAGAGCCAGCCGGTCTCCTTTTTCAATGCCCATTTTCGCAATCCCCGACGCCAGCTGGTTTACCTTTTCATCAAGTTGTGCATAGGTGATGGATAGATCTTCAAAAATAAGAGCGGTTTTATTCGGCAAAAATTTTGCGGTTTGTTCAAGATTATGCGCGATATTCATGGGACTGCCTCCTCTTCTTGATAGCACCATCTCAATGGTAGTAGTTGCAGCGTCTTTCTTTATTTTATTTCATAATAAAAGTAATTTATCCGATTATAAACATACAGAAAGGGTGGGGTGCTGTAAATCGGAGGTGCCACTAATTTTACGTTATTAATAACCTATAAACAGATAGGAAAATCACCTATGAAAGGATAGGGAAATCACCTATGAGATGAAAAAAAGGACGGAATGTTAAGAAGTTTCCAATAAGGGACACATCCCGTCCTCCACATCGATTCAAAAGAGGCCACACTCTTTTGACAGAACTGATCTACTGTACAAATGGGGCGGTTGTAGGCAGAATTTGCCTGCCGAAATGGGTGTTAATCGAAATCGCTCCTGCAAGATAAATGGCCAGAATTCCTGTTATGTACAATGAATAACCACCTGTTTTTGCGATGGTGGCTCTCCCTGCTGTGACACCGAAATCAAGAGCAACGATACATGGAAGAGCGATGCAGATGAGGATGCCAATCATGAGGAGAATTTTCGGGCTTTTCAAGAAGCACGGAAGCATCATAAAAAACCACAATGTTATAGCAAGCCACAACCAACCTTCGATTGCAGCATCATACGGCATTCCAGCCTGGTGGAGAAAATATTTAGCACCGAAACTCAATGCTCCGGTCAGCATAAAAATGCAGGAAAACATAAGGAATACATTGGCGCCAGGGAGGTTTTTGTCCCTGAACTCTATAACTGCAACCACAATCTGAACAAAGAAGCCGCCAATAAGCCATACAGCAAGTATAGGGGTTACGTCATGGGATACCTTCCCCGTCAATAGCGCCCCAAAGCCGAAGCATGCCATTGCCAAAGTACCCAAACCGGCGGGAAGAGGATTTGCGAACACATGGGCTTGTGAAGACATAAAATTTTCCTTTCTGTGGTTTACGTTTTTATTTTCAATGCACCCGCCGATACGTCGCTATCCGGCGGCAGATTGCGCTATTGACCCACGCTCTGGCGATGAGTCATCCCTCACGAAACAAACAGATCATACTTTTCGGCCACAAGGGTGGCTATGCTCTGACGTACAATCATGGAAAAAACCCGGCCTGCTCTGGAACTGGCGTACGAATGATGCGTTAATCAGCGGGCCGATGACTTTAACGATAAGGGAAGGTATCCCACACCGATTAATTGAGCTTTTTAAAGGCTTCTTTTCTGCCTGTATACTTCTCTCTGATCAGCGGTTTCCTTACTTTTCCTGTCGCGCTTCGCGGGATATCATCGAAAATTACTTTGCGCGGTAGTTTGTATTTCGCCATTTTCGTTTCGGCAAACTTAATCAGTTCCTCCTCAGTCATAGATTTGCCTTTTTTGAGTTGAACCACCGCCATCACGATTTCAACCAGTCGATCATCCGGATACCCAATGCAGGCTACGTCTTCTATATCGGGGTGATCCATCAGAGCATCTTCGATTTCCACCGGATAAATATTTTCTCCGCCGCTCGTAATCATATCCTTCATGCGGTCGACAATGTAGAAGAATCCTTCTTCATCGATTTGCACCAGATCGCCCGTACGAAGCCACCCGTCTTGAATTGTAGCAGCGGTCATTTTCGGGTTCCCATGATATCCCTTCATCATGCGGTCTGTTGAGAAAAATAGCTCGCCAACCGAACGGGCTGCAACTTCATTGCCTTCAAAATCAACGATTTTTGCCTCCACGCCGTAGGTCGGTTTTCCAATGGATCCTGGCTTTCTCAAGACATCTTCAGGATAAAGATTGAACAGCCCGCCGCCGCCGCCTTCTGTAATTCCGTAAATATTCGAAACGCCGCATGGCAATTTGTCGACCAGCTTCTTCATAATGTCGAAAGGCACCGGTTGAGCACCAATTTCCATGTACCGCCATGCCGACAAATCGTAATCAGCAATGTTGAGCGTACCATTCTCAATCGCATTCAAGATCATGATACCAACTGGTACGACAAAAAGGGTGTCAGTGCATTTTTCTTCGGCAATAGCCTCGATAATATACTTGGGATCGTTGAATTCACGAAGGATAGTGCCGGTTGCACCCGTGGTATAAAATGGCGCCCATAAAAACATGGTCCCACTGTGGAAAAGGGGCAGAAAGAAAAGGTAATTGTCGTTTTTTTGGACGAAATAGGTCATGCCGTTTCCGGCAGCCGTGTTTTTCAATGAAAAGTGCGTCTGCATGACCGGTTTGGGTGTTCCGGTCGTACCGGAAGTGAACATCATGGCAAGGTCATGATGGTCATCCACGTCGACCATTACATCCGACACATCATCGTATGCATCTACTTTTGCATAATCGATCATGTCGTCCGGAACAGCATCACCGATACAGATATAGTGTTTGACGGTGTTGAGTTCTTTTTGAATCGGTTGCACCACTTTTAAAAACTCGGAGCCCAAGAAAAACACTCTGGGATTGCAGACATTGGCCGCAAACAGAACATCTGTACCTTCAAACCTGAAATTCAGCGGAACGATGATGGCCCCCAGGCGAATCACGGCATAGTACGTAATCAGCCATTCCAGTGAATTGTTTTGAAGATGCATGACATAGTCGCCGTCTTTAACAGCACATTCCTTGGCCAGATAATTGGCTGTGCGGTCGATGGCGTCGTTAAACTGTTTCCAGGTAAGTGTCCTTCGTTTTCCGATTGAGGGAGTTCGCTCAATCAGGCAGATTTTATTGGAAAGGTGACGGGCGTGTATGGCGGCATATTTAGAGTAGTTCACTGCTAATTACCTCCAAGTAAAGTGTTGAACACAATACTGTTGAATTAATGTTTTGACACAATTCGAGTAATTTTTTTTGTTTATCCGGTTTGCACCCCCTTTCACTGGAATGTTATTTAAAACCTTTGCAAAACCCTTATCCGACCCGATTTCTCAGACATCACCAAACAATCATGAATCAGCACAATGGGGTTAAGACACAAATTTTTCCCGTAACTTTCTGTGCAATATTTTTCCAGTTGCAGTACGAGGCATGGCATCCGGCTCAATGAATAGCACCTCTTTGGGACATTTGTATGTAGACAGGTTCTTCTTGCAGTACTCCTTTATGTCCTGTTCATTGATCTCAGCACCGGATGCCCCTGACTTCAGAACGACAACAACCGCAACCTTTTCTCCCCATTTTTCGTCGGGCATCCCGATGCATGCGCAATCATCGACGGCGTGGTGGCCCCCGACCAGTTCCTCCACTTCACTGGGATAGACGTGCTCACCTCCAGTGATGATCATGTTGTCCTTCCGATCTACAATGGAGTAGTAACCGTCCGCATCCATCCGACCCATATCTCCGGCCGAAAAATATTTACCTCGGAAGGACTGAGCGGTTTTTTCCGGAAGCTTGTAGTATCCGCTGAAGAGCATAGGTCCGCAGGAAAAAATCTCCCCGACTCCTCCAATCGGCACAGCCTCTCCATTCCCATCCAGAAGTTTGATCAAATCCGTGCCCAAAGTTTCGCATCCAATCGATCCAAGTTTTTTCAACTGGTCTTCGGGCTTGAGTATGGTGACAACCCCGCCCTCAGTCGATCCATAGGCTTCGTACAGCTGTGCATTTGGGAAAAACTCCATAATTTCCATCTTCATCTTCTGTCTCACCGGCGCCGAAGAACAAAGAATTTTGCGTATGGAACTGACATCCCATTTTCGTCCTTCTTCACCTGCGTGCAGAATAAGGCTGTAATGAGTTGGTATCAGTGATATGAAAGTTATCTTTTCTTTTCCTATAATATCGAGAACTTCTTCAGCTCTGAAAGACATTGCGGGATGAATATAGGCTGTTCCCCCGAGATAGATGAAGTTGAAAGTGTAATAAACGGAGTTGATATGGCAAAGAGGCATCACGTTCATACAGATATCATCCTTGGTGAAGCCGAATTCCAGCCCATTGAGCAGATAATACGCTATGTGAGATTCATGCGAACGGAGCACGCCTTTGGGCTTTCCGGTTGTGCCCGATGTGTAAATCAGTATCCAGATATCTTCAGGCAGTACTTCGCAGTCTGGTTCTTCGAGGCTTCCTCCGGTGAGGAACGCGTCATACGCCATGTATCCGACGCTATCTTTCCCCACCACGAAGTAATGCTCAGGCGGCAAATTGGTCAGTTCACCCCTGATCCCGTTTACGGTGCTTGTAAACTGATCATGTACGAAAAATGCCTTTGCATCTGAGTTATTCAGGATATATTCGACTTCCCGTCCGACCAGACGGAAATTGATCGGGACGATAATGACACCGGTTTTTGCTGTGGCAAGGTACAATTCGACCATTTCAACACAGTTTTCCAGCAATACTCCAATCTTGTCCCCCTTCTTCAAACCCAGAGACAGGAGGCTGTTTGCCAGTCGATTCACGCGCTCGTTTGTTTGAGCATAGGTAAAGCTTCTGTTTTTCTCCTTCAGGGCGACTTTGTCGGCAAATTTTTTCGCATTAACCTTAAGGTTCTGCCCCAGATTCATCCAGTGAGTCATATCCGACCTCCAATATCAAAAATAAAAAAAGTATCTGTTCGTTGAATTTCTCGGAAATCACCTGATTATCAACCTTACGATTTATGAGCCTGCAATACCGGCAAAGCAATTATAAAGTTTATTCAAAGTTCTCTGAAATAAAGCAATCGTTCACTCTGGTTCTCGAGGCGGAGATTGGGAGCCAGAAATGGCTGGTACCAATGCGTTAGTTGATTATTAAAAAACAATAAAAAAGCACCATAGAGGTCATGTCTTTGACTCTTCCAACTGTTCGATGAAGGCCTCTATATTTGTCTTTGTCTGCTCATCCGAAAGGAATCTCAGATCATTGAGATCGCCGTTGATAATCAACGATGGAATATTGGTAAGCGCCTGAATTCGTAACGGTAATCCATACCGACAGTTTGAATTGTTCGGACATGTTTTTGCGTCATGGTAAACGATTCCATCGCAATGAAAGAACTGAAGCTTTTCCTTGATGTAATTTTCTTTATATTCATCGGAACGAACAATAAACAGCTCTGAGTACGCTCTTGCCATGCTCTCGAAAGGTGCCGCCGGGTCCAATGAACTGAAAATCCAGCTGCTGCAATAGGTGGATGCTATCACGCTCGCATTGAGGCCGGCAAACAGCTTGGAGTGCATGCCTAAACGGCCCCAGACCGGCATTCCGTCCCAATAAATGCGATACCTCTCATCATCTATGACACCCAATTTCTGTGTTATACGTTCATTCAACTCTTCCAGCAGCAGCTTGTATACATCGACGGCCTTCTGAGTCCCCCTGCCGACAACTGCAGGCCCCATCAAAGTGGTCCCATCAAAAAACGTGAGGGGTGAAGGAACTGCCGCTGCCGTTGCCAGGCACTGTTCCCAGAGATCGGAACACTGACGGGAGAGAGCCACTGCATTCTTCAGCTCATCCATGTCGAGCTTCCTGCCAGCTATCTTCTCGAGTGGTTCGACGATACTCTCCATCTGAGCGGCAATGGACGAGACATGCATCGGAGTGACCTTGCCGATATTTCGATGTGTCTCTATCCCTACGGCAGGAACACCGAATTTTCTCGAGTACCATGCAAACCAGTCCTGAACATCACGGCACTGGTTTGTATTGTAAACAAGGACATCACACCCTGGAATACGCTCGATTCCGGGAAATGCTTTGGACAGGGGAGTAACACCCTGGAGAAACGCCCCTATATCGGCAGTCAAATAGGAACAAATTTCGGGCGAATAGCCGATGGCATTCGCTTTGGGAATCAGCTCGGTGGCCATTCTTGTACTTCCCAGCATGGCCGAATGGGTTTCCGGAAAATAGATCAGAAATCCCATCCCCCTCAGAATTTCCGCAGGACCGACACTGGTACACCATGCAATTTTCCGCTTACCTGATTTGGTGGCATCATCCAACTCATGGTAGTAATCCGACATGAATTTTCCGATATCTTTTGTAGTCTTAAGCCGCCTGATTCCAACCTCTTCTTTAGCCATATTGTGCCCTTCCTAACGCTTTTCCGATTTTATGGGAAATAAGTCCATGGCATACAGTGCAGCCCCGATCGCACCCGCCAATTGCGGATGTTTGGAGACCAGGATTTTTCGGCCGATCAATTCCTCGGTCATGGTTACGATATAAGGGTTGTTTTCAACCACTCCTCCGGTCATGACGACATTTTCAGTAAGAGAATCCATCTCCAGAACTCTCTGGATCATCGAAAAGAAAACGCCTTTGACGATATCCTCGAGTCTTTTCCCACTCCGAATATTCTCCAGGACCTCCGTGGCAGAGAAAACCGTACAAAAGCTGCCCAGTTTCACCATATTCGTTGACCTGCTTGCCAAGGAGCTCATTTCATCCAATGGCACATCCAGGCGAAAGGCCATTTCTTCCAGGAAGACACCGGTCCCAGCCGCACATTTACGGTTCATTTTGAACCCGGTTCGTCGTCCTGTCTCATCCAGCTTGATGATCTTGTTATCCTGTCCCCCAATATCGATGATCGTAATGGCCATAGGGAAATAGAGATAGGATCCCTTGCCGTGGCAGGCTATTTCGCTCTTGGTCTCCTGGGCAAAAAGGACATTATTTCGACCGTATCCGGTTGACACGGCACCGACTGTATCGGCCTTTGTGCGACCCGCCATCTCGAGGGAAGCGTTAAGGCATTTATCCGCCGTTATTGAAAAATCAATACCGGATCTCCTGACGTTATATCCAATAAGGTTCTTGTTTTGATCGAGAACCGCTACTTTCGTTCGGGAGGCGCCGATATCAACTCCGACATAACAATGATTCATGTACTCTCAGCTCTTCTTTATCGTTTTCTGCCTTTGCAGTTGAACAGCACGGCGAAAGTCATCTGTCAATCCAGAGCGTTTTGAGGCTCTTTTTTAAAGAGCAGCAACAATATTGTTTAACGGCTCCGCATGGTGGATTCGAGGCCTTTAACCAGGGATTGAAGCGTGTTGTTGTAAGGCGTTTCTATACCGGCACGGATGCCGTATTCAATGAACTTACCGTTCATAAAGTCTATCTCCGTGCGACGCTTGTTTTCTATATCCATCAGCATTGATGGCTTATGATTTCCCGCCGTTTTCAAGTATTCAACCGCTTTCGGGTAATAGTCCCAACCTAAAAGGATATCGTTGCCCCGTGCGACTTGTATACATTCCTTCATCAGAGCGTCTACAAGCCTGAAGATGATTGGATCGGTTGTGGCTTGCGCCATAGTCAGCCCGGTTACGGCACATACGGAATTCATGCACGCGTTCATCACAGACTTCTGCCAGACCATTGGTATGATCCGATCCGTGTGTTCGGTCGGCAGTCCACATTCAGTCAATATCCTTGCGATGGTCACTGCCGCGCCGGAGGATTCAGCCGCAAGCTCCTGCAAATAGTGGGGTGGGTGATGAAACGGCATGACAACATGGCAGGGCCCTTTCAGGCCGCATCCCCAGTTGACCACGCCTCGCATTACCGGTTTGTTGCCAAGTACTTTTGAAACCTCGAGTTCCGTATCGATGCCATTCTGCCAACTGATAATGTAGGTGCCTTCCTTGTAAAACTCTTCAATGGCCGAGACGATCAGAGGCAGTGCATTCGCTTTTACAGTGATGAAAATCACGTCAGGATTGTATTGCGCCAAATCGTCAATGGAGTGACAGGTACGGGCAACCTTTTGAAATACCTGTTCCGCGCCTTCAATGGTAATACCTGTCGTTGCAGCAGGATCAACCAACTCGGGGACAACATCACAGATGGTTACGTCATAGCCGCCTCTTGAGAGGAATGCGCCAACGATGCATCCCACAGGCCCGGCACCGATGATCGCAAACCTTTTTGGCCTAAAGTCAGGATTTTTTTTTGTCATTACCTTCTCCGTTCTTTATCTGATAGTCGTTGCTTCCGCTTTTCAGTGTTTATTTGCCACTTTCCAATATCCCAAAAGCCTTGGCATCAAGAAGCGTCACGCCATGTTGCTGCAAGATCTCAATCGCCTTATCGTTGTCACTGAACCGAAAAATCATGACGGCCTTACCAGGTGATGTTCCATGAAACGCATACATGTTACTGGGGTAGACGCCTGTGTCCTTCAGCAACCTCAACAGATTGGCTAGGCTTTTTGGGGCATCCGTAATTTCCGCTGCAACTACCTCCGTAATGAATGCGGGCATCTGCATCTCCATGAGAAGGCGTCGCGCAGTGGCGACATCGGAGACGAGCAGTCTCAGTTGCCCAAATTCTCCGGTATCCACCAGATTGAGCGCTCTCAGGTTGATCCCCGCCTCACCCAGAGCATTGGTCACCTCGTATAATCTTTCAGGCGCATTCTCTATAGACAAAACAATTTGCTTCAGCTTCATTATGACCTCCTTTTTAAAAGGCCTCATGTTCATCCCTTTCCAAGAAATCCAACAGGGACCTTAGTTCTTTGATTATCTTTACGCCCTGGTCAGCTTTGACAGCTGACCAGTTTATGCTGTTTTCTTCGGAGACAGATTACCGATCAGTCACTTCAGAGGGCACTTTCAAAGGAGGCTGCCTTCAAAGTCATGAAACCGCCTCGCTGATGCGTATCCATGTGAAATTTTCACTGCATTTATGCCAGAGCACCGTGACAGACTACAATGCCCAAAAGAAAGGCGGCTCTCAGGACCATATTTACAGGATGATGGTCATTTATTTTCCTGCTGTGCTGCCAGAAAATCCCAGTTCAAAAGCCTTAATGTTGGACTCGACAAATGCCTGTTTCGTCTTGGTTCGAATAACTTCCTTGACGGTTTCCGCTTTGACGGGGAGTTTTCCGGTCTGAATCAGGGCTCCCAACAAAACCATGTTCACTGAGAGCTCGTTTCCGGCTTCCCGCGCCAACTTGACCGCATCGATGGCAATCAGTTTGGCTGTCTTTGCGCGAATCAGGCTCTGCAACTCATTCAGGTCGGGATACACGCCTTTTCCGATGGCAACGGTGAATGGCGGCAACGGCTCGAGGTTGGTGATCACCACGCTTCCGTCGTTGCATTTTCTCAATGCTCGAAGCGTCTCCGAAGGCTCAAACCCCACTAAGACATCGGCCTCACCATCCGAAATAACAGGGCTTTTGGCATCTCCAAACACCATCGCCGATTCCACAACTCCTCCTCGCTGGGCCATCCCGTGTATTTCGCTCATCCGAACGGGAATCTGTGAAAGGAGTGCGGCTTCGCCCAATACACTCGATGCCAGAAGATTTCCTTGTCCCCCCACAGCTACTAAGATTACTCGTGTTGTGTTCATCTCGTCTCCGGCTGTTTATTCTTTTATAGGCAGGATTGCATTTTCAGGGCAAACTTGTACGCACACCGCGCAGCCTGTACACTGTGCAGGATTGATCTCAACCTTTCCCTCATTCAGGAAAAAGGCCGGACATCCCAATAGATTGATACAATCACGATGATTCTTACACTTGTCGCTGATCCGATATCGCTTGCCCTTCAGAAGCTTCAAACTCTTGGCGTACAACGTACACATTTCCCTGGAAATGACGACCGATACCCCCTTGAATTCAAATGCCTTTTTGACGGCCTCGATGCTCTTTTTCAATTTGAATGGCTGGATGACGGTCACTTCTTTCACACCCACAGCCCGTACAACATCCTCGATGTCAACACGACCGAATCCCGTTTGATTCAGCAGGCTCATGTCCACTCCCGGGTTGGGTTGATGACCGGTCATGGCTGTCGTTCCGTTATCCAGGATAAAGAGGGTGAAATTATGGTTGTTGAAAACCGCATTGATCAGCCCGGGTATGCCGCTATGGAAAAAGGTTGAATCGCCGATAAAGGAAATGACTTTCTTGTTGGTTGCCTTCGAAAATCCGCACGAGGTAGTTACCGATGACCCCATGCAGATGACAAAGTCGGCCATCGACATGGGAGGAAGCAGCCCGAGGGTGTAGCAGCCGATATCGGTTGGAATGATAGTCTCCATTCCAGCGGCGGCCTGTTTGGCGATATAGAAGGTAGCCCGATGCGAGCAGCCCGCACACAGGTTGGGCGGCCGCTGCGGAATTTCCGGGACATCGGACATGTCCGGAATAGCAGGCGGTTCATAGGCAAGGTTCAGATAATCTGCAAGAACCTTCCTTACCAGGGCCGGACTATATTCGTACAATCTGGAGAAGTGTGATGGGCTTTTTCCCTTGATGGTAATGGTCGATCCTTCCTCCTGGGCAAACGCCTTGACCGCCTCCTCCATATAGGGCTCTCCTTCCTCCACGACCAGCACCTTGTCACACCCTTTGAGGAAGCTTTTTACAAGTGCTTCAGGCATAGGGTTCGAGAACCCGATTCTCAAGATTTTGACTTTCTTCTCGCATTTGAGATCCTTCACGGCATCCGAGACATAATTGTAACTGATGCCATTGCAGACGATTCCACAGGGACCGTCCCCTTCGATTAAGTTATACGGAGAGTTTTCTGAAATGCTCTTGGCCTCATCCCAGTGCTTCAGAAGCTTTACATGGAGGTTTCTCGATA
The DNA here is from genome assembly GCA_963847035.1 of uncultured delta proteobacterium. Taxonomy (GTDB): domain Bacteria; phylum Desulfobacterota; class Desulfobulbia; order Desulfobulbales; family Desulfocapsaceae; genus Desulfoprunum. The sequence continues at coordinate 17,862 of CAWJYH010000015.1, read as the reverse complement.
CAGCCGGTACGGTGACATAACTGAAGGGATCTTTGACAAAATCGCCGGTTGTCTTTACCGGAGGGATATCGCCAAGAGTGACGATTCCGCTGGAGTGGTTGATTCGGGTTGTGGTCCTGAACAGTACCGGTTCCTGGAGTTTTTCGGACAGTTCGAAGGCGTATTTGATCATTTCCTTGGCTTCATCGACCGAAGACGGTTCAAGGATCGGCAGCCCCGAAAGCTTTCCATAGTACCTGTTGTCCTGCTCGTTCTGGCTGGAAAACATAAATGGATCGTCAGCCGACAGAATGACCATCCCGCCTTTGACACCGACGTAGGCAAGGGTCATCAATGCATCGGCAGCGACATTCAGCCCCACGTGTTTCATGATCGCCATACTGCGCAGACCGCAATTCGCTGCCGCTGCCGCCACCTCGAGGGCCACTTTTTCGTTGGTGCTGTACTCGAAGTAAAGGTCACTCTGATGAGATATCTCGAAAAGAGCAGCCGAGATTTCCGACGATGGGGTGCCAGGATATGTCGCCCCAATCGCAAGTCCAGCTTCGATTGCGCCCCTTGCAATCGCTTCGTTGCCTAAAAGGAGCATCTTCTTGTCACGCTGTTCTGAAAGTAATTTGTGCATGATCATCCCTTGGTAGTTGGAATATAGATTATCCGGTAGTCCTGAACTTGTAATGGTCCGGAAATACCTTGATCACAACCTGTATGCATCGCTCGTTCTAAGATCTTTCTGCGGTAAGGGTGAAGGCCATAGAGCGGACGGCTGCGCCATCTCGCTCTTGTATTCCTGAAAATCCAGATGTATTTCAACTGTCGAAAGTGGGATAAACATATCAGGAATATTCCTCCTTCTTCTCCTGCGTTTTTCTACATCCCAATTCCGAGGAAATCATATTGGCGCTTTCCTTTACCAGATCGATCAATCTCTCTTTATTCTCTCGAAAAATTCGTTCCGCAGGACCTGCTACTGAAATGGAGGCAATGACCTGCCCTTTATAATCAAAAATAGGAGCAGCAACAGAGCATACATCAGATTCAAACTCGGAATCGCTTTCGCTGTATCCCTAGTCTTCGAATATCGGCCAAATCTCTTTTCAACTTTTCGCTATCGGTAATCGTGTTTTTATTGAGTCTGGCAAGCCCTGTAGTCTCAATTAATTGGTCAATGAAAGAAGTGTCCCTGAAGGCCAGGAGCACTTTTCCAGGAGCACCCGCGTACAGCGGCATGGTATAGCCTTTGGCGGTCATGAATTTGACTGCCCTCGGGCTCTCTATAATATCGGCACAAATCGCATGTGGACCTTCTCCCACGACCAAAATCGCTGTCTCTAGAGAACGATCGGCCAATAATTTCAGATAAGGAGCTGCAACTTCCATTACGGGAGTTTTCTTGGCGGCTAGAAGCCCGAGTTTAAGGATCGTCAGACCGAGATAAAACTGATTTGTCTGGTCATTTTTGGAAAGAAGCTGTTTGTTTTTGAAAACCTGCAAATATTTATATGTTGTGCTTAATGGTATGGAAAGTCTATCAGCAATTTCCTGAGCAGATAATTCAAGGTGTTCTGATTCGAAGAGACTGAGAATATCAATCGCTTTTTCTAAACTACCAAAAGATTTAGCCAAGATATGTCTCCCTAGTTTCCCCAGGAACAAACGTTGTTTCTGAAAAAAATCCGCAGTATTTCAGATAAAGTTGTTGTCCGGCATGAAACAGATGGACAGACGCCTCCTACAATGTGACTTTTTTGTCTCTTGCCGAAAAAATAGATTATTTCCAAACTATCGCTTGCCAATCTGGCAAGTCACTGATCCAAAAGACTACCCGTACCGGATGCAGTAAATTATCATATTGTGATAATGTATTATCTCTATGTGATAAACTTATCAAAGCATAATCTGAGTGTCAAGAGAACATTTCAATTTTTTCCACATGAAATACAGCCTGTCTCAAGTTGACCCTAACCCTGAAAAAGCTTTCACAGATTTAACCGAAAAAACATGAGGTTGCGGCCAACAGGCAGAAAACCGGCAGGAACCGTTGCGCCGATGTATAAAGCGATGAACCTGCTCAACGCCAACATCGATAAGGTTGACAAGGCGGTGTTTTCCAATACCGCCGATCTGTTCTATCTGGAGGTCGATCTGATCTTCTATGATACGAATACCGTATCCTTCCTTGTCGATGACGAACATTTTCGGCCGCCGGTCTGACTTCGTGACTGCTGACTGTTTGCCAAAACAATTTTCAGAACTTGACGCACACAACTCCTCAGCACGATAAGGTTTCTGAAGATTTGTAAGCTTACCGGGCGCAAACCCAAGGATCTGGGAGCGAAAAAGGAATCAATATCCTGTGACCAATAAAAAAAGCACGGCTGGAGCGGAATTATCCCGCTCCAGTCGTGCTCAAGTCTCAGGCGCTGATCTGTGCGTCCCGTTTAAAAGAAATTATAGGTGGCGCTGACCTGAATACGGTTGAGCTCGCCTTCATCGCCGCTTTCAATTTCACGGTAGCCGTACAGGTACTCGATACCGAGATCGACAGAGGGAACCGGGCTCCAGATAAGGTTGGCATGAACGGACTGGAATTCCTTGTTGACAGTATCGGCGACGACCGACAGATCATTGTCGGCGGCACCATAGGAGTAGACCAGGTTGGAACGGAGATTGTCGATCCAGAAATGGCGGTAGGCGAGAAAGCCACCGAACTGATCGAAGGTCTCCAGTTCACCTGTAGTTGTATCGAATTCCGCGTCTTTAAACTTCGTGGCCATATACCGGCCCAGGGCATTACCGTAGTGGAGCTGGAAGCGCAGGTCATCCTTGCCGAAGGTGGGAATCTTGCCACCCAGAGCCACGGCGCCGCCCCATGTTGAGTCATCGACGGTGGTGCCGTCATCAGCGCTTAATTCTCTGGCCATGACCGCTGCGGAATAGGAACCATAGTCGGATTTACAATTCACGCGGGCGATCATATCGGCGACATGGTCGTCATCTGTTTCGGCGGAATTATCCAGTGTAGCACTTGGATCTTCAACCGCGAACTGCACAGAGCCCCAGGCAAAGGGCTCGGTCCAGCGGATCTGGCCTTGACGCATGAAGGTCGAGGCAGCCGGGCCGCCGAAGTCGAGGGTGTCGGGTACGGCATCCACGATTTGAAAGGTGGACCAGGTCTGACCGGCCAGGAGTCTCCCCAGCTCTCCAAAGGCATGGCGTACCCGAAAATCAGCAGTATTGGCACTCGTGCCGGTGCCAAAAAAGTCACCTTCGAAAAAGGTGTTCAGTTTGCCGTAGGTGGTATCCGTAGTCGTACCCACGTTGAAGCGGGTCTGGCGGGCGTGCAGTACGGTCTGGTCATCATTGGGATTGTCTTTATCCAGCGGAATGGTATATGCCAGGAAGAGTTGATCCCCGGCGCTGTTATCTGCAACGCTTTTGTCGCTGTAGATGGCGTCGAGTTTGGCGTAGCCGCCGATCTTGAGGCTGGTCTCGGTGCCGGGAATGACAAAGTATCCCTTCTGCGCCGGTTTGGCCGGGGCGGCCATCTGGCCGGTGGCGGTCACGACCTGGGGCTCAACCGGACGTTTTTCCAGAGCTTCGATCCTCTGCTGCAGGACCTTCAATTGCGCTTTTAACTCGGAGACTTCATCGGCTTGTGCCGGGGAACCCATGGCGAGTACGCCGAGTCCCAAGATCGCGGGAGTCAGCGCCATCACCTTGTAAGATTTCCGGATTGAAAACTTCATCTTCTTCTCCTTTTGTTAAAAATAGACCGTGTTGATCAAAACTCTCAACTCCGGGGATATTGTACCTAAGATTGCTTTATGATACGGTTTCTTCGGAAAGCCTTGCATTAGCCCCAAACGCTCCGTTTTTTCCAACCACAACCAACGGTTTTCCAACCGGTAATATCGTCTGCTTAAAGGCCGTATTCAACATATTAGCCGTCGCGAGATAAAGTCCAAGCAAGCCTACGATGAGAACGCAGTATGCCGCACCAAGTGCTGCAGTGGGAGGTGGAAGAACGGCCTGGAACTTCAGGGCAACTAAAAACCAAAGCGTGGCATCCGCGAATAACAGAGCGACAAAGAAAACAGGAGAACCTACCAGATAGGCCGGGGTGAACAAAGTTAAAGCGATGGCCAGCACCAGCCAACCATAGGGGTCACTGGCCATTGCAAAATGGATTTGATTTACATGGCAGATAAATTCGGCCATGCTGATAAGGGCGGTGACCAGCATAAAAAAACTGCTGAAAAGCAACATCACGTTACCACCAGTATGATTTTTGTCCTTCAGTTCCATAAGACCGGCAACAAATTGACAGACAAATCCCCCGAAAAGCCAGCAAGCTACAGCTAAACGACTATCTTGACCGATTCTACCGGTCAGGAGTCCGAAGAAGATAAAACATGCTACAGCCAAGGCAGTAAGGGCCTGGGGTGCAGGACTGGAAAAGCTGTGAGATTCGCTCGACATAATTTTCTCCTTTTGCTGATGATGGTTTATCGAAATCGTTCGTAAGTCCTATTTTCTGTTAGCAAATACATATTTGCCCTTAAACACCTGCACGTAAAACCCGTTTCAAAATCTTACCGGTAGGACTTTTTGGGAGTTCATCTACAAATTGGATCTGTTGGGGAACCTTGTACTTGGCCATTTTCGTACGGCAGAATGCAATAATATCTTCGGGTTCAAGTGTTGTACCGGGTTGAAGAACAATCGCCGCCTTTACACATTCGCCCTTAACGTCATCATGCATTCCGAAAACTGCAACTTCAAGGATGGATGGATGACTATACAGATGGTTTTCAATTTCCGTGGGATAGATATTATTCCCCGCGGAATTGATCATGTCTTTTACCCGGTCGACAATGAAATAATCTCCATCTTCATCCTGGGTACCGACATCACCCGTCAGGAGCCAGCCGTCTACAATGGTTTTCGCCGTCGCTTCAGGCTTGTTCCAGTAACCTTTCATCACATTGGGGCCCTTTATGCAGATTTCGCCCCATTCTCCAGGTGCTACAGGATTTCCGACTTCATCGATAATTTTCATCTCACAGTTCATGACAGGATGACCGATGGAGCCGGGTTTGTGTTTAAAATCATGGTTATAGGACGAGAAAGGGGAACATTCGGTCAAGCCATAGCCATCGTGGATGGGCATGTTGTACTTGGCATGCCAACTGTCTGCAACTTCAGGGGGCATGGATGCAGCAGCCGTAAAAAAGTACCGGATACTGGACAGGTCCAGATCCTCATCTTTCATGTTTAACAGGTAAATGTAGATCGTGGGGACGGCAAAAAACATGGTCACCTTGTGCTTTTTAACGGCTTCTACCACTGGTCCGGGTTCAAACCGTTTGTGCATGACAAGTGTGGCCCCTCTTTTGACACTGGAGTTCATGATGAAATTCTGGCCGAAACAATGAAACAGAGGCAAAAACAGGTGGAGGATATCTTTCTCTTTTATTTCGGCGTGGTAAATGGTGGCACTTATATTGGAAAGGACGTTTAAATGGGTGAGTGTCGCCCCTTTGGGAAATCCTGTGGTGCCGGAAGTATAAAGAATAGCCGCAGGATCATGACCATCCATATCCAGGGCTTTAAACGTGTGAACGCTTTTGTCCAGTATTCTGCTGAGATGGCGGCTGTCATTTTCATCCCCTTCGACCAGAATAAGGTGTTCAAGGCTTTCCACCTCGTCCATGGGGACCTGTTCGACCTGGTCTTTGCCGGCAAAAATAATCCTGGCCCCACAATCGCTCAGGATATATTGCACTTCGTTTTTCACCAGAAGAACATTCAGGGCAACGACGATGGCACCAAGTTTCTGCGCCGCAAAATAAATCATGATGAATTCAGGGATATTAGGCATAAAAAGAGCCAGCCGGTCTCCTTTTTCAATGCCCATTTTCGCAATCCCCGACGCCAGCTGGTTTACCTTTTCATCAAGTTGTGCATAGGTGATGGATAGATCTTCAAAAATAAGAGCGGTTTTATTCGGCAAAAATTTTGCGGTTTGTTCAAGATTATGCGCGATATTCATCGGACTGCCTCCTCTTCTTGATAGCACCATCCTCTATGAAACAATCAGTGTCTGGCGCTGTTGACTTGATGTTATTTCAATCTTAAAGTCATTGGCCTGATGAAAAACATACAAAGAGGGGGGGGTGCTGTAAATCGGAGGTACCACTAATTTGAAACTTATAAAAACCTAATTTGAACTAGGAAATCCACCTAGAAGCGATGGAAAGCAAGGAAGGGCATTCGACTATAATGCAGGCTAACATACAATAATGATTCAGAAAAGTTCTGTTTCAAGCCAGAGTACCGCATATCGGACCAGCTCACCGCTTGTTTTAGCGCCTAGTTTTTGTTTGATCCGTTCACGGTGGGCACTTATCGTTTTTACGCTCAGACTGAGTTGACTGGCTATCTGCCCGGAAGAGAACCCTTTCCCGATCATCTGAAAAATCTCAAGTTCCCGATCTGTCAGGCCAATGGCCGGAGACTCCTGACGCGTTTCCGTCTCTTCACCGAACTTGTCTAAAAGTGTATCCATTACACGTTGGCTGATATATTTTTTCCCAGCAAAAATTCTTCGTATTGCTGTAATGATGGAATCTTTTGTTTCATGCTTCATTAAATATCCCTTTGCACCGGCAAGCAGACATCGCTTGGCATGCAAAGACTCTTCATGCATGGACAACACCAAAACGGGGATTTCCTTATAATACTTGTTCAAATCCCTGATAAGCGTCATACCATTGCTGCTCTTTAAAGAAAGGTCAACGATAACAAGGTCGGGATTTGTCAATTCAACAAGATTTTTGGCCTCGGGCACGTCTTCTGCGCTGCCGCAAACTGTCAGGTCCTGTTCCTGATTGATCAGTTCACTCATACCCATTCTGAAAATCGGGTGATCTTCTACGATCAATATCTTTTTTGCTTTTTTCATTTTCACAGCACACCTTCGGTTATTGGTCTGACCGCCCTTCCATCTCCAGAAGAACAATGGTCTCACCATTAGCACTTCGACGTATATCCAGCGAGCCGTTTAACTGCTGCGCCCGGTATTCCATTATTTTCAAGCCAAGACCTTTATGATCGACCTGACTTACAATTCCTTTGCCATCATCTTTGACCATTAAAGTGATTTTGTTTTTGTGGGTTGAAAAATGGATCGTAATATTTTTCGCATCGGCATGTTTGACGGCATTGTGAACCGCCTCGTGGGCAATGTAATAGGCATGGGTGGCCGCCGTGTTTCCTGTAAACGGACTTGACCCATCGCAATCCAGATGACACGTCACACCAAACATGTCTTCCACATAGCCAACAAGCTCTGAAAGAGAAGCATCAAATCCTTGATTGACAATATCCACAGGACAGAGCCCGCGGGACAGAAGCCTTGTCTTCCGGATGGAATCCTGAACGAGCAGCTCTATTTTTTCTATACTGTCAACCTGATCGGAAAACGTTTTTTTAAGTTTCTGGTGTAAGATTCCAATGAGCAACTCTATCCCGATCAATTGCGGACACAGGTCATCGTGCAAGGCAAACGCGATTTCACGACGTTGTCGCTCGGTCATATCCAGAAATTGACGTTCAAGCTTCTTTGCTTCCGTGTAATCGACTAACGCGGCAAGAATACAGGTCTCCCCCCAGATCTGTATCACCTCTGCCGAGATCATACCGTTCCGGATGGCGCCGGATATTCTGCAGAATTCTATTTCCTTGTTGCGCAGGCTTTTCTTTTCGTTGATCAGTTTGAAAAATTTTTTCCCTTCCGCTTCGTTCTTGAAAAAATTCAGGCTCAAGAGCTCTTTTCCCAGCACCGTGGCGGCATCATATCCGGTGAAGGACAAAAAACTGTCATTAACATTGATGAGTCGTCCGTTTTCAATATCAGCCACAAACATGCCGCAGGGACTGGATTGAAAAGCTTTCGAAAACATCTCCTCGGACAGGAGCAATGCATTCTGAACCTGAATCCGTTTGGTTACATCTCGTACCACGCCCCGGATACCGGTCTGATGACTGACATTATTAGAAACAGTGGACAAAGAGGTTTCAACAAAGCACGGTTGGTTATCTCTGCGTATCAACTCCCATTGATATATACTTACATTGTTCTCTTTGAGACCATTGCCGTCAAAGATGTCAGACATGTTTTTTTTGTCTTTATCACTGGCTATCTGTACTATGTTCTTTTGCAGCAGATTTTCTCTGGAATAGCCGGTAATTGTCGCAAAAGAGTGGTTCGTGAAATTTAAATTGCCTTGCAAGTCTGCTTCAAAATATCCTTCATGAATACACTTGAGAATAGTTCTGTTGCGCCATTCACTTTCCATTAATGCCTCTGCCGTGAGACGGTGTTCCGTTATCTCTTTTTTCAAGGTATTGCTGTAGGATTCCAGCTTTTCCATGAACCCGTTGAAGTAGGCCACAAGCTTTCCAATTTCATCAGTTGAAGTCACCGGCAATCGGGTGGCCAGATTTTGTGGGACCCCCATGCCCAGAAAAACCATCAATTGGTTAAGGGGCTTACTAATCAAGCTGCTCAGCCAGAACGATGTCAAAAGCGCAAATCCCAGCATGAAAAGAATGCCGATCATACTGATCTTCTTAACCGTTCCGAGAACAGAATAAAATTCGTCAAAATACCCGGATGATGCGACTATCCAGTCATATTCAGGAATATAATTAAAGATTACCATCTTTTGCCGATAAGGATCATCTTCGGAATTCTTCCATAAGTACACCAGTTTTCCAGTTTTTAACGTTATCATTTTTTCTTTTAAGCTATCTCTGTGCAGGGCGCTGGAACCTTCCAGCTGGTTGACTTCCAGGTCTGGGTGCACAATGATATTGCCCTGGCCGTCAAGGATAAACGAGTACCCGGTTTTCCCAAATTTGAAAGCTAAGACGCTGTGCCGGAAATCATCGACATTGATCAGGTCTTTCAGTTCCTCCGTATATGTGGACACGGACAGGATCCAGTCCCACGGGGCAAAATAACTCATATAAATGGCCTTGGGCCGATAAGCGGTTTCGCCTGGATTTTTCCAGTCATATTCCATGTACCCCTGTTTCATCTTGATCATCTGCTTGACAAAGGGTTGCTCGGCCCAGACTTTTTTTCCAGCAACATCCGGATTTGGATGCTGCACGGGAATCCCATGGCTGTTAACACAATAGATATAACCGGTTTTACCGATGGTCTGTGAAAAGAGGACTCGTCTAACCTCATCTTTGGCCTGGATTTCGCTTATTTCTCCGGACATATATCGGTTATAGATGGCCTGTATATTCTCTTTGTTCTTTTCACAGACAGCCCGCAGATAATTCTTTATTGAAACATTTGCAGCTGTTTTGACCATGTTGAGAACAGCACTTGTGCTGTTATTCAACTCATCTTGAATGTTTTGGGTTAAGGCATTTTTAACCTGGAAATAGATAATCATCCCACCAAGGATAGAGGTGAGAACAAACATGGAGGTATAGCCGGTGATGATTTTAACCCGTATTCCCAGGCTTTTGAAAAACCGTATCAAATTCACTTCCTTCATTGCTGAATCTACCCTATTTTTTTCTTGCTGTAGCCATACGGGTCATCTGTCTAAAGCATTCTTTGTCTTATAACGTGCCATTATTTTTACATAATAAACCCAATATATCCGACAATATACAAATTTCTATGCGCAGGAATCTGCCCCAAAGGCCGGCTACTCACCCGGTGCATCGGTTTTATGGTCGAAGTCGATGTTCAGGCGCGCCATCTTTTTGTACAGCGCGGTACGATGAATGCCGAGCATGCGTGAAGCGAGGGCTCGATTTCCCTCCGCTGCCTGGAGTGCCGACAGGATGGCATTGCGTTCGGCCTGATAAAGTTGCTCTTCCAACGTCCCTGAGATTGCGGTTCGGCTCCGCCCCTTGTCGAGTGTCGCAGGGAGATGATGCGGTGCTATTGTCTGCCCTTGCGTTTTCCAGGTCATCTGTCGCATAAGGTTTCGCAATTCCCGCACATTCCCGGGCCAGTCATGATGCGCCAGGATCTGCAAGGCGTCATCGGAGATTTTCAGCATCGGCAACTGTTCTCGCACGGAGATCTCCGCCAGGAAGTGCCGCGCCAACAGCGGAATGTCTTCCGGTCGTGACCTGAGCGGAGGAATCTCAATCGGGAACTCATTGATCCGATAATACAGATCACTGCGGAATTTACCTGATTTGGCAAGAGTGAACAGATCGGAGTTTGTCGCAGTTACCAGACGAAATTCGACAGGCAGCGGGGTCGTGCCGCCAAGGCGGTCTATCTTGCGCTCCTCAAGGACGCGCAGCAGTTTGGCCTGGCTTTCGAGGGGCAATTCGCCCACCTCGTCGAGAAACAGGGTCCCGCCGCTGGCAAGTTCAAATTTTCCTGGTTTCCCTTTCTTTCTGGCGCCACTGAAGGCCCCCTCTTCATAACCGAACAACTCTGATTCAATCAGATCACGGGGAATGGCACCGCAGTTGATTGCAACGAAAGGCCCTTTATTTTTATGCGAGGCCTCGTGGATGGCCTGGGCGAAGAGTTCCTTTCCCGTTCCGCTTTCTCCCATGATGAAAACCGTTGCCGAAGAGTTGGCGATACGGCGGGCCTGGGCGATAAGACCCAAAATTACCGGGTTATTGGAGAGGATATCGTCAAACGTGTACAGTTGGCCCCGCAGCTCGCCCAGCAATGTTTCATAGCGTTCGACCTGCAACTCGACGGTACGTACCCGGCTCGCCAGTTTTTCCAATTGCTCGGTGTTCTGAAACAGGATCTTGCCGACGGCGCCGATGACTTTAAGGTCTTTTTTGATCGGGAGATTGACAGTGATCTTCGTCTTGCCCTGCAGGTCCACGACTTGGGCATTATCGGCAATACCGGTACGCGCCACCTCCGCCAGACGACTGGCCGGGGCAAAGGATGACAGCGCGATTCCCGCCCCCTCCCCCACCTTCAGATTCAACCATCGTTCATTTTCAGCGCTGAGGAAGGTCACATGGCCTTCGGTGTCGACAACCGTCAGGCCCTCGTACGGATTATTGAGGACCATGCGCACCATTTCTTCATTTGTGGCTGATTCTCCGTAGGGCCCCAGCAGCTGATCCGCCATTCTCAGCCGCCGAAAAACCAGGATCTCGGCATTCTGTCTGCCTGCTGCCTCGACAAACCAGTCGTCGCCCCAGAAGACCCATTGCCCCGGGTGCAATCGCGACAATTCCGCCGGCAGCTGGAAGCCTGCTTCGAGCTTCAGGTTTTCCGGCCAGCCAAAGTCACGACTCAGGGCGGTGACTCGCCCCGTCCGGTCGGAGAAGACGATACCGCAACGGCAATACTGAGCTTTCCGGATCAGGGCGGTTGCGGCAGGTGTCTCCATCGAATGTCTCCTCTCCCGTTGGGGGCGGCCCGAGGCATGGTCATTTACGGATGACTCGGGCCCACTGTATACGCTCGGCTACAGATTGGCAATGTACCAGATCTCCTCCGGTTTGGATAGAGTATCCGATAGCGGCAATTTTCGATCCCCCCGCCATCGCCGGCAATCGATGTCGGACCTTGACAGAGGCGGCCGCGCTACAGTATGAACTGGGGAATTGGCCTCCTATCCCGAGAGGCGCAGATGGGCTACAGAGAAAAGGAGCTATGGATGCTGCTCGTACCGGATTATGAAACACAGGCAAGGATTGAAGCACTGCGGGCCCGCCTTTCGGCCCGGGGATTGCGCGGGGCCCTGTTCACCGCCCGGGTCGACCGGTTCTACCTCACCGGCACGGCCCAGGAGGGAATCCTCTGGGTCGGCGTCGAAGGAGAGCCGCGACTGTTCGTCCTCCGCGATGTCGATCGGGCCCGGTCGGAAACGTTCATCGAGATCGTCCCGGTCGCCAACTGGCGCGAACTGTGGACCCGGGCCCGCGACCTGGTCGGGGCCGGGGAGATCGGTCTGCCCCTCGATGTCATCCGGGCCGCCGATCTGCGTCACCTGGGCCTGACCGATCTCCAGGCCGTAACCGATGTCAGCTCCGATCTCCTGGCGCTGCGCCGCCGGAAAAGCCCGTGGGAAATCGGCCGCCTCGAAGAGACCGGCCGGGTGGCGGCCGCGGTCTATCGCCACGCCGCCGAGATCCTGCAACCGGGAATGACCGAGGCCGAGTTTGCCGGCCGGCTCTTCGCCCAGGCGATGCAACTCGGCCACGAGGGGCTGCATCGCAGCCGGGGCGCCTTCGAGGCCTATTCCTGGCATGTGCTGTCGGGGCCGAATACCGCCCGCCCCGGTGCCGTCGATACCCCGATGTCGGGCGAAGGCCTGTCGCCGGCCTACCCCTGGGGTCCCGGGCACCGGGTGATCCAGCGCGGGGAACCGGTGATCGTCGACTTTGCGATCAGCGTGCTTGGCTACCAGACCGACCAGACCCGCACCTTCTGCATCGGGCCGGCGCCCGACTGGCTGGAGGATGGTCACGCTCGGATCCTCGAAGTCTACAACGCCATCGTGGCGACTCTGCGGGAGGGGGCGATAGCCGGCGAGGTCTTCGCCCGGGGGGAGGAGGCGGCCAGGGCCCAGGGGTTGACCGGCTACCTCGGCCGCCCCGGCCATCGCTGCCGCTTTGTCGGCCACGGGGTTGGCCTGGAGCTCGTCGAGCCGCCCATGATCGCCCTGGGGGTGAAGGAAGGGCTGCCGCTCCACTCGACCCTGGCGATCGAGCCCAAGGCGATCATCGACGACCTCGGTGGAGTCGGGGTCGAGGACACCGTTCTCCTCGAACCCGGCGGCGTCCGCTCCCTGACCTCGATCCCCCTGGAGCTGATCTCGGTCTGACACTTCCTCATTCGCCGGGCCTCGAAAGAGGGCCCGGCAGGCCGGGTCCGCAGGATCGCTGACCCGGCAACACCCTGCTCCGCCGGCTGTTGTCGCCTCTGACATCCACCGGCCTCTCTCCCGAACCATCCATTACGGCACCCCGGACGCCAGATTTGTCATCCGGAGGTCGACAACCGTCATCGATACACAGTGTTCTAACCCGCAAGCCATCCGGATTGAGGGGTCGCTCAACCGGTCTGGTATAAAAAAACGATACCGCATCGGCAGCCATCGGCTTTCAGCACCCAGGCCGCCGTCGACTGGTGTATCCAATGGTCTACATGTCTCCCATTGGGTTCACTCCAGCAAGTTCCCGATTCCAGGCAGAACCGAACTGTCACATGTAGACGATCGTCTACACCTCCCCACTGACTCCTATTCCTTCACGTTCTTAGGCTAATCATTTTTTCCTTGAATATCAATGAATTGATATTTTCGTCTGCACCACATCGGTTCTGGCACGATTACTGGAGTAGATCAGCAAAGTCGCTCGCAGCATGCAAACCCAGAAAAACTACAAGCAGGAGGAACAATGTTTGCCGAATCAGATGAAATCCGCATCGTGACTGAGACCATCCGCCAGGCCGCCAGAGAGAAGATCGCCCCGGTGGCGGCCGCAACCGACGCCACCGGCGAACTCGACCGCGACGTCTTGACGCTGTTGTGGGACCTGGGGCTGATGACCATGGCTTTCCCGCCCGAACACGGCGGCCCGGAACAGCACCAGGGCACGCTGCTCTGTATTGCGGTTGAAGAAATTGCCCGCCACTGCGCCTCGTCGGCCCTGATGCTGATCATCCAGGCGGTCGGCAGTTTCCCCCTGCTGCACGGCGGCAGCCCGGAGCTGCTGGCCCGGATCCTGCCCCGCATCGTCAAGAACCGGGAACTGGCGGCGTACCTGGTATCCGAACCCGGCGCCGGCTCCGATGTCTCCGCCCTGCGCACCACGGCGGTCAGGGACGGCGACGACTACGTCCTCTCCGGCACCAAATGCTTCTCGACCAACGGTCCGATCGCCTCGTACTACACCGTCCTCGCCCGCACCTCCGATAAGGGCCGCAACGGCCTGACCTTTTTCCTGGTGGAGCGCGACACCCCCGGGCTCACGGTCGGCAAGATCGAGAGGAAACTGGGGCAGCGCGGCTCGAAGACCTCCGAGATGTACCTCGACGGGGTCCGGGTCCCCGTCGGCAATGTCCTCGGCGAAGTCGACAAGGGCTTTCTGCTGGCGATGAAGGACTTCGACATGTCGCGGCCGGCCGTCGGCGCCCAGGCCCTGGGGATTGCCGAAGGGGCGTTCGACCAGATGGTGAAGCATGCCAAGGAGCGGAAAACCTTTGGCAAGCCGCTGTGCGACCACCAGATGATCCAGCAGATCATCGCCGACAGCGCCACCAAGATCGAGGCGGCCCGCGGTCTGATCTACCGGGCGGCGGCCCAGTTCGACAACGGCCAACGCAACACGAAGCTGGCCTCGATGGGCAAGCTCTTCGCCTCCGATGCGGCGATGCAGATCACGACCGACGCCATCCAGGTCTTCGGCGGCTACGGCTACATGCAGGACTATCCGGTGGAGCGGATGTTCCGCGACGCCAAGCTGACCCAGATCTTCGAGGGCGCCAACCAGATCCAGCGTCTGGTCATCGCCCGAGAGATACTGAAAGAAACTCTGTAAATCACCCCAATGCTGCACCAATCATAAAGAGGTCCACCGATGAAACATCTGACTGAAGAACAACGACTGACAATCGATATGGTCCGCGACGTCGTGACGAAGGAAATTGCGCCGCTGGCCCGGGAACTCGACGAGACGGGGGCGTTCCCGGAACATGCCCGCGACCTGTTCGCCCAACTCGGCCTGCTCAACCCCCTGCTGCCGGAAGAGTACGGCGGCACCGGCATGCCGGTCTCGACCCTGGCCATGGTCATGGAAGAGATCGCCAAGGCCTGCGCCGCGACGGCGCTGCTGCTGATCGCCCAGACCGACGGCATGCTGCCGATCATCCACGGCGGCAGTCCGGAGCTGAAGGAACGTTTTCTGCGCCGGTTCGCCGGCGAGTCGAAACTGCTGACCGCGCTCGGCGCCACCGAGCCGAACGCCGGTTCCGACCTGCTCGGCATGAAGACCCGGGCGGTGCGCAAGGGCGACACGTACGTCATCAACGGCCAGAAGTGTTTCATCACCAACGGCTCGGTCGCCGACATCATCGTCGTCTACGCGATGACCGATCCGGACAAGAAGGCCAAGGGGATGACCGCCTTCGTCGTCGAGAAGGGCACCCCGGGTCTGATCTACGGCCGCAACGAAAACAAGATGGGGATGCGCGGGTCGATCAACTCCGAGCTGTTCTTCGAGAACATGGAGGTCCCGGCCGAGAATATCATCGGCAAGGAAGGGGGCGGGTTCAAGAATCTGATGGAGACCCTGACGATCAACCGGATCTTCTGCGCCGCCCAGGCGGTGGGGATCGGCCAGGGCGCCCTCGATATCGCAATCAAGCACACCCAGAACCGGGTCCAGTTCGGCAAGTCGCTGGCCCACCTGGCACCGGTCCAGTTCATGATCGCCGACATGGCCACCGCCGTCGAGTGCTCGCGCCTGCTGACCCGCAAGGCCGCCCAGCTGGTCGACGACAACGACAAGGAGGCGGTGCTGTACGGCAGCATGGCCAAGACCATGGCCAGCGACACGGCGATGTCCGTCACGACCGATGCGGTCCAGGTCCTGGGCGGTTCCGGCTACATGAAGGAGAACCACGTCGAGCGGATGATGCGCGACGCCAAGTTGACCCAGATCTACACCGGCACCAACCAGATCACCCGGATGGTCACCGGCCGGGCCCTGCTGTTCACGTAACCAGGGGACAGGCCGATACGAACAGATACGGGGCGATAACCTGAACGGAAACCGTTCCCCGTCAACAATGCCAGCCAAGGAGCATCCCATGACGCAGAATCGGCAATTTACCTACGACATCTCAATGTTTCAGGACACATTCGAAAACGACTTCACCTATATCAACGGCTTTATGCGCAACACCCACAGGTACGCCGACAGGGTTGCGATAACCTGCTATGAGCGGGACAAACAGTGGACCTACCAGGAACTGAATCAGGAGTGCAACCGTCTCGCCCATGCGCTGATGGCTGACGGCGTGGTTAAAGCCGATGTCGTCATGTACCAGATGTATAACTGTGCCGAGTGGGTCTTTATGTATCTGGCGCCGCAAAAGCTCGGGGCCATCAACTGTCCGATCAATTTCCGCCTTTCCTACGGGGAGATCGCCACCACCATCGATGACAGCAAACCCAAGATCTTCTTCTACGATGCCGCCGACTCGGATACCGTTGAAAAGGCGCTGAACACCGCCGCCCACAAACCCAAGACCGTCGTCATGGTCGACATGTATGGAACCGCCAAACCCTTTGCGGGTGCGGTATCCTACGATCAGTTCGTGCAGAACCAGCCGACGACGGAACCTGCTGCCTACCGCCCTACCCATATTTACGACGAAGTCACACGACTGTACACCTCGGGAACAACCGGCAAGCCGAAAGGAGTTCCCCTCAACAATATCAACGAGATTTTCAGTGCCCATGATGTCATCATGCACTTTCCGCTGTCACCGCAGGACAAGACGCTGAATATGACCCCGTGGTTTCATCGCGGCGGATTGTATTCGGGCGGCCCGTGCCCGACGCTCTACGTCGGGGGCGGGCTGGTTCCTCTCCGCCATTTCAACGCCGCAACTGTGCTGACGTTGGCAGAAAAGTACGGGATCAACTTCCTGATCGGGGCGCCGGTCACCCTGTCGGCGCTGTGCGATGAGCAGACCAGGAATCCCCGTGACCTCAGCCGCTTGAAGGGGATCATTACCATGGGCGCCCCGCTCGAGCAGGCGGCGTGCATCAAATTCCAGAAAATGCTTACCCCCAATATTTTCAACGGCTATGGAAGTACGGAGGCTTTCTGGAATACGTTTCTCCGTCCCTACGATCTCCCGGAGATGGCGGGGTCGGCGGGACGCTCCTGTACCGATGACGACATGGCGGTGGTCAATGTGTATGTCGACAAACTGGCGGAACCGGACGACCATGTGGCAAAAAACAACGAGGCGGTGGGAGAGGTCATCGTCAGGGCTGCCGGCAAGTGTTCCTACACCTATGTCAACCGGATCGACGAAGCCAAGGCCAAGTATTATAAGGGATGGCTGTATATCGGCGATCTGGCCAAATGGAATACTGAAGAATACGTGACGATCGTCGGCAGGAAAGACGACATGTTCATCTCCGGCGGCGAAAACATTCACCCGACGCAGGTGGAAGCCGTCCTTAATGAGCACCCGGCGGTGAACAGCAATTTAGTCGTCGGCACCCCTGACCCTAAATGGGGGCAAGTGGTTGTTGCCTATATCGTGACCACAGGAGCTTCCGTCACCGCCAAAGAACTGGATGAATTCTGCGTGCAACACCCGAATCTGGCCAATTACAAGCGACCGCGTTACTACTGTTTTGTCGATCAACTACCGATGACCGCGACCGGCAAATTGCTGCACTACAAGGCCAGATCGCAGGCGGCGGAAGATATGAAGAACGGGTTGTTTGAAAAGGTGGGGAAAATATAGTGTGGGGTTGTCAGGGTTGGGTATGATGGCCGAATCGCACTCCGGGGAATCACGAGCCGAACCGGGTTTGATCGACACCATCGGCTCGTGATTCTCCTCCCCTTCGACTCTGACCATCCTCCGACTGGAGGATGGTCAGGTGTGGACAGAGTTTTTGGAAGATAACCGTTGCGGCAACGTATGCAGGTTGACAATCGGGAAAGGAGAAACAGATGCAGGCCGATACCATCATCCGCAACGGGCGGGTCGTCAATGTCTACTCGGGGGAAATTCTCAGGGCCGACGTGGCCATCCGCGACGGCAGAATTCTCCACGTCGGGGATGTTTCCACAGAGGGT
>CAWJYH010000014.1:0-35046 GCA_963847035.1 uncultured delta proteobacterium | reverse complement strand
CGGGTTCCTCCTTCGGGTCGGAGTTTTCAGTATCTGGCTGTTGTTTTTCAATATCTTGGCGGTGTTCGCCTCACCTCGCCATTTACGGGATGACAAGATGAATTAAAATCACAATCAACTGGGTGGTGTTCCAGTTGGCTCCGTCTACACTTTTGAACTATCAGCGCCCTCCGATCAGGCAGCCAGGAGGTCCCTGGGTTTGACAGTCTTCTCGATCTCTTCGCCCACCGCAGCCTGTGCCACCTTTACATCGTAACTGCTTTGCAGATTCATCCAGAAATCGGGCGAGGTGCCGAAAAATCGAGCCAGACGTAAGGCTGTATCGGCAGTGATGCCTCGTCGCTCACTCAAGATCGCGGTGATCCGGTTGGCGGGTACATGCAGCGCTTTCGACAAGGCGTTGGCAGACACGTTCAGCTCTTCCAGTTCACCTTTCAGGATCTCGCCGGGATGGATTGGGCGCATCTTATTGGCCATGTTCATTTCCTTCAGTGGTAATCAACGATTTCAACGTTGTAGGCATCAACGTCTTTCCACTCGAAGCACAAGCGCCACTGGTGGTTGACGCGAATACTGTATTGCCCGCCACGGTCACCGGTCAATGCCTCGAAGCGATTGCTCGGCAAAGCCATCAAATCATGGATGGTCTTGGCATTGTCCAAAATCTGGAGTCTTTTTTCTGCCTGTGCGGAACAGGATTCGAATTTCCTGACTCGTTTTCCTTCAAAGAGGGCTTGTGTATCCCTGCAGCGGAATGATTTGATCATAAATGACTGTAAGGTGTTTTATGTTGTACGTCAAGCGTACATCTATTTGAATATATAATATTACACATGCTGACTGTTGAACATATATGATACCTCCAACCCCTGACGCTTTGTACACACAGACACGCAGTATTGACACTCGTCGTCGTTTCGTCCTTTGCTGATCATGCCCGAAAGTTCGTCGTTCCCGATAGGGCGACGGACGAGATGCAGCCCCCCGCTGTCATTTCGAAGCGAAGCGAGAAATCTCGTGTTTCCGAGGATACCTTTCTTAGGGCGGATGATGGCTGCATGAGATCTCTCACTGCGTTCGAGATGACAGCGGGGGAAGGTCGAGATGACAGCGGGGGCAGGTCGAGATGACAGAGCATGAAAAGGCGAAAGACCAGCGGCGAAGACTGTGGGAGCCACTCCCGCTGTCATTTCGAAGCGCAGCGAGAAATCCCATCATTCCCGATAGGGCGAAGGTCATGCTCCCGTCCCCGGCAGCTTTCCCCTTTTTTCTTTCGTCGGCATAGTGTATCTTCACATGTGACACAAATGGCCAAACAACAACTACAACCAACTGATTATATACATTTTTCATGTTACATTTCATGCTTCACAAAAGGTATCAACCATGAGAGAGTTCTTAACTTTTAAATCCGGGAAATTTTATTTTAACGAAAAATATGATTCCACCCAAATTGACAGCCTGCTGACGAAAGCCACCGTGCTGAGCGAAACAATAGTGGATTTACCTATTCTTCCCGAGATAGCATCACAGATTCAGCCGGACATCATGTACAGCTCTATCGCCGGGACAGCCGCAATCGAGGGGAACCCAATACCAAGTGAAGATGTAAAAAAAATCGCGCACGGGGAAGAAGTGAGCGGTTACACCAGGAAGGCTCAGCAGGAAATCAAAAATCTGATCAACGCCTACAATCTTCTTTCCGGCATCGAGCCAAGCGATGAACCATTTGTTGTCACTGAATCGTTAATATTTGAAATTCATAAAATTATCACCTCTGACATCGACGATGAGAACAATATCCCGGGGAAATATCGAAATGGCATTGTTCATGTCGGTGACACAGCCCACGGCGGCGTCTACATACCACCGAAAATTATTGATGACATAAAAAATTTGATGAAAGAATTTGTGGAGTGGATAAACAGCGAGGAAGTTACAAACCTCAATCCATTTATCCGGGCCGCACTTGCACATTACTATTTTTGCGTTATCCATCCGTTCTGGGACGGAAACGGTAGAACTTCCAGGTTAATCGAAGCAATTATTCTTCAGTCATCAAATATAAAATATGTTCCAAGGGAACTGTCAAATTATTATTATAGAAATGTAGATCGATTACTACAATTCATTTTCAAAGAGTATAAAGTTAAAAAAAGACGTTACTCCATTTCTAAAATTCTCCATCAATGGATCTGTTGAAAGTTTATCTAAAATAAAAGAGATAATTATATATTTTATAAGAAAGTTTTCACTAAAAGATTTTTACAGATTTGAGCATATAAATAAAAGAATAACCGGAAGACAGCTGGAATTACTTTATCTATTATTAGACAAACCATCCCGGTTTACCCTGAAAGACTTGTTAGAGAACAGGCCGTTTTCAATCTTATACAATAACGTAACGACGCAAACAGCAAGACGTGATCTAAAAAAATTAGTTTCTGATAAATTTCTCATCGTGGATGAAAAAAACAATTACTCCCTTAACCTCAGAGTGCTTGGATAATTCTGCCAAGCATTGCCTTGCCTTTCTCGGAGCGGATGATGGCTGCATGAGATCTCTCACTGCGTTCGAGATGACAGCGGGGGAAGGTCGAGGCGACAGTGCAAG
Organism: uncultured delta proteobacterium; assembly: GCA_963847035.1. Taxonomy (GTDB): domain Bacteria; phylum Desulfobacterota; class Desulfobulbia; order Desulfobulbales; family Desulfocapsaceae; genus Desulfoprunum. Next base: position 32,432 of record CAWJYH010000014.1, on the reverse strand, counting down.
AAGGGTTCTATGATATTGCAGGAAGGCCGAAAGTTCGTCGTTCCCGATAGGGCGATGGCCGAGATGCAGCCCCCCGCTGTCATTTCGAAGCGAAGCGAGAAATCTCGTGTTTCCGAGGATACCTTTCTTAGGGCGGATGATGGCTGCATGAGATCTCTCCCTTCGGTCGAGATGACAGCGGGGGCAGGTCGAGAGGACGGAGCAGGAAAGGGTGACAAGGCGGGGGAAGGTTGAGATTCACATGACACTCCACCTCGAGAGATTATTGTATTCACCACGCATCACACTCTATGATATGATTTCAATTCCGAGGGATTGATGGACAAATCATAGAGTAACGGGAGGGAGGAGGTCATGCGCGGCAAAGACATACTGAAAGAGGCCGAGAAAATGAAACAGATATATGTACCTTTGACATCTTGAGGCGGCGATGGAGCAGAAAGAAATACTTGAAGGCTTGCGTGCTTATAAAGAGAGGTTTTCAAAGGAGTACGGGATACTCGATATTGGTGTTTTCGGTTCCGTTGCGCGAGGTGACTATGACAATGAAAGCGATGTGGATATTGTGGTTCGCCTTCAGAAGCAGGATCTCTTTCTTCTTGCAGGATTGAAATATGATTTGGAAGAAACGTTTCATCGCCCGATCGATATCGTTGCCTATCGTGATACCATGAATCCTTTTTTAAAGAAGAGAATCGATCGAGAGGCTTTGTATGTATGACAAGGAATTGGCGTTGGAGATTCTGAGGCAGATTGAAGAGGCGGCGGACAAGATCATCCTTCGTTTCGCGTCAATTCGTCAGGCATCTGATTTCGTCGAAAGCACTGGAGGGATTGATAAACTGGACGCCATCTGTATGATGCTGATAGTCATTGGCGAATCGTTGAAAAATCTGGATAAGATCACCGGTGGCGATCTACTTCGTAAGTATCCTCAAGTCGATTGGAAAAAGGCGAAAGGAATGCGCGATATCCTTACCCATCATTATGCCGATATCAATGCTGAAGCAGTTTTTCATACCTGCCGAGATAAAATTCCGCAACTCCTTCAAACGATAAAAAATATTCGAAACGATCAGGAAAAGGAGACAGGTCCATTTTTGGAGCAACAATAGATCATGCCCACTTTTTCCTACTGGCTGAGACGAGAATTGCCAAAGCGGTTTGTGCTTATCCCTGATTCAGCGGCTTGGTTATCCAGCTTTCGATGGACTTCGGGAGGAATTCTGACCATAAATTTGCCGCTGTAATTTTTACTTCTCTCTGTCATATAAGCCATTTCGACCTTCTCCCTCCGACATTTCGAGCGTAGCGAGAAATCTCGTCGTTCCCGCCAGGGCGAAGGTCATGATGCAGCCCCCCGCTGTCATTTCGAAGCGAAGCGAGAAATCTCGTGTTGCCGAGGATGCCTTTCTCGGAGCGGATGATGGCTGCATGAGATCTCTCCCTTTGGTCGAGATGACAGCGGGGGAAGGTCGAGATGACGGAGGGGGAAAGGGCGACGAGGCGGGGGAAGGTCGAGATTCACGTGACGCCCCACCTCGAGAGATAATAGTATTCACCAGGCATCACACTCTATGATATGATTTCAATTCCGAGGGATTGATGGACAAATCATAGAATAACGGGAGGGAGGAGGTCATGCGTGGCAAAGACATACTGAAAGAGGCCTTAAACCTTGAGCCGGCGGAAAAGTTTATTGTCGTTGAAGGTTTACTGAAAAGCCTGGATGAACCTGACTCTGAATTGGATAAGATATGGGCGGACGAAGCCGAAAGGAGATTGGAAGCCTATAGAGATGGGAAACTCAAAGGTATCCCAATGGAACAAATCTTCAATCCACTGAAATGAAGGTCATTTTTTCTGAACTTGCCAAGTTGGAACTGGATGATGCCTGTAGTTTCTATGACCTCCAATTTCCTGGACTTGGTTCAAAGTTCAAGGATGAAGTCGGAAAAGCCGCCAGACGGATCGCGGAATTCCCCACGGCGTGGTCGATTGAACGAGGTGAAATTCGAAAAGGTTTGCTCCACATGTTTCCCTATAAGCTCCTTTATTCTATAGAAAAGGATCATGTTTTCATTATCGCGGTAGCCCATCAGCATCGTAGGCCGACGTATTGGCAGAGGCGATGAGGATCGAGATAAGGGGATGAATGTGTTGCCTCATTGAGCGCCAGCGAGAAATCTCACTTTTCCTTGCGGTGGATGTTCCCAGGCCGGTTTGAGATCTCTCCCTTTGGTCGAGATGACAGCGGGGATGGTATCTTGGCCTTCGCCCTGGCGGAGTTGTGGGACGGCAGAACCGCCCCCGGATCGTGAAGGCAATCGTTGAGGCCGGACAGTGGAGGGAAGAAGGAATTCTTCCAGCAGCATTTCCCCAGGGTGAGTTGCAAGTCAGCAGCAGGATAGGCAAAAAAATTAAGCTGCTCTGACTTCTTCGAGTAAATCAGGGTGGCGGTCAAGTACCTTGAGCAGTTTCACCAGAGCCAAAGGCGGCTTTGTCTTTCCGTTTTCGTAACGTGAGAATGCATTCAAACCACCGCCGAAGATTTCGGCCGCTTCCCGCTGGTCCAAATCAAGTTTTTTGCGCACCTTCGCGATGTACTTAGGATCCACATAAGCAGCGTTAATCTCCCGCCGAAAGGCCCCGATCATTTCGCTATAGCGATCACCTTGCAACCGATCCAGGATGATTTCACCGCAGGCCTGGCAGAAGTCGCCGGTCACTTCCGGAATTGTGGTAGTCTCACCCTTGTAAGTGTACGGTACACCTCGGGTGTCGTGGATCAATTCTGCAGCTCCACAGGATGGGCATTTCATAATCACAGCTCCTTGAAAGAAACAATCAGAACGTCATCAATGACGGTCAGCTTCAAATACACCTCATTGTCGGCCACCTTGGCGTGATACACATCCTGCCAGATCCGGTGATCGGCATGGGTCGTCATGCTTTTGTAAAAGTTGGCGGGAGTGAGCGTCAGTATGACGCTGCACATGCCTCGCCAGATCATTGATACCAAGGTCTCGAGCGCCATTATAACCATTTCGATATGTTTTGCAATTAGGTTAATTTTTCTTTTTGGTTAATACTCTTTCCCGCGACGCCGCCAGGGTAAGATAAATGAGATCTCTCTCTGCGTTCGAGATGACAGCGGGGGAAGGTCGAAGTGAGGGCTGGGAAGGTCGAGAGGACAGCGGAGGAAGGTTATGGTGACCACGAGGAAGTCGTGTAGAGGACCTGGTGTCGATCGCCAGGGGAAGGCGGTGGATGAGGTCATCGCCGTCGATCCCCCCGAGACCGAGGTCCCGGCCGGCCTGCTGGGGGTCTGGTCGTTTCGAGTGGCCCACTGGATTGTTTCGTATAAAAACGTATATTATTGACGTATTAATACCATTAATGACATGCTAAGACTTTGAAACAACTGCGCAGGTTCGACCGGCAGGACAACGCCGCGATTCGTTTCGCCGTCAATGCCTTAGCTGGTATGCCCGATTGCCAGGGAGTGAAGGCCCTGACCAATCACCGGTACGGCTACCGCCTGCGGGTCGGTCGTTACCGGGTGTTGTTCGACTATGACGGCGAGGTGCGCATCGTCGAAATCCAGGAGGTAAAGAAACGCGATGAACGTACATACTGATATCCAGATCATCCACGACCGCAACGGTGCCCCCGCCTTCGTGGTGTTGCCGTATGCCGACTGGCTGGCCAGTCGCGACCGCCAGGAAAACCTTGTCCCCAACGAAGTCGTCAATCTCACCTTCGATCACGACTGGTCACCGATGCGCGCCTGGCGTGAACACCTCGGACTCACCCAGGCCGAGGTTGCGGCAAGGGCGAACATGACCCAGGGAGCCTACGCCCAGATGGAAAACAGCGCCAAACCGCGCCGCGCCAGCCTGAAAAAGATAGCCGAGGCCATGGGGCTGACTGTCGAACAGCTCGATTTCTAAGCATCCCTGCCGCTGTTCCCCGTGCTGGCTCTGCTGATCAAGCTCGATTCGCCGTGGCCGATATTTTATGCCCAGCTGCGGATCGGCTGGGGCAACGTGCCGTTTCGGGCCTGGAAGCTGCGGACGATGGTGGACGGCGCCGACCGCAACAACGTCCACTGGACCACCGACAATGGCAGCCGGATCACCCGGGTCGGCCGGTTCGTGCGCAAGACCCGGCTGGATTGGGAGCGGATGATGGCTGCATGAGATCTCTCCCGCTGGTCGAGATGACAGCGGGGGAAGGTCGCGATGTCAGCCACCATCTGTCATTTCGTTTTCCCGCTGTCGAGCGAAGCGAGAAATCTCGTTGTTCCCGCAGGGTGAAGGCCATGATGCCGCCCCCGCTGTCATTTCGAAGCGAAGCGAGAAATCTTGTCTTTTCGTTGAGATCTGATCCTGCTGGAGATCTCTCACTGCTGTTCGAGATGACAGCGGGGGAAGGTCGAAGTGACGGGTTGGGAAGTTTGATAGTGACTGGGGATGTAAGGTTGGAAGGACAAGGTAGGCAGAAGTTCGATCTGGGAAAGGCTCGGTCGATAAGGAAAATCCGAGTATTATGAAGCCATAATCCGAGAAAAAGAATGCCAAATTCCGAGAAACACGAGAACATATTAGGCAAATACAAGACGATATGAGTAAAGCCTGTCATTTCCACGTTCTCTACGATGTCAATGGTCTGTAGTCTCCGGAGCGGAATTCTGCAGTAAGGTCATTTTACATCCCAGGGCCTCGATGACCTTTTTGATGGTATCGAATTTCGGCGTGCTGTGCGGTGACAGAGCCTTGTAGAGGTTCTGGCGGCTCAGGTTGCTTTTGCGGGCGATACTGCTCATGCCCTGGGCCTTGGCGACATTGCCGATGGCGGTTATCAGCAATTCGGTGTCGCCTTGCTCAAAGGCTGCTTTAAGATATTCATGGATCATCTCGGGACTGTCCAGATATTCACTGGTATCCCATTTCCTTGTTGTTATTTTCATCTTTATGCCTCCAATTCATGATTATGCTGTCGCACATAAGAGACAGTTTGTCAATGCGTGGGACGCAACAACGAAAATGACGGTTTTGTCGTGACAGCGCTCCGGGCGGACTGCCGACGCCCCAACCCATCAATTGCTGCCGTTTCCCGGCAGGAAGAATCTTACGTGATGCCATGTCCCTTTTTCCACATGTTGATGAGCTCATAGCCGAAACTGTCATCCCGCTGTCGGGGGAGAATCTGCCCTGTCGTTGCGTCCCCCGGTCGGGTTGCTTCGCGGCCGCTTCTGGCCAGGGTTCCGCAGCCGGGTTATGATCAGGCGACCCGTGACGGCTTCGCGGTCGGCGCCGGTGGGGACAGCGTTGCGGATGGCCGACGATTCCGCATCGTCGGCGAGGCGCCGGCCGGGGACACGCAGCGGAGGATGCTGCCTCCCGGTCAGGCCTGCCGGATCATGACCGGCGGCATGGTCCCGGACGGGGCCGAGCGGGTGGTGCCGCAGGAGGACTGCGAGGTCGAGGACGGCATGGTCCTGGTGTCCGCCCGCGGTCTGGCCCACCACACCACCTTTATCGCCGGAAAGGGGAGCCAGATTGCCGAGGGAGAAGTGCTCGTTGACCAGGGGAGCATCCTGCAGACTGAGCAATCGGCGTTGCTGGCTTCCTGCGGCCATACCGAGATAAAGGTCTATCGTCGGCCGCGGGTCGGCTTCTTCTGTACCGGCAGCGAACTGGTCGAATCGGCCGCTCAGTTGGTCCCCGGGTTGAAGCTCTCGACCAACAGGTACCTGCTTGAGGGATTGATTCGTCAGTTTCTGGCCGAGCCGGAGAATCTGGGGATAATCCCGGACAAGGCCGGGGATCTGGATCGGATTCTGGCGAAGATCACATCAGCATCGCTTGACGCGGTGATCAGCACCGGCGGCATGGGGCCGGGCAAATACGATCTGCTGGAGGACGCCTTCGGTCGGGCCGGCGGCAAGGTTGTATCACGATCACTGGCGATGCGGCCGGGGGCCTCGACGCTGGTCGGCCGGTTGGGGCGGGCGGTGTTTTTCGGCCTGCCCGGTCCGCCCGGCGCCGTCCGGACCCTGATGAACGAACTGGTCGGCCCGGCCCTGCTGCAGTTGCAGGGGGTGCGGGAGTATCATCCGGTGGCGGTGCGGGCAAGGCTTTCGGAACGGGTGGATTTGCGGCGCGCCGATGTGCTGCATGTCAAGTCCGGCGTGTTGCACATGGCGGCGAGGGGTGTCGAGGTTCGGCTGGCGGGACGGATGGAGACGCCGTCGTGCTTTGTCCTCTTCCCTCCGGGCTGCGGTGTCCTCGAACCGGGTGCGGAGGTTGAGGTCCATCTCGCCTGGTCGCCGGAGGTGGCACGGCTGTTTCGAGGGTGAGAGGAATGTGATTCGGTAGGCTTGTTGCCATCTGGATTCCCGCCTGCGCGGGAATGACCGTTGAGCAGTCTCTCGTTGACGTTTTCACAGAGAATTTGTTTTCACGAGAGTCGGCCTGTGCCTCCAGTAGCGGCATAAACGCTGTAGAGCGGCATGAATGTAATCCCATGTTCCGGTAGCTCGGCAAACGGACGCATTGAAAAAACCAGCGCCCTGCCGCAGTTCGGATAGGTTTTCAGCAGGAGATGGAGACTTTTCAGACTGCCTGCGGTACCGCTTTTCACCTCCACTGGGTGGATTGTACCGTTGACTGTTGCCAGATAATCCACTTCCGCAGCACTGCTTTTTGCTCGTCTGGACCAGTAATATACGGCTCCATTTTGGGAGATCGCCATTTCCTGGCCGACGAATTGTTCCGCCATTGCTCCACGATAGAGTGCATGCAGGTCGGTCTTTGCGTACTCGATGTCCGTGGGCATTCCGGAAAGATAGCGCATCAATCCGATATCGAGCATCGAGGCCTTGAAAACTTTGGCTGAAGCAGTAGCTCCGAGCGGTAAGCCTGATGGATCAACAGCGGGGATCCTGCGAATGGTGCCGGCAAGGCAGAGAGATTCGAAGGCCTTTTTCAGGGTAGGGTTGGAGAATCCTTCTCCCAAATGGGAATATTTGATCTGTTGGCCAATGGAACGGCTGACGGCTGTAAACACTGCGTCAAGGCAGTATCGGTCAATCTGAGGGGTGTATTTGGCAAAGTCCATCCTGTACGATTCGACTATTTCACCCTGTACTGCAAAGGCATCGTACAGTGAATTGTCTTCGGTATAGGCGAGAACGCAGGACGGCATGCCGCCAACGAAAAAATACCTCTTCAGTTCATCGCAGAGCAGTTCGTGCACTGCAGGGGAGACAGCGTCGGCGGCCTGAAGGATGGTGGCGGCAGCTTCCTGTTTGCCGATTGCGGCAAGGTATTCTGCAAAACTAAGGGGATGGAGATGCAGGAATTGAATCCTGCCGACGGGAAAGGAAATATCCCTCAAGGCGAATTCGAGCAGCGAACCGGCGGCTGTCACATGCAATTCAGGCATTTCTTCGTAAAAATAGCGGAGGGCGGTAATGGCCCTCGGGCAGGCCTGGATCTCATCGAGGATCAGGAGTGTGTTGCCCGGGCGTAATTTCTGTCCGAGAAAGACCTCGAGATCGGCGCAGATTCTTTTCGCGCTGAGATCGCCCTGAAAAATTCGGTGAAGTGTTGGATTGCGTTCGAGATCAACGAGAGCCACCGCATCAAAATGGCTCTTACCGAACGACTTGAGGGAATAGGTTTTTCCGACCTGTCTGGCCCCTCGGAGGAGGAGAGGTTTCCGACGTTTACTCTCTTTCCATTGAATGAGATCGCTCTCTATGAAACGTTTCATGGCCTTCCTTTTGAATCATTGATTTAAAAATACAATGGTATTTTACAATTTATAATTTAAAAAGGAAGCCATGTTTTGATCCCGGCAAAGATTCCGTCTCCTGTATTCTTTCCCTCAGCAGGGTTTTACGAGGCCGCTCCATGGTAGGGGGAAGGTCGAATGACGGCGACGATGAAGGTCGAGATGACATTTTTATCCTTGTCGAGCGTAGCGAGAAATCTCGTGTTTTCGTTGAAATCTGATCCTGCTGGAGATCTCTCCCTTGGTTGAGATGACAGGAAGGAAAATCGACATGACATTGGAAAAACGTCGCAACTAGGAATGATAGCAAGCGGCTAAATATTTGATCTAAGTTCGCAATTGATCCGCTCCCATTCCCAGGGCTAAAGCAATTTTTTTAATAGTGGTTGCCCGGAGCCGTGCATTGGGGCGTTCATATTTGGCGACAGCGGCCTGAGATACACCAAGCCGGGCGGCCAACTCTTCCTGAGTGATAGCGAAATGCTCCCGCCATGCCTTGACAAGGGGTTCATTGCGCAGAACGTGCGCTTCAACGACATCTTGGGGGATACCACCGGAACGAGCCCTCTCAGCTTCCAGCAGGGGCTTGATGCGCTTCCATTCTTCCCAGGGAACAAGGACAAAAGCAGGGTGGCCACAGTGGTCAATGGTTTGATACTCAATATGTTCGCTCATCACGTTTTTTTACCTCCTCGATACTGACGATACTGACCTCTTCGAAGGCGTTGAACAGGATTCGCCAATTGCCGACCCGTAACCTGTGAGTATACTCATGGTTCACCAGTGGTTTGACATTGGGACAGTCAGGGAAGGCTTCCAAGCCCCGAGTTGCATGAAGAATTCGTTCCCGCACAGAGCTGTCACCGATCTTCTTCAACTGTTTCAGCGCTTTGTATTGCCATATTATGTTCATACTCGAAATATTATAACCTTTTATAAGTAAAATCCAAGTAAATTAGTTGTATTTGTATCAAGACTCCCGCGCCCTCGATTTAGGTTCGCGCAATGTGCGTAAGCTGAAAAGCGTTCCGGCGGCTATTGTGGATGAAGTGCTGGCGAAGCTCACGCCGATCTTCGAATAATTCAGATAGCGGCAGTGGTCTGAGTAGGGCCTGCCTCTTTGCCCCCTTTCTTTACTCTGAAAACATTTGACGCAACAGTCTGGCCCTGGTAGACAGAAAGGTACATATACCGTTACTTTCTGTCTACCCGGTTCAAACCTATGCAGCCCATCAAATACCTGCGCAGGATGCTCGCCGATCTTGCCGGCCCGGAGCGATACCTGTTTACCCTCGCCGATCTTCACTGTCTCTTTCCGGGACACAGCGAAGGCGCCTTGAAGGCCCTGTTGCGCCGCAGCGTCAAGGATGGCCTTCTGCGCCGGGTCTGTCATGGTCTCTATCTGTTTCCGGGGGTTGACTATGATGCCGGCCATCTCCTCTATCATGTGGCCGGCAGGTTGCGCGCCCATTGTTTCAACTATCTCAGTCTGGAGTCGGTGCTCAGCGATGCCGGGATAATCTCCCAGGTTCCGATCAACTGGATCACGGTCATGTCTTCCGGGCGCAGCCAGACCATCGATTGCCGGGATTTCGGCCACATAGAATTCATCCACACCAAGAAAAAGCCGGCGGCCCTGGCCGGCGAATTGATCTATGACCGCCAATGCCGTCTCTGGCGGGCGTCCGTCGCCCTCGCTCTCAGGGATATGCGACTGACCCGAAGAAACGCCGATCTCATAAACTGGGAGGCCGTGCATGAGCCTGTTTGATCAATTGGTCGCCGAGGCGCTCGGCAACCGCAAGGATCTCGCGCCTTGCGCATGGTCGTTGCCAAGGAGCTGCTGCACCATGATATCCTGCGGGAGATGGCGGCGGCCGGTCTGCTCAAAGAGCTGACCTTTATCGGTGGAACGTGCCTGCGGGCCTGTTACGGCTCGATCCGCCTGAGCGAGGACCTCGATTTCACCGGAGGAGCGACATTCCGTCGGCAGGATCTCCGTGATCTGGGCCGCATCCTGGTGCAGCGGCTCGAGGCCAAATACGGGCTTGCGGTGACGGTGAGCGATCCGGAGAAAGAGACGGGGAATGTCTCAACCTGGAAGATCAGGGTGATCACCCAGCCGGACGGGAAGATGCTGCCGAGCCAGCGCATCAATATCGATATCTGCGCCCTGCCGAGCTACGACCGCCGACCGATGATGCTGCGGAACATCTACGGTGTCGATATGGGCACCTATGGACTGATTCTCCAGGCCCAGAGCCGTGAAGAGATCATGGCCGACAAAATCGTCGCGCTGGCCCTGCGGCCCAATCGCCTGAAGAACAGGGACCTCTGGGACCTGGTCTGGCTGAAACAGCAGGGGGTGGAGCCTGCCCGGCACCTTGTTGCCGACAAACTGCGGGATCGGCGGATCGAGACGGATCAGTTCCTGGAGGCGATGCACGAGCGTCTGCTGACGCTGGATGGCGATCCGGCGGTTCGGCGGAGTTTTATCGATGAAATGAAGCGCTTTCTGCCCGGCGAGATTGTCACGGCGACGATTATGGGGGAGAATTTCTGGCAATACCTGTGCTTTGTGGTCCGCGAGGAATGCGCCAAGGTCGCCGAGGTGCTGAGGGGTTCGGCAGGTCATGCAGGAATATGAGCTGTAGCTTGCTTGATACTATAAAATGGTATAGTATATGACATGGACAGTTACGTTTACCGGCAAGGCGAAGAAACAGGCAGATAGGCTTCCAATGAGAGTCCGGGAGGTGCTGTTTCAATTAGTCAGTGAAATAGGAGCAAAAGGACCGGGCCGGGGTGATTGGCCAAACTATTCCAAACTGTCCGACGGTCGGCACCATTGCCACTTGAAGAAAGGAAAACCCTGCTATGTGGCGATCTGGAGAGAAGATAAAGGGAAAACTCGGATTATCGAGGTGATCTATGCAGGAACCCACGAAAAAGCACCATATTGATAACGAGATGATAACTCTGCGCCTCAAGGTCCATCGAAAGAATGCGCCACAGGTCGAGGAGTTTGCACGCAAGATAGAAGCCGGCGAGGAACGCACCTACAGTATCGAGGAAGTTTTCCCCGATCTGATCGATAAGGGAGGCCTTGTCGCCCTTCGTGCCTACCGAACGCGAGAGGGGTTGACACAACGGCAACTCGCCGAGAAGACCGGCATACCGCAGCGGCACATCTCCGAAATGGAAAACGGCAAGCGCGTCATCGGCAAAGAGATGGCCAGGCGTTTGGGAACGGTGCTCGGAGTCGACTTCCGGGCTCTGCTGTAAAGGTGTTGGATAAAAACAATTTCTTGAGAAGGTCAGGCCATGTCCGAGACTCCCGCCAATCCCGTCCCGCTCTCCGCTGAAGAAAAACGCCGCCTGGTCGGCAGGATCGTCGCCGAGGTCGAGTCCGCCCTGAAGGCCCGTGACTTCCTCCGCGCCGATGTCCTGCGCAACAAGCTCATCGCCGTCGATCCGATGGCCCTTGGCGAGATCATCAAGGTCAATGGCCTGATCGAGGAGGAAAGGACCGCCGCCTTCGACCGCGACCATCTCGCGATCTGGAGCAAGCTGTACGACAACCTGAGCGAGGAGGAGCGCAACGGCCTGTTCTACAGCATGAAAAAGATGGTCGTGCCGCCGAAGAAACTGCTCTTTTCGCATGGGACGAAGAGCGATCGCCTCTTTCTGATCGAACGGGGCCAGGTGACGATCTTTTTCCCCAAGGATGGCCACAATATCATCCTGGCCCAGATGGGACGCGGCGACATCCTCGGCGGCTGCACCTTCACCACCATCTCGCTGTGCCCGGCCTCGGCCATCACCCACACGGAGGTCCACCTGATGTGCCTGGAGGGTGGGGCAACCCAGGACCTGGACGACAAATTTCCCGGACTGTTTGACAAAATCATCGATTTCTGCACCACGAATGGCCGGGTTGACGAGATTGTCCGCAACAAGAGGATGGAAAAGCGGGAATTTGTCAGGTATCTGGCGGAGGGAGTGGTGGCGGCGACCGTCCTGACCACTGAAGGGCAGAAGACGGATGCCGTTTTTCGCGGCGACCTCGCCAATATCTCGATGGCCGGCGCCTGCTTCGCCGTCCGGATCAGCAAAAAGGCCACGGCCCGGGCGCTGCTGGCCCGGCATCTGCACCTGTCATTTGCCTGCGGCGCCAAGGACAATCCGACCTCCTTCCGGGTGGTCGGCAGGGTTGTCCGGGTCTCGTCGCACCTGTACGACGACTACAGCGTCCATGTCCGGTTCACCAGGCACCTGCCGGAGGAACTGATCAAGAAGATCGCGCCGGGGGAGGCCAAAGGGGATGATTCAAGAAAATAGTCAGGAGGGGGCTCTGCGAGTATCCCAATCACAAAATTTCCGGCCATTTTCTGGAGGTATGGAGAATCCGCAGGATGAAAATGGTTCCGTTTTCCTCGGTATAAGGAACAATGAAAGGGAGGCCGGATATTATCAGCTCCCTCGTTCCCTGCACACGACCGGGGCGGCCGATACCCGGATGGTTACCGAGGAGTTGGACACTATCCCAGATTTTTTGAGCTACACGATTGGCGACCGTTGGGTTGTTCTCTGCTATGTATTGAATGGCATGTTCAAAATTAATTAGTGCTTTCCTTGTCCACTCAATCCGCATCGATTCCCCATTTGATCAAATGACGTCGGATGTCATCATCGGTAGCCAGGTCGTTCTGCTTCAGATCCGTCAGGCCATCGTGGATTTCCTTCACAAGCCATTCCTCATGGGACAAGTAGCTGTCAACTGCTTGGTTAATGATCCAGGATCGTGATCGGTTCAACCTGTCGGCCATTGTATCAACGCGGGAAAGTGTTTCGTCGCTCAACCGAATAGTCGTCGTTCTCATATTCATTGCTCCTTTTTGTATCCCAATGTATTCATTTGTATTATAAGTTAATACGACAGAATACATGGTAATGCAATACGGCAGCTATTATTTTTTATATGTGATCAGGACCACTAAAGAATTTATATCTTTGCGGGTCCTGTGGCGGAAAAAAGGACGAGACGGAAGTGCCAACCTCACTTCTGGCATTTCGGGCAGAAATAACTGGCCCGGCCGCCGATCTGGACCTTCTCTATCAGGCGCCCGCAGGTCGGGCAGGGTTCACCCTGGCGGCCGTAGACCTTGAAGTGGACCTGGAAATAGCCGCTTTTCCGCTCGGCGTTGAGGAAGTCGCTGATCGTCGAGCCGCCGCAGTCGATGGCATGCTGCAGCACCAGGCGGGTCTGCTCGACGATCCGCCGCCACGCCGCCGGGCTGAGCGAGGCGGCGCTGCGGGCAGGGCGGATGCGGGCGGCGAACAGGATCTCGTTGGCGTAGATATTGCCGATGCCGGCGACGGTTGTCGTGGTCATCAGGAAGGTCTTGACCGGCTGTTTCTTCCCCGCCGCTTTGTCGATCAGGTACTGGGCCGAAAAGCCCTCGCCGAGCGGCTCGGGTCCGATCGCTTTGAAGAAGGTCTGGTCAAGATCGGCCGCCTCCTCGCCGCTGAAGACGTGGATGGCCCCGAAGCGCCGGCTGTCGTTGAGGCGCAGGTCGAGGTCGTTGTCGAGCAGCAGGCTGAGATGATCGTGGCGGACGGCGGGGACCTCGAACGGGAAGAAGCCGAGCCTGCCGGTCATGCCGAGGTGGATCAGCAGCCTGGCCCCGTTGTCGAGGGTGATGATCAGGTACTTGGCCCGCCTGGCGACATCGACGACGGTGCGGCTCAGGATATGGCGGAACATGTCGGCAATCGGTATCTGGGTGCGCAGGTTCATGCCGCTGTGGCGGATCTGGACGATTTTCCGGCCGACGAGATGGGGGCGGAGACCTTGGCAGACAACTTCGACTTCCGGCAGTTCAGGCATGGGCGTTTCCTCCGTGGGTGAGTACGACGCTGAGACAGAGATCTTCGAATCGGGTCGCCAGGACCGTCAGATCCTGCGGGAATTGCGGGGCGAATGGGTCCTGGCCGAGAACCAGCACGGTGCAGTCGCTGGTGGTCGCTTCGCAGCGGCGCAGGACCAGTTCGAGAAAGCCCGGCATCCGCTCCCTCCCGACCGCCTTGCGGGCCGCCTCTTTGGCCGTCCACAACAGGTTGAGCCGGGGGATGGGATGGAGATCGGGGAGATGGCGCTGCAGGATCTGTGCCTCATGCGCCTGACAGAAGCGGTCGCTGATGCGCTCCAGCGTCGGCGAGTCCTCCTGGATATCGATGCCGCAGGCTGAAGCTGCAACCAGGGCGGCGGCGTACCCGCCGCTGTGCGAGATCGACAGATCGATGCCGCGAACGGCGGCAAGCGGGCCGGCGATCTCGGGGCGGCCGCCGGGCAGGTTGGCGATCATGATATCCCGTGTGTCGGGGAGCGGCAGCTGCGGCACAAATCGCCGGAGGTAGCCGATAGCCGCCTGCTTGGCGCAGATCCGGCCGGTGAGCCACTGGGCGCGTCGCTTCGGCAGGGTGTAGGCGGCAAGGGTGGCCAGTTCCGGATCGGCCAGGACGACAGTGTCCGGCCCCGGCGGTTGGGCCAGGTACGCATCAGGGTTGACGACCGCCGCCAGGAACAGGGCTGCCGGGTGATGAGGGAAGACAACGGGCAGGGTTTTTTCGAGCTGGGACAGGGTGGCGGCGGGAGATTTCGGCATCGGCAGAAGGTCAAAAACAACTTGCTATTTCAACGGTTTTTGCTAACTACTAGCGAGATTCGCGGTCTTCGCGCACATATTTGCACTATCCGGATTCAAGGTGATGTATGGAAATCGGCGCCAATCTGACGTTGTACGATCTGCTGGTCCTGGGCCTGTTGCTCCTGCTCGTGGCGCGGGGGCTGTGGCTCGGCTTTCTCAGGCAGATCATCGGTCTTGTCGCCCTGTATTTCGGCTATATCGTCGCCAGCCAGTATCATGACAGACTCTTCCCCTTTTTACGAGACCTTTCCGGAAATCCCAAGGTTGTTTTCTTTGCCGCCTATGCCCTGCTGTTTGCCGCCACCTATATCGTCGCCGTGCTGGCCGGCAAGGGGCTGAACTACGTCATCAAGGTGTCGATGGCCGGCTGGTTCGACCGCCTGCTCGGCGGTGTTCTGGGATTGGCCAAGGGGATCCTGCTGGTGGTGCTGATGCACATGGTCCTCGGCACCGTCCTGGCGCCGGAAAACCAGCTGCTGCGCAGCTGCGAGACCTGCGATGAGCTGAATGCGGCGACCGGGCTGGCCCTGGAGCTGATCCGCAACGAAGAGGCGCGCAAGGCCCTGATGCAGCAGGTGCCGGCGATCTCGGTCGATACCGTCAAGGACTATATCGCCCCGAGGGCCAAGGTGCCGCCGCCGAGCTCGCCGCCGCCGGAGAGCGCCCGGCCGGCGCCGGTTCCTCCGCCCCCGTCCCCCTCGGTGTCGAGTTCGGCCGGTGCCGGGGCGCCGGGAGCGTCCTTCTGGGATGAACCCCCGGCCGATAAGGCCGCCGTCGCCCCTTCGGCCCCCTCCCGTGCAGCCGCACCCCTGCCGCAACCATAGAGCATGAGGTAGCCGGGGCCCTTCCTCGGCAGGTCAAGATGACAAAAGATCCCCACACCTACCGGCAACGGGCCTATCGCCAGGTGCAGGCGCCGGCGGATCTCGTTGCCTCCTCTGTCCGGGTGTCCGAGACCGATCTGCATATCCTCGCCGACCGCCCTGTCGAGCGGGAGGCCCTGGAAACCGTCCTCCAGTGCCGGATGGCGATCGAGAGCTATGCGGCGCGGCATCCGGCCTTTTTCACTTCGCTCGTTCCCCTGCCGCCCGATCCGCTGGCCCCGCCGCTGATCCGCGAAATGCTCGCGGCCGGGGAGGCGGCAGCCGTCGGGCCGATGGCGGCGGTTGCCGGCGCCATCGCCGAACACGTCGGCACCAGGCTGCTGGACTGCGGGGTGCGGGAGATCATCGTCGAAAACGGCGGCGATATCTTTCTGGCCCGCCAGCGCGACTGCACCGTGGCGATCTTTGCCGGGCAGTCGCCGTTGAGCGGCCGGGTCGGCCTGCGGATCGAGGCCCGGCAGATGCCGATCGCCGTCTGCACCTCGTCGGGAACCGTCGGCCATTCGCTCAGTTTCGGCGACGCCGACTCCGTCACCGTGCTGGCCGCGTCAACGCCGCTGGCCGATGCGGTCGCGACCCGGTTGGGCAACGAGGTCGGGCGCGGCGGTGGCGGCGAGGGCGGGATCCGGCAGGCGCTGGCGGTCGCCGGGAGTTTTGCCGATATTATCGGCGTGGTGGTGATCTGCGGCGGGTTGATGGGGGCGGTCGGCGACGTCGAACTGGTGGAATGTAACAGCGGGTCGAGCTTGCGCGGGGAACAGCGGATACAGGCCGGGGCAGGGAACGAGCCTGCCGGTCGCTTCTCACTGCTGCCGCAGTGCCGCCTTGGCCTCGTCGATCAGGGCCTCCCGGAATTGGCCGACAAAGGTGTCGACGTCCTGCTGCCAGGTCCCGAATGTCGAGATGCCGGCCTGGTCCAGCCGGGTGTTGGCGAGGATGGAGTTGGCCGGGCGATGGGCCGGGGTCGGGTAATCGGCCGTCGTGCAGGGCACGAGGTTGTGCGGCACCTCCATGGCCTGAAGGAAGTAGCGGGCGGCGCCGTACCAGGTCGAGTGGCCGTCGCTGGTCGCGTGGATGACCCCGGTCATGTCCGTGTGCAGCAGTTTCTGGATCTGCAGTGCCAGGGTGTAGGACCAGGTCAGCGAGCCGTACTGGTCGTCCACGACCTTCAGCGGCCGCTTGGGGTCGGCGAGCGCCAGACGGAGCATGGTTTTGAGAAAATTTTTGCCGTAGGCCGAGTAGAGCCAGGCGGTGCGCAGGATGATCGCATTGCCGCCCTGGGCGGCGATGTACTCCTCGCCCGCCAGTTTGCTCCGGCCGTACTGGGACAGCGGGTTGGTCGGGTCGTCCTCGCTGTAGGATTGCGGCGCCGGTTTTCTGCCGTCGAAGACGTAATCGGTCGAGATGTGGATCAGCCGGCTGTTGGTCCGGCGGGCGGCGATCGCCAGGTTCTTCGGCCCCTCGGCGTTGACCTTCCAGGCCAGGTCGAGCTCGGTCTCGCAGGCGTCGACGGCGGTATAGGCGGCGCAGTTGATGATGACCTGGGGCTGGGTGTCGTCGATGTAGCGGTCGACGCTGGTCGGGTCGCCGATGTCGATCTGCGGGATATCGCACCCCAGGGTCTGGTTGTCGGCGGCCAGGATATTGCAGCAGTCCGAGCCGAGCTGGCCGCGGGCGCCGATGATGAGTATCTTCATGTTTTCCTCAGCGTGCATTCTTCATCTCGGCCACGACATCGGTGATATACCGGCCGTACTGGTTCTTCATCAGATCGTCCGCGAGGTGGAGGAGCTGGTCGAGGGTGATGTAGCCGAGCTGGTAGGCGATCTCCTCGATGCAGGCGATCTTCAGCCCCTGCCGTTCCTGCACCGCCTGGACGTAGCTGGCCGCCTGCTGCAGCGATTCGTGGGTGCCGGTGTCGAGCCAGCAGAAGCCGCGGCCGAGCGGCTGGACCTTCAGGGTGCCGCGGCGCAGGTACTCGTTGTTGATGTCGGTGATCTCGAGTTCGCCGCGGGCCGACGGCCTGACCTGCTCGGCGATGGCGACGACATCGTTGTCGTAGAAGTAGAGGCCGGGGACGGCGAATTTCGACTTCGGCCGCTGCGGTTTCTCCTCGATGCCGATGACCCGGTTGGCGGCATCGAACTCGACCACCCCGTAGCGCTCGGGATCACTGACCATGTAGCCGAAAATCAGCCCGCCGCTGGTCAGTTGGGAGCTTTCCCTCAGAATCTTCGTGAAGCCGGGGCCGAAGAAGATATTGTCGCCGAGGATCAGGCAGACCGGATCGTTGCCGATGAATTCCTTGCCGATGATAAAGGCCTGGGCCAGTCCTTCCGGTTTCGGCTGCTCGGCGTAGCTGATCGCCAGCCCGAGCTGCGCTCCGTCGCCGAACAGCTCGCGGAAGCTCGGGAGGTCGTGCGGGGTCGAGATGATGAGGATGTCCCTGATGCCGGCGAGCATGAGCACCGACAGCGGGTAATAGATCATCGGCTTGTCGTAGATGGGGATCAGCTGTTTGCTGATGACCCGGGTCAGGGGGTAGAGCCGGGTGCCGGAGCCGCCGGCGAGGATGATGCCTTTCATTGGTGCTTCTCGTCGCTGAAACGGTGGAAAGTGCTTGCTGCAGGCGCACTTGTCTTTTAGTATCGCCCGATAAGACTGCGAATATACCGAACCCCCAACGAAAAGGAAACGCAAAAAAAAATGGACTGGACGCCGCCGCCGTGCTTCAAGGCCTACGATATCCGGGGCCGGGTCCCCGCTGAATTGAATCCGCCGCTGGCCTATGACATCGGCCGGGCCTTCGCTGATGTCTACCAGGCCAAAAAGGTCGCGGTGGGCCGCGATATCCGCCTGTCGGGCCCTGAACTGTCCCGGGCGCTGATCGCCGGTCTGACCGATATGGGGGCCGATGTCCTCGATCTCGGGGTCTGCGGCACGGAGGAGATCTACCATGCCGCCTTCAGCCTGGAGGGCGAGGGTGTCGACGGCGGCATCATCGTCACCGCCAGCCATAATCCCGCCGACTACAACGGCATGAAATTCGTCACCCGGGGGGCGCGGCCGGTGACCGGGGAGTCCGGCCTGCTGCAGATGGCCGAACGGATCTGCCGGGGGATCCTGCCGGCGCCGGTGGACTCCAAGGGGCGGCAGGGAGAGCGGTCGCTGAAGGATGACTATGTTCGCCACCTGCTCGGCACCATCGATCCCGGTGTCCTGCAGCCGCTGAAGATCGTCGTCAACAGCGGCAACGGCTGTGCCGGGGCGGTGGTCGATCTGCTCGCCCCGCAGCTGCCGTTCGACTTCG
This sequence comes from uncultured delta proteobacterium, assembly GCA_963847035.1. GTDB lineage: Bacteria > Desulfobacterota > Desulfobulbia > Desulfobulbales > Desulfocapsaceae > Desulfoprunum. Next base: position 13,725 of record CAWJYH010000014.1, on the reverse strand, counting down.
TCCGGCTGCACCACCAACCCGACGGCACTTTTCCGCACGGCGTCCCCAATCCCCTGCTGCCAGAACGCCGGGCCGAGACGGCGCAGCTGGTGGTGGAGTCGGGCGCCGACCTGGGCATCGCCTGGGACGGCGACTTCGACCGCTGTTTCTTCTGGGATGAGCACGGCACCTTTATCGAGGGCTACTATATCGTCGGCCTCCTCGCCCTGGAGATGCTGGAGCGGGAGGCGGGGGCGAAGATCCTCTACGACCCCCGGCTGACCTGGAACACCGAGGAACTGGTGCGGGCGGCCGGCGGGGTGCCGGTCATGACCCGGACCGGCCACGCCTTCATCAAGGAGCGGATGCGCCGCGAGGACGCGATCTACGGCGGCGAGATGTCGGCCCATCACTACTTCCGCGATTTCGGCTACTGCGACTCGGGGATGATCCCCTGGCTGCTGATCTGCTCCCTGCTCAGCCGCCGGCGGGCCACCCTGTCGAGCCTGGTGGCCGAGCGGATGCGGGCCTACCCGGTGTCCGGCGAGATCAACTTCCGGGTCGCCGACCCCGATGCGGTCATCGCGGCGGTGGAACAGCGGTATGGCCACGGGGCCATCGATCGGACCGACGGGCTCAGCATCGCCTTCGCCGATGTCCGCTTCAATATCCGCAAGTCGAACACCGAGCCGCTGCTCCGCCTCAACGTCGAGACTCGGGGCGACGCGGCCCTGCTGGCGCGCACCCTCGCCGATCTGCGGGGGCTGATCCATTGAACCGTCGAGGTAGTGTATTGCCGAAAATGAGCGTACTCCACCGGCAGGAACGATGAGATTTCTCGCTTCGCTTCGAAATGACAACGGGGGCGGGATCATGCCCTTCGCCCTGCCGGGAACGACGAGATTTCTCGCTGGCGCTTCGAAATGACAAGGGGTGGAGTCATTCGCGACTCTGCCCCCTGGCCTGTCGCCTTCCGTGCTGTGTCATCGCGACCTGCCCCCGCTGTCATCTCGACCAACGGGAGAGATCTCAAACAGGGCGTGGGGAGGGCTCCAGCAATGGAAATACGAGATTCTTCGCTTCGCTTCGAAATAGTAGAGGAATTCTTATATAACTTTAGAAGAGGTTTGAACATGGCATCCATCCAACCGGTCATACTGGCAGGCGGCACCGGGTCGAGATTATGGCCCCTGTCCCGCGAGCTCTACCCCAAACAGCTGCTGCAGCTCATCGACCAGACCTCGCTGCTGCAGACGACCCTGCTGCGGGCCGGCCGGCTGCCGGCGGTACTGCCGCCGCTCATCGTCGTCGGCGAGGAGCACCGCTATATCACCCGCTCCCAGATCGACGAACTGAAATGCTTTGACGACTATACCATCCTCCTCGAACCGCTCGGCCGCAATACCGCCCCCGCCGTCTGTGCCGCCGCCGAATACAGTGGCCGGCACAATGCCGCCGGGACGGTCCTGCTGATCCTGCCGGCCGACCATATCGTCAGAAACCAGACCCGGTTCCAGGAAGTCGTGGCCGAGGCGGCGGAACTGGCGAGCCGCGGCGCGATCGTCACCTTCGGCATCACCCCGCAGTACCCGGAGACCGGCTACGGCTACATCGAGCGGGGAGAGCAGGGGGAGGTCGTGACCTTCAAGGAGAAGCCGGACCGGCCGACCGCCGAACACTATCTCGAAAGCGGCCGGTTTTTCTGGAACAGCGGGATGTTCGCCTTCACCGCCGAATCCTTCCGGGCCGAGATGGAAGAGCATGCCCCGGCGATTGTCGCGACCATGGCGAAGGCCGTGGCCGAGGGAGAGCGCGACGGCTGCTTTTACCGCCTCGACCGCCAGCAGATGGAGCGCTGCCCCAGTGATTCCATCGACTACGCCCTGATGGAGAAGACCGCGAAGGCGGCGGTGGTGGCGGCCGACCTCGGCTGGAGTGATATCGGGTCCTGGCAGGCCCTGTGGCAGGTGCTGGACAAGGATCGATGACGGCAATGTCTGCCAGGGTGACGTCTATCTCCAGGACACGCGCAATTGCCTGATCCGGACGGAGGATATGCTGGTTGCCGCGGTCGGTCTGGAGGATACGCTGGTCGTCGAGACCGCCGATGCCCTGCTGGTGGCGCCGCTGTCGCGGTCGCAGGATGTCAAGCAGGTCGTCGAGCACCTGAAGCGAACCAAGCGCAAGGAGTTTTTCAGCCATTCCACGGTCTACCGTCCCTGGGGCTGCTACACCGTCCTCGAGGAGCAACCCCGCTACCAGATGAAACGGATCACGGTCAACCCCGGGGCCAAGCTGTCGCTGCAGATGCACCATCATCGCTACGAGCACTGGGTGGTGGTGTCGGGAACGGCCCGGGTGACCAACGGCGATTCCGTCATCCTCCTGCACGAGAACCAGTCGACCTATATTCCCGCCGGCACGGTCCATCGCCTGGAGAATCCCGGGGTCATTGCCCTCGATCTGATCGAGGTTCAGATCGGCAGTTACCTCGGCGAGGACGACATCGTCCGCTACGAGGATGTCTACGGCCGTGGGCAATGATGGTTGCCGGTCCCTGATCATCAGCTCCATGCCTGACCAGGGATCGGCATCGGCCGCGCCGCGGCGCGGCCGAACAGCCGCTGCCGGCGTCCGCCCCATGAAGTAGAAGCCTTCCCCTCCGTCCCCGTTGATCACGGTGTGCTCCACAGGTGGACCGCACCGTCCCTGAGATCTTCTCTTTTCCGTTGCCGTCATTTTCTGAACTCCTGAAGACGGGTCCCAGGCCGTGTTGTGCCTGCTGGTTCCGCGGCGGGATCGACCGCGCCGACCGTCGGATACGGGGGTCGCAGGAGGGAACAAAAAAGAAAAAACTATACAAAAATGTAAATCAAAATATAAAATATGACAAAAATGAGCTAAAAGTGCCGGCACGGGAATGCGGGAACAGATAAAAAATTCTGTAAAAATAGCATAATAAAGCAAATAAATTTTCCGGCACACTTCTTGATAGAGAGAGAATAGCCGATTGAAATAAAATTCATTTGTGTTATCTTCACGACAAGGAATTATAGATATATGACGAAAAAGTGCAATTCATCGTTTTTGTCATCAACTGGAGCCGGCAGCGGTGGGCCCGCCAGGACCGGATCCGATTTCTTTCAAGGAGAACACAATGGATAAGGCGGATACCGCATTCATCCTGGCTTCTGCCGGGCTGGTGCTGCTGATGACACCGGGGTTGGCCCTCTTCTATGGAGGGATGGTGCGTGACAAGAATGTCCTGGGGACAATCATGCAGAGTCTCTTCATGATTGCCCTGATTTCGATCGAGTGGGTGTATCTGGGGTATTCGATGTCGTTTGGTCCCGATGTCGGCGGTGTGATCGGTGATCTCTCCTGGTTTGGTCTGAAGGGGGTCACAAGCAGCCCCAGCCCGGATTACGCGACGACGATACCGCAGACGGTGTTCATGGTCTACCAGTGCATGTTTGCGGTGATTACCCCGGCCCTGATCACCGGCGCCTTTGCCGAGCGGGTACGGTTTGTTCCCTTTCTGGTCTTTTCGGTGCTCTGGGCGATACTGGTCTACAATCCGGTATGCCACTGGGTATGGGGCAAAGGGGGGTGGCTCGGTCGGCTTGGCGTGTTGGATTTTGCCGGCGGGCTGGTGGTCCATTTGACGTGCGGGGCGGCCGCCCTGGCTGGTGTTCTGGTCCTGGGGGCGAGAAAGGGGTTTGGCAGGGTGAGTTTCATGCCCCATAACCTGCCGATGACGGTTTTGGGAACCGGGCTCCTGTGGTTCGGCTGGTTCGGGTTCAATGGTGGTTCGGCTCTGGCGGCCAATGAAATTGCAGCGACGGCGTTTGTCGCCACCCATTTCGCCGGCATGACGGGGATGCTGGCATGGGTCGTGATGGAGTGGATCGTCCGCGGCAAGGCGACCACCCTGGGGGCGGCGTCGGGCGCGGTCTCGGGTCTGGCGACGATCACCCCGGCAGCAGGGTTTGTCGGTCCCAACTCGGCCATCATGATCGGTGCCATTGCCGGGATCGTCTGTTACCTGGCGGTCAGTATGAAGGGGAGAATCGGTTTTGACGATTCGCTGGATGTAATCGGGATTCACGGGGTAGGGGGAGTGATCGGGACGCTGTGTCTCGGCATCTTTGCCTCGACGCAGGTGAATCCCGGGGGAGTAGATGGCCTGTTGGCTGGCAGTTCAGCCCAACTTGGCAAGCAGGCGTTGGGGGTTGCGGTCGTCGGCGGGTATGCGTTCATCGTCAGTTGGCTTCTGTTCAAGGTCGTTCATGTCGTGTTGGGCATGCGACTGTCGGACGAGGCCGAGGCGCAGGGAATGGATTTGACGGAGCATTCCGAAACCGCCTACAACAACTGAGGTGATTGTCTGCCGGACATCGACCGCTGGTTTACCGATCTCTTGCCGCAAATGATGGAACCGAAAATAGAGCAGAGGAGAATTGTATGGAACTGAATACTGGAGATACCGCGTTCATGCTTATCGCCACGGCCCTGGTCATGTTCATGACCCCCGGCCTGGCCTTGTTCTACGGTGGTCTTGTCCGCAGCAAAAACGTGTTGGCAACGATCATGCAGAGTTTCTTCTGCCTGGGGATTGTGTCGCTTATCTGGGTGGTGTACGGCTATTCCCTGGCTTTCGGGCCGGATGTCAGCAACGTGATCGGCAACCTTGATTTCGTGTTTCTGAACAATGTCAGCTGGGAGACGGGGACCGGCAGAACGATTCCCGATATCCTGTTCTGCGCCTTTCAGTTGATGTTCGCGATCATTACCCCGGCCCTGATCACCGGCGCCTTCGCCGAGCGGATGAAATTCTCGGCCTACCTGCTCTTTATTTCCGCCTGGGTCACCCTGGTCTATTTCCCGGTCTGTCACTGGGTCTGGGGCGGCGGCTGGCTGGCCGACATGGGCGCCCTCGACTTCGCCGGCGGGACGGTCATCCACATCAACTCGGGGGCTGCGGCCCTGGTCTGCGCGATCGTCATCGGCAAGCGCCGTGGGTTTGGCCGGGATGCGATCCATCCGAACAACCTGCCGATGACCGTGCTCGGCGCCGCCATTCTCTGGATCGGCTGGTTCGGGTTCAACGCCGGCAGTGCCTTGACGGCAGGGCCGATTGCCGCCCTGGCCCTGATGACGACCCAGCTGGCGGCTGGTGTCGGGGCCCTCGGCTGGGTGCTGGCCGAGTGGAAGATCCAGGGCAAACCGACCACATTGGGCGCTGCTTCCGGCGCCGTCGCCGGTCTGGTCGCCATCACCCCCGGCTGTGGTTTCGTGACCCCCGTCTGGGCGGTGGTGATCGGCGGGGTTGCCGGGGTCCTCTGTTATCTCGGGATTATCCTGAAGACCAAAATCGGGTATGATGATGCCCTCGATGTCGTCGCGGTCCATGGCCTCGGCGGTCTGTGGGGGGCGCTCGCCACCGGCATCTTCGCCTCGGTCGGCGCCAAGGGGCTGCTGTACGGCAATCCCCATCAGCTGACGGTGCAGGCGATCGGCGCCGGGGCGGCGATCGTCTACTCGGTGGTCGTGACCTTCGTCATCCTGAAAGTAATAGACGCGATAGTTGGTCTTCGTGTAGATAGTGAAGGTGAGCAGCAGGGTCTTGATGTCGTCGAACATAGTGAGGTAGGCTACAGCATCTGATGCGCCGGGCTCTGCCTTGGAGCAGCAATTATCCTCTCCCCTGTTCGATTCCATGCAGGGGAGAGTCCTTCAGAGAGGACGAATATGAAAAAGATTGAAGCGATCATTAAGCCGTTCAAGCTGGACGATGTCAAAGATGCCCTCAACGAGTTGGGCCTCAAGGGGATGACGATCTCCGAGGTCAAGGGGTACGGCCGGCAGAAAGGACACACGGAGATCTACCGCGGGGCCGAGTATGTCGTCGACTTTATCCCGAAGATCAAGATCGAGATCGTCCTGCCGGCGGAGCAGGTCGACCTCGTCGTCAACAAGATCCGGGCGGCGGCCAACACCGACAAGATCGGCGACGGCAAGATCTTCGTGCTGCCGGTCGAGCGGGTTATCAGGGTCAGGACGGGCGAAGAAAACCGTGACGCGGTCTGATCGGTAGATGACCGTTCATCTTCGCACCGAGCGCGATGCCCTCGAGAAGCTGTGGGAGCAGGGGCTGAGCGGCAGGTCCCTGCTCCTCCACCATAGCCGGCTGGTGGACGAGTTCATCGCCGGTTGCTTCGCCGGCGCCGCCAAGAACCTGCCCCCCGAAACCGTCGCTCTCGTGGCCCTCGGCGGCTACGGGCGGCGGGAGTTGTTCCCGTACTCCGATATCGATCTGATGCTGTTGTACCACCCCGATTTTCGTGACGGGGTCAAGGGGATTGCCGATGCCGTGCTCTATCCCCTGTGGGACAGCGGCATGGAGGTCGGACATGGGGTGCGGACGGTCGAGGAGTCGCTGCTGCAGGCCGGCGAAGACTACTTCTTCCTGGTGTCGATGCTCGACGCCAGGTTGGTCGCCGGATCGGCCGGGCTCTTCGGCAACCTGCTGTTGCGGTTCCGGGACGAGTATATCGAAGGCCGGCGCGATGTCTTTGTCGAGAAGATGAAGGAGCATCGCCGCCGCCGGAGAAAGCGCTACGGTCATCACAGTTATCTCCTCGAGCCCCATATCAAGGAGGGCAAGGGCGGGTTGCGGGACATCCAGGCGATGGTCTGGACGGCGAAGGTCGTCTTCGGGCTCTCCGCAATCGAGGACATCTTCGATGCCGGCCTGCTGTCGCCTGAGGAACAGAAGGAGTTCACCGCCTCCTGGGACATGCTCATCCGGCTGCGCAACCGCCTCCATTACGTCAGCCGACGCAAGAACGACCAGCTCTATCTCGAGCAGCAGGTCGAGATGGCCGAGGCCTTCGGCTATACGGGGAACGATGCGGTGCTGGCGGTGGAGAATTTCATGCGCGATGTCTATCGGCAGCTGCGGGTCGTGGCGGTGACGACCGATCTCTTCTTCGACCATGTCGACGAGGTCCTGGGGCTTGCCGGCAAGGGGCCCCTGTCTGTCCCTGACAAAGAGATTGAGAAGGGGGTCGAGATCCGTCTCGGCGCTATCCACCTGGTCCTGCCCCCGCAGCAGCTGGAGGCGCGGCCGCACGTGCTGATGCGCCTGTTTCTGGCGGCGGCCCGGACCGGCCTGCCGCTTCACCATCGGACCCAGAAGGTCGTGATGGCCAACCTGGCCCTGATCACCGACAAGATCCGGATATCGCCGCGGATGTCGAAGGCCTTCCTGGCGCTGCTGATCGAGGCGGAAAATATCTTCCCGGTGCTCGAAACGATGCTCGAGACCGGTATGCTTCAGGCCTATATCCCCGAATTTTCACGGATAGTGACCTTGGCGCAGCATGATGTCTACCATATCTATACCGTCGACCGGCACTCGCTGCAGACGGTCGCCGAGCTGCGGATCGTCGCGGCGGAGCAGGACACCGTCTACCGGCAGATTGCTTCGCCCCAGATTCTGTACCTGGCGGCCCTGCTCCACGATATCGGCAAAGGGTCCGGGCGGGATCACAGCCTGGAGGGGGCCGGGATCGCTCTCACCGTCGGCCGGAGGCTGGGGTTGTCGTCGGCCGAATGCGATCTGCTGAGTTTTCTGGTGCGATATCATCTCTTCATCCCGGAAAACGCCCTGCGCCGGGATCTCAACGATGCGGCGTTCATTCAACGCTGTGCCGAGACGATCGGCGATATCGAGCGTCTGGCGATGCTGTATCTTCTGTCGATCGCCGATTCCCGCGCCACCGGACCGTCGGCCTGGAGTGACTGGAAGGCCACGCTGATGCAGGAGATGTTCCTGCGGATCTTCCCGTATCTCGATTTCTCCGCCGGGCAGACCAGGGAGCAGGTGGAGATCGTCCGCCATGAGGAGCAGGGGGCGGATTGGCTGCGCGACCAGGTCGAGGACCTGCTGGCCGGTGAGGCACGGCCCCTGATAAACCTCGCCAGTTTGTCGTCGGATTACATCCTCAGTTTTGCGCCGGAGAAGGTCGCCGGTCATATCCGCCTTCACCGCGACAATTACCGGCTGCTGCGGCAGAAGTCGCTGGTCCTGGCCCAGGATCTTGGCGATCTCTGGGAAATCCTGGTGCTGTCGAGCGACCGGCCGGGGTTGCTGGCGAAGATCTGCGGGGTTGTGACCCTCAACAATCTCGCGGTTGTCAAGGCCCAGATCTTCACATGGGATGACGGCACGGTCGTCGATGTCCTGGATGTCCGTCCTGTCGATGGTCTTCGTTTTGCGGAAAAAGACTGGCAGGCGATGAACGCCGATCTCGATGCCGCCATCAGCCATCGCCTCGATCTCGGTCATCGTTTGCTGAAGAAGCTGGCGTCCGGGCATGGGCGGCGATATGACCGCGGCGGCAGGATCTCGCCGCGGGTCATCATCGACAACGACAGCTCCGATGTCTATTCGGTGGTCGAGATCCATTCGGCCGACCTTCCCGGCATGCTGTACCGGATCACCCAGACCCTTGCCGATTTCGGCATGAATATCCGCCGGGCGTATATCGCCACGGAAGTCGAGCGGCTGATTGACGTCTTTTATGTCCTCGATGCGAAGGGGCAAAAGATCATCGATGCCGGATTCCAGCGCGAGGTTGTGCACGGCCTGCTCTACGCCCTGGGGCTGAAAGAGGCATAGACGGGGGATCGCGGCCTGGGGGATCCGTTTTTTTGTGCTATAAAATGACAATCATGTAATAAAAATTTCTTTGTTTGTTGCAAAAAACGTAGGAAATGTTATTTTGTAATCAACCAAACAATGGCTGTTGGAATTGTTGTCGGCAGTTCAAATCAGAATAAGGAGACGCACACAATGACCAGAGACGAAATACTGGAGATCATCGAGGACGAGAACATTCATTTTTTTCGCCTCCAGTTCGTCGACATCTTCGGCTTCATGAAGAATGTCGCCCTGCCCAAGAGCCAGATCGGCAAGGCCCTTGACGGCAATATCATGTTCGACGGCTCGTCGATCGACGGCTTTGTCCGCATCAACGAGTCGGACATGTATCTCAAGCCCGATTACAACACCTTCGCCGTAATGCCCTGGCGCAGCCGGAACGGCGTCGCCGCCGCCCGCATCATCTGTGATGTCTACAAGCATGACAATACCCCGTTCGAAGGCTGCCCCCGGGTCAACCTCAAGCGGGTGCTGGCCGAGGCCAAAGAACTCGGATACACCATGAATGTCGGGACCGAGGCCGAATTCTTCCTCTTCGAGCAGGATGAGAAAGGATTGCCGACGACGGTGACCAACGATGTCGCCGGGTATTTTTCCCTTGACCCGGAGGATAAGGCCAACGACTGCCGCCGTGAGATCATCGAGACCCTCGAGCAGATGGGTTTCGAGATCGAGGCCTCGCATCATGAGGTCGCCGAGGGCCAGCACGAGATCAACTTCAAGTATGCCGATGCCCTGACCGCCGCCGACAACACCGTCACCTTCAAGTGGGTTGTCAAGTCGATCGCCCAGAAGTACAACCTCCACGCCACCTTCATGCCGAAGCCGATCTTCGGCATCAACGGCTCGGGGATGCACACCAACCAGTCGCTCTTCAATCTCGACGGCACCAACGCCTTCTTCGACGAGAGCGACCCGCTGAAGCTGTCCAAAGTCGCTTATGCCTACATCGCCGGGGCCCTGAAGGGCGCGCGCGGTTTTGCCGCTGTCACCAATCCGCTGGTCAACTCCTACAAGCGGCTGGTCCCCGGCTATGAGGCCCCGGTGTACGCCGCCTGGTCGGCCTCCAACCGCTCGGCCCTGATCCGCATCCCGGCCTCCCGCGGTATCTCGACCCGGACCGAGATCCGCTGCCCGGATCCGACCTGTAACCCCTATCTTGCCTTCGCGATGATGCTGAACGCCGGGCTCGATGGCGTCAAAAACAATCTCACTCCGCCGCCCGAGGTCAAGAAGGACATCTTCAAGATGAGTGCCGCCGAGATGGAGGAGGAGAAAATCGCCGTCATGCCGGGCAGCCTGAAGGAGGCGATCGAGGAGTTGAAGGCAAATCCGATCGCCCGGTCGACTCTTGGCGACCACATCTATGAAAAATATATCGCCGCCAAAGAGAAGGAGTGGGACAGCTTCAGGATTGCCGTTACCGATTGGGAACTCCGGGAGTACCTCTCGGTGTACTGATATTCTCTGACGCCTCCCTGTTCCGCCGCACCTGGCCCGCATGTCGTGATGATATGCGGGCCATTGTCGTTGTTGGGCGCCGGTCAGGGTTGCCAATCTCCGGTTTTGCCGGTAAATGAAGGGGAAGGGAACCGGTGATGGAGGGGAGCAATGATGCCGATCAAAAAAAATAGCCAACCAGACGTCGCCGCCATTCTGCCCCGCCTGGTCCGCCAGAACGGGTGGGAGATCCAGCTCGATCTCCATTCCGTGTTCGGCAACTGGGGAACGATCGTCGATCCGGAAACGGCGGAACACTGCCGGCCGCTGAAGATCAGGCGCGGGGTCCTGTGGCTCGAGGTGGAGAATTCGGCCTGGTTGCAGCAGCTGCGCTTTCAGAAATACCAGCTGCTGGAAGCGATCAATGCGACGATGACGAAATCGCGGATCGAGGACATCAAGTACGTCCTGCCCGAGGGGAAAAATCCGGCCGCAGAGCAGCCGGAGGCCCCCGTGCGGTTTGTGCCGCCGCCGCCGGCGGAGGTCACGGCTTTCAGGGGCCGGATCTCGTTTATCGACGATGAGCAATGCCGGGAGGCGCTGTTCAGATTCTGGTATCTGGTCCGGGCCTGCTGCCGGAAATAGGTTCGCCGGGCCCCTGCAGAATTGACTTGACCGCTGACCGGAAAGCGCTATCTTCGTTGGCACAGTCCGGCGGTTCAGGTCGGATGGATCCTGCCGCAAGACCCCGTCTTTCGGCTCTTATCGTTTTTTCATGGTTGGAAAATGCCTTACTCTACTATTCTCGAAGCAATCGGCAATACGCCCATCGTCCGCATCAACCGTCTCTTCCTCAGTGATTCGGTCTCCATTTACGGCAAAATCGAGTCGAGCAACCCCGGCGGATCGATCAAGGAGAGGATTGCCTTGTCGATGATCGAGGCGGGGGAGGCGAGCGGCGAACTGACCAAAGACAAGATCGTGCTCGAGGCGACCAGCGGCAACACCGGGATCGGCCTGGCCATGGTCTGTGCCGCCAAGGGATACCGGTGCGTCCTGGTCATGCCGGAATCGGCCTCGATTGAACGGCGCAAGATCATGCAGGCCTACGGCGCCGAGATCCTGCTGACCCCGGCCAAACGGGCCACCGACGGGGCGATCGAGAAGTCCTATGCCCTGGTCAGGGAATTCCCGGACCGCTATTTTCTCACCGACCAGTACAACAATGACGCGAACTGGAAGGCCCATTACAACAAGACCGCCCCGGAGATCTGGCGCCAGACCGAGGGCAAGGTCACCCACATCGTCGCCACCCTCGGCACGTCCGGGACCGTCATGGGGCTCTGCGCCTGGTTCAAGGAATTCCAGCCCCATGTCGAGATCGTGGCGGTCGAGCCCTATCTCGGCCACAAGATCCAGGGGCTGAAGAACATGAAGGAATCCTACAAGCCCGGGATCTTCGACAAGAGCGTGCCGAGCCGCATCGTTCACATCAACGATGACGATGCCTTCCGCATGGCGCGCAGTCTCGCCCGTCAGGAGGGGATCCTGGTGGGGATGAGCAGCGGGGCGGCGATGTCGGCGGCGATCGAACTGGCCAGGGGCCTGGCCGCCGGGATGGTGGTCGCCATTCTTCCCGATGGCGGCGAGCGCTACCTCAGTACGCCGCTGTTCACGCCCCCGAAAAAAGTCGAAGAGAAAAAATCCCAGCTCAAGTTTTTCAATACCCTGACAAAGAAAAAAGAGGTGTTCGTGCCGCAGAAGGAAGGGCATGTCACCTTCTATTCCTGCGGCCCGACGGCCTACGAACCGGCCAACCTCCTGCTTTGCCGGCGCTTTGTCGTCTCCGACCTGATCACCCGCTATCTCGAGGCGAAGGGCCTGACGGTCGAATCGTATATGAATTTCACCGATCTCGACGACAACACGATTGCCGGGGCCGAGGCCGCGGGCCAGCCGCTGGCAGAGTTCACGCAAGGGTATATCGAAGATTTCATGCGTGATATCGATGCCCTGGGGGTAAAACGGGCGACCGGCTATCCCAAGGCCTCGGAACACGTGACGGATATGATCGAGATCGCCCACAAGCTCATCCACAAGGGCTTTGCCTATGAAAAACACGGGTCGATCTATTTCGACATCTCCAAATTCAGCAATTACGGTCGCCTTTCGGGGATCGATCTGAGCAAGATCCAGCTGGGCAAGACCGTCGATCTCGATAATTATGAAAAAGACAATCCCCGCGATTTCACCCTGATGAAGCGGTCGACCCTCTCCGAGCTGAAAAAAGGGATCTTTTACGAAACCGACTGGGGCAACACCCGCCCCAGCTGGCATGTCGAATGCCCGGCCATGGCGACGTGTCATCTTGGCGAAACCCTCGATATCCATACCGCCAGCCGCAACCTGATCTTTCCCCATCATGAGAACGAGATCGCCATTGCCGAGGCCTTGACCGGCAAACCCCTGGCCCGCTTCTGGCTCCATTCCGAGCTCGTGCTGGTCGATGGCAAGATGATGACGAACGATGCCGGCAATGCCGTCACCCTGCGTGACATCCTCGATCGCGGATTCACCGCCCGCGAGGTGCGCTTCATGCTGCTGTCGGTCCATTACCGCAAACCGATCAATTTTTCGTTCAAGCGTCTGGAGAATGTCCGTACGGCCCTGCGCCGCCTCGATGAGTTTACCTGCAGACTTCTCTGCCTGCCGGCTGGAAAGCCGCACCCGGAGATCACCGCCTTCGTCTCGGCGATGGAGGAGCAGTTCTTCGAGGCCATGGATGATGATCTCAACGTCTCCAAGGCGATGGGGGCGATCTATACGTTCATCGCCAGGGCTCATCCCGCCCTGCAGGTCAACAATCTCGATCTCGACCAGAAAAACTACATCCTCGACAGCCTTGACCGCCTCAACCAGGTGCTGCAGATCTTCCGCCTCAAAGGCTGCCAGCTGGTCCCCGAGGTCAACGCCCTGATCCAGAAGCGGGAGCAGGCCCGCGCCGACAAGGACTGGCAGGCGGCGGACGCCGCCAGGGCCGAACTGGCGGAGAAAGGGGTCATCGTCATCGACACGGTCAACGGGCCGATCTGGAAGAGGGTGGCGGAGGTCGAATAACAGAATCGTGTTGATTTTTGGGGGTGTTTGGTTAATATGACGTCCGTGATCCTGCAGGGACGATCGTTCTTCCCCTTTTGTCGGCGGTAGCTTGCGGTTGGCTCCTCTCCGGTAAATCTATTTGTTTCTCCATTGCGCCCGTAGCTCAGCTGGATAGAGCAACGGACTTCTAATCCGTAGGCCGCAGGTTCGAATCCTGCCGGGCGCGCCAATAAAAACAAGGGGTTACGTCGATACGGCGTAACCCCTTTTTCCTTTCGAGTGATTTTGTCCCGCTCCTGTCCCGCCTTGTTGTTTTTCAAGGATCATAAGTTTGGCAAACATGCCGACAATCGAGGCCTTGATGTCAGCAAGCAGGAAGGCAAAGAAAAGAGAACCGTATGCCATATAGACAGTCTGGAGCCGGAAAATCGGGAAGGAGGTGGTAGCCGTCAGCTATTCATTCTTGATGATCGGGGGCT
>CAWJYH010000013.1:0-86090 GCA_963847035.1 uncultured delta proteobacterium | reverse complement strand
AACGCTTCCTCCCCTTCCGTCCCGTCCCCCTTTTTCTCCTGATTGACCGCTGGATCGCAGCCAGTTTGCAGTTCGGGGTGTGAACATCACCGTGCTTATAATTAAAGATATCTAATTATAGATCTTGAATTATTTTATTGTTTTTACTATCATATATAAAACTGATTCAAGATAAAAATTTCACCGCTTCAAGATCATGCCGACCTTTCGCCACCACGAACTGACTTTACTCAACCCGGCCTTCGATTCGCAGCTGGTTGATGTACTGACCGAGTTGGAGCATCTGCGCCGTCTGCAACTTCTCGGTACAACTCCGATGCCGGTTTTCCTGCAGCTCAAGCGCATCTTCCACATGCTCGAAAGTCTTGGCTCGGCCCGTATCGAAGGCAACCACACGACCCTGAGCGACTACGTGGAGAGCAAACTCGATGGCTCCCGCCAGCTCCCGGTCGATCAACTGCGGGAAATGGAAAACATCGAGACGGCGATGGCCTTTGTCGACGAGAGCTTGGAACACGGCGCCCCCCTGACCGAACAGTTCATCCGTGAACTGCATGCGATCACGGTTGGCAACCTGGAACGCGAGGGCGACGCAACCCCGGGGGCGTACCGGCAACGGCCGGTGAGGATTGCCCTGTCGGAACACCTGCCGCCGGAAGGTATTCAGGTGCCGCAGTACATGCAGGAGCTGGTGGCGTTCATCAACGAGATTCATCCGCCAAAATATGACCTGATCAAAGTGGCGCTGGCGCACCATCGTTTCGGCTGGATACATCCGTTCGGCAACGGCAACGGGCGTGTCGTCCGACTGCTGACCTATGCTTTGCTGATCAAATACGGTTTCAACGTCAAGGCCGGTGGGCGGGTGCTGAACCCAACAGCCGTTTTCTGCAACGATCGCGACCGTTATTACGCCATGCTGGCAGAAGCAGACTCCGGAACCACGGCTGGACTGGAAGCGTGGTGCATCTATGTACTACAGGGCATTCTTGACGAGTTGCGCAAAGTGGATCGGCTGACCGATTTCGCTTACCTGGCAGAGAAGATCCTCTCGCCGGCCATTGCTCATGCCCGGGAACGTGGACTGATTACGGCAACCGAAGCGCGGGTTTTACAAGCAGGTGCGCACAAAGGCATCGCCAAGGCGGCCGACCTGACCTCCACCATGCCGGGAATGACGGCGGCACAACGAACCTATCAAATCAGAAAGCTGGTCGAACGGAAGATGCTGTTGCCGATAAAAGCAGGAGCGCGGCAATACACTCTGGGTTTCAGCAATAGCCATCTGTTGCGGGGAATCGTCCGCTCCTTGTCAGAGGAAGGGTTCATTCCGTCAACACTCAACCAGTCTGGATAAGCCAGGCCTGAACAACCCTGCCCCGACCGCAGGACGCAGAGCCGCAGCATCTCCCTGTTCACCGACAAGGCCCGGCCCGATTGCCTTCGCTCCCGCTACCTCGGCGAGTGGCACAAGCGGGAGAACAACCGGTGTATCGAGGTGGACCTGCTCCGCGCCAACCTGATGCAGCGGGGGGATTCGGAGGTCGACATTGCCGCCGCTCTGCAGAAACTGCTGGACGGCAGCGCCCCACAAGGACTGCACTACGGCACCACCGACACCCCTGAGCAGTTCTTTATGAAATGGAAGGATGAATCTCCGGCCGAAGCAGGGCCAACACCCGTCGCCGGCTCATTGCTCGACCGGCCCTTGGCGCAGCTGTGCAACACGACCAGGCTGCTCAATCTGATCCACAACTTCCCCATCTTCGACGCGGGAAAGAAAAACTCGTAGAGAAGCCCGAGGATCTGATCGAATACGTTGTCGTTCATGAAATGGTTCACCTGGTCGAACCGACGCACAGTGACCGCTTCACCTCGATGCTCACTGAACACTACCCAACCTGGCGGGAAGCCCGTGCCGAACTCAATATGCTGCCGTTAGCCGCGGAGAGTTGGAGAGGGTAGCCCTGTTTCTGATCCGGTGTCAGAGTATTAAGAAAATCGGTTGGTTGAGATCCCTCTTCGTTGCAGTCGCCGTAGTCGGTTGATGAAGACCGTCTGTTATAAGTTCATTTATCCGAACAATTTTCCAGAACAGCGGAATACTGACCGCTTTTTTTCCAAAAAAGATCAAGAATATCTCAATATGTACCAATAATTCAAGGCAGTTACATTTTTCGCGCTCCTGCTTTTGAAACTGGTATTTTTTTGCTATCATTATCTGATAAAATTTCTCATGAAATCTGGTCCGCGAGGCAGAGCAATTTGCTCCGCAGCGGAAAATATTTTTCCAGTATCTTCATAACAGCGATACCATCGCAATCAACACGAAGGGGTGATCGCAACAAGAAACCGTAGCGGCTCTGTGGGCAGAGTCTTTATTTCCACATGGTTCTCTATCTGCCTTCAGGGCAATAACCGTCCACTTCAGAGGAGGAACTACCATGCGCAGGAAAAACACACTGAAAGTAGTGCTCACCTTGGCCTCGGTGCAACTGTTGGTTGTCACCGGCGCATTCGCCCTGACTCCCAAGGAGGAGTTGGGTAAGAAACTGTTCTTCGACAAGAATTTGTCTCTCAACAGCAACCAGTCATGCGCCACCTGCCACGCCCCCAACGCCGGCTGGACAGGACCGGATTCAGTGATTAACGCCCATGGGGCAGTGTATGAGGGTTCTATTCCCGGTGCCTTTGGCGACCGGAAGCCGCCCAGTTCCGCCTATGCGACGCAAAGCCCGATCCTGCATGTGGACAAAAAAGGGCTGTTTGTTGGCGGCAACTTCTGGGACGGCAGGGCCACCGGCGAAATTCTGGGCAGCCCCGCCGCCGAGCAGGCCCTGGGGCCGTCCCTGAATCCGAAGGAACAGGCCCTCGAATTTCCAGCTGATGTGGTGACGAGAGTCTGTGCTTCGAGCTACGCGGACCTCTTCAAGGAAGTGTGGGGTTCTGACGCTTGCAGCGTTGACACGGCAACTGCTTATAACTACATCGGCTATTCCATCGCCGCCTACGAGGCCTCGCCGGAGGTGAACGCCTTCACCTCGAAGTACGACTGGTCCCTGCAGGGCAAGGCCAAACTGACCCAGCAGGAACGCCGGGGGTTTGCCCTGTTCCAGGGCAAGGGAAAATGCGCGAGATGCCATGTCAGCGAGGGCCGCGCCCCGCTGTTCACCGATTACACCTACGACAACCTCGGCATTCCGAAAAACCCGGTGAACCCGGCTTATACATGGAAGGACGGAGTGTGAAAATTGGGTTGACCCCGGTCTGGGCGGGTTCCTGGCGAGTCGGGCGGACTATGCCAGCTACGCAGAGGCCAACATGGGCAAGCACAAGGTGCCGACGCTGCGCAACGTGGACCTGCGGCCTTCTCACGAAGTTGTGAAAGCCTACGGGCACAACGGCTACTTCAAGAGCCTCGAGGGCATTGTCCACTTCTACAACACGCGGGACGTGAAACCCGTGTGCCCGGACAATTACACCGAGACAGAGGCCTTGACGGCAGACTGCTGGCCGGCGCCGGAAGTAGCGGAAAATATGAACACCGCTGAATTGGGCAATCTGGGCTTGAGTCCTGACGAGGAGGCTGCCATCGTCGCCTTCCTGAAGACCCTGTCGGACGTACCAGCCTTCAGCCAGATGATGAACCCAGAATAATCTCAACCTCTGCCTCCTTTTTTCAGTCGATACGGCCGAAAGAAAGGGGGCAGAGGTTGAGGACAGGGAATGCGATGTCCCGCCATATAGTCCCCTGACAGTTTTGCCTTAATCCTCTTCACCGTCCGAGGTGATCCTCGGCCTGATTCTCATCGGATCCTATGAAAACAAAAAGGATAAAGCTGTACAGCATCACGACCTGCGCCTTCTGCCAGGCCATCAAAAAAATGCTGACCGATCTCAATGTGGCCCATGAATCCGTCGACGCCGATCTGCTCTTCGGCGAGGAAAGGGAGGCACTTGTCAGTGAATTGCGCCGGATCAACCCGAGTTGTTCCTTCCCGACGATCGACATCGACGGCCACATCATCACCGGGATGAAGGTGCAGGAAATCAAGGAAACCATCGGCATACGCACCAAGGTCGACGATCTCTACGACGGGCTGAAAAAATCCCAGGAAGCGAAGGGCTATTTTTTCAATCAGGACAGGGAAAGGACGTTTGAACTGCTGCGGGGCCTGCTGACCAACAAGGACCGCTATGGCTACATGTCCTGCCCCTGCAGGCTGGCGGCAGGACAGCGGGAGATGGATCGGGACATCATCTGCCCCTGTGTGTATCGAGAACCCGATGTCAGCGAATTCGGGTCATGCTACTGCCAGCTCTACGTCTCCCGTGACTGGAACGAAAGAAAGATCCCGCATGTGGTCGTGCCGGAGAGAAGGCCACCGCAGAACTGATCCACAAAAAAGGGCCTGCTCGCATGCGGCGGGCAGGCCCTTCACAACGTACTACAACTCTTCTATCTTACCAGTTACCAATAACCGTGCTCACATCGACACACTTCGCTTTCTCTGCGTCGGTCAGTTTATCTTTGGGTTTCAGGGCTTTTATGTCTTTGAGATAGCAGGCATACTCCTTGCCTTCTCTATCCGTTACCCATACCATTGAACCGTAATCGCCTTCAGCTACATTTTTGTCTTCAGCCATGTTGGTCTCCTCAGTAGAATTTTGGTGGTTCCGTACTCTGTAAATGCCTTTTACAAGGGGATGCCTGTTCTGCCAAAACCCCTATTTACATCTGCCTCCATTCTATGTATTCAGGTTTTAATATGCAAGGCACCGGAGTTAATTTTTTGGCGTAAAACCGGCAGGGAAAAACAGAGCCCAATACCGATGAGAAGAGAGAGGTGGCAGATGGCACCGGACAGGATAAAGACAGAGCTGCAGGACCTTTTCCAGCACCAGAAACTGGGAGTGCTGGCCACGGTAGGCGACACATCCGAACCGTACGTCAGCCTGGTGGCCTTTGCCGCTGTCGACGGACTTGAGCGCCTGCTTTTCCTCACCAGCCGTTCTACCCTGAAGTTCCGCAACATGCTGTCCTGCAGTCGGGTTTCGATGCTCATTGACAATCGCACCAACCAGGCCTCTGATTTTGACAATGCCCTGGCCGCAACCGTCATCGGTCGTGTGGCCGAGCAACAGGGACCGCAAAAAACCGACCTTCTCCGAATTTTTCTCGACAAACATCCCGAACTCACAACCTTTGCCCTTGAGCCATCCTCCGCCCTGATGGCAATAGTCGTCGAGCGCTACCTCCTCGTCAGCCGATTCCAGGAAGTCCAGCAACTCGAGATGCCGGCAGGCGGGGATTGATTCACGAGGTGACGGCGGTGCCTTTCGTTACTGTCCGGCACGACGCTGCGAACAAACAATCTTGCTTTTCCCCTTGCCGATATTAGAATAGGCTTATGATCGATTTTTAAGGATTTTCTGCGATACAGGAGACGGCCGAACCGGCAATAGCCGCTCCGTCGGTGATTTTTTTTAGCACAGGAGACACGCTCATGAATGCTGCATTCTGGCTGAAGCTCTATCTGCTGACCGTTCCGGTGTTTTTCCTGATCGACATGATCTGGCTTGGTTTCGTGGCCAGAAATTTTTACAAGGAGCAACTGCACTCTCTTTTGAGCCCCCAGGTCAACTGGACGGCCGCCTTGCTCTTCTACTTCATCTACATCGCCGGCATCCTGTTCTTTGCCGTGCGGCCGGGTCTCGAGGCAGGCTCACTTGCCCGGGCCTGTCTTTCCGGCGCCCTTTTCGGTTTTTTCACCTACGCCACCTATGACCTCACCAACCTGGCCACCCTTCGGGACTGGCCGGTGCTGGTCAGCGTCGTCGATATCGGCTGGGGCACCCTGCTCTGCACCCTGGTGTCCGGCGCCGCCTACCTGATCGGTTCCCGGCTGGGGTAAAGAGAGTTCTCCATGACTGAGATTTTCGGCGATGCCGCGCTTGTTCTTCTTCTCTACATGGTCTGTATGTACCTGATCGGTCTCAAGGCCAGGGACAACAGCCTCATCGATATCGCCTATGGCCCGGCTTTCATCGCCGCCTGCTGGGGCGCCTGGCTCCTGGGTCCGGAAACCAGCCGCCATCCGCGGGCGCTGCTGCTCCTGGTCCTGGTCGGCCTCTGGGGGCTGCGGCTCGGTCTGCACATCGGCCTGCGCCACCGGGGCCGGGGCGAGGACTTCCGCTATCGCAAATTTCGTGAGGACTGGGGCGCCACCATTGTCTGGCGCAGTTTTCTGCAGATATATATGCTCCAGGGGGCGGTGGTATGGCTGGTTTCGCTGCCGGTCCTGCTGGTGCTCGACAATCCCGGCGAGATGCTCGGCTGGAGAGACCTGCTCGGATTCCTGCTTTTTACCCTGGGATTTTTTTTCGAGGCGGTCAGTGACTGGCAACTGGTCCGTTTCAAACGCGATCCGGGCAACAGCGGCAGGATCATCACCCAGGGACTGTGGCGCCTCAGCCGCCATCCCAATTATTTCGGCGAGGCAACCCTCTGGTGGGGCATCTTCCTCATCGGATTGGGCGCGCCTGCCGGAATCTTCGGCCTGATCAGCCCCCTGACCATCAACTTCCTCCTCCTCAAGGTTTCAGGCATCCCCATGCTGGAGGAGAAATACCGGGGCAATCCCGAGTTCGAGGCCTACAGGGCCAGAACCAACGCCTTTTTCCCCTGGCTTCCGCGCCGGAGCCAGCACCACACTGATAGAGATTCGGAGAGGAATTGACAGACATGACGGAGGCATACAGGAAGCATGCAGCAGTCATCGGCGGGGGCGTGGCCGGCATAGTCGCCGCCCATCTCCTCCAGAAGACCCGCCGGGTCAGTCTTTTCGAGGCGGGTGACTACCTCGGCGGCCACACCCATACCATCGCCATCCCCGATGGCCCGGACGCCGGCACCCCGGTCGACACCGGCTTCATCGTCTTCAACGAAGCCACCTACCCGCATTTCATCCGTTTTCTTGCCGAGTTGGAGGTTCCATCGCGGCTGTCAGAGATGTCCTTCGGCTTCCACTGCCGGCAGACCGGCTTCGCCTACGCCGGCAATGACCTCAACGGCCTGTTCGCCCAGCGCACCAATTTCTTCAGTCCGCGGTTCTATCGTTTCCTCCTCGAGATCGTCCGTTTTTCCAAACAGGGTCTTGCCGACCTGCAAAGGGAAGAACAACTCGGCAGCCTGCGGGAATACGTCCTCCGCCACCATTACATGCCCTTCATGGTGGACAATTATCTCAAACCGATGGCCGCCGCCATCTGGTCGGCCCCCACCGGCCAGATCCTGGACTTCCCGGCCCGTTCCTTCCTGCTGTTTTTCAAAAATCACGGCCTGCTATCCCTTCTCAACAGGCCGGCCTGGAGAACGGTTGCCGGCGGCAGCAGCAGTTACGTCAAGGCCTTCACCAACCGGTTCACCGGCTCTATCCATCTTCGCTCTCCGATCCGCAAGATCACCCGCACCCCGGACGGCGTCCGTCTCGAATTTGCCGACCGGTCCATCGAGCATTTCGACGAGGTGGTCATCGCCGTCCATGCCGATCAGGCTTTCAGTCTGCTCGCAGACCCGACGCCGGATGAAAAACGGCTTCTGGCCCCCTGGAGGTATGAGGCGAACAGCACCGTCCTCCACACCGACATCTCGGTGCTGCCGCCGATGCGGCGGGCCTGGGCCTGCTGGAATTTCAAGCGCGACGGCAACGCCGGACCGGAGCAGCCGGCCTTTGTCACCTACTCGATGAACCTGCTCCAGGGCCTGACAACCGAGCACCAGTATCTCGTGACCCTCAACCGTCCGAGCGCATACGACGAACGGCAGGTTATCGCCCGGATGATCTATCATCATCCCGTCTACACCGAGCGTTCCATGGCCACCCAGGCTGCCCTGCCATCGCTGAACGGGGTCAACAATACCTGCTTCTGCGGCAGTTATTTCGGCTACGGCTTCCATGAAGACGCCGTCCGCTCGAGTTACCAGGCCGTGGCCCGACTCGGGAGGGGCTGGGAATGAATTCACGGATCTATACCGGTCAGTTGCGTCACGCCCGAACGCACATCGCCAATCACCACTTTGTCTACAGCCTGCACCTCTACCTCCTCGATCTCGATGAACTGCAGATGCTGCAGCGGGATTCGCGCTGGTTCGGCCACAACCGGCTGCGGCCTGTGTCCCTGTATGATCGGGATTACCTGTATCCCGGTGAAACGGGACTCCGGCACAAGGTTCAGAGGGCGCTGCACGAGAACGGTATCGCCCAGCCTGCCGCCCGGATCATGCTGCTCACCGCCCTGCGCCAGTTCGGCTATGTCTTCAATCCCGCAAGCTTCTTCTATTGTCTGGATGATACCGGCAAGGTTTTCTGCGTGCTGGCCCAGGTCAACAACACCTTTGGCGAGACCCATCTCTATGTGCTCAACAGCGCGGGAGAAGACCAGACCTTCCATACTGAGAAGATGTTCCATGTCTCGCCCTTTTTCCCGCGCACCGGCCGCTATCACTTTGACCTGACCCTGCCGGGCAGACGAACTGTCCCTTAAAATCACCTACTTTCTCGAAGACCACGTGGCGCTCGAGGCCTCCTTTAC
The DNA here is from genome assembly GCA_963847035.1 of uncultured delta proteobacterium. GTDB lineage: Bacteria > Desulfobacterota > Desulfobulbia > Desulfobulbales > Desulfocapsaceae > Desulfoprunum. Next base: position 77,495 of record CAWJYH010000013.1, on the reverse strand, counting down.
CGGCACCAGCCGGCCCCTCGACAGCCGGACCCTGGCCCGCACCGTCCTGCTCCACCCGCTGCGGGCCGTCATGACCTTCCCCCGCATCCTCCGGCAGGCCGCACGTCTGTATCTGCAGAAGGGCCTCAAGGTCTACACGAAACCGGAACCATGCTCGTCGCTGACCATCCGCGAGGCCCCGCCGCCGCTGATGGAGCGGCTGGGGATGAAGGTCGTGACCGGATTCCTCGAGAAAACTCGATCACGGCCAGATCACCATGACCCTGCCCAAGGGCGAACAGCTGCATTTTCGGCAGACCCGGCAGCCTGCCGCAGGTGGCCATGACGGTGCACAGGCCGCGATTCTTCCACAGGGTCATGCTGGCGGCCGACGTCGGCTTTGGCGAGTCCTTTGTGAAGAACGACTGGAGCACTCCCGATCTGGTGGGACTGCTCTCGCTGCTCTCTCACAGGGAAGAGGTCATAAACGACAGGAAGCTGTGGGCGGCCGTACCGGGGAGGATCGCCAATTTCATCGCCCACCTGCTCCGCACCAATACTCCCGCCGGCAGTCGCCGCAATATCCGGGAGCACTACGATCTCAGCAATGACCTTTATCGCCTCTTCCTTGATCCGACCATGTCGTATTCCAGCGGGATTTTTCTCAGCGACGACGACAGCCTCGAGCAGTCGCAGCACAACAAGTTCCGGAGGATGATCGCACTGGCCGGCATCGGCCCGGAGGATTATGTGCTGGAAATCGGCTGCGGCTGGGGTGGGTTTGCCCTGGAGGCGGTGAGGCAGACCGGCTGCCGGCTGCTCGGCATCACCATTTCACAGGAACAGTACGACTGGACGACCCGACGGGTCCGAGAGGAAGGCCTGGAAGACAAGATCGAGATCCAGCTCACCGATTACCGCCACGTCCAGGGCCGGTTTTCAAAGATTGTCTCGATCGAGATGCTCGAGGCCGTGGGCCATCGCCATCTGCCGCTGTACTTCCGGACTCTCGACCGCCTCCTTCTCCCGCACGGCAGAATCGCCCTGCAGGTCATCAGCATGCCTGACCAGAAATACCTGCAGTACCGCCTGGGGGCCGACTGGATACGCAAACACATATTCCCCGGCGGCCATCTCCCCTCCATCGGGGCAATCGTCGCCGCCATGACCAAAAGGACCGGCCTCAATGTCTGCGAGATGGAAGATATCGGCCGGCACTACGTCCGGACTCTGGCGCTCTGGCGCGAGGCCTTGCTGAATCAGAGCGAGCAGGTCATGGCCCTGGGTTTTGACGCGGCCTTTCTACGGAAATGGGAATACTACTTCAGTTATTGCGAGGCAGGCTTCCGCAATCGCCTGATCCGCAACTACATGCTGGCGCTCAACAGGATGGGCGAGGCGGAATAGGGCGGAGAAGGCGAAGAAGCATAGCGGCTATACGAACAAGATCTTGTAAGATCGTCCTGAAAAAGACACATCTTCACGCGTAGATGGAGCGGCTTCGATCAGGAGCCGGTTTTCTAAGACCGCCTTGGAAAGCGATGTCTTATCACCACCTCACCTTGCACATCATCCCGTTACTTAGAATCAGGAGCCATCACGTATGGATTTGTCATGTTTCCTTATTCCGTAACAGCTCCTGCCGAGGCTTCACCCCTTCCCATACAAGGATTTTACCTGCTCACGGTCGATCGATCCATCCTCTTTCATAGGCATCTGGCCGGCAAACTCGACATATTGCGGTTTCTTGAAACTGGCGATGCGCTCGCCGACAAAACGAATCAATTCAGCTGCCGTCAAGCTTTGCCCTTCATGCAACTGGCAAACCGCCTTGATCCCCTCTTTCCATTTCGGGTCCGGCACACCTATGACTACCGTTTTTGCCACGGCGGGATGGAGAAGAATAATCTTTTCGACCTCTGCCGGGTACACATTTTCACCGCCGGGCTTAATCAGTTCTTTCTCCGCTTTCCGGCCGGCATAAAAAAGAGTGCCGTCCTCCTCGAAGCGCCCGAGATCTCCGGTATGATGCCAGCCTTCCCTGAAGGTATACGCGTTATCTTCCGGCAATCCCCAGTACCCCATGAAGACCATGGGGCCTTTAACGGTTATTTCACCCACCGAGCCGGCCGCTACCGGGCGATCAAGATCATCGACCAACCGCACATCGGCGAGCAGGACGGTCTTGCCTGCCGATCCAGGTCGATCGCTGTATTTCCCCATGCTGGTCAGACAGGAAGTCTCCGTCTGCCCATACATGCAGTAATAACAACCGCCCGTCTCTTCCTGAAAACGGTCGATTACCGCAGGAGTCCCCAGCCCCACCACAGCCCTCAGAGATTTAAGATCGGCACCATCATCCGCTGCGGCTTTAAGCAGGGAGTCAAGAATCGGGGGAAAGTCAAAGAACATACTGACCCCTTTATCCTGAACCAGCTTCGCGGCGCTCTTAGCTTCGAATTTACTGAGATTGAGGGTTGTCGCCCCGGAATGAAAAGAGCTGGTCACCATGAAAAGTCCCGCCACATGAAAGAGTGGCAGAAGATTCAGATGCACGTCCTCGGAGGTAATGCCCATATAATAATTGAAATGTATATTGGCAAAAAGCACATTACCGTGACTGAGGAGCGCTCCCCGGGGGCGGCCGGCCACGGCGGCTGTATGGATAATGACGAACCCGTCGCCGCTTCCCACGTCGACAGGAACAAACCTGCCGGCGACATCCATCAATGCAGCAAAGCTGGAAGCGCCGCCGAGATCTCCTCTCAGGTTGAATACGGCGCCAATCGAAGGCAATTCGCCACGTTTGCCGTCCAGCATCGCCTGATACTCGGTATCGGCAAAGAGTATCTTTGGCTGACAGTCGTTCAGGTTAAAACATACTTCATCCGCCGAAAGGCGCCAGCTAACCGGCAGGACAATCGCCCCCAAAGCTGCCGCCCCCCCGTAGACAAGAAAAAATTCGAGGCTGTTTTTCCCTAAGACTCCGATGCGATCGCCCTTCCCGATACCAGCCTGGGACAGGCCGGTGGCCAGCCGGTCAACCTGGTTTTTATATTCGGCATAAGTTACTGTGCGACCGTCATCGATTTCCTGCCAGCAGACTCGAGCGGCATACGCGACAGCATTACGATTAATGAGATCATAAAAAGAATAGTCATAGAGTCCCATACCGATTATCCCCCCGAATCTACCATTAGGTAAAATAAATATTCAATATTGTCGGCAGGAAAAGAGAAAGATGCGAGAAGACGCACCTCCTCTTTGCCAGCATGTAATCATGCAGGAAATTCTCAGACAAGATGGCAAGAAAAAAAATCGATTTGACGCTATTTAGCCCACCCGGTTAACGCTTACCACCGGACAGTGAGCCTTCAAAATAATATACTGCGCCGTTGAGCCGACAATGATTTTCTGGGTTCTCGATTTTTTTTCCACGCCGACATAAATCTGGTCAATCTCATTTTCTTGCGCAAAATACACCAGATCTTCTCCTGCCGACATGCCACGCGCCAGTTGATGGATCTCGCTGGCGATCTTTTTTTCATTCAGAAATTGTTCCGCAGCCTCAAGTTCCCTTGTTACCCTGGCGATCACCTCCGGTTTTTCGGCCCGGCCTCCGCCCATGGAAGTCGCCACAAAGACTGTCGCTCCAAATAATTCTGCGTGGGTACGTGCCAAAGAGAGCGCTGCCTTAGACACATCGGAACCGTTATATCCCACCAAAAATCTCATTATTCCCACCTCTCCCGGTATTTTCTCAGACATCACATCCACCTTTTACGCCGCTTGTAGGACTTGACCTCCTTGAAAGACTTTCTCCCGCCCCCCTGGGTGATCCCCATGTAAAATTCTTTAACATCGGGGTTTTCCTGGAGTTCCCTGGATGGTCCTTCAAGAACGATCTTGCCCGACTCCATGATATATGCGTAATCGGAAATTCCCAAGGCGATCTTGGCATTTTGCTCGACCACAAGGATTGTGGTGTTCATTTCTTTATTGATCAGCTGAATGTTATCGAAAATTTCCTTAACAAGAAGAGGAGCCAGGCCAAGAGACGGTTCATCGAGCATGAGCATTTTGGGCGATGCCATCAAGGCCCTGGCGATGGCAATCATCTGCTGTTCGCCACCGGAACAATAGCCCGCCATTCTATGGGTGATGTTCGACAGGCGGGGAAAATGGCTGTACATCAACTCATGATCGGCACGGATGCGCTGGGCTCCATCTTTGCGGGTAATCGACCCGACCCGGATATTCTCATCCACCGACAGATGCTTGAAAACCCTGCGCCCTTCCGGAACCATTACCGCTCCCAGCCTTACCACATCGGTCCCCAGCATGTTGGTGATATCATTTTCCCTGAACTTGATATATCCTTCCCGGATAAAACCGTTTTCCGGCTTCAGCAAGCCGCTTATCGCCCGCAGTGTCGTGGTTTTTCCCGCACCGTTCGTGCCAAGCAAAGCCACGATACTGCCTTCCGGGACCTTCAGACTGACGCCGCGCAATACCTGAACAATGTCGTTGTAAACAACTTCAATGTTATTGACTTCCAGCTGATGTACAGGTTTTTTCATATTCATAGCGCGGCTTTGAATATCGTAAAAAATTATACGAGGCATTTTCCCTTCCTTGCCGGAACCGGCAAAGAAGGGAAACTGCACCACCAGGCCAGAAATTGGCTATATTTTTTTCGTATAGACCGGAATGAAGGGAGCACCGGTAGATTTGAAGGCTCCATCCTTTACAACATAGAGCTGCAACGAATCGACGCCGGCATGGTCTGTTTTCGAAAAGGTAACCGGTCCGACGGTTGTTCCCGGAGAAAATTCGTTGTCGCCGTTCATTTCCTGAAGCTCTTCATACAGGGTTTCCTTGTTGATCTTCTTGCCTTTGGCCTTCGCCCGCTTAATGATTTCGGTTGCGACCTGAGCGACCATCATGCCATTGGCATAGTTATGCGAATTGGCGGCCTTTTCGTCACGGTTATACTTTTTGGCCAGCTCGAGTTGAGCGGTTGCCCCGGGACTCGGTTCATTGGTGACAATATAGGAGGTTGTCCAATAGAACCCTTCCGCTGCATCACCGGCCAGGGCAACCAGATCGTTGCCCCCCGTATAATGGCAGCCGAGAAAGGTGATTTTTCCTGCCTCACCAAAGGTTTTTGCCACGAGGCCGAGACTGCTGGCATCCTTTAACATGGTTGCCACCGGAGACTGGACAGTCTGGGAAATAACATACTGCACGCCTTTGCTGACAAGACGCTGGAGCATGGCGGTGTTATCCAGATCCTTGCCGTGCTCTGTGACTTCAACGATTTCCATATCAAGCCCCGCGGCAACTGCTTTTTGCAGGTCCTCGACAGGTCCCCGGCCGAATGCCGAAGGATGGATAAACATCGCGACTTTTGGCTTGCCGCCTTTGTTGTTATTGACAATGTACTCGGCAAGACCGATTGCCTGGTCCGAGTAGGAGGCGATGGGCAGAAAGATATAGTTGGAATCGACCAGATTGCCTGCATGGAAAGACGCAGGAATTACAGGGATTTTTTCTTCTTCAAAATCCTTTTTCAAGGCCAGGGTGCTGCCTGTTGAATAGTTCAGATAAAACACTATGCCCTGGTCCATGAAATCTTCGAAATTTCGTTTTGTTATGTCGTTATTGTACTGATCGTCGCGAATCGTGCACTCGATTTTGTCGTCACCCAGCATCTTGGTGTCATTGACAAAGTTGAAGTAATCTTCGACGCCTTTGGCGTAAGGGTTGCCGGCATCAGATGTCGGACCGGTGATGGCAAGCGACAAGGCAAGCTTGTACACCTCGCCGGCAGGCGCCTGGACAGGAAGGGTTACTATGAATCCGGCTGCCAGTAAAAACATCCACTTGTTGATGTTGTTCATTTTCATTTTTCCTCCTTGGCGATTGATTGCGTTCTCTTTGGACGTTTCAGAATCATTTCACGGCCGGCCTGCTGTCCGGACACTGACCACCCCCCTGCTTCTCCTCATTGATTGTTCGTTTTTCTTCCGGGACTCCACGCAACACGATGAACTTGCCTTAATACCGGAATGGCCAGAGCTTCACATAGCTGCGGGCGATGCGCCACCAGTTGGCAATTCCGCGGGGTTCAAACATGAGAAATAAAACAATTACCAGACCGAAACTGAGGGGCCGCAGCGCTGTAGCCAGATTGGCGGCGTTCGTCATGTGGGCGCCGACCCATTCGGAAAGCCGCTCCACCTGAAGATCGAGTATTTTTATCGCCAGTGGCCCCCAGAAAGCCCCATGCAGCGTCCCCAGACCACCGACAATGGCCATGGCCAGATAACTTATGGAGTGATGCAGGGTGAAGGACTCGATACCCACCCCCCGGTACAGATAGGCATGAAGGCCACCGGCCACGCCTGCCAGAAAACCGGCCAGAGCGAAGGCATAGACCTTGGTGAAACCGGGATGCATGCCCATGGCATCGGCTGCACGGTCGTTGTCCCGCACGGCTACCAGACAACGGCCATAACGGGTGCGAAGCAGATTGCGGACTGCAAAGGAGACCATAACAATGACCACCAGGATAGCATAATACCAGAAAAGATAGTGATCGGACCGTTTGACCTCGCCGCCCAGCCAGAACACCCTGCCGACCGATATTGTCTGGCCTTGATTGAAGAAATTCATGAAATTGATGACCCATTGAAAAATCATCTGGAACGACAAGGTGGCGATGGCCAGATACAGATGTTTCAACCGAAGGGCGGGCAGGCCGACAATTGCGCCGAACACCGCTCCCATGCACCCGGCAAGAACAATCATCAGCGGCCAGGCATGGGTCAGCAGCATGTGACTGTCGCCAAGTATCCGGGCAAAGGAGGCGATGAAATAAGCCCCGATCCCGACAAACGCCGCATGTCCGATGGAGATCAGTCCGGCGAAACCCGTAACCAGATTGAGCCCCATGACGGCAATGACCGCCACCAGGATATTATCGATGACCAGCATGTATTTGTTATCGACCGGGATGAAATACGGCCAGATAAAAAGAACGGCGAGGAAAAGGCCCATAGCCGTTCTGTCCAGGCTGGTAAAAAATATCCGCTGTTCTTCTTTATAGGAGGTGAAATAATTCCCTGTGGCAAGCCAACGGTTTGATGACATAGTTATACCCGCTCGATTTCGTGTATGCCGAAGAAGTCCATGCGGTTTAAACAGCAGAATTATCAAGCAGAATGATATAGGGCATCACCTCTCCCGTGCCGTTGAGCCCCCAGTTGCCGTCAAGATAGCCGCTGGCAAACTGCTGAATGAGCCCCATGATGATTCCTGCCACTACCGCCCCGAGGATCGAATCGAGTCCCCCGAGAATCACCACCGGAAAAACGACGATGCCGAAGGCGTGCAGAGTCTCGAAATTCAGGCCGGTGATATTGCCGATTATTCCGCCTGCCGCGGCTGCGCTTAAGCCGGCCATCGCCCAGGCGAGCCCAAATACCCGAGGCACGGAGATGCCGATCGACATCGACGCCAGCTGATCGTCGGACACAGCCCGCATCGAGATGCCGAGAGTCGATTTCTTAAAAAACCAGGAGAAACCGCCGATCATCACAAATGTGGTGATCACCCCTACCATCTGGGTCCAGGATATGGATACCCCGCCAACGGATATCGGCGTGGTGGGGAGAAACGGCGGGAAGGAAAAATTTTCCGTTCCAAAAGGAGTGAGATAAATAAGCCCGTCGAGAATGGACATCAGGCCGATGGTCACCATGATGACGGAAATAATCGGCTCACCGATCAAGCGGCGTAAAAATATTCTTTCCACACTCATGGCGAGAAAGAAAGTTATCACCATGCTCATCGGAAAGGAGATATAGATCGGAATCTTCACCCAGACGGTAAGAGCATAGGTAATAAAAGCGCCCGCTGCGATGATCTGGCCGTGGGCGATATTCAGCACCCTGCTCGACTTATAGATCAGGACAAAACCCAAGGCCGAGAGCGCATAGATCGATCCGACCACCACTCCGCTGACCACCAGTTGAAAAAAATAACTCATAGGGCCTCTTCCATTGTGTGAAATCGGATGGTTGTGTCAACCGTGGAGGTCTGGCCGTCCTGATACTGATACAATGCCTCGACCTTCTTCTCGGTGACTTTTTCCTCATACAACGCCTCGTAGAGATCGTTGTACTTTTCCCGGACGAACTTACGGCGAATCTTGCCGGTCTTGGTCAATTCTCCGTCATCCATATCGAGAAGCTTGTAGAGAATGGCAAAGCGCCGAATCTTGAAATGATTTTTTTCCGCATTTTTATTGATCTTCTCCACCTCGTCCCTGATAAGTTCGGCCACCTCGGGCTGGGCAGAGAGATCCATATACGTGGAAAAAGAAATCCCCTTATCCTCGGCCCACTTGCCGACGACGATGGGATCGACATTGACCAGCGCTGCGACATAGGCCCTTTTGTCGCCAAAGATCACCGCCTCTTTAATATAAGGGCTGAACTTCAAGCGGTTTTCGAGGAACATCGGACTGAACATCTCGCCGTTTTCGTTGTGCATGACATCGGAGATGCGGTCTATTACCACCAGATGGCCGTGTTCATCGATATAGCCGGCATCTCCCGAATGAAGCCAGCCGCCCTCGAGCAGTTCCGCGGTTTTTTCCGGCAACTTGTAATAGCCGGGAGTCACCGAGGCGGAACGGGAAAGGATCTCCCCTTCCTCGGAAATCCGGCATTCGGTGCCCGGCAGGGGCTTGCCGACCGTATCCGGCCTGACATCGCCGTCCCGATGCATATAGGCGATGCCGACAATCTCGGTCTGACCGTAGATCTGCTTGAGGTTGACACCGATGGCCTGATAGAAGGTGAAGAGCTCAGGCCCCAGCGCTGCGCCGCCGGTATACGCCCGCCGCAGCCGGAGCAGGCCGATCTGGTTGACCAGCGGCCGAAAAATGATCTGTTTGCCGAGCCACGCGAGAAAATGCAGGCCAGCAGGCATCTTCCGGCCGGACATCCGGTAGGCCGCGGCCTTTTCACCGATTTTCATGAAATAATTATAGAACGTACGGTTCAGCCAGTACGACTCATCGATCTTCAGCCAGATCTGGGAGCGGATGGTTTCATAGATCCGTGGTGCGCCGAACATGAAATGCGGCCCGATCTCCTTGAGGTCATCCATGCTGGTCTCGACCGACTCGGGGAAATTTACGGCGATGCCGGTGGCCATGGCGACGCCAAAGGAGTTCATCTGCTCGCCAATCCAGGCAAAAGGCAGAAACGACACATACTCGTCGGTTTCAACCAGAGGGTCGACCTCGGTCAACTGCAGACCCATGTTGATGTAATTGCGATGAGTCAGCATCGCCCCTTTCGGCAACCCGGTTGTCCCCGAAGTAAGGCAGAGATGACAGACATCATCGGGTTTGCTTTCATCAACCAGAGCATTAAAAAGCTTGGGGTCCTTGCTGTGCTGCGCGTCGCCCAGCTTATACAGATCGTCGATAAACATGAACCAGTCGTCCGCCTGGTATTCACGCATCCCGCGGGGATCTTCATAGATCACTTTTTTCACATGCGGAATTCGGTCTCTCACCTCGACAACCTTATCCACCTGCTCCTGATCGTTGCAGAAGACCACGGAAACGTTCAGGTACTCGAGAATCCCGCCAATCTCGTCCGGAAGACTGGTTTGATAGATAGCCGAAGAAATACCACCGACTGCCTGAGCGCCGATAGCGACATAGAGCACTTCGGGAATATTATCGCTGATGATGGCGATCTTATCTTCTTTTTTGAAGCCGATTTCCCTCAGTCCGAGGCCGGTTTTTCGGACCAGATCGTAGTACTCGATCCCAGGTGCAGCTGTTCCAGCAGCCGAATTCCTTCTCCCGCAGGGCAACCCTGTCACCGCTCGTCGCAACCCGCCACCTCAGAAGCTGGGGAATGGTGTACTGCAATAAATGGTCCTTGTTTTCCATGCGAAAATCACTCTTCTCCGATATATGCTTCGATCACCCTGGGATTGGCAGCGACTTCCTTCGGATTTCCCGAACCAATCACTTCACCGAAATCAAGGACGTAGATCTGGTCGGAAATATCCATGACCACGCCCAGATCATGCTCAACCAGCACCACCGTGATCCCCCACTCTTTCTTCAGATCGAGGATAAAGCGGACAATATCTTCCTTCTCCTCGATATTCATGCCCGCCATCGGTTCATCGAGCAGCAGCAATTTGGGGGCGAGCGTCAGGGCTCTTGCCACCTCGACCCGCTTCTGTACGCCGTAGCTGAGGTTGCCGACCATTTTTTTTCGATAGGGTTCAAGCTCCATGAAGTCGATAACTTTTTCCACGTAGACCCTGTTTTCCGCCTCGATTCGCGAGGCCTTGCCGAAGAAGACAAGTGCATGAAAGATCGAATAGTTGAGATTCTGATGCCTGGCCAGGAGGAGATTATCCAGCACCGAGAGGCCGCGGAACAGTTCCAGATTCTGAAACGCTCTGGCAATGCCCATATTGGAAATCTGGTGGGGCGAGGAGTGGGTCAGGTTGCGTTGACCGTAGCGAATTCTTCCGCTGGTCGGATGGTAAAAGCCGGAAACACAGTTGAGAAGGCTTGTTTTACCGGCGCCGTTCGGGCCGATGATTGAGGTGATAAGCCCCGGTTCGACGGTGACATCGACCTTGGTCAGGGCATTCAACCCGCCAAAGGTCAGTGTAGCTTCAGAAACAATGAGATGTGTCATAGATTTCCCAACATCACATGTTCTAGTAAATTTTCAATCGACAGCACTACACTGTCTTTTCATTTATATTATTGATAGCATACAAAACACAAAATTATTAATCAAGTTTATTGAATAGGGGGGTAATAGCTGTATCAAACCACTACTATGTCATTGCAAGGAGATGCGACCGCAGGTTTATCTTTTTGTTTTTAATACTTAATTTACTCCTTATGTTGTGTCGGTGAAACAGAACCGTATTCTTGGCAATCAGCAATACGTCAGCTATCTCTTTATTGGTCTTGCCCTCCTTAATCAAACTCGCCACCCTGATTTCGACAGGCGTCAACTGGACCATTCCTGAAGCCAGTTTATCGCTGAAGGGAGAAATTATGTTACTGAGATTGGTCTCGAGAATTTTCGCCAGCGTCCTTTGCCGAGTATCCAGGCGGCCATCGAAGATCCCCTGAAGATATGGGCTGACAAGCTGCTGGACATTGCGCACAACAATTTCGCCAAGCTCCTTCTTGTCGTTCTCCCGCTGTTTTAAAAGAACCCTGAGGGCTATATTCGCTTCTTCCAGGTGATGGGATTGGGCCTCCAGCTCCTTTTCACGTTTTTTCAAGGACCGTTCCGCCCGCTTCCTTTCTTCGATCTCCAGCTCCAGCTTCCGGTTAATCTGAGCCAGTTCGGCGGTTCGTTCGGCAACCAGCTCTGCCAGATGTCCATGATACCTGTCCAATTCCTCCTGGGCTTTCTTGCGGTCGCTGATATCCCGCAAGGTGACGATATTGCCCATCGGCCGGCCATCTCTGTCCTGATAGAGCGTCGAGCTGAGCTGCACATCGAGAATTTTCCCCTCCTTGGTCAAGCGACGGGTCTCGAACAGACTGATCTTCTGTCCGCTCTGCATCCGCAGGATCGCTGATTTTGTCTCCGGCCAGCTTTCCTCCGGAACGAAATCGATCTGCTTGCCCAGCAACTCCTCGCGAGATAAATGAAAGGTCAGCTCAAAGGCAGGGTTTACATAGGTGGCCACCCCCTGCATGTCGTACACGACGATGGGATCGGGAGATGACTCGAGAAAGGTACGATACCTCTCTTCGCTTTCGCGCAGGATCTCCTCCGTCCGTTTTCGTTCCGCCAGCTCGTAGCGCACATTGGCATACAAGCGGGATTTTTCCAGAGCGATAAGGGCCAACGCGGCAAAGCGCTCGAGAGTGGCGATGTCCTCGTCACTGAATTGCCTGTCCATTTCGACATGGGCAAGGCCGATGACACCCAGAACCCGTTGATCTTTTTTAAGGGGAATGCCGACGATGGAGCGGAGACCATTCAGGACCTTGTCGGGAAGGCGTCCGGGCCATGTTTGATAATCCTCGACTACAACCGGGGCTTCGATCTCCCACACCTTTCCTCCCATACCCTGCCCTTTTGCCACCCGCCTCCCCAGTTGGCTTTTGAAAAAGCCCATGCCAACCTGCATCTGCACGTATTCTTCGCCGGGTTCCAATAGAAAGATATAGCCATGTTCGGTATTGCTGAGCGAAGCTGCCCGTTCAAGGATATTTTCCAGCAACTCTTCCTGATCAAGCTTTTCAATGAGGCCGAGGGAAGTTTCATGCAGGGCTTTCAGCGAGGCATTCTGCCGATGGAATGCCTCTTCAGCCGTCTTCAGGCGCTGATTTTCCAGTTTCAGGGTTTCAAGCTGCCGCACTACTTCCTGCACGGAAGGGGTGATGTCCATATCTGCGCGATTCCTTTCTTGGGGATCAATGACCGGAAGCAACCATGTATTTGCCTAGCAATCATAATACGCCTGAAACGATCTTGTTTAGACATTGAAGTTATTATTAACGCATCATATTCGTATGATGTTTTCAACCTTTTATTTTTGGCAATCGCCTTGGGCATCTTCATTTCGGCAAAACTCGGAATAATGGGAAAATGCCCGGTTCGATCTTTTCTGTTGCAATGGTCGTCAGTGCGACAGACGCAGCTTGGTTCTCCTTATAGATTTGTATCTTGCAAGATCGACCTGAAAAAGATACTTCTTCAAGCATAAGTGGAGCGGCTTCGATCAGGAGCCGGTTTTTTTAGGGCCGTCTTAGAAAACGATGTCTTATCACCATCACCCTCAGCAGTACAAACCACTCAAGGAGGCGTTACCATGAAAAGACTCTTGCTCGCCCTCATCCTGCTCGCATTCTGCCTGCCGACGACGGCCATGACAGAAGACAAGAAGAATCCGCTGGAGGCCTGGCAACCGAAATTTGACCCGAGCGGGGCAGAATACACCTATATCCTTTCCGCCATCTCCCACCCGGCAATGGACGGCATCGGAGTCGGTTACCGAATGCGCGACAAGGTCTGGGAAAAATCCGGCGGTCGCCTCTATATCGATTTCCGGCCGCTGGCGATACTCGGCGGCGAAAAAGACGTGATCAGCAAGCTGAAAATGGGTGCCGTCCAGGGCATGCTCAGCTCCTCTGTAGCCGCCGCCAACGTCGCCGATATTCTCGGCATCGTCAATCTCCCCTATGTCGTCGACACCTTCGATAAACTCGACACCTTCCGCAACACCCCGGAGCTGTGGGAGCCCTTTGCCAAAAGCACCGAAAGCCAGGGGCTGAAGGTGGTCGATGTCACCGGTTACGGCCCCTACGGCTGGGCGACGACGACCCCGGTCAGGACCATCGCCGATGCCAAGACGGTCAATTTCCGTATTGCCGAGGCACCCGTAAACACCGATACCTACAAGGCGTGGGGATTGAAATTCACCGTCATGCCCTGGCCGGATGTGCCGCAGGCCCTGCAGACCGGGGTCATTACCGGTCTTGACCATAGCGCCATTGTCTGCAACATCACCAAAAAGTTCACAATCGCCAAATACTTCACCGAACTCAATTATGCCCAGGGGTTGTTTGTCCACATGATCAATCAACGCTGGCTCGACAAACTGCCGAAAGATCTTCAGGAAATCCTCCTGGCAGTGATCATTGAGGAAAGCGCCAATTCCCGCGCCCTTACCCGTAAACAACACGCCGATCAAGTCGCCCAGGCCAAGGAAGCCGGGGTCGAATTCATTCAACTCGCCGACGCCGATATCAAACAGTTGAAAGAAATGTCCGAACCCCTCCTGAGCGAGTGGGGCAAAAAGATAGGCCCGGAATATCAAGCTAAGGTGCGGGCGACTCTCGACAAATAACCCGACCGCAGAAGAACCGGCAAAGGCGCCATCCCCCTTTGCCGGTCATGCCCTTGCTTGACACCGTTGGCCCATATTTACGTATAAGCACTTAATCTCTCGCTCCGCTTGCTCGGATTGAGCTGCTACGAGGTCATCAATTATTCACTTGACACACATAATACGCTTTGATACATTCTCATTAAGAGATAATGCATTATCATAATATGATAATTAGTTTGATCGAGCGAAGATGGTTCCCTTTTAGTGGAACCTTGCAACCTACAGGTTGGATATGGTCAGCGTTGTGGCTTGATACGAAAATTTCACATCAGGGGTATTGGCTCAAATGATGGAAATACGGGTAAACGCATGTAATTTCGAATTCGGGAATATGTCTTATCACCATCACCATCACCTCACCCTCAGCAGTACAAACCACTCAAGGAGGCGTTACCATGAAAAGACTTTTGCTCGCCCTGATCCTGCTCGCATTCTGCCTGCCGACGACGACCATGGCAGAAGAAACGAAGAATCCGCTGGAGGCCTGGCAACCGAAATTTGACCCGAGCGGGGCAGAATACACCTATATCCTTTCCGCCATCTCCCATCCGGCAATGGACGGCATCGGAGTCGGTTACCGAATGCGCGACAAGGTCTGGGAAAAATCCGGCGGTCGCCTCTATATCGATTTCCGGCCGCTGGCGATACTCGGCGGCGAAAAAGACGTGATCAGCAAGCTGAAAATGGGTGCCGTCCAGGGCATGCTCAGCTCCTCTGTAGCCGCCGCCAACGTCGCCGATATTCTCGGCATCGTCAATCTCCCCTATGTCGTCGACACCTTCGACAAACTCGACGCCTTCCGTAACACCCCGGAGCTGTGGGAACCCTTTGCCAAAAGCACCGAAAGCCAGGGACTGAAGGTGGTCGATGTCACCGGTTACGGCCCCTACGGCTGGGCGACGACGACCCCGGTCAGGACCATCGCCGATGCCAAGACGGTCAATTTCCGTATTGCCGAGGCACCCGTAAACACCGATACCTACAAGGCGTGGGGATTGAAATTCACCGTCATGCCCTGGCCGGATGTGCCGCAGGCCCTGCAGACCGGGGTCATTACCGGCCTTGACCATAGCGCCATTGTCTGCAACATCACCAAAAAGTTCACCATCGCCAAATACTTCACCGAACTCAATTATGCCCAGGGGTTGTTTGTCCACATGATCAATCAACGCTGGCTGGACAAACTGCCGAAAGATCTTCAGGAAATCCTCCTGGCGGTGATCATTGAGGAAAGCGCCAATTCCCGCGCCCTTACCCGTAAACAACACGCCGATCAAATCGCCCAGGCCAAAGAAGCCGGGGTCGAATTCATTCAACTCGCCGACGCCGATATCAAGCAGTTGAAAGAAATGTCCGAACCCCTCCTGAGCGAGTGGGGCAAAAAGATAGGCCCGGAATATCAGGCTAAGGTGCGGGCGACTCTCGACAAATAACCCGACCGCAGAAGAACCGGCAAAGGCGCCATCCCCCTTTGCCGGTCATGCCCTTGCTTGACACCGTTGGCCCATGACGCGTTCAGCCTCGTTGCCGACCTGACAAAGAACCAGATATTTCTGCGTCGCTCCTTTTCACCTATTCCATAACCAATGCTATCAACCACTTTTTCAAAAATTGACCGCATCTGCAAAGAGATAGAAGAATGGAGCATCGTCGTCACGGTCACCATTGCCCTGGTCACCGCCATGGCCAATGTCATCCTCCGCAAAACCACCAGCGATGTCAGTCTGTACTGGTCGGATGAAGTGGTCCGTAAAGGCATCTTTATCCTCACCTATATCGGTGCGGTGGCCGCCGTCCGCACCCGTTCGACCATCCGCATCGATGCCTTGCCGCAGATTTTCCCCTCCCTGAAAAGACCCCTGATGCTTTTCTCCCATCTGGCGGTCCTCGGCTTCTCGGCGATCATGGTCTATCTTGGCACGCAAATGACCATCATGATGTACAAAGATGAATTCGCCCGCACCGCCACCCTGCAGATACCCGAGTACCTTTTCTATGCGGTGCTGCCGCTGATGGGAATCATGATGTTTTTCCGAACGCTTCTCGCCATGGGCGAGGACTGGACCGTAAAACGGGGGCCAATGCTCCGGGAAAAAATCGCTGACGACACCGACAGTGAGGGAGGACACTAGGGCATGGACAACAGCTACCTGCTGATTTTAGCCATCCTCATCGGCTGTCTGGTGTCGATGGTCCCGGTATATCTGTCCCTCTTCCTGGCCGGCACCGTCGGCCTGGTCTTTATGGTAGGGATCGATCCGCAGATCGTCATCGAGGTGCTGTACCGGAGCATGGATAAATTTGCCCTGGTGGTGGTGATGTTTTTTATCCTCTGCGGCAATATCATGACCACCGGCTCGATTGTCGAAAAACTCATCAAAACCGCCAATGTCCTGGTCGGTTTTCTTCCCGGCGGCCTGGCCATGGCCGGGGTTCTTGCCTGCGGTTTTTTCGGGGCCATCTCCGGCTCAACCGTGGCGACCATGGTCGCCATAGGCGGCTTCATGATCCCGGCCCTCATCAAAAACGGCTACGATGAAAAGTTCTCGATCGGTATCATGACCACCGCCCCGATCCTCGGCATCGTCATTCCACCGTCGATTTCGATGATCCTGTATTCCATGGTCACCAACGACCAACTCGAGGCCCTCTTTCTCACCGGCTTTATTCCCGGCGTTCTCATTATTAGTCGCGATGTGCCTTTACGCCTACGTCGTCTGCAAAAAAATGGGCATGGAGCACCACAATAAACCAACACTGGCAGAGGTCCTCGCAGTCTTCAGGGAAAGTTTCTGGGCCTTGATGCTGCCGGTCCTGATCTTCGGCGGCATTTATTCAGGCCTGTTCACCGCCAACGAAGCCGCCGTAGTTGCCTGTTTCTATGCCTTTTTCGTGGAAATATTCATCCATAAGGACATGAAACTGAAGGATATCAAAGGAGTAATGCTGTCTTCGGCGATCACCTCCGCATCACTTCTCATCATCGTCGCCGGGGCTTCGGTCTTCGGCGAATACCTGACCTTCGAACAAATCCCCAGCAAGATAGCCGCGGTGGTTGTCGAGAACATCGGCTCCCCCTGGGTCTTTCTCCTCGCCGTGAACATCCTGCTGTTAATTATCGGCATGTTCATGGACATCATCTCGGCAACCTTGATCCTGACCCCGATCTTTCTACCCTTGCTCGACAAATTCGGAATAGATACCATGCATTTCGGCCTTCTGATGACAATCAATCTCGGCATCGGCTACTGCACGCCGCCGCTGGGGGTGAGCCTTTATATTGCCGGCGCAGTCGTCAACCGGGATATCATCTACGTGACCCGGGCAGTCATGCCGTTTATCATTCGTGCAAATCGTTGTACTTCTGATTCTCACCTACTGGGCGGATCTGGTGCTGTTCCTGCCGCGTCTGGTATACGGCTGATTTTTACAGATTATCGCCCCTTCCCGCGCATCCTCCGGCAGGCCGCAATTCTGTATCTGCAGAAGGGCCTCAAGCTCTACACGAAACCCGAGCCATGCTCGTCGCTGACCATCCGCGAGGCACCGCAACTGCTCATGGAAAGACTGGGGATGAAGGTGGTGACCGGTTTCATCGGAAAGCTATATCACGGCCAGATCACCATGACCCTGCCCAAGGGTGAACAGCTGGTTTTCGGAAGACCCGACAGCCAGCTAAGGATTTCCGATCATATTCCTGGTTTCTCGGGGATGACTGGAGATATAGTCCCGGCGCTTGGTGCTGAACTCCCGGAGGTGCTGCTCGATCGTTGCGCCGGTCAATTCGACGCCGAAGTCGTCCCTCTCATCCTGCCGGCCCTCGCGAAACAAACGTTCAAGTATGGCCTGCCCGACTTCACTGCGATAATGCGACTGTTCCCAGTAGTACTGCATGTCCTCCCGGCCGGTAGCCTGCGGGATCTCTTCGGTGGTTATCCGATTGAAACCGGAAAAATCGACCAGGCGAATATCGCATCCCTGCCGCCGGCGGGCATCGATGATCGTCGTCAGCGATCTTTTCCAGTCGTCGACTTCCTGCCGGCGTGTTGCCCAATACGACAGTTCGGCCAGGGCATGGACAGGTTGAAGATAGAAGCGGAACACGGTGCCCCTCCGGCAGTATTCGTCCGTGACCTGATCCAGAAGCTTGATGGTAGCTGGAACGTCGGGGGGGCGTCCAAGCGGGGACGTTTTCTTGAGCACTTGTTCAAACGCCTTCGCCGTTCCCCCTGCATCGCGCATGATATACTCCATGCATTGCGAGGGCTTCTGGCCGTAGGTGGCAAGCAGTGACGGGCATATCCGTTCCGAGTCACCGGTGAGGATCTGCACCGCATCTCCAGCCATTGCCAGGGAAATCGAGCGTCTGATGTTCAGCAGCGTCCGCCGCAGGGGATACGACGGCCCCGTCGCCACCAGCGCCGGGCTGAAATCGCTGTTGCCGTTTTTTTCTCGGAACTGCCAGCCGTAATCGAGTCCCCAGACGACGATTTCCGGCCGGTGCAACACGCTGGTATGGCGCAGCATGTTGACGGCGTCACCGAACGACGCCCCGGCGATCGCCAGATTGAAGACCCGTTTGCCGGCAAAGAGCGGGGAATCGGGCGGCAAGCCGATTTCGGTCCGGGAACTGCCGAGATACACCACCTCGGGACGATAGCGATACGCCGCGTATGTCTTGCCCCACGGCACGATCTTCTGCTGGGCCGGGCTCAGTCGTTGAATGTGCGGCGTGTCCCATTGATGGATGAGGTACGGATCGACCACGTAGTTCAGCGTGACGACGGTGCTCAGCACGGCCAGCGCCGTCAGCCCTATCGCCCGGAAATAGCCCTTCAGGCCGGCAGCTGCAGGCGAGTTCATCATCTCGTCAGAATTGGGCATAAATGAAATCGTCGGCCTTGTCGATGCTCAGGACGCACAGCGCCAGGAGGAGGCCAAGCGCGACCCCCCAGCGCAGGTTGGGGGACCAGGCGGCCCGAACGAGGGAAAACGTTGCCGGCCCCCTGCTCTCGCCGGTGTCGGCGGCAAGAAAAAGCTCGTTGGTATTCGGCATCCACCAGGCG
This sequence comes from uncultured delta proteobacterium, assembly GCA_963847035.1. GTDB lineage: Bacteria > Desulfobacterota > Desulfobulbia > Desulfobulbales > Desulfocapsaceae > Desulfoprunum. The sequence goes on along the minus strand of CAWJYH010000013.1, from coordinate 58,473 downwards.
ATGACCGCGCAGGCGATCAGAAGACCATACGCCGGCCAGGGGAGCTCAGTGACCGGGGACATGCCGTGCAGGCCTGCCATGCCGGCCAGCACCGTGCCGGCCGAGGCGATATCCGGGGCGCGGAAAAAGACCCAGGCGACCATGACGGCCACGAATGTCAGGACCCGGCTCGCCGCCACCGCCACCGCCGATGGCCGGTGCGCTCGATTCCGCCGCAGATGTTTCCACCCATGCTGCATGCAGAGATACAGCCCATGGAGCCCGCCCCAGACCACAAACGTCCAGTTGGCCCCATGCCACAGGCCGCCCAGCAGCATGGTCAGCATCAGATTGCGATACCGGACCAGCTGCCCCCGGCGGTTGCCGCCAAGGGAGATGTAGAGGTAATTCTTGAGAAATTGTGACAGGGAGATATGCCATCGCTGCCAGAAATCACTGACGCTGGTGGCCTTGTAGGGCGAATTGAAGTTGATCGGGATCTTGAAACCGAGCAGGCGCGAGGCGCCGATGGCCATATCCGAGTAGCCGGAAAAATCGAAGTACAGCTGCAGGGTGTAGGCCAGCGCCCCCAGCCAGGCCTGGAGCAATTGCGGGTTGGCCACGGCCACGACCGGGTTCATCGCCGTTCCGAGGTTGTCGGCGAGCAGCAGTTTCTTGCCCAGGCCGAAGATGAAGATGGATATGCCGATGGCAAAATTTTCGCCGTTCATCCGGAATCTTCGGGTGTCGGTGAATTGCGGCAGCAGCTCCTGGTGCCGCAGGATGGGACCGGCGACGATATAGGGGAAGTAGGACGCAAAGAGACAATACTGGGTGAACTTCATCGGCTGGACCTTGCCGCGATAGGCATCGACCAGCACGGCGATCTGGGTGAACGTAAAAAACGAGATTCCGACGGGAAGGAGGATGTTGAGCAGCGGGATAGTGTTGCCGGAGACATCGTTGATCGAAACGATGAAAAAATTGACATATTTGAAAAAGCCGAGCAGCAGCAGATTGAAGGCAATCGCCACCGCCAGGCGCCACCGCTGCCGTGACCCGCTGTTCGCAACTATCCATCGGCAGGCCAGATAATTGATGGCAATCGATGCCACCAGGATGGGGACATAGCGATAATCCCATGAACCGTAAAAACACAACGAGGCCAGAACCAGCCAGGAAATCGCCCATTGACCGTTCTTGCGGGCAAGGTAGTAAAAACCGGCAACGACGAGCGGCAGGAAGAGCAATATGAAGGAAAGAGAATGAAAAACCATACACACCCCGGGTCATCCGCGGAAGAACTTCAGTCTGTAAAAATTCACCTGCTACTTTCTTTTCGAGAGTTGTGGAGGTTCGGCCCTTGTCCTTCTTTGAGCATTGAATCAAACAGATTGGCTTCAACAATAGATTCGATGACAATATCCGGCTTGAAATACTTCAGTATCTCTTCGATATTTTTCTGGTCATAGTCCTTCCAGAGATAAACAATTTCCTGGAAATTCTGAGAGAGCATTGGTTCCAGCTGGACTAAAAACGAGTCCCGGAAGACGACTGCCCTGAGGTTTTTACCTTCGCAGCGCCGTACAAATGATTTTCTGCCGGGGGACTGGCTGACATTGCTGAGCTTGTATTGCAGGGTTTGATAGGAGCCGCATCGCTGAAACTCTGCCATCTGGGGATATGTCTCGGTGACATCCGGTTGCAACAGCATATTCACCAGATCGCCGCCTTTGCCGGTGTTGCCGCCGATCCCGGTTTTGTCCGCAGTGAAGGCAAATTCAGTCTCGAAGGACTCCTCCGGAAACCAAGCGGAAATCCGTTCCAGCATGCTGCGGAAAACGATATAGGCAGCCAGTTTGTTCCAGTGTGAATCGTTTTTGTAATACAGGGGCCTGTCATATTTTTCCGGCTGCAGCAGCGCATGAAGGTTGAGCATGTAGTCGGGAAGAGAGCCTCCGGTAAATTCAGTCAGTTGCTCGAATCTGCTTGTGCCCTTGACGGACATGGCGTGCTTCATCAACAGGTGAGGATAGATGCTCTGCTTATTGGGTGCAACAATCAGCATGTAGCGAATCCCCTGACTGGCCAGCCAATCGTTTTTTTGATTCTGCGTAGCGAGCCAGAACTGCAGTTGTGAGCGAGTCAGAGGGATCCTGCCCTGGAAGTCTTGCAACATGTCAGGCTCGTTAAAAAAATACCACCCATCCAAACCTTTGAGGACCAGCGACCGGCTACTGGTAATATCAAAACGTTTATCCAGTTCTCGCGAATATCGATAAATATAAAACTCGCGAAAACCAAAATGATCTTCGAAATATTTATCGATATTCACGAAAAAGTCACGCAGCTGGAAAACATCTGCCGGAATCTTTGGGAATGGCGCGAGACTTCGCTTTTCAGTCTCAGACCAGTTGGATGTCGTGCTCAGAAGCATTTTCAGGGGCGAGGCTGCAATCACCCCTAGGAATATCGCGATTATGAAAAAATCGACTACATATTTAATATGATATCTCTTCATGCCAATTAAAACCGAAAATAGATGAAGGGATTATAAACACTGGCTGAAAGGGTGATAACGGTAAAATAAGAAAGCAGAGCGAATGTCAGCAGTCGGAAAAGTTGTATCACTGTTTCAACGCCGAAGGAGTTTTTGTCTCGGCTCATCAGTACGTGCTTGATTTCTTCTATAACGGAGAAAACCGGAAGAGAAAAGAGTACGGCCATGGCCAGTTCAAACAGGATCTTAGGGTTGAGGTACATCAATACTATCTGCCAGTTCGTCCCCGATCCTGGGTTGAACATGATGGAGATGTAGGTCATGGCATCATTGATCGTATCACTGCGGAAAAGTACCCATCCGACGATGATAATGACAAGGGTGAGGAGATGCCGCAGGGGCGCCCAGATCAGCTGCAATCCTTTGCCGATAATAGTGCGCTCAAGGACAAGAAAAAAACCGTGATAGATCCCCCAGCCGATAAAGGTCCAACTGGCGCCATGCCACAACCCGCAGAGCAGAAAAACCGTCACAAGGTTCAGGTAGGTGCGCAATGGGCCGCACCTGTTGCCGCCAAGGGGGATGTAGAGATAGTCCCTGAACCAGCTCGACAGGGAAATATGCCACCGTTGCCAGAACTCCTGAATCGATTTGGAAATATACGGGTAATTGAAGTTCTCAAGAAACCGAAAACCAAACATCCTGCCCAGGCCGATGGCCATATCCGAATAACCGGAAAAATCGAAATAAATCTGAAAAGTATAGCAGATCGCCCCCAGCCAGGCGAGACCCGGGGATAATTCGGCAGCAGGCAGGGCGAACATTTTGTCGGCGGTGAAGGCCATGGGGTTGGCCAGCAGCACTTTCTTGCTCAATCCGAAGATAAACCGCTGAATTCCCTCAGCCAGGTCCTCGCGGCTGACCTTGCGTACCGTGAGTTCTCTGGCAATATCAGTATAGCGGACGATGGGTCCGGCTATGAGTTGAGGGAAAAGGGCTATATACAGGCTGAGATTGACCAGGTTTTTTTGAGGTTCGACTTTTTTCCTGTACACATCGATCAAATAGGATGTGGCCTGAAACGTAAAAAATGAGATGCCGATAGGCAGATGTACCGGATTCAAGGTCATTCCCGGCAGATGCACTGCGTTCAGGAGGATGCTGAGATTGTCGGTTATGAAGTTGGCATATTTGAAAAAGGCAAGGAGGGAAAAATTGATGGCGAGCGATCCGGCAAGGGCGGCCCGTGAAATTCGCTGCTGATCCCGAAACCGTGCAATGAGTAATCCGGAGACATAGTTCAGAAGAATTGAGAGGAGCATTACCAGAAGGTAAATCCCCTCACCCCAGGAATAAAAAAACAGGCTGACCAGGAGAAGCAGAAGATTTCTGTTTCTGCCGGCAATTGAATACAACGCCAGGGTAGTCGGGAGAAAGAAAAAAAGGAATGTGATAGAGGAAAAAACCATGGAGCTTGAAAAGCTGTGAAACTGCAAGAGCGCTTTGCGCCGCGCCGATGTGGTGAGGCTTCAAACCTGATCAGGCCGGGCTGTGCAAGGACATACACAGCTTGGCCCGATCCGATACCGTAACGCTGAGCCACCGTAGCTTATTTTCGCTCGTACGTACAATCCTTCTTTAATCTGGACTTTAGAAAACCTGAGAAAATTATCCCCACAGAATGAATCGAAAAGGTCGTTCGCCTGCAGATATAATTTTTACGGGGTATCCATTTAACGCAAGCGACCTCTGGATATTGTGTTGTCGAGTAACGATCCGGCGATACGACGACGGGGCAGTCATCACAGCTTGCTCAATCATACCTTGACATCAAACGCATTTTCCCGATGTAATGGGTCAGAGAAAACCTCAAAATGAGGCCACACTATGACAGAAAATGAGTTCCAGCACAACCTGGGCGCGGCGCAGACGCTTTCAGCGATCAGCGAATATTATCCATTCGTCTCCGGCTATATTCTCGGACTGTATCGTCATTACCATGGCAGTTCGTTCGGCACCGAGGCCGAGCATCAACAGTATCTCGCCCTCGATGGCGACGATGACCAGCGCGAGTTCGCCAGGGGATACCGGGCAGGGTTTGCCGGTGACAGTGCCGAGGTCATCGCGCAGAAACTGATGATGGGGTCATGAGCTATCCATGTCTCTGTACGAGCCCTGATCAGACAGAACAGGTTGTAAGGACGGGGTATCCGTGGACCCGACCGGCAGTTTGATCAAGGTCGCAACGGAACGAATCGGTGACCCCCGGCGACAGGTATGCTACTGTCAAGCAGATCGATTCACAAAGGACAGCAACGGCACCTCTTAACTCCAGACAAAGGAAGATCATGAAAGCATTACAGGAGTACTTTGAAAATACAAAAGGTTTCGGCGTGTTGGCTACAGCAGACAGCAACGGGAAGGTGAATGCGGCGATATATTCGCGTCCGCATTTTCTGGAGAAGGACACCGTGACCTTTATCATGCGCGACCGCCTCACTCATCATAACCTGCAATCCAACCCTTCGGCGACCTTCCTTTTTGTGGAAGAGGGAACAGGGTTTCAGGGGAAAAGGCTGTATCTGATAAAAACCCGCGAGGAAAATAATCCGGAGCTGGTGAAAAAAATCAAACGCCGCAAGTTGAACGATGAAAACGAGGAGCCGACATTTCTCGTATACTTCACCGTTGACAAGGAGCTTCCGCTTATCGGTGCGTAGACACGCGGTAAAGTGGCTCCCTTGGTCTGAACAAGGTTGCAGGTTTTTCAGGTGGATCGAAGCCTGAGAGCGAGGGCGCTGTGGCCAGACTTGAAGTGCGGTGGAGATGGTTGCTGCCGCAGCCTTCGACCAGAGCTTCGGCTTGTCAAGATCCTCCAAGGGGAGCGAGTATGTACGATGTCTTCAGTCTGCCGCTCATCCGTTTTCCCGACGGCTTTCTCTGGGGCAGCGCCACCGCCGGCCATCAGATCGAGGGCGACAACACCCACTCCCAGGCGTGGCACAAGGAGCAGGCGCCGGAATTTTACGCGACAGACCCGGAGCGCACACTGCGCGCCCCCTCCGGCAAGGCCTGTGACCACTACCGGCTGTATCGGGAGGATGTGGACCTGATCGCCGCGCTGGGCCACCAGGCCTATCGGATGTCGATCGAATGGAGCCGGATCGAGCCCCTGGAAGGGCAGTGGGACCAGAACGCGGTGGCCCATTACCTCGATCTCCTGGAACGCCTGGTGCAGAAGGGCATCCGGGTCTTCGTCACCCTCCATCACTTCACCCATCCCCTCTGGTTCGACCAGCTGGGGGGCTTCGGCAAGGCCGACAACCGCCGCTATTTCGAGCGCTACCTCACGTTTCTCCTGCCCAAGATCAGTCCCTTTGTCAGCGGCTGGAACGTCATCAACGAGTTCAACCAGTGGGGTGGACTGACGGCGGGGCCGGCGATCGCGCCCCTCAAGTTCAACATGCTGCGCGCCCATGCCCTGGGCTACCACCTGATCAAGCAGTACTCGACCGCCCCGGTGAGCAGCGCCCATGCCTTCATCCACTGGTTTCCGCGCCGCTTCCACGACACCCTGGACCGGCGCATGACCGATTTTGCCGATTTCACCACCAACGAGTTCTTCTTCCACGCCCTGCGCACCGGGGAACTGGTCTACCCGGGCGTCGATGCCGAATACGCCCCCGAGGTCAAGGGCGCCCTCGATTTCTGGGCAATCAATTACTATACCCGCCACATGGTCGATGCCCGCCTCGCCCGGCTCGATGGTCCCCGCTTCCGCCACAAGGAGTTGCGGATGATTCCGATGCGCTTCTACCTGGAGGAGATGTATCCCGAGGGGCTGATCGCCAACCTGGAGCGGTTGCGCGACTATCCGGTCACCATCACCGAGAACGGCTGCGCCGCCGACGATGACCGCTTCCGCATCGTCTACCTGGCGCTGCATCTCTCCGCGCTCCATGAGGCGATGGAGCGCGGGGTGGATGTGCGCGGCTACTTCTACTGGTCGCTGATGGATAATTACGAGTGGACCTCCTTCATCCCCCGTTTCGGCCTGGTGGCGGTCGATCTCCGGACCTTCCGCCGCACGCCGAAGCCCAGCGCCTTTTTTTACCGGGAGGTCATACAGGAAAATGGATTCAGTGGAGAGACGGTCCGGCGGTATCTGGATGCCTTGCCCACCCTGTCGCCACAAACGGTGTAACCCGCCGTCGCCCGGCGTTCTTTCAACCTGGAGAGCTTGATCCCCCATGCCTGACTCCCGCCATTTTCTGGTCGAATTCCTTCGGCTGGCCAAGCAGTTCTGGTGTTCGGAGCAGAAGCGGACGATTCGGGGCGCCGCTCTTCTCCTGGCGGTATTGACCATGCTGCAGATGGTTATGGCGGTGTTGCTCAACCGGTGGAGCGCGGGCCTGTTCAACGCCCTGGAGCAGCACTCCATGACCGATCTCATGACCCAGATCGGCAAACTGGCGATCCTCTTCGTCTGCGGCATCGTCCTGACCGGATCACATCTGTTCGTCAAGCGCAACGTGATGATCTACTGGCGCGACTGGATGACCGAGTATGTCTTCACCCGCTGGATGAAGGACGGCGCCCACTATCTGATCTCGCATCTGCCGGGCGAGCACGACAACCCGGACGGCCGCATCGCCGAGGACTGCCGCATCGCCACCGAGTCGGCGGTCGGTATGGCCCACTCGCTGTTTTACAGCATCCTGATGCTGGTCGGCTTCACCAAGGTGCTGTGGTCGCTGTCGGGGGTGGTGATCCTCGACCTGGGATTTGCCCGGCTCCCCATCCATGGGCATCTGGTCTGGATCGCGATCGTGTACGCGGCGACGGCCTCCTGGCTCGGCTGGCAGGTGAGCCGGCCCCTGACCGGCGCCACCAATCAGCGGCAGTCGGCGGAGGCCAATTTCCGCGCCAGTCTGCTGGAGGCGCGGGAAAACAGCCAGGCCATCGCCCTGATCCGGGGCGAACCCTATGAGCGGCACCAGTTTCGGGAACTGTTCCACAAGATACGGCTGATCTGGAACGCCCAGACCGCGGCCTGGCGCAACATCCTGATGTTCACCACCGGCTATTCCGTGTTCTCCATGGCCTTCCCGATCCTGGTGTCCTCCCCGCGCTACATCCTGGGAAAAATCACCCTGGGCACGCTGATGCAATCGGCCCAGGCCTTCCAGCACATGGCCTCCGCCCTCTCCTGGCCGGTCAACAACGCCGGCGGGATCGCCGAGTGGCGTGCCTCGGTGGAACGTATCCTGAACCTGCTGAAGGTGCTGGATCATCTCGATGCGGAGCTTGCCAAGCCGGATCATGTGATACAGGTGCGGCGCGGCGAGCGCCCGGTATTGGCCTTTCGCGATCTCAGCCTCGTCAAATACGACGGGACGATCGTGGCGCAGAACATCAACATGGAGATCGGCCAGGGCGAGCGTGTCCTGGTCAGCGGCAACCCCTTTACCGGGGCCAAGCTGTTCCGCGCCATCGCCGGGATCCGGCCCTGGGGCAGCGGCGTTATCGAGCTCCCCGCAGAAGGCCGCCTCTTTTTCATGCCGCCCCGGCCGCATCTGCCCTCCGGCACGTTGCGCAACGCCATCTGCTATCCGTCATCCCACCGGGTTTTGTCCGAAGAGGAACTCCTGGAGACGATGCGTTTGGCGGGCTTGACCAACCTGATCGACAAGCTCGACAAAAGCGAGAAGTGGGCCCATACCCTCTCACGGCAGGAGATGCAGCGACTGGGCATGGCCCGTCTGCTGCTCATTCGGCCCCAGTGGATCTTTCTGCAGGAGGCCTTCGACTCCCTGGAACCCGAGGAGGAGGAGCAGATGATGCGTCTGATCTGTGACCAGTTCCCGGATGCCACCCTGCTCACGATTTCCCACATGCCCAGTAGCGCCGCTTTTCACCCGCGCAGGCTGGAACTGTAATCCCTTTTTCAGGAGACCCTCCTCATGACGCCTTCTACGATGCATGAAAACGGCGACACGCTCCACGGCGGCAAACTGCGCGGCGTCAATCTCGGCGGCTGGCTGGTGCTGGAGAAATGGATCACCCCCAGCCTGTTCGAGGGGCTGAAGGCCACCGACGAAACCTCCTATTGCGTCGAGCTGGGCGAAGCCGAGGCGACCCGGCGCCTCCACCGCCACTGGAACACCTTTATCACCCGCGACGACTTCGCCTGGCTGGCCCGCGCCGGCATCAATGCGGTGCGCCTGCCGGTCGGCCACTGGCTGTTCGGCAAGGACTACCCCTATCACCGCCGTTACCAGGAGGTGCGCTATCCCTTCGTGGTGGGAGGGCTGGCGATCGTCGATCAGGTCTTCCAGTGGGCCGGGGAGTTCGGCCTGCGGGTGGTCCTCGACCTCCATGCCGCCCCGGGCTGTCAGAACGGGTTCGACAACGGCGGCATGCTGGGCATCTGCGAATGGCATACCAGCGAGGAGTACATCAGCCATTCCCTGGATGTGGTGGAGCGGCTGGCGCAGCGCTATGCCGAACATCCGGCGCTGCACGGCATCGAGGTGCTCAACGAGCCGCGCTGGGATGTCCCCACCGAGCTGCTGCAGCGCTACACGGCTGACGCCTATCACCGCATCCGCCGCCATTGCCCGCCCGAGCGGGTGACGGTGGTGTTCCATGACGGCTTCCGCTCCTTCCGCGAGTATGCCGGGTTTCTGCAGGAGCCGGAGTTCTCCAATGTCGCCATCGATATCCACCGCTACCAGTGCTTTGTCCGGAACGACATCGACCTCGATATTTTCGGCCATATCCGCAAGGCCGCCGTGGAGTGGCGCGCCGAGGCGGACGAGATCATCCGCGCATCCGGTTATCAGATCTACTGCGGCGAATGGAGCCTGGGGATGAACCTCAAGGTCGTTTCCCTCTGGGCCGAGGGACCCTTCAACCATGCCCTGGAGGCGATGGACGAGTTTCAGATGTCGGCGGCGTATCGCGGCTATGCCTCGGCCCAGCTGCTGACCTTCGAGAAATACGCCGGCTGGTTCTTCTGGACCTATCGCACCGAGACCACCCCGGAGTGGTGTTATCGAGACTGCGTGGAGCAGGGATTCATTCCCGACCTGGACCGGCCGGAACAGTTTGCGGGGATACGCCGGGCCCTGGAACGGGCCGCGAATACTGCGGCATGAACGACGGGGAGCGGTCTGCCATGATCAGGGTAATGAGCTTCAACATCCGCTACGGCCTCGCCAATGACGGCGACAATCACTGGAACAACCGCCGGCATCTCGCCCTTGCCAGGATTCATGATTTCGGCCCCGACCTGCTCGGGCTCCAGGAGTGTCGCGACGACGCCCAGGCCGATTTCGTCCGGTCGAGCCTGCCGGACTACCATTTCTTCGGCGTCCATCGGCAAGGGCCCGGCGATACAGCCCTGGAGATGGCCCCGCTGCTGTTTCGCCGATCGGCCTTCGAGCTGCTCGACAGCGGCTGCTTCTGGCTGAGCGAGACCCCGGAGGTGTGCGGCAGCATGAGCTGGGACAGCGCCTATCCGCGAACGGTGAGCTGGGCCAGGCTTGGCCTGCCGCGCCACCGGCGCCGTGCTGACCTACGTCAACACCCATTTCGATTACCAGCCGGCGGCCATCGTCGGCAACGCCCGCTGCCTGCACCAATGGCTCGAGCCGATCGCTCGACAGACCCCGCTCATCGTTACCGGCGACTTCAATGCCGACAAGGAGTCGGATGCCTACCGCCTCCTGACCGGCGACACCATGTTGATCGATGCCTTCCGCCAGGTCCATCCGCCAGGGGCGGATGAGGCGACCTTTCATGCCTTCGGCCGGCAGGAGGAGCGGGCGCCCATCGACTGGATCCTGGTCTCCAACCATTTCCGCGTGGTGGCTGCACAAATCGACCGGTCCCACGCGGGGCAGCTGTTCCCATCGGACCATTACCCGATAACCGCCGTGCTCGCTTGGCAGACGGGCCGTGCAGAAGGTTCGGGGGTGAAAGTTTGATCATATCCCGACGTAATCGTTCTCGCGAAAACGGAAATAACCCTTTTCGGTAATACGGATAAACGGTATTGCAGCAGACGTGAGTGTCACCAGAGTAAGATGCGCCGAGCGCAGCGTTGATCCGAGTTCTTCCATCTTTCTCTGGAAATCGATCATCGCGGCATGTATTTCCTCCACGGGGGCAGTGGAGGTATAGCCGGCGACAGGGAACGGGATGTCTACCGCAATTGCGCCCCCGGCAGCGATGACCGCACCCCCCTGATGGTGGATCACCGTGTTCACAGCCAGGGTGATATCCTCGTCGCTTGTCCCCGCCGCGATGATTGCAGACGCATCCCAGGCCTGTGTCGTCGCCACCGCCCCGGACTTCATGCCAATCCCCCGCACAAAACCGGTAAACATTTCCGCCCTGCCCGTCGCCCGGTCGATATAGACCAGTTTCAGCAGGTCATGTTCAGGGATCAGCCACAATCATCCCGTTTTCTACACGAACTTCCGCCACACCTTCTTTCGCCACCAGCCCGTTGGCCTGGATGTCGATCGTTCTTACCCTCCCCGGCATCGAACAGCTGGCAGCCGGCACGGCGAAATCCTCCGGTCTCGTCAAAGGGACATTCACTGTCGTAAATATTTTTTTATCGTAAGGAATCCGCCTGAGTTCGGCAGTTACTTGTTCATTTTCGAAAATGACACTGCCGTTTGCAATCACCATCTCCGGCTTGATTTCATTCAGTGACGGCAGAACAAGGATATCGGCATATCTGCCAGGCGCAATCCCGCCGATCAGATGATCCATGTGATAGAGCTCGGCACAGTTCAGGGAAGACATCCGGATTGCCTCGACAGGAGGGACGCCGAGATCGATTGCATGCTGGATCCCATCGTTAAAATAGCCGCGCTTCAACAGGGTCTCGGGATCGATGCCGTCTGTGCACAATATACATCTTCTCAAATCAATTTTGCCGATAAGCGTTTTCAAGCTCCCCACATCTTCCCTGATATAGCCATGGCGGAGAAATGTCCAAAACCCCATTTCAAGCCTGTGCAAAATATCCTCAGGAGACACGGATTCATGACAGGATACGGCCCCGGCGCAGGCGTAGGCGCCAAGTCTTCTGCCTGCGGCGCCGGCAGCATGCCCCTGCACCGATTTGCCGGCCTTGACGGTCTCCTGCATCAGTTCAAGTATACGATTATCCGGGGTGAGAATCGCGTTCTGCCAGTACGATTCTCCCAAACCGAGTATTTCCTCCCTTTGCAGCAGTTCCCTTATCGCATCAGGTTGTATGGCGAAATGACCGGAGGCGGGACTTGTTGAAACCATCGCCGGGACCGTGCAGTACAATTTGACCGGCCGTCCTTGATCTGATCCAGAAAAATGTTGAATCCCTGCACACCGAGGCCAAAGCCATAACTCTCGACATCGGTTATACATGTTGTCGTGCCGCCCGGAATTGCGTACCTGAGAAAATCGGCAATATCAAAAAAATTTGCAATATGGGCATGGCCATCGACAAAGCCTGGTGAAATAATGCGCCCTGCTGCATCGATGACGCGCGTGTTTTCCCCGATCGCGTAATCGGCATCCGGACCGACATAGGTGATCCAGCTGCCGCTCACAGCGACGGAATAATTGGGAAGAACGCGCCCTGTATAGACATCGACCAATTCTCCATGCCTGATAACGAGATCAGCTTTCCTGTTACCAAGAGCAGTTTCAACAAGGTTACGATTGTCGGCATTATATGGGAACATTGGTTTTCACCTCATAACATTTGGTGAGAATTTCTACCGTTTTACGGCTGTCTTAAAAAATCCGGCTTCCTGACAGAAAACACCCCGGAAACGACTACCATCGTAGCCGTTTCACCCCGATCTTGCAAAGTTTTCTCCTCCTGACCTTCAAGCGCGTGTCAACCAGGAGTTGCGGGGATTACAATGATATTATTCCTTGATGAATCTGGAGTCATTCCCTGCCAAGGTCACCACAGCGTCGATTTCACCACGGGATTGTTTTTCATTGCCGATGTTGCCTGAGAATCAGCCGTTCTGCCTGCCCCCTCTGCGCCATCATCGTTCACTCCATCCCGTACCAGGCAAGCATGAACGGGATGGTGATTATAGACAGCAGGGTTGAGAGCAGCACGGCGAGCGCCGCCTTTTCCGGCCGGGCGTTCAGCAGCACGGCCAGGGTCACGGTGTTGCCGGCAAGCGGGACAATGGCGAAGACGAACATGACCCGGTACAGGTCGCGGTGCAGCAGCCCGAAAAATCGAGTGTCGAACCAGATGATCAGGGCGATCAGCGCCGGCCAGAGCAGGTGTTTGATGGCCAGCGTCAGGGCGAGGAACCGGCGGTCGACGCCGCCGCCCTGGCGAAAACCGACCAGGCCCATACCGATGAGCATCATACCGATGATCGAGTAGGCGATCCTGAACTGCCCGAGATATTCGGCCAATGATTCGGGGAGCCTCACCCCCGCCAGGTTGAGGATCAGCGCCAGCAGGAAGGCGTACAGCACCGGCAGCCGCAGCACCTTGGCGAGACTCTCGCGGGCGGTGAACGTCCCTTTGGCGGTGATATAGAATCCGGTCGTCGACTCGTAGAAGAACGAGGCCAGCACCGTGAAGATGTAGATATCGGCCACCCGCGGTTCAAAAACAATCAGGGCCAGGGCGATACCGAAATAGCCGGTATTGCCGGTGCCGGCGGTAAAGGCCAGGATATTGCCGGTCGCGTCCGGCCACAAGCGCTTGAACAGCCACAGCGCCGCAACGGCCATCAGGCTGGAGAAGAGAAACAGGAACAGCGGCAACAACGCCACCGCCGCATCGAGATGCACGCCCATCGTCGCGCTGAACACGACGATCGGCGCCATCAGGTAGAACAGCAACGCCGCCGCCCCGGCCCGATCGACCTTGAGCAGCCGGGTGGCCAGGTAGCCGAGGACGATATTGGTATACAACGGCAGAATCTTGCCGAGAAGAGGAACAAACAGGCTCACTGTCAGCTCATTCCGTGGTTGTCGATCCAGCCCAGCGAGCGGGACCGTTTCAATATTGCTGGTGAAGGTATCTGGCGCGGAGATGATCGAGGAAGTAGCGGGGATTGGTGCCTTCCCCGGTCGCCTGGCGCATGATGTCCTGCGATTCCATAGTACTCCCCCTACTCCAGACCTGCCCGGCGAGCCACTGGCGGACGAAGGCGACGTCCCCCTGGCCGAGCGACTCCCGCCAGTCGGGACAGTGCCGGCGGATGGCGGCAAACAGCTGCGCGGCGTTCAAGGCCCCCATGGTGTACGACGGGAAGTAGCCGAACGAGCCATCGGTCCAGTGGATATCCTGCAGGCAGCCGTCGCGGAAATTGCCGGCGGTCGACAGCCCCAGATACTGCCGCATCTTGAGGTCCCACAGCTCGGGGATGTCGTCCGGCTCGATCTCGGCGTTGATCAGCGCCTTCTCGATCTCGAAGCGCAGCACGACATGAAGCGGATAGGTGACCTCGTCCGCCTCGGTGCGGATCAGGCTCGGGCCGACCCGGATCAGCGCCCGCCACAGCTCATCCTCGCGCAAATGGCGGCTCCCGGCCAGATGCTTATGAATCATCGGGGTCAGGAAGGCAACGAAGGGTCGGGCGAGAAACAGCTGGTTCTCGAACAGCAGGCTCTGGCTCTCATGCAGGCAGAGATTGCGGGCCTGCCCGACCGGGAGTCCATCCCACTGGCGGGGCAGACCGGCCTCGTAGCTGGCATGACCGGTCTCGTGCGCCGTCGCCTGCAGGGCATCGGCGAAATCGTCCTCACGGAAGCGGGTGGTGATGCGGTGGTCGCCACGATCGCCGGTGGAAAACGGATGCATGCTGACATCGAGGCGGCCGGCCGAAAAATCGAAGCCGAGGCAGCGCATCATCTCTTCGCTGAGCTCCTTCTGGGCGGCCAGCGGATAGGTGCCGGCCAGCGATGGCGCCGGTTGCTGGCGCTCCAGCACCTCCGCCAGCAGGCCCGGCAGCTCGGCTTTCAGGGTGGCGAACACCTGGCCGATGAAGGCGCTGTCGTCACCGGTGCAGTACAGATCGAGCAGGGCATCGTAGGGGGTGGCAAACGTGTCGGCTTCCACCGCCTGGCGCAACCGCGCCTCTTCCCGCGACAGCCGCACGACCTCGCGGAAATTGGCAACAAAGCCCTGCCAGTCGTTGTCCCGGCGCTGCTGCCGCCAGGCGTGCTCGCACTGCGACCCGGCCAGCGACTGGGCCTTGACCAGACTGGCCGGCAGGCAGACCGCCCGCTGCCACTGCCGCTCCATCTCCCGCAGGCTGCGCTGTTCCGGCGCCGCCAGGGCCTGGGTCCGCGCCGCCTGCAGCAGATCGCCGACCACCGGCGCGGTCAGCAGTTCGTGATGCATGGCGGTCAACTCGGCGATTGCCGCCGCCCGGCTGTCGTTGCCCGCCGGCGGCATCATCACCAGCTGATCCCAATTGAGAAAGGTCAGGGCGTGATCGATCCGGGCCAGCTGGCGAAACCGGTCGACCAGCGCCTCATAGGCATCCTGCATGGTGAGCTCCTTCTTCCAATTTTCAATCACGCGTTGACTTCAGCTGCGGCGCTGTGCGGCCCCCCGCCGTACTCCTTCGTACTGTCTGGTCGCTGCTCGCCTGCAGCTTCGTTTCCATCTGATTGTGAAATGGGAAACGGCAGTGGGGCCGGTCGACGCGACCAGATGGAGGATGAGCGACAGGGCCGGCGCTCGGCCGCGACAACCAGGGTTACAGGATCTGTCGGTCAACCAGCCGGCTCACCGGCGCGGAGATGCCCCCGCTGTTCCTTTAGGACTATGGCATGCACGGCGGCGACCGCCTTCAACCGAGTGTGATGGCTCGGCTACACCACCATAATGATTGGTGACGAAATCGGCAACCTTGTTGGCCGGTGCGGTACACGTTCAGCCAGAAGGAATACTCCCCGGGCGACTACCAGGCGCTGCCCGGCGGCGGCGTGCGCGCGGTCAAGGTGAACACCAAGTGGTTCAAGGATTTCCTGGCGGTGCGGATTGGCCTGGAACCCGACACCCCGGGGGCCGTGCATCTCCATCACGACTGCGACGAGGACTTTCGCACCCAGCTGCTGTCCGAGGTGCGCGACGAGAAAGGGATATGGCAGCGGATCCAGGGCCGGGCCAACCATTACCTGGACTGCTGGGTGCTGGCCAACTGCGCCGCCGAATACTACGGCATCAAGAACGCCATGCGGCCGGAGGAGAGGGAGAAGGAAGAAAGCGGCCTGGTGGTGGTGGCCGAATCGACATTCATGGGAGGCAGATGAATGGAAGGGAATGGACGGATACTGGTGGGCCTGAAGGAAATCTGCGCCTACACCGAGCGGGGCAAGGGCACCATCCGCAAGTGGACCGATGAGGAGAACTTCCCGGCGGTGGTGATCGACGGCCGCTGGGAATCGAACACGGTGCTGATCGACGCCTGGCGGCTGCGGCGGATCGAGCGGCTGAGCGGGTGCATGGCAGAGGGCAAGGTTTAGGCATGAGACCGGGGAGGAAGTGGAACAGGAAGGCATCGGCGGGCTGGCCAGCCTGCTTTCCCTCTCCGGCTCCAAGGGGCATCAGGAATAGTCTTGACCTTGCAACATGAGCCTTTAGTCTCTGGTTGTCAGATAGTGTTGTGGTAGCAGGCACGGAGCCTAGCATGCTGGCTGTTCAGCTCGACGAAGGTGTTGACGAAAAAATTTTCTATCTAGTCCTTGTTGTATAGGTTAGAATGAAGGTGGGATATCTTGACTTTTTTCCAGATGATTATTGTATTTAGTTTCTTTTATTAAACTACCCAAGTAAAGATTAATAAGATTTACAACTCAATCGATTTTCGTAATATGGTAAGTATTTAATGGTTAAGCCTCCAATATATAATCGCCAAAAATTACTTTTATTTCTCCTTGAATGCGCTGGCGGATCCCTTAGTAAAATCGATCTCCAAAAGCTACTATTTTTGTATTTGGAGGAAACAGGAGCAAATCATTATGCTTTTGTGCCATATCGGTTCGGTTGTTATTCTTTTCTTGCTAATGATGATCTGGATCTGTTGCAAAAGCGTGGTTGGCTGGTACAGGACAAAAAAAAGTTGAAGTTGCACAACTCTATTGCATTGTTACCTTGGGTGAAAAGCAACTCTGAACGTATAGCGATTGAGGAATGGCTGAAGAAAAAAACTAAAAGGGGTAAATCCCTTGTTCGAGAAATTTATCTAAAATATCCTTATTACGCCATTTACAGTGAAATCAAAGAAAAGATCCTAGATAGGAATGAGTTAGCATCGGCAAATCAGACAGGAATAATGTTTGGCTCAGATCAAAAAGCATGTTACACAATTGGATACGAGGGTCTTCATATTGAAGACTATATCAACAAATTGATTCGTAATGGCATTAAACTTCTCTGCGATGTAAGGCAGAACCCATTGAGCCGGAAATATGGCTTTTCTAAGCGGAGCCTATCTACGTTATTGCCAAAGTTTGGCATTGAATACATTCACTTACCTAATCTTGGCATTGAATCTAAAAAACGAAAAGATTCAAAAAACGATTACAGGATGCTTTTCGACGATTACAGGAAAAAACTGCCCGAACATCAGATTGAGCTGTCTAGAATAATGAAAGAATTCAACACACACAAGCGAATTGCACTAACTTGTTTTGAGAGAGAACCAGAAGATTGTCATCGGCACTGTATAGGTGATTTTCTTGCCCGCCATCACAATATAACAGTATACCATCTATGACAGAAAGAATCCTGATCACTGTTAAAACATACCCGACATTATCAAAAAAATACGCAGAGCTCGTGTGCACTGCCGGCGTTACAGAAAGTGGGGAATGGCGGCGCCTTTACCCTGTCCGATTTCGTCAGCTTTATGACGAACAGAAATATAGTAAATACCAATGGGTTGAAGCTAAAATTGAAAAATCAACAAGTGATACGCGACCAGAAAGTTACAAGATTATAGATAATTCTTTAAGTCCAATTGGGAAACCGCTGCCAACTGACAACTTCTGGAGAGCACGGCGCGAGGCTTTTTTCAAAAAGGTTGAGGTACATGAAGACTTGGAAGCATTAATTGGAAAATCCCATAGAAATGAATTATCTTTGGCATTATTTCGACCAAGTCGTTTTTTGAAGTTCAAAGCCGAACTAGTTGAAAGAGAATGGGATGCAAGAAAACTTGCAGATTTAGAAAAACAAAAACAGCAATTGCATTTATTCAAGGACGAAGAAACGGTAGCACGCGAGCTTGAAATTGTTAAGAAACTTCCATATAAATTTTCCTATCAATTCGAAGATTGTTGTGGGAAAAAAAGTAAATTAATGATTGAAGACTGGGAAATTGGTGCTCTGTATTGGAAATGTTTAAGGGACAACGATAATGATGAACAAATAGCGCTTGAAAAAGTAAAAGAAAAGTTTTGGGACGATTTCGTCCAAAGTGGAAAACGTGAAATAGCTTTAGTGTTGGGTACCACATTAGAACGCCACAACAAAAAAGCTCCGAATCCTTTTGTTATTATCAGTGTTTATTATCCCACCTTAGAAAGGCAAATGAGGCTATTTTAGCAAGTCAAATGGTTAAATTTCGATTTAATCGGCCCTTCAGATGTTGCAAATAAAGAACTTGATCGATCTTGTGTTAGGGAAATCAACTAATATCAAATGCTTTGGGTTAGGGCCAGTTTTCAATCAAAGCTTGCTCTAAACTGTCGTGGTATCTTTCAAGTTGCCTAACATACTGGCTTTCTGTATAACATCAAAAATGATGAGATATATAGATTTGTATAAATACTTGTTAGGCAAGGAGAGGATATGAGCGATTGGGACTTTTTGCACGATATGTATAATGACGGCTATAGCGCAGAGCAAATAGCTGATGCCGCTGCTTGTGGTTATAACCCTTGGGAGTGGCAACCCTTACACGAAAGTGAATTGCCAGCGGGAAGTCCACCGATTGACTCTGATTTGATAATGATTTTCGAAAGCTTGGTCGAGAGCGCAATTTCTTACCACACGATCACAGGCCGTTACCTGCAAATATGGGGCGAGTTGGGTGAGTTATATGCTGAAATCGAGTATGGCATTAAGCGCCACAAACCACATACCAGCGGTTCAGATGGCAAGCTTGGTAATGATTATATTGAAATAAAAACCATTTCTCCAGAAAAGGCGGGAGAGCTAGTTCAAGTTAAGCGAGCAGGAAATTTCAATAAGCTATTGGTGGTAAAAATAACCGAAGATTTCGAATTTGAGGGTCGTTTTATTGAAAGAAAAAAACTTGCAAAAGGTAATGGCAAACATGCTCGTGTATCATGGCCAAAACTTACGATACAGGATAAATGAATCACTAAATACAGAAAGCCTAACCATAACTTTGGCCGGAATCGGCGACCCGCTCCGGTGAATTTACCGTCATACCAACAAGAGAGGGTAGACATGGGTATAGAATTAGCTAAGATGATCGAGCAGGTTTTAGGGGCTTTGGCTACAGTCACTGAGAGCATCGAAAAGGCAGTAAAAAGCATCAAACGAACTTCAGGAAATATATCTTCTGGATTGGAAAAAAGGAGAGTGCGAAGAATTGCTGACGCTCTGGCTCCTTTCTATTTTACACCCGTTGGAATACGGAAGGACTTGGAAATCTACATCAATAATCCAAGCGATGACAATTTTGAAATCCTTGAGCGTACACTGGAAGATAATCAGGAGATTATTACGAGATTTAAGCAGTTTGTGTACGAGGATCTGGATTCCAATTTACTCAGATTGCCCATGTCTAATATAGATTATCTCTTCGGAGTCAAATCTGATTTATGGAATATGATTTATAATTCTCGCCATGAGGTGGGTAGGCTTTCAGTATCTGAGAAGCAAGAATTCCTACAGGAAATGAAACTGTCCTTTGAAGGGTTTAACCGGAAACTCGAAGAGACAATAAGGAACCTGTGCGACTTCGCCGACCACATAGACGAACGGGAAATGGCTCGATGACTGCTTCGAACTCCACCATGCCGTCTGCGTAGGAGCATAAACTAACCGTTCCACCGGACCGGTGAAAAAAGGCGCTCGCCTCCCGGTGAACAGCGTTGCGAGAACATCTGCGTTTTTAATTTTTCAGAAAATTTTGTTGGGCGCCCCCGACACGTCTTTATCCTGGCCCATAGCTGGCGTGCGGCGTCGGTAATGCTGCCTGCCCATCATGGAGCACACGACCTCATCCTTCTGGTTGAGTACTTCCCAGCGGAATTTCACGGTGCCCCGCGTCGGGTCCTTCTTCGATGGGGTCTGATCGAGAGCGGTAGTCTTCACTCGCAATGAATCCCCGGGCCGCACTGGTTTGAACCAACGCAACTCATCGAGTCCCGGCGATCCAATGGACGAGGTCTGGAGCAGGTAACTATCGCATATGAGCCGCATCGCAATGCTGCACGTGTGCCAGCCGCTGGCGATCAGCCCGCCGAAGGGTGTCGACTTCGCCGCCTCTTCATCAATATGAAAACCCCAAACACAGGGCCACGACACCGCGACGCAACCCCCGACAGAGGGACAACGGCCAGGGCAGGGCGACAGCGAGAAACAACAACCATCGAGATACGGGCTTCAGGCCGAGGGCTTGCACTCCAGCGAGATTCTCCAGTGAACCACGAGTGACTGAGTGAGATACAGAGATACCTTTTTCTGAGAGACATGCAGCCACAAGTGCACCTTCCGTGCGCCGCTACCTCTTTTTCCTCTCTCTTTTTCCTCCCCTATATACATCTTCAATGAGGAGCAGTCCTTTCTATCACTTTCAAACATCTCAGTTTTTCAGGCTGTGGATCGTATTCGCGCGCGAAGTCCGTGATCTCGCGCGCCGTAAGTTTTCTCGACTGGGACTCGCATTGCCAGCCTGGAGTGAAGTCTTCCCAATAGTACTTGATCGAGTTCATGAGTATAATTTGGACCTCCAACTCAGCCTATAGATTAAAATTTACCTGTTCAATCACATACAAAAACGGATCACGCGTATTCCCGGCAGAGGGCCGCAGGAGGAAAAAACCTATTCGCAGACGCCGTAAAACGTATGCCAGACACCGTTTTGGGCGCGGGTTTCGCGGATGGTGACGGGAAGTCCGGCAAGGATTTCCGTGACTTTTTCCGCCTGGGATGTGAGCAGGCCCGACAAGATGAACTGCTTCTTGGTGACAAATCCGGGGGACCGGATGATTTTTTCCATGACTTCGTAGTGAATATTGGCGATCAGAAGATCGGCGGCAGTGTCGGTCATCTCCTCGGCCATCCCTTGAACCGCAAGGATCTGGTTTTCCAGTTTGTTGAGACGGACGTTTCGCAAGGTGGTTTCCACGGCAAGCTCATTGAAATCCACCGCCAGAATCTTTGAACATCCCAGTTTCGCCGCCGCCAGGGCCAGAAGGCCGGTACCGCACCCCAGGTCCAGCACCCGGTCCGCCGGCCCGTTTTTCACGGCCATATCCAACAGTTCCAGACAATTTCTGGTGGTGGGGTGGGTCCCGGTGCCGAACACCACCCCCGGGTCCAGAAGGATGGGGAAAGCGTCGGAACCGGGCAGGCAATAACTGGCCGCCGGAACCCAGGGCGGTGCAATGATGAACCGCCCGATATGAACCGGCTCGGGCTTTTCCCCCAGCCATTCGTTGTAGCCCATGATGTATTGGTCGATGAGGGTCAGATCCTTTTGGCTGTCAAGAAGTTGTTGGACCATCGCAGCAGAGGGTTGGGAAAAAAACAGAAACGAAAACCCGTCTTCGACCCAGTTGCCGATAAAATCCGGCCCCATCTTGGACGCATCGGTTTTGGCCCGGCCGTTGAGATAATAAATGTACAGTTGGTCATAGGGGCATGTGCCGCCGGGACCGGAATCCTGTTGTTCCACGATCTTGTCCACCATCATTTCGTATGTTGCGGGACGCTTGGCGCGGCCGGTTCAATTTTGTTGTTCAGGTCGGCCGTGATGGCCGCCATCTCATCCAGGAGGATTGCAGTGTCGTTCACGCTGTCGACCTGGGCCCAACAATTGCTGCAAAGGTTGTGCGCATCCCTTTTGCTCCAGTGATGCGGTTATTTTTCTTTTCGAACCTGTTTTTCGAACATGCGGTTTTTCAAATCCCCCTTGGATCATTGAAATGAGATCTTAATCTTTTTGTCCGGAAAACAAACGCTGAGAAAAGCGTAAACAGTGCAACTGCACCCAGAATAATTGCAAGCCTGAGGAATGGTTCTCCATGTTCATTTCTAACGATTACCAAGGAAACCGTTGTTCGGACCCACTCGAATGCACCGATTATGAGAAATGTCTGAAGTATGCGAGCGGCCCATGGACGGCGAACAAACAGCAGAAAAATAACGAGAAAAGATAGATACATCGCAAAAGTGTTATCGTTTCTAAAGAAATGCAGACCCAATAATAAGAGTCCTGCAATGGATGGCAACAGGTACAAAACGGTCATGATGCATCCTCTCTGATAAATAGAGTTTATCTCGTTTGCAGTGTTTTCAAATGTCTTCGAGCATACTGCTGGAAAAATGATCGCCCGCACTTTCGCTGAAACGAGTAATGAGACTCCTTATATCAGACAAACAGACGATTCTGATTGATTTAGGTCAATTGATATTTTTGAATCACAAACCGAGACATATTTTTCTTCAGAACGAAAAATCGGCAGCGCCCTGTCTCCGCCGATAAAATCTGGATCAGGGAGGAGTTCATAGATGAGCAAATGGTTTCGTAAGAATCTCGGTGATGCGATGTTGGCCTTCCTGGAGTTGGACCACGTTGAGATCATCTGCTTGTCAGCGTATAAAAAAGCGCATTGCCCCAATGAAATGGCCGTATTTCTGCGGCATGAATCGGAAGGACGTCTCCAATGTGAGGTTATTGTCTACTTCTCTCCTGCAATGGCCCATATTGCTGGAGAGCTCGGTGCAACTCCATGCGAGCAACCAGCGAAATATGGCCTTAGTCTGCTCGTTGGAGCTCCAATTGCATGGTCGTTGCTCTTTCCGGAAATGTAACGTAACCTTTCCTTGAGTAATGCTCTTCTCCTGGCTTTGTGATGGATTCAGCTTCATAAGATAGTATCGACAGCAAGCATATAGCGCACGCAGACACGCAACACCTCGATTTTGCAAGACGAGTTAGCTTGCAAAGAAATAAACAGGGAGATTGCCATGGCGAATATACCAGATCTGGAATTCATTCAATCTCTGCAAGAGACGGGAGGGGATACGCTGAAGAAATGTTATCAGTGTGCGTCCTGTTCCGTAGCCTGTCCTTTGTCCTCGGATCAAAACCCTTTCCCGAGGAAGGAAATGCTTTGGGCACAATGGGGAATGAAAGAAAATCTTCTGGCCGACCCTGATGTGTTTTTATGTCATCAATGCGGTGATTGTACCGAGATATGTCCACGTGGCGCCAAGCCGGCTGAAACTCTGGGCGCGATCCGTGCCTATATCTACACATTCCACAGCTGGCCTGCCTGGCTTGCCAAGCTGGCAACAGACGCAAAAAATCTGCCGTTGTTGATCGGGATCCCTTCAGTCATCATCCTTATTCTCTGGTTTCTGTCGGGCGCAATGCATATCCCTTCAGCAGATGCTTTTGCACGCTATGGCTACACCCGGTTTTTCGGACACTGGGATTTCAAGTGGTATCCGAAAAACACCACCTTTATTGTTTCAATCATGGTACCTGCCGCAGGCATAGCCGTATTCTCAATTGTCAGGGGAATACGCAGAATGTGGGGTTTAATGAGTGAAAAATCAAACATGCACCCCAGTTTCAGGCCTTCCATCGTGATGTTCTTTAACGAATTTCTCTGGCCTTCTCTCGTTGAGACAATGCAGCATACTCGATTTCTTAAGTGCGGTGCTAACGTCGATCGGGCCAGGGGACACCTGCCATTGGTTCTGGGTTTTATCGGCGCTTTCATTCTCACCTGTTGGTCGGCGTTCAGGCAAGATCTCCTGGGACTTATCTGGCCATCCTTTCATGGTCCTTTGCCTCTAACCGATCCTTTCAAAATCCTTGCTAATATTTCTGCAATTGCTTTGCTGTACGGCATCTGGGTTCTTTGGGGTAATCGGCTGAAACGTGAGAAAGTAGGAAAATCCGTCTGGATTTTTTATGACTGGTTCCTGATCTGGGAGATAACCGCAGTAGGTGTTACAGGTCTCGGCGCCGAGCTGCTGCGGTGGGCTGGCATGCCAACATTCGGTTATATTGTGTATTTCATGCATCTCGTGTCCGTTCTGATGCTGTTCCTCTACATGCCCTACACCAAATTTGCGCATATCGTATACCGAACCATGGCAATGTGTTTCGAGAGATACCGGGCAAGCGCTTTTGCTGAAAGTACAGAGAGCTGGTGAAAAGCTACCTCATTGAGATAAGCAACGTCGTCTATGGGCACGATCGCAACACTTCGATGGTGGAGGAAACAATATTAAGCTGCTGAATGTCAGGCAACTGAAAGGCATCGCGATTCTTGCCCTGTGCGTGACGGCCGTCCTGTGGGTCGCGGCAACCGGGTCAATTGCCGCTTCTCGGGAAATTATCCGCTTATTCCTGCTTGCCGCTCTGTTTTTGGTGATCAAGGTCCTGTTTATCAAGGACATACCCTCCCCGACCGCATCCGGGGCGATCGTGATGGCGAACGGTATTTTCATAAACGGCGCCATCATTGCGTTTCCACTGCTGAACAATCTGTCCCGCGCCTTTACTCTGGTCCTCTTTCTGTTATTTCTTTTCATTGCCGCATCCTATCTCATGGATATGGCGCAAGGCAGAATCGCAGAGAGGCACTTCGCCAATCCCGTCGGTCGCTTTGCCGTCGGCACCTGGATTGCCGGGACGTCGGTCTGCGGCGTTGCCCTCTGCCAACGTCTGCCGGAATGGAAACCGCTGGTCCAGGTCATGGTACTCGGCAATCTCGGGCTCTGGTTGTACTTTGCCTGTCAGGCAATGGGGAGTTTTATAGAGTTCTTTCACGCTCAAACCAGGCAGAAGGTCCACGGCGTCCTGTTCCTCTCGACGGTCAGCACGCAATCGCTTGTCATCGTCTGGAAAGCGGCCTTCGGCGACAGCTCGATGTACCGGACTGTCGCGCCCTGGGCGATCCTGCTGGGGGTGGTGTTCTACATCGTGAGTTTCTATCTGATCGCCAGGAGGTACGCCGGCGAAGGAGGTGATTTCGATCTGGACAGAGACTGGTACAACACCAACTGCATCACCCACGGGGCGATGTCCATTACCGGCCTGGCGAGTGTCGTCTGTGGCGTCATTCCGCCCGGCCTGACGCTCATGGTCTGGCTGTGGGTCATAGCGTGGTTCGTCATCATCGAACTTTTCGAAATTGCCAGGGCCATCAAGCGGGTCAGGATGTATGGGCTCGCAGACGGTCTTCTCGTCTACAATCCGACCCAGTGGTCAAGAAACTTCACCTTCGGCATGCTGTATGCCTTTAATATGAATTTCGACCTCTCGGCAAGCGTTGCGCCCGGATCTTTGCTGTTGTCCCTCCACCGGACGATCCATGACTATTTTGCCTGGATTGTGCTTGGCCTCCTGCTCCTTGAAATCGTCGTGTTTTTGCGCGATCGCTTGTCACCGGTCACTGCCGCACCTGGATCGATATCGTGATCTTTATATGCCGGGATTCTGCGACGGACAGCCTCCTAACGGCGGTACCAGACCACCACCTGAGCGGAACGGCCCAGATACGCCAGCGGTACGCTGATGATATGGATCAGCCGCGAGAAGGGCAACAAGACCAGCAGCAGAAAGGCGTTGACCGCATGCACCTTGACGATCGCAGGCATCACCGCCATGTACGCCACCTGGGGATCAAGTTGCACCAGCGACCACAGCCAGGGAGTTGCGGTATGCAGATACCAGAGCGAACCCCAGCGCAAGGTAACGGCGATGTAGACCCCGGTTGCCACCTGCAGCAGCAGGACTGCCAGCAGCACCCAATCGATAACCGTGGTGACGGGGGTAATCCGCTGATTGCTCGACTCGCCGGACGATCAACACGACCATTGCCACCACCGCGACCAGCCCCAGGGCCATGCCGCTGATTTCCACCAGGTAGAGCCGCAACGGGCGGCCGAGCAGCGTTCCCCAGGCAGTGGGAAAGAGAAAAGCGAGCAGATGGGCGAGAAGGATCGGCACGATCGTGTAGTGCCAGGGCACCGTTCCCCAGAACAGCATCCGGCTTTCCAGGAATTGCGACGACTGCGACGATAACGAATAGCGGTCAACTAGCATACCGGTAGATACTGCCGCAAACGGCCACCGTAACCGCGATATAGGGCAAGACGCCAAACAGGATCAGATCGGTCATAAAGGGCACTCCTCCAGCCGGCCCGTTGCCGGCAATCCGGGTTCAACAACGGCCTGCAGAAAACTCCGCAGGGATTGCAGTGGCGCCGAGTACGGATGGGCTGCGCTGTCCAGACCTTCCACCATTTTTGCCAGGGCCGGGAGAAGGCCGTCTTCGATGAGTTCCCGCCGGCAATCGTCCGGCGCCCGGGTGCCGATAAAACGCAGCAGGGTGCTCACATGGTCGGGAAGCTCGACCCCGGCGACAAAATCATAGCGGCGGTACAGCCGGTTCAGTTGCATCAGGAACATCGCCCGTTGCTGGCTCTCGCCGCAGAGCTGATAGCCGATGTAGGGATGGCAAACAGGCTGCAGATCGAAGGTGGCGGTATAGATCTCTTCGACCCGGGCCGGCGGCTGAGCGTGCAGAAAACCGGTGAAACGCTCCAGGAAGGCAACCGCCTCGGGGTACTCCTGCCGCAGCAGCGCACTGCAGGCAGCAACCGCCGCCGCCAGGTCCGCGGTGGGATAGCTGAGGAGTTCGGCAAAGTGGCAGCAGATGCGCTGCACCGTCGTGGCTGGGGTCATGATTACCACCTCCGCTTCGGGGGGCGACGGCTGCCAAAGCCCATCTCCTGCTTATATCTTTCCGGGTCCATGCCCGCCTCGATCGCCTGCTCGCGCAGCATCGGCGGGACCACGATTCGCTGCCTGATGGACGTCAGCGCGGTCATGCGGAAAATCGCCTCGATCTGCTCGGCGCTCACCTCCCCCAGTTCCCGGGCTTTGGCCACCTCGCTCTCGCTCACGTCGCCGACGGTGATCCGGCGTCGCTGGATGCGCACCGCCATCAGTTTACGATAGACGGCCTTGATTTCCTCGATATTGCCGCCGGCAAACAATCCGGCCAGATACTGTACCGGCAGCCGGGCATTTTCCAGAGTCGTGAAATAATCGTCCACCAGTCTCTGGGTGCCGAGATGTTCCTCAGACACCACCGGCAACAGCGGCGGCACATAGAAGAGCATCGGCAGGGTCCGGAATTCGGGATGCAGCGGCAGGGCGATCCGCCATTTCTTGACAAACAGATAGACCGGCGATCGCTGCGCAGCCTCGACCACCTGCTCCGGGATTCCCGCCTTCCGGGCCTCCGCCAGCACCTGCGGATCGAAAGGGTCGAGAATGATCTGTCGCTGGGCTGCCGCCAGGTCTTTGTCGTCCTGCATGGCGGCCGTCTCGATCCGGTCGGCGTCGTAGAGCAGAACACCAAGGTAGCGAATGCGGCCGACACAGGAATGAAAGCAGGCCGGCGCTTCGCCCACTTCCAGCCGGGGGTAACAGAGAACGCATTTCTCCGACTTGCCGGTGGCCCAGCCGTAGTAGGTTTTTTTGTAGGGACAGGCCGAAACGCACATTCGCCAGCCGCGGCATTTATCCTGGTTGATCAGGACGATGCCGTCCTCACCCCGCTTGTAGATCGCTCCCGAGGGGCAGCCGGCGACGCAGCCGGCATTCAGGCAGTGGTTGCAGATGCGCGGCAGATAGAACATCACCAGCTTTTCGACGGCAAACATCTGTGCCTGCTGTTCAGGGCTGAGGTGCAGGACTCCCGGATCGTTGGCGGCGTAGATGCCCGATCCGGAGAGGTCGTCATCCCAGTTGGGACCGGCCTGTATTTCCATCGGCCTGCCGCTGATCATCGAGACCGGTCGGGCGGTCGGCTGGTCGTTGCCGGCCGGAGCGCTGATCAGCTCACCGTACCGGTAGGTAAAAGGTTCATAGTAATCGTCCATGGTCGGCAGGCGCGGATTGTGGAAGATATTGCCGAGCAGTCCGCCCCGGCCGCCGAGCCTCAGCTGCAACCGGCCGCCGTTTTTTTCCCAGCCGCCGTGATATTTTTCCTGATCCTCCCATTGCGTCGGGTAACCGGTCCCCGGCTTGGTCTCGACGTTGTTCCACCACATGTACTCAACACCCTTGCGATCGGTCCAGAGGTTCTTGCAGGCGATACTGCAGGTATGGCAGCCGATGCACTTATCGAGATGGAAAACCGACGATACCTGGGCGCGTATGTTCATGGCTTGTCTCCTTGGACTTCAAGCAGGGCTCGTCGTTCGCAGCGGGTGCCGTTCCCGGCGATGACATCGTTGGTTGCAGCCAGTCTCACCATTGCGGTTCTCCTTCGAGTTTGTGCACGAGGATGAAGGTGTCGCGGTTGGCCCCGGTCGGCCCCCAGTAGTTCCAGCCGTAGGTGAATTGGCCGTAGCCGCCAAGCATCAGGCTCGGTTTGAGGCGGATGCGGTTGAGGCTGTTGTGGCCACCGGCCCGCCTGGCGTTGCGCAGCGGCGATTTGGGGACACCGACGGTTCGTTCCGGGGCATGGTAGAGGAAGGCAATTCCCCGGGGCAGGCGGGCGCTGACTACCGCCCTGGTGACCACCACACCGTGATCGTTGTAGATTTCGACCCAGTCGTTGTCGACCACGCCGATCTGGGCGGCATCCTGATCGTTGATCCAGAATGGATGGCAACCACGGGAAAGCGTCAGCATCCGCTGGTTGTCGCCGTACGTGCTGTGAATTCCCCATTTGCCGTGGGGGGTCAGGTAGTTGAGCATGATGCTCTTCCGGTCGGTCGGGGTGACCACCAGATCCTGCAAGGAACTCGGATCAGGTTTCGGTTTGTACGTCGGCAGATGTTCGCCGGCGGCGATATAGCCCTGGTGGTCGAGGTAGAAATGCTGACGACCGGTCAGGGTCCGCCATGGCACCAGCCGCTCGACATTGAGACAGTAGGCCGAATAGGCCCGGCCGTTGCCGGTCAGGCCGGACCAGATCGGGCTGTTGAGCAGTCGTCGCGGCTGACGGTCGAGGTCGGCGAAGGTGGTGCGGATCGCCCCGGGTATCGGCGGCCAGATCGGTAAGCGGCAGCCCGACCTTTTTCTCTTCGGCGGCAAAGGCGCGGAAGGCCATTTCTCCGTTGGTCTCGGGAGCGAGCCGCAGAATGATCTCGGCGGCCTCCCTGGCATCGACCAGAGACGGATATTTCCGGCCTTGCCACTCCACCGTCCGGTCGCTTTCCGCCATTTCGTCGTAAATATCGTCGATCTTCCAGGTCAGCCCGTGGGCGCCGATACCGTCGCGGGCGCCGGGACCGAAGGAAATAAAGCGATTATAAAGGTTTTTGTAATCGCGTTCGACCACCGCCAGGCCCGGCATGGTTTTGCCGGGAATCGGGTCGCATTCCCCCTTGCTCCACTCCTTGATCTCCGGCTGGGCCATTTCCGCCGGGGTGTCGTGCTGCAGCGGCACGGCGACAATGTCGCGGACCGGCTCGGGGAGATGGATCGCGGCCAGTTCGCTGAACTTTTTCGCCAATCCCTTGAAAATATCCCAGTCGCTCCTCGATTCCCAGCAGGGCGGGACCGCGGCCTGCAACGGATGGATGAAGGAGTGCATGTCGGTGCTGTTGAGGTCGTCCTTCTCGTACCAGGTGGCGGTCGGCAGGATGATATCCGAGTAGAGCGCCGAGGTATCCATCCGGAAGTTGATGTCGACCACCAGGTCGAGTTTTCCCTCGGGCGCCTGCCTGTGCCACTTGACCTCCTTCACCGATTCCTCCGCAGTTTCCGGAGCGACGGTGTTGGTGTGGGTACCGAGGTAATGCTTCAGGAAATATTCGTGCCCTTTGCCACTCGACATCAGGGCATTGCCGCGCCAGATGATCCAGAGCCGCGGCCAGTTCTCCGGGGCATCGGGATCTTCGACCGCGAACTTCATCTTCCCGGCCGCCAGCTCCTTGACCGTCCAGTCGACGATTTCCTGATTGCTTGCGGCGCCTGCTGCCTCGGCCTGTTTGACCACCTCGATCGGGTTACGGTCAAACTGGGGATAAAACGGGAGCCAGCCGTTACGCACCGCCCGGACCTGATGATCGACGGTGTGGCCGG
Organism: uncultured delta proteobacterium; assembly: GCA_963847035.1. GTDB lineage: Bacteria > Desulfobacterota > Desulfobulbia > Desulfobulbales > Desulfocapsaceae > Desulfoprunum. The sequence continues at coordinate 28,668 of CAWJYH010000013.1, read as the reverse complement.
CCGTGATGTCGTTGTGCTCGGCCACCGGCTGGACCCTGGCTTCATCGCTGGTCCGTTCGTAGCGCCATTGATCGCTATGGACGTAGTGATAGGAGGGAGCGTTCTGGAACCTTGGCGGTTTACTCCAGTCGAGCGCTCCCATGATCGTTGCCCACGGGGCGACCGGAGCCAGTTTCTCCTGGCCGACATAATGGTTGAGGCCGCCGCCGTTTTTGCCGACACAGCCGCAGAGCATCAGCGCCACGATGCCGGCGCGGTAGATCAGATTGGAATGATACCAGTGGTTGACCCCGGCGCCGATAATGATGGAGCATTTGCCTTCGGTTGTTTCGGCGGTGGCGGCCCACTCGCGGGCGAACTGCACGACGTTGGCGCGGGCGATGCCGGTGAACTTCTCCTGCCAGGCCGGAGTGTAGACCATATCCTCATCGTAGCTCGCGGGGTAGGCGCCTTCCAGGCCACGGTCAACCCCGAACTGGGCCATCAGCAGGTCGTACACCGTGGTTACCGGTATGGGCCCCTGTGGGGTGGCCAGATAGCGTACCGGTACGCCGCGCTGCACCGCCTGACCGGTGCTGAAGTCGTCGAAGGCCACCGGCAACACCGCCTCCCTGCCGGCAAGCAGGCTCAAGACCGGGGCGATCTCGCTGCCGTCCTGCCCATCCTTTTGCTGCAGGTTCCATTCCCCCTTCTTTTCCTGCCAGCGGAAACCGAGGGTTCCCAGCGGCATGCGCGGCTGATCGCTGGTTTCATCCCAGATCAGATATTTGAAGCCGGCATTTTCCTCCTTGCAGTAGCGTTCCAGCGCAGCCGCCGTGGCCATGCGCCCGGCACGGTAGCTGCCGTTCTGTTCGGTCAGTTGGATCAGGAACGGGCAATCGGTGAAGCGCTTGAGGTAGTCAAGAAAGTACGGAGTCTGCAGGCGATGGTGGTATTCACTCAGAATCACGTGATTGACCGCCATCCAGAAGGCGCCGTCCTGGCCGGCATGGGCCGGAATCCACCAGTCGGCATGTTTGGCGGTCATGTTGAAGTCGGGGGACAGCACCGTCACCTTGGTGCCGTTGTGGCGCGCTTCCCCGAGAAAATGGGCGTCCGGAGTGCGGGTCATGTTGATGTTCGAGCCCACCACCGCGATGTATTTGCTGTTGTACCAGTCGGCGCTCTCGGCAACATCGGTCTGCTCGCCCCAGACCTCCGGCGAGGCGTTGGGCAGATCGCAATACCAGTCGTAAAAACTCAGATTGGCGCCGCCAAGCAGCTGCATATAGCGGCTGCCGCCGGCGAAGCTGAGCATCGACATCGCCGGGATCGGCGAGAAACCAACCAGGCGATCGGCCCCGTACTTCTTGATGGTATAGATCGTCGAGGCGGCAATGATCTCCTCCACCTCTTCCCAGCTCGAGCGACGGAATCCGCCCTTGCCGCGGGCCTGCTGGTAGCTCTTGCGCTGCAGTGGATCTTCGACAATTGCAGCCCAGGCGGCCACCGGATCACCGTGCCGGGCCTTGGCCGCGCGCCAGAGATCGGTCAGCACCCCGCGCAGATACGGATACTTGATCCGCAACGGGCTGTAGAGATACCAGGAAAAGGAAATCCCCCGCTGGCAGCCCCGCGGTTCGTAGGGCGGCAGACTCGGCTCCAAGGCGGGATAATCGGTTGCCTGCAGTTCCCAGCCGACGATGCCATCCTTGACATGGACATTCCAGGAACAGCCGCCGGTGCAGTTGACCCCGTGGGTGCTGCGGACCACCTTGTCGGCCTGGTGGCGGTTGCGATAAAATTCCTCCCAGGCCCGCGCCTTCGGATTGACAATATCCTGTATCCAGCTCATCGTCGTTCACCTTTCCCTGTACGTACCCCGAGGACCAGAGGCCGACGAACCCCGTGCAGACGCCCCCGGCCGAACACAACCAGCAAGGCCGATATGACGGCCAGCCCGATGGCGACGTGTCCGGCCATCCGCTTCTCGGCAGGCAGCTCTGCGTCTTCCGCCGTTTTCCCCAGATAGGCCCCCATATCTGCCTGTTCCTCGGCAGTCAGGGGACGTGTACCATAAATCGGCTCCATGCTCGGAAAAGCGAGATCGTCCAACGTGGCGGCGATCCCCTCAGCCCCGTAGTCGTCGAATATCGTCGTCAGATCCGGTCCGAAGCTGGCACCGCCGGCCATCCCCATTCCGCGGCCGGCAATGCCGTGGCAGGCCAGACAGGGCGCGCCGCCCTGGGCCAAAGGGGTGGCGCCGGCAAAGAGTGCTTGGCCGCGCAGAGGATCGCCTGCGGCAAGGTCGGCGGCACCGGCCGACGGTGGGAAACAGAACAGCAGAAAACACATCGGCAGAAAACGCACCTGCCGTAACCACCCGATTCTCATTGTTCACCTCGCCATGGACTGAAGGTTCTTGGGCAACGACTGCAAGATGGAGGAAAAAATCCAGGACTCACTCGTCCGGGGCTGCCGGAAAATCCAATGTACGCTGCAAGAGAGAGGAAAGCGGCTGCCAGGTCGTGGTGTACCGAGCCAGAGGCCGTTCCAGATAACAGGCATAATATACCGCCGCCTCCGCCGCCCGGAGGTTGTTGGCGGCCAGGTGGCGCAGGGCCTTTTCGCCCCATATTGCCGCTTCGTGCCCGATCTGGTCGACATTCTGCCAGTAGCCGACGGCAACCAGGCGATAAACGGCACTCACGGGAAGATTCTGCGCCTGGGACAAAGAGGAGACGACCACTCCCCTGTCGCCGAAGGTAACCGGCCAGCCGACGCTCGCCCACTGCCTGGAACGGTCTATGGCCTGCCGGAGCTGGTGTGCGAGATCTTTGTCCATCGCCTGGTTTCCTGGCTCAGAGTTCGTTCGACATGCCCATCCGTATATAGCCGCACGGACAGGACAGGGAGCAGATGTGACAGCCGACACAGCGGGTGTAATCGGTATACATCACCTCCCCGGTCGGGTTGTCGGTAAATTCCTCTATCGCCCGCTGGGGGCAGAAGATCAGGCACTGCCGGCACTCAAAGCAGAGCCCGCAGCTCATGCAGCGCTGTGCTTCGGCAATGAACTGCTCTTCCGTGATCCCCAGGTCCGCCTCGAGGTCGAACCCTTTGCTGCAGCGGTCCGCGAGCGGTACCGAGCTGTTTTCGTTGCGCTGCAGATCCGGATAATATTCGAGCCGCAGGGCCTCGTGGCTCACGACTTCCCTGGTGCCGGAGTCACGGACACGCCGGTTGCACAAATCGGCGTCGATCTGTTCCGCGGCCATGCGTCCATGACCGATGGCAGTGGTCACCAGGGCCAGGCCGAACACGTCACCGCCGGCATACAGGCCTTCGTCGAGCGACCAGTCGGCCTTCGGCCGCAACCAACCGTACGGCATTGGCGGCGATGCCCAGTCCTGCTGTTTCCGGCCGCTGACCGAAGGCCGTGATCAAGGCGGTGCAGGGCAGCTCGAACTCAGAACCGGGAACTGGCGCGACCGACCGGCGTCCGCGGTCGTCGGCTCCGCCAGGTTCCATTTTCACGCAGTGGACAGCTGCGGCCCTGCCGTTTTCAATCCGGATTCCAAGCGGGGCGACGAGATAGCGAATGGTGATGTCTTCGAGAAGAGAGTGTTCGATTTCCCGGTCGAGGGTCGGCATTTCCGCCCTTGTCCGGCGGTAGATGATCGTCACCGCCGCGCCCAGACGTCGGGCGGCACGGGCGGCGGTAATGGCGGTGTTGCCCCCGCCGGCGACAATGACCTGAGCGCCGATGTCAGGGATCTCTCCGGCATTGACCTGGCGCAGAAAGGAGACGCCGCTGAAAACATTGGCGGCGTGTTGGCCCTGCAGGTCCAGCTCGATACCCTGGTGCGCCCCGATCCCGACAAAGACCGCATCGAAGCGCTTCCTGATGTCCTGCAGACCGCTGCTGTCAACGGGGTGATTGCACTCAATCTCCACGCCCAATTTGACAATGGCGGCGATCTCGGCGTCGAGCACCGCCCGGGGAAGGCGAAAGGCCGGAATCCCATAGCGCAGCATACCGCCGGGCCTGGCCAGGGCCTCGAAGACGGTGACCGGATAGCCGCGCCGCGCCAGTTGGAAGGCGCAACTGAGTCCCGCGGGTCCGGCGCCGACCACGGCCACCCTTTCGGCCATGGGCTCGGTGCGCAGCTTTGTATGCGCGAGGCCGTGGGCTATGCCGTAATCGCCGATCCACCGCTCGAAGGCGGCAATATTGACACCCTGGCCCTCTTTTTTGTTACGATTACAGGCGGTTTCACAGGGGAAGGGACAGATCCGACCGCAACTCGCCGGGAACGGCGTCGTCTTGCTGGCCTCGTGCCAGGCCAGTTCGTACGATTCCTGCCGGCTGCGCTTTTTCAGCTCGGTCTGCTGGACCGTGGTCAGCCAGGCGCGGATGTCGTTGCCGGCGGGACAGGCACCGGTGCAGGGCGGGGTCTGCCGGACGTAGACGGGGCACTTGTGGCTGTGATCGCCGAAGGCGACAACGCGGGCCAGCCCCGTCTCCTCGCTGAACGGCGGATACTGCCAGTTGAGGCTGGTCTCAAGGATTTTCTGCGATTTTTCGAATACATTTTCCATCCGTTCCACCTTTCGGGTCAGGCCTTAAAAACGGATATGCGCCGATTGGTTAAAGGTCGTCCGGGCATGGCGGTAGGTATCGATCATATCCTTTTCGAACTCCAGGCCGGTTGCCGCAAAAAAATGTTTCCAGCCCACCCGGTCGATCCATTCCCCGATCCGTTCCCATGGTTTGCCTTCACGAGCGTATACCTCGAGGATCCGGCGAACCACCGCATTGACCTCCGGCCAGCGCGGCGGATTGTTGGGAAGATTCTGCGCCACCAGGCAGCCCATGGCCGGTTTCGACCGGGCGTTGGAATTTTTGCCGCCCACCCAGATCCCGATTTTCGAATGCTCCGGATGGCTGATCTCCATGGCCGGGCAGGCCCCGAAACAGGCGCCGCAATACATGCACTTGGCCGGGTCGACCAGCAGCGACGGCCGGCCGTTGACCACCGTCGGCCGGATCGCCGCCACCGGACAGCGGGCGACGACTTTCGGCAGCTCGCAGGTGTTGGCGAGGATCTCGTGGTTCACCCGCGGCGGGCGGGTATGCTTGACGATAATGGCGATATCGGTCTGGCCGCCGCAGTTGATCGCACAGCAGGAGGTCGACAGCCGGACCTTGGCCGGCAGGCGCCAGTTGATAAAATACTCGTAGAGATTGTCCATCACCGACTTCACCACCCCGGAGGCATCGGTGGCCGGGATGTCGCAGTGCAGCCAGCCCTGGGTGTGGGCCATGTTGGTGATGCACGGGCCGATACCGCCGACCGGCAGCCCGATCGCCTCCAGGGCCCGGATCATCGGTTCGACATTGTTCTCGTCGGCAGTCATCAGCTCGACATTGTTGCGCATCGTGAACCGCAGATAGCCATCCGCATATTTGTCGGCAATATCGCAGATCCGGCGAATCAGGTCGACGGAATCCTGGCGGGGCGTTCCAGCCCGCACCGTGTAGAGCACATCGCCGCTGAACGCCGTATGTTTCAGCACGCCCGGCTTCGGTATCACATGGGATTTCCAGGCGCCGTAATTCTTTCGCGCCACGGGATGCAGCGCCTCCCGGTAATCACGCGGCCCCGACTCGATCGTCTTCCAGGGGGTTTGATCGCTCATCTGCAACTCCACTGTAGAGGTGTGCCGATTTCAGTATTCCGATTTGTAATACGGATTGCTCCGTGGTCGTGTCACCATGTCGACCGAGACCGGCAGGCCGACCCCGTCAAGGAAGTGTTTGAGGCCGATCCGCTCGATGGTTTCGCCCACCCTCTCGTGCTCGAAACCGTTATCGGTCCACCAGTCGATGATCCGCTGGCTGAGATCGATGAAGGCGGCGATATCCTCCTCCGTCTCCATCTTCATGAACGGCACGATCACGGTTCCGCCCATCGCCCCGACCTTCAGCGTATTCTTGCCGCCGAGCAGCAGGGCCACGCCTCTCTCCCGGCCAGGGGATAATGCTTCGGTCATGACATTGATGCAGTGCATGCAGTGGACGCAATTGCCGTTGTCGAAGACCGGCAGCGACCCCTGCAGGGAGATTGCCCGGGTTGGGCAGCGATTGACGACGTTGTTCACCAGATATTCAATGCCGTGACGGGCAACCCATGCCGAGAGCGCGAGAGAATCGACCTGGATGGCGTCCCGCCACATGCCGATGACCGCCATGTCCGAACGGAAAATGGAGTTGGTGCAGTCGTTGGGACAGCCGGAAAACTTGAACTTGAATTTATAGTTGTAATACGGCCGGTGGATGTCGCCGGTGAAATGCCGCAGCACATCATAATGGACCCGCAAGGTATCGTAGCAGGCATGTTCGCAGCGAGCCGGGCCGACACAGGAGGCAGCCGTCCGCATGGCCGGGCCGGCGCCGCCGAGGTCCCAGCCTGCCTGATTGATTTCGTCGAAGCATTCCTGGACTCCGGCCTCCTCGACGCCCTGCAGCATGATATCGCCGGTCTGCCCGTGCAGGGCGATAATCCCGGAACCATGTTTCTCCCAGGTGTCACAGAGATCGCGGAGCATTCCGGTGTTGTAATGGAGGCCGGGAGCCGGCTGTACCCGCAGCGTGTGGAATTCCCGGGCCTCCGGAAAACGATCGGGAATTTTGGTGCGACGGGTGACAACGCCGCCGCCATAGCCGCGGACAGTAACCAATCCGCCTTCCCAGTAGCCGGTCTTGGTCTGATACGAGTATTCAAGCTGGTCGACAACACCCCGCAGCATCGGTTTGCGGGTCCGTTCCGCCAGTTCCTTGATACCGCGGATGAAGCTGGGCCACGGTCCCTTTTCGAGTTCGGCAAGAATGGGGGTCGGATTGAGGAATGGTTTCTGTTCCGTCATGGCATCGTTTCCTTGCTCATTACCATTATCAGGGGTGGGCTTATGGTCGCTCCAGAGTACGATACGGATGGTGGCGGCACACATACCTGTCTCAGGGAAACCTGCCCCCTACGCAGATACTGCTCCTGTCGCAATTGTATTTTTTTTTGAACGTGTTGTCCAATCGACCCTGGTGCCGGACAGTTTTGCTTCAGGGGGAAAGGAAATTTCCGGCTGCCGTTGTGCGTTGAAATGTATTGGCCCCTGAGTCTGAGCCCTGCCGGAGGCGGGGGTGGCTTGTGCCGCCCCATTGCCTGGCCGGCGCCACGTCGGCGATGCCGGCTGACGCTGACCAATCCCCGGCCGCTCATGAGTCCAACTGCAGGAGATGAGAAAAATGGTCAGGCTCGGCACGGAACCGACGGGGTGGAGAGCAGGACGCCGGATGCCTTGCCATCCTTCCTCAGATACCGATATCTACAACCCGAAAGGGAAACGCAGCTTTTTCCAAGTCCTTGCAATACCATTTTAAAGTTTCGGATATTGCCGAAAAAGCCAGTTCATCCCACGGGATTTCAGCGGGTGAAAAGAGCTTGACTTCCAGGCTTTCGCTGCCGGAATGGAAGTCATCATTGATCAGCCGGGCACGATAGATGAAGTAGAGCTGATTGATGAACGGCAGGTTGACCAGGACATAGGGTTGCAGATCTTCCACCTGGGCATACGCCTCCTCCAAGGTTTCACGGACGGCGCAATCCGAGAGCGTTTCCCCATTCTCCAGCCATCCGGCCGGGAGTGTCCACATATTCCGACGCGGCTCGATCGCCCGTCGGCAGAGAAGGATTGTGCCGTCCATGACTGGCAGTGTGCCGACAACCATTCTTGGATTTTCATAATGGATGGTGCCGCAACTGTCGCAGACGAATCGTGGCCGGCCATCGCCCTCCGGTATCCGCAGCGTCACTTTTGCACTGCACTGTGTACAGAAATTCAAGATCGTATCCTTTATCGAACCTTTTGTATCGGCCTGGGAGCCTGACGGGCAGACCTGCTCACTCCAGCTTCCCGCCATGGGGTTGCCCATCATACAGCCGGCCGTTGCAGGTGGCCAGGAAATCATCGAGGGCGATTGTCTCCTGCCTGATGAACCCTGTGGCCGGCAGCCGGCCCCGGGCCACCAGCTCCACCACGGCGCAGATCGAGGCCGCGGTGGTCCAGGCGATGGTCCGCCGGGTGTCGCCGGCGATCGCCACCGGCAGGTAGGTGCGGACGAACTCCTCGCGCATCAGGGTGCCGGCGATCCAGCCCTCGACCGAGACATGGATATGGACCAGGTCGTCGTTGACCGGCGGCTTGGCGTTGACGAGGATTTTGCCGGCATGGGCCCGGTCCTGGCGCAGCAGCAGCTCATGGAGGAAGAAGTTCATCAGGGCGGCATGACCGGGATAGCGGATCGATTTGTAGTCGAGGTTGTCGACCCGGCCCTCGAACGTCTCACACATCGTCCCCAGCCCGCCCGAGGTGGTGAAGGCCTCGAGCTGCAGGCCGTTGATCACCAGCTTCTCCACCCACTCCAGCGGCGATACCCATTTCCGCACCCCATCCTCGATGACCTCGCAGTCGTTGAGGTACTCGTTGACGACCCCTTCCGGCGACCAGTTGAAGGCATAGCCGAGCAGGCCGGTGGGATGCTGGGGCAGGGCGCCGACCCGGAGCCTGATGCTGCGGATCCGCTCGAACCGGGCGGCCAGCGAGGCCCCGACGATGGCGATGAAGCCGGGGGCGAGGCCGCACTGCGGCGCCATCACCGCCCCGGCGTTGCGGCTCAGGGTGACGATCTCCCGGGTCGTGTGCACGTCTTCGGTCAGGTCGAAATAGTGGACGCCGCAATCGGCGGCCACCCGTGCCACCCCGAGGTTGAAGTGATAGGGCAGGCAGGAGACGACCGCATCCTTGCCCCGCAGCGCGTCGGCAAGAGCGGCGGTATCGGCGACATCGAGGGCCTGGACGGTGAAGGGCGAACTGCCGGGAGGATGGCGGTCGGCGGCGGTGACCGTAAATCCGGTTTCATGGAGCAGCAGGGCGACAAGGTGGCCGACCTTGCCGAGACCGAGGACAAGGACGGAGTTGATTCGATCCGGCATGGTACGCCTCCATTGCGAAGCAGGGGGAAGCAACAGCGACAGGTTCCTGAGGCGTCAACAGTTTCGGCGCCTGTATCCATAATAGTCGATGCATCACGACTCCGACACCATACCATGATCCCGGCAGGAGAAACATGGCGGAAGAACGGACGGTCGGAATCACCCTCGGTCGCGCTCCAACTCGAAGCGGATCCCCTGGGCCAGCGGCAGGGCCGTGCCGTAGTTGATGGTGTTGGTCTGCCGCCGCATGTAGCCCTTCCAGGCATCCGAGCCCGATTCCCGACCGCCGCCGGTCTCCTTCTCGCCGCCGAAGGCCCCGCCGATTTCCGCCCCCGACGTGCCGATATTGACGTTGGCGATGCCGCAGTCGGAACCGGCCGCCGCCAGGAAGATCTCGGCCTCCCGCAGGTTGTCGGTGAAGATCGCCGACGACAGCCCCTGGGGCACGTCGTTGTGGAGCGCGATGGCGTTGTCGACCGCGCCGGAATACTTGATGACATAGAGGATCGGGGCGAAGGTTTCCTGCTGGACGATCGGGAAATCGTTTGCGGCCGTCGCCACCACCGGCTCGACGTAGCAGCCGGATTCGTAGCCGGGGCCGGCGAGCACCTGGCCGCCGCACAGGACCGTACCGCCCTGGGAGCGCAGGGCCTGCAGGGCTTCGAGATAGGCCGCCGCCGCCCGGCGGTCGATCAACGGCCCGACATGATTGCGCTCGTCGAGCGGCGACCCGATCCGCAGTGACCGGTAGGCCTTGACGCAGGGCCGCGGTGACCCGGTCGGCGATCGACTGATGGACGATCAGCCGCCGGGTGGTGGTGCAGCGCTGGCCGGCGGTGCCCACCGCCGAGAAGACGATCGCCGGCACCGCCAGCTCGAGATTGGCGTGCGGCGTCACGATGATGGCGTTGTTGCCGCCGAGTTCGAGGATGGTGCGGCCGAGCCGGGCGGCGACGGTTGCGGCGACCCGCCGTCCCGCCCGGGTCGAGCCGGTGAACGAGATCAGCGGAACATCGCGATCGTGCAGCAGCAATTCGCCGATCGTCCCGCCGCGGCCGATGACGAGGTTGAACAGCCCCTCCGGCAGGCCGTTGGCGGCGACGACTTCGGCGAGGATGTGCTGGACGGCGATGGCGGTGAGCGGCGTTCTCGACGACGGCTTCCACAGACAGGTGTCGCCGCAGACGGCCGCCAGCATCGCATTCCAGGCCCAGACCGCCACCGGGAAATTGAAGGCGGTGACGATGCCGACGACCCCCAGGGGATGGTACTGTTCGTAGAGCCGATGCTCGGGCCGCTCCGAGGCCATCGTCACCCCGTAGAGCTGGCGCGACTGGCCGACGGCGAAGTCGCAGATGTCGATCATCTCCTGCACTTCGCCCAGCCCTTCCTGCAGCGATTTGCCCATCTCCAGCGACACCAGGGTCCCCAGCGCCTGCTTCCGCGCCCGCAGCGCCTCGCCGATCCGGCGGACGATCTCGCCCCGCTTCGGTGCCGGCACCAGCCGCCAGCTGCGAAAGGCCTCCCTGGCGGCGGCGGCGCACTCGCGGTAGTCCTGTTCCGAGGCCAGGTCCACCGTGGCCAGGCGGCGGCCATCGATCGGCGAGACCACCTCCAGCACGTCGTGGCCCTCGCTCCGGAGCCACCGCGTTCCGGTGGAGGCCCCCAGATTCTTCTCCCTGATTCCCAAAGTGTCGAGGATGTCCATGTCGTCCTCCCGGATTGCCGGCCACGCGACCGGCAGATCGTTGTTGCCTGCGACAACCGTCTTCCTGCCTCGGCGCGACAACAAGGGGTGCCTTCAACCCCCGGCTGCCGGTTCACGCCGCCCCTGCGCCCGTCAAGGCGCGTTCCCTGGCGCCTGGCCGCCCCTGATACGGAAGCGCACCTCCCTGAAATCCGGCGTCTGCGGCAATGACCGGAGCGCCGCGAGCAACGCCGGCGGCGGCGCAACCAGCCGGCGCCGCGAGTGATCCAGCCACCCCCCGGTGCTGGTGATCCTGGCGCAGAGCTTGCCGTCGTGACGGAGAATCTGATTGCGTAACAGGAACCGGCCTCCGTCCGCCGACAGGCCGGCCAGTTCCAGCGTGACGACGATTTCCTGCAGCAGGCGTACTTCCCTGTAATATTCGATTTCTTCCTTCGTGACGACGGGACCGATCTGCAACCGGGCAAACTCAGCCACCGGGAAACCGTTCTCGGCAAAAAACATCATCCGTACGTCGGCTGATTTATCCAGGAACGACGTATTCTTCATGTGCGAGTTGAAATCCATGTCGGCCCAGCCGGCGAACAGTGTTTTCGAGTACATATACCTCCTGTGCCACCAAGGGCGTACGGCTTGTCAGCCTTCCAGCAACGCCTCGATCTTCGCGATGGTCCTGGGGGCGGAACCTTCGTAGTGGTTGTTGACGTTGATGAAGATGTCGACGTTGCGCCGGCGCAGGTCGCCCACCATTCTGGCCAGCTCGGCCAGCTCGCCGTCCTTCGGCTCGACGATCCGGTTCCAGGCGTTGCCGGTGCGCTCCTCCATATCCTTCCGGTTGCCGCCGTGCATCCGGATTATCACCGGGCTGGCCAGCTTCTCCCGGTGCTGCCAGTACACCCCGAAGATCGGCGGCATGTAATACCCCTGCAGAAAGACGTGGCCCAGTCCGTGTGCGGCGAGAAAATCGAAATACTCACCCCGCAGCCAGTTCGGGTTCCTGATCTCGACGCAGTAGCGGAACCCCTCCGGCAGTCCCTGGCGGAAGACCTCGAACAGTTCGAGAAAGCGGTGGAGGCTGGTCATCTTCTGCTTGTTGAGGTATTCGAACTGGAACATCAGCGGGCCGATATGCTCGCCCAGCGGCTCGATGGCCTGAAGAAAGCGGGCCATCAGACCGGTGGAGAGGAAATGCGGATTGGGGACGAGAAGTGCACCCTTGCCCTTGCTGTAATGATGGGTGAGGGTGATGCTGTTCGGCACCTTGATGCTGAAGAGAAATCCCGGCGGCACCGAATCGGCGTACTCCCGCACGACGTCGGGTCGGGGCAGGACCGGCACGTCCTTGTCGAACAGCGACCAGAACCACTGGTCGACCTCGACGGTGGCGTAGCGGCGGCTGTACTGCGCCAGCAGGTTGCGGCCCTCCTGCCGGGAGTAGACCAGCCCATCCCAGGAGTCGTATTTCCAGCTGCAGGTGCCGATTCTGATCAGATCTGTACTGTCCATGGTAAAAGACAATAAGCGGATTTTGAGGCGGGGGCAATGGCGCAATGGCGGGAGCGGCGCCGCTACATCAGGATGCGTCCCTTGTGTTCCGTCCACCTCACATCATGACAAAGGGGCGGGACGCGCCCCACTCCTTCAGCCTTTCAGGAAGCCATTCTTCCACAGCGGGCGCCAGGTAAAAATGCGGGTACAGCAGATTGCTTGCCGCGGTAATAACCCCCTGGTCCCTGGCGATCTCCTCCAGTTGAGTGCCGGGATAGATGCGTATGCCGATCGTCACCTTCAACGCCTCGAGTTCCAGAGAATCGGCAAAGGCCAGACTTTCCTCCACCGTCTCCCGGGTTTCACCAGGGCCTCCCAACAGGAGAAAACCCATGCGTTCGATGCCGTGCTCGGCAAACAGCGATGAAGTCGTCCGAATATCGTCGAGGTTGTAGTGCTTGTTGAGATTTTTGAGTATCGGCGCGGAACCGCTCTCGAAACCCAGGCTGATCTGCCGGCAGCCGGCGTCGGACATGAGCCGGACCAATTCAGCGTCGACATGCTTCGGGTACACGATGCACCGCCAGCGCAGGGCCAGGTTCTTCTCGACAATCCGGCGGCAAAGCGATTTGGCATAGGCCGGAGGGAGATTGAAGGTGTTGTCGACGAAGAAGAAATCTGCATACCCGGCCTGCACCCACCGCTCGAGCCAGTCGGCGACAATGTCCGGGGAGCGTTGGCGCAGGATGGAGCCTTCGATGGTGGCGGTCGAACAATAACTGCATTTGAGGGCGCAGCCGCGCCTGGTCTGCACCGGAATCCAGGGATCATGGCTCTGGGAGGCGGAAGCCGAAAGGATGTTCGTTCCCGGCAATGGGAAGTCGTCGAGATTGCTGCTGCAGGTTCTGCCCTGATGCGGGCCACGGTCTCGGGAGTACAATCCCGGTATCCGGGAAAGATCGCCGTGGTGCTCCAATTGCGTCAGCAGCGCCGGGAAGGCTGTTTCACCTTCTCCCTCGATGCCGAAATCCGCACAAAGATACGCCAGCGCGCTCTCCGGATACATGCTGTACCCGGCGCCGCCCAGGACAATCGGGGCAGCGGTCAGATCGCGGCAGACCGCCACGACCTCTTTCACCTTGTCGAGCAGAAAGTTCCGGGTCCCGATATTCTGATCATCGATGTTTCGCACGGAAATACCGATACAGTCCGGACGAACTTGCGTAATGACGGTTTTCAGTACAGCACGGACATCGATTTGAAACATCAGATCGAGCATGGTGACATCGTGGCCGGCATTTCGTGTTGCCTCGACCACACACGCAAGCCCGAGCGGCATTGCCGGCATATTGAACTGTTCCGTATTGGCTGAAATCAGCAGAATTTTCATACGCACCTGTCCTTTTCAGAGTACCGCGGGCCGATGGGCACTGGCGGCAACGATGGTGTCGCCGGCAAACGGGGAGAGCATCACCAGGGTACCAATTCTTTGATGGTATTCCAAATGGAAGGCGACGGGATCAGGCGGTGTGCTCTCTGCGCCCCGCAACCCCGCACCCCCTGCACGGATATGTATCATGAAATATCGTCGCGCCCTGCGCCCAACCCAGGACCAGGGATGCCTTAAACTTGCTTCGCGTGTGTTGATAAGCTAATCTGAATCAACCCTTCAAACAAATACATGCAGGGGTCGCCACGCTGTTCAGTGCGTGATATACAGCTCCTTCTGATCATCTCACCAGATACGTCCTCTGCCAAAGAGGCCATGATGGGACGAAAATTGATTGTTATCGCCACGTTGATTTCAATAACGGTCCTGGTGGGTATTCTTATTATAATCCTTCACCAACGAGCCGAACATGAAGTGCTTTCCCTGCACCAGCAATACCAGCTTGTGCACGCACAATATGCGGCACGCCAGATCGAGACCTATCTAGACCATATACCTCCGACGCTTTCATCTCTTGCCTCGAATCATACACAAAAAAACAATAATATCGAGAAACTACAAACAAAACATCATGCATTGACGTATGTCAAAGAACTCGATGCCGGTTACACAACGGCTATTTCAGGTGCCAGGACTGGACGCAATAGTAATAAAGACCACTCTTTTTTGTTCAATCCGGTTCAAGATGACGAACCAGGTGCAGCGAGTAACAGCGCCGGAACGGACACGGCGCAAGCCAATGTTATGATATTCTTGAACAATTATGTCAAAAAACAAACAAATTTGAAGTCGCAAATCCCATTCGTCGATGCAACATCCGTCCCAGAAGCTCTGGCTCAAATTCTTTACCAGGAGTTACAATCTATCGATTCCGGGAACAAGCTTTACCAGTACTGGATCATCGACAGCGACGGAACACTCCTGTTCCACTCCGAACACCGGAATATGGAACACCGAAATATCTATCGATCAGGAGGTCAGTGTCAACAGTGCCATGCATCATTCGACTATGTCGAGGAGATCATCAGTCAGAAACATGGCGTTTTCGATTTCAGCGTGGCGGGGATGAGAAAACTTGCCGCTTTTACCCCTGTTACAGCTGGAAATCTGACCAGCATCCTCGTGGCGGAATCCCCTTATCATAACGTTTCCGCATTTTCCCGAAAAAGCCTTCAGGGCCACCTGGCGCTGCTGGGAATCTTTGTAGCATTGGTCTTTGTCGGCGCTCTGCTCATTAATCGCCATCACCGACAGAAAATACAGGCCGAAGAAGAAACCCGCCACTGGATGGAAAAATGCGCCCTGGAGAAAAAAATCCAGAAGTCGGACGAACTATATCGCACAGTCGTCGACACAGCCCATGACGTCATCTGGATCTTCGATGTGCGAGGGAACTTCATCTTCATCAACCACAGCGCGGCACAACTCACCGGGTACCAGCCTTCGGACTTGATTGGAAAGAATTACAAGCCGTTTCTCCATCCCGAGGACCTGCAGATCGTTCAAGCCGTGTTTGCAGAAATTTCACATGGCGAGCGTAAAAGTCTTGAGCTTCGAGCGATTTCGAAAAACGGGAACCTTCTTCTGCTTGCCGTCAATTTGATCCCGCTTTTCGAAGCCGACAAGTTAATCAGCGTTGCCGCCTTTGGCAGAGACATCACCCGGCGAAGCCAGGCGGAAAAGTCCCTGAACCTTGAACGCCAGATACTCAGGACCATTCTGGATGGGATGCAGTACGGTGCATATATTGTCGATCAGAAGTATCGAATCGAGTATCTCAATCCGGTGCTGGCCGCTCAATTTGGGGCGATACAAGAACGCGTTTGCTATCAATATTTCCATAAAAAGACCGAGCCGTGCGAATGGTGCAAATCCCAGGAGGTATTTTCCGGAAAAAATGTCCGCTGGGAACATACTTCTACACAGACGGGTACAATCTATTCGGTCTTTGAAACCCAAGTTCAAAATGAGCAGGGAGCTGTCTGCAAGCTGTCGATTTTTCATGACATCACCGAACGAAAGCAGGCAGAGAAAGCACTGGAACTGGAGCGGAACAAGTTGATCCAGATCCTGGAAAATATGCAACATGGCGTGTACATCGTCAGCGGCGATTTTCAAATTACGTACGCCAATCCGGTCATCGAAAAACAGTTCGGTCCAGTCAACGGGCGTAAATGTCACGTTTATTTCTATGAGAACCAGGAGATTTGTCCCTGGTGTCAGATCCAGAAGGTGCTTGCGGGAGAGACCGTCCGCTACGAAAGGTCCAGCCCCAGGAACGGAAAAACGTATGACATCGTCGCTACGCCGATGAAAAATGCCGACGGCAGTGTTTTCAGATTATCCGTCATCAGTGATATCACCGAGACGAAAAACGCCCTTGAGGATCTGCAACACAGTCAGGACCAGCTTCGCCGGCTATCGTTTCACCTGCTGAACGTTCAGGATGAGGAAAGAAGAAGGATATCCCGAGAAATTCACGACGACCTGGGCCAGACCCTGACTGTCGCCAAACTTCGACTGCGCTTTCTGCAAGGCAAACTGTCGGAGCGACAAAACGAGCTCAATCAGGAGTGCGAGGCAACCATTCAAGATATCGACCACCTTATAGAAGATGTGCGCAGACTCTCACGGAATTTGAGTCCGGCAATCCTCGAACAACTTGGTCTCAGCGCTGCCGCCCGCAGCCTGCTCAGAAATTTTGCCCAGCACTCCGGCGTGAAAGTGAGTTTTGAAATCGACGATATCGGATCTTCTCTCTCGAAGAGCGTCAGCTTGAGTATCTACCGAGTGCTCCAGCAGGCGTTGACAAACGTCGACAGGCATGCCGGGGCGAACAATGTCTTTGTCTTTCTCGGGCAAAATGAAGAGTACATCGAATTGACCGTCGAAGATGACGGCAAAGGTTTCTCTGTCGAGAACCTTCGCTCGACGGAGGCCAAAGAAAAAGGCCTGGGTTTGACAATCATGGAAGAGCGCGCCCGCATGCTCGGCGGGATTTTCGAAATCCGGAGCGAGGAAGGGACCGGCACCCGGCTGGTCTTGAAGATTCCGGTTGAAAAACAGGAGACCGTGTGATGGACGCTTACCGTTTGGTGCTGGCAGACGATCATCCGCTGGTCCGTCAGGGGATCAGGAGGATTATCGAGGAAATCTCGGGCTTGGCGGTGGTCGGCGAGGCCGGAGACGGGTTCGAACTCCTCAGGGTGCTGGAAAAGGCCTCGCCGGATATGGCGATTGTCGATATATCGATGCCCAACTGCAATGGCATTGACGCCGTTCGGGAAATAAAGAGATCCCATCCCCATATCAAACTATTGATCCTGACGATGCATGACGAAATCGACTTTTTCCATGAAGCCGTCGCTGCAGGCGCTGACGGCTACCTGCTGAAACAGGAGACCGACAACCAGCTCCTTGCGGCTATCGGAAAAATCCGTACCGGCAAAACATTTTTATCACCTCGCCTTGCAGATCTGTTGGGCGAGGAGCTGATAACGGTCTGCCGGAACGCGCAGAAACCACCTGACCAGATATTGTCAACCCGGGAAAAACAGGTGTTACAACTCGTTATAAGAGGAAAATCGAGCAAGGATATCGCCGAAATACTGTTCATCAGCTTTCGCACGGTCGAGCGCCATCGAGAAAATATCATGAAAAAGTTGAACGTCAAAAAGTTGGCCGACCTGATAACATACGTCATCCGCAAAAATATTGTGTGACTGCCGGTCGTTTCACCTCCGCGATGTTTCCCGGCATTGCGTATAACCTCCCCCGCTAATCCGCATTTCTACCCACATCAAAATGGGTATTTCCACAAATTCAATCATCTCACGCCTGCCTATATACTGAGAGCGTACAGTCCAAGGATCGTTCTCCAGCACTGAAGGCCGCGGCCAGGAATAACCCAACCTCCTGCTTGTCTTTTCATGCTCCTGGGGCCGGGGCCACAACGATACCCGAGGTACAATCCAATGCGGAATGGATCAGACTTTGTCGTGACTTCCTGCCGTATTCTGATAGCCGATGATCATCAACCATTTCGGGACATTGTAAAAAAAATTCTGCAGGAGAAAGCCAACATCGAAATTGTGGGCGAGGCGGTCGACGTCCCTGGACTCTTTGCCATGCTGGAGACGTTCTCCTGCCATGTCATTCTCCTGGGATTGTCCCTGCCGGAGATAGTGAACGGCATCCTCACCATCGAACAAGTCAAGAAAGCATGCCCCACTGCGAAGGTTCTGGTTTTAACCCTGAGCAAGGAGTGCGACTACCTGATTCAAACGATCTGCGCCGGCGCCGACGGCTGCCTGCTGAAAGAAAAAGTCGATACGGAGCTGTGCAGAGCAGTCGAGTTGATCGAGCGCGGCGAGATGTATATTTCCCGAGAATTTTTTCATGCGGACACTGCCGACACAGGACGAATGGGTAATTCTACCCACGATTAAATGTATGTTTCTGCCAATTGCTACGGTGTAGCAGAGGAGGATATCGTGATACCAAAGAGCCTTGAATCCAGCGTGACAACCGAAGCGGATTATCAACATTAACTTCAAAACATTGAGGAGGTTGAGATGCGATACGCAAAGATGGCAACCTTGGGAGGTGTTCTCTTGGCCGTGACAATGCTGCTGAGCGGGAACGCTGTCGCCGGTGTGTACAAAAGCACTGCCGTGACATGGCAACTGACCGATGCGAGGGTACTGGGCTCCGGAAAGTCCGCAGCGACGGAGGAAGGAACCTTGATTACCGATTATCTCGTCGAGGCCACGGCCACGGCCACGGGCGATTCACCTGTGAAACTGGGCCAGTTCAGGCTGAGCCTGACGATTTTTTCACCGAAGAAGGACATGCCGGGGCAGAAAGCCGGGCTCTGGTATCTTCGCGGCAGTTGGTCCATCACCGATGAGAAAGCCAAGATGGAGGCAAAAAAATCGCGACACCACGAGGCGGTAGTACGAGGTCAACTGAGCTCCGTGCTGGAATTCAACCCGGCCGCCAATCCCGGTCCGATCGATGCTCAGATCATCATCCCGGCATCGTCGATTCAGGGAAAGATGCGCAGGGGCGGCGGGGCCTTCTCCGTTGACGAAACGTTCACCGGCAAGCTGGACGTCGTACTCGAACGCTGGCAAGACACCAACGAAGAGACCAACGGAAGGAGGGAAAAGCAATGAAGACACTCGCGCGTTTGATGCGGAATTTAACATTTCGTTTTTTCTGGCCGGTCGTTCTGGTGCTCGTCATGTCTGTGCCGGCTGTCACCTTGGCCGACGTCCCCGGCAGGACCCCACCGAGAGGCACCGTACCCAACCCGGGCGTTCAGCAGCAGGAACTGCCCAATATCACCTTCCCCGCCCCTTACAACGTCTTTGAGTTTGTCGTGACGTGCATCGCCTGCCACGGCGGCACCATCGACCAGTCCGCCGGCCACGGCGGCAACTGGGCCGGAAGCAACATGGCCAGCGCCACCCGCGATCCGGTCTTCCGGGCCAATCAGGTGATCGTCAACAACACCATTAAAAATCAGACCGGGGCCGACGGCGCCGGCAACCTCTGCTTTCGCTGCCACAGCCCCAACGGCTGGCTCTCCGGCCGGATGGACCCGACCCTGGGCAGCGCCGCCGACGGCACTGACATCATCCACAGCATCGTGCTCTCCACCGACGACGAAGGCGTCTCCTGCGAGCAATGCCACCGCGCCACCGGTGCCGTGACGATGCAGCGAACCGATCTCAACCCAGCGGATCCGGCCTGGAACATGATGGCCGGTCCGGTCGGTGAATGGCCCCACGCCGGCTCGCCCTATCATGCCGGACCGGGGGCCGACAACCCCTACGGCGATGCCACCCTGCAGTATCACGACGGCATGTCCTACGGCGGCAGGTATGGCGGCAACACCGAAATTTCCTTCAGCGACGTGCCATTTACATTTCCGGGAAGCACTCCGAACTACACCGGCCAGACCTACGGTACCATTCCCTGGTGGTACACGGGCATCATCACTCCTCCGCCGACCGGCATGCCGGCCACCAATGATTCGGGCGAGGTGCTGGCCTGGAACCTCGATGGCAGCCTGAGTTTCCAGTTAGAGGCCGGGGTCATCCCCGATCCTCTGTGGGGGGCGATTTCGCCGGAGCATTCGACGCGCGCCAACGACTTTATCATGTCGCCGGAGTTCTGCGGCTCCTGCCATGACGTGACGGTTCCCGTGGCGAACAGCGGCATGCCCGAACAGCGCACCTATACGGAGTGGAAGTACAGCGCCTACGGCAACGGGACCTCGGGCCTGACGGACGCCCGCTGTCAGGGCTGCCACATGCCGACCAAGAAGCACGAGTACTCCGACGATGCACCGGTCTCAGTCAATCCGGATCCGGTGCTGTCCGGCTGGTACCCGTATGCCAAGGACCGCAACATTGGCGGCGGCACGGCCTTCCACAAATTCGCCGGGGCCAACAGTGTTCTGCCCAAGATGATGAAGGTCCTCTATCCCGAGATCGATCTCGAGGTCATCGGCGCTCCTACCGGCCATGATCCGATGATCTTCCCGGGCATGCTGTCCGACCGGGGGCCGATGTTCGACCGCGCCATCCGCAATACCGAGATTTCACTGAGAGATGCGGCAAGCGTCGAGATCACCCAGGCACCAACGGAGATATCAGCGGGAGTTTATGAAGTCAAGGTCAAGGTGACCAACAAGGCCGGCCATAAGATCCCCTCCGGCTATCCGGACGGACGGCGCATGTGGATCAGCCTGGTGGTCGATGATGGCACCGGTACGCCGGTGTATCAATCGGGGTACTACGACGAGGCTGAGGCCAAACTGTACACCGACACCTCCAAGGGCGGACTCGATCGCGCCCTGACGCCCAATATCGACGCCAGCACGGGCGACAACGCGGTCATGATCTACGAGAAGAAGACCGGGACCGACAACGGCAACGGCACGCTATACCATGTCCTTCAGCCTGCTCAACACCACGGTGCTGTTCGACAACCGCATTCCACCGCTGGGCTACGATTATGCCCAGGCCGGCCCGCTCGGCGGCGCCTTCTGGACCTATGACCCGGCAACTTTTGCGCCTGTTGAAGATCCGAACCGTTATCCGGACGACGCTGCCAGCGGCGGACGTCAGAACTGGGACGAGGTGACCTATACCTTCACCGCCCCTGCGGGATCGACGACGCTTACCGCCAGGGCCGAACTTTACCATCAGGCGATTCCCAGAGAGTTCATGGAGCACCTGAACGACGGCCTCAACGCCTTGCCGGTCGCCGACCAGGGGCCGCGTCCCGAGGGGCCGCCCAACATCCTCGATCCCAACTATCCATTGACTCCCACCTATTTGAGCGACTCCATCGCCGCAACCACCGGGGCGGACTTTGCGACCATGACCGATCTCAACGGCCAGCCTCTGAGCGATCACTGGGGCGGCGTAGCCTACGCAGCCTGGCTTGAAACCGGCAAGGGGGCACCGTATATCCTCGCGGCCGACGACACCGCGGTCGCCGCACCTCCGGCCGCGCCCGCCAATGTCGCCGTCACCCAGCCAATCAATGCCGGCACCGGCGTCACCGACCCGAATGCGCAAACCGTGAGCTGGGATGCCGTGGACGGTGCCGACGGCTATCTGGTGTGGGTGCGCTACGGCGCTTCCGAGATGACCTCCGACTGGGACAAGCTGGCCATGACGGCTGATCTGCAATTGACGACAGTGGCCATGAACCCGGGCAAAACCTTTGGTTACAAGATCCAGGCTTATAACGCCAAGGGCATGAGTGCCGAGTCAGCGCCGGTGGATGCGACAGACCGCCGCCGGCCAGCCGCTGCCGCCGATCAACCTCAAGGTCACCGGCGTGACCGCAAGCACGATCAGCCTCGCCTGGTACGATCAGGCGGACAACGAGACCCAGTTCGAGATCCAGCGGCAGGACGTGCCGGTAGATCCGACCGCGCCGTTCCCGCCCTTTGTGACCGTTGCCGTCATCCCGAGCCAGACCGCTGAAGGCGCTTTTGGCGGCAATGCCTGGACCGACACCGGTCTGCTCTCCGGCCGGACCTACAACTACCAGGTGCGGGCCCTGAACCTGTTCGGCCCCTCTGCCTGGACCGTTCCTGGTGTTTCGGGAACGACCGTGGGACCGCCGACCGCACCGACCAACCTTACCGCAACGGTGATCAATGCCCTCCAGGTGAACCTGGCCTGGACCGATACCTCGGGCAACGAGACCGGCTTCCGTATCGAACGTTCGACGAACAGCGGTGCCTACGTTTCCATCGGCACGGTGGCCGCCAATGTCACCGCCTTCAGCGACACCACCACGATCGCCGGTACGGTCTACTCCTACCGGGTGGTCGCCTTCAATGCCATCGGCGACTCGCCACCGTCCAACATCGTCACTGTGACGACACCGGCCCAGCCGCCTGCAGCGCCGAGCAACCTCAGCGCAACACCATCCGCTCCGGCCCCGACACCGCCCACGGTGTCCCTGGCCTGGACCGACAACTCGACCGACGAGACCGGTTTTGCCATCGAACGCGCCCTTGGCGCGGGCGCCTTTGCTGAAATAGCCACGGTGGGGGCCGGTGTGACCACGTTCCTCGACACCACGGTGGAACCGAAGATGACCTACAACTACCGGGTACGGGCATTCAACGGCACGCTCTCTCTCTCTACTCCAACGTCGCCCCCGCGACAACGCCGGGTGAGATCCCGCAGGCGCCTTCGAACCTGGTCGTGACCAAAGTGACCAAGAACAGTGCCAGCCTGGCCTGGGTGGACAATGCCGACAACGAACTGGGCTTCTATATCGAAAGGGCTCCTGAGCACAGCACCAGGGACCTGGAGCCGAGTCGGTACGGTCGGTGCCAACACGACCAAATACAGCGACAAGGGTCTGACAAGCAAGACCTCCTACTTGTACCGCGTGCAGGCGTATAACGTGGATGGTGTTTCCGAATACACGAATACAGGTTCAGGCCACAACGAAATGATCTCGCGAGAGATCCTGCCCCGGGGCGGCCCGCAAGCCGCCTCGGGGCTCATCAACCCGACTGGAGGTGTGTCATGAAAAAAATAACCCGACGCAATTTCCTCAAGGGGACGGTTGCGGTGGCCGGGACGCTCGCAGCACAGCACGTATTCGCGCTGGATCTACTGAAACCCGTCCTGGATCCGCTCGGCGCATACCCTTACCGAGGCTGGGAAACCCTCTACACCGATCAGTGGAGCTATGATTCCTTCGGGCGCAGCACCCACGGCATCAACTGCACCGGCTCCTGCACCTGGAAGGCATTTGTCAAAAACGGCATCCTGTTCAAGGAAGAGCAGTTTGCCGATTACCCCGACATCAACAACCCCAACGAGCCGGGCTACGATCCGACCAAGCCGGCCCTGCCCACGACCAATCCCAGGGGGTGCCAGAAAGGCGCCCATTACAAGGAATACATCTACGGCCCCCAGCGCATCAAATATCCGCTCATCCGGGTGGGGGCGCGGGGGGCGGGGCAATGGCGCAAGGCCACCTGGGATGAAGCCCTTGCTTACATAGCGACCGCTGTGAACACAGCCATTACGGCCAACGGCCCGGACACGGTGACGTTCTACTCGGCGATTCCGGCCAAGCACCACCTGACCCTGGCCGGCGGCTTCCGGCTGGCGAATCTGATCGGCGGCGTGGCGTGCAGTTTCTACGACTGGTACTGCGATCTCCCTCCCGGCGAGCCCCTGACCTGGGGCGTGCAGACCGACGCCTGCGAGGCCGCGGACTGGTTCAACTCCAAATACCTCATTCTGTGGGGCTCCAACCTGCTGGAAACCCGTATTCCCGACGCCCAGTTCATGACTGCGGCACGGATGAACGGTGCCAAGGTCGTGGCCATCTTCCCCGAATACAACCCGGTCTCGATCCACGCCGACACCTTTGTTGCCGTCAACCCGGGCACCGATACCGCCCTGGCGCTGGCCATGGCCAACGTGATCGTCAATTCCGGGTTGTACGACGCAGCCTATGTCAAGCAGTTCACCGATATGCCGTTTCTGGTGATCGACGATCCGGCCAGTCCGGCCAACGGCAAATTTCTGCGGGAAAGCGACATGGTCGCCGGCGGCAGTACGGACAATTTTTATGTCTGGAACCTTGGTTCCAGGCCCAGGGGACCGGCGCTGGTTCCGGGCACACTGGGAAGCGTCAGCAAGACCCTGGATCTCGGCGCCATCAACCCCGCTCTGGAGATCATAGAAACCGTAAGGCTGGCCGATGGTACGAGAGTGAACGTCACCACCGTCTTCGCTCTGCTCAAGGCGAGTCTTGCCGACCATTCTCCGGCGGCGGCAGCTGCCATAACCGGTGTCGAAGCAAACCTCATCACCGCAGATTGCCACGGAGTTCGCCACCACCAAACCGGCCCGCATCATCGAGGGCGCGGGCACCAATCACTACTATCACAACGACCTGATCAACCGGGCCCAGATTCTGCTCGTGGCGCTGACCGGCAATGTCGGCAAGCCGGGCGGCGGATTCGATCATTACGTGGGGCAGGAAAAACTCTGGGCCGAGCACGGCTTCTTCCAGCTTTCCTTCCCCCTGGGCCGTCCCAAGCAGCGCTTCCAGAACACCACCCTGTGGACCTACGTGCATGCCGGGTCACTTCGGATGTCGACAGCCTCTGGCCGCGACCCATCGACAGTACATACAGGAAAGCGTCGCCAACGGCTGGATGCCGCTGTGGCCCAAGGATACCCTGACAACGGGCAAGTCGCCCAAGGTGCTCTTTGTCTGGGGCGCCAACTATCTGAACCAGGCCAAGGGGTTTCTCGACGTCTACAACAACCTCTGGCCCAAGCTGGATCTCATCGTCGATCTCAACTTCCGCATGGACACCACCGCCCTGTATGCGGATGTCGTGCTGCCGGCCGCCAGCTGGTTTGAGCAGATGGAACATCAGCACCACCGATCTGCACAGCTACATTCATCCCTTCACCCCGGTAATCCCGCCGCAGTTCGACAGCAGAACCGACTGGCAGATCTGGCAGGGACTGGCCGATGCACTGGCAAGTACCGGACTGACTTTCACCGACACCGTGCCCGACGGCACCACCATCACCCGCAATTTCGCGAACCTGGGGACGGACTTCCGCACCCTCAATACCGGTGGAGCCGATCTGTCCGACGACAAAACCGCCTGCCAGTTCCTCCTCGACAGCTCGGAGGAGACCAATGGGCTGACCATGGACGGCATCAACGCCCGGCCGGCGCGACTGGCCCAAACCAGCGAGGAATGGACCAGCGACATCAAGCCCAACGAAGCCTACTACGGTTTTCAGCGGATGACCGAACACCTGCGGCCGCTGACCACCCTGACCGGCCGCCAGCAGTTTTACATCGACCATGACTGGTACCTCTACGAGTTCGGCGAGCAACTGCCGGTCTACAAACCGCCGGTAGACGCGGACAGCTATCCGCTGCGCTGGATCACGCCGCACGGCCGCTGGTCGATCCATTCCACCTATCGCGATCTCAAGTTTCAGCTGCGCATGCAGCGCGGGCGGCCGATCGTCTACCTCAGTCCGGACGAGGCGGCCAACCGCGGCCTGGTCGACAACGACCCGGTCGAGATCTTCAACGGGCATGGGAACCTGGTGGCGCATCTGTGCATCTCCCCCCGTCTGCCCGCCGGCATGGCCCAGATGTATCACGGCTGGGAGTCGTTCATGCTCAAAAATGCCTTGACCGATCCAACGTTCGAGAACGGCTGGCAAAGCCCCGCCACGATCCGCATCAAGCCGACGCAGCTCATCGGCGGGTACGGTCACGTCAACTTCCGGCTGAACTACTGGGGCCCCACCGGCAACCAGAAAGACACACGGGTTGAGATTCGCAAATACACGGGAACAATTCCGTAATCCACCCGGTCTGGAACCATTCAGCGGGCTTCAAGAGGAGGCATAGGACATGGCTAAGATACAACGACAGGTGCGCATGGTGTTCGATCTGAACAAGTGCCTAGGTTGCCAGACCTGCACCAGCGCCTGCAAAAGCATGTGGACGGATCGCAACCAGGGGCAGATGTATATGTACTGGAACAACGTCGAGACCCATCCCGGTCGGGGCTATCCCAAAAACTGGCAGACCCTGGGGGGCGGGTTTCAGAACTGCACCAACACGGTGCTGCTCAACTCTCCCCTGCCGTCAATCAACACGGATTATGGGGCACCCTGGGAGTACAAGTACGACGAGGCCTTCGGAACGACGGACGCCGGCCCGGTCCCCGCCACAGCGGGCATGATCCTGCCCGATCCGCCGCCGGTGACCCCGAATGACTACGCCAGCAACTGGGATGAAGATGTGGGGGCCGGCGATCATCCCAATGCCTACTACTTCTACCTGCCCCGGATCTGCAACCACTGCACCAACCCTGCGTGCGTGGCGGCCTGCAACCGCAAGGCTGTCTATAAACGCCAGGAAGACGGGATCGTATTGGTCGATCAGGACCGCTGCCGGGGCTACCGCTACTGCGTCAAGGGTTGCCCCTACAAGAAGATCTATTACAACCCGGTGGAGAAGGTCGCCCAGAAATGCATCCTCTGCTATCCCCGGCTGCCGACTTGGGATCCCGCCACGAACACCTATGACGACAACCTGGGTGCGGACGGCCAGAATGTCGGCAGGAACTTCTGCTTTGCCCAGTGTGTCGGCCGTATCCGCTATGTGGGCTACTATGAGCCTGCCAAGGGACCGGACCATCCCGACAACCTGAGCTATAACGTCAACCGGCTGATCGACGAATTCCAGGTTGCCTTGCAGCTGCATCCCGAATTCGGCACGCAACCCAATGTGTACTATATTCCACCGCTCAGCCCGGGCAATCGTATTCCCATAGACCTGCTCGCCGATCTGTTTGGCGACAACTGCAGTCAAACCCATGCAGAACGAGTTACCAGGATAGAGAATATTTTCGCGAAACTCGAAACAGAACGGGCCAATGCTGCAGCCGGCGGCGATTCAGGACTTGTTGATATCCTTACATCTTACTCGGAGTCTGACCGCATTCAACTGTGAGATCGTGAAGACGCCATTCGCCTTGGCGCGTGGCGTCTTCGGGGAGGTGAAGAATGAAAAGAACATTTTCGCAGTTCATAAAAACCGCTGGCCTTGGTCTCGCCTTGCTGACACTGGTGCTGTCCTGGACCGGCGAACCGGCGATGGGGGCAGTGACGATCAAGGCAACACCCAAAACCGGCCTCGCAAGCGCACTTGATCCCGCCGATGCCGCCTGGACATCCGTCATTCAGTACAATGTGGTTCTTGACACCGTGATCAGCGCGACGGGCATCCCCCAGAAGCTGCCCTCTTCCAAATGGCGCAGCCTGAAGGTCAAGGCCATGCACGACGGGACGGATATCTTCTTCAGATATGAATGGACGGACCCGACAGCAGATATATCCGTGGCCGATACAACCCTTTTCGCAGACGCCGTGGCCCTGCAAATCGCCTATGATGCCAACTCCTCGGTCGCCATGGGCAATCAATTCCAGCCGGTGAACATCCTCTTCTGGCGGGCCGACCTGCCAAGGCTGCAAAACATCGTCGCCGGTGGAGCCGGGACGGTGCAGACAAGCCCGGACTCGGATGTCTTGTCATTGGAACATTCCCAGAGTCGCGTCGGTACCTCCTGGGTGGTGGTGATGGAAAAGACCGCTGCTCGGTCCTGCCACCGATCCGCAGGGTAAAGCCCCCGGCAACCTGGTCACTTTAGTCCGGAACAAGTACTACCGCACCACTTTTGCCCAATGGGACGGTGGCAATGAAGAACGGAACGGTGTCAAGCTGGTAGCGGGTTCGTGGCAGACGCTGTACGTCCAATAATCCGTGAGACCATGCCGGAACAGGGTGAAACTGAAGAGGTAACCCCTCCCCCGGTTCGCCCTGGTTAGGCAGGACTTCACGATTGCCCCGCTGCAACAGGCGACCGAGAGCGAAAATATCCGCTACGGAAGAATGTATCAGTCGGTCGCCTTTTCACAGAAGATTGCAGGCGAAGAGATCAGGATCTGCAAACGTGCAATCGATCTCGAAGGAGAAATACATGTATGATGCAGCCGTATCATTTGTGACCGAGACAGACCCAACAACCAGATCTACAGTGTACCGGTTGCTGTCGATGGCGTACAGATATCCAACCCCGGAACTCTTCGAGGCCTTTCAGAACGGGGATTTCCTGGCGGAGCTGGAAGATAACCTGGTTCGCATACCGCATTTAATGGAGCTGGCCCATGAAACAGCAGAGCTCGGGACTCGAACTGAAAACGCTTTGGACGGTGTCGCCTTTCGGGATTTCCAGGTAGATTTTACCCGTACCTTCGACGTCGGCGCCCCTGAACCGCCCTGCCCTCCTTACGAAGGCACCTATCGAAAAGGAATGGAGAAAACCGCGGTCCTGCTTGCGGTCAGCGAGTTTTACAAACACTTTGGCCTAACAATGGACCCGGGGGAGGGCAAGCGGGAACTCCCCGACCATGTGTCTGCCGAGCTGGAGTTTCTCCACTTCCTCACCTTCAAGGAGGCCCAGGCCAGAAAAGAACAGACTGCAGAACTCCTCCAAGGCTATATCATGGCCCAGAGGGACTTTCTGCAGCGCCATCCGGCCGAATGGCTGCCGCTGTTCCATGAGAAGCTCAAAGGGTCGGGCGTTATGCCGTTGTATGTCGAACTGGCAAAGATTACAGCAGACATTCTCCGATACGACCTGCAGTGGCTCAATGAGAATTGGGGAACCTTGAAATCGCAGGACACAAAAAAACAGAATAGAAACAAGGGGGACTTCCCCGCGCCGCTTCCGCTGCGATCTCGTCATCGACCGTCGCTCGCTGCCTCGGTCCATCGCGGCGTTGACCAGGAATCTGCTGCGGAATCCCCCCTTTGCACCGGCGTAAGACTATCGACGCGCAGGGATGCCCGAGAAGGCGGGCATTCCTGGCCGTAGA
>CAWJYH010000012.1:0-21937 GCA_963847035.1 uncultured delta proteobacterium | reverse complement strand
TCGTCGCGGCGGTATGTCCTTGATTCTGCCAACGGCCTGGATCGTCGAACGGAAAAGAAAGGAAACTTGAAACCGCTCGGGGCAACAACAGGTGCCTGGCTCATCAGATCCTTCAATCGGTGAGGGTGGTGGTTGACATATCGCTTTGGGTTCGTGTATGATTTACTCGTTGCAGCAAAATCCATGCAACCGGGCTTGGTCGCCCGAACAACAGGCGGACATGCCGCCATCTATTTTTTTCCCGCGGTTTTTTTGTGTCCACAGCATGGCGAAGCTCTTTTTTTGGGCGGGCCATGCGGGGAGCCCCTTGAGGCTCACCGGTCCTGTTGCCGGTACGACCAACCCGCATGGTTCCGCCCTTTTTTGCATTTGGCGCGCAGGGCGGGAATTCATGAAGGGGTAGGGAGAAAGTATATCCCTTCAGTATCCAATCCCAGGAGCAGCGTTATGAACTATTCCAGTAGTCCATCAGCCGTCATCCCCTTCAGTTTTAACGATCACCTGATCCGCACCACTATAATCGACGACAGATCCATGGTTTGTTGCCAAGGATGTATGTGCGACGTGCTTGGAGTTCACGAAGTGGTAGGGCGCTAAGTCAATCGAGTCCTCGACGATGATGAAAAGGGTCTAAGTAAAGTTCAGACCCCTGGAGGCGAACAGGAGATGATCATCATCTCCGAATCCGGCCTCTACACCCTGATCATCCGTTCCAACAAGCCGCAAGCCAAACCTTTCCGCAAATGGGTCACCGCCGAAGTCCTCCCCAGATCCGCCGCACCGGCCGGTACGAGCTGCACGACGACGAGCAGAGCGATACGCCGGTGACCAGCGGCACCATCCCGGTCACCGTGGCACGGCTGGAAGAGGCGGCCCGCGGCGTCAAGGCGGCGATGATCATGGTCCGGGCGCTCGGCTTCCGCAATGAGCAGGCACGGATCATGGCCACCGGCGTGGTCCGCGACATCACCGGCGTCGATGCCCTGGCACTTTTCAACATCGCCGCCGACGAGGAGGCGCAGCGACTGCCGGTGCTGGACAAGCAGCCGCCGGCCGACTGGGCGGTGCGCGACATCTTCGATTCGTTCATCGAAGAGAACTGCACAATCAACGAGGGGCAGAGGACCCTGGCCACCACCCTGTACGAGCGTTTCCTCGCCTGGTTCCACCGCAACAACGACTACGGCCTCGACGCACCTGGCCAGCGCAAGTTCGGGGCGATGATGTCGCGCCACTTCAGGCGGGTGAAGAGCAACGGCTACGTCTATTACGTCGGGGTCGGGGAGGTGCGGGCATGAGCGTCGTCATCTCCATTGCCGATCGGTAAAAACGTTATTCCGAGGATCACGCCGAACCGTACACCGGCTCATGGCTGAAGGCCCAGGCCCGGCGGTGCAGGATGAAATCAGGCAAGCAGCTGTCGCTCCATGAGTTCGTTGAGCACCTTCCCGGAATGCTCGACGGCATACTCGAGATGGCCATGGACGATATCGACTACGGCGAGATGAGAAACTCCGAACTGGTCAAAGCCATGCGCTGCCTGGCCATGGTCGTCGTCTGTCTGGAAGAGGTGATCGAAGAACCGGCAAGGTCGCCCGGAGGATGCGGATGCCGCCCTGCGGAAGCCGCCGTCGACGAGCAGTCCCTGAAGGCGGCGATGCAGGCGAGCCGCTTGCTGGGGGAGCGGAGAAGCGGGCTGTTCGGCGCCATCCGCGAGGTCAAGCGGGCCACGGCCCTGCTCAACGAAAGCTATCTGGCGATCCACGACGTGATGATGGATCTGCCGCTGCATGTCGACAACATCGCGCCACGACGGTGACCGGAACAACCGTGACGGTATGAGCGAAGTTCGCGGAAGCGTGTATGATCTGATTGTTAAAACGGCTGAAAACGAAGGCAGGAAAACAGCGAAAGTCGAGCTGTTCCCGGCATGGTCGTTCCGCGATTAACCCTTCGTTCCAAGGGGCGCTGCGCGATATAGCCGCACAGGGCCCCTGAACTCAAGCATTGAGCAAATATTTGCTCAATTAATCTTTTTTATATACTTTATTTCATAGTGCCAATCAGCAGGAGCCATAAATTGTTCCACATATCTTCTATCTGCACCTCTCAGCGAGTGAATATCAACGTCTTTCCAGACAGGGCTGTCTAGCCAAGGCGGGCGTTTTATAAATTTACCACGATTTTTATTGTACTTAACGCCTCTAATTTCATATTTTTCAGCTTTAACACCTTTACTTTTTTGTAGTTGAATATCTTCATTTGCAGTGCTCCAAGTAATAGCACGAATTAATTGGTAGTATTTATTTTCATCAAATTTGCCGTTTATCTTAAAATCGCTTTTGGGTGGATATTTGGGTTTGATCGTTCTTTTGTAAAGACCACACTTAACCAACTTGAATTCTAAGTTTTTAAACGAAATTTCTTGGTAGGACTCAAAGACTACTATATCAATCCAGTTACCAACCGATTCTTTTAATTCTTTTTTAACAAACAAAACTGCTAAAGCCTCTTCACTGGAGGCATACTCAATATATTTTCTGAATAATTCTTCCGAAATATTCTGCATTTCTTTAATTTTAGAGATAGTTTTTTGATATGCCAAACGCTATGCTTCAGCAGCCCGGCTTGCCCACGTTCGCTGCAAGCGATTGTTCGGCACTTTTCTGCATCTCACTAAACTTGAAGAGCACACAGGTCAAGGTCTTTGTTGCTTTCTTGACCTCCCAATGTGAGCAATAGTTCATCCAGCCATTCGGTTAGCGACTGTGGAATTTCCGCTTCGGTTAGCCGATCAAGTGTCCAACCCTTCGCAAACTTTGCAGTCTCCGATTTTGGAATTGGTCCTCTGTGAGATCTCGAATTCGAACTCGTGCAGGCATTGCAGCGCCTTCACCAACAAAGATCGCCTCTTGCTGAGCAAGATTCGGCAATGCTTTCGTCATTCCAGACAAGCCATCCGGCAAGAAACGAGAAACGTGTTGTTGATCCGCTGCATTCGTAAGCCTCAGAACGAGCCATGTGCCGCACTGAGAAATCACTGTGCTTTCAACGTCAGCAGGGCGCTGGCTAACGAGCATGAGGCCAATGCCATATTTCCGCCCCTCACGAGCTATCCTTCGGATCGCGGTTTGAGCCGCTGCATATTCGGCCTCGCCTCTGTCGGGGACATATCGGTGAGCTTCTTCACAAACGAGGACAACTGGATCGCGCCTTCTTTCCTCCGTTGTTTGGTAAACCTTATACTGAAATAATAGACGGGCCAGCATGGCAGCAAGTGGGCCGGCTACTTCATTTGGAAGACCAGAAATATCCAGAATACGAATGTCTTGATCGACACCTCCATCACCTTGGATCTGTCCGACCAACTGGGCGATAATGTGCTCAAGCGAAGGACTCTGATCGTTCCATTCCCGCATCATGAAACGAATCCGTGGATCACGCCTCAATACTGAGAGCTTATCCAAAATGGATTTGAATTTTGTTGCGAAATCAGAAGCCGTAACACTCTGAAGTTGGCTACCCTGCACGCGAGCTGCCTGCAAATATAAAATATGGTTGTAAAACTCTTCGAGGCTAAAAGGCCGTGGCTTGTCGTGATCAAATTCAATCAACTGTTCGATGCGTCACTCCTGCTTTCGGTCGTGGTGCATCATGGTCCAGGCCGTCGGTAGGTGCACGTCCCTCCATGTGCGGTCGGCGAAGGATCAACAAGTTCGCCGCAACCATTCGGGCATAGGTGATCGCCTTGTAGACAATGTTGTTCTGGGAAGTTGCTTCCTGCTCAGTTTTTCCAATTACTAAGGTCCTGAACTCATCAGCCGACATCAGCCAGTAGGGCAGGCTTATCGGAGAGCCAGTCGTCTCTTCGTTTCCGAGTGGGTCGTAAGCACGATAAACGATCGCACGCTCCTTGAATGCGTGGCCGTATTCCCCATGAGGATCAATGATAAGTATTCGTGGGTGACAGACTGCGTCCGGTTCTGGGGTGTGATCCAGCATGCTGTGAAGCAAAGCGGCAACCGCACCAGACTTTCCCGAACCCGTCGAACCGAGCACCGCGCAATGCATGCCCAAGCATTTTATCCACGTTTGCCCGACAGACGGCATTGTCTGCTCCGACGTAATGAGCAAATGGAACGAGTGGGCTATATTCGCCATCATTCTGCTGTCCTTCAGCAGCTGAATATATCTGAGTAGTCTCCTCGCGAGTGAGCAGATGCACGCTTTGGCGGGGCAGCGGATAGGTCGTAACACCTCGGACGAACCGAGTTTCTGGTCTGCTGCGTTCCATACACCTTCGGCAAACAGTTCGACTTCCATCAGCCGCTGGTCAGCATCAGGCGGAATGGGCTTCGCGATCTCAAGCAGCTCCTCAGACCGCATTCGTAATAAGGTCACAAACCCGAACACGAGACGTCTTCCGAAATGGACTTTGACGATGCTTCCGATCTGTCCGATGGGATAGACTCGCCCTTCGTAGGTTCGGGTGAGCTCCGTGACATCCCCTGATAACTCTACCCGAATCGTAGTTCCAGACACTTCGACGATGTGCCCGATCTTCAGGTCCGAAATAAGATCAAATGTATTCATAGCGCGCAGGCCTCCGCTCCACTGTTTAGCATTTTGGTGACTCCAGCAAACGTCCACCAATCTCGTTTTGCTGGAGCAGTCGGAGGCGAATGAGGTCCGTCCGCACCGACATACAAGCCATCTTCAGTGATGACATAGACCCGCTTGCCCCACGGCCCGTCCTCCATCTTTCGAGAGTCGGATTGAGTTTCGGAGCAAAGGCGAG
Source organism: uncultured delta proteobacterium (assembly GCA_963847035.1). GTDB lineage: Bacteria > Desulfobacterota > Desulfobulbia > Desulfobulbales > Desulfocapsaceae > Desulfoprunum. The sequence goes on along the minus strand of CAWJYH010000012.1, from coordinate 17,139 downwards.
AACCGTTGTTTTGTTCTCTGGACGTTGAAGCGCTAGTTCAATCTCTTGGTTAATGTGCTCGTCCCCAAAGCTGTATCCGCAGGTTGCGAGAACATTCTCCTCTCTGCTCCAAGTGATCGGCGAAAAAGGTCAAATTGGGCCGCGAAGGGGTCCCGTTGAGTCGCAAGGTATTTGGTCGATTGTGGGTAGATGAGAACCCGAGAAATCTTCTTCGGATAAAGATCGCCGTCGCGGACTCGCCATACACGCTCATCTTCTCCCAAGTGCCAATCGATCGATCCGTGAAGCTTGATTACATGGGCACGATCTCTGAGGTTCGGCTCTTCGTCGCCATATCTATGGCTTCGATACGCGACCGCACCACCTGAGAAGCCGTCCCAATAGGAGAAGCCCCCGAGAGCAAGCGCATCCTCAAGGAGCGTGTCATAGTTGGTGGTGAATAGTCGGACAGCTCTCCGGCGTTCTGCGATTCCTGCTTGGCTTCGATTGAAGAGGGCAGAGACGAATGCTGAATGGTTTTCGATGATGACAATCCGGTTCTCAAGTGTTCCGATCTCCTCCGGAGTTCCATCAGGTTTGGCAGGCTTGTATCCCCATCGAATGGTCTCAGCAATCCATGTCAGAATCCTTTGGTGAAGCTTATCAAGGCTCATCTACCGAGAGAGTTACGCCGTCGAATGTGACGGATTTTGTCCTTGGATCGGTCGGCAATCGCGCGGTGATCGCCAAGCTGACTCAAGATGTGTTCGATATGCGAATCGTCAGAAAGCTGACTTTTGACACACTCAAGAACCTTAATGTCGTTTGGTTCTCCTTCGTCTTTTGCCCTCGCGAATACACGATCCGTTAGTGGCCACATAAGAGGAATTCCGGCATCAAGGCTGATTCCTGCGCCGAACAGCCACGACTGATTACTCGCTGCCAGGAGATTGTCGAGCTGGGCTAGGGTGTCTTTTGTTGCTGGGTTCATAGTGCTTTGAGTTCCCCTTTTTTGCAGCCCAACAAGTAATTCTACAGATCTGTATATCTCGCCATTTGTGATGTTATACAGAAAGCCTGTATGTTAGGCAACTTGAAAGATACCACGACAGTATAGATTAACCTCCCTGCTCGTCCATTCCGGGCGAGCCGTCGCCACCTCCCCCGCAATCGCCCTTCCCATACCCCTTCCCCCCTCCCTCAAAAACCCCGTCAAGATCTTTAATAGCCTTTTCATGGCCGTAGAAGGCCGTGGAAAGCCGTAGAGGGCCGTTGGCGTCTTTGGCCGAAATCGTCGGTTATGCTCGTGAAAAAAGCAGGTGGTTTTTTTCATGAGCAGGAGACGCGATGGCCTATACCGATTTTTCCTCGTTGAGTGAAGCGCAGCTGACGACGCTGCATGACACCGTGGTGTCCGCCATCTCCGAGCTGGTGGGCGGGGCGGCGGCGGTGCGGTTTGTCATCGACGGCGACGAGGTGAGCTACGCCCGGGCCGATCTGCCGCAGCTGCGGCGGTTGCTGGCCGATGTCGGGCAGGCGCTGGCGGTGAAGCAGGCCGGGACCTCCGGGACCGTGCAGGCATTCCGGGTTACCGGGAGCAAGGGCCTGTGATGGCTTCCATTGGGAGCGGTGTGATCCTTGAGGCACGGCGAATATAAATTTCCACTGCCCCCATTTATTGCGTATTTGCAATACATCCCGCATTCTCAAAGTCTGCAAAAACTTAGATCACAGGTGTAACCTCCATTGAGGCCAAACGTTTTACATTTGAAAGCACCATGTCTGGATGCAGGAAATAGTTGTCCTGCTACCCTCTCTCTCCAGGTGGAATCAACCAGCAATCTCGCAGACGGAACTCTGATCATAGCAGAACCTATGCCGCCATCTCATTGATTCATGCGGCGTGCATTTCCCCGAGGTTGCCATCGCTTCGGTATTCCTGAAAAGAAAGGTGGTAGCGATATCTGGATATGGTTGCGCGGAAAATGGAAGGATAGATCAATTTAAAATGGAGGAAAAGACATGAAAAAATTTTTCACGGTTGCTGGACTAGGAGTTGTGCTTCTCTCGGGTACAACGATGTTGGTGGCTGCAAATCACCCAGCTGTCGATAGTTCCATAGAAAAATTGGGGATGCATATCTATAAGGACAAGAACCTGTCGCTGAATCAAAATCAATCCTGTCAGACCTGCCATCACCCACTTGCAGGGTTTGCCGACCGTTCCAACTTTCTTCACCCTTACGACAAGGTGGTCTCCGTCGGCTCTGACGGAGTGAGTCTGGGTGGCCGCAATGCCCCCTCTTCCGCCTATGCCGGATACAGCCCTATACGGTATAAAGTGGAAAATGGGGACGACAGTGTTGACTATTTCGGCGGTATGTTCTGGGACGGACGTATGGATGGTTCAGTCCTTGACGACCCACTCGCCGAACAGGCCCAGGGACCGCCACTGAACCCGGCTGAGATGGCCATGGAAAATCCAGGGGCCGTTCTTGAGGTCATCAGGGCTTCTGACTATTATTATTTATGGCCGCGGGTATTCAAGGAGGACATTGCCGACCCACCGTCGGCGGATGACTGGAACAATTTTGCACGGGCAGTAGCAGCCTACGAGCGTTCAAAAGATGTTACCAAATTTACTTCCAAATATGATGTGGCCTACGACGATTTTACAGACCAGGAAAAAGCTGGCGAAGCTCTTTTCCAAACACACTGCGCATCCTGCCACGCTACAGATACCAATGGAACTTTCTTCAACGATGATCAAGCCACTCAACCCCCTGTTCACCACCTACGGCTATGCAAACATCGGCGTGCCAGCCAATCCTCTTCTGAACCTGGCAACAGCCGACCTGGGCTTGGGGGCGGTTGTCGATGACGAAAACCAAAACGGTAAGTTCAAGATTCCCACCCTGCGCAACATTGCTGTAACGGCACCGTACTCCCATAACGGCAGTTTTCCCACCCTCAAGGAAATGGTGGCATTTATCAACGACAGGAGCCAATTCGACCCAGAAGTATCAGATAATGTTAGTGATATGGTCGGTGCGCTTGGCTTAAGCACGGAATGATATTGATGACCTGGTCGCCTTCTTAAACACCCTGACTGATGATTATTGATCGGTAGAAGCAGAGGGCTGTTCAGCAGGGGCAGGTGTGATCTACAGCCCCCCACTACTGTAGGGAGGCTGTAGATCAACAGATGTTATCGTTCACCCGGCAGAGGGCCGCCGGAGGAAAAAACCTATTCGCAGACGCCGTAAAACGTATGCCAGACACCGTTTTGGGCGCGGGTTTCGCGGATGGTGACGGGAAGTCCGGCAAGGATTTCCGTGACTTTTTCCGCCTGGGATGTGAGCAGGCCCGACAAGATGAACTGCTTCTTGGTGACAAATCCGGGGGACCGGATGATTTTTTCCATGACATCGTAGTGAATATTGGCGATCAGAAGATCGGCGGCAGTGTCGGTCATCTCCTCGGCCATCCCTTGAACTGCAAGGATCTGGTTTTCCAGTTTGTTGAGACGGACGTTTCGCAAGGTGGTTTCCACGGCAAGCTCATTGAAATCCACCGCCAGAATCTTTGAACATCCCAGTTTCGCCGCCGCCAGGGCCAGAAGGCCGGTACCGCACCCCAGGTCCAGCACCCGGTCCGCCGGCCCGTTTTTCACGGCCATATCCAACAGTTCCAGACAATTTCTGGTGGTGGGGTGGGTCCCGGTGCCGAACACCACCCCCGGGTCCAGAAGGATGGGGAAAGCGTCGGAACCGGGCAGGCAATAACTGGCCGCCGGAACCCAGGGCGGTGCAATGATGAACCGCCCGATATGAACCGGCTCGGGCTTTTCCCCCAGCCATTCGTTGTAGCCCATGATGTATTGGTCGATGAGGGTCAGATCCTTTTGGCTGTCAAGAAGTTGTTGGACCATCGCAGCAGAGGGTTGGGAAAAAAACAGAAACGAAAACCCGTCTTCGACCCAGTTGCCGATAAAATCCGGCCCCATCTTGGACGCATCGGTTTTGGCCCGGCCGTTGAGATAATAAATGTACAGTTGGTCATAGGGGCATGTGCCGCCGGGACCGGAATCCTGTTGTTCCACGATCTTGTCCACCATCATTTCGTATGTTGCGGGACGCTTGGCGCGGCCGGTTCAATTTTGTTGTTCAGGTCGGCCGTGATGGCCGCCATCTCATCCAGGAGGATTGCAGTGTCGTTCACGCTGTCGACCTGGGCCCAACAATTGCTGCAAAGGTTGTGCGCATCCCTTTTGCTCCAGTGATGCGGTTATTTTTCTTTTCGAACCTGTTTTTCGAACATGCGGTTTTTCAAATCCCCCTTGGATCATTGAAATGAGATCTTAATCTTTTTGTCCGGAAAACAAACGCTGAGAAAAGCGTAAACAGTGCAACTGCACCCAGAATAATTGCAAGCCTGAGGAATGGTTCTCCATTTTCATTTCTAACGATTACCAAGGAAACCGTTGTTCGGACCCACTCGAATGCACCGATTATGAGAAATGTCTGAAGTATACGAGCGGCCCATGGACGGCGAACAAACATCAGAAAAATAACGAGAACAGATAGATACATCGCAAAAGTGTTATCGTTTCTAAAGAAATGCAAACCCAATAATACGAGTCCTGCAATGGATGGAAACAGGTACAAAACAGTCATGATGCATCCTCTCTGATAAACATTGCCTGGACGGCGCCACGTCGGCGATGCCGGCTCGGCACGGAACCGACGGGGTGAAGAGCAGGACGCCGGATGCCTTGCCATCCTTCCTCAGATACCGATATCTACAACCCGAAAGGGAAACGCAGCTTTTTCCAAGTCCTTGCAATACCATTTTAAAGTTTCGGATATTGCCGAAAAAGCCAGTTCATCCCACGGGATTTCAGCGGGTGAAAAGAGCTTGACTTCCAGGCTTTCGCTGCCGGAATGGAAGTCATCATTGATCAGCCGGGCACGATAGATGAAGTAGAGCTGATTGATGAACGGCAGGTTGACCAGGACATAGGGTTGCAGATCTTCCACCTGGGCATACGCCTCCTCCAAGGTTTCACGGACGGCGCAATCCGAGAGCGTTTCCCCATTCTCCAGCCATCCGGCCGGGAGTGTCCACATATTCCGCCGCGGCTCAATCGCCCGTCGGCAGAGAAGGATTGTGCCGTCCATGACTGGAAGTGTGCCGACAACCATTCTTGGATTTTCATAATGGATGGTGCCGCAACTGTCGCAGACGAATCGTGGCCGGCCATCGCCCTCCGGTATCCGCAGCGTCACTTTTGCACTGCACTGTGCACAGAAATTCAAGATCGTATCCTTTAGCGAACCTTTTGTATCGGCCTGGGAACCTGACGGCAGACCTGCTCACTCCAGCTTCCCGCCATGGGGTTGTCCATCATACAGCCGGCCGTTGCAAGTGGCCAGGAAAGCATCGAGGGAGATTGTCTCCTGCCTGATGAACCCTGTGGCCGGCAGCCGGCCCCGGGCCACCAGCTCCACCACGGCGCAGATCGAGGCGGCGGTGGTCCAGGCGATGGTCCGCCGGGTGTCGCCGGCGATCGCCACCGGCAGGTAGGTGCGGACAAACTCCTCGCGCATCAGGGTGCCGGCGATCCAGCCCTCGACCGAGACATGGATATGGACCAGGTCGTCGTTGACCGGCGGCTTGGCGTTGACGAGGATTTTGCCGGCATGGGCCCGGTCCTGGCGCAGCAGCAGCTCATGGAGGAAGAAGTTCATCAGGGCGGCATGACCGGGATAGCGGATCGATTTGTAGTCGAGGTTGTCGACCCGGCCCTCGAACGTCTCACACATCGTCCCCAGCCCGCCCGAGGTGGTGAAGGCCTCGAGCTGCAGGCCGTTGATCACCAGCTTCTCCACCCACTCCAGCGGCGATACCCATTTCCGCACCCCATCCTCGATGACCTCGCAGTCGTTGAGGTACTCGTTGACGACCCCTTCCGGCGACCAGTTGAAGGCATAGCCGAGCAGGCCGGTGGGATGCTGGGGCAGGGCCCCGACCCGGAGCCTGATGCTGCGGATCCGCTCGAACCGGGCGGCCAGCGAGGCCCCGACGATGGCGATGAAGCCGGGGGCGAGGCCGCACTGCGGCGCCATCACCGCCCCGGCGTTGCGGCTCAGGGTGACGATCTCCCGGGTCGTGTGCACGTCTTCGGTCAGATCGAAATAGTGGACGCCGCAATCGGCGGCCACCCGTGCCACCCCGAGGTTGAAGTGATAGGGCAGGCAGGAGACGACCGCATCCTTGCCCCGCAGCGCGTCGGCAAGAGCGGCGGTATCGGCGACATCGAGGGCCTGGACGGTGAAGGGCGAGCTGCCGGGAGGATGGCGGTCGGCGGCGGTGACCGTAAATCCGGTTTCATGGAGCAGCAGGGCGACAAGGTGGCCGACCTTGCCGAGACCGAGGACAAGGACGGAGTTGATTCGATCCGGCATGGTACGCCTCCATTGCGAAGCAGGGGGAAGCAACAGCGACAGGTTCCTGAGGCGTCTACAGTTTCGGCGCCTGTATCCATAATAGTCGATGCATCACGACTCCGACACCATACCATGATCCCGGCAGGAGAAACATGGCGGAAGAACGGACGGTCGGAATCACCCTCGGTCGCGCTCCAACTCGAAGCGGATCCCCTGGGCCAGCGGCAGGGCCGTGCCGTAGTTGATGGTGTTGGTCTGCCGCCGCATGTAGCCCTTCCAGGCATCCGACCCCGATTCCCGACCGCCGCCGGTCTCCTTCTCGCCGCCGAAGGCCCCGCCGATTTCCGCCCCCGACGTGCCGATATTGACGTTGGCGATGCCGCAGTCGGAACCGGCCGCCGCCAGGAAGATCTCGGCCTCCCGCAGGTTGTCGGTGAAGATCGCCGACGACAGCCCCTGGGGCACGTCGTTGTGGAGCGCGATGGCGTTGTCGACCGCGCCGGAATACTTGATGACATAAAGGATCGGGGCGAACGTTTCCTGCTGGACGATCGGGAAATCGTTTGCGGCCGTCGCCACCACCGGCTCGACGTAGCAGCCGGATTCGTAGCCGGGGCCGGCGAGCACCTGGCCGCCGCAGAGGACCGCACCGCCCTGGGAGCGCAGGGCCTGCAGGGCTTCGAGATAGGCCGCCGCCGCCCGGCGGTCGATCAACGGCCCGACATGATTGCGCTCGTCGAGCGGCGACCCGATCCGCAGGGACCTGTAGGCCTTGACGCAGGGCCGCGGTGACCCGGTCGGCGATCGACTGGTGGACGATCAGCCGCCGGGTGGTGGTGCAGCGCTGGCCGGCGGTGCCCACCGCCGAGAAGACGATCGCCGGCACCGCCAGCTCGAGATTGGCGTGCGGCGTCACGATGATGGCGTTGTTGCCGCCGAGTTCGAGGATGGTGCGGCCGAGCCGGCCGGCGACGGTTGCGGCGACCCGCCGTCCCGCCCGGGTCGAGCCGGTGAACGAGACCAGCGGAACATCCCGATCGTGCAGCAGCAATTCGCCGATCGTCCCGCCGCGGCCGATGACGAGGTTGAACAGCCCCTCCGGCAGGCCGTTGGCGGCGACGACTTCGGCGAGGATGTGCTGGACGGCGATGGCGGTGAGCGGCGTTCTCGACGACGGCTTCCACAGACAGGTGTCGCCGCAGACGGCCGCCAGCATCGCATTCCAGGCCCAGACCGCCACCGGGAAATTGAAGGCGGTGACGATGCCGACGACCCCCAGGGGATGGTACTGTTCGTAGAGCCGATGCTCGGGCCGCTCCGAGGCCATCGTCAGGCCGTAGAGCTGGCGCGACTGGCCGACGGCGAAGTCGCAGATGTCGATCATCTCCTGCACTTCGCCCAGCCCTTCCTGCAGCGATTTGCCCATCTCCAGCGACACCAGGGTCCCCAGCGCCTGCTTCCGCGCCCGCAGCGCCTCGCCGATCCGGCGGACGATCTCGCCCCGCTTCGGTGCCGGCACCAGCCGCCAGCTGCGAAAGGCCTCCCCGGCGGCGGCGGTGCACTCGCGGTACTCCTGTTCCGAGGCCAGGGCCACCGTGGCCAGGCGGCGGCCATCGATCGGCGACACCACCTCCAGCACGTCGTGGCCCTCGCTCCGGAGCCACCGCGTTCCGGTGGAGGCCCCCAGATTCTTCTCCCTGATTCCCAAAGTGTCGAGGATGTCCATGTCGTCCTCCCGGATTGCCGGCCACACGACCGGCAGATCGTTGTTGCTGCGACAACCGTCTTCCTGCCTCGGCGCGACAACAGGGGTGACTTCAACCCCCGGCTGTCGGTTCACGCCGCCCCTGCGCCCGTCAAGGCGCGTTCTCTGGCGCCTGGCCGCCCCTGATACGGAAGCGCACCTCCCTGAAATCCGGCGTCTGCGGCAATGACCGGAGCGCCGCGAGCAACGCCGGCGGCGGCGCAACCAGCCGGCGCCGCGAGTGATCCAGCCACCCCCCGGTGCTGGTGATCCTGGCGCAGAGCTTGCCGTCTTGACGGAGAATCTCGATTGCGTAACAGGAACCGGCCTCCGTCCGCCGACAGGCCTGCCAGTTCCAGCGTGACGACGATTTCCTGCAGCAGGCGTACTTCCCTGTAATATTCGATTTCTTCCTTCGTGACGACGGGACCGATCTGCAACCGGGCAAACTCGGCCACCGGGAAACCGTTCTCGGCAAAAAACATCATCCGTACGTCGGCTGATTTATCCAGGAACGACGTGTTCTTCATGTGCGAGTTGAAATCCATGTCGGCCCAGCCGGCGAACAGTGTTTTCGAGTACATATACCTCCTGTGACACCAAGGGCGTACGGCTTGTCAGCCTTCCAGCAACGCCTCGATCTTCGCGATGGTCCTGGGGGCGGAACCTTCGTAGTGGTTGTTGACGTTGATGAAGATGTCGACGTTGCGCCGGCGCAGGTCGCGCGCCATTCTGGCCAGTTCGGCCAGTTCGCCGTCCTTCGGCTCGACGATCCGGTTCCAGGCGTTGCCGGTGCGCTCCTCCATATCCTTGCGGTTGCCGCCGTGCATCCGGATTATCACCGGGCTGGCCAGCTTCTCCCGGTGCTGCCAGTACACCCCGAAGATCGGCGGCATGTAATACCCCTGCAGGAAGACGTGGCCCAGTCCGTGTGCGGCGAGAAAATCGAAATACTCGCCCCGCAGCCAGTTCGGGTTCCTGATCTCGACGCAGTAGCGGAACCCCTCCGGCAGCCCCTGGCGGAACACCTCGAACAGTTCGAGAAAGCGGTGGAGGCTGGCCATCTTCTGCTTGTTGAGGTATTCGAACTGGAACATCAGCGGGCCGATATGCTCGCCCAGCGGCTCGATGGCCTGAAGAAAGCGGGCCATCAGGCCGGTGGAGAGGAAATGCGGATTGGGGACGAGAAGTGCACCCTTGCCCTTGCTGTAATGATGGGTGAGGGTGATGCTGTTCGGCACCTTGATGCTGAAGAGAAATCCCGGCGGCACCGAATCGGCGTATTCCCGCACGACGTCGGCTCGGGGCAGGACCGGCACGTCCTTGTCGAACAGCGACCAGAACCACTGGTCGACCTCGACGGTGGCGTAGCGGCGGCTGTACTGCGCCAGCAGGTTGCGGCCCTCCTGCCGGGAGTAGACCAGCCCATCCCAGGAGTCGTATTTCCAGCTGCAGGTGCCGATTCTGATCAGATCTGTACTGTCCATGGTAAAAGACAATAAGCGGATTTTGAGGCGGGGGCAATGGCGCAATGGCGGGAGCGTCGCCGCTACATCAGGATGCGTCCCTTGTTGCCGTCCACCTCACATCATGACGGAGGGGCGGGACGCGCCCCACTCCTTCAGCCTTTCAGGAAGCCATTCTTCCAAATCGGGCGCCAGGTAAAAATGCGGGTACAGCAGATTGCTTGCCGAGGTAATAACCCCCTGGTCCCTGGCAATCTCCTCCAGCTGGGTGCCGGGATAGATGCGTATGCCGACCGTCACCTTCAACGCCTCGAGTTCCAGAGAATCGGCAAAGGCCAGACTTTCCTCCACCGTCTCCCGGGTTTCACCAGGGCCTCCCAACAGGAGAAAACCCATGCGTTCGATGCCGTGCTCGGCAAACAGCGATGAAGTCGTCCGTATATCTTCGAGGTTGTAGTGCTTGTTGAGATTTTTGAGTATCGGCGCGGAACCGCTCTCGAAACCCAGGCTGATCTGCCGGCAGCCGGCGACGGACATGAGCCGGACCAGTTCATCGTCGACATGCTTCGGGTACACGATGCACCGCCAGCGCAGGGCCAGGTTCTTCTCAATAATCCGGCGGCAAAGCGATTTGGCATAGGCCGGAGGGAGATTGAAGGTGTTGTCGACGAAGAAGAAATCTGCATACCCGGCCTGCACCCACCGCTCGAGCCAGTCGGCGACAATGTCCGGGGAGCGTTGGCGCAGGATGGAGCCTTCGATGGTGGCAGTCGAACAATAACTGCATTTGAGGGCGCAGCCGCGCCTGGTCTGCACCGGAATCCAGGGATCATGGCTCTGGGAGGCGGAAGCCGAAAGGATGTTCGTTCCCGGCAAGGGGAAGTCGTCGAGATTGCTGCTGCAGGTTCTGCCCTGATGCGGTCCACGATCTCGGGAATACAATCCCGGTATCCGGGAAAGATCGCCGTGGTGCTCCAATTGCGTCAGCAGCGCCGGGAAGGCTGTTTCACCTTCTCCCTCGATGCCGAAATCCGCACCGAGATACGCCAACGCGCTCTCCGGATACATGCTGTACCCGGCGCCGCCCAGGACAATCGGGGCAGCGGTCAGATCCCGGCAGATCGCCACGACCTCTTTCACCTTATCGAGCAGAAAGTTCCGGGTCCCGATATTCTGATCATCGATGTTTCGCACGGAAATACCGATACAGTCCGGACGAACTTCCGTAATGACGGTTTTCAGTACAGCAAGGACATCGATTTGAAACATCAGATCGAGCATGGTGACATCGTGGCCGGCATTTCGTGTTGCCTCGACCACACACGCAAGCCCGAGCGGCATTGCCGGCATATTGAACTGTTCCGTATTGGCTGAAATCAGCAGAATATTCATAATCACCTGAACCTATTGCAAAAAGACCAGTTGCAGATTCTGTCATCTTGACCGGAGAAATCTCATCGCCTTGAAAAGCGAGATTTCTCGCTTCGCTTCGAAATGACAGCGGGGGCGGCATCACGCCTTTCGCCCTACCGGGAATGACGAGCTTTCGGCCTTCCTGCACTGTCATCGCGACCTTCCCCCACTGCCGCCTCGACCAACCCCCGCTGTCATCTCGACCGTCCGGCGCACCGGAGCCGCCCTGCCCTCCTTATGAAGGCACCTATCGAAAAGGATTGGAGAAAACCGCGATCCGGCTTGCGGTAAGCGAGTTTTACAAACACTTTGGCCTAAAGATGGACCCGGGGGAGGGCAAGCGGGAACTCGCCGACCATGTGTCTGCGGGGCTGGAGTTCCCCACTTCCTCACCTTCAAAGAGGCCCGGGCCAGAAAAGAACAGACTGCAGATCAGCAGCCCTCAACCTGTTTGGTCTTTTTCACCTTCGCGGGTTTCGATAGCAACGTCTTGATGTATGCCATCAAGTCCTGCATCTCCCCACCTTTCGGATCAATGGCCTTGCCCTCCAGCGGGGTTTCGATGCAGACATTGATGACCTCCTCAAGGCTCGCTTTTTTCATGCCCATGATGGTGTACTCTTTCCGATCAAAGAGATCGCTCCCCAGACCTTTGCCCTCGGCATGACACGTCAAACAGCTTTTCCCCGATGTCCCCCCGCCGAGGGTTGGACTGGCGAATAATTCCTTCCCCTTTTCAGCATCTGCGGCATATACCACGGTCAGGCCGGCAGTCAGAGCCAGGGTCAACAGAACAATTCCGGTCTTTTTCATTGCCATTCTCCTTAAGTTGAGATTCAGGCACGACGGCGGACACCATTCCGCCAGGCACCCTGTTTACGTACGGGACGCACTGCATCCCCCGCAGGAAAAAATCCGACCAAAATCGATCTCATGATGAAAGGGGGCGCGAATCATTTCTGTGATACAATGTCAACAGCAGTGTATCACAGAATCGGAGCCGTGAACAACGCCACGATCTTCGCGATGGTCCTGGGGACGGAGCCTTCGTAGTGGTTGTTGACGTTGATGAAGATGTCGACGTTGCGCCGGCGCCGGTCGCGCGCCGTTCCGGCCAGTTCGGCCGGCTCGGCGGCCAAGGGTGTGCGTGCGGTCGCCGGTTTTATGTTCCGCGGCAAAGATTCCGTGGTATTGTCGTACATCGGGTCCGCGGCGCAATCTGCATCCGAAAGCAGTATCGACTGCAGCCGTAACAGCAGATTGAACGGTGGCTGGCGGGACCATGATAGAAGAGTGCAGCGCAGACTGGCGGTTGCAGACGTTCATGGCGGACCGATTCCGCTTTCCTGCAGGTTCCGAGTGATTCCAATCGAGCAGGGCAAAAGCCGGCATGATGCCATGTCAACGGCAATGGGGAGGGTTGGAAAAAATGGCAAAGGATAAAGGAGTCAAAGGCAAGGTGGTTACGGCCGACGAGGCGATCTCGACCATCAGGAACGGCAGCCGGATCTTTATCGGTTCGGGCTGCGGCGAACCCCGGCATCTCATCCATACCCTGGTGGGCAATCGCAATCTCAGCGACATCATGGTCTTCCAGATGCTGGCGCATACCCTGGCCGATTATCTTGATGATCAATTTTTCCTGGAGCGCTTTTCGGTCAAACTCTTTTTTGTCTCGATCGCGATGCAGCAGGCGGCGTTCGAGGGCAAGGTCGATTACATCCCCACGTACCTTTCGCAGCTGCCGCAGCTGTTTCGCAACAAACAGATCGGCATCGATACGGTGCTTATCCAGATCAGCCCTCCCGACTCCTTCGGCATTGCCAGTCTCGGCGTCTCCGTCGATGTCACCCTGGAAGCCGTCAGAAACGCCAAGACGGTCATTGCCCAGATCAACCCGCGGATGCCCCGGACCCATGGCGACGGATTTCTGCATATCAACGATATCGACTACCTCGTTCCCTTCGAGGAGGAATTGATCAGTTTCGCTCAGGAAACGGTCGATGAAGAAACGGCCGGCCGCATCGCCCAGTATGTCAAGGAGCTGGTCGATGACGGCAGCACCCTGCAGGTCGGCTACGGCCACATGCCCTATGCCCTGCTGCGCTATTTCGACGACAAGAACGACCTCGGCATCCACACCCACATGATCTCCGACGAGTTCATCCCCCTGATAAAACAGGGGATCATCACCAACAAGCAGAAAAATTTCATGACCGACCGGGCCGTGGCGACCTTCTGCATGGGGTCGAGGCTGGCCTATGATTATATCGACAACAACATCCAGTTCTATTTCGGCACGGCGGACTGGGTCAATACCCCGGGCATCATCGGCAGAAACGATAATTTTATCTCCATCAGCTCCGCCCTGGAGGTCGATCTGACCGGCCAGGTCTGCTCCGATTCGGTCGGCCGGCAATTTTTCAGCGGCACCGGCGATCAGGCCAACTTCATCCGCGGCGCCAATCTGTCGAAAGGCGGCTTTTCGATCATCGCCCTTCCCTCGACCGCCAAAGGCGGCCAGGTTTCCCGCATTGTCGCCAACCTGAGTGCCGGGGCCGGAGTGGCGACGCTCCGCGCCGATGTCAATTTTGTCGTCACCGAGTTCGGCATCGCCCAGCTGAAAGGCAAAAGCATCAGTCAGCGGGTCATCGAACTGTGTCAGATCGCCCATCCCGATTTCCGCGAGAGCCTGGTGAAGGACGCCAAAAAGAATCATTACATCTTCCCCGATCAACTGCCGCCGCTGGCCGAAGATCTGATCTTCATCGAGGAGTACAAAAGCCGCAAAAACCTGAAAAACGGCAAGACCATGCTGGTGCGCCCGCTTCTGCCGTCGGATGAAATTGCCTACCGCAATTTCTTTTATTCGTTGCAGGCAGAGACCATCATTCTGCGATTTTTCCATGCGGTTAAAATTTTTTCCCGAAAAATGGCGCAGGAACACTGGGCCAGTATCGATTATCGCCGGAATATTTCACTGATCGGCATCGTCCAGAACAGGGGCAACAAGGAACTCGTGGCGATCGGCAGCTACGCCAGGATGGATGACAAGTGGGCCGAGGTCGCCTTTGTCGTTCGGGAGGATTTTCATAACCTTGGCATTGCCGGTTACCTCTTGTCTGAATTACAGAAAATCGCCTCGGCGAACGGCTACGATGGCTTTTTTGCAACGACTCTGTCGACAAATAAATCGATGCTCCATCTCTTCAAGAAATATTTTCCCGATGCCACGATCACAGCCAAGGAGGGCGAGATCGAAATCTTGATGAAATTTCCGCAGCAACAACCGCCAAGCGATACCGCGGAAAATTCCTGATGTTCTCCGGTGCTGCCGATATCCCTGTTTCGGCCTTCCCATTTTATGGACTCAAGAAAGTCCGAATGGTCCGCATCAGGCTAATCGGGTCAACCCCCATAAACAATCAATTTGATAACTGGAGGGGGAAAGCGGGCTGACCTTTTCTATCATGTCCTTTCTTGACCACACCTGAAAGTTATCGGCTCCAATCGGTTCAGAGAGCAAAGTCGAACCTCCCCTTCCCGTATTCATAACGTGCATCTCAATCGTGCATTCTCGATGGCACACGAAACGATATCGGTTTGAAATTCCTGTTACATCCTGATAGGGTGCGGAGTCATATTCATTTCTCGGCAATTCGAGTTGTTACGATGTGGCACCATTCCTGCCTGAGCGAGTTCCGGGAGGCAGGGTCTGCTTTTTATGAAGAAATATCATTGCGGTAGGACATACAGTACATGACCCAATCAACCAACAACCTGGCGGCCTACATCTGGTCCCTGGCCGATCTCCTCCGTGGTGATTTCAAGCAGAGCCAGTACGGGCGGGTGATCCTGCCCTTCACCCTGCTGCGGCGGCTGGAGGGGGTGCTGGCGGCGACCAAGCCGGCGGTGCTGGCCGAATACCAGAGGATTCAGGCGTTGAACCTGCCGGAGGAGGCCCAGGAGAAACTGCTGCTGCGGGCCACCGGCGACCTGAGGTTTTACAACCTCTCGAAGATGGATCTTGCCACCCTCGGCGAATCGGGCATCAAGGACAACCTGGAGTCGTATGTGCAGGGGTTCTCCAAGGATGCCCGGGAGATCTTCGAGTACTTCAATTTCACCGAGTTCATCGGTCAGCTCAACGACGCCAACCTGCTGTACAAGGTGGTGCAGAAGGTCCGGGCCACCGACCTCTCGCCCACGGCCATCTCCAACCATGAGATGGGGCTGGTGTTCGAGGAGCTGATCCGGCGCTTCGCCGAGGGTTCCAACGAGACGGCGGGCGAGCACTTCACCCCGCGCGACATCGTCCGCCTGACCACCGCCCTGGTGTTCATGGAGGATGACGACGCCCTGACCACCCCCGGCATCATCCGCACCATCTACGACCCGACGGCGGGCACGGGCGGCTTCCTGTCCTCGGGGATGGAGTATGTCCACGAGCTCAACCCCCAGGCGGTCATGCGGGCCTACGGCCAGGAACTCAACCCCGAGAGCTACGCCATCTGCAAGGCCGACATGCTGATCAAGGGCCAGGAGGTCGGCAACATCAAATTCGGCAACACCCTGTCCGGCGACCAGCTCCATGGCCGGCATTTCGATTACATGCTCTCCAATCCGCCGTTCGGCGTCGACTGGAAGAAGATCGAGCAGGAGGTCCAGGACGAACATGCCCTCAAGGGCTACGCCGGCCGCTTCGGGCCGGGGCTGCCCCGGGTCTCGGACGGCTCGCTGCTGTTCCTGCTGCACCTGATCAGCAAGATGAGCGAGGAAGGCTCGCGGATCGGCATCATCCTCAACGGCTCGCCCCTGTTTACCGGCGGCGCCGGGCTCGGGCGAGTCGGAGATCCGCCGCTACATCCTGGAGGCCGACCTGCTGGAGGCCATCGTCGCCCTGCCCACCGACATGTTCTACAACACCGGCATCGCCACCTATGTCTGGGTGCTGTCCAACCGCAAGGCCCCCGAGCGCAAAGGCAAGGTACAGCTGATCAACGGGGTCAACCTCTGCGGCAAGATGCGCAAGTCGCTCGGCGCCAAGCGCCATGTCATGGACGAGGGCGACATCGCCACCATCACCCGGGCCTTCGGCCGCTTCGAAGTCATCGACGCTCGGGAACTGGACAAAGCGCCGGTGCAGAGAAGCAACCGCGGCCGTCAGGCGGAAAACGGCAAGACCGAGCCGCCCAAAACCTTCAGCAGCAAGATCTTCCCGTCGCATGCGTTCGGCTACCGGCGGATCACCATCGAGCGGCCGTTGCGGGAGTCATTTCAGTTCAGCGATGAACGGATCGCCGCCCTGCGTTTCGCCCCCAGGCCGTTGGACGCCCCGATGCGGTGGATCTATGACGAGTACGGCCAGGACTGGACCGATGACAGTTACGGCATGGTCCAGGAACATGCGGAGGCGATCCGCAAGTATGTGAAGAAGCACTGCAGCGGGTTGAAGGAAAAACAGGTCAAGGATCTGCTGAGCCGCACCACCTGGCTGGATCAGAAAGCGTTGCTGGCCAAGGCCCGGCAACTGCAGCAGGCCATCGGCAGCGACCGGCATGACGACATGAACAGCTTCGAGGATGTGCTCAGGGCTACCGGGGTAAAGCTCGATACGAGTGAGAAGAAGCAGATCACCGCCGCGGTGAGCTGGAAGAATCCGGAAGCCAGGAAGGTCATCAAGAAGGTACACAAGAAGGGCACCGCCGCCGACCCCATATACGGCCTCTTCGCGGTGGACGGCAAGGCCGTCGAGTACCACAGCGACGGCGACCTGCGCGACCACGAGAACGTCGCCCTCGACCCGTCACGGCCGGTCAACGCGGTCAACGAGGAGTATTTCGCCCGCGAGGTGCTGCCCCATGTGCCCGAGGCCTGGATCGACGGCGGCAAGCGCGATGGCAAGGACGGCGAGATCGGCATTGTCGGCTATGAGATCCCCTTCAACCGCCATTTCTATGTCTACCAGCCGCCCCGGGACCTGGCCGAGATCGATGCCGATCTGGACAAGGTGAGCGCCGAGATCATGGAGCTGCTGCGGGAGGTGCATTCGTGACGGGGGGACGGTATCGGGCGTATCCGGAGTATAA
>CAWJYH010000011.1:0-109771 GCA_963847035.1 uncultured delta proteobacterium | reverse complement strand
GCCAGGTCAGTGTCCGCTACCGTGGCGATGTCCCGGTTGCCGTCGAAACAGTCGTGCTCTCGACCCAACATGCTGAGAACGTCGACCTCGAAACGGTTCGGGCGGTGGTTCTGGAGAACATCATCAGCACGATCATCCCGGAAGAACTTCAGGCCCCCCACTTCAAGGTCCTGGTCAACCCGACAGGCCGATTCGTCATCGGCGGTCCTTTTGGCGATACCGGGCTCACCGGGCGGAAGATCATCGTCGACACCTACGGCGGTCGCTGTCCCCATGGAGGTGGGGCGTTCTCGGCAAGGACCCGTCGAAGGTGGATCGATCTGCAGCCTATGCGGCTCGGCATGCGGCCAAGAACATCGTTGCGGCAAGATTGGCCAAGCGCTGCACGGTGCAGATCGCCTATGCCATCGGGGTAGCGGAACCGGTCTCGCTCCTGGTCGAAACGCATGGCACAGGGCTTGTTCCTGACGAGCGTCTCGAAAGCGCCGTGAGAACGGTGTTCGATCTGACCCCAGCGGGCATCATCAGGACTCTGGATCTTCGCCGACCGATATACGCCGCGACCTCGGCCTATGGCCATTTCGGGCGTTTGGATTTCGCCTGGGAACGAACCACCGAGGCAGAGCGCCTGTCTACGATCGTTCAGGGGTAGGAAACTGATGGTTATGAGAGAGATGCAAAGTTAAGGAGGGCAATTGAAATGTGTGCAAATGCGCTACGGTAGTATTTACGGTGATATGCAGGCAACCCGGCATCGGGAGAAGAGGTCCATCGACATCGCTGACAAGAGGAAGATGGCCCAGATGAATGAGATCACCGGGTTCACCGTCCTCACCCTCGCCACCGAGTTTGCATTGGTGTTCAAGGAGGACTACCTGACAGCCTTCGAGGGTTTTGTCCGGAAATATCGCTCCAGTCCGCCCACCTTCGAGGCCAAGCTCTCGTTCAGCCGATATCGAGATCTGGCCGCCGCCTATGTAACCCCGATCGCCTATGTATCGAGTGTATTCACGCGGGTGGTCGGAGAGGCGAAACGATACGCCCAATCTCTAGGGTGCTCACCGGAGGTCGCCAGGGACTGCGAGTGTATCGTCGGGGTTATCTTCAAGGCCCGACATTATTACGACAAGGAGGAAATCGCCCGATATGTTGCTGACTTTTACGGTTGCAGCACTGAGACCTTGAAGGCCATGACCGACGATCGGGGAAAATATTCAGGGGGAGCGACCTCGTGCTGTTGGCCGTCAGTGCCTTTCTCAACACCCGGTATACCGAAAGCGCCGTTGATCTGGCCCTGACCACGGGCAACGGCAATGGGGCCATCGCGACGATCACCGGCAGCATCGCCGAGGCGTTCTATGGAACCTTGCATTCATATCAATGGTCAGAGTGTCGCCACTGCCTCGATAAATTTCTCGACAACGTGCACGAACGATTTTTCATGGAATTCATCGCCGATGGCGTCAGGAACGAGACCAGACCGGGCGGAGAGATCCTTTTGCCAGAATGCCCCGAGGCATGGAAGAGATGGTTGGTGTCTATCGGTGTGGGTTTCACCTTGGTTGATGGCTTTGGCCTCTACGAGGATCTCTTCAAGGAATACTACAGGCCCACCTTATACCAAAGTGCCGTCTTGTTGTTTCAAGGAGAGAACGAGGACTATGTCTTCCCCAGTTATGGCGTCTTCACCGTCGATGTGGTGCCGGCATTCGAATGGTGGGTATCGTGGCCGCTTCAGCGAAGAGGGACGATGGACGGTATATTGAGACGCGGCGATGCATGCGGCGCTGAAGGCTGGGAATCAAACTACTCTCACACCCTGATTCGGTTGTACTTGATGCCGAAATATTCGAATACGGCATGGTGTTTTTATCCTTCGAAGGGGCTTCTGCGACTTGATGTCGGTGGCAGAACCAAGGAGCAGGCTATCGACAACTGGTACAAGGTTGCACGGCCATTACGTCGGATCCTGAGACAGGTTCGGGCGGATATGCAGAAGACAGATCAGGGATGATCTTCAAGGCTTGCATGAGATTCCTAGCTTCCACTGGGACTATTCTCCCTGCCCCCTCCCCCCTTTCTGTTGCTTCTCCCATTCTTGTTTTTGCTGCTTCTCCCATTCTTCCTGCTCTTGTTGAGTTCTCTTCTTTTTCTGTTCCGGTTGTTGTTCCTGAGGCCTATGCTTCTTCCTGCTGCCGTTGCTGGTCCTCCTGCCGCTGCAGGCGCTGTCCTTCTTCCTGCTGCCGGCGTTGAATCTCCTTCTGCTGCCGTTGCTGGTCCTCCTGTCGCTGCAGGCGCTGTCCTTCCTCCTGCTGCCGGCGTTGAATCTCCTTCTGCTGCCGTTGCTGGTCCTCCTGCCGCTGCAGGCGCTGTCCTTCCTCCTGCTGCCGGCGTTGAATCTCCTTCTGCTGCCGTTGCTGGTCCTCCTGTCGCTGCAGGCGCTGTCCTTCCTCCTGCTGCCGGCGTTGCACCTCCTTCTGCTGCCGTTGCTGGTCCTCCTGTCGCTGCAGGCGCTGTCCTTCCTCCTGCTGCCGGCGTTGCACCTCCTTCTGCTGCCGTTGCTGGTCCTCCTGTCGCTGCAGGCGCTGTCCTTCCTCCTGCTGCCGGCGTTGACCTCCTTCTGCTCCGTTGCTGTCCTCCTGTCGCTCAGCGCTGTCCTTCCTCCTCTCCGCTAATCTCCTTCTGCTGCCGTTGCTGGTCCTCCTGCCGCTGCAGGCGCTGTCCTTCCTCCTGCTGAACCCGATCTTGTTTAGGCATCCGCGGTTCAGTTTGCCGATATCCTTGTTCCCGTGGTGATCTTATGTTCGATCTATCATCCAATTGTTCAGGTTTCTGTCCTTTTTGCCGTTCTCCCCTCTGCCCCTGTATTTCTTCCACCGACTGGCGACTCCGATCCGGTTGACGAACTGCCCGCTGCGACTCCTCCTGGGAATCTCTTGGCGATCGTATTTGTCCTCGCTCTTCCTGATCAAAAGCACCACCAGGCCGCTCGATCCTTCCGTCTTCACGCGGTCGGTCTGGTCGCCCCTTATCGGGGGAAATTCTACGTTCGCGTTCCTTGGGTTTGATTTCTTTTTGCGGCAAGGAAAGCGTGCTGAGAGGTCGACCGACCTGGTCGGCCTCGACGAGCTTGGTTGTCAGCACCGGCCTGCGCCCTTCCTTCTGCTGCGGCGGTTCCCTGCGGACATCCAGACGCGTCAAGTCCCGCTGTATGCGCTCCCGATCGATGCGGCCGGATCGCCTGCTCGATCTTTGATTGTCGTTGATCCGGTTGATGACCGTGGCATGCGGTTTACGGGACACCTCCACGTCATTGTAGGCAAACCGGCGTTTGTCGACTGTTGAAATTGTTGATGACCGTGTTGTTGATGACCGTTACCGGCTGATAATTGTTGACGATGATATCCCTGCTGACATCGCGCTGCACATACGGGGTGTAGCGGCTGCCGCGGTAGAAATGATCGCGATCAATGATGACCGCCTCGTCGAGATAGCGATAACGGACGATGTTGATGTTGATGACCGTGTCATGGTTGACGATGACGGTTCGACGTCCCCAAGGCCGATAGCCATAATATACCTCGTTCGGGGCAAGCGGCACCCAGCCTATGGAAGGACCGCTGTGGATCCAGCCGACCCGGCCCGGATACCAGCCGAAACTGATGAAAAATCGAGGGTATCGGCGACAAACCGCGCGCGCCGGAGGCATCCAGTACCAGGCGCGAAAGGATTCGATATAAATCCATGATCCATAATGGTGGGTGACATAGCCGAACGGCTCATCGGGAATCCAGCAGTTGTCGCCGTAATAGACGGTCCACCGACCGGCGGTAAAAGGCCGCCATCCCCGATCGACCCGGGTCGGCCGCCACATGTCGCGATACTCGCCCTCATAATAGACCCGCTCCCACCGGCCGTTCTCTTCGAGGGCGTAGGATTCCGTCGCGAATCGGCTCGGGCAGGAATCCCGCCGAATGATTCGCTGCGCTGCAGTCGCTGTCACCCAGAGTTCGTCTCGCTCGCCATTCCAGTCGTCCCAATCCGCATCGACCGTGCCATTGCCGCTGGCGACTTCGCCGGCGTCGGCGATAATCGAAGAAGAACCTTCCACGACCTCATATCTGGCCTTGGTGCCGTCATGGACGAAATCGACGTTGCCGCGAACGGCAATGACTTCCAGGGACTCGTCACCGACATAGAGATCAAAAACCGTGCCGCCCGGGGCGACGACATATCCGAAAGGTGTCGTCACCTTGATGACGGCATCGTCACTTTTGTTGTAAAGGCGGGCAAGGCCCGAGGCCACATCCACGGTCGTCGCGTCCGGATTCAGATCGATAAGCTGGATCTGGGTGTTCTCACCCATCCGGAGCCAGGTTCTGTTCGGCATCATGAACTCGGCCTTGGTATCGTCACCCGAATAGAGCGCATCTTCCAGGCCGAAGGGCGAATCCTTGACCGTAATCACCCAGTCCTTTTCTTCCTCGATATAACGCAGGAGTTTTCCTTCGACGTGAGAGATCCGGCCGACGAGAATTTCTTCCGACCGCCTGAGGTTCCGACCGGAACACTGGCTGCCCGACTTACCCTCACGGTATTGCCTGAATCCCGACGTACCCTGACGGTGTTCCCTGAATCGATTTCAACCTCTCTGGCAGCGAGGACAGTATTGTAGCGCTGTGAGTCATAGACAGTGACCTGTACATGATTCGGTCGGTCAGCGGGATGGCGGATGACCCATGCCCCGGGAGGAACCGAGCTGCAATCTCCGGGAGGTGGTTGATGACCGGCCGGCCGATCCGGATACCATATGCGGCATTCCCCCGGGGGAGGATAATGGCCGGGAGGGATATGTATTCGGTCGTAACCATGCCCGGAAAAGTAAGCGCCGCCTTCTCCATCGTCCCTATCCCCCCGGTCATCGTCACCATCATCCCAGTATCGATCCCGCTTCCCGTCATCATCATCCTTCCAGTCCCTATCTGCGGAATAGTAGTCTTTTCCTCGTCCCTTGCCGGACTCGTCCTTCCCCTCATCGGCATGTACAACACCGATATAAAAGGACAATATAATGATACAGAGATATCGAATAATAGACATTTTCATGATTTTCTCCAGCGAAAATAGGGCTGGCCTGCTCCATAATTGGGGCGTACAAGATCGTTTCAGGCGATGACGATTGTCCAGCCATCATCATTATTCCTTCATTCCATTGTACCTCAATTCTCTCATCAGGAGAATAATGGGAATTCCCCTCTGATTTCGGAGGAAACTGAGAATATGCTTGCTTCTCATAACAGACGTGAGACTTGCACCGGGGCATATCCACCCAAGGAAAGAAACCTCTCAACGATGTCTGCGAGCCGTTGATAATCCGAGAGCTGGGTGCCGTGGACAGAGGAATAGCTTCACCAACCTCCAGCCGGAGGAAGATCCCCAGCATTCTTCTTGGGTGGAAACCGCTGGATGCTGATGGATAAGGGGAAGGGGTGTCAAGAAAGTTCGGATTCAAAGGTTCGAAAAGAGTTCTCGATGAGTTCGGAGTTTCGTAACTTTGGCAGAACAGACTGTTCGCAAACAGCAGGTGGTGTGCAAAATGCCAATTTTGAGCGAAAATCGGTCAACGTAAAGAAACTGTCGGAGTCCAGCCATATTGACGTCCGATGTCGGAGGGCCTGTCCAGTTCCCTTTTTCTTCCTCGAACAGCCGTCTAGATGTCATGGGCGGCATCGATCATTAGCTCAAGATCATCCTTCATATCCTTCCCCAGAATGGAAACGAGAAGGATACCCGGCGATTCTTTCAGATCGATTACAGTAAGGTGCCTGGTTGAAAGCCGACCAGCATGGTGACGATCCGATTGTGGATGGTCGAGCCGGAAAAAAACTTCACGAGGTACTTCCTTTCAAGGTAGCACCGAAGTAGCACCAAAAAAAGGGGTTGCAGTTTGATTAGCTGTAACCCCTTGATTTGTTTGGTGGGCCGTCCCGGAGTCGAACCGGGGACCTGCTGATTAAGAGTCAGATGCTCTACCAATTGAGCTAACGGCCCTCACCTGTGGCATTGGTGCCATGTATGTATCACAGGCCGGTGGTGTCGTCAAGACCGAATGCGCCGGCCGATCGGGAAAAATCAACGCTGCTTCCCGCCTGTATGTCCTTGCCGTTGCTACCGGTAATACAGGCTCGGACTGCCCATCGTCAGCAGGGCCTTGTGGAGATTGCGACGGAATTCCCGTCGGTCCCAGATGCCCTGGATATGCCCGCGTTTCAAGGCGTTGCGGGCGGAGTGGTAATCCGGCGGGATATCGACCCCGGTCGTCTCGCGGATGACCCGCGGCCCGGCGAAACCGACCCGGCTGGAGCGGATGGCGAACTGGTACGGCGAGCAGCCGAGGAAGGAGGCGACCGGACCGGCGTAGGAGTTGTTGTCGTAGACGACGATGTAGAGACCGCCGGCATCGATGTACTCCCGGACCGCCATCGTGCATTTCGGCATCTGGACCACGCCCAGCGTTCCCTCCTGGATGCGGATGCCGCCGGTGGTATGGATGTAGGCGAGGAACGGCCGCTTCTTCCGCTTCGCCAGCTGGCAGGCCTGGACGAATTTCTCGCCCTCCGCCGAACCGACGGTGCCGTTGCGGAAATCGGAGTAGAGCATGGCGACGATGATGTGGATGCCGTTGACCTGGGCATGGAAGGTCATGTTGCCGGAATTCCTGCCGGTTTTTTTCTTCGAGACCGCCAGCCGCTCGGTAAAGCCGGTGTAATCCAGGGGATTGCCGCAGGTGATCTCGTTGTTGAAGAATTTGATCGAACGGGGGTCGAAGATGTTCTTCAGGTACCACTGGTGTTCGAGTGGAAAGTGGTGGCCGCAGGTCTCGCAGACCCCGGCGAATTCGCCGTAGAGATCGGGGATCCACAGGTCCTTGCAGCCGTACCGGGCGGCGTTCGGGCAGGTGACGGTCCGGTCCTCGTTGGCCAGCGGGCTGGTGTAGGTGTCGGTCAGTTCGAGGGGATCGATTATCCGACCGTTCTCCTGGCCGGCACTCGGCGGGACGACAAGACGCGGCGCCGGCTTCCTGCCCTTCTTCTTGTCGGACCAGAAATTGATCACGGCGTGGAACGG
Organism: uncultured delta proteobacterium; assembly: GCA_963847035.1. Classification (GTDB taxonomy): domain Bacteria; phylum Desulfobacterota; class Desulfobulbia; order Desulfobulbales; family Desulfocapsaceae; genus Desulfoprunum. The sequence continues at coordinate 102,643 of CAWJYH010000011.1, read as the reverse complement.
TTCGGTGATCCGTTTGAGCATCACCGAGCCCTCGCCCGACACGTCCTTGATGACCCTGTGCACCTGCCGTTTGTGGTTCTTGAAGATGTCGTAGCGCAGGGTGTAATACACCTTTTCAATCCCGGCCCAGGTCTGGTGGGCGAGGTTGGCGCCGGGGCCGGGGATGCCGGTGAATCCGTGCCGGGCCAGGCTCAGATATTTTTTCGACCGCTGGGCCAGCAGCCGCCTGACCTCGTCGCGATTGAGATCCCACGGGACCTCGACCTGCAGTTCCTGGGCCTCGGCGGTGTTCTTTTTGCGCCCGATCTCCCAGGCCCGGAAGGCGCGGAAGCTTTTGGTCGACAGGACGACCTGGTCGGTCGCCCGGAGCATCTCCGAGCGCAGGGTGGCGAAGAAGTTGAAGTCGTCGCGACGGGCGCCGAGCGGCGGTTCGTGGATGATCCGGTCGATCGTGCCGTTCTTCAGGTTGTCGAATGGCGGTGAGGCGCAGCCGGTCGGCGCAGACCTCGATCAGCTCCTTCGGCACCTTCGAACCTTCCCTGATCTGGCCCTCGATGGCGGCCGCTCCCTCCGGCGAGATGACCGAGTAGTAGCCGTGGGTGACCATCAGGCGGTAGTCGGACAGGCCGATGGCCTCGGCCCCGCCGGAACCGCCCTCCGAGATCAGCGAGATCATCGGCACCCGCAGCTTCGTCATGGCGTAGATGTTGCGGGCGATCTGCTGGGCGGCGCCGGGATATTCCTCGACCGGGTACGATCCGGGGGTAAAGACGTAGAAATGGATCGGGATGCCCTCGGTCTCGGCGACCTTCATGAAGCGCTTGGCCTTGGCGTTGCCTTCGGGCCTGCAGGAGCCGCCGTTGCGGAACTCCTCGCCGTGGCCGGTCTCCTGGCCGATGACCATGACCGAGGCGGTGTAGGGCTTGTTCTTGATGCGGCGGACGATCGTGGCCTTGGCGCAGATCATCGCCGGGTCGATATTGGCGTCGCCCTCGCCGCCGAGCTCGGTGTAGTCTTCGTAGACGTTTTCGAGGATGTCCTTGAGGCTGAAACGTTGGGCGCTGCGGACGATCCGCACCCGTTCCATCGGCGTCAGTTGTTCCTCGACCCGTTCCTCGAGAAAGCTGATCGACTCATCAAGTTTGCGGATCTCGCCGGAAAGTTCCTCGACGGTATGGTCGTAGACGGTCTGCTTGAGGCGGTCGCAGGTGGATTTGAAGCCGTCCAGGTTGCCCCAGTTGCTGAAATCCTTGATCTGCAGCAGGTAGTTGATCCGCTCTTCGATTTTATGCAGCTGTTTTAACTGTTCGTTCATAGGGCCGTGTTTCGTCCGGTGCTGGTCTCAGAAGGCAAGCAGGCGATCCAGATTGTTTTTGAGGTATGCCAGGTTGGTGACGATCGGGCTGTCGCTGGAATCCTTGCCGCGGATCACGACCTCGTCGATGAAGCTTGCGGCCCGGGCCTTGGCCTCGTCCATCGAGTCGCCCCAGACCAGGGCCAGGGCGAGATTGGGGTCGAAATCACTGGGGATGGGATAGGGCCGGTCGAAGGGGACATGGGTGTACACCGCCGACCACTCGTGCTGCGGGAAGGTGAAGTCGGTGATGGTGCCGATCCACGGCGCGAACCCCCGTCGGGTGTCCTCGGCGACGATGCGCAGCTCGATGGCGGCGCCGCGCAGGTCGACATCGGCCTGGCGATAGCCGATCTTGTCGCCGAGACCGAGGCGGATCTGCTCGCGCAGCAGATTCGGCTGCCGGCCGTTGATGTAGCTGATGCGGGCCGAGATGTCGTTTTCGACCTGGATCCGGGTGTTGACCTCGAGCAGGTAGGGCTGGCCGCTGCGGGAGACGATCCACTCCCAGGTGCCGACGTTGTCGTAGTTGACGTGGGCGGCGAGTTTGAGCGAGTACTCGACGATCTGGTCGAGGACCTTCTGGTCGTCGAAATCGTAGGCGAAACAGGAATTGTGGAAGCCGGGGGCGGCCTCGACCCGCTTCTGCCGGCCGGTCGACTGGATCGTACAGTTGCGGGTGCCGAAGTGGATCCGTTCGCCGTGTTTGGAGCAGACCAGCTGGACCTCGATGTGGTTGTAATCGCGCAGGCACTGCTCGATCAGGACCCCGCCGTCGCCGAACTGGCGCTTGGCATAGTTCTGCAGCTGGCGGTAGATGCGGCGGAAGTGCTCGATTTCGGTGACCTCTTCGATTCCCATGCCGCCGCCGCCGGCCGCCGCCTTGACGAGAATCGACGGGTTGTCGATGCCGTCGGCCGCCTGGCTCTCGAGCAGCCGCAGGGCGATCTCCTCGGCCTCCATCTCGTTGTAGATCGGGGCGTCGGTGCCGGGAATGGTCGGGATGCCGAGCTGGTTGGCGGTGCGTTTGGTGTTGATCTTGTCGCCGAGACTCTTGATGACCTCCCAGCTCGGGCCGATGAAGGTCAGGGCCCGGTCGCGGTTCGAGGCCCGGCGGGCGAAGCGGTAGTCTTCGGAGAAGAATCCGTATCCCGGATGGATGGCGGTGCAGCCGGTGTGGTCGGCCACAGCCAGGATATCGTTGGGTTCGGTGTAGCTGGTTATCCGCCAGGCGTTCTGGCCCGGCCCCCGGGTGATATTGCGCTGCACATGCTCGGAATCCTTGTCCGCCTCGGTGTAGACCACGGCGTAATCGAGACCGAGATCCTTGCAGGCGTTCATGATCCGGATGGCGATTTCCCCCCGGTTGGCGATAAGAACCTTTCCTTCCAAGCTGTTCCTCGTTTATTATAATGAAAAAGTGCCGAACTGTCGTTCAGGGCAGTGGCACCGCAGAAATGAACCGGAAATGGACAGCCAATAATTCGAGCCTACTATAGTCTCGCCTCCCTAATAAGCAAAGAAAAAAGATGTATGCCGCGCCGCCGGGTCAGGAACAGTGCGGCTTTGCGGCCAACGGGGGCAATCCGTACAACGATGGGCGGGCTTTGGAAAAATACAGGGAGGAATGGGCGCCGATATTGCTTTTTCTCCCGTTGATGATAAAAGTCTTGGCATTACCGGAGGACGCATTCTCGCCACAGGCAGGGAGAGTCGACACTGCCTGAAGATCCCGGCCCTCCATCCCGAAGACCAGTTCCCGAACGATACATGGAAACGGACAATGTCGCCGTTCAGCAGGATGCTGTTGAACGCAAAGGTATTTTCAAACGCCTGCTGGCCTCGATCTCCTTCGGTCGGCCGGGAACGACCGCCGATCTCGAACAGGAAATCCAGGATCTGCTGGAGGAGGGCGAAGAGCAGGGATTGATCACCAGCATGGAAGAGAAGATGATCAACTCGATCTTCGACTTCCGGGAGACGGTGGCGGCCGAGATCATGACTCCGGCCGCCGAGATCGTCGATTTTGATGAGTCGTCGTCACTGTCCGAGCTGGTCGACCTGGTGATTGAAAACGGTTTTACCCGGATCCCGGTCTACCGTGGCAACGCCGACCGGGTTATCGGCATCATCCATGCCAAGGACCTGCTGAAGATCTGCGCCCGGCCCCAGGCCGGCCCGATGACCCTCGACAGTTTCCTCCGTCCGGTCCACTTCGTTCCGGAGAACAAACCGATCGGCGAACTGTTTCGGGAGTTTCAGAAGAACAAGGTGCACATGGCGATGGTTACCGACGAGTTCGGGGCTATCCGCGGGTTGATCACGATGGAGGATATCGTCGAGGAGATTCTCGGTGAGATCGACGACGAGTACGACGACGACCAGGACAATCTCGAAATCGTTAACGACAACACGATCGTGGTCCATGCCCGGGTTGATCTCGAGAAGGTCGAGGAGCATTTCGGCCTGGAACTGCCGGAAGGTCCGTATGTATCGATCGGCGGTCTGGTCATCCACATCCTCGGCCGTCTCGGCCAGGTCGGCGATACGGTCGAGGTCAACGGTCTGCGGCTGGTGGTCAGGAGCGCCGCCAAACGCCACATCAAGATGATCGAGATCACCCGCCAGGCGGCCGCGGAGTCCGTTTGATGCTGGCGACCCCTCGTTTCCCGCTGCTGCAGGCCGTGCTGTCGGGGCTGCTGCTGGCCCTCTCTTTTCCCGGCGGGCCGGGGTGGTGGCCGCTGCTGGCGATTGCCCTGGTGCCGCTGCTGCTGGCTCTGCGGGGCGGGAGTCGGGGCCGGGCCTTCCAGGCCGGGCTGGTCGCCGGGATGGTCCACTTTGTCATCCTGCTCTACTGGATCGTCATCGTCCTCGGCCATTACGGCGGCCTGCCGTGGTACTTTTCGGTGCCGGCGCTGGTCCTGCTTGCCCTGTACATGGCGCTGTATGTCGGCCTCTTCGCCCTCGGCGCCCGGGTGCTGGTCGAGAACCTGCCGCCCCCGGCCGCCCTGTGGCTGGTGCCGGCTCTCTGGGTCGGCCTGGACTGGCTGCGTGGCCTGCTGTTCAGCGGCTTCCCGTGGATGGACCTTGGTTATGCCCTGTGGGGGCAGCCGGCGCTGATCCAGGTGGCCGACCTTCTCGGCCACCATGGCGTCACCTTTCTCCTCGTTCTGGTCAACACCCTGCCGGTCCTGCTGCTCAGTGCCGGACCGGAGGCGAGGTGGCGTGGCCGGATGATGCTCGCCGCGCCGGTCGCCCTCGTGGTCGTAATCGTCGCGGTCTACTCGGTCGTGCGCTGGCATCAGGTCGAACGACAGATGGCCGTCGCCGGGCGGATGCACATCGGTATCGTCCAGGGCAATATCGATCAGGACCTCAAGTGGTCGCCCGAGAATCAGGGCAAGACGGTGGCGACCTATATCGATCGGACCGCCTCGCTGTTTGCCGGCGGCGATGGGGGGCGGCGGCCGACCCTGGTTGTCTGGCCGGAGACGGCCCTGCCATTTTATCCCGCGAACAGCATGTTCGTCGAGGACCTGCAGCGGCTGAACACCCGGTTCGATATGGCCCTGCTGACCGGGGCGCCATGGTACGAGGTCGTCGACCGGGAAAAGAAGGAGTATGATTATTATAACAGCGCCGTGCTGATCGCCCCGACCGGCGAGTTCATCGACCGCTACTCGAAAAGCCATCTCGTCCCGTTCGGCGAGTACGTTCCGCTCAAGCCGCTGCTGCCGTTTCTGGCGCCGCTGGTCGAAGCGGTGGGCGATTTTTCGCCCGGGATCATCGGCCGGCCGCCGGAATGGCGGCAGGGGCGACTCGGGGTGCTGATCTGCTTCGAGAGCATCTTTCCCGCCATCGCCGGGCAGTGGGTGCGAAACGGGGCCAATGTGCTTGTCAATTTGACCAATGACGCCTGGTATGGTAAATCGAGTGCCCCCTACCATAGTCTGGCGATGACGGCCTTCCGTTCGGTGGAGACCAGGCGCAGCCTGGTCCGTTCGGCCAATACCGGGATTTCCGGATTTATCGACCCGCTCGGTCGGGTCGTTCGCCAATCCGGGCTGTTCGAACCGTGGGCGGCCGCCGAGGACGTGGTCCTGATGGAGGGAAAGAGTCTCTGGCTGCGCGGCGGCCATCTCTTCGCCCCGCTGTGCGCCGGAGCGGCGCTGGTTGCCATCGGCGGGAGCGTCGCCGGACGCCGGCGCCGACAAATCCTGTAATAACATGCCCCGTGGCCCCTGTCGGGCCCGGCGGCGGATCTGATCAATTTTATCGTGTAGGACGCCATTATGACGCTTGATACCGGTGCAGCCGTGTCGAAACAGAGGATAACCGAACTGAAGGATCGCCTGCTGGCCCTGAAGGAGCATCTTTGACCTGGCTCAAAAGAAAGACGAGCTGGAACGGCTGGAACAGCAGACCCTCGCCCCCAACTTCTGGAATGACGCCGAGATCGCCCAGAAGGTCCAGAAGGCGCATGGCCAGCTGCAGGAGATTATCAACGGCTGGGAAAACAAGTGGAACGAGCTGGAGGAAGTCGACCTGCTCCTCGATATGGGGGTGGAGGAGAACGACAACGACACCTTCGATGAGGTCGCCCTCCGTCTCACCGATCTGCAGGATATCATCGCCGTCTCCGAAGTGGAGTGCATGTTCAGCGGCGAGCACGACAACAACAACGCCATCATCACCATCCACGCCGGGGCCGGCGGCACCGAGGCCCAGGACTGGGTCGGCATCCTGCTGCGGATGTACCTGCGCTGGGCGGAAAGGATGGGCTTCCGTTCCGATATCCTCGATATCCTGCCGGGAGACGAGGCCGGAACGAAGAGTGTCACCATCCTCATCCAGGGACGCTACGCCTACGGCTACATGCGCTCCGAACTCGGCATCCACCGGCTGGTGCGGATCTCGCCGTTTGACGCCAGCGGTCGCCGCCACACCTCGTTCGCCTCGGTGATGGTCATGCCGGAACTCGACGACAGCGTCAATGTCGATCTCGACGAGAAGGATATCCGCATCGACACCTTCCGCGCCAGCGGCGCCGGCGGCCAGCATGTCAACAAGACCGACTCGGCGATACGTATCACCCACCTGCCGTCCGGCATCGTCGTCCAGTGTCAGAACGAGCGCTCCCAGCACCGCAACAAGGACATGGCGATGAAGATGCTGATCTCCCGGCTCTACGAACTGGAGGAGCAGCGCAAGCTCGCCGAGCAGGAGGGCCTGGGCGGCGACAAGAAGGAGATCGCCTGGGGCAGCCAGATCCGGTCCTATGTCCTGCAGCCCTACCGGCTGATCAAGGATCACCGGACCGATCACGAGATGGGCAACGTCGACGCGGTCCTCGACGGCTACCTCGATTCCTTTATCAAGGCCTATCTGCTGTGGCAGAATTGAGGCGCCGACCCGGCAGGTGGCCCGGCCATCGTGACGAACACCATCCGATGCGCCAAATGCGGGGCCTGCACCGTCGTCTGCCCGGTCTACAAGGCCAGCGGCGGCCTGGAGTCCTATTCCGCCAGGGGCCGGAACCATCTGGCCACGGTCGCGGAGTTCGCCCGGCCGACCCCGGCCTATGAGGACATCTTCTCCAAGTGCCTGCTGTGCGGGGCCTGCACCAGGGCCTGTCCCCGCGGGATCGATGTCAACCGCGAGACGGTCCGCGCCCGCGCCGGTTTCTCCCGCCTGTACGGCCGCCATGGCTTTCAGAAGTACCTGGCCCGTCAGGCGCTGCGCCATCCGGAGATTCTGGGCGCGGCCGGGCGGCTGGGACGGACCGCCGGCCGCTTGACCAGGCGGCTGCCGGCCGACAGCGGCCTGCGGTTGCGGCTGGCGATGTTCGAACCGCCGGCGGCGGAGGTTCCGGCGCCGCCGCGCGTTGGCCAAACTGGCGCCGGCGCCGGCGGCGTCGCCGCTGACCTGGTTTCCCGGCTGTGCCGCCGAGTACCTCTTTCCCGAAATCGCCGACGCCTGCCGCGGCCTGCTGGCCGGCCATGGCTTCGATCTGGTCGCCCCGGAGGGCCTCGGCTGCTGCGGGCTGGCCCATCATGCCGCCGGCGACACGGAGGCAGCCCTGGCCCTGGCCCGGCGCAATATCGAGGCCCTGGAACGTCGCCCCGGCCCGATCCTGGTCTCCTGCGCCTCCTGTTTCGCCCATCTCCGCCACTATCGCGACCTGCTGGCCGACGACCCCCTGTGGCGGGAGCGGGCGGCGGCGGTCGGCGACCGTCTGGCGGAACTGATGCAGTTCCTCGACGGTCTTCCCGCCCCGATCGCTGGAGGATCTGTCGCGGCGGCGCAACGGCCGCTCCGCGTCTTCTATCACGATCCCTGTCACCTCCGCCATGAGGTCGCAATTGTTAAGGAGCCGCGACGACTGCTGCAGCGCCTGCCGGGCGTCGAACTGGTGGAACTGCCCGGCGGGCCGCAGTGCTGCGGCCAGGGCGGACTGTTCCATCTTGGCGCCCCCGAACTGGCGGCGCTGATCCGCGACGACCTGGCGGCGAAGGTGCTTGCCCTGCAGCCGGACATCGTCACCAGCACCTGTTCCGGCTGTCTGATGCAGTGGAGAACGGCGCTGACCGCCGCCGGGTCGCCGGTTGCGGTCATGCACCTGGCGGAACTGCTGCGCCTGGTCGCCGCCCCTGGCGTTTTCCCCGCCTGATTTCCCTTCATTTCGTCTCCATAAAGCGTATATACTGATGCCATGGGGCTGTCCGTCCGGCGGGCGGCAGGCATCGGAAGCATGGAATCTGGCAATGGGATGGAGACTTTGATGGTTACGGACGATCTCAAGACCCGAGAAGAACTCCTTGCCGAACTGGCGGCCCTGCGACAGCTACTCGGCGCGGCAGCGGCGAAGCTCGACGGCGACGACCTGCTGCAGCGGCTGATGGCCGATTTCATGGCCCCCGTCGTCATCACCGCGATGGCTGACCGGCGGATACTCTATCTCAACGATTACGCCTCGCGCTACCTGGGGGTGAGGTCGGAGGACGCCGTCGGCCTGAACATCCTCGATTTCTGGCTGGTCCCCGAGGAGCGGGTCCGGTTCGTGACCGAGATCGACCGTCGGGGGCAGGCCAAGGATTTCGAGGCCTGTTTCCGCTCACGGGATGGACGGGTCCTCCACGCCCTCCTCTCGGCCCATGCCGTGACCTTTGCCGGCCAGGTGGCGACCCTCACCCTCTTCGCCGATATCACCGACCGGAAAAAAACCGAAGAGGCCCTGATCGCGAGCGAGACGAGGGCCCTCGATATCTACAACCTGATGCGGCTGATGTCCGATACGGTTCCTGATTTCATCTGGGTCAAGGACCTTCAGGACTGCTATCTCTTCGCCAACAAGGCCCTCTGCCTGCGGCTGCTGATGAGCGAGACCGTCGACGAACCGATCGGCAAGGATTTCCGCTACTTTGCCGAACGGGAGAAACAGCGGGGATCGCGCTTCACCTTCGGCGACGGTTGCGTCGATTCCGATGCGGTGGTCAAGCAGACCGGGGAGGCCGGGCGTTTTGTCGAGTCGGGGCTGGTCCGCGGGGTAAACCTGATCCTCGACGTCTACAAGACCCCCCTGTTTGACGAATCCGACCGGATGATCGGCACGGTCGGCGTTGGCCGTGACGTCACCGTCGATCGCAGAACCCGGCAGGCCCTGGGTGAGAGCGAGGAGCGCTACCGGCTGCTGCTGAACAATATCCGGGATGTGCTCTGGGTCATGGACGAAAACCTCCGCTTCACCTTCGTCACCCCGTCGGTGACCGCTTTGACCGGATACAGCCCGGAAGAATTCCTGAACCTGTCGCCAGACAGCTATCTGGCGCCGCGATCCCGCTTGATGTACGAGAATGCGGTACGCAAGGGGCTGGCCCGGGAGGCCCGAGGCATCCGCGACGAATCGCCGCGGCTGTGGAAATTCGAGTGGCAGTGCAAGGACGGTTCGGTGATCTGGGTCGAGAGCCTGATCTCGATCCTCAGGAACGATGATGGGTCGTTCCGGGGGCTGATCGGGGTGAGCCGCGATACGACCAGCCACATGCGGGTGCTCCGCGATCTCAAGCAGGCCAAGGAGATCGCCCTGGCCGCCAATCGGGCCAAGTCCGAGTTCCTCGCCAACATGAGCCATGAGATCCGCACGCCGATGAATGCGATCCTCGGCATGATGCAGCTGCTGCGGGAGACACCGCTCAATCGGGAGCAGCGAGGCTATGTCGACACCACCCTGGTGGCGGGGGAAAGCCTGCTCCGCCTGATCAGCGATATCCTTGATTTTTCGAAGATCGAGGCCGGCAAGGTCGACCTGGTCAGCGAACCCTTTGCCCCCGGTCCCCTGGTTGAATCGGTGCTCCGCTCCTTTGACAGCATGGTCGACAGGGATCGGGTCGATATCCGCTACCTTGTCAACGGCAGTCCGCCGGAACGGGTGGTGGGCGATGGCTCGCGGCTGCGCCAGATTCTCTTCAACCTCCTCGGCAACGCGGTCAAGTTCACCGAGGAGGGGGATATCACGGTGTCTCTCGAGGCCCGATACCAGGACGACGGCAGGAACGCGAACCTGCTGATCGAGGTCCGGGATACCGGGGTCGGCATCCCCGCCAATGTCACCGACCGCCTGTTCGAGCCTTTCGTCCAGGCCAACGGCTCTTTCCGCCGCCGGTACCGCGGCACCGGGCTGGGGTTGAGCATCGTCAAGCGCCTGGTCGGCATGCTCGGCGGCGAGATCAGGCTGTCGAGCATCGAAGGCGAGGGGACGATCGTGCGATTTTCGATCCCGGTGCAGATCTGCGGCGATCAGGAGACGGCGATGAACGACGCGGTGAAGATCGACGATCCCGGCGACGTCTCCCTCCATGTCCTGGTGGTCGAGGATGAGGCGATCAATGCCCAGGTGGTCTCGGCGATGCTCCGCAACCAGGGCCATGGAGTGGTGGTGGCGCCGAATGGCCGGCTGGCCTTGGAGACCCTGGAAAACGAAGTGTTCGACTGCATCTTCATGGACATCCAGATGCCGGAAATGGATGGTCTCGAGACCTCGGCCGCGATCAGGCAGTACGCGGGGTGCAACCGCCACGACATCCCGATCATCGCCCTGACCGCGCATGCGATCCAGGGCGACCGGGAGCGTTTCCTGGCCGCCGGCATGGACGACTACCTGACCAAGCCGATCAGGGCCGAATCACTGCGGGAGATCACGTGGAAGGTCGCCGGCCGCCGCTATTGCGGTCTTTGAAAAAAAAGGCCGCGGCCGGGAGATGAGAAGGGCGCTGCCCCCATTCGGGGATGGCGCCCTTCTCATTGAGGCAGGGCTCATTGTCTCAGCGCCGCCGCGCCGGTATCAGTCGAGGAAGGTCTCGATCGGCGTGTGCTCCATGCCGAAGGCCTCGGCCACGCCCTTGAAGGTGATCCTGCCCCCGACGACGTTGACTCCGGGGCGGATCTCCTCGTTGTCCCGGCAGGCCTGCTTCCAGCCCTTGTCGGCGATCTGCAGGGCGTAGGGGAGGGTGGCGTTGGTCAGGGCCAGGGTCGAGGTCAAGGCGACCGCGCCCGGCATGTTGGCGACGCAGTAATGGATGATGCCGTCGACGATGTAGGTCGGCTCGGCGTGGGTCGTCGGGCGCGAGGTCTCGAAACAGCCGCCCTGATCGATCGCGACATCGACCACGACCGATCCCGGCTTCATTTCCCGCAGCATCTCCCGAGTAATGACCTTCGGCGCCCTGGCGCCGGGAATCAGGACCGCGCCGATCACCAGATCGGCCTCCCGCAGCAGTTGGCGCAGCTTCGGCCGGGAACTCATCACCGTGTAGCAGTTGCCCGGCATGATCTCACTGAGGTAGCGGAGGCGGTCGAGATCGATGTCGAGCATGTAGACCCTGGCGCCGAGGCCGCTGGCGATGCGGGCGGCGTTGAGACCGACGACGCCGCAGCCGATCACCACGACATTCCCCGGTTCGACGCCGGGGACCCCGCCGAGCAGGATACCGCGGCCGCCCTTGCTCATCTGCAGGTAATTGGCGCCTTCCTGGGCCGCCATGCGGCCGGCGACCTCGCTCATCGGGGTCAGCAGCGGCAGACTGCGGTCGTTCTTCTGAATGGTCTCATAGGCGATGTTGACCGAGCCGGCGGTCATCAGGGCCTTTGTCAGTTCCTCCTCGGCGGCGAGGTGGAGGTAGGTGAAGATGATCTGATCCTGCCGGATCAACGGGTATTCCGAGGGCTGGGGTTCCTTGACGTGCATGACCATCCCGGCCCTGGCATAGATCTCGGCCGCGGTGTCGATCAACGTCGCCCCGGCCTGGCGGTAGTCGCTGTCGGCAAAACCGCTGCCGACCCCGGCGCCCTTTTCGACGAGGACCTGGTGCTGGTGCCGGACCATGGTCTCCACCCCGGCCGGGGTCATGGACACGCGGTTTTCAGCTGTTTTGATTTCCTTGAGGATTCCGATGATCATGATCCTGGTCCTTGTCCTGGGATGAAGGGGAGTGGGCGGCCTGTCGTCAGGGCGTCGGCGGGGATTTTGCCGCCGGCGGTTGATCGGAGGTGCGGATGGATGGGGCGGCGGCTTCGGGTTTGCTCGCCAGGGCCGAACAGCTGCAGCACATGGCCCCGCCGTCCTTGTGGCACATGCCGGTGAGGCCGTGCCGGGTGCGGCGCAGACGGCGGCGGGCGAAGTTGATCATGAAGGCCATGATCAGCACCAGCGGGAACGTGAACATCAGGAAGAGGAGAAAGGTTTTCATAGCTCAAGTATATGCATTCCCGGCTCAATCGCCAAAGTCGTCGAAGTGAATGTTGTCGTCGCCGACCCCGAGGTCGTCGAGCATCTCCCTGATCGCCTTCAGCATCGGCGGCGGTCCGCACAGGTAGTAATGGATGTCCTCGGGGGCCGGGTGGTCCTTGAGATACTGGTCGTACAGGATGAGGTGGATATAGCCGGTCGCGCCCTGCCAGTTGTCCTCCGGCATCGGGTTGGAGAGGGCGAGGTGGAAGGTGAAGTTGTCATGCTTCGCCGCCAGCTCCTCGAATTCCTTGTCGTAGAATACCTCTTTCAGGCTGCGGCCGCCGTACCAGAAGGAAACCTTGCGGGTGGTCTTTTTATCCAGGAACAGATCGAAGATATGGCTGCGCAGGGGGGCCATGCCGGCGCCGCCGCCGATGAAGACGATCTCGGCGTCGCTGTCCTGCATCAGAAACTCGCCGAAGGGCCCGGCGATGGTGACCTCGTCGCCCGGCTGGAGGTTGAAGATATAGGACGAGACCTGGCCCGGCGGGATATCCGGACTGCCGCCCGGCGGCGGGCTGGCGATACGGACGTTGAGCTTGATGATCCCCTTCTCGCCGGGGTAGTTGGCCATCGAATAGGCCCGCGACACCGGGGTGTGGACATGGGATTTGTACTGGAACATCTTGAACTTGGTCCAGTCGGCGAGAAAGCGTTCATCGATATCGAAATTGGCGTAGGACAGCGTGTGCGGCGGCACTTCGATCTGGACGAAACCGCCGGCCTTGAAATCGACCTCCTCCCCGGGCGGCAGGGTCAGGACCAGCTCCTTGATGAAGGTGGCGACGTTGTTGTTGGAGAGCGACGGTGCAGCGCCATTTCTTCGATTCCAGCGCGTCCCGCGGCACTTCGATGGCCAGATCCCGCTTGACCCCGACCTGGCAGGACAGGCGCATCCCTTTCTTCGCCTCGCGGATGTTGATCTTCGAGCGCTCGGTCGGCAGGATCTGCCCGCCGCCTTCCCTGACGATGCAGCGGCACTGGCCGCAGCTGCCGCCGCCGCCGCAGGCCGAGGACAGGAAGATGCCGTGATCGGCGAGGGTCGTCAGCAGCTTGCCGCCGGGTCGGGTCTGGATCTTGCGCAGGCCGTTGACGTCGATGGTGATATCCCCCTCCGGCAGCAGGGTCCGTTTGGCCAGGACGATGATGGAGACGAGGATGAACTGGATCAGGACGAAGGTCGCCACGCCGAACAGGATGAGATGCATCGCCGCGATCCTCCGCTACAGTTCCATGCCGGCCAGGCCCATGAAGGCCATGGCCATCAGGCCGGCAACGATGAAGGTCTGGCCGAGGCCGCGCAGACCGGGGGGCGGGTCGGCGTACTCGAGTTTCTCGCGGATGCCGGCCAGGGCCACCACGGCGAGGAAGAAACCGGCCCCGGCGCCGATGCCGTAGGCGGTGCTCTCGCCGAGGGTGTAATCCCGCTCCACCATGAACAGCACCCCGCCGAAGATGGCGCAGTTGACGGTCAAGAGCGGCAGGTAGATCCCCAGGCTGTTGTACAGCGCCGGCAGGTAGCGGTCGATCGCCATCTCCAGAACCTGGACGATGGCGGCGATGATGGCGATATAGGTCAGCAGGCCGAGGAAGGTCAGGTCGAGATCCGGCTGGCCGGCCCAGGCCATGGCCCCCGGCTTCAGCAGGTGGTTGAGGATCAGGTTGTTGATCGGGGTGGCGATGGCGAGGATCACCAGCACCGCCATGCCGAGGCCGAAGGCGGTCTTGACCTTCTTCGAGATGGCGAGGAAGGTGCACATCCCGAGAAAGAAGCTGAGCGGCAGGTTCTCGAGAAAGATCGAGCGGAAAATGATGTCCAGGTAATGCATCAGTCTTTCTCCTGTTGGCTCGGGTCGATCGTGCGCAGCACCCAGATGATCAGGGCGATGAGGAAAAAGGCGCTCGCCGGCAGGATCAGCAGGCCGTTGCGGACGTACCAGCCGCCGCTCGTGGTCAGCGGCAGGATCTCGATGCCGAAGACGCTGCCGGACCCGAACAGTTCGCGGATGAACGAGACGACGATCAGGATGAAGCCGTAGCCGAGACCGTTGCCGATGCCGTCCATGAAGCTGGCCACCGGCGGGTTGCTCATCGCGAAACCCTCGGCCCGGCCCATGACGATACAGTTGGTGATGATCAGGCCGACGTAGATCGACAGCTGTTTGGCCAGGTCGAAGTAAAAGGCCTTGAGGATCTGGTCGACCAGGATGACCAGGGTGGCGATGACCGTAATCTGGATACCGATCCGCACCGTGCTCGGGATCTGGAAACGGACGATGCTGATAATCAGACTGGAGAAGGCGGTCACCAGGGTGACGCAGATCGCCATCACGACTGCCGTCGCCATCTGGCCGGTAACCGCCAGTGCCGAACAGATACCGAGGATGAGAAGGGCGATCGGGTTGCGCCTGAAGATCGACCTGGTCAGCAGTTCCCTGGTGCTCTCAGCCATTGGATGTCTCCTCCTGCCGCAATTGTTTGAAAAATGGTTTGAAACCGTCGTCGCCGAACCAGAAGTGGAGCAGCCGGTCGACCCCCTGGGTCGTCAGGCTGGCCCCGGACAGGCCGTCGATCTCGTAGGCGGCCTGGGCGCCGTTCGTCGGCGGCCTTGCCTTTGACGACCTTTATCCCGACCTCGCCCGACTCGGCATAGATCCGTTTCCCCTGCCACAGCCGCTGCCAGCGGCTGTTTTCAACCTCGCCGCCGAGCCCCGGGGTCTCGCCGTGTTCGTAAAAGGCCACCCCCCGGATGCGGTTGAGATCGGCATCGACCGCGACGTAAGCGAACATCGTCGACCACAGGCCCTTGCCGCGGACCGGCAGGATGTACTGTTGCACAGTCTCTCCCTGCTTCACCAGATAGACGAGGGAATATTTTTCCAGGCGGCGGATGCGGGCCAGATCTTCGGCGGCATCGAGGCTGCGGCCCAGCTCGGAGCTGAGCGCGGCCTTGAGCTGATTGTAGGATTCGGGGGCAAGCCGGTCTTCAGGGACATATCTGCCGGTCGCCAGTTCGACAACGCGGGTTTCGACCCCGGCGAAGAGGCGATCGATCGGCTGGTCTTCCCGGTACAGGCCGGCGGCCGCGAGGATGTTCTTTTTGCGGTCGAGCTGGCGGTTGGCCTCCTGCAGCGGCTGGAGACCGACCACCGCCCCGGCGACCAGGGCCGAACAGACGAAGGCCAGAACCAGGACCGAGTAGAAGGGTTTGAGTGGGGATTCATCAGCCATGGCGCAGTCTCCTCCTTTTGACATTGGCCTCGATCACGAAAAAATCAAGGAGAGGAGCGAAAACATTGCCCAGCAGAATCGCCAGCATCACCCCTTCCGGGAAGGCCGGGTTGGCCACCCGGATCATGATCGCCAGGATGCCGATCAGCAGGCCGTAGAGCCATTGGCCGGTCGCGGTATGGGCCGAGGACACCGGGTCGGTGGCCATGAAGACGAGACCGAAGGCGAAGCCGCCGAGGACGAGATGCCAGTGCGGCGGGATCTCCCGCAGCGGGTTGATGCCGTCGGCGGTCAGCCAGAACCAGAGAGCGCAGGCCAGGCCCCCCAGGGTCATCGCCAGCATCACCCGCCAGGAGGCGATGCCGGTGACCAGCAGGATCGCGGCGCCGAGCAGGCAGGCCAGGGTCGAGGTCTCGCCCATCGACCCGGGGATCGTGCCGAGAAAGGCCTGGGACCAGCTCCAGTCGAGCGACTGCAGAACCTGCCCCGGCTGGGCGGCGGCCAGTCGGGCCAGCGGCGTGGCGCCGCTGACGCCGCTCACGGTGGACCACACCTGGTCGCCGGTCATCTGGGCCGGGTAGGCGAAAAAGAGAAAGGCCCGGGAGGCCAGGGCCGGGTTCATGAAATTGCGGCCGACCCCGCCGAACACCTCCTTGGCGAAGATCACGCCGAAACTGATGCCGAGCGCCACCTGCCACAGGGGGATGGTCGGCGGCAGGGTCAGGGCGAAGAGCAGGCCGGTGACGAGAAAGGCCTCGGAAAATTCATGGCCGCGGACCAGGGTGAAGATCGCCTCCCAGAAGCTGCCGACGACCATCGTGACGATGTAGACCGGCAGGAAGTACAGGGCGCCATGCAGCATGTTCGAGAGGTGGCTGGCGGGATCGCAGCCGATCAGGGCCATGACCTGGCCGCGCCAGCCCTCGGGGGCGGCCAGGCCGATGGTGGCGAGGGCGGTATTGGCGATGTGGCCGGTATTCCACAGGGCCATCACGACACAGGGGATGAGGGCGACCAGGACCGTGCTCATGATCCGTTTGAGGTCGAGGCCGTCCCGGACATGCGGCGCCCCGACCGTCCGGGTGTTGCTGCCGAAGAGGAAGCTGTCGACAGCCTCGTAGAGCGAATACCAGCGTTCGTATCGGCCGCCCTGTTGAAAATGGCGGCCGAGCTTCTCCATGAATGTGCTGAATTTTTTCATAAGTGGTCCAGCGGGTGGTGGTTCCTTTATTGCCGGGGAATCAGCCCCCGCTCTCGATGGTTGTCAGCAATTGCCGCAGCAGCGGGCCGAAATCGTTCTTGCCGGGACAGACGAAACTGCAGAGGGCCAGATCCTCCTCGATCAGTTCGAGACAGCCGAGCTCCTGCGCCTTTTCGCTGTCCTGCACGGCGATGCTCTTCAGCAGCGAGGTGGCGATGATGTCGAGCGGCATGACCTGTTCATAGGTGCCGATCGGGAAGATCGCCCGCCGCCCGCCCCAGGTGGCGGTGACCATCGGCAGCGGTTTGCGGTCCAGAAAGGCGGAGACGAAGACCGGCTTGAGCGAGAAACGGTCGCGGCCCGGCATCAGCCAGTTGAACAGGCTGCGGCCGCTGTCCTCCCGCACCGCCGAGACCTGATTGTGATAGCGGCCGAGGAAATCGACCGGAGCGGCCATCGCCCGTCCGCTGAGGACCGAACCGGAGATCAGGCGGCAGGGGGCGTCGCTGGTCTCGCCCCGGCACAGTTCGGTGACCGAGGCGCCGATCCGGGTGGTGACGAGACCGGGATTGCTGATCGCCGGGCCGGCGAGGGCGATGACCCGCTCGGTCTGCAGACGGCCGGTCCGGAACAGGTGGCCGATGGCGATGACGTCCTGGTAGCCGATCTGCCAGACGGTCTTGTGCTCGTGGACCGGATCGATGAAATGGATGTGGGTGGAGGCCAGGCCGGCCGGGTGGGGCCCGGAAAAGAACCACAGGTGGAGGTCGGGGATATCGTCGATCCCATCGATCGCGGTCGCGCTGCAGAGATGGATCGGGCAGGCGACCAGGCGGCGCAGGACCTGCAGGCCGCGGCGGAAATCAGCGGCGGCCCGGCCGATGATCACCAGCGGGTCGGCCGCCAGCGGCTCGGTGTCGACGGCGGTGACGAAGAGCGAGGCCGGCGTCGCGGCCACGGCCGGGATCCGGCCGAAGGGTCGGGTGCGCAGGCTGGTCCAGAGACCGGAGGCGATCAGGGTCGAGCGCACCGCCGCCGCCGTCATGGTCTGCGGGTCGTCCCCGGGGTGGTCGAGGAAGGCGATCTCCTCGTCGCCGTCAACGGCGATCACCAGCGACTGGAAGCGCCGCTTGGCCCCGCGGTTGATCGCGACGACGGTGCCGCAGCCGGGTGAGGTGTAGACGACCTCGGGGTTGTTCTTGTCCGAAAACAGCGCCTGGCCGACCTTGACCCGATCGCCCTCGGCGACGACCAACGTCGGCCGGATGTCGAAGCTGTCATCGCCGAGCAGGGCGATGTGGCCGACATCCCGCCCCGGCCTGATACGCTGCACCGGTTCCCCGGATATCGGGATATCCAACCCCTTTTTGATGCGGATATGGTTCATATGCGGCTGTATCCCTGTCGGTTTTCCTGGTCCCGATAAAAACGGGAGGGACGCAGGTATTCCTGAAAGCCTGCTTGAGAATAGGGAATCAAATCGTATATCATAGTTTTCACATCAGATTGCTGCTATTATATTCACGAATGCCGCTCAGGGCAAATGTAATGCTGAACCGGGCCCGTCCGGCGTCGCCTCGATGAGGGCCTCATCCGCATCCGGGATACCTGCCGGCCAGCCGAAAATGAAGGAGAATCATTGTGGATCCCCAAATTTACGAAAAACTTGGCCTGTTCTATCTCGGGCGGCAGCTCGATGTTGCCGGCCAGGCCCCCGCCCAGTTGCCCCTCCTGTTCAAGAGCAAGGATTTCACCACCCACGCCGCGATCATCGGCATGACCGGCAGCGGCAAGACCGGTCTCGGCATCGGTCTGATCGAGGAGGCGATTATCGACAATATTCCCTCCATCATCATCGACCCGAAGGGGGATATGGGTAATCTCCTCCTGGCCTTTCCGGAACTGCGGCCGGAGGATTTCCTGCCCTGGATCGACCCCGCCGACGCCGCGCGCAAGGAGATGACGATCGAGGCCTATGCCGACAAGACCGCCAGGGAGTGGCAGGAGGGGCTGCAGGGCTGGGGTCAGACCCGGGAGCGGATCGCCGCCATGCTCGCGGCGACGACGATGACCATCTACACCCCGGGCAGCGGCAACGGTGTGCCGGTGTCGGTGCTCAGCAGTTTCCAGGCCCCGGTCGCCGAGATCGTGGGCGACACCGACACCTTCAACGCCCTGGTCAATTCGACCACCACCAGCCTGCTCGCCCTGGTCGGAGTGGAGGGCGATCCCCTGCAGAGCCGGGAGCATATCCTTCTCAGCTCGATCCTCATCCATTTCTGGCGCCAGGGAGAAAACCTGACCCTCGAGAGCCTGATCGGCAACATCGTCAACCCGCCCTTCACCAAGGTCGGGGTCTTCCCCCTCGACACCTTCTATCCCCAGACCCAGCGGATGACCCTGGCGATGAATCTCAACGGGCTGCTCGCCAGCCCGACCTTCGCCGCCTGGCTCCAGGGGGTGCCGCTCGACATCCAGAGGATCCTCTACGGCGACGACGGGCGGCCGCGGACGGCGATTTTCTCGATCTCGCATCTCAGCGACAGCGAGCGGATGTTCTTCGTCACCATCCTGCTGAACCAGATTATCGGCTGGATGCGGCGGCAGTCGGGGACCTCGTCGCTCAAGGCCCTGCTCTACATGGACGAGATCTTCGGCTACTTCCCGCCGACCGCCAACCCGCCGTCGAAGCGGCCGATGCTGCTGCTGCTGAAGCAGGCCCGGGCCTTCGGTCTCGGGGTGGTGCTGTCGACCCAGAATCCGGTCGACCTCGACTACAAGGGGCTGGCCAACATCGGCACCTGGTTTGTCGGCCGGCTGCAGACCAGCCAGGACCAGGAGCGGGTGCTCGACGGCATCGTCGGCGCCAGCGAGGGCAAGCTCGACCGGCAGCAGGTCAAGGGAATGCTGTCGGCGATGAAGGGGCGGCAGTTCGTCCTGACCTCGGCGCACCTCGACGTCCCGCTCCTCTTTGAAACGCGCTGGGTCCTCAGCTACCTCCGCGGCCCGATGTCGGCGGCCGACATCAAACGGCTGTCACAGGGGCGGCCGGCCAGTGGCGGCGAGGGCGCAGCGGCGGCGATTGCGGCGGCGGCTCCGGGACCGGTGCCGGTTCCGGCGGGCGCATCCGCCGGCCTGAGCGATCATCCGCCGCTGGTGGCGCAGGGGATCGAGCAGCTCTATCTGCTTCACAACATGGCGACCGAGCAACCGGCGTTCGAACCGTGGCTGGCGGCATCGGCCTCGATCCGCTTCTACAACGGCTCGCGCAACATCGATATCGTCGAAGAAAAGACGGTGCGACTGTACCTTGACGAGACCTTCTCGACCCCGGACTGGGCCTCGGCCGAGGACTGTCCCAGCCCGCTCGACCAGTGCGCGATCCAGGCGCCGACCAACAGCCGCTACTACACCCTTCCGGAAGCCGTGGTCCGGCTCAAGGATCTGGGCGGCCTGGCCCGATCCTTTACCGATCATCTCTACCACAACAGCAGGCTGGAGCTGTTCCGGGTCGCGGCGGTGAAACTGGAGTCGCAGCCGGGTGAGCAACTGGGCGATTTCAAGGTCCGGCTGGCCGATCTCCTGCGGGAACGCAAGGATGCCGAAGTCGAAAAACTGCGCCAGAGCTATGCGACGCGGCAGAAACGGCTCGAGGAAAGGCTCGCCGCGGCCTTGAACCGGGTCGAGAGGGAAAAAGCCGATGTCGTTGCGAAAACCGCCGACACCGTGATCTCCTTTGGCGCCGCGGTGCTCGGGGCCTTTCTTGGGCGTAAGGCCATCTCGGCGACGACGGTGTCGAAGGCGGCGACCGGGATGCGCAGCGTCGGGCGGGTGGCCAGGGAGAAGGGCGACGTGCAGCGGGTCGAGGTCGAGGTCCAGGAATTGCAGCAGGAGCTGAACGGTCTTGGCGTCGAGATCGAGGCGAAGGCCCTGGCCCTGGCCGAGACGTTCAATCCGGAGCACTATGCCGTCGAGACCTTCGCCGTCAAGCCGCGGCGCAGCGACGTCTTCAACATCCGCCTGGTGCTGCTGTGGCAGATGGTGCCGGACCGAGGGATGCCGGCGGCTTCATGAACACCGGGGCTGACAACGGCCAACGATAGCGATCATGGTGATCGCAACCACAACCAGGAGGCAATATGTCCGAGAAGGGAAAACCGTCGTTTTACAAGAAGATGAACAAGCAGTATCCGGAAATTTTCACTGCCGCCGAAAACCTTGGCACAACCCTGCGCACGGCCGGTCCGCTCGACGAGAAGACCTCGCACCTGATCCAGCTCGCGGCGGCGGCGGCCGGCCATTCGGAGGGGGCGGTTTGCTCCCATACCCGACGGGCCCTGCAGGTGGGGGCGACCCCGGAGGAGATCTCTCATACCCTGCTGCTGCTGATCTCGACGATCGGCTTCCCGCAGGTCATGGCGGCGATGTCCTGGGCGCAGCAGGTCATCGACAAGATGACCAAGGTCAAGTAATCCGGGACCTGCACCACCTGTGATCAGCGGATGATCAGGTCGTGCAGTTCGTTGGGGTCGTCGGCGGTGATCGGGAAATGATCGCGGAGGATTTCGCCGACCCTGGCGATCGCCTCGCCGATTGCCTCGCCCTGGCGTTTCTCCTTGATGCCGGAGGTGATGTGGTCAACGATCTCCTGCCACTGTTCCGGCTTGATCCGGCTGTTGATGCCGCTGTCGGCGAGGACCCAGACGCGGTGCTCGAGAACGGAGATAAAGATCAGGATGCCGTTTTCCTGGCGGGTCCGGTACAGTTTTTCGTTGAAGAAGGCGGTCACCGCCGCCGCCCGCACCTCTTCATCGACCTGGACGGCGCTCAGGAACCATCGCTTCAGCGCCGGCGTGCGTTTGATCAGCGCATGGGCCGGCAGGGCGAAGAGAGAGAAGAGGGCGAGGAAGATCCAGGTGTCCTGGTGACCGAGCCAGAGCGGGGCGGCAATGAAGGGGGTCAGGGCCAGGGCCGGCGGCAGGGCGAAGATCGCTGCCCCGACGATCGCCGCCACCGGGTAGTCATGACTGGCTGAGACCACCATCGGCACGATCTCGCCCGAGGTCAGCGCCTCGGCCTGCCTGGTGGCCTCGCTGATCCGCCTCCGTTCCGCCTCCGTCAGAAACCGCTGCGCCAGAGTCTCCATCCTACCATCCTCCCGAGGCGCCGCCGCCCCCGAAACCGCCGCCCCCGCCACTGAAACCGCCGCCGCCGCCGAATCCGCCCGAGGCACCACCGAAACCACCGCCGCTCCAGGTTCCCCGCCCCGACCTGGACGAAGCGGCTGAACCGGCGATCGCGGCGATCAAAAAACCGGCGACGAAGCCCAGCGGAACCAGGGCGAGGAGCATCAGCCAGCGACTGCCGAAGGCGAGAAAGCCGAGGACGGGGGCGGCGATGCCGCCGAGGGAGGCGGTCACCATCCTGTTCCTGCCGACAATCCGGCTGATGAAAAACAGGCCGATCAGAAAAGGTCCGACGAGGCTGCCGAAGTCGACCTGGCCGTTGCCGCGGTGCGCCGCGATCTGCTCGGCCGAGAATTCGCCCTTGACCGCCGCCATCATGACGGACACCCCGTTGATGACCCCCTGGTCGAAGCTGCCGTTGCGGAATTGGGGCGTGATGACATCGCGGATGATCCGGCCGGCGGTCAGATCGGTCAGCCGGCCCTCGAGGCCGTAGCCGACTTCGATCCGGATCTTGCGGTCGTCCCGGGCGACCAGCAGCAGGGCGCCGTTGTCCAGGCCCTGCCGGCCGATCTTCCAGGTCTCGGCGACCCGCAGCGAGAAATCTTCGAGACTGTCGCCTTCGAGCGAGGCCACGGTCAGGACGACGATCTGGGTCGATTGTTCCTGCTCGAAGGCGGCGAGGGATCTTTCGAGCTGATCGACGGTGGCCGGCGCCAGCATCGCCGCGTAGTCGTTGACCCGCCCCTTGAGCGGCGGGATCTCGAGGGCGAAGGCTCGTGTTGCCGACAGGTGCAGACAGACCAGCAGCACGGTCAGGAGGGCCGTGCCTGGGAGAAGGCGGCGGAATATGGTCATTGCGGGTGACGCCGTCAGTTGAACTTGACCTGCGGTGCGGCCTTCGCCGCTTCGTCGGCCTTGAAGTATTCCTTGCGATCCAGGTGCAGCAGGATCTTGTTGGTCAGACTCTCGGGAAACCGGCGGATCGCCGCGTTGAAGTCCTCGACGGTCTGGTTGTAGCGCTGGCGGGCGACGTTGATCCGATTTTCGGTGCCCTCGAGCTGGGTCTGCAGGTCGAGGAAATTCTGGTTGGCCTTGAGATCGGGATACTGTTCGACGACGACCATCAGCCGGCTCAGGGCCGAGGTCAGCCCGCCCTGGGCGGCCTGGAACTGCTGCATCGCGGCCGGATCGCTCAGGGCCTCCGGCGGCAGTTGCACCGAGGTCGCCTTGGCCCGGGCCGTGATGACCGCTTCGAGGGTCTCCTTCTCGTGCTTGGCGTAGCCCTTGACGACCTCGACCAGGTTCGGGATCAGATCGGCCCGGCGCTGCAGCGTGGACTCGATGTCGGACCAGGCCTTGAAGACGGTTTCCTCCTTGGTCTGCAGCGCATTGTAGCCGCAACCGCTGAGGAGAAAGAGGGACAGGATGATGGCGGCGAGACGGGCAGAACGTGTCATGGAACCCTCCTGAGAGAATGATACCCGGATACGGCTCCGCCTGTCCTTTCTGACAGGTGCCGGTCCGGCGGTAACTGCGAGTTCAATGATAGTCGTTCCTCCGGGACATGTCCATGTTGTACCGGCAAAAAAAACTGTCCGGGATATTTCCAGGCTGTTGTCGACAAATCCCGTCACCACGATTTTTTACATGAGATATCAAATAAATGATATCCAGCCGGTACTCTACGGGAATGGACATTTCCGGATGAAGATGCTAAATACCCGTGTGGGGATTCCCTTCCCCTCAACAACCGTATCTGTTCCTGCCTCGCAGCGTCACCTTCGGGAGAAGAAATGGAAAGACTTGGAGTGATCATTTTCGCTGCCGCCATCGGCACCGGATTCTATTACTGGTTTGCTTCGATGATCAAGAGGCAGTCGATGCAGGACTACATCCGTTCCCATCTCTGGCTGCTGCACCCGAATTCGATCTGCTACTGGCGGACGGCGATGGCCATGGGGGGCTACGTCCTCTATTTTCATACGACCTTCCAGGCGGCGGCGATCATCATCTTCACCTTCGCCGCGATCCTCGACGGGGTTGACGGGGTGGTGGCGCGGGGGATGAACCTCGTTACCAGGTGGGGGGAATCTCTCGATCCGATGTGCGACAAGCTGACCTATCTGCCGCCGCTGGTCGGCTTCGCCTACCTCGGGATCATGGCCCCGGAACTGATCTGGCTGCTGGTTGCGGTCGAACTGTTCGGCCAGTTTTTTGCCAGGAAGCTCCTTTCCCATCTCAGTTTTTCGGTGGCGGCCAACAACTTCGGCAAGATCAAGGCCATCATCTGTTTCGCCCTCGTCATCTACTGCGCCCTGCTCGACAGCAACCCCGGCTTCGTCAATATCGGCAACGAGGTGCTGATCGCCTGCATCACCCTTTCGGCGGCGTCGATCGTTTTCAAGTTCATTCCCAACCGGCTCTACGCCGACATCCTGTCGACGCTGAACTTTTTCTGCGGCATCGCCAGCCTGATCCTGACCTACGACCGGCGTTTCGCCTGGGCGATCTTCGCCATCGTCCTCGGCCAGCTGTTCGACCTCTTTGACGGCCGGATGGCGGTCAAGCACGGCGGCACCAAATACGGACCGTATCTCGACGATATCGCCGATTTCACCTCCTTCGGCCTCTCTCCCGCCTATATCATCTTCAAATCCGGCGGCGACTGGGCCTGGTTGTTCGGGACGCTGTTCTTCGTCGGCGTTGCCTACCGCCTGGTCCGGTTCGTCGTCGTCGACAAGAAGCGGACCGATCTGCCCGAGGGCGTGTTCAACGGTCTGCCCAGCCCGGCCGGGGCGCTGATCGTTCTCGGCGCGGCCCTGGTCGCCCCGCCGGTCGTCCTGTGGGGCATCGCCGCTGTCTCGGTCGGGTTGATGGTCAGCCATGTGCGCTTTGCCCATTTCGGCCGGGTGATCCTCAAACAGATACCCAAACCGTTGTTTTTCCTGGTAAGCGCGTTGATGATCATCACCATCGCCTTCATCCTCAAGACCAAAAGTGCCCAACTTTTCGGCTACCTGATCCTGACCTCGGTCTTCGGGTATCTGATCGCGGGCAGGAAGATGCTGCCCTCCCGGTCCGCTCAGGGCGATAATTCCTGATCCCCGGCAGCGTTGCGGGAAGAACGGGGAGCACGCCGCCCCGGCCGCTGTGCAGGTGGGAGCGCTAGAGCCCCCAGGCGAAGGCGGCCATCGACAGGATGCCGTACTCGATCCGGTGATGGATCCTGCGGCCGCCGGTTGTTCCCGCGGCGGCGCCCAGCGGGGCGAAGAGCGGCAGGATGTGATCCTCGCCGGGATGGTTGCGCCGGGCCTCCGGGCCGAGGTCCCGATAGTCCAGCAGGTCGTCGACCGCGTTGCCTTCGATGCGTTCCGCCAGCCACTCGTCGAAGGCCGCGGCATAGGCGACCGGCGGGGCATCGATCGGGTAGCGCCCGAATTCCCGCAGGTTGTGGGTGGCGCCGCCGCTGCCGATGATCAGTATGTTTTCCTGTCGCAGCGGCGCGAGGGCCCGGCCGAGATTGTAGTGATGGCGGGTGTCGCGATCGGTCTGGATCGATACCTGGACGACCGGGATGTCAGCGGAAGGGAACATCAGTTTGAGCGGCACCCAGGCCCCGTGATCGATGCCGCGGTGCTCCGAGACGAAGCACGGTATTCCCGTCGCCGACAGGCTGTCGGCGATCCTGGCGGCAAGGAGCGGTTGTCCCGGGCAGGGATAGCGCATGGCGTACAGTTCGGCCTCGAAGCCGGAGAAATCGTGGATCGTCGGCGGCAGGTCGGCACCGCTGGTCAACGGCTCGTCGGTGTCCCAGTGGGCGGAGACACAGACGATGGCCGCCGGCCGGGCCAGGGATTGCCCCAGTTCCCGGAAGAAGCGGCAGTTGTCGTCGTCTTTTAGGATCAGGTTGGGGGCGCCGTGTGAGACGAAGAGCGCTGGTTGCTCGAACATGCGGTATCTCCCGGAGGCGGATTCGCCCCTTCCCCGCCGCAGGGCCTGCAGCGGGGAAAAGTGATGAGGGGCTGAAGATGGGTGGGTCGGGTGACGTCGTTGCCTTTGCCGTGTCAGCTCATTTCCTGCCCGGGCCGCGGGCGCTGTCCTCCACCACATACCCCTTGCCGTGGCAGGTCGGGCACTCCTGGTCCGGGGTGCACTGGGTGTCATTCTTTTCGTCTTCGCTGGTGCCCCTCCATTCCGAGCTGGCCTCGCAGACTCCTTCGATGATCTTCTTTCCCTGACAGGTGGGGCAGGGCCGTCTGTTTGTCTCTGACATGGCGAACTCCTTCTGGTAAGAGAATGATGGGCACGATGACCGGGGCATCCGGCCTGTCGTGATTATTCCTCCTGGTCGAGAACGACGTAATCTTTCAGCTTCTCCAGCAGCGAATCGGGCAGTGGCCGGTTGTACATGAAGGCGGCCGCCTCCTCGCCGGTGATCTTTTCCTTGATCTCGAGAGGCAGGGAGCGCAGCACGGCGACCCGCTTGGGGTCCGGTTTTTCCTTGGTCTGTTCTGATGGGGCCATATTCTCTCCTTTTGGCTCTGAAAACTCGCCTGCATCGCCTTGTCTCCGGTTTCGACGGGTGTTACCGTGCCCAGGCGTCGGCGATGCGCTGTTCTATACGTTTACTGGTGGTGCTTCTGCCCGGCGAAGTCAATGCGAGGCACCCGTTTTTGCTATTTCCAGTAGTACAGCGCCGTGTTGCCCAGTTCCTGCTCGATCTCGAGCAGGCGGTTGTACTTGGCGATGCGCTCGCTGCGGCTGGCCGAACCGGTCTTGATCTGGCCGCCGTCCATTGCCACGGCGAAGTCGGCGAGGAAGGTGTCCTCGGTCTCGCCGGAGCGGTGGGAGATGAAGTAGCCCCAGCCGGCATCGCGGCACATCCGCACCGCGTCGATGCTCTCGGTGACGGTGCCGATCTGGTTGAGCTTGATCAGTACCGAGTTGGCGGTCTTCTCGCGGATGCCGCGCTCGATGTAGCGGGTGTTGGTGACGAAGATGTCGTCGCCGACGATATCGATGCGCTGGCCGAGTCTTTGCGGTGAACAGGCGGAAGCCCTCCCAGTCGTTTTCGGCCAGCGGGTCCTCCCAGGTGAGGATCGGGTACTTGTCGACCCAGCGTTCGCCGAGGGCGATCATGTCGGCCGAGGACAGCCGGCCGCCGCCGGAGCGGCTCAGGTCGTAGGTGCTGGTGAGGTCGGGGGAGAAGGAGCTGGCGGCGCTGTCGAGCGAGATGCCGATATCGATTCCGGGGCGGTATCCGGCCTGTTCGATGGCCTCGATGATGGTCTCGATCGCCGCTTCGTTGCTCGCCAGATTGGGGGCGAAACCGCCCTCGTCGCCGACGCCGGTCGCCAGGCCGCGCGACTTGAGGATCTTCTTCAGGGTATGGAAGGTCTCGGCGATAGAGCGCAGCCCCTCGCCGAACGTCGGGGCGCCGAGCGGCACGGCCATGAATTCCTGGATGTCGACGCTGTTGTCGGCATGGGCCCCGCCGTTGATGATGTTCATCGCCGGCACCGGGATGCGGCGGCAGGCGGTGCCGCCGAGGTAGCGGTAGAGGGGCAGGCCGAGCGAGGTCGCGGCGGCCCGGGCGACCGCCATCGACACGCCGAGGATGGCGTTGGCGCCGAGGGTCGACTTGTTGGGGGTGCCGTCGAGTTCGATCATCAGCCGGTCGATGGCGGCCTGGTCGCCGGCGGCCATCCCGATCAGCCGGGGGGCGATGACCGCGTTGACGTTGGCCACCGCCTTCAGTACCCCCTTGCCGAGGTAGCGTCCGGCGTCGCCGTCGCGCAGCTCGATGGCCTCATTTTCGCCGGTGCTGGCCCCGGAAGGTACGGAGGCCGACACGGTCGTCCCGTCGTTCAGGGCGACAAAGACCCGGACCGTCGGGTTGCCGCGGGAATCGAGTATCTCCATTGCCTTGATTGCCGTAATCTTTGCTGTCATGAGCGGTTCCTCCATGGTGCAGCGGGTAGGGAGTGTTGTTCCGGGCGGCGTACCGAAGAAGTCTGAATCATTGTATGTCTCCGCCATACCTCAGGTCAAGTCCCATTGCATCCGGGCCGCCCCTGTTCCGTTTCATCCGCCGGGAGGAACGGCGAGGCCGGCGGCGGTGGCTGTCTTGTCCTTGACAGGCAGGCATCGGCGCAGGTATTGTCCTGAAGAATCACTATTTACCTGCTGCTTATCAACAACCTGGGAGGGAGGAACACTACATGAAGATTCTTGTCGGCTATCGGGGAGTGAATGTCGGAAAGGACCTGCTGAAAGAGGCGGTCAAGCGGGCCCGGACCAGCGACGACGAGGTCCATGTCGTCACCTCGATGTTCGGAGGAGGGACGACGGAGGGGGAAAAGATCAGGGAGGCCGAGGAGAATCTTGCCAAGGCCGGACAATTCCTTGACGAACAGGGGGTGAAGAACGAGACCCATCTGCTGATCCGCGGCAGCACCCCCGGCGAGGATCTCGTCCAGTACGCGAGGGAGAACGGGTGCGACGAGATCATTCTCGCCGTCAAGAGCCGGTCGAAGGTCGGCAAGCTGATCTTCGGTTCGACCGCCCAGTATGTCATCCTCAAGGCCGACTGCCCGGTGGTCTCGATCCGCTGAAGACTTCGGACGGATGACCCGGACGGGCCTGCCGGCCTGAGGCGGGGGCCGGCAGTCGCTCAGCGGCTATCCATTCTATCTTCCTTTCCCTTGAGACCGAGGTTGCCGGCGTAATGGGCCAGCACCTCGGCGATTTCCCGTTCGATTCGTGGCTCATCCCACCCCAGTTCGCCGGCCATGACGCCGGCGATTGCCCGCAGGTCGTGACGGTCGGGGCAACCGGTCGTGCCGCTGTCGGTCCGCCGCAGGACGACATCGCTCAGTTTGACGGCCATCTCCTCGCGCACGGCGTGGATGACCTCGGCCGCCAGCAGCGGCGGGTCGAGCCGCAGGTAACAGGCCGATCTCTCATCAGCGGCGATGATCTGGAAGATTTCGACACAGTCCGGCCCGTAGACCTGCTCAATATGGCGAAAGCGCCGGCCGAAGGCGTCGATGAGCCGCCGGTCGGCGAAACCGTGGGGCCGGGGGCCGACCGCGGCGCTGCCGCCGGGGCCTCGGCCGGCCGCCAGCAGCATCTCGACCTCCCTGGCGATGGCCGGGGCGGTGGTGTACTTCACCCCCTCGATCGTCAGCAGGCCCTTGAGGCCATCGGCCCGGGTATGGTCGATGACCTTCGAGTGCTTGACCATCTGCGGATCGGCGCTGTGGCGCACGCTGCCGGTGGGGCGGTAGGCGGGGACCAGCCCGGCGTGGCTGAAGACCACGTCCTTCATGGTCAGCCGGGCCATCGGGTAGATGGTGTTGACCTCCCGCAGGATCTCGACGATGTCCTCGTCGGTAACTGTCGCCGCCGTGTCCTGCCCGGCGGTGTAGCTGTACGTCGTGCCGATGATCGTCCGGTTCTGCCAGGGGGCGAAGAAGTACAACCGCTTGCGGCGTTTGAAGGCGGCGTCGCGGTCGACATAGCCGGTGGAGCCGGCGAGTCCCACCCCGTAGCCGGGGAAGAGGGCGCGGTCGACGACGATGTTGACCGCCTTGGCCAGGTCCTCGGTGGTCGGCAATTGCCGCGAGCGGCGCTGGATCTCGCCCAGCCAGGGCCCGGCGGCGTTGATGACGAGCGGGGCGTGGACCGTGAAGGCGGCGCCGCCGAGCCGGTCGCTGACCTCCACCCCCCTGACCTCCCGGTCGGCGATGATGATCCGGTCGGCCTGGAGGTAGTTGGCGCCGACGGCATCGTGGCGCATCGCCTCCTTGATGAAGGCCAGGGTCATCCGCTCGGTGTTGACGATCATGTCGTCGTACCACAGGGCGGCGCCGGTCAAGCCCTCGGCCTTGATCCCCGGGCCGATCGCCAGGCACTCCCGCCGTGACAGGATCCTGCCGCGCCCGGCCCGGTTGGCCGGCGGGGCCCCCTGGTTGCGGTCGCAACCGATGAGGTCGAACAGGGCGAGGGCGATCGCCATCACCGGTCGGCCTTCGAGGCCGAGGCCGTACGTCGGCATGATGCAGGGCATCGGTTTGATCAGGTGCGGGGCCATCTCCATAAAGAGCTTGCGCGACCGGATCGATTCGCGGATGCGCTTGAAGTTCAGGTGCTGCAGGTAGCGCAGGCCGCTGTGCAGTATTTTGAGACTGTTGGCCGAGGTGCCGCTGCCGAAATCGTTCTTTTCGAGAAGGGCGATCTTCAGGCCGGCGGCGGCGAGCCGGTGGAAGACGGTGGCGCCGTGGATGCCGCCGCCGATGACGACGGCATCGAAATTGTGGTCGCGGAGCAGGGAAAGGTCTCGTTTCATGGTCAGGGGTGGATGTAATGGTTAGCGATCAGCTGAGCCGCAGGGCGATCTGGTCCCGGCAGAAATGCCAGGGAGATTCGAGGCTGCCGAAGGGTTGGATCCGGCTGGCGTGGCCGTCAGGGCCTGATGAAGGGAGTGGCCGGGCCGGGTCGGATCAAGGGGGCCGTCGATGAGGTTGCCGAAACTGCCGGGACCCCGCCTACGGAAACTGCAGCGCAGCGGATCGGAACCGCGGAGGATCCTGATACCCCCGGCCGTTGCCTGCCGGAACTGCGGCACGAAGGACCAGAACGCCGGCCGGCCGCCGTTGTCGCCGACAAAGAGCGGTTCATTGCGTACACCGGCGAGGAACTCGCTGATGATCCTGCCCCGTCGGCCCAGCCACTTGCCGACGCCCCAGGGCAGCAGCGGCAGACCGCCGGCCTGTCGCACCCGCCGCACCGTCGCCTGGAGATCGAGCCCGTCGGGGAGCTCGGGCAGGGCGCAGAGCGCCAGGACCTCGAGGTTCTCGGCGGTGACGAGCTGTTGACCGGCGATGAGGTAGATCGTGTCACCGTGGCGGTTGCGGGCCCGCAGCGAGATGGTCTCCCCGGTCGCCTCCAGCCGCCAGGAGGCAGTCGCTCCCGGCTGCCCTCGCGCCGCAAGCTCCCGGAGGGTCGCAAAGGTCGGCCGGGCGGCCGGTTCGGTCAGCAGCAGGGCGGCGGTCAGGGGCTTATCGCCGAGGTTGCGGCGGAGGGCGGCAAGGGCTGAATCGAGCAGGGCGTCAGGGTCGCTTACGTCATGGAAATGGACGTGGCTGTCAACGGCGACGACGGTACCGTTCGGGGGCGTAATCGGGGGCATGAAATGTTCGGGCCTGGGGTGGAATCGAGTCGACCGGCGATGACCCGGTCTGCCGGGGCAACGGGGGCCGGTCGTCCCGGAACGGGTGATCGGGGAAGGACGCAGTGGTGAATCTCTTAGCCAATGGCATGGCTCCTGTCAAGGCTTTTCCCGGCTGGTCTTGAGGCCGGACAGGGGACGAGAAGCCCGGCGCCGCGAAAACCTGTTGCCCTCGGACCGTCGCTGCGCTAGGATGGCCGCATTTTTCCAGAAGGCAACGAGGGTCCGGGGAAAGACGCCCCGGGCCGGATGACAGTGAGCGCCAGGAACCGGGCGCCGGAAGGGGAGAGGATCGTGACGGAGAATGTGCTGGTCACCGGCGGTGCCGGGTATATCGGGAGCCATACCTGCAAGGAACTGGCGAGCAGCGGCCTGGTGCCGGTCAGCCTCGACAATCTGGTCTACGGCCATCGCGAGTTCGTGCAGTGGGGACCGTTCGTTCAGGGCGACATCGCCGACGGCCGCCTCCTCGATGAGCTGTTTGCCGAATACCGGTTTGCCGCCGTCATCCATTTCGCCGCCTTCGCCTATGTCGGCGAGTCGGTTCAGGATCCCGGCAAATACTACCGCAACAACGTCGCCGGGACCATCAGCCTGCTCGAGGCGATGCGCCGGGGCGGCTGCAGCGACATCATCTTCTCCAGCACCTGCGCCACCTACGGCATGCCCGACACCGACCTGATCGGCGAGGAGACGCGGCAGGAGCCGATCAATCCCTACGGCCGCGGCAAGCTGATGGTCGAGACGATCCTCCGGGATTACCAGGCCGCCTACGGCATCCGCCACGGCATCCTCCGCTATTTCAACGCCGCCGGCGCCGATCCGGACGGGGCAATCGGCGAACGCCATGACCCCGAAACCCATCTGGTGCCGCTGGCGATCAAAGCGGCGCTGGGGCAGGCCGGCCCGCTGACGATCTTCGGCAGCGACTACCCGACGCCGGACGGCACCGCGATCCGCGATTACATCCACGTCACCGACCTCGCCGACGCCCATGTCCGCGCCCTCAACCACCTGCGGCGGGAACGGGCCAGTGTCGTCTGCAACCTCGGCACCGGCCGCGGTTCCTCGGTCCGGGAGGTCGTCGAGACGGTGGCCGCAATCGCCGGGCGGGAGGTCCCGGTACTGCAGGGAGCCCGGCGTCCCGGCGACCCGCCCCGCCTGGTCTCGGCCAATGGCCGGGCCCGGGAGGTCCTCGGCTGGGTGCCGCGACGGTCGGCGATCGCGACCATTGTCGCCGACGCCTGGAACTGGCACAGCCGGGAGGGATGAAGGAGGGAGGCGTTCCGGCCATTGAGAGATTGTCATCCGTGGCGGAATGATTTAGACTTGCATGCCTTCGGCACAGCGAAGGAATGCTGAAATAGACGTATTTTTCAATACATTGACCGGAAAGCAGGCCGAGGGGGTGCCTCCTCCGCCCGATTCCGGCCGACTGAGGTACACCAACATGATCAATTCCGTCTGTCTGCTCGGTTCCGCCGCCGGCCGTAACGCCGGCGATGCCGCCCTGATCTCCGGCATCATGGAGGCCATCGATCTGCGCCTGAAGCGTCGGCTCCTCTACCGGGTCCCGACCCTCTTTCCCCGTTTTGTCGAGCAGACCTACCGCCACAACCGGGTCGAGGCGATCAACGTCATGCCCTGGACCGGCTCGCTGAAGCTGCTGGGGTGGCCGACCTACAAGGCCGTCACCGGCAGCGACCTGTCCCTGGTCTTCGATGCCGTGCTCTTTGACCGTTCGCTCTTCAACCCGATGTTCAACTTCCTGTCGTCGCTCTATTTTCTGCTGCCGGCGGCGAAGAAGGCGGGCCGAAGGGTCGGTCTCTACAACTGCGGGGTCGGGCCGATCACCACCGAACTCGGGGCGAAGATGCTGAAGAAGGTCTGCGACAGCTGCGATTTCATCACCGTGCGGGAGGAGGGCTCGGCCGAGGTCCTGCGGCGGATCGGGGTGCCGGAGAGCCGCTTCCTCGTCACCGCCGACGCCGCCCTCAACGCCCCCGGCATCAGCGACGGGGAGATCGACTCGATCTACCGCACCATCGGCCTCAACCCCACCCAGGAGATCCTGGCGATCAACATCAACAAGTACCTCAACACCTGGTCGGAGCAGAGCGGGGTGAAGCTCGATGTCGGCGGCTTTCTCGACCTGATCGCAACCGCCATCAACCAGCTGTGCCGGACGGTGGCGGCACCGCTGCTGCTTGTCAGCACCTACCACGGCGATATCGAACTGACCGCCGAACTGCGCAAGCGCCTGCAGGTCAGCCAGCCGGTGGCGGCGATCGACAACCGCCAGTATGACCACTACCAGATCAAGGGGGTGCTGTCGAAGGTGTCGATGCTGTTCGCGATGCGGCTGCACGCGATGATCCTGGCCTCGTCGTCGGGGACGCCGATTGCCGGCCTGGCCTACCAGCCGAAGGTCCAGCACTACTTCGATCAGCTGGGGATCGCCGATTCCTGCACCGATTTCCAGCAGTTCAGCAGCGAGCGGATCCACCGCTTTCTCCTCGCCAACTGGGAGCGGCGGCAGGCGACGCGGGAGATCCTGGCCGAGCGGATCCCGCAGCTGCAGCAGAAGGCGATGATCGCCGCCGACTGCGTCGCCGAGCTCGACGCCGGACGCTGAGGAAAGACCGGGGCGATGACCGCACACAAGATCCTCTACATCCTGCCGCAACCGTTTCTCCTGTCGCGCGGCAGCTCCTTCCGGGCCCTGGCCACGGTCAACGCCCTGGCCGAGCTCGGCTATCGGGTCGACCTGCTCTGCTACCCCCTGGGGATCGATCCGAAAAAGAAAAGATACGAGATCCATCGGTCGCTGCGGCCGCCGCTGCTGACCTCGGTGAAGATCGGGCCGTCGCCGCAGAAAGTCATCTTCGATATCCCGCTGGCCTGCGCCGCCCACCGGATGGTGCGGCGCAACGGCTATGCGGTGATTCACGGGGTGGAGGAGGCGGGGTTCATCGCCGCGTGGCTGGGAAAAAAATTCGGCGTGCCCTACGTCTACGACATGCACTCGTGGATGTCGCAGCAGATCGAGGACGGCAACTACCTGCCGTTTGCGCCGCTGCTGGAGCTGTTCAGGAAGATGGAGTCACGGGCGATGCAGCGGGCCCGGGCGATCATCACCGTCGGCCCGGAGATGACCGAGATCCTGCGGACGAAGCTGGCGCCGGGGGTCTATGCCGCCACCCTGCCCGACTGCCCGCTGGTGTTCGACGATCTCGACACCGGCGACCTGCGGCAGCGGATCAGGCAGGAATTCTTCGCCGTGCCGCGCCAGGTCATCCTTTATACCGGCAATTTCCATCCCTACCAGGGGATCGATCTGCTGCTGGAAGGAATCAGAGAATTGAAAAACCTGGTGGCCGGCCGCTTCCCCTTCGCCCTGCTGCTGGTCGGCGGCGGCGAGGGCGAGGCGAAATCGGTGGCCGCCTACCGGCAGAAGGTTGCGGATCTGGGGATCGCCGAGGAGGTGGTGTTCTGCGGCGCCCATCCGGCCGAGGCGATGCCGATCTTCATGGATGGGGCCGATCTCCTGGTGTCGAGCCGGAGCACCGGCAACAACGTCCCCCTCAAGATCTATACCTATCTCGCCTCCGGCCGGCTGCTGGTGGCGACCGACATCCCCTCCCACACCCAGGTGCTCAATGCCGGCAATTGCCTGCTGGCGAGACCCGGACCCGGCGTCCCTGGCCCGCACCCTCTACCGCGGCCTGGCCGAGACCAGCGACGAGGAGCGGCAGCGGCTGACGACCGAGGCCCGGCGGATCGGCGGCGACGAGCAGCACCGGATCTTCAGCGGCGTGCTCCGTGACTGCTACGCCCACTGCACGAGCTGATCACTAGAGCCAGCCCTTGTCCCGGTACCACTTCACGGTCTCGATGATCCCCGAGCGGTTGCTGTAGACGTTCTCGAAGCCCAGCAGCCTGCGGATCTTCGAGGTGTCGAAGGAGCGGTCCTTCGTGTAGAAGGCCACCCGGCGGCGGTAGATCGGCGGCTCGATCTTCAGCGGCTTGCACACCAGTTCGCACAGGTCCCCGAGCCAGAAGAAGGGGGTGACCGGCAGCCGCAGGATCTTCGGCATGTGGCCGGTGACCTCGGCGCTGATCCTGACCATGTCGACCAGCGAGATCGCCTCGGGGTCGCCGCAGAGGAAGACCTCGTGCTCGGCCTGGGGGTGGGTCGCGGCCAGCAGGAAGGAGTTGGTCAGGTCCTCGACGTGGGTCAGGTGGTAGAGGCACTTGCCGTAGCCGAGGATCGGGAACACCGGCCACTGCGCCATCTTGAAGACCTTCAGCAGGCGGCGGTCACCCGGTCCGTAGATGCCGGTGGGGCGGATGACGGCAAGCGACATCCCGCTTTTCTTGGCGAAATCCCTGATCCACAGTTCCGCCTCGAGTTTGGTCTCCTGGTACAGATCCCCCGGGCCGTAGGGCGACTCCTCGGTCGCCGGCGGGTTCTCGATGTGGCCATGCACCCCCATCGTCGACACATGGACGAAGCGCTTGAACCCCGGGATGGCCGCCGCCGCCCGGGCCAGCAGCTTGGTGGCGTCGACATGGACCTTGCCGTAGATGTCGTCGGAGACCCCGGCCTCGCGGAAGGCGGCGGCGATATGGATGATGTAGTCGATATCGCGGCAGGCGGCCGCCACCGTCGCCGGGTCGTAGATCTGGCCTTCAAAGACTTCGCAGCCGAGGGCTTTCAACTCCTCGGCGCGGCGCGAGGGGCGGGCGATGACCTTGATCCGGACCTTTTCGTCGCGGAGTTTGTCGACCAGCCAGCGGCCGGTGAAACCGGTGGCGCCGGTGATGAGCACGGAGGCGTTGTCTGGCAGTGGATATTTCATGACCGGATGGATGCCTTGGGTGGTAATAAGTGTGGTGGATTCAACAGGTTGGATTTAAAACAGCGATTTCCGGGCTATCATACCCGTTCCGGCGGGGAATGGCAAACAGCTTGTCGGCGATGGTGCCGAGCGGCGCGGCATGGGTTTTTCCGGATCGATGGCCGTGGGGGGGATTGGCGTCGGCAACCGCTCCATCCTGACTGCCGGTGGCAGTCAGGATGGAGATCGATCGGAAGTCGGGGCGTACTATGAAAGTACGCTGATGGCCTTGTGGTAGTCGGGTTCCTGGCCGATTTCCGGCACCAGTTCGGTGTAGACCACCTTGCCGTCGGTATTGATGATGACCACAGCCCTGGCCAGCAATCCCGCCAGCGGCCCGGTGGTGATGGTGACGCCGTAATCGCTGCCGAAGGCCGGTGAGCGGAAGATTGACAGCGGGATGACGTTTTCCAGGCCGTCCGCCTCGCAGAACCGTTTGTGAGCAAACGGCAGGTCGGCGGAAATGCACAGCACGACCGTATCCTTCTGGAGAATCGCCTCGGCGTTGAATCGGCGCACCGAAGCGGCGCAGACGGAGGTGTCGATGCTGGGAAAGATGTTGAGGACGACCGTCTTGCCGGCAAAATCGTCCTGGCTGCAATTGGAAAGATCGGTCCGGGTCAGGGTGAAGGCCGGCGCCTGACTGCCGATGGCCGGCAGATTGCCTGCAGTTTCAATTGGATTGCCTTTCAGTGTGATTGTCGCCATCAGTGTACTCCTGGGTGAAGGTTCCGGGCAACGGGAACAATGTCTCGCTGCCGCATCTGGGTACATCTCTTGAACATCAAGTATGCTCATCAATTATTCGTATCCTGCGCCATTCTGTCAAGAGGGGTAACCGGTCGCGGCCCGCAAGTGGTGATTGATTCCCGTGGCCCGGTTCGTCGAACAGGGTGATGTCGCCGTTCTCGACCGGGCTGCAGCTTTTCAGGTTGTCGGTGTGGGGTCCGGCGGTTGAACTGGTCGAGAGTCGTCATGATCCGTTGTCATCGGCTGAAAGCGCCTGCCGGCCGTCAGCCGGCGCTGTTGTCGAACTGTCATTGCCCCGGCTGCCGATGCAAAGGAAAATTCCGCCGCGCGACCAAAGCCACCGGGCGCAGAGGTCCTTGGACAGGTCCGGTAAAAGATGGTAGGATGAGGAGTATCAGTGCCGGACAAGGAGTATCCGGCGGATATCGTTCGTAAGCGACGGACCGCGCGCCGGCGTGTTCCGGCAACCCCGTACCGCAACTGCCGATGACCCTGCCGAAACTCGAACTCGCCGATCTCGCCCGCGCCGGTCATGTGACCCGCTGGCACAGCGTCCGCACCTCCCGGGACCAGACCCTGGCCGAGCACCTCTTCATGGTGACCCGGATCGCCAGCCACCTGGCGAGGGACATGTTCGGGCCCGGTCTCGACGATGCCGCCCTGCTCCGGATCATGGAATACGCCTCGCTGCACGACGCCCCGGAGCTGCTGATGGGTGATCTGCCGAGCCCGTTGAAGCGGCATATCGAGGCGATCAGCGGCACCGACAACCCCGTGCGCGAAATCGAGAGGCAGATTGCGCCCTGGCTCGAGGACATGCGGGAGGACATCCGCCGGCGGAACCCGGAGCATCTGCTGGTGATCAAGCTGGCGGACCTGATCGATGCCATCCTGTTCATCGACCACGAGGGCATCGGTCCCCATGCCCGGGCCGTCTGCAGCGGTCTGCACCAGATCTTCGGCGACAAGCTTGACGAGGCGAAAGACCAGTATCCCGGCTATCCCTGGGACAAGGCCGCGTCCCTGCTGGAAACCCTGCAGCAGGACACGGCCGCCGGCCAGATCGCCTTCGAGCGGGTCTGGGGCGGAAGGCCAGGATTGTCGAAGAGGAGGGAAGATGTCCTTTGCGGCGCGACTCAACCACTGTGAATGCTGCCCCCGGCACTGCGGGGTCGACCGTCCGGCCGGCGAGGCCGGATTCTGCCGGGTACCGCCCGGCATCCTGATCTCCCATGCCGGGCTCCATTTCGGCGAGGAACCGCCGCTGTCCGGCACCCGCGGGTCGGGGACCATTTTCTTTGTCGGCTGCAATCTCCGCTGCGTCTTCTGTCAGAATTACCAGATCAGCCAGGAGTTCGAGCACAATCCGACCTGGCTGCTGACGAACGACGAGCTGGCCGCCCTCATGCTGCAACTGCAGGACGAAGGTGCCCACAACATCAACTTCGTCTCACCCTCGCACATGGTCCTGCAGATGGCCGACGCCATCGTCCTGGCCAGGGGCCGGGGGCTGACCATCCCGGTGATCTACAATTCGAACGGCTACGACGAGGTCGAGAGCCTGCGGCTGGTCCGGGGGCTGGTCGACATCTACCTGCCGGACCTGAAGTACCTCGACAACGCCCTGGCCCTGAAGCTGTCGGCGGTCGGCGACTACGCCGATATCGTCCCCGGCGTTCTGCGGGAGATGCTCCACCAAGTCGGGCACCTGCAGCTCGATGACGCCGGGATCGCCACCCGGGGGCTGCTGGTGCGCCATCTCGTTCTGCCCGGCCACCTCGACAACAGCCGCCGATGCCTCAAGTTCCTGGCCGAGATGTCGCCGGAGATCGCCGTCAGCATCATGTCGCAGTATTCGCCCCAGTACCGGGCCTGCCGGTATCCCGGCATCGATCGGACCCTGACGGAGGAAGAGTATGACGACATCATGGGCTATGCCCTCGATCTCGGGCTCGACAACGCCTTTATCCAGGAACTGGCCAGCCAGGATCTGCTGATCCCCGATTTCCGCCGCGATACGCCATTCGAGCCCGCCGATGATGATATTTCCGAACACGCCGATGCCGGCAAGATCAAAAAATGGCAGCCCTGAATTCCCCGCCGTCCCTGGCGCTGGTCTGAAGGCAACGGCCGAGGACAACCACCTTCCCGACACATGCATCCCACGATTCGAAAGGTGTTGACCAACAGGTACCTGATTATTGCAGCGGTCGCCGTGCTGCTCTATGCCCTCGCCGGTTTTGTCGCGGCGCCGAGGGTCCTGCGCTGGTATGCGCCCGGCTATGCGGCCCGGCACCTTGACAGCCGGGCCGCGGTCGACAGGATCGCCATCAACCCCTTCCTGTTGACCATCGAGGTCAACGGCCTCAGCCTGCAGCAGACGGACGGGGCGCCGCTGGTGAGCTTCGAGCGGCTGTTCGTCGACCTGGAGGCGAGCAGTCTGTTCCATTGGGCGGTGGTGCTGCGGGAGATCGCCCTCACCCGGCCGGAGGTGCATCTGGTCGCCGAGGCCGACGGCTCGCTCAATCTGGCGCGGCTGGCCGCCTCCCCGCCGCCCGACGCGGCGGAGGCGGCCGATGCCGGCCCCCTGCCGTTGATCCTCCGCAACGCCACCATCCGGGAAGGGCGGCTGGCCGTGGTCGACAAGCGCCCGGGCACCCCGGCCGGTTTCACGCTGCAGGCACTTGACCTCGACCTGCAGGGCTTTGCGACGGTCAGGGAACAAAACGGCACCTGTCATCTTGCCGCCGTCACCGACGCCGGGGAGTCGATCCGCTGGGAGGGCGAGATCGCCCTGGCCCCGTTCCGGTCGAGCGGCAAACTCACTCTCAATGCCGTCCGGACCTCCAGCCTGTGGCAATTTGTCCGCGACAGCGTCAACCTGGAAGAGCCCGAGGGGCGGATCGATCTCGCCACCGCCTACCGGCTGAATGCCGGATCCTCTCCGCTCCAACTGACCCTGGAGGGGTTGCATTTTTCCATCACTGAGCTGGCGCTCAAACTGCCTCAGGCCGAGAAGCCCTTGTTTCAAGCCAAAAAGTTCGAGCTGACGGCGCCTCGTTTCGATCTCGGCAAGTCGGGAACTGCAGGTTTCACGCCTGCTGCTGGGAGGCGGCGCCATCGATGCCCGGATAAACGATGCCGGCGCTCTGAATCTGCAGCAGGTCATCCGCCAGGCATCGCCGCAGAAGACCGGGCTGACCCAGGCTCCTCCCCCGGCCGCCTCTGTCCGGCCGTTCACGGTCAAGGCGGACGTCGTCGAAATAAAGGATATCGCCATGACCCTCGACGACAGGAGCCGCCAGGTCCCGGTCAGGGCGGCGGTCGCCGGCGCCGATCTCCATCTGCAGGCGGAGCTTGCCGTCGGCGGCGGACCGACCCATGCTGTCCTGCGCCGGATCGCCGGAGAATGGCGGGGAATCCGGGTTGACCGCGGCCGGTCGCCGGAACCGCTGTTTGCCGCCGAGACGCTGACGGCGGACGGCGGGGCAGTCGATTTCGGCGCCCGATCGCTGTCCCTGGAACGGCTGGCGTTGCGTCGCGGCGGGCTGGACGTCGCCCGGGATGCCGCCGGAAACATAAACTGGCAGCAGCTGCTGCAGCCGAACGTCAAGGTCGCGAAATCAGGCAAGGCCGCCCCGGCCCCGACCCCCGGTCCCGGCCCGGCGTGGAAATACCTTCTCAAATCCTTCGAGATTGAGGCGTTCAAGGCCGGATTCACCGACCTGACGACGTCTTCGGCCGCCCCCGTGCTCAACCTCCACGATTTCAAGGCCAGGCTGACCGGGATCGACGGCCGATCGCCGATGGACTTCACCGTCGGATTTCAGATGGCACCGGGGGGGACGGCGACTGTCAGCGGCACGGTCGACCCCGCCGGGCCGTCGGTGGCTGCCGAGCTCGAGGCCACCGATGTGGCGCTGACATCCCTGCAACCCTATCTCGATCCCTATGTCACCCTGAAGTTGGAGTCGGCACTGGCCTCTGTCAAAGGGAACCTGCGCTATGGCTTGCCGGGTGAGGCGTCGAAGGCCGCCTTCGCCGGGAATTTCAGCCTCAACGGGTTGCGGCTGGTCGATCCCGCGGCCAGCAAGCCCTACCTCAGTGTCGACGCCGTCCGGCTGCCCAGGTTCAGCCTGACGCTGCAGCCGAACGGACTCAAGGCCCAGGAGATCAGGATCTCCAGGCCGGTCGGGGAATTGATCATCGGCGAGGACAAGACCCTCAATCTCGCCAGGGTCCTGAAAGATCGGCCGGCCGGCGATTCGCCCCCATCTTCGCCAGCAGCCGGCGGCGGATGGTGGTCGGCCCGATAACGACCGGGACGCCTTCGCCTTCGATCTTTCCAGGATCCGGATCGACAACGGCGATATGGTGTTTGCCGATCTCAGTCTGCAACCGCAGTTCAAGACCCGCATCCATGACCTCAAGGGCGCGGTCACGGGACTCTCGTCGGACCGGGATGCCCAGGCCCGGATCCAACTGGACGGCCAAGTCGATCGCTTCGGCACTGCCAAAATCAGCGGGGTGATCCGGCCCGATGATTTTCGCCGTTCATCCGATCTCAGCCTGACCTTCCGCAACCTCGAGATGAAAAGCCTGTCGCCGTATTCAGGCAAATTCGCCGGCCGTCTGATCACGTCGGGCAAGATTTCCGCCGACCTCAAATACAAGCTGCAGGACTACCGGATGATGGGCGATAATAAGATCGTCATCGACAACCTGATTCTGGGCGAGCAGGTTGACAACCCCGATGCCGCCAATCTCCCACTGGATCTGGCACTGGCACTGTTGCGCGATTCAAGCGGCCGGATCGATATCGGCCTGCCGGTGACCGGGGATCTCAACGACCCCCATTTCAATTTCGGCGTGCTGGTGCGGAAAATGATTGCCAATGTCATCACCCGGACGGCAACCGCCCCGTTTCAGGTCCTGGCGAAGATGTTTGGCGGCAAGACGGAAAAATTCGATAGGCTGGCGTTTGACCCGGGCAGCGCCAGGCTCCTGCCTCCGGAAAAGGAAAAGCTGGTGCAGCTCGCCGCCGCCCTGGAACGCCGGCCGCAGCTCAAGCTGATCGTCCAGGGGCGCTACAGTCCCGATGTCGACGGCTCCGAGTTGCGGACCCGGAGCCTCCGCCGCACGGTCGCCGCCCGCCTGGGAGAGGAGATCGAGCCGGAGGACAAGGCCGGCCCGATCGATTTTGGTGACTCCGACGCCCGCGATATCCTGGAAGAATTGTATCTTGAGCGTTTCGGGAAGCAGGCGCTGGACGAGCTCGAGGAGGCCTTCACGGCGGGAGCGACCCAACCTCGAGCATCTGCGGCGAAGGACCGGGGGGAGGCCTCGGAGGCGAGGGGGCTGGCGAAGCTGGCGGACGATCTGAAACTGTATACGCTGGTCCCGGGCGGTATGAGTCATGACGAGGCGGTCGGCTGGGCGGAGGAACTGTACAGCCGGCTTCTCGAGAGCGAAACGGTGGCGGAGGCGGATCTCCGGCGGCTGGCCGAGGCGCGGGCGCAATCGATCGTCGCCGGGCTGGAAGGCGAAGGCCGGATTGCGAAGGCCAGGATCGCCGTCAAGGCTGCGGAACCGCTGGCCGCGAAAGCGCAGCCCTCCGCCACGCTCGCCCTCGATGCCTTGTAACCGCCGGCCTGACCCAGGCAGCGGCATGCGAGATCGCAGGAGCGGTCGACACCTGTTGCCGCCGGCCGGCAGCACATCCTGCCGGCCCGGAAAAAATCGCCGCGACTTGACATATCCTGTCGTTTTGCCGACAATGTTACGGGTCGGGGCTGCGGTTGCCGGTGCGGCGGGGCCAATTTCAACGAGGAATGTGAGCCATGAACAATCTGCTGCCGACCGTGCTGCTGGTCCTGCTTGCCGCAGGCCCGGCGACGGCGGGTGAACAGGATTTCACCCTGGTCAACAGGACGGGGGTGGAGATCTATGAGCTTTACATCAGGCCGGCCTTCGCCCATGACTGGCAGGAGGACGTGCTGTCGAAGGATACCCTGCCGGACGGTCAGGAAATCGAAATCAGTTTCGATCTGGGGGAAGAGGCCGATTACTGGAATATCAGGGTCGTCGACGGCGAAGGCGATGCGATCGACTGGCCGGAGGTGGACCTCACCGAAATCTCGACGATCGTGTTGTCGTTCGAGGACGGTCAGCCGACGGCACGCTACGAGTAGCGAAGACCGACGGCCGTCGGTCCGGCCCGCCAATCCTGCTTGCGTTTGTCGCCCCTGGTGTGTAAAGAAAGCCGGTGGGGTCAAGAATCTCTATTCCTGGACAGGCAGAGAAGCGGCATGGCATTTATCCCTGTGGTCGGTACATCGATCAGAAGACAGCTCGAAGAACGGGAGGAACAGATCCTCTCTCCCTACGCCGCCCTGAACAAACGGTCGAGGGGGCGAACCAAGCCGGAGGATGACGATCTCCGCGACATCCGCCTGCCTTTCCAGCGCGACCGGGACCGCATCACCCACTCGAAGACCTTCCGCCGCCTCAAGCACAAGACCCAGGTCTTCCTGGCCCCGACCGGCGACCATTACCGGACGCGGTTGACCCACGTCCTCGAGGTGTCCCAGATCGCCCGCAGCATGGCCACCGCCCTGTGCCTCAACGAATGCCTGACCGAGGCCATCGCCCTCGGCCACGATCTCGGCCATACCCCTTTCGGCCATGCCGGCGAGGCGACCCTCAACGAGCTCCATCCCGGCGGTTTCCGTCACTTCATCCACAGCCTGCGGGTCGTCGACACCTTGGAAAACGGCGGCCAGGGCCTCAACCTGACCTTCGAGGTCCGCAACGGCATCGTCAAGCATTCGAAGGGCAACGGCGATATCCTGCCCAAAGATGACTCGGAGATCGCAGTGACCCTCGAGGGCCAGCTGGTCCGGCTGGCCGATATCATCGCCTACGTCAACCACGACATGGACGATGCCCTGCGCTCGGGGGTGCTGAAGGGCAAGGATCTGCCGCAGAAGATCAAGGACGTCGTCGGCGAGCGGCATTCGAAGCGGATCGGGGCAATGGTCCGGGACCTGATCGTCGAGACCCTGGGGGCGGATGACGGCCGGTTGCACGTCAGCGAGGCGATGCTTGAGGCGATCACCGACCTCCGCACCTTTCTGTACGACAACGTCTATCGCTATTACAAGGTCCATAACGAGTTCGAGAAGGCCCAGAAGATTATCCGTGAACTCTACGGCTACTTCTTTGAGAACGGCCTCTCCGGGCGGATCGACGAGGGCTGGGAACCGGGCGAGGAGGAGAGCGACTGGCCGAACGAGAGGATCGCCCACCGCCAGGTCTGCGACTATATCGCCGGCATGACCGACCGGTATGCGCTCAATCTCTACGAGCAGATTTTCTTGCCCAAGCCATGGAGCGCCAGGTAGGCGCCGCCTGCCGCCGCCGCTCCGGTCGCTGTTCCATTGGCCCGAAATGGCCGCATTTTCCCTCCTTTTCACGGAAAAACTGTTGAATTAAAGATCCTTCCTCGGTAGTGTCTGGGCAGATTCGATTTTCCCGTATCCCCTCTGCATCTCTCCCACCGGCCCTTTCCCCCGTCGGCGCCTTTCCGCCGATTCTGCGGCAGTGAATTCAGCGGGACGGGCCGACTACCTCAAACATTCATCATACTGGTCATGGCAAGCAAAGAAGAAAACCTGTTGAGCAAGGGGTACGATTTTTCCCTGGTCGAAGAAAAATGGCTGCGGCACTGGCTGGAACACGACTGCTTCACGGCGA
This sequence comes from uncultured delta proteobacterium, assembly GCA_963847035.1. Lineage (GTDB taxonomy): Bacteria > Desulfobacterota > Desulfobulbia > Desulfobulbales > Desulfocapsaceae > Desulfoprunum. The sequence continues at coordinate 58,244 of CAWJYH010000011.1, read as the reverse complement.
AGATGGAGGCGGGGCGGCCCTCGTTCTCGATCGTCATCCCGCCGCCCAACGTCACCGGCGTCCTCCACGTCGGTCACGCCCTCAACAACACTTTGCAGGATATCCTCACCCGCTATCACCGCATGTGCGGCGACAATACCCTGTGGCTGCCGGGCACCGATCACGCCGGCATCGCCACCCAGAACGTCGTCGAACGGCAGCTGGCGACAGAGGGCAAGAGCCGGCACGACCTCGGCCGCGAGGCCTTCATCGACCGGGTCTGGGGGTGGCGCGAGGACAAGGGCGGAACGATCATCAACCAGCTGAAGCGGCTCGGCTCCTCCTGCGACTGGCAGCGCGAGCGGTTCACGATGGACGAGGGGCTGTCGACGGCGGTACGCGAGGTCTTCGTCCGCCTGTACAAGGAAGGCCTGATCTACAAGGGCGACTATATCGTCAACTGGTGCCCGCGCTGCCATACCGCCCTGGCCGATGACGAGGTCGAGCACGAGGACAAGAAGGGCAAGCTCTACCATATCCGCTACCCTTACGCCGACGGCTCCGGGTATGTCGTGGTGGCCACCACCCGCCCTGAGACCATGCTCGGCGATACCGGCGTCGCGGTCCATCCCGACGACGAGCGCTACCGCCACCTGGCCGGCATCGGCATCCGCCTGCCGCTGACCGGCCGGATCATCCCGGTGGTCTACGATCACCACGTGCAGATGGATTTCGGCACCGGCGCCCTCAAGGTCACCCCGTCCCACGATCGCGACGACTACGAGATCGGCCGCCGCCACGGCCTCGACCTGCTCAAGGTCATGGACGACATGGGAGTCATGAACGAGGCGGCCGGCAAGTACCAGGGGCTCGACCGCTTCGCCTGCCGCAAACAGGTCGTGGCCGACCTTCAGGAGCTGGGGCTGCTCGACAAGGTCGAGGACTACGACCATGCCATCGGCCTCTGCTACCGCTGCAAGACGGTCATCGAGCCGACGACCTCGATGCAGTGGTTCGTCTCGGTCCGGCCCCTGGCCGACAAGGCGGTGGCGGCGGTGCGCGACGGGCGGATCAGGATCTATCCCAAAACCTGGTACAACACCTTCTACAGCTGGATGGACAACATCCGCGACTGGTGCATCTCCCGCCAGATCTGGTGGGGGCACCGTATCCCGGCCTGGACCTGCAGCGACTGCGGCGAACTGATCGTCGAGTCGATCGATCCCGAGCGCTGCCCGAAGTGCGCTTCCTCCCGCCTGGAGCAGGAGCACGACGTCCTCGACACCTGGTTCTCCTCGGCCCTGTGGCCCTTTTCGACCCTGGGCTGGCCGGAGCCGACCAGGGAGTTGGCGACCTTCTACCCGACCTCGGTGCTTGATCACCAGTTTCGACATCCTCTTCTTCTGGGTGGCGCGGATGATGATGATGGGCCTGCACTTCATGGACGAGGTCCCGTTCCACGACGTCTACCTCCATGCGCTGGTGCGGGACAAGCACGGCAAGAAGATGTCGAAATCGACCGGCAACGTCATCGACCCGCTCGAGGTCATGGGCCGCTACGGCACCGACGCGATGCGCTTCACCCTCACCGCCTTCGCCGCCCAGGGCCGCGAGATCCGGCTCGACGAAGACCGGATCGAGGGCTATCGCTTTTTCATCAACAAGATCTGGAACGCCGCCCGCTTCGCTCTGATGCACGTCGGCGACGGCGACCCTGATGGCGGGGAGGTCTGCGACCGGCCGCAGGGGTTGGCGCTGGTCCACCGCTGGATCCTCAGCCGTACCGCGGCGACGATTGCGGCGGTGCGGGACGGGCTGGACGGCTACCATTTCAACGATGTCGCCTCGGCCAACTACCAGTTCATCTGGCACGAGTTCTGCGACTGGTACCTGGAGTGGATCAAGGCCGACCTGTTCAGCAAGGACGACCGGGCCCGGAGCGACGCCCGCGGTGTCCTGCTGACGGTACTCGAGATCGTGCTGAAGCTGATGCATCCGATCACCCCCTTCGTCACCGAGGAGATCTGGAGCGTGCTGCCCGGCGAGCGCCGCACCCTGATGCTGGAATCGTTTCCGGAGCGGCAGGAGCAGTGGGCGGATCCGGAGGCGGAAGGACAGATGACGACCCTGATGGGAATCATCTCCGGCATCCGCAACATCCGTTCCGAGGCCGACATCCACCCATCCACCCGCATCGAGGCCTGCGTGGTCTGCACCGATGCAAAAACCAAGGGGTTGATCGATTCCTACGCCGCGGCGGTCGCCGACATGACCCGGCTCAGCGATCTCACCGTCCAGGTCCTGGGCGACAAACCGGCCGATGCCGCCACCTACATCTACAACGATATCGAGATCTACGTCCCGCTCAAGGGCCTGGTCGACGTGGCGGCGGAACTGCAGAAACTGGGGCGGGAGCGGGAAAAGACCGAGGCCAAGCTGCGCCAGGTCAGCGGCAAGCTCGGCAACGCCAAGTTTCTGGCCAACGCCCCGGCGGATGTCGTGGCCGGGGAACAGGAGAAGAAGGCGGCCCTCGAGGCCCGATTGACCGCGATCGCCGAGGCCGAGGAGCGGTTGCAGAACATAGCCTGAGACGACACCATGGACAGGAATCAGCTGCAGGGGATGATCAGGTCGTTTCTCGCCGAGGATATCGGCCGGGGTGATCTGACCAGTGAATCGATCTTCAGCGAGGCCGATACCGGCGGCGCCCGACTGGTGTCGCGGCAGGAGTGCATCGTTGCCGGGGCCGGGACGGTGGCGGCCGAGGTCTTCCGGGTCCAGAACCCGGCGATCGAAACCATCAACCCGGTTGCCGACGGCACGGCGGCCCACCCCGGCGATGTCCTGCTGACCGTGCGCGGACCGGTGGTCGACCTGCTCAAGGCCGAACGGGTGGCGCTCAACCTGCTGCAGCGCCTCTCCGGCATCGCCACCCTGACGGCCCGCTTCGTCGAGCAGGTCAGGGGCCATCGGGCACGGATCACCGACACCAGGAAGACCACGCCCGGCCTGCGGATGCTGGAGAAATATGCGGTCCAGGCCGGCGGCGGCAGCAACCATCGGTTCAACCTTACCGACGGGGTGCTGATCAAGGACAACCATATCGCCGCCTGCGGCAGTATCACCGAGGCCGTGGCCAGGGTCAGGACCAAGGTGCCGCACACGATCCGCATTGAGGTCGAGACCGAGAACATCGAGCAGGTCAGGGAATGCCTGGCCTGCCGGGTCGATATCATCATGCTCGACAATATGGGGCTACAGGCGATGCAGGAGGCGGTGGCCTGTATCGACGGCCGGGCCCTGGTCGAGGCCTCGGGCGGGGTCAATCTTGATACGGTGGCGGGGATTGCCGCCACCGGTGTCGATATCATCTCCATCGGCGCCTTGACCCATTCGGCTCCCGGCTGTGATATCGGCATGGATTGGTTCGTGTAAGCCGTCGTATAAAATAACCGTAACGGTGGAGTGTCGATAGCGGCATAAGGGGCCGTAACGAAATGGGTGAAGATGTAATGGTTATTTCGTAACGGCCCCTAAGTATCTGCGGCGATAGAAAAATTGTTGATTATTCGTGAAAAAACGTGTGATAATGCAGTACAACGCCGTCAGGTGCGATTCCGGTCGCCAGAGGTTGCAGGCCGGGACTGGGGAATATCTCTAAAGAGGAACACTCATGCGCTGCCCAAAATGCGGATTCATCTCGTTTGACCAGCTGCCCAAATGTGTCAAATGCGGTAAAGATTATAGCGGTATAGCTCAATTAGTGCGTGGGACGGCATTCAGCGTCACAACCCCTCTCTTCCTTAAAATCCAGGACGTGAATGAGGCGAAGGCCTACGGCGAGGATATCAGGATAAGCGATGAGGTCGTCGAGGATTTCGAAGTGCAGGATCCTGATCTCGAAATTCTTTTCGATGATCAGGAAACCGTCGCCGGCGCTGAAACCTCTTCCTTGCAGATGGAGACCGGTGATGATGCCGGGTTGAGCGATGGAATGGAGCTTTCGCTCGAAACCGGCAAGGATGAAGAAGGGGAGATTGCGATTGATCTTTCGCAATTCCAGAATGATCTGGAGGGGCCGGTTGTCGGCGGTGCGGTTGCGGCTCTTGGAAGTCAGGGCAGGATCGGCCGGGAATTACCTGAAGAACTTGCCGATATCTCCGACCTGGCTGCACCGCCTAGAAAAACCGTATCGCCGGTCACGGAGCAAGCGGCCGACGAATTCGATTTCAGTCTCGATCTGGATATGGATGATCTCGAGGATCGCCCGGATTCGGCAGACAGTACAGCGAAGGTGGCGCCAGCGGCGGTGAAACAGGCCGACGACGAACTCGATTTCAGTCTCGACCTTGGGCTCGAGGAATTGAAGGATCTCCCGGGTTCGGCAGACAGCACAGCGAAGGTGGCGCAAGCGGCGGCGAAACAGGCCGACGACGAACTCGACTTCAGTCTTGACCTTGGGCTCGAGGAATTGAAGGATCTCCCGGATTCGGCAGACAGCACAGCGAAGGTGGCGCCAGCGGCGGCGAAACAGGCCGACGACGAACTCGATATCAATCTTGACCTGGGGCTCGAGGAATTGAAGGATCGCCCGGATTCGGCAGACAGTACAGCGAAGGTGGCGCCAGCGGCGGCGAAACAGGCCGACGACGAACTCGATTTCAGTCTTGACCTTGGGCTCGAGGAACTGAAGGATCTCCCGGGTTCGGCAGACAGTACAGCGAAGGTGGCGCAAGCGGCGGCGAAACAGGCCGACGACGAACTCGATTTCAGTCTTGACCTTGGGCTCGAGGAATTGAAGGATCTCCCGGGTTCGGCAGACAGCACAGCGAAGGTGGCGCAAGCGGCGGCGAAACAGGCCGACGACGAACTCGATATCAGTCTTGACCTTGGGCTCGAGGAACTGAAGGATCTCCCGGATTCGGCAGACAGACAGGCGCCTCCAGCCGGGGATATCGATCTGGACGGATTCGATCTTCCCTCATCTGGAAAACCGAAGGGGGAGGGGAGAAAGGGTGTCGGCGATGAGTCCGATCTCGATTTGGATCTGGATTTGGAAATTGATATAGGCCGACTTACCCTTGACAAAGATTGAAACCGCTGGAAGCAGCCCAGGGGAGAAAATGGTTGACATGACTTCACAACTCGTGTAAAAAGCCCACCTACAAGGTGCCGGGATAGCTCAGTCGGTAGAGCAACGGACTGAAAATCCGTGTGTCCCTGGTTCAATTCCTGGTCCCGGCACCAGCAAATTCAAGCGCTTAGAGTTTCAAGACTCTAGGCGCTTTTTCTGTTTCCATGGTTTTATCCCGCTCCTGTCCCGCCTTTGTTTATCCCAGCCCTGTAAGAATATCGTCTCGCCCCTCCTCCGGCGGACTATCCGCAGGTCGCCAGGAGATGGTGGTCGTCTGCCGTTGTAATCTATCTGTCGGAATCGTCGGGTATCTTTCTCTAATATATCCGGGGGAGGATATGAAGGATCAACTTGAAGAATTGATCGATGCCGCCCATGATCTCTATGGCGACTATTCAATCTATGAAGTGATTGACCTGGACAGGTCTGCCGCCATCGAACGAATGGTGGAGATGTATGGTCCGGCAGATTTGGAAAGGATTGAAAGGTATTTTGCCGTCCTCGACCGGATCAGGGCATGGAGAGAACCACCTAGGTGATTTGGAAACCTCTGGACAACCTTTTCATCGTCAACCTAATTTTTCCTCTCTTGACCCTGCAATAAAATCGTCTTCTCTAACCTACCGACGGACCATCCATAATTGTACTGCCAGGAGATGGTCTATTCTTGCCCTGTTGGTGACGGACGTAGTGCTGCCGCCCTGGTGCCGGTGATGGTAGCCATTTCCGCCTGGCCATGCTCAAAGCGCTCGCTGAACAACTGCATTATGGGGCTGGGGAGTAAGGCAGATGGACTTCGGAGATGGAACAAACCGGCAGGCCGGAGATTTCCTCTTCCCGGCCTGCCGGTTTGAAGCGTTGTATTACATGGTCTTCAGATTGGCGACGTCGTCGGCGTATTTTTTCCGTTCTTCGGCCGGCATCGGGATCATTCCCTTGTCGGCGAGGTAGCCGTCGTCACCCCACGCCTTCTCGCTGGCGAACTCGGTGATGTACTCCTTGATGCCGGGGATCACGCCGATATGGGCCTTCTTGACGTAGATGAACAGCGGCCGGGAGACGGCGTACTTGCCGGCGGAGATGTTCTCGAAGGTCGGGGCCTCGCCCTCGATCAGCGAGCCCTGGATGGCGTCGGCGTTCTGGTCGAGGAAGGAGAAGCCGAAGATCCCGAGGGCCTTGGGGTTGGCCTGCAGCTTCTGGACGATCAGGTTGTCGTTCTCGCCGGCCTCGACATAGGCGCCGTCCTCACGCACGGTCTCGCTGATCCGCTTGAAGGCGTCCTTGTCGCTCTTGCTCATCGCCTTGATAAAGTCGAACTCCTCGGCGCCGGCGACCATCACCATCTCGATGAAGGCGTCGCGGGTGCCGGAGGTCGGCGGCGGGCCGAGGACCTCGATGGCGGTGGCGGGCAGTGCCGGGTTGATCTCCTTCCAGGTCTTGTACGGGTTGGCGATGAGCTTGCCGTCGTTGTTCGGGTCCGGCACCTCCTTGGCGAGGGCGAGGAAGATCTCCTTGCGGGTCAGCTGCATCGGTTCGGTGGTCTTGGCGTTGGCGAGGACGATGCCGTCATAGCCGATCTTCAGTTCGATGATGTCGGTGACCCCGTTTTTGGCGCAGGTCTCTTTCTCCGAGTCCTTGATCGCCCGGGAGGCGTTGGAGATGTCGGGATGGGTGACGCCGACGCCGCCGCAGAACAGCTTGAAGCCGCCGCCGGTGCCGGTCGACTCGATCGTCGGGGTCTTGAAGGCGGAGCCCTTGCCGAACTGCTCGGCGACGACGGTGGCGAAGGGGTAGACGGTGGACGAGCCGACGATGGCGATCGAGTCGCGGGCCGCCATCGCGGTACCGGTACTGATCAGGGTCATGGTCAGGGCGCTGGCCAGAAAGATGCTGCGTGTGTTCATTGTGTTCTCCTCTCAGGTTGATGACTGCATCGATTGTCAGGTGGTATCTCTTTGCATCGGTCGGCACAGTGGTGAAGGCCGTCCTGCGGCAGGGCACGCCTGTGCTGTTGCCGATAGAGTAAAGGCTGCGTGTTTGCCTGGAGTTAAGAGTTGATGAGGATTGGGTTAGAGCGTGGTGGTCTTGGCGATGGCGCGGGAGAGCGTGTGTTCGGGAATGGCGTATGGCCGGGCTGAACGCCGACGGATCACCGCCCTTCGGGCAAGGTATGGGCCAGATGCCAGGGCCCGCAGCATGGAGCGCTTCTTGTCCTGATGCGCCTGCATCCGCCTCGTCAATCATCTCCAACCGGAGGGTGGCCAGGTCCGTCAAAATTGTTCGAGATGTGCGGGACGATGGTGCTGCATGCCGGATCTTCCATCCATCGAGGACGTACGATTCCGGCGCGCAGAGGTCACACCGCGTGATCTGTCGCCTTCCACCTCGAATACCATGACAGAAGTGGTGGTTCAGCGCTCTTTGCTGCGTCACCGCAGCACGGCCCGGGCTACCCGATTCGCCGTTATATTTTCCGGCTATCGTATCCCCAATGGAGAAGTGCCTGCCTCTGCCTGGGACGACACGACCAATCTCCCTGAGCACAGTTTTTCTTAACCTGCGCTCCATGCCGCTTTATGGCTTTCCAGCGCTCAATTTGGCGGGCATCATCAGGGCATCTTCGTCCCATGTAATACCTGCAGTACCATTGGAACCACCCTCGAGGATCTTCCCAGTAGATCCACCCTTTCTTTCTCCAATACGACAAGGGCTGAGATGCATTGATTTTAAAGAAGTTTAATTCCGGATCATGCCTTTCATGACAAAATTCAACATTCTTGAACCATGACTGCGGGAATTCGTCCCTGCAATCCGTCATGTATTTGCCGCCAAAGACCCCTAACTTCAGCATTTGGGCCGGTGTCAATTCAGGACGAAAATCCAGGGCGAAGTTCTTCCCTGCGGGCTCAATCAGAGTGTACCTGTAATCACTCTGCATCATATCGTTAACGATTACGGTTTTCGTCATGTTACAGTGCCTGACGGCGGCGGTCACCGGGCCGCCGCCAGAAGTCTATGATCTCCAGGACTGCACTTTCGGCGGCTCCGGTCCACCGCTTGGTTTGGCCTTTCCGGTCACACTGCAAACCTGGCCGCCTCTCGTACGGCTGTGAGATCGTCGGGAATCTGCAATGCATTCTCGGCGCGAACCAGCGCGAGACGGGCGTGCCGCAGCGCGTTGTCGCGCATCGTAGCGTCCCCGGCCGCGGCAAGTGATTCGAGGGCCTTGAGCAGCCGCACGACCACTTCGATATTGCCCGCCCCGTCTCGAGCGGTTCCGGTAAAAGCGTCGTCAAACATGCCTGCCACGGGCAATTCCGGTACCGCAACGCGGTCGAACAGCACCGTGGAAACGTCACCCGTCTTGCCACACTCGTTCCACATGACAAACAGACGGACAAGTGTGCCGGTGACAGCGATGGCGGTCCCCGGATCATTGACCGCGGGCGAAAGTGCGCGGCTGGCGATCTCCGAGAGGACGACCAGTCCGAACCGCGGGTCCTGATCAAAGACCCTCGAGCCGCCAATCAAGAACGCGGCAGCGATTGCTTCGGCGTCCTCGTCGGATACACTGCCTGACGCCTCCCGGCCGACCCACGCGACAGGGCGGTCTGGTGTGCAAAAGGTGCCGGGCAACGCCGCCACAACAATTCTCAGTTGCGACTCCACCGCCCGCGCTTGCAACGCGGCGGTGTCCACATGCTGCACGTAGCCGATGGCTTTTCCGAAGACCGCCCGGCTCCCATCCGGGCGACCGAACGCCGCGACGCCCCCAAGGCGCGGCGCCGACTGTCGCTTGCGAATCGCCTCCGCGGCTGCCGCTTCCACCATGGCGATCGTATGTCCCATTCGGCCGAGCCGGGCGATGTTATCGACCCACCGGATGAAGGTGATAATAATGGCTGCGAGCACAACTATTGTCAGGGAGAACAGGATAAACTGACTGGCCCTTCCAGCATAAAGCCCGTTCATCATCGCCACGAGCGCGACCACGCTGTAGATAAACGCGCCGATGAACACCGAGAGTGCATTCTGCGAAACGTCATCGGCGATGACCAGGGGAAAAGAGCGGGGCGTCGCGGAACTACTTGCCGACGCATAAGCGGCCACCATCGAGGCCACGGCGAACGTGGCCATCATCAACATGTTTGACGCCATGATCTTGAGCAACGTTTCGGTCGATTCCTTCGTGATCTCCGGCAGGAAACGGCCGAGTTCGGCCATGTCCATGAGATTGGCAAGAAAAACTGCGCCAATGGACAGCACACATACGATAAGCGGCTTGATCCATAACCGCTCGCGGAGACGCTTGATGACGAAACTCAGGTGATCCCACATCTTCGGCTCTCCTGGCACATTAGCCGCTGTGTCGCTGAAAGGAGACTTCATCGATTGCCATACGGATTCCACCCCCTCTGTGATCGTCTCCCACGCGCCGTCTACAGGTATCGGCAAAGAACGATGAAGGGAAGAGATCCTCCCGAGGGGTCCAGGCTTGGCGCGCCTCGGCCATCATTGAGATTCCGGCATCCTGGACGGGCCGTTTGACGATGCGTACCATACCCCGATGACATGGAGGCACAACGAAGCATGAAACTTGAGTGTTGAAATCTCAGGTGAGTCATAGCTATCATGGAGCTTTTTGAAAAACCCGTTGAATCCAATCAACAAGGTGGATAGCTCCGACTCAGAGACAAGATAACGCAGCGATAGCGATTCTTCACCCGGTATGTTGCGGATCGGATGGACACAAGGAGAAAATATCGGGAAGTGAAAAAGGGTCGCGCGTCAGCCAGATGCGGTTGCAGAACTGTCGGTCCGGATGCCAATTACTCCATCTGGTCGTGAATGACAGGAGCTCGATGGTCTCAACCTGCGCCGGCTTGACTTCAAAACACATCCGAGGATAAGATAACTTTGTTAGGGTTTCAATTTCCAGAACAAGGTGATAGTGATTTACTGGATGGCAAAACAGGCGGGTTGCTTGGGGGCGGGGCGTGCGGCAAAAAGGATGATGCCGGGGGATATTTTGGCGCCATCAGGCATTTTGCTGGTGACCAACTGAGCTTATTCGGTGTGTCCCAGTGTTGTCGCCCTGTGTAAACAATGTCGTACGAATCTCAAAGGAGGAGGCAAAATGCGGATGAAGATGTCGGTTGTCGGGTTGTTGGCTATGGCAATCTTAGGGTATGCCGGGGGAGTGTCTGCCGGCGACCCCTGTATCGACTGCCATACCACGATTACCCCCGGCCAGGTCAAGGATTGGCAGGTCAGCAAGCATTCCGGTAATGATGTGACCTGTTCCACCTGTCATGGCGACAAGCACATGAAAGCGGAAGACGCCGCGCTGGCGCAGATGCCCGATGAAAAGGTGTGCGCCGAATGCCATGAAGAGCAATTCAACCAGTTTGCCAGCGGCAAACATAATTACGGCTGGACCTCCCTGAATGCGATCCCGGCCACCCACTTTGCCCCCGACGAGCTGATCGAGGGTGGCCGAGGGTGCGGCGGCTGCCACAACATGGGGATCAAGACCGAGGAACAGAAAAAGGAACTGCGGGACAAAGGGTATCGATACCAGACCAATTCCTGCGACGAATGCCATACCCGTCATGCCTTCTCCAAGAAAGAAGCACTGAATCCAAGGGCTTGTCAGCAATGCCACATGGGATACGACCATCCGCAATGGGAAATGTGGTCCAGTTCCAAGCACGGGGCGCGCTACTACATCCAGAAAGAAGGGGATCTGCCGAAAGAGGCGGCGGCGCCGAGTTGCCAGCACTGTCATATGCCGGACGGCAACCATGCCAACCATACCGCCTGGGGGTTTCTCGGCGTGCGGTTGCCTCTGCCCGAGGATAAGCAGGCTGCGGCTGATCGGGTCACTATTCTCAAGGCCCTCGGTGTGTTGAACCCGGAAACCGGTGAGGGCACACCCATCCTTGATGCCGTCAAGGCCGTCGATATGGTCCGGCTTGATCAGGAATCCTGGGAGAAACAACGCAATAAGATGATCAAAACCTGCGCCGGATGCCACTCGGAGAAATATGCCAGGGAGCAGCTGGCAATGGGTGACGCCATTCTGCAGAAGTCGGACCGGCTGATGGCCGATGCCATTGAAACGGTTGCCGCCCTGTACAAGGACGGCATCATCAAGAAACCTGAAGGGTATCCCTTCAACTATCCCTTCCTCTTGACCTTCATGCACACGAACGGCGCCAACTGGAACGAAAAGCTCGACGATCTCTCCTTCATCGACCAGGTGCTGGTGCAGATGTATATGAAGCACCGGATGCGGGCCTACCAGGCATTTTTCCATGTCAACCCTGACTATGCCTACTGGTATGGCTGGAACGAGATGACCAAGGATCTCGGGGAAATCAAAGAGTTGGCCAAAACAATGCGGGCAACGCATACAGAAAAAAAATAACCGGGAAACGGGCTGGAGCGACGGTTGAAGCGTTCCGCCCGTGTCGATCTGAAATGAGCGCCAGCGTTTCTATATTGAGTTGGAAGCGGTCAGCGACAACTGAGCGAGCCTGCTCAAGTCGGATAGCAGGCTCGCTCTCGGCGGGAAAACGACAGGCTGGGCTATCGGTCGGCTGTTGTTTCGCCGGAGTACTCCGCCAGCTTTTCACGGATATCCGCGGGAATGGCCAGGGTAGTATTCTGTTTATAATCATAAAATACCTGGACGGATCGCCCGTTAGCGCAGACTGATGGTTCATTTTCATCAACGCCTTGCTTGAGCAATCGATAGATAAAATCAAAGCGCTTTTTGCCGATTTCTCCGACCCATATTTCCAGAATCACCGTGTCGCTTATTGTGATGGGCTTGAGAAAATCACAGGCGATGTGGGCGAGGATAAAATTGTACTCCTCCGGCTGAACGATTCCGAACAATGAACGGACGAATTCCTTTCTCCCCTCTTCAAAATAGGTCAGATAGACAACGTTATTGACATGTCCCATTGCGTCAATATCTCTGAATCTGATCTGTATCTTCGTAACAATTTTTTTGTGTTCGACCATGATGCAGCCTCCCTCGAATGGAGATCATGGAATAGCGTTTGCGCAGCTATTCCAATATAGTCAACGAACTCAACGGTCCTGCGCGGAATCTGGTTGTTTTCAACACAACAGCCCGCTGTCCGTCTGTTGAAGATGCCATATCTGGCTTGTCCGCATACACCCAGGCCGGACGGACCAGGGTGAGTATAGCAGCCTGTTCATCCTTCTCAAAGAGTATCGTTGTTGTTGCGGCCAGGAAGTATAGCGGCTGACTGCTGCGCCGCCTGCCTCCGCTCCCCAGCGCCTCCATGGAATCCAGGATTCCCTCCTACCCCGGCACCGTATCTTTCCCCCTTGTTCTCATTGCCATTTGTCGACTGGCAGGCAGGCGGAGTCTTGTCAGAGAAATGTCATCCTTCCTGAGTATGGTGGGACGGTCTGGCGGACTACTGCGATAAACGAGGCGGTAGCGATTCGTTTTTACCTGGTAATTGTATTGGAGGGATAATGGGCCTGTTATTGCGTGTTTACGCTCTGGTGATGGTGGTCATTTGTGTTGTCGTCGTGTCGACGGCCGCCGGCGGTGAGATCAGTGCCTTCGGGCCGAAAAAATACCTCCGCACCACCGGGGCCCCCGACCTGTACCAGGATACCTTCTCCGCCGAACCGGGAGAGGCCTGGCTGATTATCCGCAATGGCCGCGAAGGACAGAAGGCGAACACCGACGACCGTGTCACCTCAGGAGTCGTCAGCCTCAACGGTACCGTCCTCTTCAGCCATGACGATTTCAAGCACCAGACCTATATTCTCGAGACCCCGGTGACCTTGACAGCCGAAAATGAGATTCGCGTCGAACTTGAAAGCAAACCCGGCTCCTATCTCTCGCTCGAAATCATCCAGACGGTTGCCGACCCGCTGAACGACCTGCTGGCTGCCAACCTGACAGGGGATGTAACCAACTGTCCGCAATATATCGATCTCTCTGTTGCCATCACCAACCAGGGAGAGGCCGAGATCCCGGCCGGGGTCCAGGTGACGTTCTACAATGGCGATCCGGAGGACGGCGGGCAACGCATCGGAAGCGGCGAAACTACGGAGAAACTTCTGCCGACGCAAACTGCGACCGTGACCTACCGCTGGAGCGATCCCCCGAATGGTGAACTGGCGGTTTTCGCACGGGTCGACGATGACGGCGCCGGTGCCGGTCAGTATGCAGAAATCGATGAACTCAACAACCTGGTCGCGGCCGAGCTCAGCCTCTGCCAGGAGATGCCGTCCGGCCGGAGTTCGATTGCCGGCACGGTCATTGATGCCGTCAGCGGTGCCGGTCTCGGAGATGTTCAGCTCGTCCTGCGTCCGGATGACAACGGCACTGCCGGCACCGCCGTCGCCACTGCCCGCTCGGATGCGAGCGGAGCCTTCCTTTTTGCCGGACTGGCTGCCGGAACGTATAACATCGCGGCCGTGCACCAGGGCTATATCGACAACAGCAAGACGGTCGTCCTTGGTGAAGGTGTGGATCTGGCGGATCAGGACCTGGTGCTGTCGCCGGTCCTTGCCGACAACGAGATCCGTATCGTCCTGACCTGGAACCAGAGCCCGGCCGATCTCGAGGCCCATCTCACCCAGCCGAATGACGTCGGCTGCCGATACCACTGCTATTATTTCAACAAAACGATCCCGACCGCCAATCTCGATCTCGATGACCGCAACGGTTTCGGCCCCGAAACGATCACCATCACCGACAAAATTCCGGGAACATACCGCTATTACGTCCACGACTTCACCAATCGCTACGCCAACAGCCGCTGGCTGTCGCTTTCGGGGGCGCAGGTCAAGGTCTATGCCGGCAACCGTGAACCGCTGATCTTCACTGTCCCGAGCGGATACGGCAATGTCTGGCATGTGTTTGATCTGAATGGCGAAACCGGAGAAATAGTCCCTGTTCATTCGTTGTCGAATCAGTCCGAACCGGGCAAGATCGATTATCCGGTGATCGTCTCCAGTCCGGGCGATCGTGCCTATTGGGATACCCCTTATACCTATCAGGTGAAGGCCACCGACCCGGATAACGACCCCCTGCTGTACGCCCTCGACAAGGCGCCGGCCGGGATGACCATCGACGCCGCGACCGGACTGGTCCAGTGGCGGCCGTCGGGGGCCCAGAGCGGGTGGTATGATGTCACCGTCAAGGTCACCGATGACCGCTGCGGCGAGGTGGTACAGAGTTTCAGGATCTACGTCTATTCCCAACCGACCGCCCAGTTCAGCGTCAATCCCTGCTCCGGGACCAACCCGGACGGGAACATAACCTTGCAGTGGAGCACGACCCTGGCCGCGACCGTCCTGATCGAGCCGGGCATCGGCGTGGTCGACAACAACGGCACTCTCTCCATTCCTTCACCGGCCGAGCCGACGGTCTACACCCTTACCGCCTTCAACGATGCCGCGCTGACCAAACGGACAATCCCCGCGTTGCCCTCGGCATCGTTCTATTTTTCGCCCTACCAGATTTACAAGGGCCAAAGCACGACCTTGCGCTGGTCGCCGTCCTGCGCCAATGAGGCGGTCATCGATCACGACATCGGGACGGTGACCTCGGCCGGTGCACTGGTTGTGACCCCGACGGCAACGACGACGTACAACATGAAGGTCGGCAACGCCGCCGGGAGCAGGAATTATGCGGCAACGGTGTATGTCGTCGAGCCGCCTCCGCCGCCACCGCCTTCCCCACCGAGTTTGAATTTTTCGATTTCCCCCATCTGCAACCTGACCCCCGGTGAGCCTCTGACCCTGACGTGGTCGACCAGCAACGCGACCAGTGCCTCCATCAGTCCCGATATCGGCGAGGTCCCCCTGACCGGTACCCGGCAGGTATCGCCGGCGACGGCCGGCAGTTATACGCTGCAGGCAACAGGCGATGGCGGGGTCCGAACCCGCACTGTGGCCTATCCCGATTATCCCGGCGTCTCGTTGTCGGCCTCGACCTCTTCCATTGACCTTGGAGACAGCGTCACTCTGCGATGGAACGCCGGATGCGCCGATACGGTCGTCCTCAACCAGGGGATCGGCGAGGTCGCCGCCCAGGGCACTCTTACCGTCACCCCGCAAAGCCTGCCGATCACCTATACCGTCACCGCCACCAACGAGCGCGGCCCGGTGACCCGCAGCGTCACGATCTACGCGATCGCTCCCGCCGGGACGCTGGGCGCCGACCCGACCGTATTGAAGGTCGGCGACAGTACGACGCTGACGTGGTCGAGCACTCGGGCCACCTCCTGCTCCATCACCCCGGATGTGGGTGAGGTCGACTGCAACGGGACGATATCGGTTACCCCCGCCAGGCCGACGACCTACAGCCTCAAGATGGTGGGGCCGGGCGGAACGGCGTATCGCCAGGTGGCGGTGTCGTTCGTCGCCCCGGTGGCGGATCTCAAGGCCTCGGCGACGACGATCAAGGAGGGGGAAAGCGTGCGCCTGACCTGGGTGTTTGCCAATGCCACCAGTTGTGTCATCGATCAGAATATTGGCGCAGTCGATCTTGGCGGCGAAATCACGGTGACCCCGGCGGTGACCACGACCTACACCATGACCTCCACCGGGCCGGGCGGCGTTGCCCGCGACAGTGTGACGATTACCGTCATTCCCACTAATCCGCCGCCGGCGGTGACGCTGTCGGCAAAGGAAAACATCATCATCAGGGGCGCCACCACCACACTCAGTTGGGACAGCAGCTACGCCCAGTCGCTGGTCATAGACCCTGGTATCGGGGCGGTGGCGACCTCCGGCTCAACCGCCGTCTCCCCGGAGGTCACGACGACCTACACCGCGACGGCCACCGGTCCCGGTGGCACGGCCACGGCCAGCCGGACCATTACCGTGCTGCAACCGGCGCCGACCCTGACTCTCCAGGCCGACCCCGCCGTCATCGCCATTGGTGAAGACGCCCAACTGACCTGGTCGAGCACCAACGCCGACAAGGTGGTCTTCAACCAGGGGATCGGAGCGGTGGGGCTCCAGGGATCGCTGACCGTCAGTCCCGCCCAGGCCACAACCTATATCGCCACGGCGACCGGGCCTGGCGGCACGGTAACAAAAAATGTCACGATCACGGTCAATTATCCCCGACCGACGGCAACTTTTTCCGCCGTACCCTTGGCGGTGCTGGAAGGGCAGGCGACCCAGTTGAGCTGGACCACTGCCAATGCCGACACGGTTTCGATCAGTCCGGGCATCGGAGCGGTGGCAACCACCGGCACCATGGCGGTGACTCCGGCCGGCACCACGACCTACACCCTCACTGCGACGGGACCGGGGGGACGGCGGCAGAGAGTATCGATATCACCGTCTACCCGGAACTGGAGCTGCAGGTTGACACCCCTGTTGCCGGGGCGGTGACGGCAACCCCGACGGTGGCGGTGAGCGGTCGAGTGACGACGGGCGCCACCGTCACCGTCAACGGCGAGCCGGCAACGGTGGCCGGCGGTGGCTTCAGCGCTGAGGTCGTGCTGACGGCAGAGGGGGAACAGGACCTTGTTGTCGAGGCCGTCGACAGTTACGGCCAGCATCAATCGGCGACGGTGGCGATTCTGTATATTGCCATCCCAACGGTCTCCATCGATGCCGACAAGCGCCGGATCGCCGCCGGCGATTCCGTTACCCTGACCTGGAGCGGTGAAAACTGTCTCGGCGCCGCTATCACACCTGATCCGGGCGAGGTCGATTGCACCGGAACAGCGCAGGTATCCCCTGCCGCCACCACCGAATACATCATCAGCGCCAGGGGCGGTGCCGAAAAGATCGCCAGGGCCAGTGTCGTCATCGTTGTCGACGATCCCTACGGCGATCCGACCCCGGAAGAGCAGGCCCACCTCGAAGCCATCAATCGGGCGAGGGCCAACCCGGCGGCGGAGGCGGCACGGTTGGGTATCGAGCTCAACGAGGGACCGCCGGAGGAGGTGATCGGTGATTCGCCTGTGCCGCCGCTGCATTTCAACGCCGCCCTGACCCGGGCGGCCCGTGGCCACAGCCGGGATATGGTGGACAACCACTATTTTGCCCATGAAGGCAGCGATGGCAGCACCCCGGCAGACCGCTGCCTGACCGCCGGCTATACCGGGGGTACCGGTGAAAATATCGCCGCCACCACGGCGAACAGCGTCATCGACCCCTTGCAGACCTCGCTGCAGCTGCACGACGATCTGTTTCTCGACGTCGACTATCCGGGGCGCGGTCACCGCATCAACATCCTCCGCGCCGAGTGGACGGAGATCGGGATCGGCTACCTGCATGGCAGCGTCCAGGCCGATGCGCCCTATGGCGGGGTGATCACCTGTAATTTCGGTGATAACGGCGATGGCGGTCACGTCCTCCTGGGAGTGGTCTACGCCGATGCCGATGCCGATCAGAGCTACGATGCCGGCGAGGGGTTGGCCCAGGCCCTGGTCCGCGATCGTACCAGCGGCGCCACGGTCTATTCGGCGGCGGCCGGCGGCTACTCCCTGCCCCTGACTGACGGCGACCATACCATCGAGGTCAGTCTGCCCGACGGCCGTACTCTGAACAGACAGATCTCGATGGCGGGGGCCAATCTCAAGCACGATTTCGAGGTCGGGATGTTCGTCGACCACCCGCCCACGGTGCAGTTCACCAGCCGGGACCAGGCGATCCAGCCGGGGCAGACCACCCTGCTGGAGTGGACCACCGCCGAGGCCCAATACGCCGCCATCGACAACGGTATCGGCTATCTGCCGGCCAATGGCGCGGTGACCGTGGCCCCGGAAGAAACGACGACCTATACCATCACGGTCACGGGCAAGGGCGGGACCGCCACGGCCAGCGTTACGGTGTATGTCAGTGCCTTCGCGGTTCAGCCCACCATCGACTTCTCCGCCGCGCCGGTGACGGTTGCCAAAGGCGGATCGACCACCCTGTCCTGGACGACGCTCGATGCCCAGGGTGTTCATATCGACAACGGTGTCGGTCAGGTCGCCCTCAACGGCTCGGTGGTCGTTGCCCCGGACCACTCGACGACGTATACCCTGACCGCCGCCAGCCCGGGCGGGGTGGCCAGTGCCAGGGTCAGGGTCCTGGTCACCGGCGACCCGGCGCCCCAGCCGGCCGGTTCGTTCGGCGCCCTGTACAATTCCCAGGTTCCGGCCGATGCCACGGTGGAGAGCTATGCTCCCGAACGGTTCGCCCTGGCCACCGGCGAGGTCAGGAATCCAGGCGGCAATCCGGTCGGCGGCGTCGCTGTAACGATCCTTCACCACCCCGAATACGGCACGGCTGCGACCGACGACAGCGGTACATTTGCACTGCCCGTTGAGGGCGGCACCACATTGACGCTGATCTACTCCGGTGCCGGTCTCCTGCCGGTCCAGCGCCAGGTCTATGTCCCGGTCAACGACATTGCTATTGCCCCGACCGTCCACCTCCTTCAACAGGATGTGCTGGCCACCGCCGTCCGGCTCGACGGCGATCCCGCCACGATCATCACCCATCGTAGCTCTCCGATCACCGATGGCTCCGGTCCGAGGGCGCTGACGATGGTGTTCCAGGGCGACAACCGCGCCTTTGCCGTCGATGAGAACGGCAGCCAGATTCGCGAGCTCAAGAGTTTCACCGTCCGCGCCACCGAGTATCCCACCTCGGCGTCGATGCCGGCCGAGTTGCCGAAGACCTCGGCCTATACCTACTGCGCCGAACTGCAGATCGATGGGGCCGACCGGGTCCGATTCGACAAGCCGGTGGTGACCTGGGTCGACAACTTTCTTGGTTTCGAGGTCGGGGCGGCGGTCCCGGTCGGTTATTATGACCGGGACAGGGGAATCTGGGTTCCCTCCCGCAACGGCGTGGTCGTGACCCTCCTCGATAGCGATGGTGACGGGGCGGTCGACGGGGTCGACCGCGATGGCGATGGCCAGGCCGATGATCTCAACGGCAACGGCAACCTCCACGATGAGGCCCTCGGCCTGTCCGATCCGCAGTTCTACCGGCCCGGGGCCACGTTCTGGCGGGTCGAGGTCGACCACTTCTCACCCTGGGATTTCAACTGGTGCTCGTTGATCAGCCTGATGAAGATGCTCGGCTTCAATCCTCCCAGCCTGCAGGAGCAACTGTGCCCCGACTGTCCGCAGTCGGCCACGGGCTCATCCGTCGGCGATGCGAGTCAGATATACTATGAGAATATCGCCATTCCCGGCACCGGTCTGAGCCTCGCCTATGCCAGTGACCGTGCCGACGGCTACCACCATGTCATCTCCGTGCCGGTCAGCGGCGAGGAGGTCCCGGAGAGCGTCAAACGCATCGAGGTCGAACTGCATATCGCCGGCCGTAAGTTGACCAAAACCCTGGAACCGGCCCCCAATCAGGTGACCGAATTTGTCTGGGATGGCCGGGACCTGCTGAATAACCGGGTCCTGCACAAGGTGACCGCCGAGGTCAACATCGGCTATGTCTACGATTCATACTATATGGACTCCGGCTATCTGGAGATGGCCTTCGGCTGGTTCGGCACGACGCCGACAGCGGTGCCGACCCGGGACGAGGTCGTCAACTGGCGGCGCAGCCAGGTTGAGATAAACCCGGCAGAGAAGGGCCATGGCCTGGCCCAGGGATGGTCGATTTCGGCCCATCACACGCTCAGCCCGACCGATCCGACGACACTGCACAAGGGCGATGGCGCGGTGATCCGCAACGATACCCCGACTATCGCCACCATTGCCGGCAGCGGCGAAGAGGGGTGGGCGACGGACGGCGCGGCGGCGCGCGAAACCCCGATCAGCACTCCGGTCAGCACCGCCGTCGATCCGGCGGGTAACATCTATGTGGCGAACCAGGTCCATCCCGCCATCCTCAAGATCACTGCAACGGGAACGATCGAGATCGTCGCCGGCGGCCCCGGCGCCACTCTGGAGGAGGACGGGATCGCCGCCAAAGATGCCCGCCTGCACATCCCCAACGACATTGCTCTCGATGCCCGCGGCAATCTCTACATCGCCGATATGGGAAGCAACAGGATCCGCAGGATCGATCCCCACGGCATCATCACCACCATCGCCGGCAACGGCCGCCAGGAATCGAGCGGTGACGGCGGGCCGGCTCTGGCCGCCGGCATCATGCCGTCGAGCATCGCCGTCGACGATGCCGGCAGCATCTATTTTGCCGAGGCGTCGTCCTGCATCGACGGCGAGGTCGACCCCATCACCGGCGCCTGCATCGGCGGCGATATCGTCGAGAGCAGCTACCGGGTGCGGCGGATCGCCACCGATGGCATTGTCAGGACGGTCGCCGGCACCGGCGACCAGTATGATCCGCAGGTGCATGGATCCAATGGCGACGGCGGACCGGCCGGCAAGGCATATCTGAGCGGCCCGACCTCGGTCAGCGTCGACCGCGACGGCAACCTCTACATCGCCGACGGCACCAGGATCAGGAAGGTCAACCCCAGCGGTACCATTATCACCGTGGCCGGTAACGGCACCTCCGGCTATTCCGGCGACGGCGGTCCGGCAACCCTGGCCCAGATCACCCAGGCCGCCGGCATGGCCTTCGACCACCAGGGCAATTTCTACTTTTCCCAGTACTACGGCAACGGCGATGTCATCCGCAAGGTCTCGAGTGACGGCTCCATTTCGACCGTCGCCGGCAAGGGTGAGCCGGGGTTGGCGGGCGATGACGGTGCCGCCACCCGGGCCCTGCTGATGCAGCCGCACCGGCTCAGCATCGATGCCCGCGGTCGTATCGTCATCCCCGATCGCGGCAACCGCCTGATCCGCCGGGTCGCCGTCAAGAGCTACAGCCAGGGGGAGGTCCACTTCACCGAAGGCAATGGCCTGGGGCACCTGATCTCGGCCGAGGGACAACATCGTCTCACCTATAATCTGGAGACCGGGGTGCCGCTGCTCGAATTCGGTTACGACGGCGACGGCCGGCTCAGCACCATCACCGATCGGTTCGATAAGATCGTGACAATCGAACGCACCCTTGGTGTGGCGACGGCGATCGTGTCGCCGGAAGGACAGCGGACCAGACTGACGATCGACGAGCACAACCAGCTCAAGGAGCTGACCTATCCCGACGACAACAGCTTCACCTTTGAATATCTTCACAACGATGGCCTGCTGACGGCGAAAAATGAACCCAACGGCAATCGTTTCGAACACCTGTTCGACGATGCCGGCCGGGTCTACAAGACGACGAACCAGGAGGGTGGCGTCTGGCAATTTGCCAGGGAGGCGGTCGCCGCCGGCCTGGTCACCAGTACGACCTCCACCCCCAACACCTCCTCCATCGTCAAGCGGCTGACCCGATCGACCGGCGCGGTCGACAGCACGGTCACCTCCGCCTCCGGGGAGGTCGTCACCACCGCGATCTCGGCGGACGGTCTCGATTCGGCCACCACCTCCAGTTGCGGACTGAAGATTGAAAGCTCGAGCGATCTCGACTACTGGTTCGACCATACCTTTGTCCGCTCTTCCAAGACCACCACGCCAGCCGGGCTGAGTCGCGCAACCGCCATCGACCGGACCTATACCGACGCCGATGCCGACGGCCAGCTCGAAGCGGTCACCGCAACGACGACGGTCAACGGCAACAGGACCACGGTCAGGCATGATATCGCCAACGCCGCCCAAACCGTGACGTCGCCGGAAGGCCGGACTGTCACCACCACCTATGATCCCAACACCCTGCAGCCCCTCGGCGTCTCCACGCCCGGCCTGCTGGCCGCGACCTACGAGTACCGCCCCGACGGCAGGCTGGTCGCGGTCAGCAGCGGCGCACGCACAACAAGGTACACCTATGATACCGCTGGCAACGTCGCCACCATCACCGATCCGCTCGATCGGGTCACCAGGTTCCCCGAATACGACGGGGTCGGCCGGATCAGGAAGGTCGTGCGGCCCGACACCACCGATCCTGCAGTTCGATTATGATGCCAACGGCAATATGACCCTCTACCGGACCCCGTATCCGGCCGATAACGGCTTCGACTATAACCGTGTCAACAACCGCTCCTCCTTCATCACCCCGTTGGGCCGCACCACCAGCTATAGCTACAACGAAGAGCGACAGCTCACCAGGGTGACCCTGCCCTCAGCGAGGACGATCGTCAACACATACACCTCGGGGCGGTTGAAGGAGACGGCAACTCCCGAGTGGGTCAACGTCTATACGTATGCCTGCGGTGATATGGTCGACACCATCACCCGAGGGGAGGAGGTCATCGATTACGCCTATGACGGCAGCCTGGTGACCGGCATCGCCCAGAGCGGCACCCTGGCCGGGTCGCTCGGATTGACCTACAACAACGATTTCCGGCTCGCCACGCTGACCTACGCCGGTGTCACCGAAAAAATGGGATACGACAAAGATGGCCTGCTGACCGGTTCCGGCGGCTTCACCATCGGCCGCAACAGTGACAACGGCCTGCCGGAGACAGTCACCGACAACACCTTCACTCTCCGTCGGACCTTCAACGGCCACGGTGAGGTGAACGGCAACGGCGTCGACGTCGCCGGCGCCGTCTACGGTTATGACCTCACCAGGGATGATGGCGGCAGGATCGAGCGCAGGACCGAATCCGTTGCCGGGTCGAGCAGCCTGTTCCAATACGGCTATGATCTGCTGGGCCGGTTGCAGACCGTCACCAAAGACGGCAGCCTGGTGGAGGAATACCGCTATGACGGCAACGGCAACCGTACCTACCAGATGAACACCGACCTGGGGATCGCCGGTCGGACCTTCACCCACTCAGTGGCGGACCATACCCTGACGGCAGGACCGATCACCTATGAGTTTGATGACGACGACAACATGGCGGCGCGGCTCGAGAACGGTGAGACCACGCGGTACTCCTACTCTACCGCCGGCGAGTTGCTGCGAGTTGAGCGGCCGGACGGCACGGTCATCTCCTATGTCCATGATCCGCTGGGCCGGCGAATCGCCAGACAGGTCAACGGCACGACGGTGGAGAAATACCTGTGGTCGGGGC
Organism: uncultured delta proteobacterium; assembly: GCA_963847035.1. GTDB lineage: Bacteria > Desulfobacterota > Desulfobulbia > Desulfobulbales > Desulfocapsaceae > Desulfoprunum. The sequence continues at coordinate 35,124 of CAWJYH010000011.1, read as the reverse complement.
AGACGACCCTGCTGGCGGTCTACGACGGCAATGACAATCTCCGCCAGCGTTTTCAATATGCCGACGACAGGATGCCATTTGCCATGACGATGGGGGGCACAACCTACTATCTGGTCTATGACCAGGTCGGCTCACTCCGCCTGGTGGTCGACAGCGGCGGCACAATCGTCAAGCGGATCGACTACGATACCTTCGGCAATATCCTCAGCGACAGCAACCCCGGCTTTACCGTCCCCTTCGGCTTTGCCGGCGGCCTCCATGACCGGGATACCGGTCTGGTCCGCTTCGGTTATCGGGACTATCTGCCGGAGATCGGCAAGTGGACAGCCAAGGATCCGATTGATTTTGCCGGTGGGGATAGTAATCTGTATGGGTATGTGGCGAATGACCCGGTGAATTGGGTGGATCCTAGTGGGATTAACTAGGTCAGTATTTTGCCTATTATTTCTTCCACTCCGGAATTGAGCGATAGGTAATAACAATCCCATTACGAGCATATTCCTGATAAAGGTATTCCAAGGGCGTGAATATATATGATAATAATGCAAATTGATAACCCGCTCCTTCAACGTGATGAGCTAAAAAGAAATTTTGATAGCCACATGATGACAGTGGAGAACTAGGTGATTGACGCATAAGAATCTATCCTCGACCAAAACAAACGATATGGCAGGACAGGTTCTGTTTGCATGGTGGATATTTCTCAGGCTGCTTATGGATGCATAGATTATGGTGGAGGGTTATTTGGAATACGATCACACTTTTGAACGGATCTTGAACTATGACCAGGATGGTATTATGTCCATTAGTAGCGAAATAAAGGAATATAATTTTCTATGAAAATATTCACAATATTCGTCGTGATTATTGTTGGTGTTATTTTTGTGGTATTCAATTTCGCAAAAAGATTCCGGATATCCAGAAATCGCATTGCAGAATTTTATCATGATAACAGAGCAGAAGATCAGATAATGGATCCATTAATTCTAATGGGAATGAGATGATTCCTCGATAAAAGAAATTCTAAATAAAAATATTGATACATCGTCGTTATGCATTGGCAATTGGTAATATTGATGCATGAGAATGGAATTTCTATTCTAGTTTCTATCTTGAATGATCATCAAGAATATTGATGTATTTCCGATGTGATTCCTGAATTCAATAGCTCTGATTAACAAAGATTAATATCAAACAACTAGCATTGAAATACAGACAGTCTGATGTCAGATGTCTCAATGAGCTAGTTCAAGCACTTTTGATCTGATAAAGAAAAATCATGGGAATGTAAATTGAATTATATGAGAAGAGACTACTTGAGGCTTTAATTGGTAGACACAACTGACTTGATGGTGAAAAGAGTATCAGAGACGGTACAAGATTATGACATATCTTTACCATTGCTTCGACTGTTCTCAGCTTTCCTCTTGCCTTTTAGCCTTTTCATGCTCTGTCGCCTCAACATTCAATGCTCTCATCTCAACCGTAAGCGACCGTTGCCAGCGTCGACCATCAACACCCGTTATCCCTTGCTTTCCCGAGCGCTATCTGGTCAACTGGGATCGTTCAGGTTCCGTAAAGGAAGAAAAGGGAACTCCGTGCGAATCGGAGACGGGCCCGCCGCTGTAACCGGGGACGAACGTTGCACGCACGTCACTGATCCACCCGATCGGGAAGACGCAACGAGTAGGACGAGCCGGAAGTCAGAAGACCTGCCTGGACATTACGACGTATCCCCGTGGATCAGGGATGGTCAAGGCGTATCTGTGGAGAAATCAGGGCCCCCAGATCAATTTTTATTGGTCCGGGGGCTTTTTTTGTCCTGGGCCGGCACATTTTCCAGGGAGGCAGTTTATGGGCAATTCAGAACTGAGTTTTGCACGACAGAATGCACTTACGACAAGGGATTGGGACACCTACCAGTTGATTCTGCGCAAGTGCCTGAGATCGTTGAGGCCGGTTGCTGACAGCTCCGGCATGTTCCGAAAAACAGCGGTGAACACGGCCATGGTCACCAGACGGTCGATGGCTGTCGTCCAGTAAGGGGGCATAACCGCTGCAATCGAAAACTCCGCACCTTCTCCCCTGGTCAACGGGCAGGGGAGAAGGCTCTGAATTCTGAATTACCTGCTCGTGGCAGGATCACGGGTTTATTTTTATCTGTGCATCTGTTCCGGTTCGATCATCAACCTTGATTTCCACACCATCCCGCACTTCGGTGACGAATCGGTTCTCCAGGAACACTGGGCCGGCGCCAGGGGGAAACGGATGAAAGGAGCCCTTACTCTCCTGGCACAAGATGCCGAGAGCAGGCTTATTCTTTTTTCCGCCGCAGACATTCAGCGCAGTGAGGCCGATGATCAGATTCTCGCCTTCCTCTCCTTCTGGCAGAGCATCAAAAAGCCGATGGAATCGACATTCATCTTTGATTCCAAACTGACCACCTACGAAAATCTCTCCGAACTCAACCACCAAAAAATCAGGTTCATCACCCTCAGGCGGCGGGGCCATAAACTTGTCGAGGAGACGGAGAATCTTGAGCCCTGGAAACGGATTACTATCCCCCACGACAAGCGTAAATATCCGCAACCGATGGTTCACGAATCGACAATTGAACTCCGCGGTTATGACGGCGAAGTACGGCAAATCATTGTCCGTGGCAACGGCAGGTTCGCTGTGACAAAGTGTTTTATGGCCGTCGGACTTCCTCCAGGTAAAATTTACCATCCACAATGTACTCCTGTGAAAATCCGGCTCCGTCATCATCTCCGGGGCAGCAATTCGACACCTGAATCAAACGCATTGTCGTCCGCAACGGGCGAACAGACTGATCCGGCAGTTTGCCATCATGCTGCAGTCTTTTGTCTCGCCTCGGTTGGTTATTCTCACATCCATATCTCGATAGCAAAATTGAATTGCATTCCACTTTTTTTGGCTGGATGACAGATTGTTTTGTAGATTGACGGAGAATTGAGTAAAAAAGATATTTTTCAGCACTGCAATCATGAAAGGGCCTCACGCTTGATTCTCTGGTTTGCCAGGAATCCAGGCGGAGGCCAATCCAGCACCGCCTCAACTCAATTCTGCAATCACCGGCAAAGGACCCCACCCGATATTGCCTGCCGGGGGCAAAGTAACCATGGAAGCGAAGGTCGAGTTTGTTCTGATGCAGGCCGAAGCCAGGTTGAATATCGATTCGATCGACAGACACGTCAGACTATCCCCCGGCGTACCACGGAATAACCACTGTGCCATATAATTACTAGAGATTATGAAGAAAATATCAACGATTGTTCTCTACGTTTTTTTTCTTGCCCTGCTCGTTGAGTTCGGCATCGGCTATCTCGGCTACCGGATCACCCAGGGAGAATGGTACTCGTACGAAGCTCTCAAACAGGAGCGCAACGAGATCATCGCCGCCAATGCCAAGGCAGAGCGTACCGCGGCGAATATCGATAACACCAGAAAGAAGGGGAGCAGGAAGCGAACGGAAATCCTGCACCCGTACCTTGGCTTTGTCGTTGATTTCAACGATGAGGAGTGCCCGGATATCGGCTTTTGCGATGACCGGATGCGCAGCTACCATAGCGTGCTGCAGGGCAGGGATTTCCCGGAACCCGCGACGGATCGGGCGATTGTCGTCATCACCGGCGGTTCCGTCGCCTACGGCGTCGCCAACAATTCGACAAAGGGCAAGATCGAACAGGCCCTGGCGACGATCCCCGAACTGAAGGGCAAGGAGATCTTTATCTACACCCTGGCCGTGGGAGGATTCAAGCAGCCGCAGCAATTGTTTGCGATCCAGTACTATCTGGCCATGGGCGCCCAATTTGACATGATCATCAACATCGACGGCTATAACGAAATGGCCCTGCCGCTGACCGAAAACCTCCCCTACCGCACCAATCCCTTTTTCCCCCGGGTCTGGCATGCCCGGGTCAAGTCGGGGATGGAGAACTATCAGCAAAAAGTGGTTCAGGGGATGAAGGCCTATCTCAACCAGCAGCGAGCGCAACTGGCGGCCCGGATGAACAGGGATGTCACCCGGAGGAGTTCGCTCAGAAGCCTGGTATGGAAGCTTCAGGATACCGCCCTGGAAAAGAAGATTGCCCAGGTGGAGGTGGATTATCTCCAGGGGGCGAATACACCCCCGCCAACAGGGCCGCGGTTGATCTCCGCCGGATCGAAATTCCCGCGTGACGATCAGGAGCAGGTGTACAAGCGCCTGGCCGATTTCTGGCGGCAGTCCTCGGAACTCCTGAATGCTGTTGCGGCAGCCAACAATATAAAATATTATCACTTCCTGCAGCCGAATCAGTACGTCGAGAACTCCAAGCCGATGAGCAAGCAGGAAAGGGAAGTCGCCCTCCTGGAGGGCTCTTCCAAAAAATTTCCTTATGCCGAACCGGCGCGGCGAGGGTATCCGTATCTGATTGCCGAAGGCAAGACCCTGGAGCAATCGGATGTCGCGTTCCGCGATCTGACCATGATGTTCAAGGATAATGACGAGGTGCTGTATCGTGACGCCTGCTGCCATTTCACTGCCAGGGGCTATGATTACATTGTCGATGAAGTTGTCGATTTCATAAAAAAAGAAAATACGTCGGGTAAGTATCGGACAGCGGCGGGAAACGCACAGCAATGACTAGAATTCTCGGTATATCGGCGTATTACCACGACAGCGCGGCAGTTTTGCTGGCTGATGGCAAAATAGTCGCGGCGGCGCAGGAGGAGCGGTTTACGCGGAAAAAGCATGACCCCGGCTTTCCCGCTCACGCCATACGCTACTGTCTGGGCGAGGCAGGGATATCGCTGCAAGAGGTCGACGATGTAGTATTTTACGACAAGCCGCTGGTCAAATTCGAACGCCTGCTCGAAACCTATCTGAGCTATGCCCCAAAGGGATTCCGGTCGTTTGTCGCGGCGATGCCCGTGTGGCTGAAGGAAAAACTGTACATCAAACGCACGCTGAAGAAGGAATTGAGCGTATTGAGCGGCTGCAAGGTCTCCGCTCTGCCCGAGCTGCTCTTTTCCGAGCACCACCAGGCCCATGCCGCCTCGGCGTTTTTCGCCGGGCCATTCCAGGAGGCGGCGGTGCTGTGTCTCGACGGTGTCGGGGAATGGGCGACCACCTCAGTCTGGCACGGGAACGGTAACCGCCTGCAGGCCCTGTGGGAACTGGACTTCCCCCATTCTCTCGGCCTGCTGTACTCGGCGTTCACTTACTATACCGGCTTCAAAGTCAATTCCGGCGAGTACAAGCTGATGGGGCTGGCCCCCTACGGTGAGCCGAAATATGTCGATCTCATCCTCGACAACCTGCTCGATCTCAAAGAGGACGGCACCTTTCGGCTGAACATGGAGTTTTTCAATTACGCCACCGGCCTGACCATGACCAACCCCCGGTTCGCCAAGTTGTTCGGGGCGCCGGCGCGAAAGCCGGAAAGCGAGCTGGGACAGCGGGAAATGGATATCGCCCGGTCGATCCAGGCGGTGACGGAAGAGGTGGTGATGCGGCTGGCCCGGACGGCGCGGCAGGAAACGGGCGCGGACTATCTGTGCCTCGCCGGCGGGGTGGCCTTGAACTGTGTCGCCAACGGCCGTCTGCTCAGGGAAGGGCCGTTCCGGGATATCTGGATCCAGCCGGCGGCCGGTGACGCCGGCGGGGCCCTGGGAGCGGCCCTGGTCGTGTGGTTCGACAAATATCAGGGCCAGCGCAGTGCCGACAATGTCCACGACGGCATGGCCGGTTCCTATCTCGGGCCGCGATTTACCGATGCCGAAATAGAGTCCAGGTTGCATGCCCTCAAAGCGCAGTACGAGAAGATCGACGATGAGCAGTTGATGCCGCGGCTGGCGCAGCTGCTCGAGGCCCAGCAGGTTGTCGGCTGGTTCCAGGGACGGATGGAATTCGGGCCGAGAGCGCTTGGCGGCCGCTCGATCCTCGGCGATCCACGCGGGACCGAGATGCAGTCGGTGATGAATCTCAAGATCAAGTTCCGGGAGTCGTTCCGGCCGTTCGCCCCCTCCGTCCTGGCCGAAGACGCCGGGGACTATTTTGAGCTCGATCGGCCCAGTCCCTACATGCTGATCGTTGCCGACGTCAAGGAGCGGCATCGCCTCCCGATGACTGAGGCGCAGCAGCAGCTGTTCGGTATCGAGCAGCTCCTCGTTCCCCGGTCGACGCTGCCGGCGATCACCCATGTCGACCATTCGGCCCGGATCCAGACCATCCATGCCGAAACCAATCCCCGGTACCACGCCCTCGTCAAGGCCTTCAAGGACCGGACCGGGTGCCCGGTGGTGGTCAACACCTCGTTCAACGTGCGAGGGGAGCCGATCGTCTGCACCCCCGAAGACGCCTACCGCTGCTTCATGCGGACGAACATGGACTGCCTGGTGATCGAGAATTACCTGTTGCTGAAGTCGGAGCAGCCTCAGTGGGATGATGACAAGTCGTGGTTGAAGGAATTCGAGCTCGATTAACCCGTTCACCTGCATGGAAGAGAAGTACATGGACACCACCCCCGGAAAACCGCTGACCCGTTCCGAGTTGCGCAACTTCGGCCTGATCCTGGCCGCCGGCATTATCGTCTTTTTCGGACTGCTGTTCCCACTGATGAAGGGCGGCGGGATTCGGCCGCTCAGCTGGCCGTGGCTCTCGGCCCTGGTCCTGGCGGCGATCAGTCTGACGATCCCCGGCGTCCTCAGGCCGTTGCATCGAGCCTGGATGTTTCTGGGCGGGATCCTGGGCTATATCAACACGAGAATCATCCTGGGCATCATCTATCTGGCAATATTCACCCCGATTTCGATCCTGTTCAAACTGCTGGGCAAGGATTACCTGCGGCGCACCTACCAACCGGGAGCGAAGAGCTACCGTATCGACAGTCGGCAGCCGCAACCCGAAAATTTAACCCGACCATATTAGCGAGCCAATGTTTGATTTATTGAAAGATCTGTGGGGATTCATGCGGGAAAGGAAAAAATTCTGGCTTGGTCCCATCATCTTCACCGTCCTCATTCTGGGCGCCCTGATCGTCTTTTCCGAAGGATCCGCCATCGCCCCGTTCATCTATACGCTGTTCTGAAAGCCAGTCGGGAAAAGGTCGAAATAACAGAGAGGGGCATCGCGACCTTCCCCCGCAGGGAACAACGAGATTTCTCGCTTCGCTTCGAAATGACAGCGGGGGGCGGCATCATGCCCTTCGCCCTATCGGGAACACTTTGCGCCCTTACATCCTCTGTCATCACGATTTTTCGCCACTGTCATCTCGACCTACCTCTGCTGTCATCTCGACCGCAAAGGGAGAGATCTCAAACAGGCCTGGTAGTCATCCCCCGCAGGGGAAAGCAGATTTCTCGCTTCGCTTCGAAATGACAGGGAGAACGATCACTCCTTCAACTCAGGGAAAAATTTGCTTCGCCGTCGCCGTTTTGATAGGCTAAAGGCAGAGGGGTTCGGCGACGATTGGGCGAACCTCTCGGTGCAGTCCTGACAGGCAGCCTCTCCGGCTCGACCCGCGGGAGGCCGCCACCTTCTCGTTCACCGCCGCGTGATGTGAGGTGAGACAGTGCACTGGGCGCCGATAGAGAAACAGCCGCAATCCTGGGCAGTACGGCCCAATCTGCTGGACTACGCCGCCACCTGCGCCGGGTTTTCCTGGGACGACATCCGTCGTGCCTTCGAGGGCCTGCCCGGCGGCCGGGGGTTCAACATCGCCCACGAGGCAGTCGACCGCCACGCCGCCGGCCCTCGCCGCGACCGGGTGGCCCTGCGCTGGCTCGGCAGCGACGACACCGTCCGCGATTTCACCTATGGCGAGCTTGCGGCCCAGACCAACCGCTTCGCCAATATCCTGACGGGACTCGGGGTCGGCAAGGGCGACACCGTCGCCGTCCTCGCCGATCGCATCCCCGAACTGTACATCGCCGCCCTCGGGACCCTCAAGAACACCAGCGTCTTCTGCCCCCTGTTTTCCGCCTTCGGCCCGGAACCGGTCTGTCAGCGGCTGCGCCGCGGCGATGCCCAGGTCCTGGTCACCACCGAGCGCCAGTACCGGCAGAAGGTCGCCCCGTTCCGGGCGACGTTGCCGCGGTTGCGGCACGTGCTGCTGATCGATGCGCCCGCCGATATGGACGACGGCCTGCTGTCGTGGTCCCGGCTCATGGCGGAAGCGTCCGATGCCTTCGTTATCCCTCCCACCGACCCGGAGGACGTGGCCGTTCTCCACTTCACCAGCGGCACCACCGGGATGCCGAAGGGGGCGCTCCACGTCCACCAGGCGGCGCTGATCCACTATATGACCGGCCTGTACGTGCTCGATTTCCACCCCGACGACGTCTTCTGGTGCACCGCCGACCCGGGCTGGGTCACCGGGACCTCGTACGGGATCATCGCCCCGCTGCTCCACGGCATCACCAACATCGTCGACGAGGCCGATTTCGATGCCGACCGCTGGTGCCGGATCCTCGAAGCGCAGCAGGTCAGCGTCTGGTACACCGCCCCCACCGCCATCCGCCGCTTCATGCGGCTGGGGGTCGAGCCGGTCCGCAGCTATGACCTCAGCCGCCTGCGGGTCATCCACAGCGTCGGCGAGCCGCTCAACCCCGAGGCGGTGGTGTGGGGCCAGAAGGCCCTGGGCCTGCCGATCCACGACAACTGGTGGCAGACCGAGACCGGCGGCATCATGATCGCCAACTTCCCGGCCCTGGATATCCGGCCCGGGTCGATGGGCCGGCCGCTGCCCGGTATCGAGGCCGCCATCGTCCGCCGCACCGGTGCCGACGCGGTCGAGATCATCGCCGATCCCGAGGCCCACGGCGACCTGGCGCTGCGGCCGGGCTGGCCGTCGATGTTCCGCGGCTATCTGCACGACGAGGAGCGCTACCGCCAATGTTTCGTCGGCGGCTGGTACCTGACCGGCGACCTGGCCCGGCGCGATGGCGACGGCTACTTCTGGTTCGTCGGCCGGGCCGACGACATCATCAAGACCTCCGGCCACATGGTCGGCCCGTTCGAGGTCGAGAGCACGCTGATGGAGCACCCGGCGGTGGCCGAGGCCGGGGTCATCGGCAAGCCCGACCCGCTGATCGGCGAGCTCGTCAAGGCCTTTGTCACGATCAAACCCGGCATCGAACCGACCGACGAGCTGCGGCTCGAGCTCATCGGCTTCGCCCGCAAGCGGCTGGGGGCGGCGGTGGCGCCGAAGGAGATCGAATTCCATCCCAATCTCCCCAAGAACAAGGCCGGCAAGATCATGCGGCGCCTGCTCAAGGCCCGCGAACTGGGGCTGCCCGAAGGCGATCTGTCGACATTGGAGAAGAGCGAATGAAAACCCGAAAGACTGCGACCACCAAAGCGGCGGCGGTGGAGCGCGAGCATGGCCTGCACCTGCTGCGCTCGATGATCCGCATCCGCCGGTTCGAGGACAAGTGTGCCGAACTGTACACCGCCACGAAGATCCGGGGCTTTCTCCACCTCTACAACGGCGAGGAGGCGGTGGCGGTGGGGGTGCTGGAGGCCCTGACCGTCGACGACGCGGTCGTCGCCACCTACCGCGAGCACGGCCACGCCCTGATCCGCGGCGTTGCCGCCGGTGCTATCCTGGCCGAGATGTACGGCAGGCAGGAGGGCTGCAGCCGCGGCCGGGGCGGCTCGATGCACCTGTTCGACGACCGGACCCGCTTTTACGGCGGCAACGCCATTGTCGGCGCCGGCCTGCCGCTGGCGGTCGGCCTGGCGCTGGCCGACAAGATGCAACAGAAGCGGCGTGTCACCTGCTGCTTTTTCGGCGACGGCGCCGTCGCCGAGGGCGAGTTCCACGAAAGCCTCAACCTCGCCGCCCTGTGGCAGCTGCCGGTGCTGTTCGTCTGCGAGAACAACCTCTATGCGATGGGGACGGCGCTGCGCTACACCCAGTCGGTCACCGACATCGCCGCCAAGGCCGCGAGCTACGGCATGGCGGCCGCCGCGGTCGACGGGATGGACGTGCTGGCGGTGGAGGCGGCGGCGCAACTGGCGGCGGCGGCGATCCGCGCCGGCGAGGGGCCGCAGTTCCTCGAATGCCGCACCTACCGCTTCCGCGCCCACTCGATGTACGACGCCGAACTGTATCGGACCAAGGCCGAGGTCGAGGAGTGGAAACAGCGCTGCCCGATCGCGACCTTCACCGAGCGGCTGCGGGGCGCCGGGCTGCTGAGCGATGGTGACCTCGAAGCGATCGAGGCCGAGGTCGGCCGGGAGATCGCCGAGGCGGTGGCCTTTGCCGAGGCCGGCAGCCTGGAGCCGGTCGAGGACCTGACCCGCTTCGTCTATTCGGAACGGAGGATGCCATGACCACCACTGCCGACACCATGCGCAAGCTCACCTACCGCGAGGCGGTGCGCGAGGCGATCCGCGAGGCGATGCACAAGGACGACCGGGTCTTCCTGATGGGCGAGGATGTCGGCCGCTACGGCGGCTGCTTCGCCGTCAGCAAGGGCCTGCTCGACGAATTCGGTCCCGAGCGGATCCGCGACACCCCGCTGTCGGAATCGGGGTTCACCGGGGCCGGGATCGGCGCCGCCCTGGGCGGGATGCGGCCGATCGTCGAGATCATGACCGGCAATTTCAGCCTGCTGGCGGCCGACCAGATCATCAACAACGCCGCCGTCCTCCTGCACATGTCCGGCGGCCAGTTCAACGTGCCCGCTCGTCATCCGGATGGCGACCGGCGGCGGCCGCCAGGTGGCGGCCCAGCATTCCCGCTCGCTCGAGGGCTGGTACGCCCACATCCCCGGCATCAAGGTGCTGGCCCCGGCCACCGTCGAGGATGCGCGCGGGATGCTGTGGACCGCGCTGGAGGACCCGGACCCGGTGCTGATCTTCGAGAACAGCAACCTCTACAACATGGAGGGGACGCTGCCGGTCGAGGCCGGGCCGGTCGATATCGACCGGGCCCGGGTGCGGCGGGGCGGCCGGGACATCACGATCATCACCTATGCGGCCAGCCTGTTCAAGGCGCTGGAGGCGGCGGAGGTCCTGGCCCGGGAAGGGATCGAGGCCGAGGTCATCGACCTGCGGACCCTGCGGCCGCTCGATGAGGCGACCTTCCTCGAATCGGTGGCCCGGACCCACCGGGCGCTGGTCGTCGACGAGGGGTGGCGCAGCGGCAGCCTCGCCGCCGAGATCAGCGCCCGGATCATGGAGGGGGCCTTCTACGAGCTCGATGCCCCGGTGGCGCGGCTGTGCAGCGCCGAAGTGCCGCTGCCGTACGCCAGACACCTCGAAGAGGCGGCCCTGCCGCAGGTGGCGGGGATCGTCGAGCTGGTGCGAACAATGGTGGGTGGCCATGACTGATTTTCCCATGCCCAGTCTGGGCGCCGACATGCAGGAGGGGACGCTGGTCGAGTGGCTGGTCAAACCGGGCGACCGGGTCAAGCGCCGCGATGTCGTCGCCGTCGTCGAGACCGACAAGGCGGCGATCGAGATCGAGGTCTACGAGGACGGCGTGGTCGAGCGGCTGGTGGTCGAGCCGGGGCAGAAGGTGCCGGTGGGAACGGTCCTGGCGATCATCCGCAGCGACGGCGAGGCGGGCGCAGGTCAAAAAAAAGAAGCGGCTGCCGGCGAAGTCGCGGCCCCGGCACCGGGCCGGAGTAAAGCCGACGCAACCACGCCGCTCGCCGGGACACGAGCCTGCCGCCCCTGCGCCGGTCGCGCCGGCAGCGGCCGGGCGGATCAAGGCCTCGCCCTATGCCCGCCGCCTGGCGGCCGAGCGCGGCCTCGCTCTGGAGCGGCTGCAGGGAACGGGTCCGGGCGGGGTCATCCGGGCGGCCGATGTCGCGGGCGGCGTCGCCCCCGAGGTCCCGTCGGCGGCGCCGCAACAACCGTCTGCCGCCGTGGCGGACCAGGGGCCGGCCATGCCGGCCACGGTAACGCCGCCAGCCGCGGAAACGCCACCGACCAGGGATTTCCAGGCCGGCATGCGCCGGGCCATCGCCGCCGCCATGGCCCGCTCCAACCGCGAAATTCCCCACTATTACCTGGAGCTGCGGATCGACATGAGCCGCACCCTGCGCCGGCTGGAGGCGGAGAACCTGAAACGGCCGATCCGGGAGCGGATCCTGCCCGTGGTGCCGCTCATCAAGGCCGTCGCCCTGGCCCTGGGGGAGGTGCCGGAGCTCAACGGCTACTGGCTCGAAGATCGGCTTCAACCGCAGGAAGCGATCAATATCGGCTTCGCCATCGCCCTGCGCCAGGGCGGCCTGCTCACCCCGGCGCTCCTCAACGCCGATCTGCAGACCCTCGACGAGCTGATGGCGGCGCTGCGCGATCTGATCACCCGGACCCGTTCCGGCGGCCTGCGCAGCTCGGAGCTGACGGAGGCCACCGTCACCGTCACCAGCCTGGGCGACCTCGGGGTCGAGACGGTGTACGGGGTCATCTACCCGCCCCAGGTGGCCCTGATCGGCTTCGGCCGGACCATGGAGCAGCCGTGGGCCGAAAACGGCATGCTGGCGGTGCGGCCGGTGCTGACCGCCACCCTTGCCGCCGACCACCGCGCCACCGACGGCCATCGCGGCGCCCAGTTCCTCGACGCCCTCAACCGCTATCTGCAGGAGCCGGAGAAACTATGACCGAAGAACGGATCAAAGAGGTGGTGTTCGACGATTCTCCGGCGGATCGCCCCCGAGGCCGACCCGACCACCCTCGGCCCGGATGACAACATCCGCCGGACGCTCGATATCGACTCCTTCGACGCCCTCAACTTCTTCATCCGCCTCGATGAGGAACTGGGAGTCAGCGTGCCCGAGTCGGACTACGGGCAGTTGCACACCCTGGCGGAGATCGTGCGGTACCTGGCGGCGCGGGTGCAGTGATGGTGGATCCTGTTTTTCGATCGCCTTCCTGTCATTTCGAGCGAAACGAGAAATCTCGATGTTCCCGGCAGGGAGAAGGCCGTGATGCCTACCCCCGCTGTCATTTCGAAGCGAAGCGAGAAATCTCGTGTTTCCGAGGATGCCTTTCTTGGAGCGGATGATGGCTGCATGAGATCTCTCCCTTGCGGTCGAGATGACAGCGGGGGCAGGTCGCGATGACACGGCATGAAAAGGGCGGCAAGCCGAGGGGCAGGTCGCGATGACACGGCATGAAAGGGCGACAGGCCGGGGGCAGGTCGCGATGACAGCGAGGGAATTCAACACGCTGGATGGAGGTCCAATCGCCAACCGGCGTAAAACCCGCAACAAGGAGACAAACCGTGCATGACGACTACCCCGAGTACCACCGGCGGTTGCAGAAGGTCTACGCCCGACTGGCCCGCAACCTGCGCGGGCCGATGACGGCGTTCGCCCAGCTCAGCGCTGCGGCGACGGCGGAGGGCGCCCTCGACGCCAGGACCAAGCAGCTGATCGCCCTGGGGATCGGGATCACGGTCCGTTGCGACGGCTGCATCGCCTACCACGTCCATGACGCCCTTCGCGCCGGCGCCTCGAAGGAGGAGATCCTGGAAACCATCGGTGTCGCCATCTTCATGGGCGGCGGCCCGGCGGTGATCTACGGCTGCGAGGCGCTGGAGGCGCTGGAGCAGTTCGAGGCCCGTCAGCCGACCCCGCCGCCGCCCTCGTCCATGGTGTAGCTCAGGTCGTATCGCTTTTCCAGGATCAGATTGAGACAGGCGTCGACGCTTTCGGCATGATAGCGGATGCCCCGCCCGGCGCGGATCTCGTCGAGGGCGATGTCGATGCCGAGCGACGGCCGGTAGGGGCGGTGGGACGACATCGCCTCGACCACATCGGCAACGGCGAGGATCTTCGCCTCCAGCAGGATCTCGTCATCCTTCAGGCCCCGCGGGTAGCCCGAGCCGTCCAGATGCTCGTGGTGCTGGAGGACGATCTCCGCCACCGGCCACGGGAAATGGATCCGTTTCAGGATCTCGTGGCCGACCTCGGGATGGAGCTTGAACAAGGCCTTTTCCTCCATCGACAACCGGGTCGGCTTGGCGAGGTACTCCGACGGCAGGGTGATCTTGCCGATGTCGTGCAGCAGCGCCGCGATGTGCAGCCCCTCGATCTTGTCCTCGGGGTAGCCGATCTCCCGGGCGATGGCGCAGGCCAGGCGGTCGACCCGCTGCTGGTGCCCGGCGGTGTAGGGGTCGCGCTTTTCGGCGGTCGAAGCCAGCGAGGCCACCGTCTCCTCGAGGCTGGCATGGAGATCGTCGCGACTCTTCTTCAGGACCTCCATCGCCGTCTTGCGCTCGGTGATATCACGGGCGACCCCGCGGTATCCCGCCAGCTGTCCCCGCTCATCGAAGATCGGCACGGCGTTGCACTCGAGGACGACGATCTGGCCGTCCTTGCCCCGCGAGGTAATCTCGAAACCGTTGAAGGGCTTGCCGTCGGCCAGCAGTTTTATGAAGGCGGCGTTGACCTCGGCGGCCTGGTCGGGCGTCGCGAAAGCGGTCAGCGTGGCGTGGAGGATCTCCACCGGCTCAAAGCCGAGCAGATTCTCGACCCGGGGGCTGGAGTAGGTGCAGCGGCCGTCGCGGTCGATCTCCCAGATCCAGTCGCTGGTGGTCTCGATCAGGTTGCGGAACCGCTCCGTGCTCTGCTCCAGCGACTTCATCAATACCCCCCGCTCGGCGAAGATGCGCTGCCGCTCGCGGTCGGCCAGCAGGCTCTGGCGGATGGAGTAGAGGGCGAGCAGCGAGATGATCACCAGAATCCCGGCGGAAACGGCGGCCAGATGGTTGCGGATCGCGGCGATCTCGGCCTTGACGTCATCGATGTACATCCCGGTGCCGACGACCCACCCCCAGGGCTCGTAGCCCTTGACGTAGGAGATCTTGGGGGCGATCTTTTTCTTTTCGTCCTTCAACTGCCACCACATGTAGTCGACATAGCCGGCGCCCTGCTGCTCCACCACCTGGACCATTCTGGTCAAGATATCTTTCAGGTCCGGATCTTCAAGGTTCGCAACATTCTTGCCCTCGATATCAGGCCGGTAGGGGTGCATGATCATCACCGGGGTCATGTCGTTGATCCAGAAATAATCCTTTTTTTCCGGGCCGTAGCGCAGCTTGCCGATCCGCAGGACGGCCCGCCGTTTGGCCTCGGCGGGGCTCAGTTCGCCGCTCAGTTCGCGGTCATGGTAATCGCCGATCAGGCTCCAGGCGGTTTCGGTCAACTCCATGATCATCTCCTTCTTCCTGTTCAAAAGGCTCTGCTCCAGCTGCGGCAGGGCGATGGAGAAGATGGTGATGACGAAGAGGACAATGGTCAGAAACGCCGGCAGGGCGATCCGGAAGGAGATTGTCTTGGAAATCCGTTGCAGTTGTTTTTCTGGCATGGCGGTCCACTGGTAGAGAGTGGGATGTTTTGTGTTTTTGTTCTGGCAGGAGTCCACTCCCAGGCCTGTTTGAGATCTCTCCCTTGCGGTCGAGATGACAGCGGGGGAAGGTCGAGATTACAGAGCATGAAAGGCGACAAGCCAGGGGGCAGGTCGCGATGACAGTGCTGCTGTTCCCGATAGGGCCAAAGCCAAGATCCCGTCCCCGCTGTCATTTCGAAGCGAAGCGAGAAATCTCGTTGTTCCCGGTAGGGCGAAGGTCATGTTCCCGCCCCCGTTGTCATTTCGAAGCGCAGCGAGAAATCTCGTCCTTCGTGGCATGAGATCTCTCCCTACGGTCGAGATGACAGCGGGAGAAGGTCGAGATGACAGCGGGAAGTCCTCGTTACGATCGCTGACTGCTCGACTGCTGCCGCTGACTGCTGCCAGCTGCAGTTCACCCAACCCCGCCGCCGCCTTCGTCCATGGTGTAGCTCAGGTCGTATCTCTTTTCCAGGATCAGATTGAGACAGGCATCGACGCTTTCGGCATGATAGCGGATGCCCCGCCCGGCGCGGATCTCGTCGAGGGCGATGTCGATGCCGAGCGACGGCCGGTAGGGGCGGTGGGACGACATCGCCTCGACCACATCGGCAACGGCGAGGATCTGGGCCTCGAGCAGGATCTCGTCATCCTTCAGCCCCTGCGGGTAGCCCGTGCCGTCCAGGTGCTCGTGGTGCTGGAGGACGATCTCCGCCACCGGCCACGGGAACTGGATCCGTTTCAGGATCTCGTAGCCGACCTCGGGATGGAGTTTGAACAGGGCCTTTTCCTCCATCGAGAGCCGGGTGGGCTTGGCGAGATACTCCGACGGCAGGGTGATCTTGCCGATGTCGTGCAGTAGCGCCGCGATGTGGAGCCCCTCGATCTTGTCCTCGGGGTAGCCGATCTCCCGGGCGATGGCGCAGGCCAGGCGTTCGACCCGCTGCTGGTGCCCGGCGGTGTAGGGGTCGCGCTTTTCGGCGGCGGAGGCGAGCGAGGCCACCGTCTCCTCGAGGCTGGCATGGAGATCGTCGCGACTCTTCTTCAGGACCTCCATCGCCGTCTTGCGCTCGGTGATATCACGGGCGACCCCGCGGTATCCCGCCAGCTGTCCCCGCTCATCGAAGATCGGCACGGCGTTGCACTCGAGGACGACGACCTGGCCGTCCTTGCCCAGCGAGGTAATCTCGAAGCCGTTGAAGGGCTTGCCGTTGGCCAGCAGCTGCATGAACGCGGCGCTGACTTCGGCGGCCTGGTCGGGCGGCGCGAACGTGGTCAGCGAGGCGTGGAGGATCTCCACCGGCTCAAAGCCGAGCAGATTCTCGACTCGCGGGCTGGAGTAGGTGCAGCGGCCGTCGCGGTCGATCTCCCAGATCCAGTCGCTGGTGGTCTCGATCAGGTTGCGGAACCGCTCCGTGCTCTGCTCCAGCGACTTCATCAATACCCCCCGCTCGGCGAAGATGCGCTGCCGCTCGCGGTCGGCCAGCAGGCTCTGGCGGATGGAGTAGAGGGCGAGCAGCGAGATGATCACCAGGATGCCGGCGGAAACGGCGGCCAGATGGTTGCGGATCTTGGCGATCTCGGCCTTGACGTCGTCGATGTACATCCCGGTGCCGACGATCCACCCCCAGGGCTCGTAGCCCTTGACGTAGGAGATCTTGGGCACGATCCTTTTCGATTCGTCCTTCCACTGCCACATGTAGTCGACATAGCCGGCGCCCTGTTTTTCCACGGTCCTTACAAATTCGACAAAGAGGCGCTTGCCCTTCGGGTCCTTGAAGTCGGAGATATCCTTGCCGTTGAGATCGGTGCGATACGGATGCATGATCATCCGCGGGGTCATGTCGTTGATCCAGAAATAATCCTTTTTCTCCGGGCCGTAGCGCAGCTTGCCGACGCGCAGCACGGCCCGCCGCTTCGCCTCTTCGGTGCTCAGTTCACCGCTCAGTTCCCGCTCATGGTAGTCGCCGATCAGGCTCCAGATCGTTTCCGTCAACTCCATGATCATCTCCTGCTTGCGATTCAGCAGGCTCTGTTCCAACTGCGGCAGGACGACGTAGAAGATGGCGACGACGAAGAGGAGAATGGTCAGAAACGCCGGCAGGGCGATCCGGAAGGAGATCGTATTGGAAATCTGTTGCAGTTGTTTTTCTGGCATGGCGGTTTACCGGTAGGTGTCGGAAGAGTTTGTGTTTTGTTCTGTCATTTCGATCGGCTCTCTGTCTTTTCGACTTTTTTTCCCTGTCATTTCGAAGCGAAGCGAGAAATCTCGTCATTCCCGAGGATGCCTCTCGTTACCGTTGATGATCACTGCATGAGATCTCTCCCGTTGGTCGAGATGACAGCGGGGGAAGGTCGCGATGCCAGAGCATAAAAGCCGAAAAGTCAGGGGGAAGATCACGCTGACACTTTCACCACTGTCGTTTCGTTTTTCCCTCTGTCGAGCGCAGCGAGAAATCTCGTCCTTCCCGGTAGGGCAAAAGCCAGATCCCGCCCCCTCTGTCATTTCGAAGCGCAGCGAGAAATCTCGTGTTTCTTCGGATGCTCCTCATCACGACTGCGGCCCGCTGACAGCTGCCCACAGACAATCTCGCTCATTTTGCGATAAGCTCCAATATATAATACCATTCGCAGTAAGGATGTCCAATCGGGCCGGCAATTCCGCCCCGGCCCGCCTTCCGCCCACCCCCTGTCCGGAACCGAGATCACCCAGAAAACCAGGATCGTCGTGATTGACGGGGCAATGCACATCTATGCCGTGCTGCCGGTGACGTACAAGGCGGAGCGGGTCGGTGTCACCCAGGCCGTCTTCGCCCCGGCCGCGACGACCAGGGCCTGCGGGACGAATTGAAGACCGTCATCACCCGCTATTTCAGCGCCGGCGAGATCCTGCTGGACTGATCTGTACCGCCGCCGAGGCCGCCTGCCGATTTGCTTTTCACTTCAGCGCCATGCTATCATTGGCCAACATTGCGGTTGTGTACTGCAACCACCGCAACGTTGATTGCCGTTATCTGCCTGTGCAACCATTACCGTGGAAGGAAGGTGCCCTGATGAACGGATGCTGGCGGGGGTTTGGGATTGGTCTGTTGGCGTTGCTGCTCGGGGCGTGCGATCGTCCCGCCGCCCCGGTCGCGCCGGCGCCGCCGACGGTCACGGCGATGCAGGTCATTCGCCGCGACACCCCGGTGTCAAAGGAGGTCATCGCCGGGGTCAAGGCCTTCCAGGAGGTGGAGATCCGTTCCCGGGTCGGCGGCATGCTCGATCGGGTGGCCTTCAAGGAAGGGCACCGCGTACGGCAGGGGGACCTGCTGTTCGCCATCGATCCTCTTCCTCTTGACGCGGCGGTGGCCGATGCGGCGGCCAAACTGGCGGAGGCCGAAGCGAACATGATCCGGGCCCGGCAGGACGTGGAGCGGTACAAGCCGTTGCTGGTGGACAATGCCATTCCCCGCCAGACCTATGATCTGGCTGTTTCCCAGGAAAAACAGGCTGTTTCGGTTGTCGCTTCGAAAAAGGCCCTGCTGGATCGGGCAAAGCTGGATCGCTCCTACGCCGAAATCCTCTCGCCCATAACCGGCCAGATCGGCCTGCAGAATGTCGAAGTCGGCAGTGTCGTCAGTGCCGGCCAGACGGTGCTGGCGACGGTGTCGACCCTCGATCCGGTCTACGTCTACTTCAGTGTCTCCGAAACCTCCCTTTTGGAACAGATGCGGCAAAGGCCGGCCCTGGCGCAGAAAGACAGCCCCGAATCGGCCAACGTCAAGGTCGAGTTCCTGTTCTCCGACGGCGGCAGCTATGACCAACCCGGCACCATCGATTTTGCCGATCGGGCAATCGACGCCGCCACCGGTACCCTGCTGCTGCGGGCCAAATTCGCCAATCCATCCCATTTCCTGCTGCCGGGGATGAACGGCCGCATCCGCATCACCTACGACCTGATCAAGGACGCCCGGCTGGTGCCGCAGAAGGCGGTGACCGAACTCCTCGGCAAGGAATTCGTCAACGTCCTGAGGCCGGACAACACGATCGAGGTGCGGCCGGTGACGATGGGGAGCCGGAGCGGCGAGCTGTGGGTGGTTGCGGAAGGGCTGAGCGGGGAGGAGCGGATCGTGGTCGATGGGCTGCAGAAGGTCCAGGCCGGGACCGTCGTCGCCCCGACCCTGATCACCGAGGAAGGCACACCTGTTGCAACTCCGACAGTACAACCGGCTGTTCAGCCGTAAGCGGGAGCGCGCCATGGCCAGGTTCTTCATCAACCGTCCCGTCTTCGCCATCGTCGTCTCGCTGTTCCTGCTGCTGGCCGGCATCATCGCCGGCCTGACCCTGCCGATCGCCCAGTTTCCGCAGATCACCCTGCCGACGGTGCGGGTCAGCGGCACTTATCCGGGGGCCAACGCCCAGGTCGTCGAGGACGGCGTCGCCCTGCCGATCGAGCAGCAGGTCAACGGCGTCGAACAGATGCTGTACATGAGCTCGACCTCGGCCGAAAACGGCCAGTACACCCTCGATGTCACCTTCAACCTCGAGGCCGACCCCGACATCGCCTCGGTCCAGGTCCAGAACCGCACCTCCCAGGCCAACGCCCAGTTGCCGCAGGAGGTGCTGTCGACCGGCCTGACGACCAAGAAGAGCACCCCCGACACCCTGATGTACATCGCCATCCATTCGCCGAAGGGGACCTACGACTCGCTGTTTCTGACCAACTACACGGCGATCAACATCATCGAGGCGATCAAGCGGGTCAAGGGGGTCGGCAACGTCACCCTGTTCGGCTCCGAGTTCGGGATGCGGGTGTGGCTCAAGCCCGACCGGATGGCCCGCCTCGGCGTCACCCCGAGCGACGTCCTGGCGGCGATCAAGGAGCAGAACGTCCAGGCCCCGGCCGGTCAGGTCGGACAGTTTCCGGCGCCCGCCGACCAGCAGTTCCAGTACGGGGTCCAGGTCCGCGGCCGGCTGACCGAACCGGCCGAATTCGAGAACATCATCGTCCGCGCCCAGGCCGACGGCTCCGCCATCCGCCTCCGCGACCTCGCCCGGGTCGAACTCGGGGCCAAGGATTACACCTTCAATGTCCGCTACAACGGCCGCGACGCCACCGCCTTCTCGGTCAACCTGACCCCCGACGCCAACGCCATCGAGACCTCGGCCCTGATCCACGCCGAGCTGGAGCAGCTGACTCGGCGCTTTCCCGCCGATATCGCCTGCGATTTCGTCATCGACAACACGGTCTTCGTCGTCGAATCGCTGCGGGAGGTCGTCAAGACCCTGTTCGAGGCCCTGGTGCTGGTACTGATCGTCGTCTACCTCTTTCTCCAGAGCTGGCGCGCCACCCTGATCCCGATGCTGGCGGTGCCGGTGTCGCTGGTCGGGACCTTCGCCGCCTTCACCGTCCTGGGGTTCTCGATCAACACCCTGACCCTGTTCGGGATGGTGCTGGCGATCGGCATCGTCGTCGACGACGCCATCGTCGTCGTCGAGGCGGTCGAGTACCACATGCACCACGGCGGTCTCGGGCCGCGCGAGGCGACGCTGCAGGCGATGGACGAGGTGGCCGGGCCGGTCGTGGCGATCGCCCTGGTGCTGGCGGCGGTGTTCGTGCCGGTGGCCTTCCTCGGCGGCATCGCCGGGGTCATGTACAAGCAGTTCGCCATTACCGTCGCCGTCTCCGTCGGCCTGTCGTGCTTCGTCGCCCTGTCGCTGACCCCGGCCCTCTGCGCCCTGCTGCTGCGGCCGAACACCGTCGCCACCGGCCGCGGCCCGATGGACCGTTTCTTCCGCTTGTTCAACCGGGGCTTCGATCGCCTGACGGTCGGCTACACCAATGGGGTGCGCCGGGTCATCCGCCTGCTGGCCCTGACCCTGGCGACCCTGGCCGTGATCCTCGCCCTGGCCGGCGGCCTGCTGCAGAGCGTCCCCGGCGGCTTCGTCCCGGCCGAGGACCAGGGCTACTTCATCGGCTCGATGCAGCTGCCGGAAGGGGCGGCGATGCGGCGGACGATCGCCGCGGCGGAGAAGGTCGACGCCCTCGTCGCCGACACCCCGGGCATCGCCCGGCGGCTGATGGTCAACGGCTACAACATCCTCAGCGGCGTGCCGCAGTCGAACAGCGCCATGTTCGTCGCCGGCCTCGAGCCGTGGGAGGAGCGCACCACCCCGGAGCTGTCGCTGCGCGCGATCCTGATGTCGCTGTACCAGCGGGGGGCGCAGAACCCCGAGGCGGCGGTGCTGGTCTTCAACCCGCCGCCGATCCCCGGCCTGGGCGCCACCGGCGGCTTCTCCTTCAAGCTCCAGGATCGCGGCGGCGGTACGCCGCAGGCCCTGGCCGAGGTGGCCAATATGTTCGTCGCCGAGGCAAAGAAGCGGCCGGAGATCGGCTCGGTCTACTCGAAGTTCAACCCCCGCAACCCCGCCTACCAGCTCGAGGTCGACCGGGAAAAGGCCAAGAAACTGGGGGTCCAGGTCAACGATATCACGACCGCCCTGCAGACCTTCCTCGGCGGCCTCAACGTCAACGATTTCAACCGCTTCGGCCGCACCTACAAGGTGACGATGCAGGCCGAGGCGGAGTTCAGGGGCGATATCACCAACATCGGCCTCTACCATGTCCGCAGCGCCGCCGGCCTGATGATCCCGCTGTCCACCTTCGTGGCCCCGGTGCCGATCAGTACGCCCAGCACCCTGCAGCGCTACAACATGTTCCGGACCGCCGATATCGGCGGCGATGCGGCCCCCGGCTACAGCTCCGGGCAGGCGATCGCGGCGATGGAGGCGGTGGCGGCCACGGTCCTGCCGCCGGGCTACGGCTATGAATGGTCGGGGATCAGCCTGCAGGAGAAGGCCTCGGCCGGCCAGGCGCCGATGATCTTCGCGCCTGGCGATCATCTTCGTCTTCCTGTTCCTGGCGGCGATGTACGAGAGCTGGGCGGTGCCGCTGGCGGTGCTGTTCGCCGTCCCGCTCGGGGTGTTCGGGGCGATGCTGGCGCTGAAGATCGTCGGCCTGGCCCTCAACATCTACGCCCAGATCGGCCTGGTGCTGCTGATCGGCCTGGCCGCCAAGAACGCCATCCTGATCGTCGAGTTCGCCAAGATGCGGCGCGACGACGGGATGGCGGCGGTCGAGGCGGCGGTGGAGGCCGCCCGACTGCGGCTGCGGCCGATCCTGATGACCTCCTTCGCCTTCATCCTCGGGGTCATGCCGCTGGTCCTGGCCAAGGGGGCGGGGGCGGCGTCGCGGGTGTCGATGGGGATCACCGTCGTCGGCGGGATGCTCGCCGCCACCCTGCTGGCGGTGTTCTTCGTCCCGGCCCTCTACGTGACCGTGGACCGGGTGGTGGGGCGGTTGAGCGGGCGGAAACGGCCGCCGCCACCTCTGGAACCGACGGCAGCGACGGCCGGGGAGGGGAAGTCATGATGCGCGCCGTCTCCGTCATCCTGGTTGTCACCCTGGGCCTGACCGCCTGCAGCGTTGGCCCCGACTACCGCCGCCCCGACCTCGATCTGCCGGCCACCTACCGCGACGCGGTCGCCCCGCCGGAGCTGCCGGCGGTGGCGGCGCTGCCGTGGTGGCAGGTCTACGGCGACCCGACCCTCAAGGGGCTGATCGAGACCGCCCTCGCCGGCAACCTTGACGTCCAGCTGGCCGCCGCCCGGGTTCAGGAGGCGCGGGCCGTGCTGGCCGGGGCCCGGTCGCCGGCCCTGCCGTCGCTGTCGGCGGGGGTGACCGCTTCGCCGACGGCCCGCCAGCCGGGCGATGACTTCACCACCAGCTTCCTCGGCGGGCTGTTCCTGGCGTGGGAGATCGACCTCTGGGGCCGCTACGGCCGGGCCACCGAGGCCGCCCGGGCCCAGCTGCTGGCGACAGAGGCGGCGCGGGACGGGGTCTATGCCTCGCTGGTCGCCACGATCGCCCAGAGTTATTTTCAGTTCCAGAGCCTCGCCGAAACGACCGCGATCACCCGGCGGACGATTGCGGCCCAGCGCGAATCCCTGCGCCTGGTCAGCCGCCTCGCCGCGGCCGGGGTCAGTTCCGCCGCCGAGGAGCGCCAGGCCGAAAACCAGCTGGCGACGACCGAATCGAAGCTGCCGGGCCTGCTGACCAATATCGCCGCGACCGAGAACTCGTTGTCGCTCCTCCTCGGCCGGCCCCCCGGCCCGGTGGCCCTCGGGACCCCGGCCGAGCCGCTCATGCCGCCGGCGGTGCCGGCGGGGCTGCCGTCGGCACTGCTGGAACGTCGGCCCGACCTGCGCCAGGCCGAGCAGCAGCTGATCCAGGCCAATGCCCGGGTCGGCGAGGCCAAGGCCCTGTTTTTCCCGAGCATCACGCTGACCGGGACCTTCGGCGCCGTCAGCACCGAACTCGGCGATCTGGTCAACGGCGATGGGGCCACCGTCGCCTCGCCGGGCTTCGACCTGCTGCAGCCGCTGTACGCCGGCGGCAGCCTGACCGCCAATTATCAGGCGGCCCTGGCGCGGCTTCAACAGGCCGGGCTGAGCTACCGCCAGACCGGGCTCAACGCCCTGCGCGAGGTGGCCGATGCCCTGAGCCGCTATCGCCGCAGCGCCGACGAGATCGCCGCCCAGCGGCGGCGCGAGACCGCGGCGCGGGAAGGGTTGCGGCTGGCGGAGATGCGCTACCGGGCCGGGGTCATCAGCTATCTCGAGGTCCTGGACGCGCAGCGCCAGCTCTATGCCGCCGAGACCGACCGGGCGCAGTCGGAACTGACGCGCCGGACGGCGGCGGTGCAGCTGTATCTTGCCCTGGGTGGGGGGTGGTAAAAGAAGGGGGAGATCTCCGCAGGATCAGTTCCCAACAAAAACACGAGATTTCTCGCTTTGCTCGAAATGACAATGGGGAGCGATCGAAATGACAACCAGCGAGGAAAGTATGTATGGCGTGTGGCATCGATATTGGTGTCGAGGTCGCACGTTGGGATTGCATTACCGTCCTTCCCGTGTGTGCCACAGGCGTAACACATACATGGTCTCGTTCTGAATCTCGTATCGTATTTCATACTGGCCTACGAGTATCCGCCGTACTTCTCTCGGCTCGAACTCGAATAATTGCTCACCGATGCGTGGATTGGCCAGTAATTGTGCCGGCGCCCTGGTCAGCGACTGCACCGTAGAAGCGGCAGCCGCCTTGTTCAAAGGGGCCAGGAATTCGTATAACCGGGCCAGGTCGGACAGTCCCTTGCTCGTCCACTTCAAATCCATCAACGTGGTACCGGCAACGGTTCGTCACTACTCAGGCTATCAGCCCAGGCTTGCACGGTTTGATGGTCAATCACTTGGCCTGCGTCAACATCAGCCAAGGCATCTCGGGTCATCCGAGTGCGTTCTTCCTCCTGTTCAATCCAGGCTGACAAAGCCTGCTTCATGATCCAGCCGCGTGAGCGCTCCAGTCGCGCAGCTATCTGGTCAACTTTTTCAGCCAACAGGATAGGTACGTGGGCGGTTAATACACGGGTATCGGCTTGTGCCATGGTTACCTCTCCTTGCGATCAGGTCGCTGTCGATACTGCGTCGTCAGTAATTGATTCAATGTTAATCATAATGATTAAACCTCTGGGCGTCAAGAAAGACGACAACGTGGGGTATATTCTCACCTGATGCCAGGAAAGATCGCGGTAAACGTGTAAATGACAGGAAGGAGGATGTCATCGCGACCCACCCCACTGTCATCTCGACCTACTCCCGCTGTCATCTCGACCGCAAGGGAGAGATCTCAAACAGGGCTTGGAATGGGCTCCGGCAAAGCAAAAACGAGATTTCTCGCCCCCCGTATTTCCCCTCGCCAACCTACATCGCGCCCTTGCCGGTCAGCATGATGCGGATCGTCCGCAGAAATATCATCAGATCGAGGACCATGCCCCGGTTCTTGATATAGTAGAAATCGTACATCAGCTTCTGGCGCGTATCCTCGATCGAATTGCCGTACGGGTAATTGATCTGCGCCCAGCCGGTGATCCCGGGCGTTACCATATGCCGATCGAGATAATACGGGATCTCCTGGGTGTACATCTTGACGAGGCTGATCGCCTCCGGCCGCGGCCCGATCAGGGTCATCTCGCCCCTGAGGATATTCCACAGCTGCGGCACCTCATCGAGCCGGGTCTTGCGCACGATCCGGCCCACCCGGGTGATGCGGTCGTCATTGTCCGTGGTCCAGTGGACGTTGTTGCGGTCGGCGCCGTCCACCATCGTCCGCAGCTTCCAGGCCCGGAACGGAACGTTCTCCCGGCCGGCCCGCAGCTGGCTGTAAAATATCGGCCCCCGCGAATCGAGCCTGATCAGCAGGGCCAGGAAGGGAAACAGCGGCAACGCCAGACAGAGACCGATACAGGAGACCGTGATATCGGCGGTCCGTTTCAGGCACCAGAAATAGCG
This sequence comes from uncultured delta proteobacterium, assembly GCA_963847035.1. Taxonomy (GTDB): domain Bacteria; phylum Desulfobacterota; class Desulfobulbia; order Desulfobulbales; family Desulfocapsaceae; genus Desulfoprunum. The sequence continues at coordinate 9,386 of CAWJYH010000011.1, read as the reverse complement.
CTTATTCGAGATATCGATCTCATTCAGGAACCAATAGTCATTGAGGTGATCGATCGGCACCTTGCCGTTGATCTCCTCGATGACCCTTCTGAATTCCGAAACTACGATCTTGCTGCGCAGGCAATCCAGCAGCAGTTTGGCCACATGATCGTCCTAGGAAGGGACGGCGACGATAACCTCATCAACAGCCTGTCCCCTGGCAATCGTCACCAGGTCGTCGATCCCTCCCAGGCGCGGCAGCTGCCCCTCGGCCTGGCTGCCGTTTCCCGGCGATACATAGCCGACGACTTCGGTGTGCAGATAGATGCTGGATCGGATCGATTGCGTCACATCCAGGCTTCTTTTGCCGTCACCGACGATCAGGGTCCGCCACTGGGTCGAGGCCAGCATGCGCTGATTGATGATTTTGCGGAAGTAGACGATAAGGGCGAAGGCGCTGGTAAAAAAGATCAGAAATACCGCGCGCGGCACCGGATCGCGGAAAAAGAAGAATAACACGGTCGACAGAATCGAGCTGAGCAACAACCCGAAACCGATGATCAATACCTGCTGGCTGAAACGTCGCTGGATCTTGTGCAGGGCATATTCGTCACAGACGAATAAAATCAGTATCGTGGGAATCAACAGCGTCGCAAAACCCCAGCGATGGGTATACACGAGGTCAAGGGTAAAGTGAGCCTGATGTCCAAGGAGGAGGGCAATGATAAACGACGACAACATCGCCACACTGTCGCTCAGCAGCAGGATCGTGGTCTTTTCTCTGATCTTCGATTTCATAGGCGAAACACCCAACGATACATGAGTCTCATGCACAATGCACAGGTACAGGTCCTGTCATTTCGACCGGGAGAAATCATCCGCCCGGTCACTCCTCGCCATGGGGCGACGGTGCCGCAAATCATCCTTGTGCGGCCCGATGACTTTATTCCCACTGAATTCCACGTCCTTGAGTTCGAGCACCGAGTCTTCGCCCAAGGCGATCTGTTTGAGCAAGTCGGAAACGGTATTGTCCATCATTGACCTCCATCAACCCTGTTGCCGATCCCAATTTCGACCAATTTCTGTAAACAGATACACTACTTCCTGCTGATAGTCATTTCGATCTTTCTCCCTTGCCATTTCAATCTTTCTCCCTGCCATTTCGACTTTCCCCCATGCGCGCGAGATCATCCTTCCCGCCCCGCTGTCATTTCGAAGCGAAGCGAGAAATCTCATCCTTCCCGATAGGGCAAACGCCATGCCCCCACCCCCGCTGTCATTTCGAAGCGCAGCGAGAAATCTCGTGTTGTCGAGGATGCCTTTCTTGAGGCGGATGATGGCTGCATGAGATCTCTCCCTCCGGTCGAGATGACAGTGGGGGTAGGTCGAGATGACAGCGGGGGTTGGTCGATCGAGTTGTCGACTTTATCTGCAAAACATTATCAGACAAAAACCACCTTGCCGGCCAAATCCTGGAAATATGACAACGACCAGATATCCAAGGCCTCAGGCGACCGTACAATTGGCTGCACATCTCTTTTGGCCAGGCTCACATCCAGCGATAGAATGCGCTCTCCCAGCAGCTGGAAAAAATCATCCCGCGTCAACTCACCGGCCTGCCAGTCACCACTTTGCCGGGCTCGCTCCTCGAGATGCCTGAGATTCAGCGGCGTAGAGTTTTGCACATACCATTCAAAATCGAACCAGTCGCGCCCCTTCACCCGGTTTTTCCAGCGACGAAAGAGCAAGGCGTGCATTTTGCCCCCATACAAGTCCGGCAGTGCATAGCACTTCACATAAAATGAATAGGGCTGAACCAGCAGCTTTTCTTCCGTCGCAAACCCGCCGGGAGGGTCAGTATCCACCTCAAACTTGATTTTCAGCGTGCGCTGCCCAGTCACTTTGACATCGTACAGACTGGTGCCTTTTTTGAGAAAAGCAGACACCACCGCCGATTGTACCGACTTGACGTCGCTGAGTAATCTCCACCTCGATACCAAAGGCGGCAAACTCCTCCCGAAGCGCCTTGAAGTAAGGCTCCAGAGAGAAATCGACATCCGTGGTCAACAGCGAAAAATCCAGATCCTCGGAAAAGCGGGGCAATCCGTAGAAAATTCGCAAACAGGTGCCGCCATACAACGCGGCCTTGTCAAAAAATCCCGCCCTTTGCAAGCCGGCCAGGGCAATCTCCTGCATCACTTCCCGCAGCGCATGGTGGCCCTCCTCCCTGGCATAACGCGACAGCATCTGCTCAATCACCTTCACCGGGCTCCCTCCAGCACCTGCATCAGGGCCTGCATCTGGCGCGCCTTGTGACCGGATTCGGCATAGTGCGCCACCACCGCCAAATCCAGTCCGGCCAACGCCTCCTCATCCACGCGCAGGTCTTCGAACAAGAATGCCTGCATGGCGCCACGGCTTCGGGCGCGCAGGTTTCGAGTCTGCAGTACCTTGTCGCACAGGGCCTTTTCAGGGCCGGCAATCAGAAACGTCTCACGCTCCGACGCCTGTTCCTGCCGCATACCCACGGGAAACAGGCTTTGCGGCACCGTCACATAGGAAAACCGACCCAACGCGTTGTCAAATACCCGGCTGCGACGCATGCACACCGATGTCACCTCGTACACCCGCTCGGGGATCAGGCCATGCCAGAACAGGGCGTAATCCAGCGAAACGCAGGACGGTCCGTACAGTCGGTTGGCCACCAGCGGCAAGGACAACTCGCCCTTGCGCCAGGTCGGCCCGACCACATACAGCCCTCGCTTGAGCGGTACCAGGTCGCCGCGCCTTATCCATTCGGCGATCTTGTCATTCGGACGCTGGTAACCCTTCAGCAGAAGCATCAACGTCCCATGACTGAACGGTACGGCACCAAACTGTTCCAGCTTATACTCCCGCATCATGCTCTTTGTCCATTTTTGCATAGATAATCGAAAAATATCCGATTATCTAGGCAAAATCTATACTAAACAACTGCAGCAATGATAGTTCTGCCAAAAGAAAAGGGGGGAGCTTGTCATTTCGAAGCGAAGCGAGAAATCTTGTCTTTCCGCTGAAATCTTGTCCTGCAGAGATCTCTCCCTGCGGTCGAGATGACAGCGGGGGCAGGTCGAGATGACAGCGGGGGCAGGTCGAGATGACAGCGGGGGGAACCATCACCTTTCACCGTCAGCGACATAGTAGCCGCCCGTTTTCGCAGCCCCTCGAAATACGACCTTTTTCTCATTGCGTAATTGTTTAATCCAGCGTTCAAGGGTCTTCACCGGGACGTTCAGCCTGGTCGAAAGCTCAGGAAGCCGTATCCCCGGATTGTGCTGAACAGCCTGATAGAGACGGTTTACTCCCTCACTTACTCCCTCACTTGCTCCCTCACTTACTCCCTCAACCTGCACGAAGGACACCAGCACGCCGCCGCCGATCTCTTCTACAGTAAAGGCAAGCTCAGGGTATGTCTCGAGTTCCTTGCGGATGCGGATGAAACCACTGCCGTATTTTTCTATATTTTTCGTCAGATAGAATGCTTCGGCAATCAGCTTGTTTCGCAACCGGGACTGATAATGGTCGGTGGCCAGATCGGCGATGCTCAACCCACCAAAGAGTTTTCCGGGGCTGAAGATGGTAATTCGGTCATCGAATATCTTGATCTGGATGTCCGAAGGGTTGGCGTAATCCCGGTGAACAACTGCGTTGAGCAGTGCTTCGCGCAGCGCGGGCAAAGGATAGGCGAAGCGCTCCTTGCGTTGCAGGCCGCCATCGAATGCAAAGGCCACGCTGATATGTGAAACAATGAATTTCATCGCCTGTTCGACCGCCTCGAACAGGGTATCGGTAATCTGGCGGTCATCGATGATCATTGCCGGCGTTTTGAAACGGCCGATGTGAATATGGTGCCGCAACGGTTCTTCGGCAAAAAGCAGCAGCGCCGCCCAGGTAGGCCGGCTATTGACGACATATTTCAGTTTTTCAAGAGCGAGCAACGGCGAGTTGTCCAGACTGAAGCGGCCTCCCTGATTCACCTGATCAATGAACCTGTCAATCTTGGCCAGGGAGAGCGCGTCGAGCGATTCACTGGGCGCCTCGTAGGAATCCCAGGAGAGCCGAAGGGACTGCATGTACAGATCGGTAATTTCGGATAATGAAAGCTGATGGTTTGAGGCGGCGATCCGCTTGAAGTATTTGCCCCTGGTGTTCACCGGTTTGACCGGATATTCATCGATCGAAATCAGGACGACGGTTTTACCTCCTATCCCTGAAGCAGTAATATCTGGGATAATCGAGGGACTGGTGGCTGACTTGATCTGGCCCAACCAGATGTTCAACGTCTCTTTACCGAGGGTAACTCCCTTCACCACTCCATCATCCGCAACACCGACGAGGACAGTTCCTCCCTGAGCATTGGCAAAGGCGACAAGGGTTTCGATCGTTTCCCGCTCGAAAGTAGTCTTGAACTCCACCATCTGTGATTCGCCCAATTCGATCAGGCTGTTTATACCTCTACCTGTTCCCACAGAGACCCCTTATATGGTCAGATCTTGCCACCTTTATGCTTCACTTCACCTTCTCCCGCCCCCACTGCCATTTCGTTTTTTCCTTGTCATTTCGAAGCGAAGCGAGAAATCTCATCCTTCCCGATAGGGCAAACGCCATGCCCCCGCCCCCGCTGTCATTTCGAAGCGCAGCGAGAAATCTCGTGTTGTCGAGGATACCTTTCTTGAGGCGGATGATGGCTGCATGAGATCTCTCCCTCCGGTCGAGATGACAGCGGGGGTGGGTCGAGCTGACAGCGGGGGATGGTCGTCGCGATGACAGAGAAGGCAGGTCGAAGCGCCAGCGAGAAATCTCATCCTTTTCCCAACCCCAAAAACTGCGGCAGCTTCCGCAGCGGCTTCAGCACCAGCGTCCACGGGTACGGGACCAAGCCATTGACCGCCCATGCCAACCGGTCCATGCGGTTGGCCCGCAGGCGGTTGGCCAGGGAGGCGTTGCCGCACCGATGCCGGCACATTCACTGCGACTTTCACACGCTCGCCTCGAGATAGGGACGCACGACCTTTTCCACCCGGCAGATCTTCGCATATTCGAGCAGGCTCCCGTGGTTGACCTTTATGCGGGCTTTATACAGTTTCAAGGCTTCCAGCACGACGTCCATGCCGATTTTATTGCGGAATTTGAAACAGTCGGCGAGGGTTTTTTCCGGGCTGTAGATTTTGACGGCTACGTTGTCGATGTGATGCTCTTCTATTCCGGCGCGATATGTCTGCATGGAAAATCGGTGTACGAGGAGTGGCGGATGATCAAGCGACGGCAAGCGTGATCTCCCTGGGAACCGCCACGGATACGTGATGGGGAATCTGCGTCGTGATCCCGTGATACGCCAATGCTGAGACAAGACAGATGACGGCGTTCGGAAACCGCAGGCCGACCGTCACGAGGTCGGGGTTGCTGATGGGCGAAAGTTCCGTCAAACGATATACCCCTCTGCTGACCTGTTCAATCACCCCTCTGTCTCTAAGGGAATAAAGCATGTAGCGGGTAATCCCGAACTTGATGGCTTCGCTCATTCGTAGCTGGCCGCCACATGAGCGGAAAATGTCTTCCGGCGTCTTTTTCATCCCTGTCTCCAGACATAACGACTCCACTTGTTTATAAGTGGTAACATTATGTCTGATTGCTGTCGAGCAAAAACGTGCAATCGGTTGATGGCAAAGGACTTCCTCATCTACTCCCGCACAGACTCCCTCAACCCGCATGAAGGATACCGTACCCCGCTGTTATTTCTTTCGTTTCGACTTTCCCCATTCATTTCGTTTTTTCCCTCTGTCATTTCGAAGCGCAGCGAGAAATCTCATTCTTCCCGATAGGGCAAAGCCATTTCCCCCCCCGCTGTCATTTCGAAGCGCAGCGAGAAATCTCGTGTTTCCGAGGATGCCTTTCTTGAGGCGGATGATGGCTGCATGAGATCTCTCCCTCCGGTCGAGATGACAGCGGGGGTGGGTCGCGATGGTCGTCGCGATGACAGAGAAGGCAAGTCGAAGCGCCAGCGAGAAATCTCATCCTTTTCCCAACCCCAAAAACTGCGGCAGCTTCCGCAGCGGCTTCAGCATCAGCGTCCAGGGGTACGGGACAAGGCCATTGACCGCCCATGCCAACCGGTCCATGCGGTTGGCCCGCAGGCGGTTGGCCAGGGAGGCGTTGCTGACCCTCAAACCGCCTCCCCGAGAAGTTCCCGATAGACGGCGATTGTGTGTTCGATCACGATCCGCTCATCGAATTGCGCCAGGGCCTTGGCCCGCGCAGCAGCGCCCAACCGCACCCGCAGGGCCGCATCGTCCTGTAGGCGGGCAATCGCCCGGGCCAGCGCCGCCGCATCCCGGACGGGAACCAGCAAACCATCCACCCCGTCGGTGACTACCTCGCGGCAGCCCGGCACGTCGGTGGTTACCAGAGGCAGACCGCAGGCCGCCGCTTCGATCAGACTTTTGGGCAACCCTTCGCGATAACTGGGAAGAACGACTGTCATCGACCGTGCGCAGCAACGCCGGCATGTCCTCCACGTGACCGAGCCACTCCAGCAACCCTTCGTCAACCCAAGCACGCAGGGTCGCCTCGGGGACTGCGGCGGGGTTGCCAGGATCGGGGACGCCCGCGAGCAGAAAGGCGATATCGCGTCCCTCCGCATGCAACTGGCGCGCAGCCTCCGCATACTCGGCCAACCCCTTGTCCCACAGCAGGCGCGCAGCCAGCAGCACGCGGAACCCGGCTCCCGTCTCCCGCCCCGGACCGGGCTGGAAGCGGCGGCAATCCACGCCAGAACCCGGGATAAGCGTTACCCGCGCCGGGTCCACCAGCCGTGCACGTTCGAACAGCAGCTACATCGTCCGGATTCTGGAGGATCAGCCGGGCATGAGCCCCCCCAGCGCCAAGCGCAGCAGGGTACGAACGACAGGCCGCAAGAGCCGTGCCTTGCGATCCTGACTAGCGAACACGTAGCCCATGCCGGCCACTGCGTTGACTCGCGCCGGCACACCGGCCAGTCGTGCGGCAAGCGAACCATACACCGCGCACTTGATGGTGAAACCGTGCACTAGGTCCACCTGTTCCGCGCGGAACAAGCGTTGCAGCCACAGCACCAGGGCGAGTTCGCGCAAGGGGTTCAAACTGCGGCGGTCCATGGGGACGGGGAGCCAGCGCAAACCCATGCTCGCGCAAGCTTTCGCCATATGGCCCGGGGGGGAGACAGCAGCAACACGTTGTGGCCGGCTGCACAGAGTTCCCCGCCAGGGAACGGCGAAAGTTATAAAGGTACCATTCCGTGTTGGCAAACAAAGCTATTTTCATCGAAGAACCGTGAGAGAATATGTAAGCACCCTCGAGAAGACCGTTTCAGCGTTTTGAAAATGGAAAGCTTTTTCAGCCATGCACCGCCAGCCCTCCCGAAATGAAAAGTTTGACAGTGTATGCCAGAGCGTCTTGTCAAGCCAACTCCTGAAGCAAATCTTTCAGACGCGGGGCCTGTACTTGAAGGCATACATAGATTCAACCTTTCCTCTGCCGTTTTTGCCAATTTGTCTGCGGGATTTTGCATCAGTAAGCAGAGAAGCAAGACGTTCCTGCCATTGAGTATCACCACTTGCAAGCCAACCATTCACCCCCGGTTCCACAATCTCGCAGTTCACCCCAACAGGCGAAGCCACCACCGGCAAGCCGCAGGCCATGTACTGAATGAGCTTGTAGCCGCACTTCCCGCGCTCCCATGGCGAATCATCGAGGGGCATGATGCCGATGTCGAACTGACGTATGGATTCCACCTCTGTCGCTTCGGTCCAGAGCCATGGTTCAACAGGCATGTCGCCCAGGCTTTCCCTGCTGGCACCGACAGCGACAAACCGGACATTGAACCGGGTTTCAAAGATGCAAAAACGGGTTTTAGCGGATGCAGGTAACGGCTGGTCTTGGGGGTGCCAATCCAGCCGACAATGAGAGGCCTGTCCGTTGTCTCTCCTTGAGGGGCTGGGGCCGGATACCGGTCGAGATCGATTACCGTGGGCACGATCTCAACTTTTCGTGCCCCGGCGTTTCGAGCCCGCTCGGCCAGGTACTCGTTGCCGGCGACGACAAGGGAGGCATGGCGCATCACGGCATCGATCTTGCGCCCGAGGACTGCCCGGACCGGCCACAAGCGGTGCAGGTCATACTTGTGGAAAAGGGCATCGTCGTAATCGACCATGTAGGGAATACGCAGGGCGCTGAGAAGGCGCTCGGCCACAGCCGGGAAAAAAGGCAGCACCTCTTTTTCAATCCAGACCAGATCGTAGCCACCCGCCTTGGTCAGGGCCTTGAAACGCCGCAAGTAGGCCAGCAGGACCTCTTTCCAGACCGACTGTGCTGCATACAGGTTGCGCAGATAGGCCTGAGAAAAAAAAGGCACTGGATCAACCTGCCACCCCAGGGATTGGAAATACGGCAGATACTGCAACGCCCGCAGCCTGCTGGAAGCCCCCAGGCGATCGTACCTGGTCAGCAACAGGATTTTCACTGATCGGTTCCGTGCTTACGACTGACGATTATTTGCGGCAAATCGCTCCATAGATACCGATAGCCGCGAAGCGTATTTTGCATGCCTGACCAATCCCTGCCCAGAGCGCAGAAGAGGAGCCGACTGAATGGCTCGACGGCCATTGTTATCCCCATAAGAAGCCAGGCCTGCCAGGAAGGAAAGTGTTTGAAGCCGTACAGGAGCCTGCTGCGCAGAGAATAGAACAAACGCATATCCTTGACCTGGCTGGAGGTTCCGCCCCCGGCGTGATATGCCTGCACGTCTGCGAGATAGACGCTTCTTAACCCCAGGGATCGGGCGCGGAAAGACAGATCAACCTCTTCAAAGTAAACAAAAAATCGCTCGTCAAACCCGCCCAAGGACTCAAAAAGATTTCGCCGAATCAAAAAAAACGCCCCGATCACCTGATCAACTTCGGCAGTCTGGCCGTGATTCCAGTCGGCCATGTGCATGCCTGTGTGCGGCAACCCTGGGATTTTGTTCAAGCCAAGCGCCTGGGCGGTCATTCGGGCCAGGGTTGGAAAACGCGCACACGTCCGACTGACCCGCCCCTGCTCATCGACGAGTTGAATGCCGCAGATGCCAATCTGGGCATTCTCTGCACGCTCCATGAAGGCCAGCGGCACCGAAAGGAGTTTGCCTCCACCTCGCGTGTCCGGATTCAAAAAGAGAATATACGGCGCGCTGACTTTGGCAGCCCCGAGGTTGCACGCAGCCGCGAAACCGAGATTCTTCCCGGTACGAATTAGTTCCATGCCTGGCAAGCCTTCGACGCTGTCTGCTGAACCGTCAGTGGAGCCGTTATCGACCACGATGATCCCGGCAACACAGCCTGACCCATGTTCGAGAA
>CAWJYH010000010.1:0-101111 GCA_963847035.1 uncultured delta proteobacterium | reverse complement strand
GTGGCGCCGGAATCGATATACGACGCCGAAGGCGATTACCTGATCCCGGGGTTTTTCGACGGCCACGCCCATATGGACCTGTTCTACAACCCCTTCGCCTATGCCCGCTGCGTCCTCGCCCTGGGCACCACCTGCATCTTCAACGACGGCCATGATCTGGCCACCGCCGTCGGGGTCGACGCCTTTCTCGCCATCATTGCAAGCCTGCAGCACGGGCCGATGACCATCAAGAGCGGGGCCCCGGCGGCAACGCCGCCGTATCCGGAGGTCGAGGGAGGTGAGCTCTGGTCGCTGGCCGATTTCACCAAGGCCATGGCCTGCGACGACATTCTCTCAGTCAGCGAGACGGCCTCCTACCTGCGGATTGTTCACCGGGATCCGATCCTCATGGAACGGTTAAACCTGGCGCGCGCCATGGGCAAGTTGATCGAGGGGCATACCACCGGGGCCAACTGGGACCGCCTCAATGCGGTGGCCTACGGCGGGGTTCTCTCCTGCCATGAGTCCTTGAAATCAGCGGATGTCACCTCCCGTCTCCGGCTGGGATTTCATGTCATGCTCCGGCATGGCTCCATTCGCCAGGACATGCAGAAATACATCGAGGCCGTGCACGCGGCCGAGGCCTTCGACACCAGCCGGATCATGCTGGTGTCGGACGGCATCTTCGCCGATCACCTCAGCGAGTGGGGCAACATGGATTGGGTGGTCGCCGAGGCGATGCGCTGCGGGATCGACCCGGTGCGGGCGATCCAGATGGCCACCCTGAATCCGGCCCGCTATTTCCGCCTGGACCATGAGGTGGGCGCCATCGCTCCCGGCCGCCTGGCCCATATCCTGGTGACGCCGTCCCTGGAACAGCCGACTCCTCGCCTGGTCTTCGCCAAGGGGAAACCTGGTGGCCGAAGAGGGACGGCTCCTGACCGACGCCTATCTACAGGTCGACCCAGTCGTAGGCAGCCGCCCCTTTGCGATTACCGACATCCACCCCGATCGTTTCCGGATCGCGGAAAGGCCCGGCCTCGCCACGGTGCCGGTGATCACCATTGTCAACCGCACCGTCACCGGTGCCGAGGAAGCAGTTCTTCCGGTCCGGGACGGCTTTTATGCCCCACCCGATGACATCCTGCCGGCGTTCCTGATCTCCCGTGACGGTCGCAAGACCGGGCGGGGTTTCGTCAAGGGATTCCCGCGTGGACTGGGCGGATTTGCCTCCACCGTCTGCCACTGTAACCACGGCTTCCTGGTGGTCGGGAGCAACACCGCAGACATGGCCCTGGCTGCCTCCGAGGCACTGAAAACTGGCGGCGGCGCCGTGTTCGCACACAACGGCGCAATTCGCGCCAGCATCCCGCTGCCTTTGGGAGGAATATGTTCGATGAAACCGATGCCTGAATTGGCAAGTGAGATTCGTCATATGAACAGTGAACTCCAATCCCTGGGTACGGATTTGGACAACCCATTGTGGACCCTTATCTTTTTAACCTTCACCTCTGCTTTGCAGCTTCGCTTGACCTATGAAGGGGTCTATGACGTACGCAGGGGAAAGATCGTCTTTTGAGATGAACACAAATCCGACCCTCCACTTTCCCCTGTCCGCAATACCGTTGATCTTAAACCGGCAATTAACGTATGACCCCTATATATCTCCAATAAGGCACAGATACAAACAACGCGATGATAACCGACACAACATAAATGCCTCCAAATAAAGCGATATGACTTGGCGCCCACCCTCGGCCCTGAATCATCCCTTCAGCCATGAGAATCCACGGCTGTTGGTAACCCAGCAGAAAGAAATTGATGGCCGCCAGGTAGCACATGGTTACTACCAGCGGGTGATAGCCGAAATCGTTGAATAAGGGGATCAGCAGAACAACGGTAAGCGCACAGGTTGTAAACCCCCATGGAACGTCCACAAAACGGATGATCATGAGCCCGATCGTTATGACCAGCATAAAAATCATCGGAGAGCCCGCCAGACCAAGGATAGGATCGCTGACAATGGGGGCAAACCATTCCGATATCTTGGCAGTTTTGAAGATCGTGGGAAGAGTGACAGCGACACCGAAGAACACCACGACGTCCCAGTTGATGCCCTGGCTGATCTCAGGACCTTCAATTATCCTGAACATGATCAGCAGAAACAATGCGCCCAGTGCCGTTGCCGGAGTTGGAATCCCGTGCATTTTTTCGGTAGAAAACATGACCAGAGAGCCCACAAGGATAATCAAGGTAATCAGCTCATTCCGTGACATGGGACCCAGCTTTTTGTATTCATCCTTGAACATATCCGCCGAGATCCCGATGGCTTCTTTCGGTCTTGCGAATATAAAAGCCAGAACGACATATAAGATTGTCACTGTAAACCAGGGTAAGGCCAGGATTTGGAACCACGCGTCAAAATTAGCCATGGGTTTCAGCTCCGCGGGCAAAAATCCCTGCATGATCGGCCCTGACAAGGAACCGGTCAACCATCCGGTGCCTGGAAAGATAGCCATACCCCAGGCCAGCATACAGACATACGCAGACCCCTTCGAGCGGAATTCCAATTTGCATGCCTCGACAATACCGATCGCAATCGGTACGACAATCGCTACCCGCACGGTAATGGACGGCGTCAGCGCGGAAAGGGCCACGCCGATAATCAGCCAGCTCAACGCCATTGATGCCCAGCTTGCCGGAAACGTTTTCAATACCATATAGGCCACTCTTTTGCCGAGGCCGGTTTTTTGCAGCACAAAGCCAAAGTAGAGCGCAGGAATTAAGGTCCAGACTGCGCCGGAGTGAAAACCGCTGGTAACTAAACCAAGTAAGTCAGGCGGCGTATATGGCTTCTGGGTTAAGGCATTGATCACATCCATTTTATGGGTAAAAAAGATTGCCAAGACCCCACCAAGGATAAGTGAAGAGCCGGCCAGGAAAGGCAAGTTGCCGGGCCGGAAGATCCACAATCCCAAGGCAATGATTACCGTGGCCATGACATAGTGGCCCATCGGCACCAGACCGGGGGCAAATGGTTTAACCAGAGCGATAAGCAGGGCAAGTACCGCCAAGGCGATCACTCCCAACATTTTTCTTTCAGTCATGGTTAATATCTCCGTTTTTTTGTTGTTTGGCAGATAATATTCTTTGACCACGCATACGCTCTCTTCATTATCCTTTAAGGAAAACTGTTCAGATTCTGAAGATGTTAACAACATCATGAAATAAGATCCAAATATCGAACTAAAACTTCTCCTCCTCTACAATGTTTGCCATCAGTCGTGAAGGCGACGTGATTTTGTCTTCACCCATCCCTGCCGGAACCGGTGATCGCCCGGGTGAAATGGGGCGCCCCATGACGCACGGCGCCCCATCACAGGAATCGCCGGCAGGCTCAGGCTTTCCTGATAGCGCAAGTCAGCGACTTCAAATCGGGATAACCCATTATGCACTCCCGGCACTGGGCATCGGTGAGCAGATTGGCATTCGCCTCCTCCGGCCAACCGTGGGGCACCAGGACCACTCCCTCGGCCACCCTCTCTTCTATGCTGACCTTCATCTTCACCTGGCCGCGGTTGGTTTCGACAACCACCACATCGCCATTTTTTATTCCGTATTTTTCGGCGGTCTTCGGACCGATCTCCGTCAGGGGCTCCGGAGCCTCTTTTCGGAGGGCATCGACGTTGCGGTGCTGGCTGTGGGTGTAGTAATAATTCCGGCTGCCGATGCTGAGGATCAGAGGGTATTTCTTCAGGAAGTCCTTGCCCTCGCCCCAGATGCTCCTCTCCGGCTCCTTGAACGTCGGCAGGGGATCGAATCCCACCGTCTCAAGGGCATCACTGTAGATTTCGATCTTGTGCGATGGTGTTTTGAACAGCCCGTCCGGGATGTCGTACGTCTTTTCCTGGTAAAAAGCCCCTTCCGGCTTTTCGTTGAGAAGATAGTCAAATGACAGTCCCGATGGTCTCAGTTCAAATTCCACCAGCTCTTGTTCCGACGTCCAGGGGAACTGGTCCCCAAAGCCGAGCCGTTTGGCGAGTTCCGTATACACCTTCCACTCCGACCAGCACTCATCGAGCGGCTCGATGCACTGTTTGCGGAGCATCAGGTACGGCATGCAGTGACAGACATTGTAGGTGTACGCCACCCCCCATTTTTCCAGGTGGGAGCAGGCGGGGAGCACATAGTGGGCCTCTTGCCCGGTCTCGGTCATGAACATGTCGTGCACCACCAGCAGGTCCAATTTCCGGAACGCCTCCCGGAAGGCGTTGCTGTCGGGCATGGATATAAGGGGGTTGCCGCCCACAACCCAGAAGGCCTTGAGTTTCTCGGGGATGCTCTCCGGCACCATCGTCACCACCCCGTAAGGACTTTTGCGTCCCCACACCTCGAAGAACAGCGGATACTTCTCCGCTCCCAGGGGATTGCCTTCCACATGGAGCCCGACATTACCGAAGGCCAGGCGTGGACTGATCACCCAGCTGCCCGGCACATTGATGTTGCCGGTGATCACCTGCAGGACGGCGAAGGCGCGGCTGTTCTGGGTACCGTTGGCAGTCTGGTCCTGGGTGCAAGTCCCCTGATAGATACAGGCGCCTTTGGTTCCGGCGAACAATCGGGCCAACTTGCGGATTTCTTCCGCCGGGATCCAGGTATACTCCTCGGCCCATTCCGGGGTGTATTTCTCAACGTGGGGGACCAGTTTGTCGAAACCGATGGTGTGCTTCTCGATGAACTCCCGGTCATAGAGTTTTTCCTTGACGATCACGTGGATCATGGCCAGGGCCATTGCCCCGTCCATACCGGGCCGGATCCGCAGGTACGTGTCGGCCTTATCGGCCAGGGGGATGCGCTTGGGGTCGATAACCACCAGCTTGGCCCCTTTTGCCAGATTCTCCTCCAGGGCCAGCTTGAGGGGGAAGTCGGAGGCATCCGGGTTGTGGCCCCAGAGAATATAGAGCTTGGAGTCGAGTCCCTCGGTCGGGTACTTGCCAAAGGTGATCTGTCTGGTCCGGATGCGCATCCGGTAACAAACGCTCTCCACCGAGAAAAAGTTGGGCGATCCGAAGGCCGCCTTGAACCGCTGGGTGAGCCCGGCCATCTCCAGATTCTCCACCCCGATGGAACCGCTGAACACCCCTAAAATTTCGGGCCCGAACTCCTTCTTGAGAGCGTTGAGCTTCAAGGCGATTTCGTCGAGCGCCTGATCCCAGGAGATGCGCTCAAAGACTCCATTGACCCGCTTCATCGGGTATTTGAGACGTTCGGGGCTGTAAATGCTCGCCAGGGCGTTTTCGCCTTTCGGGCAAAGCTTCCCCTTGTTGAGAGGATGGGACTCCAGGCCCTCAAATTTCACGGCCCTCCCGTCTTCGACGGTCACTCTGGTCCCGCAGCTGTGATAACAGAGGGTGCAATCGGTCAATATTTCCTTTGTTTCTTTCATTGTTCCCACCTCTTTTTTCTTTATTATCAATTCATTTCAGTCCCGGGACCCAGATCAGCGATTTGTTATTCTGGCAACTGAGTCTTCGACCGATTGGGCGCCATATTTTCGTATGAGCGCTTCTATGCCGATCTCCATCTCCCTGCGTCTTACCCCTTCCTCTTCCACAACCTCCTCTTCCCTTTCCTGATATAGATCAACCAAGACATCCACCATATCAGCTTCTGTCGCACCGAGCGCCCAAGCCACAATGATTTCTTTTTTGCCTGCTTGTCGCCAGATTGGATCACCCAACCGGACAGTCATAGTGGGCTATGCGTTCAAGGCTGCTTTCGCCAACACTTTTTCCGCATCAGTCAGATGTTTATTCAGCAAGAGCTCTTCAGGTGTAAAACCAAAACTGTAACCCAGCAGCTGCGTGAAATACAGGATAGGCATCTGCGGATGAGTACCAAATTCTTTTGCCATATCTTCCTGACGTGCATCAAGGTTTGCATGACACATGGGGCATGCAACAGCAATAGCATCAGCGCCGGCCGATTTTGCGGCCTCAATGACCTTATGGCTGAGATTTACAACAATGTCCGGCTTGGAAACAGCAAACGAAGCTCCGCAGCACATAGTCTTGTGCGACCAGTCCACAGTAGTAATTCCTGCTGCACGTAGCACGTTATCCATAGTTTCCGGATACTCGGCAACATCGAATTGGGTGACTTCCGGAGGACGGACGAGAAGGCATCCGTAATAGCAGGCGACTTTCAGCTTCGAGAGATCGCGACTGGTAAGAGCAGAAATCCTTGAAATCAGTGGTTCCTCGGCAAATATTGATAATGGATGGAGAACCTTCACATCATCATTGCAGTCATTGTGGATTGCCTTGACCACATCCTTTCTCAGCTTTTTATCCGTCTTGACATTATGCTGAGCAATCTTGAACTTGGAAAAACATTCTGCACAGGGAACAATAACCTCATCAAGCCCCATTTCGTCGACAAGCGCCAGGTTCGTCATTGGTAACGCTGTTGCCATAAGCCTGGAGACATTATGAGCAGCGGTCGAACCACAACAAACCCACTCCTTCGGCTCAACCAGCTCAACCCCCAGTTTATTGCATACACCCAGCAACGATGTATCAAATTCCCTTCCGGTCGAATGCAGGGAGCACCCTGGATAATATGCGTATTTCATGCCTTCTCCAGTTTTTTTACTCGACTGAATATTTTGCGTACTTCCCTGGACCCATGAAAACTCGGCAGAAAACTGAATTTCTGCTTTTTCACCATTGCCATGCCCATGCCAAGATCCTGGGTGAATTTCAGGGTGCGAAATTTCAGTACACCAATCATGCCAAGCTCATAAAGACGCCCGAACCACGTGAGGTTTTCGACAAAGCTTTGGTTGAATTTCAGCACATCAGGTATCTGCGCTTCTTTCTTCTCACGTTGCACGAGAATCTTCACCGAGTCCATCACCTCGGCAATGTCCACGCCCTGCGGGCAACGCGTACTGCATGTCTGGCAGGAAGCGCATAACCACATGGTTTTGCTTTCGTAAACGACATCTTTCAGTCCAAGCTGAATGGCATGCATGAGCTGGGTGGGTGTCATGTCCATTTCATAAGCAACAGGACAACCGGAAGCACATTTACCGCACTGGTAGCAAAAGCTGACATCGATCCCACCAACAGCTTCTACCGAATCACTGAATGTATTCGTGTCTATATGCAATACTTGCTCTCTCATCGATTATGATTCACCTCTGGCTATAGCCCTTGCCTCAACCGGCACAGGTTCCGGAACAGGGGCAGAAACTATCTTGGTAACTGCGGAAAATTTATCCGGGCAAACCTTGTAGCAGGTTTCGCACTTGATACACTTCTCCTGATCAATGACATGAACCTGTTTTTTCGCGCTTTCAATTGCATCCACAGGACAGTTCTTCGCGCAAAGCATACATGCCTGGCATTTTTCAGGATCGATATAATACGAGACTATTTCGCTAAACAGCGCCTCAATTTCATCCGAGGTATAGAATCCGGCATAGTCCTCTTTACTTTCGAAGACGCGCCTCCAGTTTTTCTCTCTTGGTCATCTTGATGTAGGGAATCAACTTTCTGACTTCAGCAAGTTTTGTCGCAAGCTCGTCCCCGGCAATTCCCTCAGCCTCGCCAACAGGACCAAGTTCCTTGATCTGTCTGACAAAATCATTCACTGCATCGACGAAAAGCCATTCCTTCGCCTGAAGACATGAATTCTATTCTCAATCTGTCAGGGTTAAGACCGATATGCTCGAGGATCTTCTTGCACAGAAGCGTCATGTTCAAGGCCTGGTAATTGCCATGGGTGGTATAATTGCATTCATTGAGCAGGCAACCACCTATAAAGACCCCATCCATGCCATGAGATAAGGCACGGAAAATAAACTCCGGGTCTACCCTGCCGGAACACATGACGCGGATAAGCCTTATGTCTGTTGTGTATTGTAGTCTGGAAACTCCAGCTAAATCGGCCGCGCCGTATGCTCACCAGTGGCACACGAAACCAAGTACTTTCGGCCTGAAATTGAGTACCTGTACTCATGGAAGATCTCCTTTTTAATGTACCAACTGCACCAGGTGTTCCTCGCTCTCTTTATCAGCAGAAAAAACGTCTATTTGAGCAATGATTTCCTGATTGGTAAAATGCTTCAGCTGTATGGCTGCTGTCGGGCACTTGGCATTGCACAGGCCGCATCCTTTGCAGAGAACAGGAACAATCGCCGCTTTGCCGATCTTTTTTGACTCCCGTAACTTGATTGCCCCGTAAGTACAGGCTGTAACACAGGCGCCGCAGCCGATACATTTCGCTTCGTTTATCTCACAAACCGATCCGGAAGCGATAATGGTATCCTGCGAAAGTACCGTCAATGCCCGGCCCGCAGCGCCGTGAGCCTGACTGATGGTTTCAGATATCATCTTGGGATAATGGGCACTCCCACAAAGAAAAACGCCGTCAGCCGCAAATTCAACCGGCTTTAATTTCACATGAGCCTCTTTGAAGAATCCGTCAGGACTCAGAGAAAGTCCGAATAACCTGGCAATTTTCTTTGTCTGCGAAGAAGGAATAGATGCTGCTGCCAAGGCGAGCATATCTGCATCTACAGAAACTTTTCGATGTAAGGTCTGATCTGTTACACTGATCCGGAGAACGTTTTGGCCTTTCTCCGAAATATGTTCCACGACAGGCCCATCGCCCGCTTCATAGCGGATAAACCTGATCTTTTTACCTCTTGCTTTCCTGTAATAATCTTCTGCATAGCCGTACGTTCTTACGTCTCTGTAAAGGATATAAATATTCTTCTCAGGATGTAATTCCTTCAGGGCAAGCGCATTCTTTATGGACTCGCTGCAGCATATGCGTGAACAGTAATTTCTCTCTTCGTTGCGGCAGCCGACACACTGGATCATGACCAAGGTCTGAGCATGTACTGACCTGCTCATCCTTCGCAGCAATCTTTTCCTCCAGTTCCAGCTGGGTCATTACCCTCCTGTCTTTCCCATACAGGTATTCGGTCGGCTCATATACATCGACGCCAATGGCAACTGTCACCGTTCCATGCTGTATTTCGGTCACTCCTTTTTCGGATCTGACTGTGGTGACAAAGTTGCCTATATATCCTGTCGCATCTTCAATTTCAGCATTGTGATATACGAGGATTGACGGATTCTGATATATTTGCCCGGTTAAATCCTTTACATACTTCTGAACATCCATTCCATCCAGAGTTGTATGAATTCTCCGAGCCATTCCGCCAAGTTCTTTTTCCTTTTCCAGTAAATGAACTTTGTGTCCCTGTCTGGCCATGGCCAGCGCGCTGGTCATGCCTGCCACACCACCGCCGATGACCAGCGCATTCTTATTTACAGGTAAATTGAATTCCTGCAGCGGTTCCAGGAGAGCCGCGCGGGCAACAGACATACTGATCAGGTCGAAGGCTTTCTTCGTTGCCTCGTCCTTTTCTTTTGTATGAACCCAGGAGCAATGCTCACGAATATTGGCAAACTCAAAATAATACTGGTTCATTCCACCTTCTCGTACTGTGTCCCTGAACAATACTTCCAGCGTCCTTGGTGAACAGGCGGCAAGAACGACGCGGTTTAGCCCTTTCTCCTTAATTATCTCGGTAATTTCCCTGGCGGAATTGGTAGCACAGGAAAAGAGTTGCTCCTTGGCAAATACGACATGAGGAAGAGTCAGGGAGTATTCGACTGCTGACGGCACATCGACCACGCGGCTTATATTCGAACCACAATGACAGACAAAAACACCTATTCTCGCTTCTTCACCTGTTACATCCGTCTCTGGAGGATAGACTCTTGCCGCAGAAAGTTCACCGCGCCGGGAATGCAGGAGTTCTCCGCATTGCGAACCTGCCGCGCTGGCGGTAAAAACAGATTCAGGAATATCTATCGGTCCCTGAAATGCACCGCTGACAAATACGCCAGGCCTGGTTGTTTGCATCGGATTGGCGGGAAGAGTTTTGCAGAAGCCATGTTCGTTGAGTTCGATCCCAAACGTATCCGCGAACTCAGCATGTCCAACTGGTGGGTTAAGACCGACGGAGAGGACCACCATATCAAACTCCTCTTCCTCTACCGTCCCATCAGTTGCATTATATCGAATGGTTATATTGCCTGTTGCAGGATCTTCTTTTACGACTGAGACATAACTTCTAATAAAGCGTACATCAGAAAGCTTATCTGCTTTCTGGTAAAAACTCTCAAAATCCTTGCCGAAGGCACGGATGTCATTATGAAATACCGTACACTTGACATCAGGATCATGATCCTTGGTCAAAATCACCTGCTTCTGGGTGTAGGCGCAGCAAACCGCAGAACAATAGCTGTTGCCGCCCTCCAGTCTCTTGGGGGCCTGTCTGGAGCCTATGCATTGAATCCAGGCAATATTGTGCGGATGCTTCATGTCTGAAGCACGGAGAATTTTGCCTTCATAGGGACCGGTTGCGCACATCAGCCGCTCATAATCCATGCTGGTGACAACGTTCTTTCTCCTTCCATAACCGTATTGATCATTGCGCCCCGGCGAAAAAGGCTCAAATCCCGGGGCCAGTATTATAGCGCCGACGTTTATCTCAATTTTTTCATCAGCCTGGAAAAAATCTATGGCGCCATTCTGGCAGACACTTTGACAAATTTGACATTTCTCTTCCTTCAGATAGAGACAACTTTCATCAATGTATGCGACCAGAGGTACTGCCTGGGAATAGTATATGTGAACAGCCTTATTCACCGATATGTCCTGATTGAATTTGTCAGGATACGAGACAGGGCAATACTCCACGCAGGTGGTACATCCAGTGCATTTGTCTTCAATGATATACCTGGGCTTTTTTATCAGCGTAACGTTGAAATTACCCGATTCTCCCTCCACCCTTTTCACACTGGTGTAGGTAAGAACCTCGATGTTCATTTGCCGGTCGACCTCGACCAGTTTTGGCCCGAGTATTCAGATGGAGCAGTCGTTGGTCGGGAATGTCTTGTCAAGCTGGGCCATATGCCCGCCGATGGCAGGTGCCTTGTCCACGAGATAGACTTTGAAACCGGCTCTGGCGAGATCAAGTGAAGCCTGAACACCACTTATCCCTCCGCCAACGACCATTACATCTCCGACCTTATTGTTTTCCATACCTTATATCCCGTTATCGCCAAATGTGTTTGTATTATCCGAATATGCTGGTTCACCGCTTTGACAGTTGCGAAAAGGACTCCATTACCTTTTTCAGCCCATGTTGTTTGACCAATTCGTCAAAAGCAATTTTCAGTTCACCAGGATCGGCAGTCTTCTGATCCCCTTCATGGTAATATTCCTCTTCTCTCTCGGAGTATGTCAGAGCATCGAATTTACATGCCTGAACACACATCGGTTCCTCGAGCGGATGGATATCTTCACACATGTCACATTTTAAAGGAAGCCCGGAATCCGGATCTTTGAAATAGTCCCTTGACGGGCATGATGCCGGGCAGAAAGCACATACAGAATATTCCTCTCCGCCAATCACGTACTGGTTTCTGCCGGTACATTCCGCCTGGGTGTAACTGCCGGCGCGGATCGGGACATAATGATCCCTGATCTCATCCATGTACACCCTGATCCTGGCCCTGGCCGGATTAATGCTGCTATATTTCGGCATGGCATGAAATGCGGAACATGCCATTTCACAGGACCGGCACCCCGTGCATTTGCTTATGTCCACTTTTATCTCTTTGATGACTCTTTTCCTGCGGCCACTCTTCACAGCGATCACCCCTTGAGTATATTATTCTCCGGTGCTTCAGCCAGTTCTTGTTCGGTAAAATTGTCCTCTTCCCGTAATATGCCTCTTTCAATCAGGTCCTTGGCGACAAAGTCCAGCCCCAGTTCTTCAAGTCTTTCCTCTGTGGGGATTCCTTCCCGGTTAAACCCCTTGAACATATAGTATTTGCTGAGCAGCTTCTGTTCCATCTCCTCATCCCTGACCGCCCAGTGGTCTTCCGGCGGACGTTCGTCTTTTCTTCGCAGACCACGTCTGGCATTTATAGCCCGGACCAGAGTCCTGATCCGTTCAAACACCCGCCACAGCTTCTGCTTGTCCATGGGAATTCCGGTAGACAGCTCAATCATTTCAGGAATGTTGTGGATATTGTAGGCGACTTCGCCGCCAAACTGCCCCCTGAAGGAAGATACGAATCCACAGAGCCCGGTGGAGTCATCGATATAGTGCATGGCCTCGTTCCAGTCGACAATGTCGCAGAACGCCTGGTCAGACATCTCATCTCTTTTTTCCCATTCAAGAAAATATTTTTTGAACCGGTCATCCGGCGGCGAGGTCCACTTGTTGACAAATTCCTGCCTCTCTTCCAAGGTCCGCATGGGATCCTGGGGAAAAGATCCCTCTATCTGGGTGATGCTCATTTTTTCCCCAGTGGCGATCATCAGAAAGTATGCCGGGTTGACCTTCCCCAGTTTGATAGGAAGCTGCTCGAATTTTTTCGTGGTGTTGTGATCATAGGCTTCGGCGCCGTTGCCGATCCTTTCGGCCGCCCTGGATACACCGTCGGCGAGATAATCCCCGATCCCTTCACGGCGAACGGTTTTTTCCAACAGGTACCAGATCCGCTCCCCGCTGTCCTTGGGAAAGTCGGGCATGTCTTTATCGGTGAGGATACCGGCTTCATAGAGTTCAACCGCAAAGGCCAGGGCCTGGGGGGTTGAATAGGAATCAAGGCCATATTCCTGGGCAACTCCAAGAATCTCATAACTGAAATCCAGCTCCTTGAAAGCCGCCATATGGTAGGTGTCTTTTCCGTAGCACTTGTAGCCGAACCGTTTGCCGTCCTTGTATTTGATGGCGTTACGACAGTTTTTTGGACAGTTATAGCAGCTGGTCTGGCGGCTCATATTGTCATATTTCAGCTTTGTCCACCGTTCCTGCAGTTCTTCGCTCCAGAAATTTTTTCGCCGGGTACGGGCGTTGCCCCAGGCAAAATGATTGTGGTGAAAACTGTCGTCTTCGTCATAGGCCATCCAGTCGCCGCAGCCGTCGCTTCCGCCAATTTTTTTGTGCATTGCCATGCACTTTTCAAAAAGTTCAACCGGATGGGCAATGTTGATATCTCTGGTTCCTCTCACGGCAATGGCTTTCAACCGTTTGTCTCCCATGATCACCCCGACACCTCTGGCGGCACTGGAATGACCATGCTCAATCGAAGCCATCCATACCCTGTTTTCCCCGGCCAGACCGATAGCTGCCACCTGGACCTTGTCATCATGCAGTTCTTTTTTCAACAGATCACCTGTTTCTGTAGAACCCTTGCCCGCAAGGTGGGTGGCATCCCTGATTTCAACCTTGTCATTGTTGATATACAGGTAGACCAGATCCTTGGCTTTGCCGCGGATGATGATCTGGTCGTAGCCAGCATGCTTCATTTCCGGTCCGAAAAAACCGCCCATCAGGGAATGGGCCATGAAATTGGTCTGAGGAGTAATTGTATTCACCACCACCCTGTTGGCTCCGGGAACCGGGGTGGCATGCAGAAGCCCGGCAGTGAATATCAGCAGGTTGTCAGGAGAAAAGGGGTCCGTTTCCGGAGGCACTCTTTCCCACAGTATTTTTGCCGCGGTACCCTGTCCTCCCAGGTAAAGTTCTGTGTCTCTTGGGTCGGTATCGAACTTTTCAATATTTCCTCGAGATAGATCGATCTCCAGGCGCACTCCTGTCTCCCCGTATCTCATTTTTTCATCCCTTTCTATTTTGCCTGAATCCGCGACATGATTTTGATTTGCCTTGTCAAACTGCCGCATTGATCCGTACGTCGAACGTTGTTGCTACAATGCAGCCTCATATTAGCTATATTGTAACCCTAGCTGTATCACAACTAGGTGTCAAGGGAAAAAAACATATGGGATTATGCTCATATAGGAGTCGGGCGCCCATGCCGATTGGGATTGCAGAAGGCTGACCAAACAAACTTTTTTTACTGAACAGTTACAAAGATTTGACCTGCCCCAGGAACGGAGCCACAAATCAGGTTGGTTTGCGAAGCAAAACAAACCTTAGATAATCCTCAGTTGTTTTGCCGCGTGGAAAATCTGGGTTCAGATATGTAGATACCATTATCATGCCTCGACCTCATCACGAGGCGAACCCACCTGGTACAGCCATACAAAAAAACTGTGAGAACCGTCAGCCCGTAAACATTTCCGGGTATCATCGCCACACGACCGAGCAACTCATCGTCCCACTATGACTCGTCCAAGATATCGACCCTCAAGTTTCATACTTCTTTGTGACTTCTTGTCATGGGGACAAAAGAAAGGCATTCTCCTGAGAGAATGCCTTTCTTTATCCGACATCAAACCAATGTTACTGACGCTGCCAACTGATATTCTTGATGAATACCGATATTCACCTATGCTGCACTAGTTTCGGGGGTTTTCAAAGTCTCCCGAAGTTTGAAGCGCTGAATTTTCCCTGTACTCGTCTTTGGCAGATCTTCCAAAAATTCGATGGTGCGCGGGTATTTGTGTGGTGCCAGCCTCTGCTTGACATGCTGCTGGAGGGTTTTTACCAATTCATCGCCCGGCTGGTACCCGTTCATAAGCACCACAAAGGCCTTGGGCTTGATCAACCCCATGGCGTCTTCCGCCCCCACAACGGCACATTCGGCGACCGCCGGATGGCTGAGCATGGCATCCTCCACTTCCAACGGAGAAACCCAGATCCCGCTGACCTTCATGGTGTCGTTGGACCGGGCCGAAAAAAAGAAATACCCCTCCGCATCCATATATCCCGTGTCTCCGGTGCTCATCCAACCATCCACCAATGTCGCGGCGGTCTTTTCCGGCTGTTTCCAATAGCCATGAAACAGGCTGTTGCTTTTCACCCATAATTCGCCCACTTCGCCGAGGGGCTTGGGCTGATAATTTCTCGTCCCGGACCTCGATGGTGTGACCCGGCAATACCAGCCCGCTGGAATTCTCCTTGACCTTGCCGGGCAGGTTGCTGACATAGATAAAGCTCGCTTCTGTGGATCCTAAACCATCTAAAATCTCTATGCCGAATCGATCCCGCCAGCGCCGAAAAAGTGATCCGGGGAGGGCTTCGCCCGCCGAGATACAAAAGCGAAGGCAGCTCAGATCCGGTTGGTCGGCACTCCCTTCTAAATAGTTGAGCATCTGGCCATAGGCGGTCGGCACTGAAAAAAGGCCCGTGGGGCGATACTGGGCAATCAATTCCAGTATCCTCTGCGGCGTGGGTCGTTCCTGATTGAGAATCATCGAGGCGCCGAAATACAGGGGCAGGTACAGCGAATTGTTGAGACCATAGGAAAAGAATAATTTAGATCCGCACAGGACACGGTCTTCCCGATTGAAATCGACCACATGGCGCCCCCAGGTCTCTACGGCATAGACCAGATCCTTGTGCCAATGAATAACCCCCTTGGGACGTCCGGTCGTTCCCGAGGTATACAGCCAATAGGAAGGATCGTTTTTCGATGTGGGATAGGTGTCCAATTGATCCGCCGAACTTTCGATGAGCTGAGAGAGATCAACGGTACCTTCGGCGGGATCCCCGAACATCACCAATGCCTTGAGGTGAGGAATCTCAGGCAGGATGGTGCGCAGCTTGTCAAATATTTCCCTTTCCATCACCACGGCACTGGCCTCGCTGTCACGCAGGAAGTATTCCAGATCACCGGTGGTCGCCAGCATATTGATAGGTACCGGTACCGCTCCGATCTTCATTGCACCCAAAAAGAGCGCCATAAACTCGGGACGATCGTGCAGCAGAATGATAACCCGATCTCCGGGTTTTATTCCCAACTTGATCAAACCGTTACCGATTCTGTTGGTCATGCTGCCCAGTTGCCGATAGGTCATTTCTCCACCTTGATGTATAATGGCGATACGATCCCCATCGTTCGCGCCCAAGTGGCGTTCGAGCAACAAACTGACCATGTTAAAGGTTTCGGGCAAATCAAATCCGTCTTCCCAGGGCCGCATCATCAATTCCTTTGCATGCATTGGTGTCTCCCGCTAAAAGTGTTAAAGTTAAATGCCTACAGGTTGAACTTCTACTCGGCTTGGTACCACCTTGCAAAAATCCCCGGACGAAAAGTTTCGATGGGATTCGTCGTTTTGCTGAAACACAACTGGTGAGCATTGAGTTCTCTACCAAACTTGTCCGCCAGCTCCAGTATATCGGCAGGCGGCGCCATCCCAACGGAGAGGACGACCATTTCAAAATCTTCTTCTTTACCCCCTTCATCTACCGTCGAATATCGGATGGTGGCATTCCTGGTTTCAGGGATTTCTTTACCTATCGATACGTAGCTCCCTGGGACTGGCACCTGGATCTGTACCTCGAACGCTACTTGTTACACTACGGCCTTGTATTTATTACAATGCAGCCTTATAATAGCTATTTTGTAACCTTAGCTGTATTATAACTAGGTGTCAAGAAAAAAGAATATCCGTAATTATGGTGACATAGGATTTACCTGGCCATGCCGCTTGGGATTGCAAAAGGGTTCATCCGAGTGAGCATCCAGGTATTCATGCTCGTGGGCATGCCGATTTATCACTGGATGGCACCACAATTGCCGAAAACCATTCCCTGACGAGATATCTGGAAGCAGGCATCATCGACAATTGATCGAAGAACGGCAGTCCGTCATTTTGGTACGAATCCATGCGTCCATTCCGCGATTGATGACAATGCTGTTGCCTGGCGGATTTGGCCGTAATCTGGTGAACCAGAAGGAAGGACTGGCATGAGCATTGAAGCGAACAATCAATTTGAATATCGCAGTGAAAAGGATACGAGATTGTCGCAAATGCAGCGACTCCAATCGGGAATCCGTATTGCTGGAATCCCTTGAAAAGCGATTTCTTATCACCTCGCCATCACCTTATTACGATCTTCCCTCTCGGCGATGATTTGAGGGTGTATTCAGGGCACCTGGCCGGCTTCAACAATCGGACATCAAAGAAAATCCAATCCCTTTTTTCAGTTCTGGGCAGGGAAATTTATAAATAATGAGTAATAAAATAGTCGATTTTCACGCACATATTTTCCCCGAAGCTATGGCCGCAAAGGTACTGCCCGACCTCAATAAACGGGCAGGAATACAATATTTTAACAGGGGAACATTAAGCGATCTGTTGGCATCAATGGCACTGGCAGGAGTTGATGTTTCTGTTGTCAGCAGGATAACAACAAGACCGGAACAGACTGGATCGATCAATGACTGGCTTTTAGACATCAGTCAGCATAATATTATCCCCATGGCTGCATGGCACCCGGACCTTGCGGTAGACCACAATGCTATCAAAGGATTATCAGCAAGAGGTTTTAAATGTATTAAGCTGCACCCTGATTACCAGGGATTCTTTGTAGATGAAAAGAGGGTCGTTCCCTCTCTATGAGGCTGCGCAAAGCGCAGGAATGCCCATACTGTTTCACGCCGGGCTTGATCGTGGGTTGCCTCCGCCGGTCCATGCCCTTCCTGACAGGCTGTTACGGGTTCACAGGGCATTTCCTCAATTGAAAATGATTGCAGCGCATATGGGCGGTGAAGACAATTATGAAGATACTGAGAAGCTGCTGCTGGGCTCTTCCATATACCTTGATACTTCATTTATCTTGAGAAAAATGCCGTTAAGTACCCTGGAAAGGATGATTAAAAAACACCCGATTGAGCGGATTTTATTTGGCAGCGACACCCCCTGGAATGACCAGAAAGGAGATATTGAATATCTTTTTTCTTTACCATTTTTAAATGACCATGAAAAAGCCTGTATTGCAGGTATCAATGCTATAAAATTGCTCGGGCTGGAATAGGGAGTTTTATGATATCAATAATGGCACGAAAAATCGGTGGTGATCTGAAATCACGCCTGCCTGGGAAAGCTTGTAATCGCCTGCAACACCACCAAAACAGCGCCCAACAGGATCTTGCGATCGGATTGATTCAATTCAGCCCTCCCGAACAAGAGGAAACGCGACATGCTGGTCAGTGAAATCATGGTCCCGACCAAGGCTCGGATCCACCCCTGGGAGAGTATTCGTCGGGCCGTCCAACTCTTGAAAAGCTCTAAGTTCAATGGCCTGCCGGTGGTCGACGAAAGCGACCGGCTGATCGGCTACTTCGGCCGCTCGAATCTGTTCGACTGTCTGTTGCACGACCCCAGCCTTGACCGCCCGATTGATGGCCACTACATCCACGAGGTTGTCTCTCTCCGGGAAGATAAAGCTTACGAAAGTCTTTCGGAGCTGTCCCATTGGCTGTCGACCTCTCGGGTGGGACAGACGATCGTCGTGGATATGGCCAACCAGCCGATCGGCATGCTGACCCAGGCCGGTTCGGTCATCGATCTTCTCAACCGGTCCGAATATCTGTACAACGAATTGGCGACGGTGCTGGAGAATGTTCAGGCGGGGATTCTGACCACCAGCGACAACGGCGTCGTCACCCTGGCTAATCAGTATGCCAAGGACCTCCTGCCCGAAATTCGCACCGGAGATTATGTCGGCACCTATTTCGCCGATCTGCAGCAGGACTTTTCGACCATCCTCAATGGCGACTGGATCGCTCCGCGAAAAATAGAGCATCAAAGGCTGAAACTGATCGTCACGGCGGTCCCCATTTATCAGAACGCTCAGGTCCGGGGAGTGATCTTTGTCATCCAGGATCTGACCGATGTCGAAGGGATCGCCCACGAGCTCGACAGCGTCAAAAAACTGAAAACAACCCTGGAGACGGTCCTGGAAGTTGCCTACGAGGGGGTCGCGGTGCTCGATGAACAACAATCTGATCACCCTGGCTAACGCACGTTTCTGCGCCAAGGTGGAGCGATCCAAAGAAGCGGTTATCGGCCACCCTATCCATACATTCATCCCCGTAATCAATAACGACACGCCACTGCAAGTCACTCGAAATCAAAGGATAAACCATGCGTCATTTCCACTCTGCCCATGAGCCGGGAAGATGGCGGCAAAGGCGTGGTGATCAAGATTTACGAGGATCTGGATCAGTTGACCGAGGTCATGCAGCAGCTCAATCGCCTGAACATGCAGCTCGATTATTACAAGAACGAACTGTATAAGGCCAACGGAACCAGCTACACCCTGAGCAGCATCGTGTGTAGAACCGATTCGATGAACCAGATCAAAGCCAAAATCCTCAAGGTGTCCCGCAGCAATTCGACCGTTCTGCTCATTGGCGAAAGCGGCACCGGCAAGGAATTGTTTGCCCATTCAATTCATAATGCCTCCGACCGCCACAAGGAACCGTTCATCAAGGTCAACTGTTCGGCCATCCCCACGGAACTGGCGGAAGCCGAGCTGTTCGGTTATGACGAGGGGGCTTTTACCGGCGCCCGAAAACAGGGGAAACCCGGAAAATTCGAGCTGGCGGATGGCGGCACGATCTTTCTCGATGAGATCGGCGACATGCCGTTCCTGCTGCAGGGCAAGCTGCTGCGCGTCATCCAGGAGAAAGAGATTGAAAGGGTCGGAGATACCAGGACCCGCAAGGTTGATGTGCGCATCATTGCCGCCACCAATAAAGACCTCAAGCGCCTGGTCAGTGAAGGCACCTTTCGCGCGGATCTCTATTTCAGAATAAACGTCATCGAATTCACAATACCGCCGTTGCGCGAGCGCAGGGCCGACATTCAAGTCTTAACAGAGCACTTCATCAAGAAATACAACAGTTCCTTCAATAAGCAGGTGAGCGGCATCAGCGGCCCGGGGCTGGCGGCGCTGGAGCAGTACCACTGGCCCGGTAACATCCGGGAGCTGGAAAACATTATTGAGAGAATCTTAAACTACGTGGATCGAGATCTGATCGAGCTGCAGGATATCCCCGAGGAGATCAGGTCGCCGCGACATCAGGTCAGCATCAGCGGGCAGAGCCTGGAAATGATGGAGCAGGAAGCGATTCGGGCCGCCCTGGCCGAAGCCCGGGGCAATAAATCAAAAGCCGCCCGTTTGTTGGGTATCAGCAGATCGAAATTGTACGAAAAGCTTTCACGCCTCGGCTAAACAGCAATCAGGTGATGTGTCCGGGAAGCAGACAACTGTCTGCTTCCCGGACAGTTTTTGACCTGGCCCGGATGTACTGATTTACCGCCCGCCCCAGGGATTACCCCAATCCCATCTCCCCGAGTTCTCGACCAATGCACGGCCCAGCGAGGCCGACAAAAGACCATCTCGGCAAAACGGTACGATGTTTGCTTTGACTCTGGCAGCTGCCATAGCAATCAATCGGCAATTACCCAACAATCAAGAAACACGCCTCGCGGGCAAACCTCAGCATCAGATGGAGACAGCATGGGCAACGAACACCAGACTCCGCTGCATATTGACCTGCAACTGCAAAAGTTGCTGGACGAGAGGGGCATTCGCCAGGAGACCCTTCAACAAGTGATCTCCTCCGCTGAAGCCGACCGCCGCTTTCATATCGATCCTGTCACCGGACATCAGCTTGCCTCTCACAGTCTTCCCCAGGTGACGTACTGGGTGGAATATCAAAAGGACGCGCAGGGCTACACCATCTTCAGCGCCTATTCACATCGCATGAAAATCCTCGAAGGCTTCAATTTACCGCCCAGGCAGGCCGCGGCCCCCTTGACCTGGCGTTGCGCCGCCTGTGATGTCGCGTTGGAAATGGCGACCGTCAAGCTGACCTACCTGGATGAAACCTTTGCCGTAGACCTGCCCGCCTGCCCAAGCTGTCAGCGGGTTTTGATCAGCGAGGAAAACGCCGTCCAGAAGATGGCCCTGGCGGAGAAGATGCTTGAGGACAAATAACCCGCAACCTTTGCGCTCCCGCCGGATTATGACCGATTGGCAACTGCATACGTCGCGCACCCTGCAGGACGCCGCCGAGGGGACCTTGAGACCAGGCGGACTCGGTCTCACGACAGAGGCTCTTGAGGTCTGCCGCTTCGCCCGGGGGAGCCGGATACTGGATGCCGGATGCGGCACCGGGGTTACCGTTCAGCATGTATCGAGTCGCGGAGATTACCAGGTTTTCGGCATCGACCGCTCTCCGAGTCTGCTCGCCGAAGCCTGCAGCCAGGGGCATCGACCAGGGCTGATCCGCGGAGACCTGGAGAGCCTGCCCTTTGCCAACCAGAGTTTCGACGGAATCATCTGCGAATGCACGTTCTCGCAAACCAGGGGCAGCGCGGTCCTGGCTGAATTTGGCCGCGTGCTGCGACCAGGGGGAGCGCTTATCCTGACCGATCTGTACCGAAGGCGGGCGCCGGAATGCCCGCTGTCCGGCACGAAAGAGAGAGATTTTCTGGCAACGAAAGACCAGACCATGGACCTGCTGCAGGCTGCCCGATTTGAGACGATCCACTGGCAGGACCGGACCGCCGACCTGAAGCAGCTGGCGTTTCGCCTGATCATGGCTCCAGGGGCATGCCTGGACAATCTGCTCGGCTGGAGTCGGCAGAGCGGTGACGCGCAGCAACAGGCGCTGTGCCACGATTGGCAGTCGCTCGGTTACCACCTGCTGATTGCCCGGAGAATGACCACATGACCCGAGAACTGGCCGGAGAACTTCAGTTGAGTGATCTCTTCTTTGAGATCCTGACCCTCAATCAGGGCGGCTATTGCTGCAGCCAGATCATCATGAAGCTGGCGTTGCGCGAGCTTGGCCAGGAGAACCCGGAGCTGGTCCGGGCGATGGCGGGACTCTGTTTCAGCGCGGGTTCGCCGGAAGGAGGCTGCGGGGTCCTGACCGGGGCGGCATGTGCCCTGTCGCTCAGCCTGGGGACCGCAGAGCTGCCGGACCCGCGCCTGCCCCTTCTGCTCAGCGAACTGGCCGACTGGTTCAACGCCCGGGCAGAAGGCGCCTACGGCGGGACGAGTTGTGCCGCGATTCTGGCGGCAAGCCCTAACAAACGCGCCTGCATGGACCTGTTGGCGGCCACGACTGAAAAATTGCGGGCCTTGCTGGCCAGCTCCGGAGCCGCAAAGAACGGTGACAATCATGCCTGAGGTTGATGGAAAAAGACTGGCCACCACCGAGAGTGTCTGTCCGGTGTGCCTCAAGCTGCTCCCGGCGGCGGTGGTCTCTTGCGGCGATGAGGTTTTTCTGGAAAAGACCTGCGAGGAGCACGGCTCCTGGCAGACGCCGATCTGGCGCGGCGGCCCCAGCTACCAGGAGTGGCAACGGCCGAAAACGCCTGCGCACCCGGAACTGCCCTCCACCCGGGTCAAGGACGGCTGTCCCTACGACTGCGGGCTCTGCCCGGAGCACCGGCAGAACCCCTGCTCGGTGCTGCTGGAGGTGACGCAGAAATGCACGCTCGGCTGTCCGGTCTGTTTTGCCGACAGCAAGGCGACGGCAGCGGCCGAGACCGATCCGTCCCTGGCCGTGATCGAGGACTGGTATGAGCGGGTCATGGCGGCTGCCGGTCCCTGTAATATTCAGCTCTCCGGCGGGGAACCGACCATGCGCGACGACCTGGGAGAGATCATCGCCCTGGGACGGCAGCACGGCTTTACCTTCATCCAGCTCAACACCAACGGGCTGCGCCTCGCTCAGGAAGCAGGGTATGCCGAAAAGCTCGCCAAGGCCGGTCTGACCACGGTGTTTCTCCAGTTCGACGGTCTCGACGAGCGGATTCATCAGCAGTTGCGGGGACGCTCGCTGGCCCGGCAGAAATTGACCGCGATTGAACGCTGCGGGGCGGCGGGTCTGGGTGTTGTCCTGGTTCCGACCCTGGTCCCCGGGGTGAATACCGAAGAGATCGGCGCCATCATCCGCTTTGCGCTGGAGAAGGTACCGCTGGTCAGAGGGGTGCATTTTCAGCCGATCAGCTACTTCGGGCGCTTCGCCCAGGGGTCCTCTCCGCGAACGCTTCACCCTGCCGCAGGTTATGCAGGCCATCGAAGCCCAGACCGAGGGCCTGATCCGGGCGAGTGATTTTATCCCGCCGGGGACTGAACATGCGCGCTGTTCCTTCCACTGCAGCTTCATGATTCTGCCCAACGGCCGCCTGCGGCGGATCAGTTCCAGCTCCGGCAGTTGCTGCAGCTCCGAGGACGGGCGCCAGGGCCTGCTCAAGACCATCGACTCCATGGCCAGGCAGTGGTCGGCGGTTCCGGGCGGTCAGGCCCGGAGCAAGCCGGTTGTCGGTGAGGACAGGACCATGGACCTTGACGCCTTTCTGGAGATGGCCAGCAATCACAGCCTGTCGATCTCCTGCATGGCCTTTCAGGACGCCTGGAATCTTGATCTGGAGCGGTTGCGGGAATGCTGTATCTCGATCATGTCCCCCGCAGGGAAGCTGATCCCCTTTTGCGCCTACAACCTCACAGGTCAAGACGGCAAGTCGCTGTATCGCAACCGCCAGGAATCATGCTCATGAACAAGACGCCGCTGGAAAACTGGATTCGCGACAAAGTGGTCCCGGCAGGCGGGGGTGAACTGACCGCCTCGCTGCTGGATGCCTATCAACTGGAAAAGATCCGCGAGCTGGTCGCTTTTGCCCGGCAGGAGAGTCCGTTTTACCGTCAGCAGCTGGCGGAGATTGACCTCGAGAGTCTGCGTGATTTTGCCGGCTTCGAAAAGTTGCCGTTTACCACCGCTGCCGATCTCCGGGCCCAGGGGATGAAAATGCTCTGTACTCCGCTGGAGCAGATTGCACGAATCGTCACCCTGCAGACCTCGGGAACCACCGGTGCAGCCAAGAGGGTGTTTTTCACCGCAGAGGATCTGGAAGCAACGGCCGACTTCTTCCGCTGCGGCATGTCGACCCTGGTCCAGCCGGGGGAGACCGTTCTCATCCTGCTGCCGGGCGAACGGCCGGACAGCGTCGGCCATCTGTTAGCGAAAGCTCTGGCCAGCTCGGGAGTCAAGCCGGTCGTGCTGGGACCGGTGACGGATTGTGCCACCACCCGCGCGGAGCTGCTGCATCATCCTTCGGCCTGCCTGGTCGGTATCCCGACCCAGCTCCTGTCCCTGGCGAGAACCGATGTCGACGGCACCATCGCCAGGGGGTGGGTGAAAAGCGTGCTGCTGTCGACCGATTACGTGCCTGAGGCGGTTCAGAAGGAGCTGGAACACCTGTGGGGTTGTCGGGTCTTGACCCACTACGGGATGACCGAGACCGGACTGGGAGGTGGCGTCGAATGCGAGGCCGGGGCCGGGTACCATCTGCGCGAGGCCGATCTGTACACCGAGATCATCGATCCCGCGACCGGGAAAAGGGTTGCGGATGGCGTCAGCGGAGAAGTCGTCTTTACCACGCTGCGGCGCCGTGGCATGCCGCTGATCCGCTACCGCACCGGGGACCTGGCCAGGATACTGGCAGAACCCTGCCCCTGCGGGACGGTGCTGAAAAGGCTGGCGCGGGTGCAGGGACGAATCGATTCCTGCCTGCCCCTGCAGCAGGGGCTGAGCCTCAGCATGGCGGCCCTGGACGAGCTGCTCTTCCCGATTGCCGGATTACTGAATTTCAGCGCCAGCGTCAACCGCGAGGCCGGTCAGGATCGGCTTCACCTGGATTTCCAGGTTTGTCCGGGCACTGAAGAGAGGGTCGCCCGCGAAGCGCTGGGAGTGCTGTTACGCAGCGAACCGATGGCGCCCCTGTTCCGGCGGCGGGCGCTGGCCATGGGGAGCATCACCTTCAACACGGCGGGCTGGTTCACCAGCGGCACCGGAAAACGCCGAATAATTGATTATCGACAGCGGCAAGCCTGATGCAGGCTGCCCAACATTTCAATCAGTATCAACATGCATGGAGGTTCAGATCCCGTGGCTATGGTCGGAACCAACTGAACAACACTAAAAGGAGAAGTGAAATGGCAGAGAAAAAAACGATTTTTACCGCCTGTTGCCTGTGTTACCAGAGCTGCGGGGTGGAAGTGACCGTAGAAGACGGCAAGGTCACCAAGGTGAAAGGACAGGATTCTCACCCGCTCAACAAAGGGAAGCTCTGTGTCAAGGGCCAGGCGATGATCGAGCATCTCTACCACCCGGACCGGCTCAAGTACCCGCTGAAAAAGGTGAACGGAAAGTTTGAACGGGTTTCCTGGGAGCAGGCCTTCACCGAAATAGCGGCCAAGCTCAAAGCAGCTCAAGGAAGAGTTCGATCCCTCTGTGCTGGGGTTTTTCTGCGGCTCCATCGGCGTCGAAAACCTCGAATTGGGTTCGCTCACCCATCGCTTCAAGGCCGCTTTCGGTTCCCCCAACTTCTTCTCGGTTGAGAGTATCTGCTTCCGCATGAGAATCCGGGCCCGCCAGATCACCTTCGGCAAGTATCCGGTCGAAGAGATGGATTCAAAACTCTATATTCTCTGGGGGCACAACCCGGCGGCTTCCGACTTCGCCCTGGGTATCGCCATCCAGGAGAACCTGAAGAAGGGGGCGAAGGTCGTGGTCATCGACCCGCGCAGGATTCCCCTCGCCGACGAGGCCGAAATGTACATGTCGATCCGTCCCGGTACCGACGGCGCGCTGGCGCTGGCGCTGATCAACGTCATCATCAACGAGGACCTCTACGACAAAGAGTTCGTTGAAAAGTGGACCTTCGGCTTCGACAAGCTGGTACCGCATATTCAGCAATACACCCCCGAGTGGGCCGAGAAAATCACCTCGGTCAAAGTCGCGGATATCCGCGCGCTGGCGCGGCTCTTCGCGACCACCAAGGGGGCGAGCATCTGCCACGGCACCTGCACCCAGGATCAGCAGGCCAACGGCAGCCAGACCGGCCGCGCCATGGCCATTCTGCAGTCGATCACCGGCAACATCAATGTCCCCGGCGGCTGGGTGATCAGCCCCCGGCTGCGTCTCGCCGACGTCAGCCTGCCCTTCCCGGGCAAGCCCCTGGGCGCCGAGGAGTACCCGCTCTTCTATGAGCTCTGGAATCGGACCAGCCCCTACGCCGTCATGAACATGGTCCCCGAGAGCATCCCGAGCAAGATCAAGGCCTTTTTGGTCGCCGGCGGCAACCCGCTGGTCACCATGTCCGACTCGAACGCGCTGACCGAGGCCTTCAAGAAACTCGACCTGCTGGTGGTCTACGATCAGTTCCTGACCGAAACCGCCCAGCACGCCCATTACGTGCTGCCGGCGGCCAACCAGCTGGAGTTCTGGGGCCTCGGCTACAACTATAACGTCTGCCACTGCCTCCCCTATCTGATGCTGCGCGAGCAGGCGGTGGACCGTTACTACGAATGCAAGACCGTCCTCGAATTCTATAAGGAATTTGCCGAAGCCTGCGGGTTCGGTGATCAGTTTCCCTGGCAGGACGACAGGGAACTCGTGGCTCACGAGCTGGAGCCATGCAGCCTGAATTTCGATTATCTGCATGAACATCCGGAGGGTGGTTTCTATCAGGAGAAGACCTACGAACTGAACGAGCGCTCCTTCGCCACCCCGACCGGCAAGATCGAGATCTACAGTGAAGCCTTCGAGCGTCTGGGACACAGCCCGCTGCCAACCTATCTGGAGCCGGAAAAGAGTCCGCAGGGTCCTCGTTGGAAGGAGCTGGGCGAGGAATACCCGCTGGTCCTGTCGACCGGCCTGCGCACCATCCACTATAACGGCTCCCAGTTGCACAACCTGGAGTCGATGCAGAAGCTGGCACCGCACCCTCTTGCTGAACTGGGTCCGAAAACCGCGGCGCAATACGGGGTCGCACATGAGGATGACGTGATTATCGCGACCGATCGCGGCTGGGTGAAGATGAGGGCCAAGGTCAGTGAGCGCACCATGGAAGGGGTGGTCCTGGTCCCGCACGGCTGGCCGGGCGAGGGGAACTGCAACCGCTTGACCGACACCAACTGCCGGGAGCCGATCATGGGCTATCCGCAGTGGAAGGGGCTGCTGTGCAACATCAAAAAAGCGGTGTAAGTGATCTTTTGAACAGCGACTTCGCGGGGCATGCGGGGATTTCCGTCATGCCCCGCGAAGGTTTAGCAGAGAACCTCCCCAAAGAAAGGTGGCCCATGTCCGATCACCCATTTCATCAGTTCAGCGGGACCGAGGGGTATGTTGCTTCGCGGGCGCTTCAAGATGCGGTCAACGTCGCGCTCGCCCTGGAAAGGCCCCTGCTGCTCAAGGGGGAACCCGGCACCGGCAAGACCCTCCTGGCGCATCATGTCGCCGCGGCGCTGGGGATGGAGCTGATCACCTGGAACATCAAATCAACCACCAAGGCCCGCGACGGTCTCTATACCTACGACACGGTTCAGCGTCTGAATGATTCCCGCTTCGGCGGTGGCGATGTCGACAGTGTTGAGCACTATATCAAGCTTGGCCCCCTGGGCCGGGCCTTTGCCGCTCCCAAACGGCTGGTCCTGCTCATTGATGAGGTTGATAAGGGTGATATTGAGTTCCCCAATGATCTGCTTTTTGAACTCGATGAGATGCGTTTTCATGTCCTTGAGACCGACAAGTGGGTGGCCGCGGCCCAGCGCCCGGTGGTGATGGTTACCTCAAATTCGGAGAAGGAGCTACCCGACGCTTTTTTGCGGCGCTGCGTTTTCCACTATATTGACTTTCCCGATGAGCAGCAGATGCGGGCCATTGTCGATGTTCACTTCCCCGGGCTCTCGACCGACCTGCTGCGCGAAGCTTACCGGATTTTCTTTACCCTTCGCGATATCAAGGAGCTGCGCAAGCGCCCATCTACCTCGGAGCTGCTCGATTGGATTCGCGCTCTGCTGGTCAGCGGGGCGCAACTCCCCAAAGGGGAAGAGGTTGATCTGAACGCTGTCCCCTTTTTAGGCACCCTGATCAAGTTGGAGGAGGACGCCAACACCCTGTCGCGCCGCGCTACCAGGTCTACCGACGTGCGTACCGCTGGCCGCAACTTCTTTCGCTGATGTTTCTAACGCTTTATCATAGCCTGCGCTCATTGCAGGTGCCGGTCAGCCTGACCGAATGGTTGACTCCTGATGGAAGGGTTGTCCAAAGGGCTGCACTATCAGAGTCTCGATGGCTTTTATTTTCTGGCCCGCTCCCTGCTGGTGAAGGATGTCGCTTATTATGATGCTTTCGACCAGGCCTTCCGCCATTGCTTCAAAGCTGGTCCGCCGCTTGACCTCAGTGCGATCAAAGAACAGATTCTTGCCTGGCTCGAAAGCCCTGCCGCCCCGCTGCAACTGTCCGACCAGGACCTGAACAGCATGCGGGCTCTCTCCCTGGATGAACTGTTGGCTCAACTGTCTGAGCGATTGAGGGAGCAAGAAGCAGCTCATCAGGGGGGACGGAAGTGGGTCGGCACCGGTGGGACCAGCGCGTTTGGAAGCCACGGCATTCACCCTTCGGGGATCTCCTTCACAGCCGAGAGTGGTGGCGGCAACGCCGTCATGGCCGGCTTCCCAAGACGCTATCGCAACTTGCGCAGCGATCTGACCCTCGACATCCGCCAGATCAGCATCGCCCTCAAGCGTCTGCGCAAGCTGCGCGACATTGGCGCGGACGAGGTCCTGGACCTGGACGCAACCATCGATAAAACATGCCGCAACGCCGGGGATATTGACCTGGTCTTCGCTCCGGAGCGCCAGAATCAGGTCCGACTGCTGCTGGTGATGGATACCGGCGGTTCCATGGATCCCTATCGCCGGCTTTCAGAACGGCTCTTCTCTGCCGCCAACAAGCTCAACCACTTCAAGGATTTTCGTGCCTTCTATTTTCACAATTGCATCTATGACAAACTCTATACCGATTTCGAAACGGACAGCTTCGTCACCACCGCGGAGCTGGTGCGCGAGTACGGCAAGCGTTACCGCCTCATCCTGGTCGGCGATGCCGCCATGTCACCCCATGAACTGTTTTCCAACTCGGGCAATCTGCAAGATCAGCGGGAACAGGCGACTCAGGGAATCGACTGGTTGCGTCAGGTTGCAACGGCTTTCCCCCAGCGGGCCTGGCTGAACCCGTTGTCGGAAAAGGCCTGGGGGCACTATGAAACAGTCGTAATGATCAGAGGACTCTTCCCGATGTTCCCGCTCACCCTCGAGGGGCTGGGACAAGCGGTACGGCATCTGCTGAAGTTGTCCTAGAAATT
This sequence comes from uncultured delta proteobacterium, assembly GCA_963847035.1. GTDB lineage: Bacteria > Desulfobacterota > Desulfobulbia > Desulfobulbales > Desulfocapsaceae > Desulfoprunum. The sequence continues at coordinate 72,107 of CAWJYH010000010.1, read as the reverse complement.
TGGGCTGGGAATAAAGTCTTGATCTGTTGAAAGTAAGTTCCAACTCACCTACATGCTCCTCGATGTGGAGCCGGAACTGGCGGCCGAGATCCGAAAGCTGAACTGTGAGGTCCAGTTGCTGGAAACCGAGCTGGCCAACCCTTTATGGACGCTGGTCTTCGACCTTCACCTCGGTGTTGCAGCTTCGACTGACCTGCGAAGGAGTGTATGACGAACCCAGGAGGAGTATTGCCTTTTGAGGGGTTGTGCCTCCGGGTCACAGGGACCGGGGCACAGCTGCCTGGGACGGCCATGACGACCGGCCGGCTCCCCTCAGCCGGCTACACCATATACTGCGCTACGAGTTCGGCGATATCCCTGGTCCGGACGGTGTCTACCTTTTCCATTTCCTTGATGCCGTCCTCGATCATCGTCAGGCAGAAGGGGCAACTCACCGCAACGGTCGTGGCCTGCAGATCGACGATTTCCCTTGTCCGCTCAAGATAGATTTTTTTGCCTATGTTCTCTTCCATCCACATTCGGCCCCCACCGGCACCGCAGCAGAAACTTTCTTTGCCGCTTCGATCCATCTCCTTGATTCCATCAACAGAAACAGCTTGCAGCACTGACCTCGGCTGGCGGTAAATGTCGTTATAGCGGCCGAGATAACATGGGATCATGGTATGTTACCGTGCCGTTCATCGCTTGATTCAGCTTGATTTTTCCTTCTTTTACAAGCTGCTCGATGAATTCGCTATGATGGATGAGCTGATAATTTCCTCCCAGTTGCGGATAATCATGCTTGAGCGTATTGAGGCAATGCGGGCAGGCGGCGATGATCTTTTTAACGTTATAGCCATTGAGTGTTTCGATATTTTCCTGGGCCAGCATCTGAAACAGCATTTCATTGCCGACCTTTCTGGCAAAATCACCGGTACATTTTTCCTCCACCCCGAGAATACCGAAGCTGACGCCTGCTTTCTGCAGAATCTTCACCAGACTGACAGATACTTTTTTCGCTCGATCATCGAACGAACCGGCACATCCTACCCAGAGGAGATATTCGACGTCCGGATTCTCCGCCATTGTTGTAACGCCCAGTCCCTTGGCCCATTCTTCGCGCTTGTCATAGCCGATACCCCAGGGATTGCCGTTGCGTTCAAGACCTTTTAGAGCCGGGTTCAGCTCTTTGGGATACGATTGGGCAATCAAGGTCTGTCCCTGGCGCATGGCAATGATACGCGGCACATGTTCAATCGCGACCGGACACACCTCTTCACAGGCTCGACATGTAGTACATGCCCAGAGTGTGTCCTCTGCAATAATATCGCCGACCAATTGTTTTTCACTGTTCAGTGCCAGGACCTTTTCTTTCAACGCATCGGCATCTTCGCCGCTTTGGTCCGTACCAGATAACAGTTTGGCGCGCTGGATGATGGCCTTTTCATTATCTGTCAACTCCTGCCGCAGATTGAGATTAAAATCGTACAGATTGAGTGGTTTATCAGTGGTATAGGCAGGACACACCTCCTTGCATCGTCCGCATTCGGTACAGGTGAGTAGATCCAGTCCCTGTTTCCAGTCGAGTTGGTGGATGTGATTGAGACCTAATGATTCATTTTCCCATGCAGCTTCGTCCTCCATATCCAGGAGTTTTGCCTTTTCATGGGGATATCCCAGGCTTTTGAAAAATACATTGGGAAGTGATGTGATCACATGGAAGTGCTTGCCATACGGCAGGAGATTGAGGAAGACCAACTGCGTACAGATGTGGAGCCAGAACATGACTGCCATCAGCAGGGCCAGGGTCTCAGGGCTGAATCCGGATATGAGCGCAGCCGTCATGTTCGATAACGGCGCCCAGAGAGTTTCCGAGCCATACTGGGGATTGTTGAAGATGTGGATATCACCTGAAAAACCAGGCAATTGGACCAGGTTGAATCGCGCACCGTCGTACAGCAGATCAGACACCATCAAGATGCCGATCAACACCAGCACCAGATACGCCTTGAAGGTGTTATGCAATCTCTCCGGTTTGACAACGGCTCGACGATAGATTGCCCAGATGACCATGGCCAGGACAATCCCCTCGACCAGATCCTTCAACGCAACATACAGGTAGCCCAGCAGATGTGGCGCGCCGAAGAGAGGGAGCTCAAATCCTTTTTGGAATCCCTCCCCGTAGAGCATCAGGCTGCGAATCAACAGAATGCAGAATCCCCAGAAAATGAAGGCATGCATGATTCCGGAGCTTCTTTCCTTGGCTCTGCCGACAAGACGCTGCTGACCGACGGCCAGAACCATCATATTTTTGAAGCGTTCTTTCAGGTGGTTCGCTCTGTCGGCCGGCGCCAGGGCCTGGAGCAGTTGAATCTTGCGAACCATTGAATAGCAGAACACACTCAGGGCAACAACAAGTAGAAAAGCCATCAATAAGGGATTCAAAACTCTCTCCTCAACTCGTATGTATAATGGATAGTATACGATCACATCCTGCTGTAAAAGAGCTATTCGAAAACCGAGAAACTCAGCCCAGCTCAATTCCGGAAGATTATCCGGTCCTTCACCAACCGGGCTGAGTGTGAATCGTTATCAGAAGAGACTACCTTTTGATGTTCTGTATCTGCTGACGGAGAATCGGAACCACTTCGAAAAGGTCCCCTACTATGCCGTAGTCAGCGACATTGAAGATCGGCGCTTCAGGATCGTTGTTGACAGCCACAATGACCTGCGAGCCGGTCATACCGGAAAGGTGCTGGATCGCTCCGGAAATGCCGACGGCAATATACAGTTTCGGGGCTACTATTTTTCCTGTCTGGCCAACCTGTTTGTTGTGCCCCATCAAACCGCTGTCGACCATGGCCCTCGAAGTGCCGAAACCGGCCCCCAGATCATCTGCCAGTCCTTTTACCAGATCTATACCTTTTTGATCTTTGACGCCGCGCCCGACTGAGACGACAATGGCGGCATCGCCCAGATCGATATCTCCGCTGGCATCGGCTATCAATTCCTTGACCACAGCCCCCAGATCAGTGGGCGGCGCTGCAAGACGGATGACATTTTCGCTGCCGCCGGTGCCCTCGTCCGTCATCTCAAAAGCCCCTGCCCTGACAACTGCAACGAGCTTTTCACTGTTTATTTTCACCCGCTGTATGACTTTATTGGCTATGGCAGGTCGTGTTATTTCAATATGGTCCCCAGTAGAGGTCACATCGGTAATATCAGTTGCACAGGCCGCACCGAGCCGGGCAGCCACCCGTGGCGCAACGGCCTTGCCGCTTTCTGTTGACGCGAACCAGATCTGGTCGGCGCCAAACTGGTTTGCCGCGTCGACGATACAGGAGGCGTATGGGGCGGCTGAAAACAGTTCCAAACCTGCATCATCGGCAATATATTGGCTGCCAGAGCCGACACTGACCAAGTTGGGGATCAATGCTTCCAGGTTGTGACCGACAGCAACGACAGCAGTCTCCGCACCAATAGATCTGGCCTTTGCCAGAAGTTCTGCCGTGCTGCGCTTCACCTCACCTCGCTTGATATCGGCAATTACGAGTACTTTAGCCATAATCTTCTTTTCCTTATGTGAAAGTATTTAATTCAATGACATCGTAATTGACAGGTTGTCTTTATAAGACCTTAGCTTCGTTCACGAGCAGATCAACAACCTGGGCGGTGATTTGAGCGGCATCACCTTCATATTTTTTGCCGGCCTTACGTGCTTGGGATCTACTGAATTCGAGGATTTGAGAGCGATTACCGCTGCCTCCTACCTGCTCAAACGAGGTGCCAAGTGCGGCCAGATCCATTACCTCGATCTTCTTTTTCTTGGCCATCATAAGGCCACGCATTTGCGGCAGTCTCGGTTCATTGATACTGTCGCTGACCGTGACAACCGCCGGCAACTTCACTTCCACAATCTCCTTGCCGCTGTCGCCCAGCCGCGTCACCTTGATGTGCGTGTCGTCCATCACCTCAATGGCGACCACGTTGCTTATGCAGGAAATCCCAAGGTTCTCGGCCAGAATTATTCCGGTTTGACCATTATCGGTGTCCTGGGCCTGCTTGCCGGTTATGACCAGGTCATAGCTCCCCTTTTCGTAAACCTTCTGCAGGACCCTGGCCAGGACAAAGGAATCCGCTCCGGCAAGCAGCGGGTCATCGATCTGGATACCGTTGTCAATACCCATGGCATAGCCGCGACGGATAATCTGGGTGTTGTCATCGCCGCCGCCGATACTGACCAGCGTTGTCTCTGCACCATTATTTTCTTTGAGCTGGACAGAGGCTTCCACCGCATTTTCGTCCCAGGCATTCATGACGTATTGCAGCCCCTCTTCGACAATGGCCCCTGACTCCACGCGGATGGTCAATTCCACATCAACCACTTTTTTGACGGTAGTAAGAATTTTCAAAATTATCCTCCTGCTATTTTATCAAGCATTGGTGGGAAAACAGACATCATCCATGATAACAGTAAAATACCATTTTATATAACATGTTAACATATTCGGTGTCAACTATTTTGTTCATAGAGAGACTCTTAGAGTACATCTTTGTACACCTGCTTCAGATCTTCAAACAAACTCCTTTGCTTCTGGATGGAAAAGTATTTTAAGTAACTGTTAATTCTAGATATATGCGCATCTTGAATGTTTTTTAATATGCGTGATCCTTTGGGGGTAATTTCAAGAACGGTAATCCGCTCGTCGCTCGGGTCCTGCTTTCTCAGGATTAATCCGCTTTTTTCCAATCGTTGGGTGACACCGGTAATATTGGAACTGGACACCAGCATAATCTTGCTGGTATTGCTCACCGTATTCTGACCATTCTTTGAATTATTTAATATTCTCAGTACGTTATATTGGGAAAACGTCAACCCGTAATTTTTATAGGTCATATCGAGATCCTTTTTTATCGTCTCAGAAGCTCGAAACAGGACAGCAATGACTTTTTCGCCAAAGTCCATGTTATTTTTATAGTTGTATTTACCCCAATCACTTTCATCGTTCTCTGTCAGCATAGCCTCATCCTTGATTCAACATAGAAAAACAATATTTACAACATGTTATCCATTTGCAATGGAGTAACGTTCAGGGTTCATATTGTAGCTTGATGTTAGCTTTTTTTATTCTTGACACGCATGAATAGTTAATATATTATCTATTAACATGCTAGTCAACCCTTTAAAATGAGAGTGAGGACGAAACAAAGTGGAAACAGTTGCCCCTTTCAAAGAAGTAGTTGAAGAGATAGAAGAGGCCGGCGGACAATCACAGCGATTCTGCTTTCAGTGCGGCCTGTGCGACACAGTTTGTCCCTGGAACAAGGTAAGGCAGTTCAGTATGCGTAAGCTCATACGTGAGGCCACCTTTGGCTTGACCGAAATCGATGGTGAAGACATCTGGCGATGCACCACTTGCGGAAGATGTCCAGCTCAATGCCCTAGAGGAGTCAACCAGATTGAACTCGGCGTTTCTTTGCGGCGGGTTGCCGCCGGCTATGAAGTCTTCCCGGCATCAGTCAAGTCTGCTCGCACGGCAAGAGCAAGCCTTATCTCAGAAGGGAATCCGTTGCAGGTCGAGCGGCAGAAACGAGGGGATTGGGCAAAGGAGCACGGCGTCAAACCGTATTCCGAAGGAATGGAGGTTCTGTTTTTTGTCGGCTGTTACCTGAGTTATGATCCAAGAATGAAAAAGGTTGCAGCAACCACGGCCGATATCCTCAAAAAAGCAGGAGTAGATTTCGGCATATTGGGCAATAAGGAAAACTGCTGCGGCGAAAGTATCCGCAAGTTCGGCAGTGAACAGGTGTTCACGTCCCTCGCCAGGGAAAATATCAAGGCCTTTATCGACCATGGGGTCAAGAAAATTCTCGTCTCGTCCCCTCACTGCTACCATACCTTTAAAAACGAATATCCCGAATTCATGGTCAACTTTGAAGTTGTCCATATCAGTCAATACCTGTTGGAACTCCTCAATGAGGGCCGCCTCCAGTTCAACCATCCATTTGAGAAGAAAGTCACCTATCATGATCCCTGCTATCTCGGCAGGCATAACAATATATATGACCAACCCCGTACTGTCTTGAACAGGATAGCAGGACTTGAACTGGTTGAGATGGCCGAATCACGCCGTGACAGCCTATGCTGCGGTGGCGGCGGCGGGAGAATATGGATGGACACGCCACAGGACCAGAGATTTTCCGACATCAGGTTGAATCAGGCGGTCCAAACGGGGCCCAGGTGCTGGCAACCAGTTGCCCATATTGCATTACCAACTTCGAGGAAAGCCGCCTCAACCTCGAATATGGTGACTTGCTCGAAATTAAAGATATTACGGAGATCGTTCAGCACGCAATGTAGCGTATGCCTGCATGACAGTGAAATTCATCCTGAGAGTGTGAACAGTGGATTTTCCGGCTAGTTCAGTTTTTCCGGTAAAACTCAAGTAGAGGAAAAGATAATGAGATACGCAGAAACAGGCTATAATCTAGAGATTGATTTGACCCGCGGCAATATCGAGCGGGTGGCCACCAATCCCGAAGATAGTCAATTATATCTTGGTGGTCTGGGAACAAATGCCAAGATCATGTGGGACCGGGTACCACCCGAAACCGAGGCCTTTTCACCCGACAACCTGCTGATCTTCGCCGCCGGCTTATTATGCGGCACGCCGGCCACCGGTTGCAACCGAACTATCGTCACCACGATCTCTCCGATGACCGAGTTGCTGGCATTTTCGATGATGGGCGGGTTCTGGGCGCCGGAATTGAAGTACGCCGGTTATGACAAGGTCATTCTGCGCGGCAAATCTCCCGACCTGGTCTACATCTGGATCAAGGACGACAAGGTCGAGATCCGCGATGCCTCGCACCTCAGAGGCAAAGGCGCCGTGGAAACGGCCAAACTGATCTGTGAGGAACTGAAGGAACCCAAGGCCCAGGTCGCGGCGATCGGCACGGCGGGTGAGAACCGGGTCTACTTTGCCTCCATCGAACAGGGGCGCTCAAGTGCCAGCCGGGGAGGCATCGGGGCGGTGATGGGCGACAAGGGGGTCAAGGCCATCGTCGTCCGGGGAACCAAGGATATCCATCTGGCCCGTCCGGCGGAATACATGCAGCTGTGCGACGAGGTCATGGAGTACATCAAGTTCCGTAACGCCAACCCGATCCCCGGCGTCATGCCCATTCTGGCCATCCTGGGGTCTCCCCAGGAGATGAAGGTCCATGACGAGAAGTGGCATACCGAGAATTTCATGTGGGGCAATTCGCGGGAGCGCCGCAAGGATTTCTGGTCCAAGGAGGTCGCCGAGGAATGGAAACAGACCATGGATCAGATGCGGACGCGCCTTATCAGCTGTTACAACTGCCCGATGACCTGCGGCGCCACCATTTCGCCGCCGGGCAAACCGACCTATATGATGAAATGCTTCTCGAAGCTGACCTATACCATGGCCGCCTTCTCCGACCTGGCGTTCGGTCTGGGGATCGCCCAGGCCGCGACCGAGCACGGGGTCGACGGCTTTTCCGCCCCGCAGGTCATGGCCTTCGCCCTGGAGCTTCTGGAGGCCGGGATCCTGACCAAGGATGATTTCCCGGGCCTGCCGGAGGACAGCGAAGGGCGGTTTTACTGGTTGCTGGACCACATCGTCCACCGGAAAGGGATCGGCGACATCCTTGCCAACGGCACCTATTGGGCGGCCAAGCAGATCGGCAATGGCGCCGAAAAGTATGCCCACAACAACATCAAGAAGCAGGAGCAACTGCCCCTGAAGCTCTCCATGCTCAACCCGATCTATTTCCTGATGTACGCCACCGGCGAGAAGATGAACATCACGCAGATCGAGGGACAGTTCCCCCAGGCGCCCTTTACCACGCGCGAGGAGCGGGAGGCCTTCGTCAAGGACTGGTTCCAGGTGCCGGACGAAAAATTCAAGCAGTATTTCCTGGACTGGGAGCAGCGCGGTGACAATTCGATCCCCTACTACCCCACCCCGGCCATGTGCTGCGAGATCGTCGACTGGCAGGAACGGATGCACTATATCGACGACGCCCTTGGCATGTGTGCCGGGTTGTCCTCATTCCCGCTCAAACCGCCCTACCATATCCATAACTATCCGAAACTGATCTCCTCAGGGGCCGGTTTCGAAATGGACGAAGTAACCTTGACGAAAGCAGCCAAGCGTTACCGTACCCTGGTGCGGGCCCTCAACACCCGAAGAGGAATGCGCCGAAAAGATGAAAAGCCACCCGCCAACCATTGGAAAAAGCGGTTCCCGGAACTGGAAAAGGAGCTTCTCGACACCTACTACGCCTTCAAGGGTTGGAACGAGCAGGGTATCCCCACCGAGGAGACGTTGCGCGATCTGGGACTGGACTATGTATACGAAGAGTTTGTCAAGCGGGGCGTCTATGCGGATGAAGGTGAGGCTTCTTCCCAGGCAACCCCGGCCGAGACCGGCAAGGAGGTGTAATTTTGGCAACTGAAAAAAAGATCGTCAAAACCATCAAGATCAATGCCGACCTGTGCAACGGCTGCCGGGCCTGCGAAATGATATGCTCGGCCTTCCACGCCATACCCAAATACAGCAGCAACAACCCGGCCCGCTCCCGGGTCCGGGTGCTGCGCCACCCGCTGGAAGACATCTACGTGCCGGTGTACGCCGGCGAGTCGGCCGGGGCCGAATGCGCCGGGCGCGACAAGTACATCATCGACGGCAAGGAATACGAGGAATGCGCCTTCTGCCGCTCCCCCTGCCCTTCCCGGGCCGAGTTCAAGGAGCCCGATTCCGGCCTGCCGCTGAAATGCGACATGTGTGAAGGCGAAGACGAACCCCTGTGCGTCAAATGGTGCATCACCGACGCCCTGATCCTGGAGGAGCGCGAGGAAGAGGTCGAGATCGGCGATCCCCAGGAGGAACTCGAGATCGGGCTGGCGTCGTTGATCGAAAAGCACGGCAAGCAGAAGGTCATGGATTCCGTGGCGAGAATGTCTGCTTCGACAAAAGATCTCAAATAACGCTTTTAATCCTTCGAAAGAAAGGAAATAAACCGTGGAAAACCAATTGATTGCACAACGCAGTGAGGGTTTCGCCCAAGGCAACTTTGGAGACGTCATGGTGGTCGGCGGCGGAATCAGCGGCATTCAGGCCTCGCTGGACCTGGCCACAGCCGGCTTCAAAGTCTATCTGATCGAAAAGGGGCCGGCCATCGGTGGCCACATGGCCCAGCTGGACAAGACCTATCCGACCAACGACTGCTCGATGTGAATACTTTCACCGAAACTGGTCGAGGTCGGCCGGCATCCCAATATCAAGGTTCTTACCTATACCGAAGTTGACAGCGTCGATGGCGAGGCAGGCGATTTTACCATCCAGCTGACCAAGAAACCGCGCTACATCATCGAGGACAAGTGCACCGGCTGCGGCGTCTGCGTCGAGTACTGCCCGGCGATGTATCCGGATCAGTACAACCAGGAGATCTCCGACAACAAGGCCGTGCATATCTATTTTGCCCAGGCCATCCCGTTGATCACCTACATCGATGAGAGCTGCCTGTACCTGAAGGAAAAGAAATGCCGGATCTGCGAGAATGCGTGCAAGAACGACGCCATCGATCTGCACCAGATCCCGGAGAAGATCGAGTTGAAGGTGGGGGCGGTCATTCTCTCCCCCGGCTATGACGTTTTTGACCCGAAAATCCGCGACGAGTACGGCTACGGCCGGCTGCAGAACGTCGTCACCGGCATGGACTACGAACGGCTGATGTGCGCCACCGGTCCGTACGAAGGCGAGATCCTGCGCGCCTCGGACAGACGCCATCCCCACAACGTCGCCTGGATCCAGTGCGTCGGCTCCCGACGGGAAACCGAAGGGGACAAAGGGTACTGCTCGTCGGTCTGCTGCACCTACGCCCAGAAACAGGTCATCTTGACGAAGGATCATGACAGCAGCGCCGCCTGCACGATCTTTCACAACGACGTCCGTGCCTACGGCAAGGGCTTCGAGACCTTCTATCAGCGGACCCAGCAGCTGCCGGACGTCCGGTTCATCCGCAGCTACGTCTCGATCGTCGGCGAAGACCCGGAGACCAAGAACGTCATCGTCCGCTACGCCACCGAATCCGAGGGGGTCAAGGAGGAGCAGTTCGAGATGGTGGTCCTCTCCGTCGGCCTCAACCCACCCAAGGATTATCAGGGCCTGGCGCAGAAGTTCGGCATCGCGGTCAACGGTCACGGTTTCTGTCAAATCGACTCTGCCAACCCGATGGCCACGACCCGGCCAGGGATCTTTGTCAGCGGCGCCTTCCAGGGGCCGATGGACATCCCCGAATCGGTCTTTACCGCCAGTGCCGCCGGCGCCCAGTGCGGCGAACTGCTGAACTACCGCCGGGGCCGGCTGACCACCGAGCGGGTCTACCCGCCGGAGACGGACAACACCGCGGCGGAGCCGCGCATCGGCGTCTTCGTCTGCCACTGCGGCGCCAATATCAGCCGGGTGGTCGACGTTCCCGATACGGTCGCCTATACCCAGTCGCTGCCCAATGTGGTCCATGTGGAGAACCAGCTGTTTTCCTGCGCCACCAACTCGATGAAGGCGATCGTCGACACCGTCAAGGAGAAGTCGCTCAACCGGGTGGTGATCGCCGCCTGCAGCCCTAGGACCCTGGAAGCGCTGTTCCGCGACACCCTGCAGGAAGCGGGGATCAACAAGTACTATCTCGATATGGCCAATATCCGCGAGCACTGCTCCTGGTGCCATGCCCGCGAGAAGGAGGCGGCCACGGACAAGGCCAAGGATATCGTCCGCATGTCGGTGGCCCGCGCCATCAACCTCGAACCGCTGCAGGAGTTCGACCTGCCGGTCAACAAGGCGGCCCTGGTCGTCGGCGGCGGTCTGGCCGGCATGACCTGCGCCCTGTCCATCGCCGACCAGGGGCACGATGTCTACCTGCTAGAGAAAGAGGCCGAACTGGGCGGCAACGCCAGGCGGTTGCACTCCACCATCGACGGCAAGGACGTCCAGGCCGATCTTGCCCGACTGGTCCGCAAGGTCTACCGCCATACGGCGATCCACGTCTACAACGAGGCTGTCGTCACCGAGGCCACCGGCTACATCGGCAACTTCGTGACCCGAATCACCTCGGAGCGGGGACCGGCGGTCATAAAGCACGGGGCCGCGATCATTGCCATCGGCGCCGAAGAGTACAAACCCACGGAGTACATGTACGGCCAGGATGAGCGCGTCCTGACCCACCTGGAGCTGGGGGAGCGCATCGCCAGAAACGATACGACCGTCACCGGGGCCCAGGGCGTGGTGATGATCCAGTGCGTCGGCTGCCGCAACCAGGACCGCAACTACTGCAGCCGGGTCTGCTGCAGCCACAGCGTCAAGAACGCCCTGCAGCTCAAGGCGATCAACCCGGAGATGGATGTCGTCATCGCCTTCCGGGATATGCGGACCTACGGCTTCAACGAGAATTACTACCGTGAGGCCTCCCACAAAGGCGTGCGCTTCATCCGCTGGTCACCGGAAGATCCGCCCACTGTAGAGGCGGGTGAGGCCGACGACGGCCGGGACGTGCTGCAGGTGACGGTGACCGACCCGATCCTGGGACAGAAACTGGCCCTCGACGCCGACCTTCTCGTCCTGGCCGCCGCCATCGTTCCGTCGCCTGGCGCCCAGGAGATTGCCAGCCTGTTCAAGGTGCCGCTGGGTCCGGACGGCTTCTTCCAGGAAGGCCACGTCAAACTCCGGCCGGTGGAATTTGCGACGAGCGGCGTCTTCCTCTGCGGCATGGCCCACTATCCCAAGCACATGCCCGAGGCGGTCAACCAGGCCTATGGTGCAGCCGGCCGGGCCCTGACCCTGCTGGCCAACGACATCGTCACCGTGTCCGGGGCGGTATGCGAAGTCAACGAGAAACAATGCATGGGCTGCGGCGCCTGCGTCGAGGTCTGCAGCTACGATGCCATTGAAATGCGCAAGGCCAAGCAGGGGCAGAAGGCGGTCGTCAACCCGGTGCTCTGCAAGGGCGACGGGCTGTGCAACGCCGTCTGTCCCACCGGCGCCATCGTCCTGAAACATTTCACCGACCTGGAGATCGAAAGCCAGATCGATGCCCTGCTCCCCGAACCGATCGAAGTCAAATGACAAGGAAGGAGATTGTTAACCATGAGTAGAGGACACATGTTCACCCCCAGGATCATCGGGTTTGTCTGCCACTGGTGAGTATACGGGGCGGCTGACCTGGCTGGAGTTTCCAGACTGCAATACTCGACAAATATGAGACTGGTTCGCCTGATGTGCTCGGGGCGGGTGGACCTGGCGCACATCCTGCGGGCCTTCGCCAAGGGAGCGGATGGTGTCTTCATCGGCGGCTGCCGGCTGGGTGAATGCAATTACATCACCCACGGCAACTATCATGCCCTGAACCTGGCCTTGCTGAGCAAAAAGATCTTCGAGCATATCGGCCTCAATCCCCGGCGGCTGCACATTGCCTTCATGTCGGGCGGCGAAGGCAACCTGTTCGCCACGGAAGTGGATGGTTTCTGCAAAGAGATCAAAGAGCTCGGCCCCATCGGCCAGTCCGATGAGATTTCACCGGCGCGGCTGGAAGAGGTCATGACCGATATCACCCGGCTGGTTCCCTACATCAAGATCGTCAAACACGACAAGCTCACGGTCTGCCTGAACGATGAAACCGCCTACGACAACCATTTCAGCCTCCAGGAAATCAAGGGGCTGTTTGACGAGGTGGCTTCGTACTATATCGACCCGGCCAAATGCCAGGCGTGCATGATCTGCGCCCGGAGCTGCCCGGTGGAGGCCATCGACGGCGGCAAGAGCGTGATCCATGTCATCGATCAGGACAAGTGCATCAAGTGCGGCACCTGCCTGAATGCCTGCCCTACCCGGTTTGGTGCTGTCACTAAAATTGTCGGTGGCCCGGTGCCGCCGCCCCTGCCGGTGGAACAACGAACGATTTCACGCAAGGGCAGCACAGAGAAAAACACTTCGACTGAAAAGGCGCTCCCATGACCGAAGATACCATTAGCACACGACTGATGACGGAAAACGATCTTGAGGCCATCCTCAAGATCGATGAGAAAATAGTCAAAACTTCCCGTCTGGAATATTACCAGCTCAAGTTTGAACGACTTTTCTCCTCCAAAGATTATCTGCCCACATCGTTTGTAGCCGAAGACAATGGGGTCGTTGTCGGCTTTCTGATGGGTGAGCTCTATATGGGGCAATTCGGTATCCTGCAGGAGGTGGCGAGCATGGATACCATCGGTATCGATCCCGCCTACCAGCACCGGGGGATCGGGAAAAAGCTGATGGATGAGTTCATCGATCATCTGCGTCAGATCGGGGTCAACAAGATCAACACCCTGGTCGATTGGAACGACGCCGGACTGATACACTTTTTCAGCGCCAATCAATTCAGTCCTTCCCGGACCATCAATCTGGAACGCAATATATGAAGTGTATCATAATGGAATAGAAGACGATCCTTTTCAAAAATTTAGAATCTAAGGGTAACGACATTATGGAGCTTACGTATCATCAGTTGACACAGGAAAACGGGATAGCCCGAATCACGTTCAACCGTCCGAAACACAATGTGTTGAACATGGCTATGATGCAGGAGTTGACCGCCATATTGGCGGATCTCAACGCGGATGCCGAGTTGAAATGCGTGGTCATCGCCGCCCAGGGGGCCAGCTGGTGTGCCGGGGTGGAGGTCCTCGATCACAAGCCTGAACTGGCACCTGACATGATTCGGATCTTCGACGCGCTGCTCAAACAGATTCACGCCCTCGCCGTTCCCTCCATCGCCGCCGTCAACGGCGCCTGCCTGGGGGGTGGGATGGAGGTCGCCATTGCCTGCGATATGGTGGTGGCCGCCAGATCGGCCGTATTCGGCCAACCGGAGATCAAGCTGGGTTTTCTGCCGCCCTATGCCGCAGTCCGGCTGCCTCGTCTGGTCGGACCTTCGCGGGCCATCGAGATCTGCACGACCGGCAAGCGCTACAGCGCCGAGGCCATGCAGCAGATGGGAGTCGTCTGCGACGTCTTCGACGACAATGCCCTGGAAAAAGGGGTGGCCCAATTGACCAAGGAAATTCAGCACGCCAGTCCGCTGATCATCCGGCTCAACAAAAAGGCGGTCAACCAGCATGTTGGAATGGCGATCGATGACGCTATGGAGAGTGCCAATGACATGTTCCTCAACCAGTTGATGCACACCGAAGACACCCTCGAAGGCCTCAGAAGTTTTGAAGAAAAACGCCGTCCCGAGTGGAAGAACAGGTGAGCGGTCACCGTCCCCGCATGACCGATGCCGGGGTGCGGCCTACGCACACCGTTTCGGTAACAAATGAAAAGGGTGAGGCCAAGGAGGTCGAGATCGCCGGCGAGTTGCCGCTGACGATCAGGGTCGACGGCCATGAAATCGTCACCCTGATGACGCTGGGGACGCAACCGGAGCTGCTGGCGCTGGGGTATCTGCGCAACCAGCGGCTGATCAACGAGATCGAGGACATTAAAGAAGTTCGGGTGGATTGGCCGACCGAATCCGTGCATATACAGACAATAGACGGCACCGGCGGGCAGCTCAGAGAGAAGCTCACCGGACGGACCGTCACCACCGGCTGTGGCCAGGGAACGGTCTTCAGCTGCATGATCGACGGGCTCTATGCCGTCAAACTGCAGCCCATCACCCTGCGCCAGTCGCAGCTGAGCCGGTTGATGAAGTCGCTCGCCCATTATAACGAGATCTATCGGTCGGCCGGGGCGGTGCATGGCTGTGCGCTGTGCAGCGACGACAAGGTGGAGATCTTTGTCGAAGATGTCGGCCGCCACAACGCCGCCGACACCATCGCCGGGAAAATGTGGCTGGAACGGATCAGTGGCCGCAACAAGGTATTTTACAGTACCGGCCGCCTCACCTCGGAAATTGTCATGAAGGCGGCGTTGATGGAGATTCCGGCCATCATCTCCAGATCAGGCATAACACACATGGGACTGCATCTCGCCCAGGATCTTGGCATGCTGATGATCGCCCGCATGAAAGGCGATAAATTTCTCATTTATAACGGACAAGAACATTTTATCCATGATCTGTAACCCCTATGAACATCAAAAAAGATAAGGAGTGGTCGATATGACAACAATGGTATCCTGGCAGATGGTCAGCCCCAAACAACCGCTGGAACGGGTGGAAGCCCCCCTCCCTGAGCCGAAGGCCGGGGAAGTTCTGCTGAAAGTCAGCGGTTGTGGCGTGTGCCACACCGATCTCGGATTCTTCTATGACGGTGTCCCGATCAAATCGGCCCTGCCGTTGACCTTGGGCCATGAAATCAGCGGCATCGTCGAGGCCACCGGCCCGGGTGCCGAAGCATGGGCCAATTGCGCCGTCGTGGTCCCGGCGGTCATGCCCTGCGGTGAATGCGAGTCCTGCAGGGAAGGCCGCGGCAACATCTGCAGCCTGCAGAAGATGCCGGGCAACGACATCCAGGGTGGCTTCGCCAGCCACATCGTCGTGCCGGCCAAGCAGCTATGCAAGGTTCCGGTCGACGAGAACATGAAGCCGATCAGCGCCACCGGCATCACCCTCGAGGAACTGTCGGTCGTGGCCGATGCCATCACCACCCCCTATCAGGCGATCATCGAGGCCGGCCTGTCCGAGAAGGACCTGGCCGTGTTCATCGGCGTCGGCGGTGTCGGCGGCTTCGGCGCCCTGCTGGCCAAGAGCTTTGGTGCCGCGGTGGTCGCCATCGACGTCGATTCGCAGAAGCTCGAAAATCTGTCTTCCTATGTCGATGCGACCTTCAATGTCAAGGAAATCCCCTTCAAGGACCTGCGCAAAAAAGTCTACGGTGTGGCCAAGGAGACGGGGAGGTCGACCACCCATATCAAGATCTTCGAGACCTCCGGAACCGCCGCCGGCCAGAAGACCGCCTTCGGCCTGTTGACCTTCGGCGCCCACCTGTCGGTCGTCGGCTTCACCCTTGACACCGCGGAGATCCGTCTGTCCAACCTGATGGCCTTCAATGCCACGGCCCGCGGCAACTGGGGCTGCGTACCGGAATATTATCGACCGGTCGTCGATCTGATTCTGGCCGGCAAGATGGATCTCAAGCCGTTTGTCAAGACCTTCCCGTTGGATTCCATCAACGAGGTGTTCGAGATGTCCCACCAGCGTGAGATCAACCAGCGTCCCATTATGGTTCCTTAACCTGCAAACACAATTTTCCCCGGCGATCCCGGTGGAGCAAAAAGGAGATTAGAGCATGAGTCAAGCGGATGAAGTTATCGCCAAAACGGCACCGGAGCACCTGATTGATCACAACCTGATCGATCGGGACGTGGAGAAACTCTGCGACGGCATGGTGTTATATGAGAAGCGGCCGGCAAAACGTCGTGATGGCAGTGTGGCCGAAGGTTTGTTCAATGCCTGGATAATTTTCAACAACCCGAAACAGTACAACTCCTATACAACGGATATGGTGAAAGCCACCATTCTCGCATTTCGCCGTGCATCCGTTGACCGTGAAGTCAACGCCGTGGTCTTCACCGGTACTGGCGACAGAGCATTCTGTACCGGAGGAAACACCAAGGAATATGCCGAGTATTATGCGGGCAATCCTCAGGAATATCGGCAATACATGCGACTGTTCAATGATATGGTTTCGGCGATTCTCGCCTGTGACAAGCCGGTGATTTCCCGGGTTAATGGCATGCGGATCGGCGGGGGGCAGGAGATTGGCATGGCCTGCGACTTTACCATCGCCCAGGATCTGGCGAATTTTGGTCAGGCCGGTCCCAAGCACGGTTCGGCTGCTATCGGCGGTGCAACCGACTTTTTACCGGTGATGATTGGCTGCGAACAAGCCATGATCTCCGGAACGCTCTGTGAGCCGTTCTCTGCTCATAAGGCGGCACGACTTGGTATTATTGGTGACGTGGTACCCGCGTTGAAGGTAAACGGCAAGTTCATCGCCAATCCCACGGTTATTACGGATCAGATGTTCGACGAATACGGTCGGGTGATCCATGGCGAGTTTAAGAGCGGCACTGCACTCAAGGAAGGTCGGGCTTTGCTCAAAGAAGGCGTGGTTGACCTTAGTCTGTTAGACCAGAAGGTTGAAGAGATGTGTGCTAAACTCCTCGAGACCTTCCCCGAGTGTATGACCAAGAGTCTTGAAGAACTGCGCAAACCGAAGCTGCAGGCCTGGAATCAGAATAAGGAAAACTCCCGAGCCTGGTTGGCGTTGAATATGATGAATGAAGCCAGGACAGGTTTTCGCGCTTTTAACGAGGGAACCAAAGAGACCGGTCGTGAAATAGACTTTGTCAAACTTCGCCAGGGGTTGGCAAAAGGCATTCCCTGGACCGATGAGCTGATAGAGAGTTTGCAGCCGACCGCGAAGAAATAACAACAACATTAATGAGGGAACTATGTTACTGGAAGGTAAAAGTGCCATCGTCACCGGTGGCTCCCAAGGGATCGGCACCGCCGTCTCCCTGATGCTCGCCAATGAAGGCGCCAACGTCTGCCTGACCTACCGCAGCCATAAGGAAGAGGCCGAGGCCATCGTCAAACAGATAGAAGCAATGGGACGCAAGGCACTGTGCGTCAAATGCGATATCGCCGTCTTCGCCGAGGCCGAAGCAGTCGTCAAGGCCGCCCTGGAAAAATTCGGCCGCATCGATATCCTGGTCAACAACGCCGGGATGAACTGGGACGGCGTCTGCTGGAAGATGACGGAAGAGCAGTGGGACCGGGTCCTGGAGGTCAACCTCAAGGGCTATTTCAACTTCACCCGCCACACCGCCCCGCTGCTCAAGGACCAGAAGTACGGACGGATCATCAACGTGACCTCCATCAACGGCCTGCGCGGCAAGTTCGGCCAGTCCAACTACAGCGCCTCCAAGGCCGGCATCATCGGCTACACCAAGGCCGTCGCCAAGGAACTTGGGGCCTTCGGGATCACCGTCAACGCCGTCGCTCCCGGCCTGATCGAGACCCCGATGCTGAAGGAATCCGAGGCCCGCGACAAGATCGTTGACATGGCGATGGCCGAAATCGTCCTCAAGCGGGTCGGCGAACCCGACGATCTGGCCAACCTGATCGCCTTCCTGGCATCGGACAAGGCCAAACATATCACCGGCGAATGCATCAAGGTCGACGGGGGCCAGTACATCTAACACCCCGCAAGGGGGTATGAGTGCCTGTGCAGGGGTTTTCCGTTCACCGAAAATACCCTGCAATGCACCGATCTCAAAAAGGAAACAGCTATGAAAAAAGTAGCCATAATTGGAGTTGGACAAAGCAAATTTGTCCGTAGTTATCCGGGATCGATCCGAGAGCTGGCGTTCGAAGGTTTCAAGGAAGCGATCACCGATGCCGGGATCACCGCCAAGGATATCGATGCATCGATTCTGTGCTCGGCCCCGGAATACGACAAGCAGCGGTCGCCGTCGGCGGTCGTTGCCGAGTACCTCGGGCTCAACCCGCAACCGACGTTCTATATCGAAACCCTCTGCTCGTCGTCCAGCACCGGCCTCAAGATGGCCTACGCCATGGTGGCCTCCGGCCTTCACGACGTCGTCGCCGTCATCGGTCTGCAGAAGATGTCGGAAATCTCATCGGCCGAGAGCCAGGAACGGATGGGCCGCGGTGCCGACATCCAGTGGGAGAGCCCGTTCGGCACGATGATGCCGGCCTATTACGCGATGCACGCCCAGGCCCACATGGACAAGTACGGCACCACGCTGGAAGATCTGGCGGCGGTTCGGGTCAAGGCCTCGACCTACGGCCAGCTCAACGACCGCGCGGTTTTCCGCAAGGCCGTCGCCCCGGAAAACTTTACCGATCCCAAGAACATGATGTCGGGCCCGGTCTCCAGTCCCCTGCGGGTCGGAGATTGCTGTGCCAACGCCGACGGCACCTCGTGCCTGATCGTCGCCAGCGCCGAAAAGGCCAAGTCCTTCAGTAAGAAACCGGTGTGGATCAAGGGTATCGGCACCGCCAGTGCCAGCGTCAACCTTGCCGGACGGGATCGTCTGTTCGGGCTGAAGGCGGCGGAGCAGGCGGCCAAGGAGGCGTACGCCATGGCCGGAGTGGGACCCAAGGATATCGATGTGGCCGAAGTTCATGACTGCTTCACCATCGCCGAGTTGCTGGCCTACGAGGCCCTGGGCTTCGCCGAGCCCGGCGGGGCCAAGGAGCTGATTCGGGGCAAGGAGACATACAAGGAGGGAAGCATCCCGGTCAACGTCGACGGCGGTCTGCTTTCCAAGGGTCACCCCATCGGCGCCACCGGCGGCAGCCAGGTCCGCACGATTGTCCTGCAGCTGCGGGGTGAAGCAGGCGACATTCAGGTCAAGGATCCGCAGATCGGCTTGGTGCACAACATCGGCGGGGTGGGCATCTACGGCAACGTAACCATTCTTGGCAACGAGTAATCTGGAGGATGAGATGAGTGAAAAAAAAGAAGATGTCCGCTTCGGCAAATTCGGCACGGTGAGCTTCACCAAGACCACCCGGGTCAACGATTTTATTGACCATCTGGAAGGCGGCAAAGTCATGTATACCGTCTGCAAAAGCTGCGGGGCGAAATTTTTCCCGCCCCGGGCCGACTGTGCCGCATGCCTGTCCAGCGATATGGAGTGGCGCGAGGTGAGCGGCACCGGCAAACTGGTATCGTACAGTCAGCTCCAATACGCCCCGGTTGGCTTCGAAAAAGACGTGCCGTACAGCATCGCCATGCTCGATTACGGCGAGTATCAGGTCTTCGGCCGTCTCGACAACGATCTGGCGCTGGCCGAGGTCAAGATCGGCATGCCGATGACCACCGTCGTCAACCAACTGGCCAACGGTCAGATGAACTATATCTTTAAAAAAGCGTGACCGAAAGGTTTCTTGAAGACGAGGAACTTGGAATACATACAGGGTTGACACAAGCCCCCTGCCCTCCTCCAGCCGTTTGCAACAAGCGGCACAGCGGCTCGAGCGATACTGTCAGGCTGGGACAGGGATGAGTGGCGTATCCCTCTGCGCATAGCGGCCTCCGGAAGATGTTATGAAACCTGTCTTCCGGCAGGCCGCCTGTTCGTTGTTGGACCGACAGCTTTCTTCACCGCAAGAGCTCCTATGAGATCTTCACTGATCGCCATCTTTAACGACAATAGAACCGCCATCATTTCTGAATGGGTGCATTCGCTCAGAACCAAGGTCAGCACCATGTACGCCAACCGGCCGGAAGAGGAGATTACAGCGACCGTCACCGAGGCCTACGAATCCTTTATAACCGCTTTGTTTGACAATGATTTCAATCGCATCAACAGCTTTATTGAAATGATCGCGCGAATGCGCCTGATGACCGGATTCCCTCTTTCCAATGTCCAGATGGCCTTTGAGTTTTTCCGCAGCATTTCAATCCCCTTGCTTGTCAAAGAGACCTCCGGCAACGACTTGGAAGATGCCATTATCAGCATCAACCATTGTTTGACGTATACCATCCATCGATTCAGTGATCTGTTTCAATCGATGCATCAAGAGAGGATTCTCAAGCAAAACTATTTATTGGAAGAACAGATACGCATCCGCACGGCTGAATTGAAAGAATCGGAGCAGCGGTATAAGATTCTGGTCGAGGAGATCAATGACGGTTTTTTTGTCATTCACGAAGAGGTCCTGGTCTTTGTCAATTCCGCGACCGCGTTGATGCATGGATACGAGCCCTCGCAGATGATCGGTCAGAGATTCTGGGATTTCGTTCATCCACGGCACCGAAAAAAGGTCAAGGAATCCTATCTGCGGAAACTGGAGACCAGGGATTCCTTGCCGATGCTTGAATATCTGCGCCTGACCCGCAACGGCGAAAGCTATCCCACCGAGATTTTTTCCAAGATTACAGAATGGGAAGGCAGACGTTCCGTCATCGGCATCTGCCGTGACATCACCTCCCGAGTCCAGCTGGAACAGAAAATTCGTGATTCTGAACGGATGGCCGACATCGGCCGTATGACGACGTCGCTGTCGCACGAGATCCGCAATCCGCTGTCGGCGGTGCAGATGAATCTGCAGATCCTCAAAAAAAACCCCCTACTGCAGGGCAACGATCAAAAAAGAGTCGATATTTCGGTGCGAGAGGTCAAACGTCTCGAAAAAATACTGCAGGAACTCCTCGATTTCGCCAAACCCATCCGCTTGCATGTCAAGAAAGTATCCTTGAACGAACTTCTGTTGTCCTCCATCGAACTGTTGGAGATGAAACTGGAAGCGGAGAACATCATCCTGAAAACCGATCTCGATCCCAACATCCCCCTGATGCATATTGACGGACAACTGCTTGTCCAGGCCGTCCTGAACCTGCTCATCAACGCTGTCGAGGCCTCCACGGCGGGAAAGAAGATCCATCTGCGCAGCCAATATGACCGGGAACTCGGAGAGATGGTTGAAATTATGGTTTCCGATGAAGGTCCGGGGATACCGGAAAATATCATTGCCGAAATTTTCAAACCGTTTTTCACCACCAAGGTCAGGGGGACCGGGTTAGGGCTCAACAATGTCAAACGCATTGCCGAAGCCCACATGGGGCGCGTCGAGGTTCGAAATACATTTCCCTACGGCACCTGCTTTACCATACTGATCCCGGTCCAATAGGAGGACAGTTCGATGAAGCTGAAGATCCTGCTGATCGACGATGAAGTATCCATCCTGGAAACCCTGGAGATGTTTTTCACTGAAAAAGGGCACCAGGTGTTCAAGGCCGAAACCGGCGAAGGCGGATTCGCCCTGTTTTGTGACCATGCCCCGGATATTGCCATTATCGATATTCACCTCCCCGACAGCAACGGCCTGGAGATACTGAATCGGATCCAGAACGAAGGCCATCTCACCAAAGTGATCATGATCACCGCCTATCACGATATGGGAACCACCATCCAGGCGATGAAATCGGGGGCATTCGATTATATTCACAAACCGCTGGACGTGGATCTGGTGGAAGATGCAATCCAGCGCGTCACCAGCATCCTGGAGGCCGAGCACGAGAATGTGCCCGGTCTGCCCAAACCGAAGAATTTCGATCCGGATCTGATCATCGGCAAGACCGAGCAGATGCGCAAGATTTTCAAAACCATCGGATTGGCATGCCAGAAACGGACCACGGTTTTGATCCAGGGAGAGACCGGTACCGGAAAAGAAGTCGTTGCCCGGGCAATTCACCGGAACAGCACCTTTCACAATGAACCTTTTGTGACCCTCGATTGCAGTTCGGTGGTCTCCAGCCTCATTGAAAGCGAGCTGTTCGGGCACATGGAAGGCGCCTTCACCGGCGCCAGCCGCACCCAGAAAGGCAAAATCGAGCTGGCCGGAAACGGCACCCTGTTTCTGGATGAGATCGGCGAACTGGCGTATGAGGTCCAGGGCAAGTTGCTGGGATTTCTGCAACGCCATGAATACATGCGTCTAGGCGGGCAGGAGACGCTGAAATCGAACTGTCGGATTCTCGCCGCCACCAATCGCGACCTGTTCAGCATGGTCAATCAGAACGAGTTCAGGCGAGATCTTTTTTACCGCCTGCGGGTGGTCATCATCCAACTGCCGCCGCTGCGTGAACGACTTTCGGATATCGATGAACTGGTCGAACATTTTCTCCAGAAAATGAATATGAAATTAAATACCGAGGTGTTGCACGTTCAGGATGGTGTTCTCGAACGGTTGAAAGCCCATCAATGGCCGGGCAATGTGCGCGAACTCGAAAATGTTCTGGTTGAAGCGGTGGTCCAGACCAGAGGCAGCGTTCTGCTGCTTGACGACATTGATAAAATCCTGTGCAAATACATGCAGACAGAGGCATTCGAGGGCGATGTCCGTTCCTTGGACACGATGGAAAAGGAGCATATCAAGAAAACCCTGGATGCCTTGAACTGGCGCCGTACCGAGGCCGCTCAGTGTCTCAGGATTTCAATGCCGACACTGAGAAGCAAGATCAAAAAATATGATATCAAGCCACCGAACGGCGAGTCGTATCATTGATTGTCACCACCGGATGAAAGCCCGACGGTCTTCTCCCGGGCCGCCGGACATCACCACATCAATTGCTGGCCATGGAGGATATTGCCAATGATCGGGATCGACAAGATCGACCACATCTGTATCGCGGTTCGTGACCTGCAGGAGGCAAAACAGCGATGGGGAAGGCTGCTGGGTAAATCAGAACCCGATCTTCAATATATCTTTGATGAAGAATCTATTGAAGTCGCGAGGTATTACGTCGGCGAGGTGGGGTTCGAACTGATGCGCTCCACCCGCAGCGGCAGCCCTGTCGATCAGTTTATCGACAAGCATGGCGAGGGAGTCATGCTCATCTCCTTTCGCGTGCCGGACACGACCGCCGCGATCCCGATTCTCAACGCCAACGGGTACGCAATGATCGACCGGAAACCACGGGTCTGGGAGGGTTCACACTATGCCTTTCTCCAACCTGGAGCACTCAATGGGGTTCTGGTCGAGATCATCGATGAAAAGCGCAAATAACGGTCTCCCCGGATAAGATCTTTCTCCCCAAGAAAAAAATTTTCCTTCCAGATCAACCAGGCATCATTTTCGGCCCCCTCCCCCTGCAAGCTATCCATCTGAAATCAGGATACTTTACAAGTCCTCCTGCCAAATCACGCCACTTTTTCCTGCTGGCGTGATTCTTGCTAGATTACCAGCGTCGTGCACATCATAGGTGCCCATCGCGGCATTCTCTCATCAACCAGGCACAAGGAGGAAAAACAATGCATATCGAATTGAATCTCCCGGAAACATTCAACGCCGCCGACTACTTTGTCGATCGGAACATCAGAGAAGGGCGAGGCCAGAAGACGGCGGTGCTCTGCCGGGACAAGGCCTTTACCTATGCCCAGATCCAGACCGGCGTCAACAAGGTGGGAAATGCTCTGAAGGGCTTGAACGTCGAGATGGAGAACCGGGTCGCCCTTTTGCTGCTGGATACGGAGTTCTATCCCATGTCCTTCTTCGGGGCCATTAAAATCGGGGCGGTTCCGATCTGTCTCAACACCCTGATGACACCCAAGGATTACCTCTATTTTCTCAATGACAGCCGGGCCAAGGCCTTGATCATCGATGCAGAACTCTACAGCAAGTTCGAGCCCATCAAAGACAAGCTCCGCTTCCTGAAGAATGTCATTGTCGTCGGCGGCGAGGCCCCGGCCGGGACCATCGGTTTCGATGCCTTTATCGAAGGCGCTTCCGACCAGCTCGAGGCGGCGCCGACCACCCCGGACGATGCCTGCTTCTGGCTCTACAGCTCGGGGTCCACCGGTCAACCGAAGGGAACGGTCCACCTGCAGCATGACATGGTCTATGCCGCCGAAACCTATGGCAAGCTGGTGCTGGGGATACAGGAAAACGATATCTGTTTCTCGGCGGCCAAGCTCTTTTTCGCCTACGGCCTCGGCAATGGCCTGTACTTTCCCTTCAGTGTCGGGGCGACCTCCGTTCTGATGCCGGTTCGGCCGGTACCGGCCTCGGTCTATGAGACCATCGCTCGCTATCGGCCGAGCCTGTACTTCGGCGTCCCGACCCTGTATGGCTCGATGCTGCAGGATGAGGGCAGTCTCGATGGGGTCAGGCTCTGCGTGTCCGCCGGCGAAGCGTTGCCCGCCGAAATCTTCAAACGCTGGCTGGAGCGACACGGGGTCGAGATCATCGACGGCATCGGTTCCACCGAAATGAGCCACATATTCATTTCAAATATCCCGGGAACGGCCAAGCCGGGGAGTTCGGGCAAAATCGTTCCCGGATATGACGCCCGAATCGTCGATGAAAATTTCCAGGACACTCCGATAGGAGAGGTTGGAACCCTGTTGATCAAGGGAGATAGCGCTGCCGCCTCCTACTGGAATAAACATAACAAAACGAAAAGTACCATGTTGGGCGAATGGCTCAACACCGATGACAAGTACGTTTTGGATGAGGAAGGGTACTTCTATTATATCGGTCGGACCAACGACATGCTGAAGGTCGGGGGAATATGGGTCTCTCCGGTCGAGGTCGAGGCATGCCTGATCGAACACCCGGCAGTGCTCGAATGCGCCGTCGTCGGGGCGACGGATGATGAAAATCTCGTCAAGCCGAAGGCGTTTGTTGTCCTGAAACGCGGCTACACCGCCGATGACAAATTGCAAAAAGATCTCAAGGAGTATGTCAAAAAGACGCTCGCCCATTACAAATACCCGCGATGGATCGAGTTTGTCGATGACCTGCCCAAGACCGCGACCGGCAAGCTGAAGCGTTTCGAGTTGAGAGCGTAGAACTCCATCCACCCGTATAAGATAGGTAAAAATAATTATGGATGAATTTACCGTCAAACGCAGTTTCAACAGTTTGATCACAACAGGAGTTGTCGCCGCTGTGGCCTGCTTCATCCTGAGCCTGATCTATTGGCCGATATGGGGATGGATTTCCAAAAGCATTATTCTGGCCTTCGGGGCACCGGGTCTGCAGGAGGTCGATGCCAAAACCGCCGGCAAATTTGTCCAGGTCTTCGCCGAAGCAACGTTTTTCTGGATGATCATCAACGCCTGGATCTGGCAGGCCCTGATCTTCGGTGGTTACGGCAAGTACTTTATCACCAGTCGCCAGCCCTGGGCCGGTATCTGGTATACGGCTGTCGGTTTAGTCGTTGGTGTCATCGGTTTTCTGGTCATCGTCGGGCTGAGCGGACTGTGGTGGAAACCCTTCAGCATGGCGATCCTTTTCACCCCGCAGACCGCTGATCAGGTGGCGCTGGCCATCGAGGGGTGGGAGGCCAGCAACTTCTACGCCCTCCCCGTTATCCTGGCCAATATCGGATACGCCGCCTTGTTTCACAAATGGCCCTTTGCCGGCAACATCAAGGCGCCATGGGATAGTGTAGGGGCCTGGTCGTTGAGCTCGTACTTCTGCTTTCTGGCCTGGTTTGCCCTTATTATTCCGAGTTTCTTTCACTTACAGATCGGCGAACACGAAGTCGTCTCCAAGCCCATGGGATCCTGGCCGACTTTTGTAGCCTATGCCCAATGCTTTATCTGGTGGTTCCTGATTCCGGCCGAGGGCGGGGAGCACTATCCGATGAAATTATTTGCCAAGAAGCAACCGTGGATGGGCATCATCGGCCTTATCATCACCTTTGTGATGGCGTTTGTGCAGTTGAAAATCATGCAGGCGGCCATCCATCCACTCAATCTGATGCCCAGCGCGCCACCGGATGTGGCCGTGGCCTCCATCGCCCTGTCCGTCGTTATCGCCACCCTTCTGTGGCACCATGTGTTTGATGACTGGCCAACGGCGGCAATGGTGGAAAATCAAACCCTGCGCATCTTCATCCGCATCGGCATCTGGTGGGTCCTGGGTCTTGCGTTCGGCTATATCTGGATCAAGACCTTCAAAAGCAACCCGTTTGCCGGAACCGACCTGGGTTTGGGCTACCCGGTCATGGGAATCCTGGCCGGCCAATTCGTCTGGCTGATGTGTTTTCTGTACTACAACACCTTTTTCGACAAATGGCCGCTGGTCAAAAAAGTCTCTGCCAATAAACAGTAAGACTGCCGAGGAAAAGGTTCTGCGGATGTTTCAATGAGCTTTGTGAACGTTTAAAGAGCAAAGGGCATCCATGTGCACGCATGGATGCCCTTTGTTGCCCAGTGGTCTGATTCCGTGGGCAGGGTCGCCCACACCGGCGTCGACTGGATTGAAGTTCTGACATCGTGGGCACCATGGATCACGGTGCCCATCATTGATTACGGAAGAAGCGGAGGGATTGGAATCAGGGCTACAGAGATTTTTCCAGGTTGATGAAGTCGCTTCGATGAAATCCCAGTGTCTTGAAGAAAGAGACGACATCTGTGGCATCCCATTGCACGGAGGTGTGAAGATTGGTAATGCCCTGGCCTTTGTAAAACGCGAAAATCTCCCTTGCTAACCGGGCTCCGATCTGTTTGCCCATATACTTTGGCTCTACTCCCATGGTGGCGATCCATGCGCTTTTTTCCATACCAAAGCTGAAGGCCATAACGTAACTGATCATAAAGCCCACCACCTTGCCTTCGAATTCGGCCACAAAGCAATTCGACTCCAACGCCCGTTTTTCGCAAGGATTTTCCACCAACTCCCGGAACTCTTCCTGAAGGGCGTGTTGGGTGATACGTTCGTAAATTCTCTTGATATCGTCGATATCATCCAGTTTCATCTTTCTGATAGAGACGCTTATTTCATCTGCATTCATTTTTTTCAGCACGTCCTCAGTCTAATCTGATAATCTTCACACGGTGGCCTACCCAGACCGGAGGCAAATAAACTCTTCCACTGTTTCCACTGAGTTTGACCTCCTTTTCAATCATTTCCTCACCGAATACCTCAAATTTGACTTTTCCAGGCTTGGCATTGACCTGGTCTGGTTGGACGGCGAGTTGATCAGGGCCATCGATCCTGCTGGTCTTGCTTTCCATCTGTTGTACCACTCACTTGTTTTACGATCAAATCAGATTTGATGTATCAAATCCGGGAAATAGAAGATCGTCTCTTCTTTCTCCATCCATGTCTTTGCAAAACATTCAGCGTATAACGATCTGATACTTCAACCCGTCGCCGGCAGAAAAATGTTCTTGATCGCATTTTGCCAGGTTCCTGAAGATTCATGGAAAGATACATTTGGATGTTTGCAGCAAATCGACCATTCGACAATAGAAATCCGAACTTTCAGTTCATTCTCTTCGTCATAACATGCAATAACCGGATGGTCAAGGCGAGGTAGCTACGATATGGCTACTGTTGCTGTCAAAAATGTCTCTGTACGATGGGTATGGAAATCGCGGCGGCTATGCAGATACGTTGCCCCGATCGGGACAGATTCACCAGCGCGCGATCCCGAGACTGCAGATCGTGCGGTTTGCGGCGAGGATAGTAATCCAGTAAGGGGAAAAATGGGAAAACCGGATTCTGTCCGACACTCGTGCGGAACTATCCCGTGAGTGTCGGATACGGGGACTTTCAGGATCAACTTCCGGGCAGTTTACAGCGGTGAGATACTAATATCCCTGCCTCCGCCCTTGACCTGAGAGAGCGGACAATCAAGCATCGTCTTCGGTCTGAGGCCGGAGGGTGATGATTCCCTTCCGTCCGAACTGGACCTCAAACCGCTGCCCATCTGCGATATTTTTTCCCTCAAACAGCCACGCCGGAACAACCAACCCTTTCTTCTGCGCGAATTGCGCGCCTTTTTTGATCCTTCCAGTCGTTTTTCCACCGAGATTGGCGAGGAAAGAGCTATCTCCTGCGAGTTTCACAGCAGCCAGCAACACCGTATCGGAGATTTTTTTTGCATTATCCAGACCCAATCTTTGTGCGAGGTCTTCTTTCGTCAGCTTCTCTTTCTCAAGAATCGCTACCAGATTACCCAGGAACTCTCTATCATTACCGAGTCTGACTCTTCTTTGTTTGGCCTTATCTTTCATCAATGTTCTCCTTTTTATGATTGCAGCATTAATCGATGTTGATCGAAAGATGAACCTTCAAATGCAACATCTTTTTGGTTGGATATGTGGAGTTGCGATATAATCTTGAATCATCTACATCAACAATGGCACGATAATAACCTGAATATAAAAAATTCCACCATATAAAAATATTTTTTTCAAAGATTTTCTCTTATGACAGCAAGATTATCGCTCGTTTCAACTCCACGGACTTTGTTCCGACACGACCATTATCTCCTCCAAAACCATCTCCAATTCCTTTAAAATCATGGGTTTTATCTTTCGAACCAAAAAGGTTTGCGAGATATCGCGACTTCGATGGAGTTACCGATTCGTCTTACGATCAGATTATTCATCAAAATTGACAATTACAAGGGGCGATAACGATAACGGCATGATGAAATCGTACTGTTCTGTGACAATCGGAATGACAAAGCATGAAATCAAATCTGCCGATCATCCTCGGAACACATTACCATCGACCACATCAAATCGTGGTGACAGCGATTGTTCGATATGACAACCGTTTCAAACCAGGAAAGATTCCGGAGACCTGAAACGCTGTTATTTCGGCGCGTACGGGAGGCCAATGTTGACAAAACCGGCAACAATCGGGATTGCCGCGACGTTGAGCAGGGAGTGTTGAGACGTCTGGGGAAGAGATGGAGAAGACTCAGATGGACTGCAGGAACGGATCATCCTTGAGTATCATGGCTGGATGCCGGCCGAATCGTCGATCACGCAGAGAGCGGACCCGGCAGACCCACATGACTCGAGATCTGCCGGATCAATGGCACGAGATCAATCAACCTTGACGAAAATTTTCTGCAAAGCCCCGCAGACCGGACATTTGTCCGGCGCGCTGCCGACCTCGATATAGCCGCAGACCGGGCACAGATAAAAATCGCTGACATCCATATCCACTCCGTTTTTCACGGCCTCAAGGGCTTTCTGGTAGATTCTGGCATGAACAGCTTCGGCATCGACGGCGAACTTGAACATGGTTTTGGCCTTGTGTCCTTCGGACAGGGCCAGTTCCACCATCGGCGGGTACATTTCGGTAAATTCGAAGGTCTCGCCATCGATTGCCGCCTGCAGATTTTCCGCCGTTGAATGGATGTAATCCAGCGCGTTCAAGTGCCCTTCCGCATGGATTCTCTCGGCCTCGGCGGTTGTCCGGAACAGCTTGGCGATATTGACGAAGCCTTCTTTTTCCGCCTTCTTGGCAAAGGCCTTGTATTTCTGGTTGGCCTGACTTTCGCCGGCAAATGCTTCTTTCAGATTTTCTTTTGTTGTGGCCATTTTTTCTCCTTTGATTTTTTTTGATTGTCGAACAACAAGGGCTGTCACACCCCGGTCCCCCATTGTACCGCTACCGCAAACGGACTGCAAGAACAGGACGTTCCCGGTTTGTGAAACGGCGGGAAAACGATAAGGATAATTCGCTCACATCTGCAGCGAGCAGGGTACATACGTCTTCTACTGAAGAACTTGAGATATCGAGTGGAGGATTAGTGATGAACGATCTTGCAGAATTTCGCGGCTGGTGCAACTGATTTTGCAGGTCGGCAACGTCTGCAGAAATCCAGAGATGTCGTCAGGAATCGCCCGGGAGAACATCCCGGCTACCCGTGCAATTCCTGACGAATTTTATCGCAACAAAGGGGAACGATCTCAGTTAAAAAATAAAGGTGTACCTGACGCCGAAACGGTTTGTCTCCGAGCCGTTTTCTACGCTCAGGTCCTGAAGATACTGGAGCAGCAGCTTCTGTTTCGGAGCGAGTGTAAGGCCAAGGGTGAATTGCAGCGAGTGAGTTTCTGTCTCATCGTTCATGTCCACCGCCGCTACCGTTGTCTCGGCTCCTTTTTTGTAATAATGGTCCAACGACACCAGCACCGCCTTGCTGATGTCATAGCTCAGATGGGTCTCCAGTCCGTAGATCGGGTCTTTTTCAAGCGTGGCCGAGACGGCACCGTAATCGGTATTGTCGGTATAAAATTCAACCCAGGGGGTCAACTCGAGATAGAAATCGCCCCAACCCTTGACGAACCCAACCTCGGTTTTGAAGGCCCACTGGTTGGCTCCCATGTTGAGAACCCTGTCGTTTTCGTATTCACCGATCGGAAATTTGAACCACTCGGTCACCCCCAGCCAGGTCTTGGTTTCGGGATTGCTGATCGGCCAGATCCCTGCAAGGATCGTCGGGTCGGCCAGACCTGACGAGGAAAACGACTGGTTGCCAACGCTGGTCCCGTCAACCGCCGTGTCACCGAAGGGGATAAGGGCCTGAACAGTTACCGGCATCGACGCAAACGATGAGTAGTACACCGGTCTCAGGATCTGCAGGTTGGAGTCGAGATTGAAATCCGTCGCCACCTTGTCGCCGTTCTTGTAGCGATCATTTCCCGACGTGTGCCAATAATAGAACAGGACTCCCGCCGTCCCCGGCGGCGCCGGCATATACCCCCTGGTATCACCGGCGATTGACGGCACCGCAGCGGCCGCCAGCAGCAGGTTGGCCGCTAAAAATGATTTCGCCAAGGTCGTGAAGCAGTTTCCAGCCATGTCATTCTCCTCTCTTTGTGATATTTGACGTACCTCTCCAATTACGCAACACAATGATCTGCCGATACAAATTTCAGTCAGCAGTACTGTTTCCGCAGCTCTTTCTTGTTCAGTTTGCCACGCTGGTCTTGGCGATGGCATCGTGATCACGATCCTGTCCGGAACCCCGTATCTGGGAATGGCTCCCTTCTCGCGTAATCGCTGATGAAGCTCCGCAACTCGTCGCCGGTGACCTTATCCCGTACTCGGCCTTCAGCACCACCAGCGCCAGCGGCCGCTCGCCCCATTTATCGTCCCGGACCCCGATCACCGCCGCCTCGGCCACCGCCGGGTGATTGCTGACGATATCCTCCAGGTCAGCGACGATACCCATTCACCGCCGGTTTTGATCACGTCCTTCAACCGGTCGGTGACCTGGAGATACCCGTCGGGATCGATGAAGCCGATATCGCCGGTATGCAGCCACCCGTTTTCCCATAGCTGTTCACTCTTTTCCGTATCCTTCAGATATCCCTGCGTCAGCCATGGGGCCCTGACGACGATTTCGCCGGTGCTCATGCCATCATGGGGCAGCGGCTTTCCTTCCTCATCGATGACATTTATCATGGCGTTGGATATCGGCAGACCGGTCCGCACCGGATCCGGATCTCGCTCTCGCGGTCGCAACCAAGCATATCCGGTTTCAGATTGGCGATGGACAGTACCGGGCAGGTCTCCGACATCCCATAGCCGGTAAAAATATTGATCCCGAGCTCCATGGCGGACCTGCACAAACCCGGCCGACATCGCCGAACCACCGATAATGATCTTCAGGTCCTTGAGATCCATCTGTCGTATCGATGGGCTGCCGAGCAGCATGTTCATGATGGTCGGAACACAATGGGAGAAGGTCACCTTTTCGGTATCGATAAGGCGCAGCAGCATCTCCGGTTCGTATCGCCCCGGATAGACCTGCCTGGCGCCGAGCAGGGTCATCAGGTAGGGCATACCCCAGGCATGGACATGGAACATCGGGGTCATCGGCATGTAGGTATCATCGGAACCGATGGTGGCCTGCGACCTGATGGCACAGAGGGTCGGGATCAGGCCATAGGTATGGAGAACCAGCTGACGATGACTGAAATACACCCCCTTGGGCAGACCGGTGGTACCGGTCGTGTAGAATGTCGTCGCCATCGTGTCTTCCTCGAAATCAGGAAAATCATAGCTATCCTGTCGAGTTTCCAGCATCGCCTCGTACTCGGCAGCGAAGGTCAACGTGGTCTGCGGCGCAACGCCGCTGTCGGAGATCAAAACCAGCTTCTTCACCGTCGCCAGTTGATCCTTGACGCCGGCCAGCAGGGGAAGAAACTCCTCGTTGATCAGGATGATGTCGTCTTCGGCGTGATTGATCGTATAGACGAGCTGTTCCGTCGACAGCCTGACATTGACGGTATGCAGAACCGCCCCCATCATCGGCACGGCGAAAAAGCATTCGAGATAGCGATGGCTATCCCAATCCATGATCGCCACCGTGTCCCCCTGGCCAACCCCCAGTCCGGTCAAGGCGTTGGCCAGGCGGGCGACCCGTCGGCCGAACTCGGTGTAGGTGTAGCGCATTCTGTCCCGGTACACGATTTCCTGGTCGGGGGCGTAGGTCAGAGGCGTCCGCAGCAGATGTTTGATCAACAACTGGTAGTTGTAGGCCGAGGGGGTCGAGGGGACGTGTCGCAGTGCCATGGGTGTTTCTCCTTCTGCAGTTGGTCGGGTTGTGAAAAGGAAAGGATTTCGGATCAGCGACCGGTATGAACCGGCAGACCCGCCCCCCTCACTAGCAAGACCTGTGCCAGAGAAACAATCGGCGGAAACGGCCTGAACACGGAGGCGAACGAAAAAATCTCTCGTCCCCGCGGGAAAAGAAAGACTCACCCCTCGGCCGCAGATCGGATATAGTATTGAATTAACAGATAGAAAAAGAATGAGTTATTTATAACTCATAATGGGAAACAATTGGCGCAGACGTACATCACCCCAGGATATCCAGACTCTTCATCTTCAGATACAGGGTTTTTCGCTCGATACCCAGCACCTTGGCGACCTTGGTCCGGTTCCAGCGATTGAGATGCAGCAGGGAGGAGATATAGTCTTTTTCATACTGATCCATCGCCTTTTTGAGCGGCAGCGCACAGTTCGCCTCGATCTGTGCCGGGCCCTGCCCAACCGCCGACGGGGTCGATCGCGCATAAAAAAAGTCGAGTGTGTTCAGACTCATGTAGCGCTGGATGGTATTTTCCAGCTCCCTGACGTTTCCCGGCCAGTCATAGCCGATCATGGTATCCATGGTACTGCCCATGATCGGTTGCACCGGCCGCCCCGCCGCTCGATACTTGTCGATGAAATGCTCGACCAGCAGCGGGATGTCTTCCTTGCGTTGCCGCAGCGGCGGGATATGAATGGGAATGATATGGATCCGATAAAAGAAGTCCTCCCGCATCTTTCCCTGGTCGATCAGCTCGTGCAGATTTCTGTTGGTCGCGGTGATGATCCGGACATCCGGCTTGCACGAGATGACCCCGCCGACGGGACGATAGGAATGGCCCTCAAGGACCCGGAGCAGCTTCACCTGCATCTCGAGCGATATCTCGCCGAGCTCATCGAGGAACAGGGTCCCCTTCTCCGCGATATCGAAATATCCCGGCTTATCCTGCTGGGCGCCGGTGAATGCCCCCTTCCGATAGCCGAAGAATTCACTTTCGAACAGATGCTCTGGGATCGCCCCGCAGTTGATCGGCACAAACGGGTGGCGACTGCGGTCGCTCATTGCGTGAACCGCCCTGGCCACCAGCTCCTTCCCGGTTCCCGACTCGCCATGGATAATGACGCTGGCATCGAGCGAGGCGGCCCGCAGGATCAGTTCATACATCTTCTGCATGCTGCCGCTCTTGCCGATGATATCCCCCAGGCGGTAGCGGTCCTGGATGCTCTCGCGCAACCGGAGATTTTCCTTCCTGAGGAATTCCTCCCGCTCCTTGGCGGCGATCTCCTCCTGCTTCCGGTGATGGATATCCATCAGGATGCTCTGCTTCGCGGTGATCGTGTCGGCGCCGGCAAACACCGGGATGCTGACCATGTGATACCACCGGTTGTCACGGGGATTGACGAATTCGGCCTTTACCGAGTCACCGGAAAAGACCGGGGCGTGCGAACACCAGGAACAGGGTTCATCAAGGCCGAAGATGACCTGATGACATGATTCGCCCCGACCATCCCGGCCAAGATGATTCGTCAACGCCTCGTTCATCGACAGCAGTTCGAAGTCTCTGGTACAGGTGTAGATGAAGCCGTCGTACACCTCGAGCAGCCCCTTGAGCCGGGCCTCGCTCTCATGCAGCGATCGCTTCGCCCTCTTCAACGAGGTGATATCGAAGAGAGAGGCGACACTGCGATCGGTTCCGGCGATGAGATCGACGCGGAGGATGATATTCTTGCGGTTGCCCGACCGTCGATCAGCTCAAACTCGTATTCGATCGGGGTATCGGGATCGTTCTTCCGCCGCCGCAGATGATACTGCATCATCATCTCCAGTTCGGCGGGATCGGCAATGAAGGTCGTCCACTTGATCCGGCCTTCGATCTCCTCCCGGGCATACCCGGTCATCCTCTGAAAACCGGAGTTGGCAAAGGAAATGGTCATATCCGGCTCGATAATGATCGTACCGGCGCCGGTCGTTTCGAAGATTCCCCGATACAGCTTCTCACTTTCCAGCAGGGCCTCGGCCGTTTTTTTCTGTTCGGTGATGTCCTCGATGAAGCTCTCCAGGAACCGGACCTCGCCGTCTTCACCACGAACGACACGAAGGTGCTGCCGACAGGTGACAATCCGCCCATCCTTGCAACGGAACTGGTTTTCGTAATTGAACAGTTCTTCCTGATCAAGAACCAATTGCAGGAGCAGCCTGCGTTTTTCCGGCCTGGCATACAGATGTTCGACCGCATCGCCCATCGCTTCAAAATCATTGCCGACGGGGTCATATCCCAGCATCCTGGCCATCGCCCGATTCGCTTTCAATATTTTTCCATCGACGGTCGACTGGACGATGCCGATGGGCGCATATTCGAATAATTCCCGATAACGATCCACCTGTCCCTGCAGAATGCCGGCACCTGGTCGCTCCATATTCCGGTCGTTTTCCGTCATTGGCAAGAATCACCTTGTTGAGAATGTGGAAGTTTTTGGCTGCAGGATGGTCCAGAATGTCACGCAGACTCTCGGGATTGCCGTCACCCCGGACATCCCCGACCCGCCTTCCATCGGGCCGGACGCTGTGGTGACGACAATATCACGCGGAAATTCAAACAGGAAAGAGCATCGTTCAGAAAGATACCCGTATCCAGCACATCCCCGTCGTCTTCCTTCTCACCTTTCCGGGGTTTATCGAAGTCCCGGAGGTCGAGGACGAACTGCTTCAAGGCATTCTCCACCCGGCCGTTGATGCTGTCGTCCGGATATGTCCCCTCGGCGCCGCGAATCCCGGCAGGAATACCGGTCAGCAGTTCGATCGCCTCATCGACATGGCTGACGGACCAGAGATGGAATTTTCCGTCTCGCCACCGCCTGCACCACCTCCTCCTGCAGCATCAGATGGCGGACATTGGCCTCGGGAATAATGACCCCCTGCCAGCCGGTCAAGCCCCGCCCCCGGCAGAGATCAAAAAAACCCTCGATCTTTTCGTTCACCCCGCCGATCGCCTGGACCTCGCCCCGCTGGCTCACCGACCCGGTTATCGCCAGCGATTGCCGGAGACCGACGCCGGCCAGCGACGAAAGCAATGCGCACAGTTCGGCGCAGGAGGCGCTGTCGCCCTCGACGCCACCGTACGACTGCTCGAACACCAGGCTCGCCCGGAGGCCGATCGGCATGTTCCGCAGATAGCGGGCCCGGAGAAACGATTCGAGGATCAATACCCCTTTCGAATGGATAGGCCCGCCAAGTTCGACTTTCTTTTCGATGTCGATCAGTTCGCCTTCCTTGCCCGGCCTGGTCAGGGCTGTGATCCGCGTCGGGATGCCGAAGGAGGAGGCCCCCAGGGAGATCACCGACAGCCCGTTGACCTGTCCGACCTCGTCACCGTCGGTGGCGATATGCCGTATGCCCTGGTCGATGTACTCGAACATCCTGTCCCGGATCCGGCTGGCCCGGCGCCGGGCCGCCGCCAGCGCCGCGACGATCTCGGCCGCTGAGATCATGGCCTTGGCGCTTTTCCGTGCCAGATAATCGGCCTCCTTGACGATGTCGCAGAACTGCTCGAGATAGAGGGAGATCTTGCCCGAATCCCCCGCCACCCTGGCGCTGTGTTCGACCAGCCGCGCCATGCCGCTGCGGTCGAGGGGCAGCAGTTTCTCGGACTGGACCATGCCGGCGACCAGCGACGAGTAGAGGCGGACGTTGTCCGGCGTCCGGTCCATCGCATGTTCGAAATCGACCTGGACCTTGAACAGCGAGTCGAATTCGGCGTCGTAGTGTTTCAACAGATAGTAAAGATACGCATCGCCGATCAGCACGACCTTGGCCTGCAGGGGAATCGGCTCCGGCTCGAGCGACACGGTATTCATGAAACCGAGCAGCCGCTCCAGCGGCTCGATCCGAATCTGCTGGGCGCGCAGGGTCCGCTTCAGCCCTTCGTAGGCATAGGGCTGCATCAGCAGCCGCCGGGCATCGATGATGATGTAGCCGCCGTTGGCCATGTGGAGCGAACCCGGTTTGATGAGGGTGAAATGGGTCGACAGCATGCCCATTTTCGCCCAGTTTTCGATGCGGCCATGCAGATTCTGGTACGTCGGCAGGTCCTCGTAAACCACCGGGGCGCTGGAGCTGTCGTTGGCGACGAGAACGTTGACCTCGTAGCGGTCAAACGACGGGGCATGGGCGGTCATCAGGTTGATGAAGTTCTCCCGGCCTTCTTCGGCGCGATACAGAAAATCGTCGACCCGCTCGACAATGTCGTCTTCCACATCCTGCAGATACAGATTGAGAGCCTCCCGGCTCCGGTATTTGGCCTTCAGGGTGCCGGTCAGGCTGGAGACGACCTGGCGGGCCAGATCCTCCTTGATCTTGCGTTTCGCCCCTTCCGCTTCCCGCTTCATCAGGGTTATCTGCTGCACACCGTCCTGAAGGACGGTCTGGTATTTTTCAATCAGTTCATCGATGCGCTGCCGGACCGCCTCGGGCAGTTTGCGAAAGGATTCGGCATCGAGAATATTGCCGTTGCCGTCGATCGGCGCCACCATGATCCCCTGCTCGCTTTTGACGACCGCAATACTTTCCCGTTTGGCCTGTTCCTCGATCTGGTGGTAGAGACGGTCGACCTCGCGCTTGAACTCCTCGTTGACCGCCTTGATGCGCGACTTGAAATCGTCGCCTTCAAAAACGGAGCTGAGCGTCACCCGCAGCATATCGATGAGGTCATGCATCTCCTTCTTGAAGACCAGCGCCTCCCCTTGCGGAAAATCGAAGGCCAGGGGCTTGTGGGACTGACGGAAGTTGTTGACGTAGCACCAGTCCCGCGGTGCCTGCAGGGTCAGGGCCTTCTGGTCGATAAAAGAACGGATGACGGTATGGCGGCCGGTCCCCTGAGGGCCGATGACAAACAGGTTGAACCCCTTGTGCTCGATGCCGATGCCGAACTCGACCGCCTCCAGGGCGCGATCCTGGCCGACGATCCGGGCGACCTCGTGGATCTCGTCGGTCGATGCAAAGGTAAACATCTCCAGCGGGCACTGGAGACAGGCGTTCTCGGAACTGATCTTGTGGATCGGCATTTCTCACCTCTTTCTCTCGTTGATATACGCAAAACATAGTCGCGGCTGGTGTAGGACAGGAAAAATCAACCCGTTTTCAGATACCTGTTTTCCATCATAGCCGAGAACGGCGGCCGACTCAAACTTCATTCGTGCGGATCACGTTTCAAACGCGGCGTCGTCAAAAACCATTCGAGTAATTCTTTCCGCCAAATAGGGCCAGCTTCCACAAAAATGGACATCGGCCCCATATCCGCTTGACTATCGCTGGTTTCTCTGTGTATCTCACATAATTATGTATAGATAGATCACCTCGAGAAAACACGGGAAAGGGCGAGACAATGACGGCCGGCAATCTCCACACATATCATACGTACGACATCCTCGGGGCCGGCAGCAACCGGCGGCACGGCGATAGAACAGACAACGCCCACTCGCTGGGAATTGCAGATCAGTTGAGGAGGATATCTCCATGATCGACTACGACACCAATTTCGGCGGACTGCCGGCACTGGTCCTGGGCGACGGGATGGAACCGCACTGCCCCCAATGTCTGGAGCAGTTCGATTTTGCCAGGGCGAAGATGAAACGGATAGACGGCGTCATGCACTGTCGCTGTCCCGACTGCTGCAAATGGTCGATCATGCCACCGGCCTGGGAAACGGCGTCCGCCCCCCTGTCGTTTCCTCCGCAAGGCAAGATCCTGGACAAGGCTGACATTATGAGACTGATTCAACACTGCGACGAGGGCCAAATCGAGATCTTCGGTGCCATTCTCGTCAAAATGGCGACGACGAAGGCGCATGCGATGGTCGGGGCGGATGACCTTTGTCCTCGACTACGACAAAGGTTTTCCGGGCGACATGCAGGTGAATCGCCATGAGATTGTGCACTTGTGCACGCTGCGGAAGGACGAGCCGGCATCATTGCCATGACCTGCACTCCCAGTTGGATCACCCCTGCCGACCGGGAGTCGAGCCGAATCCACCACACCGACAATCAATTGGACACTATGATCCGAGAGGCAAACGGATTTATCTGTGGTGTCGGCAGCTATTGACCTCAAACTCCAGGTCGTGTACCGTTTGCCGCCAGTTGCCCCTTGCAGGGATAATCTCGAGGCGTGTCGAGCCAAAGCATCGTCGATCCCGGTTCATCCCGTTTGCCGCTCTTATCCTCCGGCCCCGTTCACTTCACCACATGAAAGACGCCACTCCTGCAGATACGACGCCCCCCGCGGGTGCGGCACGGACCCACGGCTCGCTGCGGATCGTCAAAGTCGAGAGTCGTTCCGACCTCACGACCTTTCTCCACCTTCCCTGGTCGCTGTACCAGGACGATCAACAATGGATTCCGCCGCTCATTTATGAGCAGCGTCTGCTTTTTTCTCCAAAGAATCCGTATTTTGATCACGCAACCTGCCGCTGCTGGATCGCCTTTCGAGATCGCCGGCCGGTCGGCCGGATCAGCGCCCAGATCGACCGGCTGCATCTCGAACGCTACGACGACGCCACCGGGTTTTTCGGGATGCTGGAGGCCGAAGACAGCGGCGAGACCTTTCAGGCGATCCTGGGTACCGCGGAAGACTGGGTCCGCGGCCGGGGGATGCAACGGATCCGGGGGCCGTTCAACCTGTCGATCAACCAGGAATGCGGTTTGCTGGTCGACGGATTTGAGACGCAGCCGGCGATGATGATGGGCCATGCCCGGCGGTATTATGCGACGCGCGTGGAGCAGTGCGGATACGCCAAGGAGAAGGATCTTCTGGCCTACGCCATCGATACCGGCGTCGAACCCTCCAAGGCCATGAACCTGATCCTCAAACGAACGAAAAACACGATCGAGACCAGGACCGTTAGCAGAAAGAGCTTTCAGCACGATCTGGATATGATCTTCGACATATTCAACGATGCCTGGTCGGATAACTGGGGTTTTATCCCTTTCACCAGAAGGGAGATCACCCACATGGCCAACGATTTGAAGTTGCTGATCAATGAACGGTTGGCCAGGATCGCCTGTGTGGACGGGCAGCCGGCCGCCTTTATCGTGCTGCTCCCCAACCTCAACGAGGCGATCGCCGATCTCAACGGCCGATTGTTCCCCCTGGGCTGGCTCAAGCTGTTGTGGCGGCTCAAGGTCCGCCGCCTGCGGACCGGGCGGATCCTGCTGATGGGTGTGCGCAAGGCGTTCCAGGGAACCGCTCTGGGGGCGGCATTGGCCTACCGGGTCATCGGAGACACGCGGCAGGAGGTTGTCGATCTTGGCATGAAGGAGTTGGAACTGTCCTGGATCCTGGAAGACAATATCGGGGTCCAGAGCATCATCAAGGATTGCGGCGGCAGGGAATACAAGCGCTATCGCATTTTCAGCAGGCAGCTGTGAGCATCGATACCATGACAACCGGACAACAGCTATTTTCAGCGATCATCCTCGCCGCCGACCGCGAACTCCACAACCCCGTCGCCGCGGCGGCCGGCGTCAGCTGCAAATCGATGGCGCCGGTGAACGGCACCCCGATGCTCTTCCGGGTCATCGAGGCGCTGGCAGCATCCGGCTCATGTTCACGACCAGACCCTGTGCGGCCCGCCCCGAACGATCCTGGACCGGGAACCGGCGTTGCAGGGGTATGTGTCTTCCGGCCGAGTGGGCTGGCAGGAAAATCAGGCGACCCCCAGCCTCAGCGCCTTCCATGCCATGGCCTCACTGCCGGTGGCGATTCCGCTGCTGCTGACCACCAGCGACCACGCCCTGCTCAGTCCGCGGATCGTCGATCACTTCTGCCGTGAGGCCGGCAGGGCGGGAGTTGATGTCGCCGCCGCCGTTGTCCGCCGCGAGACCGTCACCGCGGCCTATCCAGAGACCCGCAGGACCGCTTACCGCTTCAAGGATGGGGAGTATTGCTCGTGCAACCTCTTTGCCTTCATGACCCCGCAATCGCGGCAGGTGCCGCAGTTCTGGCGGCGGATCGAACAGCAGCGCAAGAATCCGTTGAAGGTCATCAATATCCTGGGCTGGATGACGGTCCTCCGCTATCTGCTGGGCACCCTGACCCTGCCCGAGGTCCTCGGCAGGCTGTCGCGGCAACTGGGCTGCTCCGCCGGCGTCGTCGTCCTCCCCTACCCGGAAGCCGCCATCGATGTCGACTCGGCCGCCGACTGGCACTACGTGCAAGAGCTCGCCGCCCGAACTCCAGCATGAGACCGGCCGGAGCCCGTTCGATCAGTTGACGGTCGCCTGCTGCACCTGAAAATCGAGGGCACCGATGTTGTCGGCGGTTCCGCTGATCCGGACCGGAATCCCTTTGACCGGATCGAGATAGATCCGGATGTCCTTCTCCAGGCCAAAGAGAGAAAAGGCCTCGGGGGCCTGGTCGGCGACGGCAATGTTTTCCGCGGTGACCGTATACACCAGGGGAAGAATCCGGCCCTTCACCACGGTCTTCTCCCGCGTGGCGGACCGGACCGTGTACGCGACCTGTAACGATGAGGCTTCCTCTTGCCTGATAAGGAGGCGATGCAGCTGTTTTTTGCCGAAAACGCAGAGTTCGAGCGGACCGTGACCGTTGACGGGAGCGAGGCTCGATACCTTGTAGACGATGAGGGCCGGATCGGATATCACACTGCAACCGGCGTCGCCGTCGGGATACCGATACAGGGATTCCGTACGCTGTGACCAGAGGTTTCGGGGTTGTTGCTCCTCGGCCCGGTCTCCCGGCTCAACCTTCCGCCGCCGCACGCCCTGATCCTCCCAGCAGTAACTTTTGAGCCACACGGTATCGCCCTGATTCAGGCGGTCACGCTCGTAAGGCAGCCCATCCTGCGCCGTGAACCAGACTCGTTCTTCGTATCTGTCCTTTGCCCCCAGGACCTGCGACGTGGCCTTTATGGTCAACCGCATGCTGATCATCGCCGAATTACACTTGGACATTCCCCCCATCCCTCCTTTTCCGGAGAGGCATGCGTTGGCCGAGGAGTCATCCATTGGCTCGAGCTGCATCCGGACGGTGATGGCGGCTGGAAATTTGGAACCGGTAAAGGTCAAATCGGTCCAGGCAACCTTGTTGACCGCCATGTCGCTACCACCGGAGCTTTCTCCAGCAGCACCGCTGTGCGGCAGACCGACAAGCGCCGTCAGCAGTAACAACCAGCCGCCGATGTTCAATAGCGACCGCCTCGCCCTCATCCCGCCGTTCCGCCCCGCAAACAATGGTGTGAAAAAATATCGCAAAATTGGCATAAATGTATTTTACCCAACGATGGTGTTTCGATGTCAGGTTGTCGTTTTGAAACTCAGGCCCCGTCTTCCCGTTCAGGTTACCGGGAGTGTCAAATATACAGTAAGGAATTTTTCCCGCCAGACAAAGATTTCTTTATTCCTTTGCCGAATTGAGATACAAGTGCGCTTGTCGCTTCCTGTTCATCCTGCCCGGTCCGATAGGCCGGGAATCATCGGCAAAGGTTCAGCCGGCCCGCCGCAAGCCGGTTCAGGACCGCGTTGACCTTGCCCGACGACGCGAAACACAGGAGAGCGCGACTGACCTTCTTCCCGCTGGAACGGCCCGGGACCGTTGTTTCGTGTTTCGGGCGGCGGCAGGAGTTCCGCCCAACTACCGACCCCTGCCGACGGCAGACCGATCCGGAACCTGGACAACTTCTCGCACTACATCCTGCAGGTGATTCACAGGTCCGGCCGGCGGAAGCGATAACGTTCTGTACGGGGCAGTGGCAGGCATCCTGGCTGTTGCCGCCCCCTGTTCGTGGGCCCTCCGCGACGGCCGCAGTCGACGGCAGTCGAGTTCGGCGCAGTGTTGGTCATATTTTTCCAGCAGGATTGT
Source organism: uncultured delta proteobacterium (assembly GCA_963847035.1). GTDB lineage: Bacteria > Desulfobacterota > Desulfobulbia > Desulfobulbales > Desulfocapsaceae > Desulfoprunum. Next base: position 29,413 of record CAWJYH010000010.1, on the reverse strand, counting down.
ATACCCTGCTTCTCCACCAGAAAGGAGCTCTCTGCATGAAAGTCATCATCCTCAGCGCCGGCCAGGGCAAACGGTTATTGCCCATGACGGCTACCTTGCCCAAATGTCTTTTGACGGTACAGGGAAAAACAATTATCGAGTGGCAGATCGACGAACTGCACAAATGCGGCATTGATGATATCACCGTGGTAGTGGGATACAATGCCGATAAAGTAAAAAATCTTCTGCAACAACGGTACGGATCGACAAAGATCGGAACCTGCTGCAATCCGGATTATGCAACAACCGACAATCTGATCAGCTGTTGGATGGCACGGGAGGAAATGACGGAAGATTTTATCCTGCTCAACGGCGACACCCTCTTCGAGGCGCCGATAGTGGAGACTCTGCTGAACGCGCCGGCCGCCCCGATCACGGTCACCATCAATCTCAAGGACTCCTATGACACGGACGACATGAAGGTCAGCCTGGACGGCAGCCGTCTTCTCCATGTCGGCAAGGATATCCCGCTGGATAAGGTCGACGGCGAATCGATCGGCATGATCCTGTTCCGCAATGCAGGCCCGCAGCTCTTCAGAGACGGCCTGGAAAAAGCCCGGGCCGACCAGTCATGCTCCCGGAGATGGTTTCTGTCGGTCATCGACGAGATAGCCGGACAGGACACCGTATCGACCTGCTCCATCAAGGGACTCGCCTGGTGCGAAGTCGATTTTCCGGCGGATCTGGAACAGGCGGAGCGGATTGTCGCGGCTCATTTTCACCGGCAGGAGGAAATGGAAGCACTTCCGGTTTCATGACAGCGCAGGGGTTTCCGCTCCGGCCGGCGCCTGCCGTCGGCTCTCCACAACGTGGTTCAGTGACGGACACAGCGTGATTATCGATCGTTATATCATCCGGGAAATAATCAAGCCCACAATGGTCATCTGCATTGTGCTGGTGTTTATTTTCGGATGTTATATCGCGACCCGCTTCTGGGAAGACGCGGTTCATGGGCTGTTGACCGGGACGACCGTTTTCCAGCTGATCCTGCTCAGGATCATCATCGCCCTCGAAGTCCTGCTGCCGACCACCTTCTACCTGTCGGTGGTGATTGCGCTCGGCCGCCTTCACCACAACGGCGAGATCACCGCCATGTTTGCCGGCGGCATCAGCATGGCCAGGATCACCGTCGCCGTTTTCTCCCTGTCCCTGCTGGTTGCCGCGATCGTCGCCGTCCTGTCGCTGTATATCCGGCCCTGGGCCTGGACCCAGTTCTTCGTACTGAAGGCCCGGGCGGAGGCGCAGTTTGATCTGACCAGGATGCAAAGCGGCAACTTTTACGAAATCAGCAACGGTGACCGGGTCATCTTCGCCGACGAGGTCGTTCCCCGGGGAGGCCAGGCGGAGGGGGTGTTCATTCTCAACAAAAAAAATGCGGCGCTGCAGATCATATACGCCGACCAGGCCGTCCAATACCACGACGAGACAAGCAACTCCCCTGTACTTTCATTCACAAACGGACGGCTGTACGAGTTTTCCAACTCGGACCGCAAAGGAGTCATCATCCAGTTCGAAAAAGCAACCATGCCGCTGCAGATCGACAACCCCATCCTTCCCGACCACAAGGTCAAGGCGGCACCGACCAGCGCTCTCGTTCCCCCTGGGAACCTGGAGGAGACGGCCGAACTGGAGTGGCGGATCATCACCCCGATGTCGAGCATCCTGCTGGCGTTGCTCGCCATTCCGCTCAGCTCCTCCTCGCCGCGACAGGGGCGGCGCGCCGGTACGCTTATGGCCATCGTCATTTTCGCCGTCTATTACAATTTCAGCGCCATCACCAAGAAACTGGTGTCCCAGGGGGGGATCGCCGTACTGCCCGGAATCTTCTGGGGCCAGCTGCTGCTGCTCGCCTGCCTCGTCCTCCTTGTCTGGCAGCCTTCTTTTTTACGGCACTGGCGCCGGCAATGAGGATACTGGACCTGTATATCGGCAGAACGTTTCTGACCTACTGCCTGCTGATCATGCTTGTCCTGGCTGTGCTGCTCAGTCTGTTTGAGCTGATCGCCCAGCTCGACGATGTCGGCAAAGGCAGCTACCGGCTGCCCGACGCCCTCCTCTTCGTCTTCCTGACACTCCCCAAGCGGATCCTCGACCTGCTGCCGATCACGACGCTGCTCGGCGGCATCGTCGCCATCGGGACCATGGCCGACCATGGGGAAATCGTCGGCATGGAGGCGGCGGGCATCTCCGTCCCGAGAATCTGCACGACGGTGTTCGTCGCCAGCATGCTCCTGATGCTGACCGCCGGGTTACTGGCGGAAATGGTGGTGCCGGCCATGGAGCAGCAGGCCCGCAAATCTCAGGTCCGGGCCATCTCCGGCGATGACGGCATAAACCTGAGCCGGGAAGGCTTCTGGGTGCGCCGCGGCAATGCGTACATCCATGTTGAAAAAATGCTCCGGGAAGGGGTGGCCGCCGGCCTCGACATCTTCAGCTTTGATGACCAGAGACAGCTGCGGGCCCATACCCATGCCGATACTGCCGTGCTCCAGGACAACCGGCAGTGGATGCTGCACAATGCCACCCGGAGGACGATCGACGACGGCGAGATCAGCACCAGGCACCTGGCGACCCTGGCCATGGATGCTTTTTTGAGCGCCGACCAGGTCAGCGTGCTGGGCCTGCCGCCCTACAGTCTGTCGACCCCCGACCTGATCCGCTATATTGCCGCCCTGGAGGAGAGCGGGCAGGACGCCGATCCGTACGCCATCGCCCTGTGGCGCAAAATCAGCGTCCCTCTGACCACCGGGGCCATGGCGTTGCTTGCCCTCAGCTTTGTCTTCGGTTCGACGCGGGGCCTCAGCGCCGGCTATCGCATCACCATCGGCTCCCTGGTCGGGATTGCGCTGTATTTTGTCGATCAGATGTCGATCCAGTGGGGGCTGCTGCTGAACCTGAGTCCTGTCGTCACCGCGATGGTGCCTGTCCTGCTGATTTCGGGGATAACCTTTGTGCGGCTGCGCCAGGTCTTCTGACCCGGACCAGTCCGTTACGAGGGAAGAATCAGCTCCCGCTGCGGTCCGGCCACGAACCGCCGGCCGTCGGTCCCGAGGATCCGCTCCTCCATGCGAACCACCCAGCGCTCGGCGGAGCGCTCGATGGCATACAGGCAATAGCGGGCCCGCCGCTCGGCGGAACGCTCGAGGGATGATACCGACGGCATCCCGATGACCGGAATCGGCCCTCCCGGGCCGGGGAGAAAATCCCGGACCGTCTTGTGGGCATGGCCGAAGAGGACCAGCTCAACTCCGTAGCGGGCAATCAATGCCTGCAGGAACGGGGCATCGGTCAACCGCCGCCGCCGGCTGACGACCCCCGCTACCGGCGGGTGATGGATCAGAAGGATACGGAACAGGGGCCGGCCGTGCAACTGCCGCAGGATCGTTTCCAGCTTGGCCAGCTGTTCCTCGCCGATTGTTCCCGTCGCCAGATGCAGAGCGCTCGGCCGGGCGGAACTGATGCCGATCACGGCAACATGGCGACGGATGCGCAATGCCGGGAAGACCTCCTCCAGACCGGGCTCGGCTGGAGCCGGCTGCGGCCCCGGCGCATCGCCCTGCATGTACTCCAGCCACCAGGCGAACGACTGCTGCCAGGCCGTTTTGACATACTGGTCATGATTGCCGGGAACGACGGTGACCTGCCCGGGGGGACCCATGATCTGCAGCCAATCCCGGGCGGAGGCAAATTCCGCCGGCAGGCTGAGATGGGTCAGATCGCCGGTTACGACAATGTGGTCCGGCCGTGTCCGTTGCAGATCTTCACAAAGAGTGGTAAGAAGCCCATCGTGCTGGTCGTGCCGCCGCTGCAGCTGCCACCGCAGGCCGCCGAGCAGCCGTTTGCTGAGAAAATCACCGATGCCGCTCTGCCCGACGCAGGTGATGTGCGGGTCGGAGCAATGGGCAACCACATAGCCTGCCGTCGGGGACGGAGCGTCCGCCAGGCGGATAAACGTCCCGCCGGGGCTGAAAGGAGCTGGAGAGGTCGCAGGCATAATGGCCACAGCTATACAGGAAGAAGAATCTTTTTGCAAAGTTTGACTTTTTGCTCTTCGTCAACCGGTTGCGGTTTGCCGCCTGCGGTCGGACGGGAGGAGGCTCACGGGTCGAACATCCGCCGCACTTTGGTTTGTTGAACGAGAAAAAGCATTGTCATGAGTCTATATATCCATTTCTGCCATCCCAGTCCGATACGGATCTGGGGGATGACCTCGCAGCAGCGGGTAGAACGCATTCTCGGGGAAACCGTCCGCAGCTGTACCGCCGATACCCTGCAAGGGCTGGCCGGGGATGACACCGTCCTGATCCTTCGCGGCGATTACCTGTTCGATGACCGGGTGATCGAGAACCTTGCCGGAACCCCCAACATGCTCCTGCAGCTGCAGGAGCCCCAGCCGCCGATAACCGTTGCCGCCCATGTCCCGGCTGGTCTGGCCCGACAGAGCCCTGGATCTCCTCACCGGCAGGACGGCGGACGACACCCTGCCCGGCATCGACATCCTGACTCCGGCGACCATCCCCCTCTCCTTCCACAAGAAGTTGCGCAAGAAAGAGCCGCCTTTTATCCTCCCGATCACTGCCGGGCACCGAAAGGATCTGGAGCGGCGTCTTTTCGACTGGTCCTACAAAGGGGTCACGGACCTGGTCACCAAATGGGCCTGGCCCGGCCTGGCCCGACAGGTCGTGGGGCTCTGCGTCCGGTTGCATATCCGGCCCAACCATGTCACCCTGACCGGCCTGGTGCTGGTGATCATCGCCGGTATCGCCTTTGCCACCGGTCACTACGGCCCGGGACTGCTGGCAGGATGGCTGATGACCTTTCTCGACACCGTCGACGGCAAACTGGCCCGGGTGACCCTGACCTCCAGCAAGTTCGGCCACTACTTCGACCATGTGATCGATCTTGTCCACCCGCCGCTGTGGTATATCGTGTGGGCCCTGGGTTTGCCTGCCGCCCAGGTCGAAGGTCTGGGATGGCCGTTGACGACCTTTTTCTGGCTGATCCTGGCCGGGTATATCGGCGGCCGTCTGGTCGAAGGCTCGTTCCAGCTGCTGCTGGGCAAGTTCAGCATTTTCTGCTGGCAGCCGCTCGACTCCTATTTCCGGCTGATCACCGCCCGGCGCAATCCCAACCTGATCCTGCTGACACTCAGCTATCTCGCGGGCAGGCCGGATCTGGGGCTGGTGGCGGTGACGTTATGGACGGTGGCCAGCACAATCTTCCTGCTGATCCGGCTGGCGACCGCCGGGTACGAGCGCGTCAGGCAGGGCCGACCGCTCGGTTCATGGTTGGCCGAGGCGGATACCCCCAGGTACATGCACTCCCGGGCGGCCCGGATCTTTACCGGCCGGCAGAGCCGCTGATGAGGAATACGGTTGCAACCTGATACCTGCGCCACAACGGTGGCAATATCGGCAATCGCCGAGAGGGTACGGATCGGAATCCTGTACAACCCGCTGAGCGGCAGAAACCGTCGGGCTCCCGAGGCCCTGCCGCGCACCGTCAGCGGCTGTTCCCATGTCCTGATGAGAGAGGTGCGGACCCCCGGGGAGGTCCACGACGCCCTGACCGACTTCGCCCGTCAGGGCCTGGGCCTGATCGTCATCAGCGGCGGCGACGGGACTGTTCAGGCCGCCCTGACGGTGCTGTTCACCCGATCGCCTTTTGCGACCTGCCCACCACTGGTCGTACTTGCGGCGGGAACGACCAACATGATCGCCGGCGATGTCGGCCAGGGCGGCGATCAGCACCGCGCCCTGCACCGGCTGGTCGACTGGGCCGGGACCGGCAGGGGCCGGGTCGTCCGGATGCAGCGACCGGTGCTGCGCCTGCAGGTCCCCGGTCACGAGACGAAATGCGGCATGTTCTGCGGCGCCGCCATCATCAGCCAGGGCGTCCGTTACTACCAGCAGAACCTCCATAACCAGGGGCTGCAGGGTGTTGTCGGCATTGGTCTGACGCTGTTGCGTTCGCTGTGGGCCGCGGTACGGCACAGCAACCGCCGGATGACCACCACTCCCATGACGGTCGGTCTCGACGGGCAACCGCCGCGAGCAGGAAAATTTTCTCCTGTTCCTGGTCACGACACTGGACCGGCTGTTTTTCGGCCTGCGGCCATTCTGGGGAGGTGGACAGGGGCCGTTGCGCTATACGGCAGTCAGAACCCAGGCGCCGTATCTGCTGCAGGTCCTGCCGCTGCTGGCCAGAGGACGACAATGCCGCCGAGGAACGCCGGAAAACGGCTATTTCTCCGCCAATGTCAATGAAATACGGTTATTTACGGACAGCCCCGTTGCCCTCGACGGGGAATTGTACAGTCCGGATACCATGGAGGAACCAACCGTGTTGCAATGCGGCGGCAGAGCCACCTTTTTGCGGATAGAACGATGACCGCCCCACCGGAACTGGTGCGCGCAATCCAGCGCCATGCCCCCAGGGATGTCCCCCCGGCAGTCAATCTCCTGGTGGAGGAGATTTTTTCCCGTTACGGTACGGCCGTGCAGGGGATTCTGTTCTATGGGTCCTGCCTGCACGCGGAGTCAGAACCGGACGGACTGTTCGATCTCTACGTCCTGGTGGATGGATATCTGTCCGCCAACCGTAACCTGTTGCAGGCCCTGCTCAACAAAGCCCTGCCCCCCAATGTGTTCTATCTGGAAGCGCTTCTCGGGGACAAACGGGTCCGCGCCAAATACGCCCTTCTGTCCCTCGATGATTTACACAAGGGAACATCGACACGCTGGTTCCACTCCTATCTCTGGGCCCGGTTCTGCCAACCGGCGGCGGTGGTCTATAGCCGCGACGACACAGTCGCAGCCCAAATCGACGATGCCTTCGCCCAGGCGGTCATGACCTTTATCACCAGGGTCCTGCCGCTGCTGCCGCAGCAATGGACCATCCGCGATCTGTGGCTCACTGGGCTCGAAATGACGTACCGGGCCGAGTTGCGACCGGAACGGCCGGACCGGCAGGCACGCCTGTTCGAATCATCGGCGGAGTACTTCGAGGAGGTCGCCCGAACGGCCTTGAAGAGTGTCCCGTTCCGACTGACCAGCACGGACCACCAGGGCACCACGCTGTATGCCGCCGACGTTGGCAACTCAGAGCGCTATCCGGCGCGTATCGCCTGGACCGTTCGCATCGTCCAGGGCAAGATCCTGTCGGTGCTGCGCCTGGCGAAGGGGGCGCTGACCTTTGAGGGAGGGGTGGAGTATATCGCCTGGAAAATTGAACGGCACTCCGGCGTCAGGATCGAAGTGAGCCCTTTCCTGCAGAGGCATCCCATCCTGGCCCTGTGTGTCTTGTCATTACGGCTGTACCGACGGGGCGGAGTGCGATGAATCTCCACCCCTGGTCGCATCTCGTTGATCCGTCGAGACGGCACAGAAGATTTTCGCCATGACCTGCGGCGCCGGTTACAGAACGGCACAGAAACCTGCACAGTACCGTCTCCAATACCGTTCTTTGCTCATATCGATTGAATATCTATGGATATTTCCATGTTCAAGAAACTGCCGGCAACATCGCGATCATCGCTTCAACCGTTTTTCACCGCTGTTTTTTGTGCCATCATGAATTGAACGAATTTTTCATGGAAAATTAAAAAAGTGGTAAAAATTGCCCTCTTGAGGTAAAAAAGCTTGCAGCGAAAGCGAACGGCACTATCTTCACAGAATTTTCGAGTAGGCATTCGCACTCGATTTTCGCCATATACTGCGCTGCGGCCGGGGCGGTTCCCAGACATCACTGCCCCAGGACCGGACTTGACCGGCGATCTGGCGTCGGAACAGGCGCCCGGCACAATGATGAACCACTCATGTTGCAGATGGAGGGGTGAGCAAGACGACCTCGATGACCATTTTTTCAAGATCGACGCACACGCAACTCACTCATCGGACAGTGCGTTATCTTCACCTGACAGTATCCCCGGAGCCATCTCGCTTTGATGAAAGCAACGCCCACGACACATGATTTACCGTTATCTTTCCAAGGATTTTCAACCCTTGCCGAAGCGTTGGATTACGCTGCCCAGGGGGATACCGGTTACAACTTTTATTCCGGTCAGGGGAAACTCTATGCCACCCTTCCCTATGCGAAATTACGCGACGATGCCCTGACCCTGGCAAAAAAATTATCTTCTCTCGATCTGCCTCGCGGCACCCGGGTAGCGATAGTTGCCGATACCCATCCTGATTTCGTCCGTTTCTTTTTCGCCTGCCAGTATGCCGGATTCACCCCGGTACCGCTGCCGGCGACGATCCAGTTGAGCGGCCAGCAGGAATACACGAACCAGCTGCAACGCCTCCTGTCCATCTGCCAGGCGGAAATCGCGATCGCCAATGATGACTTTCTGCCCTTCCTGACCGAGGCCGCCGGGCGACAGCACATCCGCTTTGCCGGAAATTCCCAGACCTTCGAAAATCTGCCGGAATCAACGACCCCGCTGCAGCCCCTGCAGGCCGATGAACTGGCGTACCTTCAGTATACCTCCGGCAGTACCCGCTTCCCACGAGGGGTTATGATCTCTCAGGAAGCCGTGCTCAATAACACGCGGGCGATCATAGAGCATGGTGTTCAGGTCCGAGACGGGGACCGCGCCATGTCCTGGCTGCCTTTTTATCATGATATGGGGCTTGTCGGCCTGCTCCTCACCCCTCTGGTCTGCCAGATCTCAGTTGACTATCTGAATACCCGTCATTTCGCGATGCGCCCGCGTCTGTGGCTGAAGATCATGTCGGAAAATCGGGCGACCATCTCCTTCAGCCCGCCGTTCGGCTACGATCTCGCCGCCCGGCGTCTGCGGGACGACGACCTGGCCGGCTACGACCTGCGGAACTGGCGGGTGGCCGGTGTCGGCGCGGAGATGATCCATACCGAGACCCTTGCTTTTTTTGCCGACCGCCTGCAGCCCAGCGGCTTTGATGCCCACGCGTTCCTGCCCTGCTACGGCATGGCTGAATGCGCACTCGCCGTATGCTTCGGCCAGCTTGGGGCCGGAGTCCAGGTGGATCGCGTCGATGCCGACCAGCTGGCTTTTCATCGGAAGGCCCTCGCTATCGATCCTGAGGTAAGCGATGGCAGCCCCAGGGCCAAAATATTCACCAACTGCGGAAGCCTGCTGCCCGGCTACGCTTTGGAAATCAGGGATGAGCAGGGCCGAGTCCTCCCCGAAAGGCAATGCGGGACACTGTACGTGCGAGGTCCAAGCGTCATGTCGGGTTATTTCGGCAACGCTGAGGCCACCCGGGAAGTCCTGTCTCCGGACGGCTGGCTCAATACCGGCGATATCGCCTACCTGGTCGGTTCCAATGTCGTCATCATCGGCCGGTCGAAAGACGTGATCATCATCAACGGCCGCAACATCCTGCCGCAGGATATCGAATATCTGGCGGAATCGCAGCCTGAGATACGGACCGGCGACGCCACGGCCTTCCCTGTCCCGAACCCGGAAATGTACGACCAGGCGGTTCTGCTGGTCGAATGTCGGGAAAATGACGCCCAGAAACGGCAGGATCTGATCAAGAAAATAAACCAGCTCGTCCGCGCCGAGTTGGGAATTGACTGCATCATCGAACTGGTGGCCCGCAACACCCTGATCCGAACAACCTCCGGAAAGCCGTCCCGCCACTCCACCAGAAACGATTATCTGCAGAATATGCTTCAACTCAACCCTGCAACTTCCTGATCTGCTGTTAAAAATCGGATCATCCCCGCCACCTTCTGCCGCAGAGATGACATGGCGCCGTACAGCACAGGCAGGCGGAGGCGGCGACCTCTGCGGTCCGTCACGTCCTGAACTGCACACCGGAAGCAACGCAAACGAAGATTGATGTCGCGAACCATCGCAATAACCGGAGCAACCGGGTTTATCGGCCGCCTGGCGGCCCAACGCCTGGCCGCCTCCGGCTGGCAGGTGCGGGCCCTGGTACGTTCCGCTTCGCTCCGCAAACGCCCTGTCGCCCCAGACGTCGAGTGGATCACCGGTGACATGGCTGATGCCGACAGCCTGGAACGGCTGACCGCCGGGGCCGAAGCGATTATCCACTGCGCCGGTGCGGTCCGCGGCGCCACCGCGAAGGATTTTGACGACGTCAATGTCGATGGCGTGGCCCGATTGGTCACCATAGCGGCGGCACACAGCCCTCAGCCGCGGTTCCTGCTGGTCTCCTCGCTCGCCGCCCGTGAACCCCATCTGTCATGGTATGCCGCGAGTAAACATAAGGGCGAAAAGGCGCTGGCGTCACATGCCGGCACCATGTTCTGGGGCGTATTTCGCCCCGCGGCGGTATACGGCCCCGGGGACCGTGAAATGCTGCCCCTGTTTCAATGGATGTTCAGAGGCGTCGCCCCGGTCATCGGTCCCGCCGCAAACCGGGTTTCCCTGCTGTACGTCGACGACCTGGTTGAAGCCATGCACTCCTGGCTGCAGCACGGCACCCAGCCGCGACGGTCGTACGAACTGCACGATGGGCGGACAAACGGCTATTCCTGGCAGGACATTATCGCCGTCGCCGAGCGCCTGCGGGGCAAGACCATCGTCCGGGCGCCAATACCGGTATGGGGCGTACGGATGGTCGCTCATATCAACCTCATGGCGGCCGGCGTTCTCGGCACCTCACCGATGTTGACGCCGGGAAAGGTACGGGAACTGGTCCATGCCGACTGGGTCGCGGACAACCGTCGGCTGCACCGTGAAACAACGTGGACTCCCCGGGTATTGCTGGAGGAAGGGCTGCGGCGGACGATGTTCAAATAGAGACAAGGAAGTACATTTCATGGCCACAAACGAACAAATTTTGCAACAGATCCAGGATATGCTGAACGAGATTGTCCCACAGGACGATCTGCGAGTGACGATGGAACTGGACCTGATGAACGATCTGAATCTCGATTCACTGAAAGTCATGGAACTTCTGGAGAAATTGGAAGACGCCCATGACATTTCGATACCGATCAACATCCTGGGCGGGATCAGGACCGTCGGCGATCTCGTTGCAGAACTGCGGAAACTGACCGCACCGTAACGAGATCGTCGTCCCGTTCCCCAGCGATCTCCTGAAGATCCCCGGTCTGTCCCTGATTGTTCGGCCCGGGAATGCCTGCCCGGCAGCGATCTTTCTGCGCGTGCTCGCGTTGCCTCGTGGGACCGCCCCCCGACGCCCACCTCTGACACACACTGAATTATGGAGAGAAAGCTTGCAGCACGGGGACTGGAGAAGTCCTACAAAGGCCGGAAGGTCGTGCGCGGGGTCGACCTGGAGATCTCTTCAGGCCAGGTCATCGGCCTGCTGGGTCCCAACGGTGCGGGAAAAACGACGACCTTTTACATGGTGGTCGGCCTGATCCAACCTGACAAGGGCCAGGTCCTGCTCGACGACCGGGATGTAACAAACCTCCCCATATACACCAGGGCCAAGGCCGGCATCTCCTACCTGCCGCAGGAGATGTCGATTTTTCGCAAACTCACCGTCGAGGACAATCTCCTGGCCATCCTCGAGACCCTGGGGATCAGCCACAGCGAACAACAGGAACGCAAGGACCGGTTGCTGGAGGATTTCCGCTTGTCGTATCTGGCCAAAAACATGAGCTATACGCTGTCCGGGGGCGAACAGCGACGTCTCGAGATCGCCAGGGCCCTGGTGATCGAACCGTCATTCATCCTGATGGATGAACCATTTGCCGGGGTCGACCCCATCGCCGTCATCAATATTCAAAATATTATCCGCCAGTTGAAAGCACGAGGGATCGGCGTGCTGATCTCGGACCACAACGTCCGGGAAACGCTGTTTGTCTGCGACAAGGCCTATATTCTCGACCATGGGGAAATACTGGAATACGGCGACCCGGATTTTATCGCCGCCAGTCCCAAGGCGAGAGAAACCTACCTGGGAGAAAAGTTCAGGCTGTAGATGCCGCCCCTTCCCCTGCCCGGCCGCTGTCCGCCTCCGGCGTCACAAGCACTGACTCATCGTCCCGAGCTGTTACGCCGGGGCACCGATGCCCTCCCCCTCTCCCCTGGCAAAATCGTTTTTTTCAATAAAATGGGCGTATCCGCCTTCGAGCCGGTAGGCCCGGTCGGCTGCCTCCAAAATCGCTGTCTGATGCGAAATCGCCAGGATCGTCAGTGTTCCCCGCAGTTGCCTCAGCGTCGCGCAGATGGCCGCCTCGCTGGCCGGATCGAGGGCGCTGGTGGCCTCGTCGAGGATCAGCAGTCTGGGCTTGTGGACCAGGGCGCGGGCGATGGTGATGCGCTGTCGCTGTCCCCCGGAAAGGCGGCTGCCCCGCTCGCCGACCACGGTATTCATGCCGTCCGGCATGTCAGCGACAAAATCCCAGGCCCCTGCCGCCCGCAGGGCCTCTTCCACATCCTCGGCGGAGAATTTCGCATCGCCGAGGGTCACATTCAGCTGCACGGTATCGTGGAGCAGCAGGGTCTCCTGCGGCACGTAGCCGATCATGCGGCGCCAGGCCCTGAGGTCGACCGACGTCAGATCGAGATCGTCGATCCACACCCGTCCCGACTGGGGCGAGAGCAGGCCGGTGATCAGGTCGACGATGGTCGTCTTTCCGGCCCCGGAGGGGCCAATGATCGCCGAAAAGGTCCCTTGGGGAAAATCCAGCGAAATATCCTGCAATACCGGTTTGTCGCCATAGGAAAAACCGACCTTGTCCAGGCGGATGGCCCGGTCGAAACGCGGGGCGATCGTGCCGCCGATGTCTTCATGCGCCCCTTCGTTCTCCTGTATCTTCGACACCAGGGACCAGTACGCGCTTTCAGCGATGACCATGGTTTGATGTTCCTTCTGGGCGCTCTGCAGGCTCTTGATGATTTTCACCAGCATGAAGGCCATGGTTATGACCGTCGCCAGCGGGATCTGCCACCAGATCATCGCCACGTACAGGCCGAAGGCGAAAAAGATCGTGATCAGGGGTTCCTGCAGGGCCTTCAGGGCCTCCTTGCTGAACACCTGCTTCCGCAGGACCCGGTTCAGCTTGTTGGTCTCTTTCTGCAGCACCAGGTCGGCCATGTCTTCGCGGGCCATGGCCTTCAGCGGCTTGATCGACTGCAGGGTGTCGGTCAAGAGGGCGAGCAGCCCATTGAGCAGGTTGGTCTGACGCTGTCCGGCCTTTTTGGCCTTGGTGACCAGACGGCGGAGAATATAGAGGATGAAGAAGCCGGCGCCCAGGGCAATGAGGGTCTCCTTCCATGCCATCAGCAGGGCGACAACGGCGTACACCGTCGTCCGCAGCAGCAGGGCGATGACCCGAATGCCATACAGATAGGCGTCTGCCGACCGGTTGGCCTCGGTGGCATAGGCGTTCGTGTACATCCCGATCGGCTGATGGACGTAGTATTCCCAGCGGGTGGCAAAGAGGGCGCGGATCAGGGCCAGACGCAGATCAGTCGCCACCTGGGCCACCATGTAGCCGACCTTCTTGTTCGCCAGCAGCGACAGCAGGGCGGTCAGGACAATGCCGCCGACAAAAAACGCCAGAAGAACGCCGACGGTAGGCTGCAAACCCAGCGTCTCAAAAAATCGGGTTACATAGCGTTCCAGGCTCGATTGCGTCGATCCGCCAAGGCCTTCGCCCCCGCCCGTGGTGTTGATGACGACGCCGAGAAGCGGCAGCAGCATCGACAGGCCAAAGCCCTCGGCCAGGCCGGCAAGCAGCATGGCGCCAAGCGTGATGATGCTCTGGGTCGGATAGGCCTTGAAGAAGGTGAGGATTAATCGCATGGCAGAAGGTAGGGCTGCGGATGGGATCCCGCCCGGCACCACCGTGTCGGCGATCCAGTCCGGAGGGGCATGGGCCGGGCGCGCCCCATCGTCCTCGGCAGTGACATATCAGCCGTCAATGCCGGCCAGGGCGGCAAAGGCCGCGCCGATCCTCTCGATCTGATCCCTGGAGTGGGCGGCGCTGAGACTGCAGCGGAGGAGCGCCCCGCCGCCGGGAGTCGCCGGCGGCAGGACCATGTTGACATAGATGCCGCGCTGCAGCAGTCCATTCCACATCGCGAAGGCCTGTTCGACGTCGCGGTAATGGACGGCAATGATCGGACTCGGAACCGGCCCGACCGCGTAACCAAGTCCTTTGATCCTTGCGTGCAGCAAATCGGCGTTGTCCCACAGCCGCTGCCGCAATTGAGGTTGGGCACGGATGATTCCAAGGGCGGTCCGGGTGGAGGCGATCGTCGATGGCGACAGCGAGGCGGTGAAGATGTACGGCCGGCTGGCATAGCGGACAAGTTCCAGCCCCGGGTGATTGCTCGTGCAGAACCCGCCGATGGCCCCCAGACTTTTACTGAATGTGCCGACGATAAAATCGACCTGATCCTCAACCCCGGCTTCCTCCGTCAGGCCGCGGCCATTTTCCCCCAGCACGCCGAGGGAATGCGCTTCATCGACAACCAGCCAGGCCCCGTACTTCTGCTTGACCGCGACGATATCCGCCAGCGGCGCCTTGTCGCCCATCATGCTGTAGATGCCTTCGACGACAATCAGCACATTGGTTTCTCTTGTGGCAAGCCGCTGCAGACGCTTCTCCAGATCGCGGACATCGTTGTGGCGGAAACGAATGACTTCCGCCCCGCCCAGGCGGCAGCCGTCATAGATGCTGGCATGGCAGTCGGCATCGAGGAGGATCACCTCCCCCGGACCGACGACGGTTGACAGGATGGCGAGGTTGGCGAGGTAGCCGGTGGAAAAGACGATGGTGTGGGTGCGGCCGTAAAAATCCGACAGTTCCCGCTCCAGCGCGATATGGCCGGCAAATGTCCCATTGGCCATCCGTGATCCGGTCGTCCCCGTCCCCTCCTTTTCCGCGGCCAGGCACGAGGCCCGGATGCACTCCCTGTTGTAGGTGAGTCCCAGATAATTATTGGTACCGGCCAGGATCGTCGGCCGGCCGTTCACGACCGCCTCGGTGGGTGACGATATGTCCTCCAGCACGATGTTGAAGAAGTCGGGGCAGCTCTTCTCCATCGATCTCCGTGCCTCCGCCAGTTGCCCAAACTTGTCAAAGATATCCATTTTACTCATTTTCGATCTGTCTCAGATAAACAACGCAATGGTCGCCTGGATTTGAAGCGGCCCGAATTTCAAAAAAGGTGCCGGGGACTTCCCCCCTTTAACCGCTCAAGGAGGGGCATGTGGCGCGATCGGCCGCTGCGGGTGCGCCTAGCTGAAATCCATGATGATGGTGTTGTCAAGAGCGCTGCTCGTATCGACTATGGCGTTGGGATATCTTTTCTTGAAGACCCGCATCATTGCTCTGTTTTCCTTCAGCACGGTGGCCACAAAACCTTGAAATTTGTTTTCCTTGGCGATGACCTCAAGCAGCGGCAGCATGTGGGACGTGACTCCCAGGCCCTGGAAATCCTCGCGCACCACGAAAGCCACCTCCGCCCGGCCGGTGCCCTCGTCGGCATAGGTGCCGATGGCGACGATCTCCTGGAAGCCGCCGCTCTGGACCAGGCCGATGATGGACATGTTCTTGCGGTAGTCGACGCTGGCCCACTGCTGCTGGGCATGTTCGTGGGAGAACAGCTTCCTTTTATAAAAGAAGCGCATGAAGATGGTTTCCTCTTTCAGGGAGTAGAAGAAATTGCGATAGGCGAACTCATCCGAAGGCAGCAAGGGGCGGAACTCGATGGCTTTACCGTTGCGCAGCGTGACGCTCGTTTTATACCCTTCCAGGAAGATCAGGTCATCCTGGGCCGGCGGCATCTGATCGGCAAAAATGTAGTGGTGCTTCTTGGCGGCATCGATCAGCTCTTCCCTGAACTTCGGGTGGGCGATCTGCGCCAGTTCCATCACCCGCTGATAGATGCTCTTGCCCTTGAGCTCGGCGATGCCGTATTCGGTGACGACGAAATTGACGTCGCCGCGGGTGGTGGCCACGCCGGCGCCTTCGCTCAGGCTCGGGACGATGCGCGACACCTTCCCCCCCTGGGCCGTGGATGGCAGGGCGATGATGGTAAAACCGCCCTTGGACATGGCGCTGCCGCGCAAGAAATCGACCTGGTCGCCGATGCCGCTGTAAAACAGATAGCCCATGGAGTCGCTGCACACCTGGCCGGTGAGATCGACCTCCAGGGCCGAGGAGATCGAAACCATGTTGTCGTTGCGGGCGATGACCACCGGATCGCTGACGAAATCCGAGGCGCGGAAATAGAACTGGGGGTTGTCGTGGACGTAATTGTAGAGTTTCTCCGAACCCATGCACAGCGAGGCCACCACCCGGCCGTCCAGCAACGTCTTCTTCTTGTTGGTGATGACGTTGTTTTCCAGCAAGGGCAGGAACGAATCGGTGATCACCTGGGTGTGGATACCCAGATCCTTTTTACCCATCAAATGCGGCAGAATCGCGTTGGCCAGGTGGCCGAAACCGACCTGAACCGTGGCCCCGTCTTCCACCAGTTGACTGACGTAGTACCCGATGCGGGTGATGACTTCCTGGTTTTTGGCCTTCGGTATCGCTTCCACCAGGGGTTCTTCGAAGGGGACGAGGTAATCGATGTCGTCGACGTGAACGATGCAGTCGCCCCAGGTACGGGGCATCCGGGGATTGACCTGGACGATCTTCAGGGGCGCGGCATCCAGGCCGGCCTTGGTGATATCAACCGATACGCCCAGGCTGCAGTAGCCGAAGCGGTCGGGCGGACTGACCTGGACCAGGGCCACATCCAGGCCGATGCGGCGGCTGGCGAACATGTTGGGGATCTGGGAAAGGTAGGCCGGCAGATAGTCGATTCTACCCTCGAAGGCCGCCTTGCGCATGCTGGCGCTGATAAAGAACAACTTCAGGGCGAAGCGTCGGGAGAAGTTGGGATCGTCGACATACTTCGACAGGGTGATCGAAAGCATCTGGTAGATCACCGCGTCCTGGAGGAACGAACTGCCGACCAGGCTGTGAATCAAGTGCTGGGGTTCGCCGCAAGCGGTGCCGATGAAGATGCGACTGCCGTTTTTTATCTTCGAAAGCGCCACGTCGGCAGTGACCACTTTTTCCGGGCAATATGCCTGAAGATCCATCCGTACCTCCTTTAAGAAACCGCTGTATTGAACCATTGGACCGCATATTTGCCACAGATAGCAAAAAATAGCCAAGAATACAATTGTCCCGCAAAGAGATCAACAGTTGCGGCAGGTTGATGGTGAACTGGAATCCGACGCAATCCTGACACCACACGACAAACCGGGAAGGCCCCGCGCAACCCTCCATCATGCTGTAGCGGGAGCAGGATTTTTTCTCGACCGAATCGTCAGGAGCGGGTATCCATGGGTATATTCATCAACTGTTCAAAATGGAGACTGACTATGAAAATCAGATCTTTTGACATTTTCGATCGGGAACACGTGGAACTGACATGCACCATCACCAGCGATCACCCGGCATCACAATTCGGCCAACCGGTGCTGTCCATAAAGGAATGGGATGGGGCCGCCATGGACCTGCATCACTGGATGCTGTCCCGGTGCGAGGTCATCGAGATCGACGACGCCGAAAAGCCGCTGTTCGAGAGGTGGATTAAACAATTCGACAGGATGTGAGTGGGGCCGGGACCATGATCATGGCATGGCCGCAGCGCCATGATGACCGGCGGCCGACCTAATCGACAGGGAATTTGTCCCGCTGGTCGCAATGACAGGATGAGCATGACGTTTATATGGCAGGAGGCTCCGGAGGATATACCCCCGCCGCCGTCAGGATCGTGTCCAGATCGCAGCCGGCCGCCTGCTCGACCATGGTCTTCAAGGCCAGGGCGCAGGACCTCCAGCAGAGTATCTCCCGGCGGGCCGCAGCATCATCGCCGACGGCGGCCAGTTTTTCATCATACCTTGCCTCGATGTCGACCCGGCGCGAGCCACGGAACAATTTGTCGGCGAGGTAGACGATATCCTTCTCGCCCGGCCGGTCGGTGACGGCAAGGGCCGCATCCGCCGCCCTCCCGACATCGTTATGCACCGCGGCAATCGCGGCAATCTCCCTGAGTCCGAGGGCCGAGAGCATCTCCGCGCCCCGGCGTTCATGGCGGGGCTGCCCTTTGGCCACATCGTGGAGCAGCCCCGCGCCATAGACAAGATCGATGTCCAGTCCATAGCCCCTGGCGTTGAGGGCGCGGGCCAGGGCGACGGCCGCCCGCCCGACCAGACGGCCATGGTCCCGTCCCGGACCCGAGAGCATCATTGCGGCCAGGGCCTCGGCCTCCGTCCTGGTCGGAATCGTATTGGGGGCCTGTCGTCGCTCCGGCGTCGCCGCCGGAATCAGGGCAGCGATCTTCATGCCGCCCGGCCGTACTTCACCTGCTGGATCTCGGCCATGATGCTCAGGGCGATCTCCGCCGGACTCTCGCCCCCGATGGGCAGGCCGATCGGGCAATGGACCCGGCTCAGATCACGCTCGGAAAAGCCCTCCCGCCGCAGCGCGGCGTAGATGGCGTCCCGCTTTCTGCGGCTGCCGAGCATGCCGATATACCCGGCGGCGGTGCCCAGGGAATGGGCCAGGGCCTCCTTGTCGAACGCATGGCTCCTGGTCGCGATGACCACATGGTCACCGGCCTGCACCTCTTCAAGACCCTGGTCATAGGCGGCGACGACCCGCACCTCGCGGGCCTCGGGAAAACGGTCGCGGCTGGCAAATTCCGGCCGGTCATCGATCACGACGACGTCAACCCCCAGGAAGTGGGCCAGTCGGGCAGTGGCCAGGGCGACGTGGCCGGCCCCTGCCAGAAACAGCCGGGCCGGGCTGAGCAGGGGTTCGGCGTGGAGTTTCAGCTCGCCGTCGGCAACGATGAAGGGAAGTGTGGCCGTTCCTGCCCGCCGGGTCAACGCCTCGAAGAGCCCGGGAGCGAGATCGATGGCCGGCCCCTGCCCTGGAACGTAGGCCAGAAACCGGGGCGCGTCGCCGGGCTGGAACAGGGTCAACAGGATCGGGTTCATTCTCCCGGCAAAATCCGCCGCCAGCGCTTGAAAAAATTGCACGCTCTCCGGTGTCGGTTCCAGTCGCTGCAGGAGCACCTGCACCGCACTGCCGCAGATCATCCCGGCAGCAGCGGTCTGGTCGGCAGTCACATCGAAGCGCAGGAGGACATGCTCCGGTCCTCCCGCCAGCACGTCCCTGCCCCTGGCGAGGCAGGCTCCTTCCATCTCGCCGCCGCCGATTGTGCCGACCTGCAATCCATCCCGGCCGAGCAGCATTCTGGCCCCGGAACACCGCGGCACCGAGCCGGAGCTTTCGACAAGAGTGGCAATCACCACCGGCTGTCCGAGTGCCAGTAGCCGGCACAGGGAGGGTAAAATCGTTCGCATCGTTTGTTCCTTCAAAGGTATCCGAAAACCTGTCCCACACCGCACCAGCTTATCCCTGCCGGATCAAGGCCGGAGGCGAGGGCCGGCGATTCCGGACAGGGCGGGTGCATCGTTATCGAGCGGTAACGGGCCACAGATAGAATTCGGCGTTCTTTTTGAAACCGACCCCCACCGCCCCCTTGTGAAGATAGAGCGCATAGGCCCAGTCAGGTTCAAAGCCGCTGGTGGTGGAGGACCAGTAGGCTGCCTGCACCCCCGCAAACGGGTGCTGCTCGGGCAGGGCCGGGGTATGGGCCGAGGCATCGACAAGGCTCTCCAGCTCATTGATGGTCGGCAGGCGCCACGGGATCTGCGTCTCCACAGCAAGGGCTGTGACCGCCGCAAGGGCCTGATCCCAGGAGGCCGGCCGACTGAGCAGATCGCCGCGGCGGTACCAGACGAGTCCGGTAAGGATGTCTTCAATACCGTGTTGCTGCGGCACAAAACGATGTGCCGGCCAGCCAACCCCAACCTCCAGTTCCCCATCCTGGCCGCTGCCGCCACAGGGTACTTCATTGCCTTGGATGTCGAAACACGTCGTCTGACCGGTTGCCGGCAATACGCCGCTCTGCCCGCTTACCGGCCAGACCAGGTAATGGCTGTCCTTTCT
Organism: uncultured delta proteobacterium; assembly: GCA_963847035.1. Classification (GTDB taxonomy): domain Bacteria; phylum Desulfobacterota; class Desulfobulbia; order Desulfobulbales; family Desulfocapsaceae; genus Desulfoprunum. The sequence goes on along the minus strand of CAWJYH010000010.1, from coordinate 9,412 downwards.
GCCGTAAAACATCCTCCCGCCTTCCAGATGGACATACCAGGCGTATCCAGGAGCAATGGCAGAGGTGGTCGAGGTCCAGTACCAGCCGAGAAAGACATTGCGAAACGGATGATCGGCGGGCAATGCCGGTTTTTTCGCCTGGTGACTGATGAGGCTGCGTAATTCACGCCGGTTCGGGAGTCGCCAGTCGTCACGGCCGAAGGCCCTTTCCCCTCTCATCTCGCGGATTGCGTCCAGCCCGTCCTGCCAACTCATCGGAAAAGTGAAGAGATTGGCGTCGGCACTCCACAGGAGTCCGGTCGTCCGGTCGTCGACGATATCGCTGCCGACACACCTGAAGCGGGGATCAGGCCAGGGTACGCCCGGCCTGAATTCGCCATCCTGGCCGCTTCCCGCACAGGGGATCTCCTTGCCGCCACTGTCATAGCAACCGGTCTGTCCGGTCCACAGGAAATGCATCGCTGGCCTCGCTCTCGAACCTTGCTGCCAAGGTCGGTTGATTCGGCCCGGCCTATTCGCGGCTTGCCGGCTCCGTCCGTTCGACGTACAGTGAAATGCCACAGCGGATCGGAAGCTATTATAACCGGAATGTATCATCGCACCAAAGGCTTCTGACTATAGAAGAGCTTGCCGCATCACCACAGAGCGTTGCGAGCTCGTTTCGATCGTTGCAGGCCAACCGATGAGACGACGCAGTTGACTGGAGAACATGCTAATGAAACTTGACGAAACAGCTTAAATATAACATGAACATATTGTTACAATATTACATTGAAGCTTAAGGTACGTCTCATGTCACTCAAAAACAAAATAATCACCCTTCTGCTCTGCCTCTTTGGAGTGTACGCTATCATCGAGTACGCCATTCAGCGTTTTGTCCTTCTGCCCGCCTTCGTCCAGCTCGACATGACCGCTGCCACGGATAATACGGAACGGGTGATACAGGCTTTGGAGCGTGATGTGGAATTACTGATTCCCTCGGCCAAAGACTGGGCCACCTGGGATGACACCTATGAATTTATCGATAATAAAAACAGTGACTACATCGAAGCCAATCTGAATGTGAAGGCTCTGGAATCCCTGGGCGTCAATCTGCTGGTATTCTACGATATTGATGGCAGGAGAGTGTGGGGGAAGGGGTATGATTTTGATAGTGGGGAGGAAGTGGCAATGGGTGAGTTGTCCGAAGACAGCCTGAACCCGGCCCATCCTCTGCTCGGCACTTCAAGCAAGGAGGATACCGTATCCGGTCTCTACCGTACGCCGACCGGAGCCATTCTGGTGGCGAGCCGTCCTATCTTGACCAGTAACGGCGATGGACCCAGTCGCGGCCGCGTTGTCATCGGCCGCTTTCTGAACGAGGCCGCGATTGAACGTCTGGAACTCCAGGCTCGTGTCAACTTGAAAACAGAACATCTGGCGGGCTCAAAAAATATTTCGCTGAACCAACGGAAAAGTTCAAAAAACTCAAACAAAATCAGTCATTCACCGATAGAACTCACCGAAGAGGACATGATCACTCGCGGCAACTTTGATATCATGGATGTCGCGGGTGTTCCTATCCTCCGCTTCCAGGTTTATACACCGCGTAGTATCGTCGCTCAGGGTCGAACGACCCTTCAATTTGCCGCAATGTCTCTAGCCATTGCCGGTGCATTGGTTCTCCTGGTACTCCTGATTTTTTTGCGGCGCACCGTTTTTGCTCCAATTGCCCTTCTTACCCAGCATGCTAAAACAATCGGATCGCATGAAGACCTGAACGAGCGTTTACAGATACAACGCAAAGATGAAATAGGCACACTTGCCAATGAGTTCAACCTCATGGTGGAACGTCTTGCAGAAACCCGAAAACAACTTATCGACCAGTCGTATCAATCCGGTGTTGCAGAAATGGCCAGTGGAGCGTTACATAACATAGGTAATGCCATCACACCCATTGGTGTAAAGTTGATTAATTTGCGACAAGAACTTAAGCAAGCACCGGTGGCCGAGTTGGCAATGGCCAGCGCCGAACTGGCAGATCCGTCAACCCCTGCTGATCGAATCGCAGATCTTAACAAATTCTTTGAATTGGCAGGAGAAGAGCTTGCCGCACTGGTCACGAAAGCTGCTGAAGAGCTCGACAAAATCCGGTCTCAGGTCGATCTTGTACAAATGATCCTGGCTGACCAGCAGCGTTTCAGTCGTGCTGAACGAACCATAGAGCCCTTGAATTTGTTCCGCTTCATAAACGAGACAGCAGAGCTCCTGCCTGAGCAGTTGCACAACATAATGCGTATCGAAATCGATAAGGGGGTAGCCGAGATCGGTCGCGTTTACGTGACTCGTATTGCTCTGCAACAGGTTGTCACCAATGTATTCATAAACGCCGCTGAATCGATTCATGAAAGCGGCCAAACAGAGGTTACCGGACGCATTCGGGTGTACGCCGTCACTGCGGAGGCGGACCCTCAGGGACTGGCCCACATCTGCTTTGAAGATAATGGCAGAGGCATCTCACCAGAGCACTTGCCACACCTCTTTGAACGTAACTTTTCAACAAAAAATCGAGGAACGGGCATTGGCTTGCATTGGTGTGCCAACACAATCTCGGTGATGGGCGGTCGGCTTTATACACAAGTTTCAGAGTCTGGGCAGGGAGCGTGCTTTCACCTCCTGCTGCCCCTGACTGAGCAATCAAAGACAACCACGGAGAAGGCGATATGAAAGTTTTGGCCGAGACCACCCCACAAGTTCCCATCCGCATCCTGATTGCTGATGATGAAGCGGCTATCCTCGACAGCTACAGAGAAATCTTACAAAAGAAAGATCCTGGACATGCCAGCCGCAACCTGGATGAGATGCGAACTCGATTATTCGGTACACCCGAAACCTCCAGCACCTCGGCTGATATCTTTGAGTTGACATTCTGCAGAGGAGCGGAAGATGCCGTTCAGGCTGTGAAAGACGGCAACATCGATGGACGGCCTTACAGCGTAGTCTTTCTCGACATGAAGATGCCGCCCGGGCCTGATGGCCTGTGGACCGCGATTCGGATCAGGGAATTGGACCCCCGGGTGGATATCGTTATTGTGACCGCCTACTCCGACATCGATCCAGAAGAGATCTCCAGACAGGTACCGCCGACAAGCAGCATGTTCTACCTCCAAAAACCCTTTCATCCTCACGAGGTTCGCCAGCTTGCAGAGGCGCTCGGCAGGCGCCGCCAAGCCGAGGAACAGATTCGCCAACTCGCGTATTTCGACAACGTAACCGGTTTGCCCAACCGGGCATTCTTCAGGGAACGACTCGCACAGGCACTTGGTTTGGCCCGCCGAAACCAGCACCACATGGCGTTGATGTTCCTGGATTTGGACAATTTCAAGCGTATCAACGATACCCTTGGCCATTCCGTCGGCGACCTCCTGTTGATCGAGGTCGCTCAGCGCCTGAGTCTAAGTGTGCGTGCTAGTGATAGCCTCACCATGGGATACCCAAGTAATGTTGCTGGAAGCCTGGCCCGACTTGGCGGTGACGAATTCACCATACTTCTGCCTGAAATCAATACAGGTAACGACGCAAGGGTGGTCGCCCAACGAGTTCTGGATGCATTGGCCGAACCGGTCAGTTTAGCCGGCCATGATATCACTGTCAGCGGCAGCATTGGTATCGCCGTGTATCCGGAAGATGGTCAGGACATCGAAACCCTGCTCAAAAATGCTGACCTGGCGATGTACTCTGCCAAACGCAAGAGTAGTGACGCCTTCCGTTTTTTTACCGAAGACATGAATGCCGCAGCCTTGAAACGTTTGACTATGGAGAAACATCTGCGCGCGGCTTTGAACCAGGGTGAGCTGTCCTTGCACTATCAGCCCCAAGTGGATGTAAAAGACGGTTCTATTTCCGGCGTAGAGGCCTTGTTGCGATGGGATAATGCTGAGATCGGAGTGATCACGCCAGCGGAGTTCATTCCTTTGGCGGAAGAGACGAACCTTATCGTTCCCATCGGTGAATGGGTGTTGCGCACAGCCTGCGCCCAGGCTAAGGCTTGGCGAGATGCCGGGATTGTTATTCCCAGAGTGGCTGTCAATGTTTCCGTTCGACAGTTTGCCCAAGTTGGCTTTCCTGCCCAGGTAGGGCGGATATTAAAAGAAACCGGTCTCGAAGCTTCCGCGCTGGAAATTGAGATTACCGAAAGCGTGTTGATGAAGGATGGCGAGATGGCCATCACAACTCTCAGCGAACTCAAAGCCCTTGGGGTTCATCTCGCCATTGACGATTTCGGTACCGGCTTTTCAAGGCTCGCTTACCTGAAAAAGTTTCCCATCGACCGGCTCAAGATTGACCGATCTTTTGTCTGTGCTCTCGGCACTGATATCCATGACCAGGTCATTGCCTCAGCCATTATCTCTCTTGCTGAGAACATGAGCCTGAGTGTGACAGCAGAAGGAGTGGAAACAGAAAATCAGTTTGAATTCCTCAAATCGCACAACTGCACCGAGGTCCAGGGCTATTATTTGAGTCGACCGCTGACAGTGGATAAGCTCAGTGAGTTCATGCAGGGAAAAGGCAAAGTGTTATAATTTCAGAGCCTCTTGCAAAATCTCGCCGTAGCGAATGACCGGGACAGGACTCGGCACGTTTGAGTCCGCAAAAATCGCCGGTACCAGACGGGTGTAAACCCGTCTGGTCCAACGATTGGCTGATCCGGGAGAAAACTTTTGCGTAGACAGCTTATTTATTTTCTCTGATCATGTAATTTTCTTTTAACGATTTGTCGTATTTAACGACTTTAATTTCACCCAGATGCTTGCTCACCAATGGGTATCCCTTTTCTGCCCAATCCTTAATACCACCTTCAACTAAAAATACATTGGTGTATCCATATTTATACAAATTCGCCACAAAGTATATCGATCTATTTTTCGTTCGACAAAAAACCCATATCTCTGTATTCGGGTCGGTAATTTTTTCAGGTATTCCATACGCGTGGCCGGAGTCGATATTGTTGGAACCTAATATATGTCCGGAATCAAATTCAGCTTCAGTCCTTATATCGAGAATTATAGCCTTGCTCCTACCTTCTTGAACGTCCACCCATTTCTTATACAAATCTTCGATATTTTTAATTTTATCAGTTGGAATCAACTTTTTGTATTCATCAGAAACAGCTTTTTCGTTTGCTTTCAAATCAACCGCTTGCGATAAAGATGATGTGAATATAGAGACAAAAAAAACAGAGACGAAAAAGACTAAAATTTTTTTTATCATGTTGGTCACCTGTATCTAATGGTTAAAAACGAAACATTCACATCGTGCTCAAAAAACTGTGCGAATCCTTCACAATCACCTCCTTTTCCAAGACCCGTAGTGTATCGAATATGCGGGTTTCCGCGCTGATCCCCAAGCCCCCTTCGGAACCGGGAAACACCTTGCCTGCTTCGTGCAACTCTCCCACCGAAAGCACCTGCGGCCCGAACGTTCGGTTCTCCAGGAAGGGATTGTCTTGTAAGGCCCTCCCCCTTGCTCAGCTGCTCGCGGGCATGCCGCTGAAATTATATCTCTTGCACCGGAGATTATTAAAAGCGGAGCCCGATTGCCATACCCAAATTTGAGTATTTTTCCCCTTTCTTGGTGGGCATCGATGCGGTGTCACGGCCGTTGAAAACCCCAGGACCTTGTCGAAGCTGCCCTCAGCGCACCTTGCGACGGCATTTCCCTGCCCGCACTACATGGGACTTGCATTCCCATTTCGTGTGGCTTAAACATTGTATGACGTTGATGAAGCCTCCACGTTCGTGACTTTCAGCGGCCCATGGAGTGGAGGCTTCTTTATTATCCCGGAACCGTCAAACTACCTCTTCGCAGGAGGGTCTATACGGCCGCTGCCCCGGATCAAATCCAATCCCAACCGCAGCAAGGCAATCCGACCGTCACACAATCGTGAGGTTCTGGTCTGCACGTCTCAACCACCGGGATATCGGGAGACCGAAAGACATATTTTCAATCCCGCAAGATACACAACAGGAGGTTTCTCATGAAGATCATGGCATTTAACGGCAGTCCACGGAAAAAGAAATGGAACACCGTCACGCTCCTCAATAATGCCCTTGAAGGCGCAAGGTCAGCAGGGGCCCAGACCGAGTTGATCCAACTGTATGACCTGAATTTTTCCGGCTGTATAAGCTGTTTTTCCTGCAAGAAAATCAGCCGCAAAAAGGATGGTGTCTGTGCGGTACAGGACGATTTGACTGCCGTGCTCGATCGTGTCCGGGAAGCGGATGCGCTGATTATCGGCAGCCCCGTATATTATGGCTGCGAATCTGCTGCCACCCGGGCCTTTTTGGAACGTCTCTGTTTCCCTTATCTGCAATACGGAAAAAACGTGCGCTCGCTGTTTCCGGGAAAGATACATACGGCGATGGTGTACACGATGAATGCACCGGAAGAAATGCTGAAGGGGTTGGGCTACGATCAGGTTTTCGGGCGGACGAAAAATATGCTGGAGATGCATTTCGGCGCCTGCGAATTGCTACTGTCGACAGATACCCTGCAGTACGGCGACTACGACAAGTTTGAGGCGGAACTGTTTGACAAGGAGGCAAAATACAAGCGCCATGCCGAGGTCTTTCCGGAAGACTGCAAACGCGCCTTTGCGTTGGGGGTGCGTATGGCGTCCGGCGTGACCTCTGATCGGGAGCAGATGTAGCGGGTTGATGTCGGCAGGAGCATGTCCGCCGGCGGGTACCGGGGTTGTTCAATTTGCGGTGCGCACAACCATCGGTACCTCGAGCCGGCTCGAAGTTATTCCTCCATCTTACCGACACTCCATGCCTTATCGAGCTCTTCCACGTCGGCATCGAGGTCCATTTTCATCAGCTCTTCCAGATCGGCATTGTGTTTCTGGTACATGGATATGTACCTTTCCTCATCATGTCGATGAATCCTGTATAATTCCGGCATGCTGTCTTCGTCCATTTTCCTGAAGATCCGCATGAGCCTGTACGCCTCATACGGGTGCACACCAAGCATCTTCAAGACATCCTGGCCCAGCGAGAGAGCACTCCCGAAAGTCTCCCGGCGGATGATGGTAATCCCCAGATCCATCAACTCATAGGCGGCAGAGCGGTCCGAGGCATTGGCGGCGATCTTGAGGTGAGGGTAGTGTTTCTGGACCAGGCGGACCAGCTCTCTGGCTTTTTCGACATCACCTATGGTTATGATGATCAGTTCCGCCTCTGCAGCCCCGGCAGCGGCAAGCAGGTCCAGACGGGTGATATCTCCGTAGTAGACCTCGAAGCCGAACCGACGGAGGATGTCGACGTTGGCTGCATCATGGTCGAGAATAACCGGCCTGATTCCGGAGGCGATGAGGAATCGGCCGAGATCCGTGCCCAACCGGCCAAATCCTGCGAGAATGACCCTGTTTCCCTGATGCTTGATCGCATCGGCAGCCCTGTCCTGCCCCTCGCCATCATCTCCGCCAGCCAGCCTGGCATGCAGTAAAAACAGCAGCGGCGTCAGGAACATCGATATCGCCACGGCGGAAATAAGCGGTTCGACGACATTGTTCGGCAGAATTCCATTGACCTTTGCATACTGGAAAAGGACAAAGGCAAATTCACCGCCCTGGGCCAGAGCAACGGCAAAAAGCCACCGTTCGCTTCCGGGCATCTTGAAGAGAACGCCGGTGATCATCAGCACGAGCCACTTGATACCGAGAAGACCGAGGACCATAGCGGCGATCACCAGGGCATGGTCGCCGATCAGGGTGAAATTGAGGCTGGCCCCGATGGAGATAAAAAATATTCCCAGCAGCAGCCCCTTGAACGGCTGGATATCGCTTTCCAGCTCATGCCGGTATTCACTTTCCGCCAGGACCACGCCGGCCAGAAAGGTGCCGAGGGCAGGCGACAGTCCAACCGCACTCATCAGAAGACTTATGCCGACAACCAGGGCCAACGCGGCGGCCACGAATATCTCATGGACCCGGGTCGAGGCGATGGCGCGGAAAATCGGCCGGCTGGCAAATTTGCCGACGAAAAAGATGAAATTTACCGCCAGCAACGTCACCAGGATACGCACGTAACCGGGCAGGCCGGACATGTCGAAAAGAGCCGAACCTTGAGGGCCGTTGTCGATCACCGCCGCTGTCGCCAGAAGCGGCAGGATTGCCAGGATGGGGATAACCGCCAGATCCTGGAACAGGAGGACCGAAAAAATCGACCGGCCCGGGGATGTATTCAATATCCCCCTTTCCCGAAGGGTCTGCAGGACAATGGCGGTGGAGGAAAGCGAGACGATGAGCCCGATAGCGACGGCCTGCTGCCACGGCAGGCCGCTCAGGGATACTGCGCCGCCGATGGCGACGCTTGACAGCACTACCTGGGTGCCGCCCATGCCCAGTATCGGGATGCGCAGCTGCCAGAGCAGGGAAGGCTTCAGCTCCAGTCCGACGAGAAACAGCATCATCACCACGCCGAATTCGGTGAAATGCATGACCTCTTCGATGTCGCCGATCAGTGACAGCCCGAAAGGGCCGATAACAATACCGGCCAGGAGATAGCCAAGGATGGACCCGAGGCCGCATTTCTTCGCCAGCGGCACGGCAATGGCGGCGGCGGCGAGGAATATGAAGAGTTGGAGAAGAAAATGTTCCATGCCTATATATTCCTGATGGTGAGATCGAGGTTGCTGTTCAAGTATTCGTGTTTTTTCGCTTTTTGTATATCCAACGTATCGTCCCGGAGAGCCGTCACGACACGGCGGTACTCTTCGGCGTGGCTGCTGATTTTTTCCTCCGACATTCCCCGGTGCATGCCGAGGACGGTAAAGGGCGGAAGCCATTCCATCCGGCAGGTGTTCGCCGTGGCCCGATACGGAGCCGTCAACTCGCCGATGGTAAAGGTGTTGAGACCGTGTTTCCGGTAGGAATCACTGTCCCCTCCGGCGGTCAGGGCCTGGAGGAAATATTTCCCTTCCAGTGCTTTCCCATTGACACCATAGGCCCAGCCGTACTGCAGCACCAGATCGAGCCACTCCTTCATGATCGCCGGAGTCGAATACCAGTAGAGCGGATGCTGAAAGATGATGACGTCATGGGCCAGGCACAGTTTCTGCTCATGGGCGACGTCGATCAGAAAATCGGGATAGGCGGCATACAGGTCATGGAATGTGACCCCATGCAGGTCTTCGACCGCTCCCCGCATTGCGGCATTGATTTTGGAGCGGGCAATTGCCGGGTGGGCAAAAATGATCAGTATTTTCTTCATCTTCATCTTGAGTGAGGTGACAACAACAGGATTTCCGTCAGCATACGCAGGGACCGGCGGCCTCCGCCGAGCTCACCCCCGCCCACTCCCGGCCGCCGATTTTTCTTCGTGGCAACTATACCGGCTATCGGTCATGATCGCCACCGCCGAGAACGGCACAT
>CAWJYH010000009.1:0-19897 GCA_963847035.1 uncultured delta proteobacterium | reverse complement strand
CCTCTCGGCTGCGATATCGCCTTCTGCATTTCTTCAGTTTTATATTCAATTTTCACGCCATTTGTTGCATGCCCATGAAAAAATCATAACCAGCTGCAAACAGACAAGTTTATATTTTTGGCATACGACGCAGTGATATGGCTCTGCAATCAGCCCACCGGGACCGCCTATTAAAACATTTTATAGATAGCAACAATTTTTCCAGACACCCCCACTCCCGCCGCTTTATTTCTACGCCGGATCTTTCCCGTACTTCTGATCTTCGACAGCAGCGGGATTTCGGACCGCCGCCGGCGCAGCGGCGGGATCACGATCCGGATGACGTTGAGGCGGAAGTTGAGATCCTTCCGGAACCGCCCGAGTTGCACCTCGGTCGCCAGGTCTCGGGCCGTCACCGCAAGGATCCGGACATCGATCTTGCGGCAGACATGCATCGCAGAGGATGAAATTTTTCCTTGCGGGGGATGACTGTCTGGCCTGCTTGAGATCTCTCCCTTGCGGTCGAGATGACAGCGGGGGTAGGTCGATAAGACAAAGCAAGAAAAGGCGCCCCCGGTCTCGTCCAGGGCCTTGACCATCAGCATCTGTTCCATGATTTCCTATGCCTGTTTCAACGACAGGCCGTCGAAATCGCCTAGGCATTTCACCGCCGACCGCGTGTCCTTCATATACTGCGGCAGATGTTGAATTCCGAGCGTCTGCCGCAACCGCAGGTTCTCCTGGCGCAGGGCCTCCCTCTCCTCGCCTCGATGGCGGTGTCGATGCTGCCGTAGGATAACATCATGATGACAGACATCCGCTCGAGGTGGTCCCAGGCGGCGGCAAGGAATTTGGTCGTTCCTGCGGGATGATTACCAGGCCTGTTTGAGATCTCGACCACAAGGTAGAGATGACATACCAGGGGCGGCTCTATCCTGAATGTTGATTCACAATTGCCAACTATAGCACCAGGTGTTATATTAGCAGAATGAAGAGATTGATGACAAAGAGATTCTCTAAATGGGCTGCCGATCAGGGCGTATCCATTGGAGATTTAGCCAACACCCTTGAAGAAGTTGAACAGGGCACTTTTGAAGCCAGTCTTGGAGGCAAGATAATCAAGAAACGAATCCGGTTTGCGGGGCAAGGTAAAAGCAAAAGCGGCAGAACTATCATTTGTTTTCAGAAAGACAAAATGGCCGTTTTTATCCATGGTTTCGCAAAAAACGAAAAATCAAACCTCTCATCAAAAGAACTCGATGCTCTCAAGGCGTTCGCCAAAATACTGTTTGCCTATTCTGCGGCCGACATTCAAAAATCTATAGAAACCGGAGTATTGATTGAGGTTAAGTTATGCGGGAATCAATAAAAAATTCGATTATGGATACCATGGCCGATCTTCAAAAGATAGGCCTTGTCGATGAAATCACAATGAGGAACATTGCGGCTCTATGTCTGCCAGATGTGAAGGAGTATTCTCCCGCTGAAGTAGTTGGGTTGAGAAAAAAAAATAAACTCAGTCAATCTGCTCTTGCGGTTGCGATGAATGTCAGTACCTCCACGGTACAGCAATGGGAACGAGGCGCCAAGAAACCTGCCGGCGCCTCGAAAAGGTTGCTTGATCTAATAGAAAGGAAAGGAATCCAGGTAATTATCTGATGAAAAAAGGGGACAAAAAAGAGAACAGATTTATTTTTTGTTCAAAAAAATAAATCTGTCCTCTTTTACCGCTCTCCCCAGCGGCAAGGAGCGGTGAAGACTGAGTACTCCTTGGAGGTAAGCCATCGAGCGGTTTCTGTACCGTCTATACCGACAGACCCATGAGCCAGGTGCCGGCATCGGTAATTCGTATACCGTTCCGGAATTCTTCCTGTCGCAGGCCATGGACAATCTGTACCGACTCTGCCTGGGGAAACTGTTCGCCAAAGCGGGCCAATCCACGGTGCGGCTTGGCATCAGCCAATTTACACTCGATCATCTGCGTCAAACGCCCATCCTCACTCAGGGCAAAATCAACCTCTGTGCCGTCTTTTGTCCTGATATAATGCAGGCCGACAGTTCCGTCCGCCGCTATCCTGAAGAAAATGTATATGTTTCAGCAACATTCCTGCTACAGCATTTTCCAGAACGACACCTTGATCACCCCGAACCAGTCCCGTATCATAAAAATACACCTTAGGGCTCTGCAGAATAGCGCGGGCGATATTGCGGTGCCAAGGGCGAACACTGAAGACGATAAACAAAGCCTCCAGGATATCCAGATAGCGTTTTAAGGTCGCAGGGGCGACCGCCAGGTCCCGTGCCATGGATGCAAGCGACAGCGGCGAGCCCACGCGTTCCCGCAACAACTCGACAAAAAGGCGCATCGTGGTGATTTCGTGCAGACGCGAAAACTCAAGCACATCTTCGCGTATCAAGTCGTTAAAATACTGCATCCGCCAGCGGTCGGCAGATACCGGATCCTCCGCCAGGCATGGTTCGGGAAAACCTCCCCGCACCATTAAATGATCCAAGGCATCGACAGATTCGGATTAATTTTACTCTGTTTGAATGCATAAGCCCCAAGAACGGAAGAAACCTCCATGTGGGTATAATGTTTAACAACTGTTGGGTCGAGAACCAGCTCGCCCAAAATACACCACAGGGAGGTTTCTATGAGCGCATGTTACTTTATCGGGTTGGATATCCACAAGAAGATGATTGCCTACTGCATCAAAACTATTGACGGTCGCCTGGTCGATCAAGGGATGGTTTCCGCAGACAGGGTATCGTTGAGTGCATGGGCGCAGCGCCTACCCGGTCCATGGATCGGAGCGATGGAGGCCACCATCTTCACTGGCTGGGTGTATGATTTTCTCGCGCCCCATGCCCTGGCGTTGAAGGTGGCCCACCCCGAGATGCTCAAAGCCATCACTGCGGCCAAGAAGAAAAATGACCAGGCCGATGCGGAGAAGATCGCCGATCTTCTGCGGGTCGACTTGTTGCCGGAATGTGCCATGCTCCCGCAAGAAATCAGGGAGTTGCGGCGGATTCTACGGTATCGCAATCACCTGGTGCGGACCGCAGTCAACATGCACAACAAAATGTCCGGCCTGTTGATGGAAGTTGGGGCCGGCTACAGCAAGAACCGCCTGCGTGGCAAGAAATATTTCCATGAACTGCTGGACCGGCTTGACGAGATACCGCCTTCGGTCAAGGAACTCCTGATGTTGAGTCGTGCCGGGTTTGAGATGTTCCAGACGTTCCAGAAACGGCTGATCCAAGCCTTGCGGACTAATCCACTAATCCAGGAAAGGGTTACCCGCTTGATAACCATTGCCGGGGTCGGCGAGGTTACGGCGCTGACCTGGGTTTTGGAAATCGGGCCTGTTTCTCGATTTGGCTCAATTCGCCAGGCCATCAGTTACTGCGGGCTGTGCAGTGCGCAACGGGAATCCGCCGGCAAGAACAGCGGGGACCGATCTCCAAAAAGCGCAACAAACATCTCCAGATATTCTGGTCGAGGCGGCAAAATTAGCCCCGCGCTGGAACCCACAACTGGCTGACATCCATCAGCGGGAATTGAACAGAGGCAACCGGAACCGAGCCACACTTGCGGTGGCCAGACGACTGGTCGCCTACATGATGGCGGTTGACAAAAGCGAAACCAACTTCGTCTTCCGCGAGGAACAAAAAGCGGCTTAGGAAAAAAGCAGCATACGCTCTCCCAAAAACCACGATCTTCCCGCCGGTCCTCGCCGAATTGGGGTCTCTGCATGCAAAGGATGCGATGCAGCTTATACTCTGTTTCGAGGCCGGTGGGTTGACCCACACTCAATCTTCTGCCGAGGTCGATGAGGATACAGGGTAATATGAACCGTATCCGGTCTCGAATGCAGCAAATGGATGTCTGGTCGCGTGTTTACGCTGACTCATTGGACAAGAAGAAAAAGATCGAGTTGCGGCAGGGTGTTTGAAAATGCGCAAGGTATTGAATTGAGCTCGCAACCCGCTCCAGTGGGAGGGCCATTCCTCCGACGAGCTACACTTTGGCCCATTCTCGGAACGGCCCTCCCACTTCCGCTCCCACCGAGGTGTAGCCAAGATCGGGGCAGCGGCAAGGCGGGAGCAGACTCATTCCTGGGCGAGACGGGAAACCTCCGTTTTCCCATTGACAATACTTATCATGGATGACCCCTTTTCTGCATGAAAGGGCATAAGCCAGGGCATTGGGCGCGATGACAGTGAAGGAAGGCCGAAATCTCGTCATTCCCAGTAGGGCGAAAGGCCGTGATGCCGCCCCCGCTGTCATTTTCGAAGCGAAGCGAGAAATCTCGCTTTTCCCCGGGAGGGACGGATGGGGAGAGATTAATCCTTTACTGCTCTTTTCAGTTTTGAGAGTTCTTCGCTGATAATAATCCAGACAGCTTCAATATCAATGCCGAGATAATCATGAACCAGGATGTTGCGAAGGCCAGATATTTTGTGCCATTCTATTTCTGCATGCCGGGCTTTGAATTCATCAGAAAGGCGCTGGGTTGATTCTGCCAAAACCTGAAGATTTCTCAATACCGCGTCCTGTATCAGAGATGAATCCATAAACTGATTCTGATCAATCTCTGCAACATACGATTGTATCCGGTCAATGCATTCACGGATGTGGATTGTATAGAGAGTATCACCTTTCATAACGGTTTTGCTTCATTCAATATTGTCTCTTTTATATACCAATGGAGCCCTTTCTCCGTCACAATATCAACTTTTCTTCCCAGTAGCTGTTGGAGATCAATGGCCATTCCCCCGATATCCAGCAAGCTTCTTCCTTTGTCGAGATCAACCAGGAAGTCGACATCACTATCGGGCCTCTCTGTTTCCTTTTCAACAGAGCCGAATATACGAATGTTGTGAACTCCGTACCGATCGGCAATTTTGATAATTTCACCGCGGCGCTGTTTCAGAGCCTTTTTAAGTGACATTTTCGCACCTTGTAGTCTGGTTGAAAAATGATACAAAACATCCATATTACAGTCTAAAGCATCTGAAAAAAGAATTGCAAGTGCTATCTGACGGGCTGAGCGCGGATCAATGGACGGGATGAATTGCTTAACCCGGGGAAGGTCAGGCTTGTAAAAGTGCTGGTTCCTGGCCTTCCTTTCTCCCAGTCAAAAAGACAAGATATGCCGACATGCATTCACCAGGCAGCTCTCTTTCGGCAAGCGGCCCCTACCCCGGCTCTATCCCGTACTTCTTGATCTTCGACAGCAGCGACGGGTAGCTGATCTCCAGCAGTTTCGAGGCCTGGACGCGGTTGCCGCCCGTCTCGTCCAGCGCCTTGACGATCAGCTCTTCCTCCATGATTTCCTGCGCCTGTTTCAACGAGAAGCCGTCAAAATCGTCCAGGCATTTGGCCGCCGACCGCCTGTCCTTCATATACTGCGGCAGATGGTCGACCCGGATCGCCTGGTCGTCGGCGATCACCGCCCCCCGGTGGATGATGTTCTCCAGTTCGCGGACATTGCCCGGCCAATCGTAGCGATCGAACAGCTCCATGACCTCGGGCATGACCCTGGTGATCTCGATCGCCATTTCCTTCCGCACCTTTTCCAGGAAATGGCGGCACAGCAGCGGGATGTCGGACCGCCGCCGGCGCAGCGGCGGGATCACGATCTGGATGACGTTGAGGCGGAAGTAGAGATCCTCCCGGAACCGCCCGAGCTGCACCTCGGCCGCCAGGTCGCGGGCCGTCGCCGCGAGGATCCGGACATCGATCTTGCGGCAGGCGCTCGCCCCCAGACGGCCGGATCTCCCGTTCCTGGAGGACGCGCAGCAGCTTGACCTGGAGCGACAGCGGCAGCTCGCCGATCTCATCGAGCAGCAGGGTGCCGCCCTCGGCCTCCTCGAACAGCCCCCTCCGGCTGCGATCGGCGCCGGTAAACGCCCCCTTGAGGTAGCCGAACAGCTCGCTTTCGAGCAGGTTCGCAGGGATGCCGCCGCAGTTGAGGGCGATGAACGGCTGCTCCCGGCGCGGACTGGCGTCATGGATGCCGCGGGCCATCAGCTCCTTGCCGGTCCCCGATTCGCCGGTGATCAGCACGGTCGAATCGTAGCGGGCGGCCTTGGCCGCCAGTTTCAGCACGGCCTGCATCTCGGGACTGTTGGTGATGATCCGGGCAAAGCCGGCCTGTCCGCGCATCGCCTCGATCTCCCGCCGCAACTGCAGGTTCTCCTGGCGCAGGGCCTCACGCTCCTCGGCCTTGCGCAGGGCCATGATGACCTCGTCGGCCTTGAACGGCTTGGAGATGAAATCATAGGCCCCGGCCTTCATCGCCTCGATGGCGGTGTCGATGCTGCCGTAGGCCGACATCATGATGACCGTCGTCCGTTCGAGGTGGTCGCGGGCGGCGGCGAGAAAGGCGATCCCGTCCATCTCCGGCATGCGCACATCGCAGAGGATGAAATCGAAACGGCGCCCGGCCAGCAGCTGCAGGGCCTGGGCCCCGTCGGCCGCCGTTTCCACCGCATAGCCATGGCGCCCGACCATCGCCTGCAGCATGTGGCGCATGTTCTCCTCGTCATCGATGATCAGCAGGGTATGGGGGGATTCGACGGTGTTCATATCAAGGGAAGAAGCGGTAAATCTCTCTGCTTGCGCAGGTCTTTAGCAAAACTCTTGGTAAATTTAACGTTCATGCATTACCTTCGTCACCTCGGAGTATCCCAAAAATTTCTTCTCTGTCGGCTTCACCCGAGTTTTCGCCTTCCTGGATTGCCCGCATCAAGGCAGCATCTTCCATCACCTCCATGAGTATATCATGGACCGTTTCCCTTTTTTCTTCAATGACTTCGATGATGGCCTGCTTCAGTAATTCTTTCAACTTATTGTCGTCTACCAGAGTTTCCATTTTGCATCTCCCTTCAAATATGCCATCAACTTTGATCCTTCCACCCATGTGGATTGCATATCCATGAGCAGACAGACGACCTTCTCCAGCTTAACGTAACTCACCTTATCATTAAATTGCTCAAGAGTTCATTATAATCAGAGCCTGTTGGAAAATGAACGTCTGCCTGCCTTGTGATGTCGAGCGCCGACGATAAAGCTCATCCTTCCCGGTAGGGCGAAGGCCACCATCCCGCCCCCGCCGTCATTTCGAAGCGAAGCGAGAAATCTTGTCTTTTCAGGGCAGTGAGCCCTCAACCATGGCCGGTTTCAGATCTCTCCCTGGCGGTCGAGATGACAGCGGGGGTAAGTCGACTTCAACACAAAAGGTCACCCCTTCCCTGCCGGGTACAACCGTGGGAACCATCTCTCGACTGCATCGATAGGAAAGGCAAGGATGAGCGGCTTGCGGCTGCTCTCGGATTTGAGATAGCCTTTGCGGATCAGCTCGGCAACGACGTTCCTGGCCATCCGTTCCCCGTAACCGGTGATCTCCGCCGCCTTCCCCCGCGGCACCTCCCCCGCCAGCAGCGCTTCGCGAAGCAGCGGAAACGTACCTTTCGGCAGTCGTCCGGCAGCCACCTCTTCCTGGATATGCAGTTCCATGCGCCTGAGCAGATCTTCCGGATGAAGCAGCGACGCCATGTATTCGACCTGATCGATGCAAATGGTCAGAAAGAATTCACAAAACTCAACCAGAGCCTGCATCGACAACGCCCCGCGGCCATCGAGATCCCCTCGCCGCGGCGAATCGGCGGCCATGAGCAGGCCCTTATACTGCCGGACGTTGCGAGCCAGACCCCTGGCGACCGACCACAGACTGCTTCCGACCCCGCAGCGGATCAGTGTTGCATGCGACATCAAACGGGCAACCCGGCCGTTGCCGTCATAAAAAGGATGGATCCACAGCAGACGATGATGAGCGGCGCCCAGAGCGACGATCTGCCGCACCCGTGACAGTTTCTGTGATGTATACACCTCGTCGAACCGCTTCAGAAAAAGAGGAAGTGCCTCGGCGGCCGGCGGGATATGCCGGCCCACCTGCACCCAGCCCTGCCGCAGTTGACCGGGGACGACTCGTTGCCGTTCGCCGGTCTCGGGATTCGCTACCCAGAGCAACTCCTCCGGCATCCGTTGACAGAACTCGCGATGCAGCCAGAGGAGATATTTCGTGTTTGTTGCTTCCTCCTGCAGGTCGTGCTGATAATCGATAAGCCGCTGCACCTCGATATGGGCGATCGCTTCATGCTGCAGGGCCCTTTTCTCCGGATCGGGCGAGTAATCGGCATGAGCCAGGGCACGATCGATGTCGCGCGGGTGGGTGTCATGACCTTCGATGAGATTGGAGTAATAGCAGTTCATCGAGCGGACAAGATCCCCGACCCCCTGGCGGACCTGCCGGGGGACCTGGCTGGCCAGAGAGTTGGCCTTGGTAGCCAGATCAAAGGCGAGATCCTCCAGTCGCCGCTCGTTCTCCGGCGGCAACATCGGCTCCATGGAGGTTATGGTTTCTTTGTATGCCATGCGCGCCCCTGATTCGATTTTGCCGGATGATCATTTCGTTTAATGCATTTTAAATCAATATTGTAGAAATTCATAGATACATATTTTTGCCGGATCGAATGCCGGTTCTTGCACACAGCGGGGATAGGTCGAGATGAGGACGGGAATTCTCAACGTTCCCGGCAGGGCAAAGGTCGAAACTCCCGCCCCCGCCGTCATTTCGTTTTTTCTCCCTGTCATTTCGAAGCGAAGCGAGAAATCTCATGTTGCCGAGGATGCCTTTCTTGGGGCGGATGATGACTGCATGAGATCTCTCCCTACGGTCGAGATGACAGCGGGGAAGGTCGAGATGACAGCGGCCGCTCCCCTTGTCCGGTCGGATCGATTGCGCTATAGTAAGATAGAACCCTTATCGATGGAGGCTGCCATGAACGAGGTAACCGTTTCTCCCAAATTTCAGATCGTTATCCCGCGTAACCTGAGGGAGGCCATGGACATTCAACCCGGCGCCAGGATTCAGGTGCTCCGCTATGACAGACCGGATCGAACTCATCCCGCTCAAAAAACCACAGCATTTTCGCGGCTTCCTCAAGGGGATCGATACCAGCGTGGACAGGGAGTCAGACCGGGTATGAACCTCGTCGATTCCTGTGGCTGGCTCGAATACTTTGCCGATAGCCCTCTCGCAGACTTTTACGCCCCCGTCATCGAGGACACTGGAACGCTCATTGTCCCAACCATCTGCATCCTCGAGGTATGTAAGCGTGTGCTGGTGCAACGCGGTGAAGACGCCGCGCTCCAGGTTGCCGCCGTCATGCACCAGGGGCAGGTCGTGCCTTTGGATGCGGATATTGCTCTCAACGCCGCGAAGATCGGCAGTGAATGGAAACTTCCCCTCGCCGACAGTGTCATACTGGCCACGGCGCGAGCCCACGGGGCTCTTGTCTGGACCCAGGATGCTCATTTCAAAGGCCTTGAAACCGTACGGTATATAGAGAAAACAAACCATTCTGTCTAAGGGGACTGGGGGCCCAGATGCAGCCGGTCAATCCGGACCAGCTGCCGGCCTGCATTTTCCCTCCTGTCATTTCGTTTATTCCCTTTTCGCCTTTCCCGATGTCGATCTCGACATATTTATGTGACAGGTGTTTGGCATATTCAAGCGTCAGCGAGAAACCTCATTATTCCCGATAGGGCAAAGGCCAAGACCCCTACCCCCGCTGTCATTTCGAAGCGAAGCGAGAAATCTTGTCTTTCCATTGAGATCCGGCCCTGCGAAGATCTCTCCCTGGCGGTCGAGATGACAACGGGGGAAGATCGGGATGACAGCGGGGGTAAGTCGAGATGACAGATGGGGAAGATCAAGGGGGGGAACTCATCGACGAACCTGGCAAGGTGCCTGAAAATGTCGCCTTCTGTGCCCGCTGACAATCTCCGGGGTGATGAATATGCGGGAAAAATCAGGCACACCGTGGTCAACCTCGGACTGGAGGCGACGTCCTATAAAGCCAGGACCGGATCGTACTCGTGCCGGGTCTGACAGATGCGACTGGAATGTGATATTTTTATGCCGATTGAACGTGGAGTTTCAAGCCAAGAGCCCTGATCACCTTCAGAATCGTTCCGAATTCGGGGTTTCCATCCGATGAAAGCGCCTTGTACAAATTCTCCCGTGCCAAGCCGGTATCGCGTGCCAGTTGCGACATCCCGCGGGCCCGTGCAATCACTCCCAATGCATGGGCGATAAAAGCCGGGTCGTCCCCCGCTTCTTCCAGGCAGGCATCAAGATATGCCGCCATATCCGAGTCGGTTTTCAAATATTCGGCGGTATCATACCTGGTGAATTTCTCAGCCATGTCTTAATCTCTCCAGTCTTTGGCAATGATTTTCGCCTGTTCAATATCGCGTTCCTGTGAGGATTTATCGCCACCGCACAGCATTACGACAATCCGCATGCCACGCTGCATGCAATATAACCGATAACCCGGCCCGTAATGGATTCGCAACTCAGAAAGCCCTTCTCCAATTGGTTGCACATCGCCATAATTGCCTAAAGCCAGACGATCCAACCTCGCATGGATGCGCATTCGGGCCTTTTGGTCTTTCAGATCACCCAACCATCGTGCAAATGTGGCACTTTGAATAATCTCGAACATAGCATTAATGTAATTTATAAAATACAGTCAGTCAAGAGTATCAATCGGAGTATGTGACAGGCGTTTGTCATATTTCGAGCCCTCCAACCCTGTCGAGCGAAGCGAGAAATCTCATGTTGCCAAGAATGCCCATTTTCTTCGAGCAACCGCCCCTCCCCACCATCGCCTATCGCACGACAGGAAGCTCGATATGTATCTCCGCCCCATCCCCGGAGCTTTCGGCCCAGATCCGGCCGCCGGCCGCCTCGACGATCGAGTACGACACCGACAGCCCCAGTCCCGTCCCCTTGCCCGGGGCCTTCGTGGTATAGAACGGATCAAATATCGTCTCGAGATGGTCGGTGGCGATCCCCTGGCCGTTGTCGGCGAACACCACGTGAACCACGGCCCCGTCCTCCCGGTCGCAGCGGCAGCTGACGACGATCCGGCCCGGATGCCCCTCGCCCATCTCCTCGATACTGTCGGCGGCGTTGAGCAGACAGTTGAGGAACACCTGCCGCATCTCGACGGCGTTGGCGATCACCACATCCTTCCCGGCGGGGCATTGCGGCACAAAACTGATTTCCGGGGCCCGCTTCTGGGCGACGAACATGTCGATGACCTCGGCGAGCAGGTCCTGGACCGCCACCGGCTCGGGGGCCTGCGACGAGGCGCGGGAAAAATCGAGCAACTGATGGATGAGATGGTTGATGCGCTGCAGTTCGGCGATCGCCCGCTGCGAGAACTGGCGCCGGTCTTCCGCCGCCAGGTCGGCATTGTCAAGCAGTTCGAGATAGCCCTGGACGATGCCGATCGGGTTGCCGATCTCGTGCGCCAGCCCCGCCGCCAGCCGCCCCACCGCCGCCAGCTTCTCGGCCCGGACCATCTCCTTCTGGGTGGCGACCAGCTGCAGGTTGGCCTGCTCCAGGGAGTGGACGGAGGCGCGCAACTTCTGCCGATCCTCCTCGATCCGCGCCAGCATCCGGTTCAGGGCCAGCGACAGCTGCCCGAGCTCGCTCCCGGCCTCGCCGCCGATGAACGCGACGCCATCGCCATAATCATAGGATTCCGAGGTCTTGACCAGGCGCTCGAGCGGGCGGACGACGAGACGGTCAAGCCGGGACAGGCCGATGATCGTCAGCAGCAGCACATTGATCAGGATCCAGGCGAAGATGATCTTGCTGTGCTGGAGGACGAGTTGGGAGGCGGTGGTGATATCGATGATCAGCCCCAGCCCCGCCGTCGCTGCCCCCTCCGCTGCGATCGGGCGGGCGACGATCAGCTGTTTGTTGCCGAAAAAGATGCCGCCGAAAGTTGCCCCGGCAAAGCGGACGATGTCGCGGTCGGCCTGCACCGCCTCGTCGATGACCTCTTGCAGCTGCGGCGGCGCCGCCGTCATGCCGGCGTAGACGACCGTGCGATCGCCAACGTAGGCGGCCTCGCGACAGGAGGGACCGACGGCGCGGCACAGCTGCTGCAGATCAGCCGCCTGGATCGCCACCGGCGCTTTGCCCCCGGCGACCAGGATCTCCCATTGCCCGGCAACGGCCTGGGCATGGCGGATCTCGGCGGTGACGATCTGCCGCTGCCAGAACAGGACAATGACGATATTGCCCAGTATCGTCGCGCATGCCAGCAACAGGAACATCGTCGCCGAGATATTGAGTTTAAGGCCCGAGGAACGCATCCGGATCACCGTGAGCTTTTTTCCCTGTGCAGCAGTCGCGCAAAAAAGGGCCTACACCGCCTCCAACCCCTGGAAATTCTCGACCTTCACGCTCCCTTCAGGGAATTTAGCGACTATTTCCAGTTCTCCCCCCATGGCTTCCACATACCTGCGGAGGGTGGAAATATACATATCGGCCTGACTTTCCATCTTGGAGACCGATGCCTGTTTGATATTCAACGTTTCCGCAATCTGCTGTTGGGTGAATTTGCGAGCCTGCCGAAGCTCGGCCAGCGGCATTTCCTCCAATGCAGCTTCCACCCGCTTTTCAATGCTTACCCGGGTTGCCTCAGACAACTTGCTTTTCAGGGTATTGAATGACTTTGCCATTTCTCAGCCCTCCTCTTCTTCCAGTTCTTTCAGGTGTTGCTCATACAACTTGTCAGCCAGAGGGACATACTTCTGATACCATCCATCATCGCCGGTCTTGTTTCCCCCGATCAGAAGGATAGCTGTCCTCCTGGGATCAAAGGCATACAAGGTTCGATAGGGTCTGCCTGCATGCTGGGTGCGCAATTCTTTCATATTCTTGAAACGGGAACCTTTGACGGAATCCGAATGCGGTCGAGGCAGATTTGGCCCCAAGATCTCAAGAAGACCTACCGATCCCCGATAAACGGGATAAGTCACTTCACGAAAAATTCTTTGCAAAAACCAGACAAAGAATTTTTCTAAGTGACTAAACGGCAACAGATTCCTGCTCGGCTTCGGAAAGAGTATTCCACCATCGTTCAAATTCGTCGGTGTATTCGATTTCCCATTTCATGTCTCAATATAACCATCATGTTATATAGCTGTCAAGCTATGATCAGCCTGTCATCGCGACCTATTCCCTCTGTCATTTCGACTTTCCCCCCTGTCATTTCGAAGCGAAGCGAGAAATCTCGTGATGCCGAGGATGCCTTTCTCAGAGCGGATAATGGCTGCATGAGATCTCTCCCTGCGGTTCGAGATGACAGCGGGGGTTGGTCGAGATGACAGAAGATGAAAGGGCATAAGCCAGGGCATTGGTCGCGATGACAGTGCTCGTTGTTCCCGGTAGGGCGAAGGCCATGATCCCGCCCCTGACCCCCCCGCTGTCATTTCGAAGCGAAGCGAGAAATCTCCTTTTCCCCGCCCAGGACCTCCCCCTTAGCCGAAAATTCAGCCTCATTGTGGCATAGATGGAGGTCTTTGGAAAGGCAAATCGGGAGGTTACAGGGAACGAACTAATTCCCGGCAAGAATTTCAACCACCGGATCTCATGCGACCGCCCCTCAAGTGACACTTTTTGTCACCATTGTGCAAAATTCGTCACCTTATCCAACAAGGCAGGAACCCTTCCATCATACATGCCGGACCAATACCAAACATCATGCCAGATAACCATCTGCAATATAAGTATAAAAAAACAAAATACAGTCCCGCATGACTCTTGGCACAAGAATTGCTTAATACGTCTCAAGAGTGACAAACAGTGATCCTCAAACCAGTAGTACCCCTAAAAAACCTCTTAAAGGAGAAAAGAACATGACACTGAAGAAACTGACCCTCAAACGGAACCAGAAAGGTTTCACCCTGATCGAGCTCATGATCGTTATCGCCATCATCGGTATCTTGGCAGCGATCGCCATTCCGAACTATATTGCCTATCGCGACAAGGCTTTCTGCTCAGCTGCTGAGAGCGACGCGCAAGCTATCGCTAGTGGGTTGGCCGATTATTTTGCCATTCCTGGCAAGTAACGTATCTTTTACAGATCACGGCCAACTGCGCAATCGATCGATTTTCCAGGTTCCCAAATACTCAGTACAATAACTTAGGCGAAATACCGATACTGTAGACGCAACCATGTGGTACTTATATCATTACAGATTGAAGTAGACGGATCTGCAGGACGTTGCCCTGCTGACATATCAGACAGGGTAATCTCCGAAATGGACGATGACTATCAGGTATACGTATACATCTATACTAATTATAAATCAGTTTTATATCCTATCAGGCAGACTCTGATGATAAGACGTCTGCCATATTTTATTTGAAAATACTGGATTAACTTCTTTTTTATGAACAAACCAATAAACACATTCCAAAGAATGCTGAACGAATATGCAACTAACCAGATGGCATCCTCAGGCTATTTTGTATTCTTTTTATTTTCATCGTTCTTAGCTACAGCAATACCCTGACCGCCGACTGGCACTTGGACGATTTTCAAAATATCGTCGAGAATACAAAGCTACATATCACTTCGTTTAATTCAGATTCCATCGACCCAAGTTTTTTTCGCCCATCCACGTGAAGAAGGACGTCTTTTCCGCCCCATCGCCTACCTTTCCTTTGCCCTCAACTGGTATCTCGGTGCCGATAACGTCTTTGGCTATCATCTCGTCAATATCCTCCTTCACTGGGGAACGGCCGTACTGCTCTATCTGGTAGTTCTCCAATTGCTGGAAACACCATCCCTGCAGGAACGGTCGGCAGCACAAAACACCAAACGGCACTGCTCACCGCCTTGTTATGGGCTGTGAATCCAGTGCAGACCCAGGCCGTGACCTATATCGTCCAGCGCATGGCCGTACTTGCCACTTTTTTCTTTCTGGCGGCGCTCCTTTGCTATCTGCTGGGCCGCCGTAATCGCCGGAGGATGAAACAATTCTCCTGGTTCCTGGCCGGATTGATCTGTTTTGTTCTTGCCTTGGGCTCAAAGGAGAACGCCATAACCTTGCCGGCAGTTCTTCTGCTGGTGGAAGGAATTTTCTTTCGATCCTTTCACAGGATAAAAAAGCAACATGTCCTTCTCGGCGTCGGCCTCCTCTTTGTCTGTGGAATCGCCGCCTACCTCCTTACCAACGGCAATCCCCTCGGCAGCATTATCAACTACGAACATCGCAGTTTCACCCTCTGGCAACGGGTCCTGACCGAAAGCCGGATCATGGTCTTCTACCTGTCGCTGCTGTTTTTCCCGGCACCATTCCGTCTCTCTCTCGATCACGACGTCATCCTTTCCACCTCACTGTTTCAGCCATCAACTACATTCTTCTCGATAGTTTTTCTGTTTGTTTTGACAATATGGGCGCTGTGGAAGCATAAAACCTGGCCGATCACCTCGTTTGCGATCCTTTTTTTCCTCCTGAATCATGTTATCGAATCGTCCGTTTTCCCGCTTGAACTGATCTTCGAGCACCGCAATTACCTGCCGTCCCTCTTTCTTTTCCTGCCCATTTCCGTGTTTCTGGTCGATGCCTACAACGGCGAGCGACTACAGACTACGCCACTCCTTCGGTACACTGTAGCCGGCACTGTCCTGCTGACCTTATGCGCCTTAGCTGTTGCGACCTATACCCGTAATAACGTCTGGCGCACCGAACAGAGCCTGTGGGAAGATGGGGTGGCCAAAGCGCCGGGACAAAGTCGTCCCTATATCAATCTTGCCGTTACATATCAGAAGTTAGGAAGAAATGACGAGGCGTTTGAACTGAGCAGACAGTCCCTCTCCAAAAACTCCCCCACTCCGGCTAAAGACCGGATGCGGGCCTACAACAATATGGGGAACATCGCCGCCGGTAAGGGCAATTTCAGCGAAGCTGTTGGCTATTATCAACAGGCATTGCAGGCCATATGAAAACGAGTCTTCGCATTACTCCCTTTACAAGGCGTTGCTGGCCGACGGCCAACTCGAGGCGGCACAGAAGGAACTGGAAGACCTGATCCGCACCAACCCCGGTGATGGCCATCTCATGACCAGCATGGGCGTCGTTCTCGCGGCACAGAAACTGTATCCCCAGGCCATCACGATGCTGAACGATGCTCTGGCAACGACAGACGAAAAAAGTTTCGCACAGATACGGACTGTTGCCACTCTCGGCAGCGTCCTCAGCAGAAAAGGGGATTACAACGCGGCAGAGCAACACTTCCGGGCGATGTTTTCTTACTCCGAGCCCCGCCTCCCCCTGCTCTGCGTGATCGGCAATCACCTGCGCCAGAACAAAGCTGAGGCAGCCAAGGCTCAAATGATGGAATTGCGCAAGCATTTCAGCGCTGAAGACCTGGAAAACACCGTCATGACGGCCACCAAGCAGGAAATCCTTTTTCCTGTCGAGACCAAAGAACTGATCAATTTCATTCGTTCCACTTCTGTCCTTGGGCAAACTCCCGATTACAGAAAATTGTAATGGGTAAGGTTCTGTCCTCTCCATTCATGCACACCGGCATCGATGTGATCGAAGGTCGCTTACGCATCATCAACCCGTTCGTATGACGCCAGCAATCACCGGAATGAATCCAACAATTCGCCAGGGCAACGGCAAGCCCCTGCCATACCGCTATTACGCCATCCCGGTGTTCATCCTGCTGCTCCTTGGCCTGGCCGATACCGGCTACCTGATCTATTCGCATTACCGCAACTATACCGATATATCGTTCAGCAGTTTTTGCGCCCTGACCAAGGCGATCAATTGCGATACCGTCTCCCAGAGCCCCTGGTCGATACTTCTCGGTCTCCCGCTGGCCGTATGGGGCTTTTTTT
This sequence comes from uncultured delta proteobacterium, assembly GCA_963847035.1. Lineage (GTDB taxonomy): Bacteria > Desulfobacterota > Desulfobulbia > Desulfobulbales > Desulfocapsaceae > Desulfoprunum. The sequence goes on along the minus strand of CAWJYH010000009.1, from coordinate 3,127 downwards.
CCTACCTGCTCTACCTTGTAATTTTTATCGCTGCCTCGCGCCGGACAAAAGGGTCGGAATCGCTGTGGCATCTCCTTTTCCTGCTGGGCCTGGTCTACACCATCGCCTCGATCTGGTTCGGCTATGTCTCGGCGACGAAGGTCAAGGCCTACTGTCTTCTCTGCCTTGCCAGTTACGGCATCAGTTTTGCCCTGTGCTTCTACGCCTGGATCATCCGGCGCCGGTTCTGTGCAGATCCCTTCCTGCGCGGGGTGAAAAAGGGGGTGGGCCATCTTCTCAACTCCTGGTTCCTCACCGGCACCATCCTCTGTCTTGTCGCCATCCTCCTCTTTCTCAAGGCAAATCTTCCCCGCTACTGGGAGTACACCCTTCCGCCGCCATCGACGGCGGTCGCCCATGGCCTGACCGCAGAGGGCAATCCCTGGATCGGCGCGGAGAATGGGGAGATAACCATTCATGAATATGCCGATTATCTGTGTTTCCAATGCCGCAAGATGCACCTGTTTTTACGAGGGCTTATCGCCGAACACCCCGGCAGGATCAAGCTGATCCACCACCACTACCCGATGGACCACGAATTCAACACCATTGTTGTCCCCGAACCTTTTCATGTGGGCGCGGGGAAAATGGCGATGATCGCGATCTATGCCGCATCGAAGGGGAAATTCTGGGAAATGAACGATGCGCTGTATACCATAGCGCAAGGGAAAGAGTCTTTCGACACCCGGACGCTGGGGGCACAAACCGGATTCAGCGCAGGTGAACTGGCAGCGGCCAGCCAACACCCGCAGATAAGAGAAGTGCTCCTCTACGATATCCGCCAGGGCATGAAGCTCGGGATTACCGGCACCCCGACCTATGTCATCGACGGCAAGGTGTATGCAAGGCTCGATCCCCAGTGAAATTTTAGGGAAGATCATGCAATGAACGCGACAGATTCGGGACAAAGTTCATCGGGCGTCACCGAGAAATACATCATCTGGGGACTGATCGCCATCCTGGCGCTCCTGGTGGCGGCAACGGTGATCCTCGCCTCCGTCCCGCCCGTCGATCGGGACGCCCTGACCCACCACCTGTTCGTCCCCAAACTCTGGCTGCAGCATGGCGGCATCTACGAGATTCCCGGAGATCCCGTTCTCGTATTACCCGATGAATCTCGACCTGCTGTATACGATCCCGCTCTATTTCGGCAACGATATCGTGCCGAAATATATCCATTACCTTTTCGCCTTGCTGACGGCATGGCTGATCCACCGCTATCTCAATAAACGCCTCGGGACAACCTTTACGGACTGCTCGGAGCGATCTTCTTTCTCTCGATCCCGATCATCGTCAAACTGTCGATCACCGTTTACGTCGATCTCGGCCTCGTGTTCTTTACCACCGCCTCGCTGCTCCTTCTGCTGCACTGGGCGGAAAAAGGTTTTCAATTACGCTATCTCCTCCTTGCCGGCCTGTGCTGCGGCCTCGCCGCCGGAACAAAATACAACGGCCTGATCTCCATTTTTGTCCTCACCCTCTTTGTCCCGATTATCTACCAACGGAGTGCCGGTAAAGATCAACAGAGTAACGGCAAGGCGCTGCTTTACGGACTGGTTTTTGCGGTAGCCACCTTCGTTGCCTTTTCTCCATGGCTGATCAAAAATTATGTCTGGACCGGCAACCCCATCTATCCGCTGCACAATTCGCTTTTTCAGAAAAACCAACAACCAACTGTGGCTGCGTAGCCAATCAACCGCAGATGAGACACCAAGCGCCCTACAGCAGATCACCAGCAAGGGCAGCGGCGCCTTTGCCTCGAGAAAAATCCTCTACCATGAGACATGGTGGCAGGCACTACTGCTGCCGGTGCGCTTTTTCATTGAAGGCCGGGACGACAACCCGCAATTCTTTGACGGCAAACTGACGCCCTTTCTCCTTGTCCTGTCGATCTTGGCCTTTTTCTTCAAACCGCCATCACCGCAGGAAGATCGCGAGAAAAAAATCCTGGTTTCCTTTGCCCTGCTCTACTTTTTTCTCACCTTTTTTCAGGAGGCGATGCGTGTCCGTTATATTGTCCCCATTGTCCCGCCCCTTGTGATTCTGTCAATGTACGGACTGCATGGACTCAACACCTATCTGAGTGGACGAACAAAGGGAAAAGAGAGTCCCAAAGCAGTAGCGTTGCTTGCCACAATCTGCGTTTCCGGCTTCATGCTCTGGTATAATGCCTTATATGTCAGGTCGCAATTTGCACTGGTCAACCCCATCCCGTTCATTCAAGGGAATGTCAGTCGTGACGAATACATCACCACCTATCGTCCAGAGTTTCCCGCGATTCAGTACGCCAACGCGCAACTTCCACCTGAGTCCAGAGTGTTGTGCATCTTTCTCGGGAACAGAGGGTACTACATGGATTTTAAGCCGGTTTTCGAGCAACCTTTCAGTACGTCCGGACTTTTTTCAAGATTTCTCACGACAGACTATCAAAAAATGGCTGTATTGAAGTTTATGCAACAGAACAGGATAACTCATGTTTTGATGCGCGATGATTTGACAGCATCCTGGTTTCAACAACTCAGTGAGAATGACAAATCACTCATTGCCCCATTTTTTCAAAACGCTTCGAATCCATTGTTTCGAAAAAATGGCCACACCTTCTTTCCATTGAATTCTAAAAACTGAATTTCTTCTTCTCATCCAGACAAATTTTCCTTTACCCAGCCATTTTTTAGCGCTATTGTGTTCTATATAACAGAACATAATGACATCAACCATGACTTCACTTTTCTCAGGCCTGATCACTTCAAAAATGCGCATCCGCATTATCATGCGCCTTTTCGCCAACCCATCCTGCCAATCCTATCTCCGCGAACTGGCGGATGAATTCGGCGCATCGCCCAGCCATATCAAAGAGGAACTCGACCAACTCTCCTCTTCCAACCTGCTGGTCAGCAAGAAGAACGGCAGACAGGTCGTGTTTTCGGCCAATACCAACCACCCGATCTTCCAGGAACTCCATTCGATGGTCAACAAGGCTCTTGGCATGGACCAGATTCTCGAATCGATCCTTAAACGCCTGGGACACCTCCAACAGGCTTTCTTGATCGACGATTATGCCGAGGGCAAGGACACCGGCATTATCGAT
>CAWJYH010000008.1:0-265129 GCA_963847035.1 uncultured delta proteobacterium | reverse complement strand
AGCCGCAGGCCATATATTGAATGAGCTTGTAGCCGCACTTCCCGCGCTCCCATGGCGAGTCATCGAGGGGCATGATGCCGATATCGAACTGGCGTATGGATTTTACCTCTGTCGCTTCGGACCAAAGCCATGGTTGAACAGGCAAATCGCCCAGGTTTTCCCTGCTGGCGCCAACAGCCACAAAACCGCACATTGTATCGGGATTGCAAGGATGCAAAAACGGATTTTAACGGATGCAGGTAGCGGCTGGTCTTGGGGGTGCCATCCAGCCGACAATGAGAGGCCTGTTGCTGTCTCGCCTTAGGGTCTGGGGCCGGATACCGGTCCAGATCGACGACTGTGGGCACGATCTCACTTTTTCGCGCCCGGCGTTCCGAGCCCGCTGGCCAGGTCTCGTCGCCGGCAACGACCAGGGAGGCATGACGCATCACGGCATCGATCTTTTGCCCAGGACTGCCGGACCGGCCACACGGTGCAGGTCATACTGGTGAAAAAGTGCATCGTCGTAATGACCATATAGGGAATACGCAGGACTTTCAGAAGGCGCTCGGCCACAGCCGGGAAAAAAGGCAGCACCTCTTTTTCAATCCAGACCAGATCGTAGCCACCCGTCCTGGTCAGGGCCTTAAACGCCGCAGGTAGGCCAGAGGACCTCTTTCCAGACTGACTGTGCTGCATACAGGTTGCGCAGATAGGCCTGAGAAAAAAAAGGACTGGATCAACCCGCCAACCAGGGATTGGAAATACGCAGATACTGCAATGCCCGTAGCCTGCTGGAAGCCCCCAGGCGATCGTACCTGTGAGCAACAGGATTTTCACTGCTCGGTTCCGTATTTACGGCGGCGATTATTTGCGGCAAATCGCCACATAAATACCGATATCCGCGCAGGACTCTAGTCCTGCCACTCCCTGCCCAGAGGAAGAAGAAGCCATTCAATGGCTCGACGGCCAATGTTATCCCTATAAGCATCCGAGCCTGCCAGGAAGGAAAGTTTCCAGCCGTACAGAGCCTGCCGCGAAAAGAATAAAACAATCGCACATCCTCGACCTGCCTGGAGGTTCCGCCCCGGCGTGATCACCTGTGCGTCTGAGAGATGCGCTCTTAAAGCCTAGGGATTGGGCGCGGAAGGACAATCAATATGTTCCAAGTAGACAAAAAAACGCTAGTAAACCCGCCCAGAGGACTCAAAAAGACTTCGCCGAATCAAAAAAAACGCCCCGATCACATCATCAACTTCGGCAGTCTTGCCGTGATTCCAGTCGGTCATGTGCAGGCCCGTGTGCTGCAGTCCAGGGATTTTGTTCAAACCAAGCGCCTGGGCGGTCATTCGGGCCAGGGTTGGAAAACGCGCACAAGTTCGACTGACCCGCCCCTGCTCATCGATGAGTTGAATGCCGCAGATTCCGACATGGGCATTCTTGATCGCTCCATGAAAGCCAGAGGCTCAGAAAAGGAATTAGCCTCCACCTTGGTGTCCGGATTCAAAAACAAAATGTACAACGCATTCCCTTTGGCAGCCCAAGATCGCAGGCGGCCGCGAAACCCAGATTCTTTCCGGCACGAACTAGTACCACGCCTGGCAAGCCTTCGACGCTGTCTGCTGAACCGTCAGTGGAGCCATTATCGACTACGATGATCCCGGCAACACAGCCTGACCCATGTTCGAGAACCGAATTTACGCATTCGTGTAACTGTGACCCGGCGTTCCAGTTGACGATGACGATATCTAGGAAACTAACCACGCGTAAACCCAATTGAAACGATTCGCCTGGCGAATGAATACAAGTCCCAAGCCAATCAGAAAAAATCCGACTCTTAATACACCTTTCAAAGAGCTCCGACATATCGTCAAACTGTTGGGCTCCCCACAAAGCCCGGGATTTACCCAAGGGAAATTATTCCTTGTTCAACTTCTATATTGAACCCACATACCATTCATTATCATTAACATTGCGGTATCGGTGCATGCACAGAAGCCACCGAGATCTAAATACCAGAAATATTGAAGACACCATAAAAATCTCTTTTATGTGGTGCGCAAAGACTGGAGCGTCAATTAATAAAACAAAGGATACCACGCCTAATATAATTAATAAAAACCATAGTAGTATAGTCATCTTTCCATGGTCTTTGGCAGAATGAGCTTGCGACAAGTGTAGTGCAAAATAAGATAAATGACACGGAAAGGAGGTTTGGCTGTATTTCATTTAATGAATTTTCGAGATAAGCATATGTTAATGGGTTAACCCAAATATAACGTTTATAAAAAATTGTAAGCGAAAAATGTCATAAAATTAAGCTGAAAGCAACACCGGAAATAAGAAATAAATATTGTGTCAAGAAAGAAAACAAATTAGCGCTAACAATGAAAACAACGACACTATAGTGAAAAAATAACGCAAGTAAAAGCATATAAGTGCATTGTAGATCTTCCTCTGCAAACCTTCATGAATTGCAAGGTAGGCAAGCCCCATGGCCACCGCCACGCGAATTTGTGTATACTGATGAAGTGGGTAAAACAACATCAAATAAGCCAGTGCATGCTAGGAAGGGGAAAAACGTGTATCGCCATACGAGAAAGCTTAACGCCAAGCGCAAGGCTTACCAAACCCAATAGAAAGTGGAGTAGCTGCACCCAAATAAAATTAAATACCCAGGCAAAAAAGGTAAAACCCGGTTCAAAACTATATTAACCCAAAATGACTTTGACTCAAGTCCGGAATAGAAGCTCAGATATTCTGAATAATCCCGACCCTCCCCGTTCGAATGGTAACCTGCGGCAAAGGAAAAAAACAGCCAGATAGTAGGAGGAAAATCGCTTTTGGATTCTTCCAGACGACTCTATTCTGTGCGAGATGAGTGCAATGTTGCTCATGGCTTCAGCGGGTCTATGAAATAGTGGATGATCTCTCCAGCCGTTATCCCAAGCAAAGATCTGCATAACCTAAGAGCTCATAAACACGACGGGCGCGATTATCAGGGGCAATCGCTAGGATGGCCCTGTGGATCGCTCCCGCGTCGCTACTCGGAACAAGCCAGCTGTTATCAGCATCCGCAGGCATATAGCCGGTTGTGACGACCGGCGTCCCAGATGCCATAGCCTCCATGACGGATAATGTGGAGCGCCATGTTGCACAGTACCGGGGCTATCATGATATCCCATGAGCGATAATAATCCGGAAGTTCGGAATCATTCTTTGGCACCACATCTCGGCGGCGGGATGGCTCCATGACCAGGACGTTGCCATAGGCTACTCGCAAGCGTATACGTTTATCGACTTCCCAAGTTTGCTAATGCATCCAAAACATATTGGGTTCCTTTTCAGGCTCCTGCCGCCCAATACATCCCAGGATGATCTCATCAGCAGTCTGGAAATTCTTGTGGCGTGGTTTTGGATGAAAAGTATTGAGGTCAACGCCCGGCGGGATGACCCGAAAAGTCTTAATACCTTTATATTTGCAATAAAGTGGAGCATTAACGATTGGTATGAGGCCAAGGTGGTATGACAGTTTCGAGAGAATCCATTTAACTCGCGATCGCTCCAAGACATAATACTCAGGCTCGTACGCTTGAATGTAATAAAATTTCTTAGCGTGGCCAGCATGTGCAAAGCGTACAGGCCATGTTGTTAGACTTTGATTGGCAAGAATAATATCGTAGTTATTTCCAATGCTATTGAGACCACGATAAAGTTTGACGAGGTTATCGACCCCCTGAAAAGCAACTTTACGAAAAGTGACAGGTGTCCCTGTGCTAACCCTTCCAGATCTATCGGAAAGGAGAATTTCAGCCTCAGTAGGAAAATACGGCGGGCCGCTCGTGTCAGGCACAAGAAAATGAATAGTGTGACCAGCCCTTTTCCAGCAACTCGCAAACTCAGATAAAACGCGGTAACCGCCTGCGCAGGCAAATCCTAAAATCGGAATCAAAATTTTCATACTAATCCAATAGTTCTGATAACTCGTGCAATTACTCACAACGATGGCTTAACACTGAGCATTATGTATCTCCATCCGCCGCATTTCATGTCTCACCAAAAACGCCATACAAACCCAGTACAAGAAGTAATTTGTTGCATAAGCCATGGGTACCCCGACTAAACCAAAAATACTAACCAATAGCCAACTCAATAAAAAAAATGAGATAGAAAAAGCAATCTCCGTCATCACAAAAATTTTACCATCGCTCGCCCAAGCATGATGTAACCGAGTATCCAAGAGCCAATTTTGATGACATCTCCTGCGAGCTGCCAAGGAAACAACTCGCGCATGGGCAAGAAGTCCGGGGTGAACAAAGTGTGAATGATGAAGTCTCGCAACAGATATATCGTCGCAGCCCCTGCGACTATCGGCATGACGAAACGATAAACCTTGATGAATCTCAGTTTTCAGCTCGGGGGCGTTCGAATTTCGGCCAAGCGTGGCAGGTAATATACAGAGAGCGTGGTGGTCACCAGCATTAAATATATCTCGCTGATCTTCCATGAAGCCTGCCAATAACCTGCGGCGGTTAAACCCAGATCGGTTGTCAGATGGTCACGGATTAACATGTATGTAATGGCGTGGTTAAGGCGGAAGTCAGCCCCATCAGGCCAAACCCGGATAGCTCGCGCAATGCAGGGCGATTCATCTGCCCCCAAAGAAACTTCGCCTTGAACCAATCGCGTCGCGCAACTATTGCTGCTGTGGATAATAACACGATGGCGGGGTTTATCGCAAAGGCAACCAGCGTACCGTACAGGCCAAAGTTGAAGGCCAACAACCCTGTCACCAGCATACCGAGCAAACTGCCGATGATGTTGGCTGTGACATAAATGCCGACTTCTTTTTTGCCATTGACAATCGCCAGCAACAGGTTGTTGGCTGCCATAGGCGGGCAAGGTGAGCGCCAACCAGACAAAGACACTGGACATGTCCGCCCGATGCAACAGCCATTGCGCCAAGGCATCCCCTATGAACAGCAGACTGACAGCCGCAATCACTGATGCACCCAAGGAAAAACGTATTGCGGTTTGCCAAACTGCATGTTGCTTGGCTTCATCATCAAAATGTTGCGCGGTCGCCTTGGTGACTCCCGTCGCCACCACGCCACCGGCAAGGCTGACCACAATTGAAACCGCATTCTGAAACTGCCCGATGACGGCGTATCCGGCTGGGCCAACATAGACCGCCAATATCTTGTTGAGCACGAGAGCACTTGCAACTTTCGACGGCAACGGCGATGCCGTTGAGCAGACTGGTCTTGACCAAACTCATTCGGCTGCTACCATTGCTGCACGACAGGCTGCTACCACCTGGTTGGCTTGTTCCAACGTTATGTTCGGGAACATGGGCAAGCTCAACACCTCCTTATGAATTCGTTCAGCAATAGGGAATGTCCCTTTGCCAAACCCAAGGTCGGCATAGGCTCTCTGAAGATGTGGCGGGATCGGGTATGAATGAGTGTGCTTACGCCCGTTTCGGTCAGCGCTTCGTAAGGCATCACGCTGCGGGTGACGCACCACGAAGAGATGCCACACCGGGTCAGCCCAGTCTGGAACATGTGGCAACGAAGGGCAGTTCGGCGAGGCCCTGCAGATACTGTGCGGCAATGGCTCTACGACGGGCGTTCCAGTCATCCAGGTGACTCAGCTTGACCCGCAGGACGGCCGCCTGCAGTGGATCAAGTCGGCTGATTGTAGCCTTTCACTTCGTTCACATATTTCACCCGCGATCCGTAGTTGCGCAGCACGCGGATGCGGTCGGCGAATTCGATATCGTTTGTGGTGACTGCACCGCCGTCACCGATGGCGCCAAGGTTCTTGCCGGGGTAGAAGCTCCAGGCCACCACGTCGCCGTGGCCACCGATCGCCGCCCTTGTAGCGGGCCCGTGCGCCTGGGCGGCATCTTCCAGCACCCGCAGACCGTTTTGCGGGCGATGGCGAGGATCGGGTCAGGTCAGCGGGCTGGCCGTACAGATGAACAGGCAGGATGACCTTGGTGCGCGGGGTGATCGCGGCTTCGATACGGGTCGGGTCGAGTTGTAAGTAGCTCGATCCGGCTCTACCGGCACCGGCGTCGCACCACACTGGCTCACCGCCAACCAGGTAGCGATGTAGGTGTTTGATGGGACAATGACTTCGTCGCCAGGACCCACGTCCATGGCCAGCAGGGCCAGGTGCAGGGCATCAAGTCCGTTGGCGACGCCGACGGCATGAGCCGTATCGCAATATTGGGCGTAAGAAGCCTCGAAATGTTCGACCTCAGGGCCACCGATGTACCAGCCCGAACCGACAACGCGGGCGACCGCTTCGTCGATCTCGGCCTTCAATTCCAGGTAGGGAGATTTAAGATCGAGAAAAGGGATTATTTTATTTTTCCACTTTCAATTGAATAGGTAAGTAACGGATATAACGATGCATCGATTGACGTATCGCCTCGTTGGTTATTATGTATTCGTATTCGACATCATTTTCCGAACTCTTGTTGCCCCGAAACGCTCGTGAAACATCCACACTCGCTCGTTATCTTTGTTAACTTGAAAGTACGCAGTTAAAAATCCTAATGTATCAAGTGCATATGCATACACCATAAGAGCAGATTCGATTGCCGCTGATTTGGGTGCACCATCCTTGATTATCCAACTTCCCCAACAAAAACTTTTTCCACACTGTTGTACAGTTCAACAGTCCCTAAAGATTCACGACCTGAATTTTCAATAATAAAATATGCCTCGTTGTCACGATGAGCATATCTCTCTAGCCACGCTTCTTGATCTGAAATTTGGCTGGAAACTTCTGATAGATATCGTGATTTATTTGCGTTTGTTCGCAACGATAAAATAAAGGCAGCATCTGCAAATACTGCATTCCGAAAATACAAAGATTTCCCAATTACCAGTTCAGCTTTACGTAAGATTGGGTTTGTCATTTATGCTTTATCATCTGAATATATTTAGAGTAATCGCGGATGTAATCATTAGCATCATAATGATGCGAAGCGAATACCAGTAACATAGCATCTTCTGAATATTTGTATTGAACTCCCCAAATCATCGGCGGCAGGTAAATCCCTTTATCAGGAGAATCCAGTGACACTTCTATACGATTCTCTCCATCATCTGCCATAACAGCACAACTTCCACGAATGCAAACCAAAAATTGATGGCAAGCTTGGTGGGCATGTTCACCGCGTGTTTCTTTGCTCGGCACATCAAATACCATGAAGTAACGTTTGGGTACAAAAGGTATATGCTGTTCAAATTCACCCACTGTGAGACTACCACGCAGGTCAGGGATAAGAGGGAATTTATGTATTGTTACACCTCGTACAACTGTTATATTCGAGTATGGCGGTTGACGATCATCTTTAACCGAGTAATGTTTAATGTTTTTTTCTAGTTCAACATTGACATATCCAACAATCCGGGCTGGATTGCCCTCCACAATTGCATTTGATGGCACAGAGCGAGTCACAACTGCGCCAGCTGCTACCATCGCTTTGCTACCGATAGTTAGGCCAGGTAGGATAATCGCGCCAGCGCCAATGGTAGCGCTATCTTGAATCGTGGTTTCGAGAAATTTCTCAGGTTTCTGGCGACTTCGAGGGAAGCGGTCGTTGGTGAATGAGGCATTCGGGCCTATGAAAACATCGTTGCCAACACGAAGGCCATCCCACAGCTGCACACCCGATTTAACTGTTACCCGGTCACCAATAATAACATTATTCTCTATAAAACAATGTGAGCAAATATTGACGTCATCACCAATTCGAGCATTCGGCAGGATGACGACAAATTGCCAAATACGGCTGTTTTCGCCAATTAGTTTAGTTTGAACATCTGCGAGGGGATGAACGGAATATCTCATTTGGTTACCCAATTTTCAGTTCTTCAATAATGAGGTATTTTTTCCTACGATCGAGAGGACAAAAGGAGGAAAAGTCTTGATAACAGAGGGGATGAAAGGCGACATGACAAAAGGAGTCGCGGACTTTATGCAATCTGAATGTGTCATCATCACTTGTCGAAGCTGTAGGTCATTTTCTCGATCTGGAACGAGGTGTCGTCCCAGGCCAGGAGGAAATCGATCTTGCCGCCGCCGTGGACGGGGCCGGAGTCGCGGTAATGAAGATCGATCGTGAACCGGCCGTTGAGGGTGATTTGCCCGGGGGTTGGTTGATGCCAGCGGAGGGGCGAGATTTGTAGCGTCAGGGCCTCCGTCGACGCGAACAGTTTGCTGTAGGTTGGAATCAGGTCGGAGACCGGGGTGCCGTTCTCGGTTGCCTTGGGAGTGAAGAAGGGTTTGAATTTGGTTAGGTTTCTTGTCCCGTATGCTTGACAGTAGGCGGCCAGGAAACTGTCGAGGCGTTGCTGCAGCTGCGCCTCGGCGGGGGGTGGTTTGGCAGCGGGTGTGGGCGGTTTTGAAGTTGCGGCGGCGATTTGCCTTTCCATCCTCGCTATCGCTCGAAATGACAGGGAGGAGGTAACCAACCATTTTTGAGTGCAAACCCGGCAGGAAACGCCGAAGGCCGGTCGCGGGCACAAAAATATTATGCATGAATACGCTCCCAGTCATTCATCACGATCGATCGCCGCCCTGCCTGCCTCGGTCAGCCGCCAACGCCCCGTTCTGGTCGAGCCTTCCCGCACCAACAATCCTTTTGCTTTCAAGCGGCGCAGATACTCCTTCACCGTACCCCGGCCGATGCCGAAATCCTTGGCAAGATGGCTGCCGGTCAGCGTCGGTGTATCGTGGAGCATCAGCAATATCCGCCGCTCCAGATCAGTAACCGGGATATGGTCCACGGGGGTGATTGGGGGGGTGATTGGGGGGGTGATTGGGGGGGTGATTGGGGGGGTAACCTGCGCCACCTGCTGCAGTTCGACCTTGAAGAAATCGCCCATCTCTTCAACGCCAAGCACGATCTCGGGATACGCACGCAGTATTTCGCGGACCCGCACAAATCCCGTCCCGTAGCGCTCGATATCTCCTGTCAGGTAGAAGGCCTCTGCGAGCAGGCGATTGCGGAGCGATGACACATAATCATCCCGCTGCAGGTCTTCGACCCGCAAATTACCGAAGAGTTTTCCGGGGTTGGTAAAGACAATCCGGTCGTCGAAAATCTTTATCACGACATCGGAAGCACTCCTGTAGTCCCGATGAACCACCGCGTTCAATAACAGTTCGCGCAGTGCCTCCAATGGATACTGCCAGCGCTCCTTACGCTCGAGATTCCCATCAAAAGAGTAGGAAAGATTGATATGTTTCTTGATAAGAACCATTGCCTCCTCAACGGCGAGAAACAGAGGAGCCCTGACGATATTATCGTCAATGATGGTTGCCGCCGATTTAAATCGACCGATACGGATGGCACTCTCGGGTGCTCCGAACAACAGTTCCGCGGCAAGGGTGATCTTCTCGTCGCGAACCAGTCGTAATTTAACGAGATTGGTCAGCATATCATCACGAAGCGTGACCCTTCCCCGGCTGTTGACGCGGTCAAGAAACCGCTCGATAAGTCCGACATCCAAATCGCCCACGTCCGATTGGGAAAAACAGGCATCAAACGAAACCGACAGGGATTGCTGCTGCAGCGAAACAATCTCGTCCAGCGTCAACAGGTGGTTGCTGTTGTGCGCCCGTTTATAATAACGGTTTTTATAGGCAACCGGCTTGACCGGATATTCGCTGATCTCAAAAATAAGAATTAATGTCCCTTCTCTCTTTTCAATCAGGATTTTCGGCATGAGTTGAGGGTACGTCGCGACTTTGATCTCGTTGAGATATCTCTGCACGGTTTCCGGGCCGACATCAAGCCCACAGGGCATGCCGTTGTCATCGACACCGACAATGACCTTGCCGCCCTCGGTATTGGCAAAAGCCACCAGGGAAATAATAACCTCTTTTCCAAATGATTTTTTATATTCGACGGTTTGCGATTCCATATAGCGTGATCAACTAAAAAAACGAGATTTCTCGCTGGCGGTCATCATCCGCCCTAAGAAAGGCATCCTCGGCATCATGAGATTTCTCGCTCCGTTCGAAATGACAGGTGGAAAAAGTCGATATGACAGAGGGGGCGGTATCTCGGCCTTTGCCCTACCGGGAACAATCAGATTTCTCACTGGCGCTCGGAATGACAGGAAACACTCTCGATACGACAGAGTATTATTTCTCATCGTAATCACTTGTCGAAGCTGTAGGTCATTTTCTCGATCTGGAACGAGGTGTCGTCCTAGGCCAGGAGGAAATCGATCTTGCCGCCGCCATGGACGGGGCCGGAGTCGCGGTATTGAAGATCGATCGTGAACCGGCCGTTGAGGGTGATTTGCCCGGGGGTTGGTTGATGCCAGCTGAGGGGCGAGATTTGTAGCGTCAGGGCCTCCGTTGACGCGAACAGTTTGCTGTAGGTCGGCATCAGGTCGGAGACCGGGGTGCCGTTCTCGGTTGCCTTGGGAGTGAAGAAGGGTTTGAATTTGGTTAGGTTTCTTGTCCCGTATGCTTGACAGTAGGCGGCCAGGAAACTGTCGAGGCGTTGCTGCAGCTGCGCCTCGGCGGGGGGTGGTTTGGCTGGCTGTGCTGTTGGCGATGACGGAGTGGTCGCGGCGATGGTCGGTTTGAGATCTCTCCCTGCGGTCGAGATGACGGCGGGGGTAGGTCGAGATGACACCCCTTCTCTGTCATTTCGAGCGTCAGCGGGAAATCTTGTGGTGTCGTGACTGGGGTTGGTCTCTGCGGCGGATGTTTGCTGCGTGAGATCTCTCCCTGCGGTCGAGATGACAGGGGGGGTAGGTCGAGATGACGGAGGAAGGGAAGGTTGTGACGAAGCGACGGACGACGGTTGCGATGGCAGAGTGGTTGAAGGTTGTGACGAAGCGACGGGGGTTGGTCGTGTAGAGGAGGTGTGGGTTGGTTGTGATGAGGCTGTGGGGATTCCCGTGTTTTTGTGACGGGGGTTGGTCGTTGCGGCGGATGTTTGCTGCATGAGATCTCTCCCTTCGGTCGAGATGACAGCGGGGGTAGGTCGAGATGACGGAGGAAAAGAATATTGTATTGAGGTATCGGGGGTAGGTCGCGATGACTGAGTGGTCGCGGCAATGGCGAGTTGTGCCGGAGTCTTCTCCATGGCCTGTTTGAGATCTCTCCCTGCGGTCGAGATGACAGCGGGGGGGTCGAGATGACAGCGGGGGAGGTCGAGGCGACATTCTCCCCACTGTCGTTTCGTTTTTTCCCACTGTCCTCTTTCTTTGCCGCCATCGCCTCCGCTTGACGCTCCCGGCGCAGTTTTTCGGCGAAGGTCAGCGCCGCCGGTTCTTCCGCCACCTCGTAGCGGGCCGCCGGCGGCACGAAGGCCACCCCGCCGTCGTGCAGGGCCCTGAGCATCACCCGGCGTGAATACATCTTCGAGATCACCAGGCAGGCGGCAACCAGGATCCCGGCGACCAGCGCCAGGCCGAGGGCGGCCTTGAGGACAAACCGCAGTTCGAGCCGCCGCCGCTTCCGCCCCTTGCGGCTCGGCGGTGACGGGGCCACTGGGGAGGCAGGTCTGGCCGGGATAGTCGGCTCTTCACCGTTGATGATCGCATGGTAGGCCTGGGTGATCCGGATGAACTCCTCGGTGTTGGCCTCGCCGTTCGTTCCGGCGGTATCGGGGTGATAGCGGCGGCTGAGCCGGCGGTAGGCCCGCTTGACCTCGTCGTCGCTCGCATCGAAACCCAGGCCGAGCACGGCGTAGTGGTCGGCGGCCGGCATTACTGCACCTCCACCGGCGCAAGATTGATCGCGCCGGTTTTCTTTATCGCCAGCTCTCTGCAGCCACAGATCGCCGCCGAGGAGGTTGTCGAGACGGTTGCTCGGATCCCGCCGCACCTGGACCTGCACCGCCAGGCAATCGCCCGGGATCTCGAACGGCAGCGCCAGGGCGGTCCACGGCTGGCTTGCCGCCACGGCTTCCGACCGAACCGCCGCCATTGAACACTGGAAACCGGTGATCTCGAGATAGGGACGCTGGTCGGTCGTCAGCCCCTCGCTTTTGACCTGGGTGGTAAGGGTGTATTTCCGGCCCGGCGTCAGCGGCACGATCTGCGTCAGGTGGCCGTAGCCAAGGTTTTCGGTGCTGGAGAAGTGCAGGTGCAGGGCCCGGCCTTTGCCGTCACCGGCGGTCTCGAGCCGCCAGGTGCTCCCCTTCGGCGCGCTGATCCGCCAGTCGAAGGCGGTGTTGCTCGGTTCCTGGGCGAAATCGCCGTTGTAGAGCAGGGACTCGGCGTTGAAATGCTTTCTCCAGATCGCCGCCGCCTGTGCCAGCCGGTCGCCGTGGATCAGGCTGTTGAGGAAAATCAGGACCTCGGCGCGAACGTTGTCCACCCCCACCTGTTCGATCTCCGGCCACCACGCCAGCGCCGTCTCGATTTTGCCGGTCCGCGCCGCATGGCCGAACAGGAGCAGGAGGTTGTCGCCGCGGAGGCGGGCGAGGAGTTCGGCCGGGTCGGGCCACAGCGAGAAGGCCAGCTTCAGGGCGTTTGTGCGCGTCTCCCCGGGGATGTGGGCGACGATCCAGGAAAGATCGCCGGCGAGCACGTCGGTGCGGCCGAGCTGGTAGGTCAGCAGGGCCTTGTCCCAGCGCCAGCGGTTGATTTCGGCCATGAGCCCATCGAACCTGGTGCAGGATCACCTCCGCCTTGGCCTTCCGCCCCCGGTCGTTGTACAGCTCGGCCAGGCCGAGCCAGGCCGGGATGTAGAGGGAGTTGTGGACCAGGGCCCGGCGGTACAGCACCTCCGCCTGCTCCACCTCGCCCTCGAGCAGGTGCAGCCGCTTGCCGTGCCAGGTCAGCAGGAACGGGCTGCGCAGGGAGTTCAGCATCGCCGTCGACGCCCCGGTGCCGCTGTACTCGGCCTGCTCCTGCAGGGCGATGCGCAGCTGCACGGTCGCCAGGGCCGCCAGGGCGAGGAAGGCGACGATCCGCAGAGAGCGGTGCTGCCTATGAATCGGGACTGCGGCCACGGTCAGCTCCCGCTCTCCTTGCCGTATTTATAATCGTAGGTGTAGTACTTGTAGCCGCCGTGGGAGCCGAAGCCCTTCTTGCGCCCGCTCTTGTTGATGATCGTGCCGAGGAGCCGGCCGCCGACATTGAGCACCGCCCTGCGGAAATGCTTGACGCCCTCGCGCGGGGTCACCCCTTCGACGGCGATCAGGATGACGCCGTCGACCATGTGCGACAGCACCAGGATCTCGGCGAACCCCTGGTACGGCGGGCTGTCGAGGACAATGCGGTCGTAGCGTCCGGCGACGGTCGCCAGCAGTACGCGCATCCGCGTCGAACTGAGCAATTCGGCCGGGTTGGGCGGCAGCGGGCCGCTGGTGATGATGTCGAGGCCGGGGTACTCGGTGGCGGTGATGACCTCCTCCAGTTTGGCCATGCCGCTGAGGACGCTGCTCAGCCCCTTCGACTGCTGCGAGGTCTGGAAGATCTTGTGCAGGCTGGGTTTGCGCAGGTCGACATCGATCAGCAGGCAGCTTTCCTCGTCGGCCAGGTAGGAGAAGGCGGCGTTGACCGCCATCGAGCTCTTGCCGGCCCCCTGCAGGATGCTGGTTATCAGGATGATCTGCGGCGGGTTGTCGGCGGCCGACAGCCGCACCGAGGTCATCGTCGTCCGCAGGGCCTCGGTCACCGGCGACCGCGGATCGGTGTAGAAGCGCATCGCCATCTTGCGACTATCGTCCGCCGCCCCCTTGTCGTAAGGCACCAGGCCGAGGACCGGGATGTGGAAGCGGTCGGTCATCTCGTCCGGGTTCTTGATCGTGTTGTCGAAGAACTCGAGGGTGAAGGCGGCGGCGATGCCGAGGAACAGCCCGAGGATCAGCCCGAGCAGCAGGTTCTTGGCGACCTGCGGCTTGTACGGGTAGAGCGGCGGTGTCGCCCGGTCGATGATCTGGATGTTGGTGACGGCGGCGCCGACCGTCGCCTCGATCTCCTTCGACCGCTGCAGCAGGCTCTGGTAGATCGACTTGTTGGTCTCGACCTCGCGTTCGAGGATCTTGTACTGGGTCGCCTTCTCCTCCAGTTCGAGGGCCTTCTGCTTCTGTTCCTCGGCGCTGGCCTGGAGGTACTGCTCGGTCTTCAGCGCCGTCTCGTAGTTGTTGCGGATCGAGTCGATGATCTGCTTCTTCTCCTTGTCGATGCGGGCGGCGATCTCGTCCATCTTCGCCTTCAGCTGCTGCATCTTCGGGTAGCCCGGCTTGAAGGTGACGCCAAGGTCGCGGTACTCCGCCTCCAGGGTCGAATACTGGTTCTTGAGGTTCTGGATCAGCTCGTTGTTGACGATCTGCTCCAGCGATTTCTCGTCGAGCTCCGTGTTCTGTTTGTACATCGCCTCCTTGGCGATCCGGTCGGAGGAGGCCTTGGCCAGCGAGTTGTTGACCTCCTCGAGCTGCTTGATCACCAGGTTGTGGTTGGGGTCGAGGGAGACGATGCCGAGTTTTTTGCCGAACTCGTTGAGTTCCAGCTCCGACTGCTCGAGCTTGATCTGGGCGGCACGGATCTGTTTGTCGAGGAACTGGCCGGCGGCGCGCGACGCCTCGAGGCCGGTGTCCATGTGCATCTGGATGAACTCGTCCATCGCCGCGTTGGTGACGGCGGCGGTCAGGGCCGGGTCGGGATTCGTGAACGACACCTCGATCAGCTCGCTGTTGCGGACCGGGGTCACCGACAGGTTGCTTTGGATGCGCCTGGTGAGATTCTGGGCCAGCACCTCGGTGCGGGCGTCCTCTTCAAGGATGCTGAGATCCTCTTCCTTCTGGTCGGCGCGGACGAAGCCGGCAAGGCTGGCGAGGATCGATTTCGACTTCTCCTCGCCGTCTATTTTGGCGACGGCGGGGTTGAACACCGGGTTGTCGGCCAGCTTGAGCTTGGCGACGATCCGGGAGGCGAGCTGGTTGCTCTGCATCAGGTTGACCTGGGTCTGCTGGAACTCGATAGTCCGCAGGTTGCTGCTCTCGAGATTTTCGAAGTTGATGATATTCGAGTTCTGGTCGGAGGCCCGGATGACTCCCTTGGCCTTGAACTGGGGAGTGGCGAGGAAGGTGTTGAGGGCGACGAGGAGAAACACGACGGCCAGCACCGACAGCAACGCGGTCTTCCGCCTGATCAGCATGTCGAGGTAGTCGCGCAGGTCGATCTCGTCGTTGAAGCCGGGGACGACCTCCCGCACCTCGGTACTGGGGAGATAGCGGTCGTTGTCGCTGCGGACCATGAGGCTGCGGTCGGGCTCGGGATAGTTGCGGTTTCTGTCGGGGGTCATAATGTCACTTTGTAACGGTTACTATTGGGTTACTCTAAACTTGTTCGCGCACTGCCAATTCGGTTAATGCACGGTCATTTGGGTTACTGCGTGGTCGTTTGGGTTTATGGTCTGTCATCTCGACCTGCCCCCGCTGTCATCTCGACCGCCCCCGCTGTCATCTCGACCGAGGGAGAGATCTCATGCAGCCATCATCCGCCCCAGGAAAGGCATCCTCGGCATCATGAGATTTCTCGCTATTATCTCACCTCTCTCCCACCAATCCCGCCGGATTCACACAGCACCACTGCCGCAGCTGGTCGTGGCCGACGATTTGCTCCAGTTCCTGCCATTCCGTCGCGTCGGGCGGCCGCCGGGCCTCGGCGTTATGGGCGTCCGAGCCCAGGTACTGGACGCAGCCCAGCTCGACCAACCGCAGCGCCGTCCGCCGGCTGTCGTCGCCGAACCTGCCCAGCAGGCTGCCGGTGTTGAGCTGGATCTCTACCCCGTGGTCCAGCACGAAACCGGCCACCGCCTCGGCCATCTCCTGGATCGTCGGGATCCGCTCCGGATGGGCGAGGATGATGCCGTAGCCCCGGCCGGTGAGGATTTCCAGCGTCGCCAGCAGCTCGTCGACACCATCGCCGAACGTCGGCTCGACCAGGTAGCGGGCGCTGGCCGCCAGCGGCAGCAGCTCTCGGCGCTCCAGGCGCTCGATCAGTTTGCGGTGGAAGGCGATCTCCATCCCCGGCAGCAATGTCACCGCGACATCGTTGCCGGCAAAGCACTCCTGCACCGCCGCCATCTTCTGCAACACGATCTCCGGCGATGCCGCCCAGGCGGTACCGGGGATATAGTGCGAGGTGCAGATCACCCTGGTGATGCCGAGGCGGGCATAGCAGCGGCCCAGGGCCAGGCTCCCCTCCAGCGTCGCCGGCCCGTCATCGATCCCCGGCAGGATATGGGTGTGGATATCGACAACCTCGTCGCAGGAGAACGTCATCTCAGCCCTTTATCGCCTCTGCCCAGTCTGCTGCATTTCCGCCACCGCCCAGGAGATCAACGCCAGCAGGGTCACGGCATAGACGGCGTTGGCCGGCAGCCGCCAGCCGAAATCGACCAGCCCGTGCACCAGGAACCCGAGCAGGGCGCAGAAGGCGGCGATGCCGACGACCCGGGCCCGCGCCGCCGCCCGGCCGTAAACCGTGGCCGCAGTCAACCGCCGACCGATCGACCAGATCCCGGCGACCAGCCAGCCGACAAACAGCGCCGCCAGCGGCAGGCCGAGTTCAATCGCCGTCTCCAGATACTCGTTATGGACCCGGTCGATCAGTATATTCTCGGGAAAATCCTTGAGATAGACCCCGGACAGGAGCTTGAACGAATCGGGCCCGATCCCGGTCAGCCAGTGGTCGAACAGCAGCGGCAGGCTGGCCTGGTAGATGTGGAGGCGAAACTCCCCCGTGTAGTCCTCGATGGTCCCGAACCGGGCGACGATGCCGTCCAGCCCCAGCATCGAGCCGTAGACGGCGATGAAGGCGATGATGCCGAGGATTGCCATCAGGCGGGTGC
Organism: uncultured delta proteobacterium; assembly: GCA_963847035.1. Lineage (GTDB taxonomy): Bacteria > Desulfobacterota > Desulfobulbia > Desulfobulbales > Desulfocapsaceae > Desulfoprunum. Next base: position 248,299 of record CAWJYH010000008.1, on the reverse strand, counting down.
GGCGGGACAGGGGCAGCAGGAAATTGAGCAGTACGCTGACCGTCAGCATCGCCAGGATGCCGCCGCGGGACAGCGAAAACAGCACGGCCAGGATCATGACTCCGGCGGCGAACAGCAGGATCGGCACCTGCGGCTGCAGCCGCGACAGGGAGCGGGCCAGACGCTGCGCCAGGGACGGCCGGTGCGGCGAAGCCGCCGCGATCCGTCTGGCCGACGGCGCCAGGTGGAGCAACGCCCCGGCGACCGCCAGCGGCCAGCAGATATTGAGCAGGGCGGCGTATTGATTCTTATAGATGATCGTGCCATGGGCCTCGGGGTTGGCGACCTCCAGCCACAGCATCCCGATCCCCGGGTTCATGACCTGCAGCAGGCCGTAGCATGCTTCCGCGACGCCGACGGCGGCGATGCCGTAGAGCAGGAGGCCCGGGAACCGCTGCTCGCGGCGCAGCAGCACGGTCAGGGCGAGGTACAGGATTATCAGGGCGAGGATGAAGATCGCGGTCTGCAGGCCGATGATCCCGTTTTCTCCCAGCGGCGCCAGCCTCAGTCCGGCCTCGGCCAGGTCGTTGACCATCGCCACCCGCTCGGCCCGGGCCGGCGACAGGAGCGCGATCAGCCCCAGCGGCAGCGGCAGCGCCTGCAGCGCGGCATACAGCATCAGGACAATGGGGATCGCCAGACGGCGCCATGACAGGCCCTCGGCCTGGAGCGACGGAACGGCGTACAGCAGCCAGCCGCCGAGGCCGAGAAGGATGAGCGCGACATAGGCGCCCTGGACGATCGGGTGGACCGCCCCGAACAGCAGGGGGACGGTGACGACGACCGTCAGTGCCAGAGCGGACGGGGCCTGGCGCAGATAGCGCAGGCCGCTGATGCCGTGCCGGATCGACTTTGATACGGTCATTGCTTCGGGTTGCGGTAGCTGACGCCGGTGCCGAGGAAGCCGAGGGTGAAGCCCGAGCCGGAGAACAGCATGCCGCTGGAACTGGATTCGGCGAAGATGATGTCCTGGTCCTTGATCAGCAGGCTGTCGCCGACCCCGGCCTGGAGATCGTTGTAGCTCAGGCTCAGGACCTGGCGCTCCTGGCCGGGGCCCATGTGGCGGATGAGCTTGATCTTGTCGGTGTCGGCATAGCCGGCGAGGCCGCCGGCGAGGGTGACGACCTCGGTGATGGTCATGCCGCTCTTGATCGGGTAGGTCCCCGGCTTGCGCACCGCCCCGTCGACGAAGCACTGGCCGGTCTCGGGGATGAAGATGACGTCACCGCCCCGCACCATGATGTTCTGGGCCATGTTGCCCTTCTTGATCAGCTGGTCGAGATCGACGAAGTAATTGATATTCTTTTTGCTCTTGTCGTCGAAACGGGTGATGTAGGCGGCAGTGCCGGCGTTTTCGGTCAGCCCCTCGGCGATGGCGATGACATCGAGCAGGTTGCGCTTCGCCACGTAATCGTAGGTCCCGGGCTTCTTGAACGAGCCGACCAGGGTGATCTGGCGGCTGACATGCTCCTTGATGAAGATCGAGACGTGCGGGTCCTGGAGGTATTGGGCGGCGAGCAGCCCCTCGATCTTCCTCTCGGCGTCGGCGGCGGTCAGGTTGCGGACATCGACCGTTCCGATCAGCGGCAGGCTGACCTGGCCGCGCGACGACACCCGGACCTCGGTGTCGAGGTCTTCGGTTTCGAAGACCGTGAGCTGGATCAGGTCGCCGGGACCGAGGATGTAATCGCCGATGTCGTCGGTCGCCATCGCGGCCGCCGCCGGCTGGGCCACGACCTTGTCGGCCGCCGGCGCCTGCTCTTCGATGGCCTGGCTCGCCTCCTGGAACTGCTTGAGGTCGGTATTGGCCTCGAACTGTTCTTTGGCACAACCGGATATGATGAGACATATCGCGGTAATGAGGAAATAGGCAACTCTTCTCATCATCGATCCTTTCACTATCGGGGGAATTCTAACGGAAACGTCAATGATTGAAACCCGAAAGAGGACCAGCCGAATGGAGTATTCAGTGATCCTCTTTCATGTCATGCTCTTTTCCGATCAGGAGCCTGGCGATCAGGTAGCCGGGATCAGCTGCTGGGACTGGCGGAGGGTGCCGGCTTCGGTCCTGGTGCCGGTTTTACTCCGGGGCCGGGAATCAGACCGGGACTCAGACCGGGATTCGGCCCGGGACTCGGACCGGGACTCGGACCGGATCCTGCGCCGGGGCCGTCGCTGCTGTCATTGTTATTTTCGGCGATCAGCACGATGGCAGTGGCGAGGGCGCCGCCGACCATCCACCAGCCAGGTTTGTCATCATCATCGTCTTCTTCCGCCGGCGGATTGCCCGGCGGCGGGGTGGCGATGGCGAGGACGATCTTCTCGTTGGCGTTGACGGTCTTCATCCCGTCGGCGGTGGCAAACACCAGCCGGCCCTCGGTGACGCTGACCTCGGTCTTGCCGTCCTTGGTGACGGTGACGCTGCCTTTGACGACCGGGTCGGACGCGGCGTTGAAGATGATCTCGGCGACGCTGTATACACCTTCCGGGGTGTGGAAGGCGATTTTGCGGGTTGTTTCGGTGATGACGTAATCGACGCTGCCGGAGCGCAGGAACAGCCGGAAGGTCTCGGCCTCGTTCTTGATCGCGAATTTGGCCTGATCGGCCGCCACCAGCGAGATGCCGGCCGATTTGATCATGCACTTGCCGTCGCAGACCAGCATCGAGCTTTCATCGATGGGGTTCCGGCCCTTCAGGGTGTCGACGACCTGGTCGTCCTTGAGGACGGCGATGTTGCCCTGGCCGATGCTTCCGCCCTGGGCCGCGAACGACACGGTCGAACTCAAACTGAAGGCAACGACCAGACAGAGTGCAATGGTTTTTAAACTTTTACGCATGATTTTAATCCCGTAAATCACGGCAAATGACTGTAAATATATATGAACCTGATTACAGGTTATTTCCTGGCAAATGATGGCATATAAATAGCATGGGGAACCACTCCATGCAAGGTCTAAACCAAAAAATATATTCGGTAATACCCTGTGAATCTCTTGCAAAAAGATAAGTTGCACACTTTGTCATTTTGACCGGAGGGAAAATGTCGTTGTTTCCGGCAGGGCGAAGGTCATGATCCCACTCCCCGTCTGTCGAAGCGAAGCGAGAAATCTCGTTATTCCCGGTAGGGCGAAGGATGAAATCACGCCCCGCTGTCATTTCGAAGCGAAGCGAGAAATCTCATGAATGCCGAGGATGCTCTCTCCTTGCGGTCGAGATGACAGCGGAGGAAGGTCGAGATGACAGCGGAGGAAGGTCGAGATGACAACGGAGGAAGGTCGAGATGACAGCGGGGAAACGTTCCGATGACAGTGGTGAAAATTCCGCAATGGCAGAGCAGGAAGGGGCGACAAGGCGGGGGGATTGGTTGAGGTGAGGCGGCCATGGATGCGCCGAAGAGTTTCCGGTCGATCACGGTTGTTAGTAAGATCTTGACTTTCATGCATTTTATTGCATCAACCGCGGCGGCGATGTATCACTTGTCGACACAACGAGCCTGCCGAACCTTTATTTACTGAGATTTCTTCGTATAGTATGAGACGGCAACGATCCGTTCACGTGAAGACAAGAGAGAACCCATGACGACCAAAAACTATAATTTTGAAACAGGTGTATACCGTCCCCCGAGCGAAGGAGGAAGTTCTTCTCTTCTCGTCCGGTTTACCCGTAACTGCCCCTGGAACTATTGTACGTTCTGTGCCATGTACAAAACGGAAAAATTCCAGCTGCGAAGCCTCGAGGAAATCAAATCGGACATCGATGCCATGGCGGCCCTGGCTGGTGATCTGGTGTCGGAATCGATCCGACTTGGTTTCAACGGTCGGATCACCGGCGAGGTCATCCGCGCCCTGGTGAACCGCGTCCCCGACCTCCTCGAGCATCAGGGGGCGCACATGCTGATCGAGTGGCTGATTTCCGGCGGCAAAACCGCCTTTCTTCAGGATGGCAACTCCCTGATCATGCCCCCCGGGGATCTGATTCAGGCCCTGACCCATCTGAAATCCACCCTGCCGTCGATCAAAAGGATTACCACCTATGCCCGGGCAAGGACCCTGGCCCAAAGGTCCCTGGAAGAACTGCAGGCCATCAGGGCGGCAGGACTGGACCGGCTGCATCTGGGACTGGAAACCGGCGATGACGACCTCCTCAGGCAGGTCAGAAAGGGGGTGGACAGCCAGGGGCAGATAAGCGGTGGCCGGAAGGCCATGGCGGCGGGATTCCAGGTTTCGGAATACTGGATGCCGGGCCTGGGCGGCAGGGATATGTCGGAACAGCATGCCCGCAACACGGCCCGGGTTCTCAATGCGATCAATCCCGACTATATCCGCTCCCGACCCTTCCGGCCGATCCCGGGGACGCCGATGTATGATCAGTATCGGGCCGGGACGTTGACGTTGCAGACGCCGGAGGAACAACTTCGGGAAATCGAGCTGATGGTATCGGCCCTGGACGTCACTTCAAAGGTCTGCTTCGACCATGCCGGCAACTCCTGGCGAACACCTGACGGCGACCTGGTCTTCTCCCATGAATATGAAGGCTATCAATTCCCGGACGACAAGGCCAAACTGCTGGAGCGGATTCGCCTGGGCCTGAGCTTCGACCTGCAATCCGGGAGGTTTTTCCCCCGGTGGTGAGGCTGACGGATGACCGGTGTCGCTGCGCCCCGTCCTGGTGAAGGCACAAAGGAGATCTCTCACTGCGTTCGAGATGACAGGGGGGGTAGGTCGAGGTGACAGGAGGGATAGGTCGATATGACTGGGGGGTAGGTCGAGGTGACTGGGGGGAGGTCGCGATGCTTCCCCCGTTGTCATTTCGAGCGAAGCGAGAAATCTCATGTTTTCGAGGATGCCTTTTTTGGGGCGGATGATGGCTGCATGAGATCTCTCACTGCGTTCGAGATGACAGGGGGGGTAGGTCGGGATGGCAGGGGTGAAAAGGTCGCAACGACAGGGTAGGAAACACAAACCGAAACACAAACCATACATTGGACAACATCATGACTACGCGCTACGACGCCCTCCGCCGGCAGCTGTTGACGGAACAACACACCTGGCTGGTGACCGGGGTCGCCGGTTTCATCGGTTCCCATCTGCTGGAGAACCTGCTGCGGCTTGATCAGCAGGTCGTCGGCCTCGACAATTTTTCGACCGGCTACCGCCACAACCTCGACGAGGTGCAGTCGCTGGTGACGGCCGATCAGTGGCGCCGGTTCACCTTCATCGAAGGCGATATCCGCAACCTCGACGACTGCCGCCGCGCCTGCCGCGATGTCGATTACGTCCTGCATGAGGCGGCCCTGGGCTCGGTGCCGCGTTCGATCGAGGACCCGTGCCTGACCAACGCCAACAATATCAGCGGTTTTCTCAATATGCTGGTGGCGGCGCGGGACGCCGGGGTGCGGCGGCTGGTGTACGCCGCCTCGAGTTCCACCTACGGCGATCACCCCGATCTGCCGAAGCAGGAAGACCGGATCGGCCGTCCGTTGTCGCCTTATGCGGTGACCAAGCTGGTGAACGAGCTCTACGCCGACGTCTTCGCCCGGACCTACGATTTCAAGGCGATCGGCCTGCGCTATTTCAACATCTTCGGCCAGCGGCAGGACCCCGACGGCGCCTATGCCGCGGTGATCCCCAAATGGTTTGCCGCCCTGATCCAGGGTGAAACCGTCTATATCAACGGCGATGGCGAGACCAGCCGGGATTTCTGCTTTGTCGACAACTGCGTCCAGGCCAACCTGCTGGCGGCGGTGGCAAAGGACGAGGCGGCGCTGAACCAGGTGTACAACGTCGCCTTCGGGGCGCGGACGTCGCTCAACGAGCTGTTTGCCCTGATCCGCGACCGGGTGGCCGGCTTCGATGCGAAGGCCGGGAAGGTCCAGCCGCAGTACCGGGATTTTCGGCGGGGAGACGTGCGCCACTCGCTGGCGGCAATCACCAAGGCGCAGAATCTTCTCGGCTACGAGCCGCAGTTCTCGGTGCAGGCCGGGCTGGACCGGATCGCCGGCTGGTACTGGAACAAATTGGGGTGAGAAAACAATCCACCCCTTTTTTTCAGGACCCGACATGAACCCGACATGAACCCGACATGGCAGCGATATCAGGCGGTTCCGGACCCCGTTTCTCCTGATGTCCTCTTGGTTGTTGTCTCCTGGGTGGGTATAAGGGGACAGAGAAGGATGATGTCCCTTTTCATTGGGTGTCGTGAAGGCGTAAAATGATCGGGTAACGATAGCGCCATTCGCGAAATAAGAAAATTGTCGATGGAATCGGCAAAGATCCGGCTGTTTCCGGCCGTGGTCAGCAAGAACAACAACCGTAGCGATACGGAAGGAGGAATCACATGAACAAGAAGGTGTTTTTCGGTCTCACCCTGGCGGTCGCCCTGGCCCTGACGGCATCGGCGGCATCGGCGGCCGAGTGTTCGGGCGCCTGGCGGGTACTGCCACGCTACAACTCCGGTGCCGGCGGGCCCTGCGCCGCGATCGGGCTGGATACCCACCAGGCGGTGTGCCAGCCGGGGCAGCGCTTTGCGACCTACTGCGATGACGCTTCGGGCGGGCGCTACCGCACCTGTCAGAGTGATATTCCCTGCGGGGGCCGAGGGTACGGCCGCGATGATCGGTACAGGGACGACGGCTATGGTCGCTACCAGTACAACGACGATCGGCGGTACCGTGAGGAGCGGTGGTACCGTGATGACCGCTATCGTGACGACCACTATCGTGACCGGCGAGGCTGGGACGATAACAACAGGTATCGCAACGACCGGGTACCCGATTGCACCCGCTGGGACTACCAGCATAACCGCCCCTGTCCTCCAGGGACCATCAATCGCGATTGTCACGGTGATTGCGGCCGCAGGTAGCATGGGGCCAGAAAAATAGATCACTCTTTTCCTCGATCGGCTGTTCGTCGCCCGGCCGGAGTTGGCCGGGCGAGAGCGATGCGGCGGCCGGCGACGACCTACTTCTCGCCCAGCTCGACGGTGGCGAAGTGCTGCCGGCCGTCGCGGAGGTAGCCCAGGGTCACCGCCGAGCCCGGGGGGCTGAGGGCGATCCGGTTGCGGAGATCGGCCGCCCCGGCGATCGCGATGCCGTTGATCGTGACGATCACGTCGTCCTGCCGCAGGCCGGAGCGGGCGGCCGGCGAACCGGCGTCGATCCGGCTGACGATGGCCGCACCGCCCTCGGCAACCGGCTGCCGTTCGGGGGGCGGATCCTGGAGTCCCACCCCGAGCCAGGCCCGGGTCATGCGGCCGTCCTGCTGCAGTCGATCGGCGATGGTCCTGGCCATGTTGATCGGAATGGCGAAGCCGACCCCCATGTAGCCGCCGGTCTGGGTGAGATAGGCGGTGTTGATGCCGACCGCCCGGCCGTGGATGTCGACCAGCGGGCCGCCCGAGTTGCCGGGGTTGATGGCGGCGTCGGTCTGGATGAAGTCCTCGTACTCGCTGATCCCGACACTGCTGCGGCCGGTGGCGCTGATAATGCCGGCGGTGACGGTCTGCACCATCTCGAAGGGCGAGCCGATGGCCAGGGCCCATTCCCCGACCTTGAGGGCCGAGGAATCGCCGAGGAGCACAACCGGCAGGTCGGCGGCGGCGATCTTGATCAGGGCAACATCCGATTTCCTGTCGAGGCCGATAACCTCCGCCTTGAACGCGCGCCGGTCGCCGAGGCGGACCGTGATCTCGGCGGCGTGGTCGATGACATGGGCGTTGGTGAGGATGGCGCCGCGATCGTTGATGATGAAGCCCGAGCCGTGGCCGTAGCTGGTGTTCCGGTGCTCGCGGTCCCGGCTGTTATCGGGCGCCGAATCGCCGAAAAAGCGCTGCAGCGCCGGGTCGTCGAGAAAGTTCTCGGCCGCGTTGCCATCCCGGCCCGTCGCTTCGCTGATTTTCCTGACATGGATGTAGACCACCGCCGGCCTGACCCGTTCGGCCACGGCGTTGAAGGCCTCGGCGGTTGCGGAGAGGGTGGCGATCCGCTTGTCGCCGGCCTCGGCACTGAAGGCAGGCTCCGGCCGGAGGGCGAGCAGGAGGCCGAGAAGTGCGAGCAGGAGCGGTCTGAGGGGTGGCTGCATGGTGACGGTGGTATCGGTTGTGGCCCGTTGACGGGAGGTGGAAGAGTTTTGGCGACAGTACCACAGAACAGGGGGAACGGAGGTATTTTTTTCCCGGAAAAAGAAATCCCTTTCTTTTTTTCCTGAATGGTTACTATGTCGATTTAAACTTGATGATGCATGTTCTCCGCCTGTGTGAACCGGAGCAAGGCATCTCTGAAAAAAAGACCGGTAAACAGGCTGGAAGACGTTGAGGGGAGCTGAGCGCTCGGCCGGGTTGCCGCGGCAACGTCTTCCCCAGGTGATTTGATGGATTTGATGGATTCCCATTTCTGGCTCGCGGTGCCGCAGATTATCGCCATCGACATCCTGCTCGGCGGCGACAACGCCGTGGTGATCGCCCTCGCCTGCCGCAAACTCCCCCTCCACCAGCGTAAAAAAGGCATCGCCTGGGGCGTGGTCGGGGCCATCGGTCTGCGTATCATCCTGATTTTCTTTGCGCTGCAGCTGCTGATGCTGCCGTATCTCAAGATCGTCGGGGCACTGCTGCTGCTGTGGATCGGCGTCAAGCTGCTGCAGCCGGAAGAGGAGGGCGGCCATGCCGGCATACAGGGCAGCGCCAGCCTGCTGGGGGCGATCAGGACCATTATTGTCGCTGACGCGGTGATGAGCCTGGACAACGTCATCGCCGTTGCCGGCGCCGCCAAGGGCCACCTGGGACTGGTGATCGCCGGCATCGCGATCAGCATCCCCATCATCGTCTGGGGCAGCAGGCTGGTATTGAAGCTGATGGATCGCTTTCCGGCGGTCATCACCCTGGGCGGGGCGCTGCTGGGGTGGATCGCCGGCGGGATGATCGTCACCGATGTCAAGGTCGTACCCTGGCTGGTCGGAACCCCGGAGTGGCTGCATTATCCGGTCTCGGCTGCCGGGGCGCTGCTGGTGGTTGGCGTCGGCACGCTGCTGGCCCGGCGCCGGGCTGCCGTGCCGGCGCCGCTGGCTGATCTGGCGGCGGAGGAATCGCCCGCGAAACCAGCCGATAACCCATAAAAGAGGCGATTATGCTGAAAATCCTGATCCCGATCGATGGTTCGGCCCATGCCCAGCGAGCGGTCAAACAGGTGCTGGACCTGGCCGCCAGCGGGGCAGCGCTGGAAATCTTCCTCCTCAACGTCCAACTTCCCATTGTCTCCGGACATGCGCGAATGTTCGTGTCCAAGGACGATGTCGATGCCTATCATCGCGAGGAAGGTCTGGCCGCTCTGGCCGACGCCCGGGAACAGTTCGATGCTGCCGGGCTGCCCTGCACCCACCACATCGCCGTCGGCCGGGTGGCCGAGACCATCGTGCGCTTCGCCCGGGAACGCGGCGTCGACAAGATCGTCATGGGGACCCACGGTCGCGGTGGCCTGGCCGAGGTCCTGATGGGGTCGGTGGCCCGCGAGGTGCTGAAGGACTCGCCCGTCCCGGTGCTGCTGGTCAAGTGACAAGGGGGAGATCTCCTGCAGCCCCCGCTGTCCCCGTCACGAGGGCAGATGAAAAAAGAAAGAAGACAGAATTCCTGGATAGCTTCATGAGGTACGTATCCTGGAGTTGAACGCTGGACCACCATGTCATTCAAAAGGAGTAGGAAATGAAGATCTATGTAGGCAATATGTCGTATGAAGTGCAGGAGGAGGACCTGCGGCAGGCGTTCGGTCAATTCGGGCAGGTGGAATCGGTCGCCGTCATCACCGACAAGTTCAGCGGCCGCTCCAAGGGGTTCGGTTTTGTCGAGATGGCCACCAAGGAACAGGGTCAGGCCGCGATCGACGGCCTCAACGGCAAGGACATGAAAGGTCGGGCGCTCGTCGTCAACGAGGCCCGGCCGCCGGAAAAGAGGAGCGACGATCGGGGTGGTTACGGCGGCGGCAAGGGGGGGCCTGGCGGCTTCGGTCGCGGCGGTGAGGGCGGTGGCTATGGCGGCGGCCGTGGCAGTGGCGGCAAAGGGGGCAAAGGCGGTTATGGCAGCGGTGGCGGCAAAGGCGGCTACAGCGGCGGGCGTGGCGGTCGCGGCGGCGATCGCTAGCCCCGGCGTCTTTCCGGCGGGGGCTTTTCGACCTGCGCGGGGACAGATGGCGCGGCCAAACCGACTGCCGGCGACAGGCGGGGCCTGAACATGCGGATCTGGGTCGATGCCGACGCCTGTCCCCGACCGATCCGGGAGATCCTGATTCGGGCGGCGGAGCGGGCGCTCGTGGAGACCGTGTTCGTCGCCAACCGGCTGGTCCAGCTCCCCCGCTCGGCCCATGTCTCCTCCCTCCGCGTCGCCAGCGGCCGGGATGTGGCGGACCAGGAGATTGTCAGGCGGCTCGCCCCCGGCGACCTGGTGATCACCGCCGATATCCCGCTCGCCGCGGCAGTCCTGGAGCGGGGCGGTCACGCCATTGATCCGCGCGGCGAGATCTATTCATCCGAAAGCATCGGCGCCAGGCTCAGCATCCGTAATTTTTTCGAGGACCTGCGGTCCACCGGGGTGGAGACCGGCGGTCCGGCGACCTTCCTGCACAGCGACCGCCAGGCGTTCGCCAATCGCCTCGATGCCTGGCTCACGGTGCAGGCCCGGCGCCGGTAATGGCAGGGGTGGCGACTGCCGAGCGCTGGGTGCACCTTTCTCAAGAACCTCTTGAAAAAAGACCAGTTGCAGACTTGTCATATAAAGACATTTCGACCATCCCCTCTGTCATCTCGACCATCCCCCTCTGTCATTTCGACCGGAGGGAGAAATCTCATCGTTTTGAAAACCGAGATATCTCGCTATCGCTCGAAATGACGACATAAATTATTTGGGCTGTCCGAAATCCGAGATTGACGTTGTTATTCCATCCGGCGGGATTGTCATCGCTTCGACCATATCACCGCCACCGCGGCCCGGGCAAAACGGCCGGCGGCGAAACCGAGGCGCCTGAACCAGAAGTGCGGGGTCGTCGAAGGGATTTTGAGGCGACGGGCGACGAAGCCGGGATGAGGCCAGAGCAGCCTGGCGAGCGAATGGCTGCGCCAGCCGACATGCCGCTCCCGCCACTGGCTGACCAGCAGTGCGTCACGGTCGACCTGCCATGCCCCGCTGGGCGAAGGCGGTGGCGACCACCGGCCGCTCGCCCGGCGTCAGGGCCGCGGCCAGTGCATCCCAGGTGCTGTCGGCAATTGGAGTATCGAAGCGCTGGTGGGCCCCGGCAAGGGCAACGAGCAGAATGGCGGGATTGCCCCAGGCGATTGAACGGCAGATCACCGTGTCCCAATCCGTGACCGCGCGGGCCGCCAGATCCACGTCCAGCCACCACCGCCAGGGAGGATTTTTGGTCCCCAGGACCAGGTGGTGGGCGACGACGAGGAGATGATCGGCCGGGGAAGGGGCCAGGATCTCGACGCCGAGGCAGACATCGGGCGTGGCCCGGGCGATGATTTCGGCGGCGGCGGCAAGCGGCATATCGGGGTAGAGGCGGAAATGGAGATCGACGGCCGTCGCCCCGGGCCAGGGGGCGTAGACGGTGATCTCGTCGCCTTCGCTGCAGGCATGGTCGAGAATCGCCGGGTCATCGTTCTTCGGACCTATCCCCTGGGCGGCAAGCGCGTCGAGGATCGTGCGCGGTTCGCCGGCGACGACCAGGTCGGCATCACCCATCCACCGGCACCAGGGCGCGGGGTAATACCGCTCGGCCAGCCAGATCCCCTTGATCGGCACGGCATCGATGCCGGCGCTGCAGAGGGCGTCGAGGACATGGGAGACGCAGTGCCGGCGCCAGTCGGCCTCCGCCCGCGCCACCGCCATCGCAACCAGCAGCTGGTGCCGCAGCGGTCGCCAGGCCCCGATATCGAGGAGTCCGAGCCGCTCCACCCTGTAGGCCAGCAGGGGCAGGACCTCCTCCCGCTCGGCGGTACGGCGGACCGCCTCGGCGTCGATGACCCCGGCCAGGGCACGGTATCGAACTTCATCGTCGTCACCACCCGCCAGTGCTGCGGCGAGTGCCCGCTCGTGTGGTGGCATTGCGGTGCGTGGGCTGATATCCGGCCTCACCTTGAACTCCCCCGTTTCTCCCCGATCCATCCGGCCACAGCCGGGACCAGCTGGTCGATGCGCTCGGTGCGCAGCACGGCAAATTGGACGCCGGCCAGCCGGGCGGCGAGGGCCCCGGGCTCCCACGGTTCCCGGCCGTCGCTCCGGAGTATGCGTCGGGGCCAGAGGCGGAGCAGGGCCTGGCCGGGGCTGAGGGGCTCGAGCGCCAGCGGCCCGCGTTCGAGGAACAGGCAGCGGTCGAGTCGGGCCGGTCTTGTCCCGTTCCAGACCAGAGCCGGCGGTGGCGTGAGTCGATACTTTAACGTCATGCCCTCGCCGCTGGCGATCCGTTTGTCGCTGGCGATGGCGAAACCGGCCACGGTAAGGGTTTCGGGAATGTCGGCGAGGCGCAGCGGCCAGCCGAGGCCGACGAGCCCCCGGTCGACTGGATCGAGGAGGACGGCGTCGTCAGCCAGGTAGCGCCAGCCGGCGCCGAGCAGCGCCAATGACGCCGTGCTCTTGCCGGCCCCCGAGGCGCCGATGCAGAGCAGGGCGCTGCCGTCTTCGCGGGCGAGAGCGGCGGCGTGGAGCCAGATGCTCTCAGGATGATAGTGTCTCCGCCGCCCGTTTGACATCGAGCTCGATGGCGGCGACGGCGTTGCCCGGATGCGGCGTTTGCCCCAGGTGCAGGGCGTCGGTGGTCACCAGCAGGTTGCCGTTCGCGGCGCGGCGGATGTCGTAAATATGCCGCGGCGAGTCCGAAAGGGGGGCGGTCGACGGTACGATTTCGGCAAAACAGCGGGCTGTCTCCGGATCGTCGGTGCGGCACTCGACGGTGATCCCGGCCACACCGGCGACTACGGCGAACGGGAGGGGAAGGCTCATTCGCCCAGCACGCCTTCGGCCGCCAGGTCGTCGAGGAGGCGCCGCACGTCGTCGATCGGCACAATGCTGCCGGTTGCCGCGCCGAGCTCGGCGGCAAGGGCGGCGGCATCGCGCTCGCCGTTGCACAGGAGCCAGACAACGGCTGCCGTAGCGTTGACGACGACCGCGCGTTGTTCGGCAGGGACGAAGAGAACGGCCTCGCCGGTCTCCTCGATCTCGGTGAAGGTCACATTGCGGCGTCGATGCGGGGGCATGGGCGGAATATCAGAATCTGGCAGGAATCACCGGCTGACTCGGCATGGGGGCCTGCCGGTGAAGTAGGTTTCAATCTTTGGCCAAGGCCATGTTCAACGGGCGATACTGCGGGGGAGGCGAGGATGGAGGGCAGGGGGCAAGGTTTCGGGTCCGCCAGGCCCCAGCGTCCCTTCGTTTGGGTTCCACCCGGAGTACTATGGTGCGTCCGGCCAATCAATCACAATTCGGATTCTTTCCGGGTCTGGAGTGTTCACATCCGGGATCGCCCGCCGACAACGCTGCCTCCGCTGGACCGGTGATCATCGATCCGACAACGAGCGGGACGGTGTAGGCGGCGATCTTCAGCAGCCGGCGCCGTGCTATTGCTTCGGCATCCATGTCGTCAGGCAGGATCGGCATACCCGGGACGTATTCAGGTCGAAGGGTGTCGGCGTCGGGAGCGTTGGCGGTTCGGTCGAGAGTACGCGGTCTGGCCGCCATCAGCGGTTCGTCGGACGAGAGGGTGTTCATTTGTCTGGCCATAAGGATACGAGAGGAGGGTGGTGAGATCTTCGGCAAAAATCTGCCGCAGTCAAGGAGAATGAAAGTGCTAATCATTCTCATCCTATTCTATCATCTTTAATTTTTCACTCTTTTTTGTCGCTGCCGGCCTTGGTTTTTTGTCTGCATCCTGATGTGATTCCCTGCCCGCCAGGCGGAAATTGTGCTGCACGGCAAATCCCGGATCAGACCAGCCAGAGAACGGCAACGGCGTACAGGCAGAGACAGAAGGCCGGCAGGGCGAACATCTTGAAGGAGGAGCGGCGGGCGATCAGCAGCCGTTTGATGATGCGCTGCGAGGCGTAGAGGGCGGCGATCAGCCCCCCGGCCACGGTGATGGCCTGGAGGACGAAGGTGGCGTCGGGGCTGATGATCCTGGGGTTGCTGTAATTGCCGCCGCTGCCGAGAAGATCGAGGATGTTGGCCGGCAGCAGGCGGAGGCCGCCGGCAAAGATCTCCAGGTGCGCCGCCATGAAGGCGCTGAGCACCAGCGGGATCATGCCGTAGCCGAAGATCGAGGCGGTCGCCTTCCAGCTGTTGCCGGTGAGCCGGGCCATGACCTGCGACAGAGCCGCCGCGGCGCCCAGGTAGAGGAGGATGCTGCCGAAGAAGAAGATGCTCGCAACCAGCTCCGGGCTGTGGGGAAGGCCCATGGCCGTGGACGGTGGCGGCCCAGCCGGCGAAGAGGCCGGGATGCTTGAGACTGATCGCGAAGGGGAAAAAGATCGCGGCCAGGACGATCACCAGGATGCTGTCCTCCAGGCGCGGCGTCTGCATGTTCCACAGTTCCTGGGGGGCGAGGCGGAGGTTGAGATGGATCGAGTCCAGCCGGCAGTTCTTGATGCACTGGCCGCAGAGGATGCAGTCGCGGTTGTTGTCGACCAGAAACGGGTGGCGGAACATCGGGCAGCCGGGGGCCGTATCGTCGCCGGTATAACAGACATGGTCGGTGCAACGGTTCGTGCACATGTGGGTGTTGGAGCGCAGTTCCAGGGTCGACGGCATCGAAAATATCGCGTTGATCGCCCCGAGCGGGCAGAGATAGCGGCACCATACCCGACGTTTGAAAAAGATGCTGAACCCCAGCGCCCCCATGGTGATGGTGGTGATAATCCCGGCGGTGAGGAGCGGCGACCGGGAGGCGTTCCAGGTGATCTCGATCCAGAACAGCAGGGTGCAGAGCCCGGTCATGATCCACCCCGAATACTTGCGGATGAATGCCGGGGTCGGCCGCTCCGGCTTGAACACTGACTGCGCCAGCCAGCCGGGCACCGACAGGCCGCAGACGCTGCACCAGGTGCGGGCCAGGAAGAAGAAGGAGAAGATCATCAGCGGCCAGCCCACGACCCAGCTGAGGGTGAGGCCGATGTTCTTCTCCGGTGCCGCCGGACCGAACACGAGGGCGACCAGCACCAGGGCGAAGCTGATCCCGACCAGGGCCTTCGGCAGCAGCGGGTAGAACCGGCTGGTGATGAAGGAGCGGACGGCGCTCAGCCGCAGCAGGTTGAACTCCCACTTGCCTTCGGTCTTCGGCATGCCGAGCAGGATCTGGCTGCTGAGGGGCTCGTTGTTGCGGCCGAGGATGACCGCCCGCTGCAGGACGCCGGCCATTTCGGTCAGGTTCCCCGGCCAGTCGTAGTTCATGAATCTGCCGAGGGTCCGGTCGTCGACCCGGGTGATGGACTTGCCGTACTGGCGGCTGAAGCGCTGGAGGTAATACTGGATCAGTCGCGGAATATCGCGGCGGTGGGCGCGCAGCGGGGCCATCCGGAAATGGCGGTCGGCCACCAGGGCGTAGAGCGTCGGCAGCAGCCGGTTGTGGCCGTCCTCCATCTTCGGCGTATCGTTGCAGATCAGGATGATCCGGGAGCGGAGGGGGATTTTGACGTCGCCGGCGACCTTGATGAAGAGGCCCCGCTTGATGATGGCCGCCAACCGGCGCTGGAAATCGGGCTCCATCAATTCGGCGTTGTAGAGGACGACCGTGCCTTCCGGCGATCGGCCGAAGACGCCGAGCCGGTCGATCAGCGAGAAGGCGAATGCTTCCTGGTCGTTGCCGAACAGCTCGACCTCCAGCTGGCCCGAATCGAAATTGCGGACATCGACCTCGAAATACGGCCCGGTCCCGTGGGCGCTGGCCCGGTGGATCTCGTAGGCGGCCATGCGGCGGCCGGTCCCGCTCTCGCCGGTGATCAGCACCGGGGCGAGGGAGGGGCTGAATCGTTTCGCCGCGGCCATGATCTGCCGGGCGATGGTCGATTCCGGCGGCTGCCCCTGCAGCGGCCGCCCCGATTTCGGTCCTGCCGCTGCCGGCGATGCCGGTCCCGAGATGAAGGTCGAATCGAGGTTGTGCTCGGAACTGCGGCGGGTGTGTTTGACCTTTGTCAGGGCGCCGGCGTGGTCATGGTACGATATCCGCAGCCGTCTCGCCAGGCCGATGCAGAGCCGGCGCTGGATGACCTGGTTGGCCAGCAGCAGAAGGTTGAATGCCTCGGCGTCGAAACACAGCAGGGAGAGATCGGTCAGGGCCCGGACATTGATGCTGTGGGCGCTGTTGGTCAGCAGGGCGGTTTCGCCGAAATGACCGCCGGTACCGATGTGACTGACGAGGAGCTGGTCGCCGCCGTCGATGTTCATCGTCAGTTCGGCTTCACCGGCGGCGATGATATAAAAATGGCAATCGCTCTCACCCTGGCGGTAGACGTAATGGCCCTGGTCGACGGTCCGCCGGCGCCCGGCGGCGATGATCCGTTCCACCTCTTCGGGGCTGACATCCTCGAAGAGGGCGGAGGCAAACAGGCTCGGTATCAGGGCGTCCGGTTCGGGCATGGGCCGCACTCCCGTTTCATTGCCTTGCCCGCCGGTGGTGTCCTCTTTTCCCTTCGTCACGATCGTCTCTCCTCCGGGTGGGCACATCATGCTCCTGCCGGTCTCCCGCTGCCGCTCGGCCGCCTCATGGCAGCGGCGCCATGATCAGACGGATATCGTCGATCCACACCGTTCCTGTGCCGTTGACGACGAGGTTCAGCTTGACGTTGTCGGGGTTGTCGCCTTTCCGCAGAATAAAGGGGGTCGACTGGGTCGACCATTCGTTGCTGCCGGTCAGCGGCGCCTGCAGGGCGCGGGAGAAGGATTCCCCCTTGCCTGGAAAACTGCACCACATTTCAAGATAGACCTGGCCGGCGACGTCCTTTGTCCGGAGCCGGGCCTGGTAGATCAGCTGCGCCTTTTCGAGGTGGATATCGCCGGTCTCGTACAGCCGCACCGTGACCGGCGCCGCCGCCGTCACCCGCAACGACCCGTTGCCGTCGCTGGAGATCGCCTTGTCGATCGCCACCCCGGAGGTGGTGATGACCCCTTCCATGTCGTCGACCGGAAAGATGCCGATGACCTCCGGCTCCTTCGGACCTCGCGAGCAGGCGGTGGCAATGACGATGACGAGCAGAAAAACGATGGCGGGAAATGGGCGGGGAGTGTTCATGGCGTTGCTGTCCTTTGTTGTCCGGCGGCCTTCGATATCCCTGCCAGGCCGAAAAATTCGATAGCATTGCCATGCAGCAGGGCCTGGAGGCGGTGGGGCGGGAGAGCGGCAGCCTGGAGGCGTTGCAGCTCCCGGTCCCAGGCGTAGGGAATGTTGGGGAAATCGGAGCCGTACATGACCCGGTCGGGACGGTAACGGCCGATATCGATGTCGTCCTGGAGCGGGAAGTAGCCGGCCAGGGCCATCGTCGTGTCGAGCCAGAGATTGTCGTACGTTTCAATCAGCTCCCGGTAGGCCGTGATTTCATCGAGGCCGAGGTGGGGCACGCAGACCTTCAGGCCCGGGAAATCCTGCAGCACCCTCTCCAGTTTGTCGGCACTGCACAGCACGTAGGGGTCGCAGCGGTAGGCCTCGCTCTTCGGTTCCCGGCCGACATGCATCACCACCGGTTTGCCGTTGCGTCGGCAGCAGTCGTAGAGCGGGGCCATCGCGGCGCCGTTCATGTCGAAGCACTGGACATGGGCGTGGAGCTTGAGCCCGCCCAGGCCGGCGTCGAAGGCCTGCTGCAGCAACTTCTCGGCCCCCGCCTCGCCGGGGAAGACGGTGGCCAGGCCGGTGACCCGGCCGGGAAACCGGCGGCAGATCGCGGCCATGTAGTCGTTCAACTGCGGGGCGATGCCGGGCTTATGGGCGTACTGGAGGGCGACGATATGGCCGACGCCGCGGGACAGCAGGAACTGTATGATTTCGACCGAGGACAGGCGGTAGCGGATGCGCCAGCCATGCTGGTCGAACCAGGTGCGGACGGCGGCAAAAATGGCGTCGGGGAAGATGTGGACATGGGCGTCGATGACGGCGGGAAGAGCGGCGGGAACCCCGGCTCCTTCCTGGTCATCGGGTGACGGCATGTTCGGATGCAGCATCATGGCGTCAGAAGATGCCGAAATCGACCCCGGCGGCCAGGGTCTGTCCCAGCTCTTCCAGGTCGGCCAGTTGCTGTTCGGTGGGGTCCCCGACCACCCGGAAGTGCTCCTGGACCTGCTGCCATTTGTAGCCGGCGGCGAGCCGTTCGATCTGGGTGATCGCCCCCCGGCCGTCGTTGCCGGCGCAGACGAAGATCACGAACGGCAGGCCGATGGTCCGCTCCTGGGCGGCGACGAAGGTCCGGTCGAAAAAATCCTTGATCATCCCCGCCATCGTCCCGAAATATTCCGGCGTGCCGATGGCGATGGCGCTGCAGTGCAGCAGGTCGTCAATCCCGGCATCGGCCGCTTTTTTCAGGATCACGGCGATGTTTTCTTCCCTGGCGGCGCCCAGGGCGAAACGGTGCGCCATCCGTTCCATGGTGCCGCCCTGGGAATGGTAGATCACCAGGATCGATTTCTGTTTTGCTCTCCACTTGCCTTCCTTGATATTGGCTGCTAGTCGCAGGCGAAATAGGTCACGTAGCGGCCGATCTCGGCGATACCGACCCGGTTGATCCTGTCCTCGAGCAGATTGCGGTTGTGGCCGCGTGAACCCCGCCAGCCGTCGAACAGCTGCAGCGGCGAGACGAAATTCCAGCCGACGTTTTCGACGCAGACGCGGGTTCCGGCCTGTTCCCGACGATCCTTGAAGTGGCGGTGATGCATCTTTTGCCGCTGGAACATATCGATGCAGTGGCTTCTCGCCAGGCGGGCCAGGTCGGGGTCGGGCTCCAGCGGGTTCAGGCCGTGCTCGAGGCGGTAGCGGTTGATCTGCTGAAGCAGGGCCTGACTGTAGTCGCTGTTCTCGGCCGGGACCGGGACGGGCTTGGCCGCGCAGGCGGTCAGCGCCAGCAGAATCAGTATGAGCATGATGGATGCCGACCTCATTCCCGAATCCTTTAAGGGACGATTAAGCGATCAAACGATCAAGCGATCAAGCGTTTAAACGTTTGATCGCTTAAACGTTTAATCGTTATTTCTTCATCTCGTTGCCGAACTGCTCCAGGCGCTTGATCCCCTCCTGCAGCTGCGGTTCGTTGATGAACTCCAGCACTTTCTGCGAGTAATCATCCAGTTGCCACAAGGTGTAGGAGTTGACTCCCTTCACCCGGGCGTTGGCCGCCAGCGGGGCCGTGCCCCCGGCCCCGGCCTTGACCCGCAGCACCGGCCCATCACCCTGGGCGGTGCCGGGGTCGATGACGAACAGGGCGGTCTCCGTCAGCTGCTGCCGCACCTCCTTGCCAAGGAAGACCCGCATCTCGACGCCGTCGCCGGCAATCTGCAGCCCCAGCACCCGTCCGACTTCGATCCCGGCCATCCACACCCCGGTTCCCGGCGTGATCCCGCCGGCGTCGGCAAAGACGACGGTGACGCTGTTGCTGCGCTGGTACAGCTGCCATCCGCCAAAGCCGGCGGCACCGAGGACGACCAGCGCCAGGAGGACGATCCAGATCTTTTTCATATTGGTTCTCCGCATTTTTTTTCAAGGTACCCAAGGAGGAGGCTTGCCGTCAATAGCGGGATTGACGGCAGCGTCGATGGCGCCGGCCTTGACAAGCGGGGAGCGCTTCAATACCATGATGCTGTTCCTCGGCAACGTGGAGCGGGCCGCATTACCCGGGGCATCGACAGCAGCGCAGAAAGGGCCGGGCATCAGCCCGGCGCGATGCCCTCGACAACCATCCACAGAGAGGCAGCCATGTCGGTGAGAAATCTCAACCATATCTTCGCCCCGGCCTCGGTGGCCCTGATCGGCGCCAACGACAAACCGGGGACAGTCGGCGGTGTGCTGGCCGGCAACCTGTTCGGCGCCGGTTTCGCCGGGGAGATCTACCCGGTCAACCCCAAGTACGATACCGTGGCCGGCCTCGCCACCTATCCCGATATCGCCGCCCTGCCGCAAACCCCGGACCTGGCGGTCATCGCCACGCCCCCGGACACCGTCCCCGGCCTGGTCGACGATCTGGGACGGCGGGGCTGCACGGCGGCAGTCGTCATCACCGCCGGCTTCGGCGAGGGCGGTTCGGCCGTCGGTCGGGCCCGCACGAAGGCGATGCTGGCCGCGGCCCGGCCCCACCTGCTGCGCATCGTCGGCCCCAACTGCCTGGGGGTCATGGTCCCGGGGGTCGGCCTCAACGCCAGTTTCGCCCATGTCCCGCCGCTGGCCGGCAACCTGGCCTTCGTCGCCCAGTCCGGCGCGGTGCTGGCGGCGGTGCTTGACTGGGCCACCTCGCGGCGGATCGGTTTTTCGCACTGCGTCTCCCTCGGCGACATGGTCGATGTCGATTTCGGCGACATGCTCGACTACCTGGCGGCCGACGTCTCCACCCGGGCGATCCTGCTCTATATCGAGGCGATCACCCACCCCCGCAAGTTCATGTCCGCCGCCCGGGCCGCGGCCCGCATCAAGCCGGTGATCGTCGTCAAGGCCGGCCGCTACGCCGAGGGGGCCCGGGCCGCCGCCTCCCATACCGGGGCCCTGGCCGGTTCCGATGCGGTCTACGACGCCGCCTTCGCGCGGGCCGGGATGCTGCGGGTCAAGGACATGCAGGCCCTGTTCGATGCGGTCCAGACCCTGGCCATGGTCCGCCAGGTCCCCGGCGACCGTTTGGCGATCCTGACCAACGGCGGCGGCCTGGGGGTGATGGCCACCGACACCCTGATCGAACGCGGCGGCCGCCTGGCGGATCTGGCGCCGGCGACCATCGACCGCCTCGACGCGGTGCTGCCCCCGACCTGGTCGCACGGCAATCCGGTCGACATCATCGGCGACGCCCCCGGCAGCCGCTATGCCGCCGCCCTCGAGGCGCTGGTGGGCGATAGCAACAACGATGCCGTTCTCGTCATCAACTGCCCGACGGCGGTGGCCTCGGCCGCCGCCGCCGCAGAGGCGGTGATCGCAACGCTGAAGGACAGGATGGCGCTCTACAACCGCAAGGCGGTGCTGACCTGCTGGATGGGGGACGGCTCGGCCCTCGAGGCCCGGCGGCTGCTGACCGAGAGCCGGTTGCCGACCTATGAGACCCCCACCCAGGCGGTGCGCGGCTTCATGCAGATGGTGCGGTACCGCACCAGCCAGACGATGCTGATGGAGACCCCGCCGACGATCCCCGAGGCCTTCACCCCGGACCTCGACGCCGCCCGAAGGATCGTTGCCGGGGCCCTGGCGGCGGACCGGGACTGGCTGACCGAGGTCGAGGCCAAGGCCGTGCTGGCCGCCTACGCCATCCCCGTCGTTCCCAGTCATGTCTGCGCTTCGCCGGATGAGGCCGCGGCGGCGGCAACGCGTATCGGCGGCGCCGTGGCGCTGAAGATCCTGTCGCCGGACATCGTCCACAAGTCCGAGGTCAGCGGGGTCAGCCTCAATCTCGAAACCCCGGAGGTCGTCCGCGCCAATGCCGCCGCGATGCTTCAGCGCGTCCACGGCCTGCGGCCCGATGCCCGTGTCGACGGCTTTACGGTGCAGCCGATGGTCCATCGCCCCCATGCCCATGAGCTGATCGTCGGCATGGTCGACGACAGCCACTTCGGCCCGGTGCTCCTCTTCGGCCATGGCGGCGTCGCCGTCGAGGTCATCGGCGACAAGGCCCTGGCCCTGCCGCCGCTCAACATGCATCTGGCCCGCGAGATGATGAGCCGGACCCGGGTCCACGGCCTGCTCCAGGGCTACCGGGCGGTCCCGGCGGCCGACCTGGACGCCATCGCCCTGACCCTGGTGAAGGTGTCGCAACTGGTCTGCGATCTGGCCGGGATCGCCGAGCTCGACATCAACCCCCTCATCGCCGACGAGCACGGGGTGATGGCGCTCGACGCCCGCATCCGGGTGACCAGGGCCGAAGGTCCGGCCTACGAGCGCCTGGCGATTCTGCCCTATCCCCGGGAGCTGGAGGAGCGCCTGGTCCTGCCGGACGGACGGGAACTCCTGATCCGCCCGGTCCGCCCGGAAGACGAACCCGGTTTCCAGCAGATCTTCGCCAGCCTGACGCCGGAGGAGATCCGGCTGCGCTTTCTCCACATGATGAATGTCCTGCCCCACGACCTGGCGGCGCGGTTGACCCAGATCGATTATGACCGCGAGATGGCTTTGGTGGTCGAGGGCCGGGATCAGGCCGGCGGCGTCGAGCTCTACGGCGGGGTGCGGATCAGCGCCGACCCGGACCGGGAACAGGCCGAGTTCGCCATCCTGCTGCGCCATGACAAGACCGGCCTGGGGCTGGGGCCGATGCTGCTGCGCCGGATCATCGACTATGCCCGTGGGCGGGGGATCGGGGAGATCTACGGCGAGGTGCTGGCCGACAACCAGGCCATGCTCAAGCTCTGTCGCTTCTTCGGTTTTTCGATCAAAGCGGAGCGGGAAGATCCGGGGGTCATGTATGTCTCGCTCAGGCTGTGATGCCACCGCCGCGGCAGCCGGGGTCTTTTTCTTCGTGCCGGAAAGGGACGCCTCTGCGCCGGCGCCGGGCCGGCGGCCCTGACTGGCGCCGGTTATCGGAGATAGGTGAGACAGCCGTTCAGGGTCGTCAGCAGCGGGTAGTCGATTTCCGGAATCTTGCGGTGCAGGGCTTCCTGGATCTGCTCCATGAGGTTGACAAAGTCGATCGAGTCGAAATCGATCTGATCGCGGAAGGGAACATCCGGGTCGAGGATCTCCGGGTCCGCCTCCGGGGCGATGCGGTGGAGGGCCTGGAGGACAATTGCCTTGATCTCCGTTGTGGTCATGCTGGTCTCCTTGGCAGCGCAGTCTGGTTTATGGCCGGTCGTTACCCGCAAACATCGCCTTCAGCTTGTCCCGGCTGTCGACCAGCAGCTGCCGGTTTTCGCCGAACACCTCCAGGGTGATCGTGTCATCGTAGCCGAGGGCCTGCAGCTGCCGCACCAGGCCGGCGAAATCGACCGTTCCATGGCCCACCGCCAGGTGCTCGTCCCGCCGGCCGTTATTGTCGCTGAAGTGGAGATGGGCGATCCGGTCGCCGAACTGCTCCACCAGCTGCGTCATCCGGCCCTCGCCCCGGTCGTCGATATGGGCGTGGCCGGTGTCCAAAACCAGCTTGAGCGAGGGGAAAGAGGTAAACAACTCCTCAAAATCGGCCGGCTGGACGCCCAGCATATAGCGGGGGAACATGTTTTCCAGGCAGAGGGTGAGCCGCATCTGCTGGGCGGCCTCGACCATTTCGGCCAGGAAATCGTGGGCATAGGCCTTGATCCTGTCGCCGACGTAGGGGCCGAGGCCGGCGGCCATGCTCGGGTGCAGGACAATCTTGGTTGCCCCCAGTTCGAACGCCACTTCCAGCGATCGGCGCATCTCGGACACCGACGCCAGACGGAGGCTTTCCGTCAGATCGGCGGTCGAGACGAAGGTCGGCATGTGGCAGACCAGCCCCAGGCCGTTGGCCTTCAAGGCGTGGATGATCGCCGTTTTGTCGGCGGCAATGATACTGTGGTGGGCCATGGGGGCGTCCATGGCCAGCTCCAGATAGTCGAACCCCATCCCGGCGATGGCATCGATCTCTGCAAGTACCGGCAGAACCGGAAAATTCATGGCGCCGTAGTGCATAGGTTTCCTCAAATCATGATGTCGGTTGCGGGTTGTTCCGGCTTCACCTTGTCGCCGACGCGGTCAGGTTTGTCTGGTTCCGGCCGCCGGATGCTGGTATTGATACAGACGGTGAGTGCTTCCACCCCGGAACGGCACGGCCCGTTCATTCCGCCGCAATCTCAAACAACTTCGAAACAGTATGGATATGGATACGGAAAAAGCAAGGAGGATTTTTGCCCGCGACCGGTTCGCCGCCCTGGCCGGCGTCGAGATCGTCGAGGCCGGCATGGGGTACTGCACAGCCCGTCTGGTCATCGAGGAGCGGCACCTCAATGCCGCCAATGTCGTCCAGGGCGGGGCGATCTTCACTCTCGCCGACCTGGCCTTCGCCGTCGCCTCCAACAGCCACGGCCAACTGGCCCTGGCGATCAACGCCAACATCTCGTTTCTGCGCGGCGAATCGAGCGGGACCCTCTACGCCGTGGCGACGGAGGTCGGTGAACCGAAACGGATCGGCGCCTACGATGTCCTGGTCACCACTGAAGAGGAAGAGATCGTCGCCCGCTTCACCGGCGTGGTGTATCGCAAGAAAACCCGAATCGATGCGGGGGACACCTCGCCTGCCGCGAGCTGACCATGGCGGCGGTGAAGTCAAGGATGATGGTCGCCGCCGTGCTGCTGGGCGCCGCCCTCCTGGCGGCTGCGGTTCCGACAAAGGTGGCGACGGCCGGGCCGGTCCTGCTCGACGAGCGTTTTGAGTCGCTGGACCGCTGGCGGCCGTTGACGTTTCCCAAGATATCCCGCCATTCGGTATATACGGTGGAGCGCTGCGACGGCGAGCCCTGCCTGCGGATGGAGAGCGACGATGCGGCTTCGGCGCTGGTGCTCCGCCGGTCGTTCAATGTCTATGACTACCCCCGGCTGGCCTGGCGTTGGAAGGTCAGCAACGTCTACCGCAAGGGCGACAGCGGCACCAAAGCGGGGGATGACTACCCGGCCCGGCTCTACGTCATGTTCGCCTACGTTCCGGACCGGGCCTCGCTGGGCAAGCGGCTGAAGTACCAGCTGGCCAGGACCGTCTTCGGCAGCTACCCGCCCGACAGCACCATCAGCTATATCTGGGACAACCGGGTGACCGGGGCGCCGTTCATCGTCAACGCTTATACCGCCGCGGCGCGGATGATCCCGGTCAGTGCCGGGGCGGACAAGGTCGGCACCTGGCAGGAGTACGAGGTCGATATCGTCCGCGATTATCGGCTGGCCTTCGGCGAGGATCCGCCGGCGACCGCCAGCCTGGCGGTGATGATCGATTCCGACGATACCGGCGAGTCGGCCAGGGCCTGGATCCGGTATATCCGGCTATTTCGGGCACCGTAACCGTTGTATCGGCCGGACCGATCGATCGGATTGTCGGCAACCGGGAGATCCCGCAGCGGTAAAAATGGGCCGGCGGCGACGCAGGCCTGTTCAAATCGCCGTCCAGATGGTACTGTGGTGAGCCGTGATCGGGATCGTCCTTCCCCCTCCGGGTGGCGGGGCGGCCTCTTCATCTCCCCCTTCAGCGAGACAAGGCATGGGATTCCATCCGCACCTCACCCCAGCTGACTCCCATAACGACACCCTGGTGGCCAACGTCCACCCGCGTGACTGGGTCAATCCCCGACCGGCCGGCCGTTACAACCTGGTAGTGATCGGTGCCGGCACCGCCGGCCTGGTCTGCGCCGCCGGGGCGGCCGGGCTTGGGGCCCGGGTGGCGCTGATCGAGCGCCATCTGATGGGCGGCGATTGCCTCAACGTCGGCTGCGTCCCCTCCAAGGCCCTCATCCGCGCCTCCCGCGCCTGTCATGCCGCCCGCCACAGCGGCGAATTCGGCGTTGTCGGCGGTGAGCAGTTGCGCTGCGATTTCCCCCAGGTCATGGCCCGGATGCGCCGTCTGCGCGCCGAGCTCAGCCGCCACGATTCGGCCCGCCGCTTCCGCGACGAACTGGGGGTCGATGTCTTTATCGGCGAGGGTCGCTTCACCGGCCCGCAGACCATCGCTGTCGACGGCCGGGAGCTGATCTTCGACCGGGCCGCGGTCTGTACCGGCGCCCGGGCCGCGGTGCCGTCGCTCCCCGGCCTGGCGGCGGCCGGCAGTCTCACCAACGAAACCGTGTTTTCCCTCACCGAGCTGCCGCCGTGGCTGGCGGTCATCGGCGGCGGCCCTATCGGCTGCGAGCTGGCCCAGGCCTTCGCCCGTTTCGGCAGCCGGGTCAGTCTGATCGAGAGCGGGCCCCATATTCTCGGGCGGGAGGACGCCGACGCCGCCGCGCTCATCGAGACGGTCTTTCGCCGGGAAGGCATCGAACTCTACCTGGGGGCGAAGATCCTCGAGGTGGTGACGGCGGGGGAAGAGAAGATCATCCGCCTGCAGCGCGGCGACGGCGGCGGTGAGATCCGGGTCGACGCCATCCTTGTCGGGGCCGGGCGGACGCCGAACATCGAAGGGCTGGACCTGGAGCGGGGCGGCATCATCTACGACCGCTCCGGGATAAAGGTCAACGACCGGCTCCAGACCAGCAATCCCCGGGTCTACGCCGCCGGCGACATCTGCTCGCCGTACAAGTTCACCCACACCGCCGACGCCCAGGCCCGCATCCTGATCGCCAACGCCCTGTTCATGGGGCGGCAGAAGGCCTCGGCGCTGGTCATCCCCTGGTGCACCTACACCGACCCGGAGATCGCCCATGTCGGCCTCTACGAGCGGGATGCGGAGCGGCAGGGGGTCAAAATCACCACCCTGACGGTGCCGCTGGCGACGATCGATCGCGCCGTCATCGACGGTGACACCGAGGGCTTCGCCCGGATCCACCTCCGCCGCGGCAGCGACCAGATCCTCGGCGCCACCGTTGTCGCCCGCCATGCCGGGGAGATGATCAGCGAGCTGTCCCTGGCCATGACCGGCGGTCTCGGCCTGGCGGCGGTCGGCCGCACCATCCATCCCTACCCGACCCAGGCCGAGGCGATCAGGAAACTGGCCGACGCCTGGAACCGCACCCGGCTGACCCCAACGGTGAAGCGATTGCTGGGCGGGTGGCTGCAGTGGAGAAGACGCTGAATGACATCGCTGCCCTTCCATCCTGATACCGCCCGGCTGGCGGCCTTTGTCGGGATCCTGGCGCTGCTGGCGCTGGGCGAGCGGCTGTGGCCGCGCCGGCCGCTGACCGTGGCTCGGGGCGTACGCTGGCGGATCAACCTGGCGATCGTCGCTCTCGACTCCGTGCTCGTTCGTCTCGTCCTGCCGCTGGCCCCCTTCGCCCTGGCGGCGGTGCTGCAGGACCGGGGCTGGGGTCTTTTCAACGTGCTGCAAATCGCCGGCCCGGCGGAAATCATCGCCAGTGTGCTGCTGCTCGATCTGACGATCTACGCCCAGCACCGCCTGTTCCACCGCCTGCCGCTGCTGTGGCGGATTCACCGCATGCACCATACCGATCTCGACCTCGACGTCACCAGCGGCACCCGCTTCCATCCGCTGGAGATCGTGCTGTCGCTGGCGATCAAGCTGACGGCTATTCTTTTGCTCGGCCCCTCGCCGCTGGCGGTGGTCCTGTTCGAGATCGTCCTCAACGCCACCTCGATGTTCAGCCATGCCAACCTCCGCCTGCCGTCGGCAGTCGATCGGTGGCTGCGCCTGGTGATGGTCACGCCGGACATGCACCGGGTGCACCACTCGGTCATCGTGCGGGAGACCAACAGCAACTACGGCTTCAACCTGCCGTGGTGGGACCGGCTGTTCGGCTCCTACCGGCCCCAGCCCCGCGACGGCCACCTCGGCATGACCATCGGCCTGCGGGAGTGGCGCAACCAGGCCGACCTGGGGTTGTGGGCGCTGCTGCAGATCCCCTTTCTCCGTAAGGTACCGGGTTCATGACACTGCAACCGCAAAAGATCGTCCTGCTGGTGCTGGCCGTTGCCGCCATCGTCCTGTTCTTCGTCTTCGACCTCGGTCGGTTCCTGACCCTGGCGTCGCTGCAGGCCAATCACCAGGCCCTGGTCGAATTTCACGATGCCCACCGGCTGCTGACCGTGGCCGCATTCATGGCGCTCTACATCGTCCAGACCGCCCTCTCCCTGCCCGGCGCGGCGATCCTGTCGCTGGCGGCCGGGGCCCTGTTCGGCACGATCGCGGGGACGGTCTACGCCGTGATCGCCGCCACGGTCGGCGCCACCCTGGCCTTTGTCGTCACCCGCTACCTGCTGCGCGACCTGGTGCTGGGCCGGTTCGGCGGCCGGCTCGAGGGGATCAATCGCGAACTGGAGGACCGCGGCTTCAACTACCTGCTGTTCCTGCGGCTGGTGCCGGTCTTTCCCTTCTTTCTGATCAACCTCGCCGCCGGCCTGACCCGTCTGCCGCTGCAGACCTTCGTTCTGGCGACGATCGTGGGGATCATCCCCGGCGGCTTCGTCTACGTCAACGCCGGGGCCAGTCTGGCGACCGTCGATTCGCCGGCGGCGATCGCCTCGCCGCGGGTCCTCGTCTCCTTTGCCCTGCTCGGTCTGTTCGCCCTGGTGCCGGTATTCTACACCCGGTGGAAGGGCCGGGCAAAAGGCGGTAATCAATGAAGAAGGACTGTCATGATGGCTGTGTGCCGATGCGAAGGCAAGGGGTGAGAGCATGAGCTGGCGGATCGATCCGGCGGTGGCGGAAATCCTGGGCAAGGGGCGGGACGGGGCCGGCATCTCCCGCGACGAGGCCCTGGTACTGCTGCACCTGCATGCCGACAGCCGGGAGGGCTATGCCCTGCTGGAGAGCGCCAACGATCTCTCCCGCACCTCCTTCGGCGGCAAGGGCGAGATGCATTTCCACATCGGCCTCAACGTCGAGCCCTGTCCGATGGACTGCAGTTTCTGCTCGCTGACCCGGCAGGCCGGGATCTTCACCGCCAAGGTCGAGTTTTCGCTGGAGGAGATCCTGGCCTGGGCCCGACAGGGGGAGGTGGAAGGGGCGGACGCCCTCAACCTGATGACCACCGGCACCTTTCCCTTTGCCCGGCTGCTCGAGATCGGCCGCCGGCTCAAACGGGAGGTGGCGGTACCGCTGGTCGCCAACGCCCGCGATATCAATCACGCCGAGGGTGAGCAGCTGCTCGATGCCGGCTTTGTCGGCTTTTATCACGCCATCCGCCTCGGCGAAGGGCGGGATACACCCTTCAACCCGGAGCGGCGGTTGCAGACCATCCGGGTGCTGCACGATGTCGGCCTGCAGTGGATGAACTGCGTCGAACCGGTGGGGCCGGAGCACACGGCGGCGGAGATCGTCGACCTGATGCTGCTCGCCCGGCGGGAAAAGGCGACGTACAGCGGCATCATGCGGCGGATCAACTTCCCCGGTTCGCCGATGGAGCCGCTGGGGATGATCAGCGAGCGGCGGATGGCCCAGATGGTGGCGGTCAGCCGGCTGGTGATGGGCGACACGGTCAAGGCCCACTGCACCCACGAGCCGCACAGCCTGTCGCTTACGGCCGGGGCCAACCTGTTCTTTCCCGAGGTCGGTTCCAGTCCCCGCGACGGCACGGCCGACACCGGCCGCGGCCGGGGCCGGTCGCTCGGCGATTGTGCCGCCATGCTGCGGGAGATGGAGTGGCGGCCGGAACTGCCGTCCAACTGTTTCCGGCCGGCTGCGCCCGCCGGTGCCGCGGTGCCGGCCGTGACGGCGAGGTGAGGTTATGGCTGTGCTCCGGTTGGCCGTCGCGGTCCTGACCGCCTGTATCGTGTTCGGCCATAGTCATGCCGCTTGGGCCGAGCATTTCCGGGTCGGCACCTGGAAGACCGCCCAGACCATCCAGCCGTTCTTCTATAAGCAGCATCTCGCCGCCGGCGATACGGTTGAGGTCTTCGCCTTCACCAACCCGGCCGACCAGAAGACCGCCCTGCTCGCCGGCAGCCTCGACATGACCGGCACGACCGTGGCCCACGCGATCCAGTCGGCGGTCATGGGCCAGCCGGTGGTGGTGGTCGCCGCCCTGTGCCACAAGGCCTCGGCCCTGGTGGTCCGCAGCGACGGGCCGGTGCGGGTCATCGCCGATCTCCGGGGAAAGAGGATCGGCTACGTCCCCGGGACGATGCACGAGATTTTGCTGCGCGAGATCCTGGAGGCGGCCGGTCTGTCGCCGACCACCGACGTCAGGCTGGTGCGGGTCGACTTTTTCGATATGGCGACGGCCCTGGCCCAGGGGGCGATCGACGCCTTCCTCTCCGGCGAGCCTTTCCCCTCGGTGGCGGTGGCCCGAGGCTACGGCCGGATCCTTGCCTATCCCTATTACGACGGGGCGGTGGGGACGATCAACGCCGCCCTGCTGGTGACTCGGGCGATGATCGAGCGGCAGCCCGCGGCGGTGCAGCGGCTGGTCACCGCGCATGCCCGGGCCACCGAGGCGCTGCTTCGCGACCGCGGCCTCTGGCTGCAGCAGGCCGCATCTTTCGGCACTCCCGCCGCGGTCCTGGAGCAGGCGGCAGGCAATATCGAGCTGGCCTGGGCGATGGATGTTGAATACATCGGCCGGGCCAGGGCCCTGGGCAAGCGGATGCAGGCGTTGGGAATCATCGACCGCCAGCCCGACTATGACAAGCTTTTCGACCTGCGCTTTGTCCACCAGGTCGACCTGCGGTCGCGGCCGGAGTAGGCGGCGGGGCGGAACCGGGGGGAGGCGAGGATCGGCAATGCGGGGAGGAGAAGCGGGGTGAACGGGGCGAAGGGGATGATCCTGGGCAAGGAGGTGCTGCTATCCCTGCTGCTGCCGCTGGCGGCCCTGACCCTGTGGTTCGGGCTGAGCGCCACCGGTCTGGTACCCGGTTACCTGCTGCCGTCGCCGCCGACGGTACTGCACTCCGGGATCGGCTACGTCTTCGGCACCCCCGGCGACGGCCCCTATGCCGGACGGTTCGCCGGCGATCTCGCCGCTTCCCTGGTCCGGGTGCTGTTCGGTTTCGCCATCGCCGCCGGCCTCGGGATCCCGCTGGGCATCTGTTCCGGTCGCCTGGCCCTGGTCAACCGCCTGGTCGGCCATTCGATCGGCGGCCTGCGGGCGGTGCCGGGAATCTGCTGGCTGCCGCTGGCCCTGATCTGGTTCGGGATCGGCATCAAGACCACGGTGTTCCTCGTCGCCCTGGCCGCCTTTTTCCCGATCTACCAGAATGCCCTGACCGGCGCCCGGCTGGTGGCCCCAATCTATTACCAGGCCGGGGCCATGCTTGGCGTGTCGCGGCTGCGCGGAATCTTCGCCATCCTCCTGCCGCTGGCGATGCCCAATATCATCACCGGCCTGCGCCTGGGGATGGGCATATCCTGGGCCTACCTGGTGCTGGGCGAGCTCACCGGGGTGCCGGACGGCCTGGGGGCGGTGATCATGGATGCGCGGATGCTCGGCCAGACCGATATCATCCTCGTCGGCATCATCCTCATCGCCGTCATCGGCAGGCTCTGCGACCGCCTGCTGGTGGCGGCGCTGCGTCTGTGCTTCAAGAGTGCGAGGCGGCAGCGATGACCACAACAACGCACGGCGAGATGGTGACGGCCGGAGGCCCAGCCATCCTCGAAATCACCGGTCTGAGTCATCATTTCGTCCATGACGGCGCGATCGTCCCGGTGCTGCGCGAGCTGGAGCTGACGGTGCGCGGCGGCGAACTGGTGTGCCTGATCGGCCGCAGCGGCTGCGGCAAGTCGACCCTGCTGAAGATCGTCGCCGGATTTCTCGCCCCCACCGCCGGCCGGTGCCGCCTCGACGGTCGACCGATACAGCGGCCGGGGCCGGATCGGGGCGTCGTCTTCCAGGAGGACGCCCTCTTTCCCTGGCTGACGGTGCGCGAGAACATCGGCTTCGGGCTGAGCGGCCGGCAATGGCCGCGCCGGCAGCGGCAGCAGGAGGTCGACCGCATCCTCGACCTGGTCGGCCTCCAGGACTACGGCGGGTACCTGCCCCAGGCCCTGTCCGGCGGGATGAAACAGCGGGTGGCCCTGGCCCGGGTGCTGATCCGCTCCCCCCGGCTGCTGCTGATGGACGAACCGTTCGGGGCGCTCGACGCCCAGGCCCGGGAGGAGATGCAGGAACTGCTGCTGGATCTGGTGCGCCGGCGGCGGCAGACCATCCTCTTCGTCACCCATGACGTCCAGGAAGCGGTGATCATCGCCGACCGGGTGCTGGTGCTGGAGCGGGATGGCGGGCGGATCCGGGAGGAGCTGGCGATCGATCTGGCCCGCCCTCGCGACCGCAGCGACCGGCAATTCCAGGCCTGCTGCTCGCAGTTGCGCCAATGGCTGCGGACATGACCGGGGCGACGACCGAAATCGGTGGCGGGGGCGATCGGGACCGGCCGCCAACCTGCGGCCCGGAAGCTGCCGTCTTCCCGCTGCTGTCGGTCATCATCCCAACCCTCAACGAGGCCGAGGCCCTGCCGCCGCTGTTGGCCGATCTGCGGCGGCAGCAGGGACTGACCCTGGAAGTGATCGTCGGAGACGGCGGTTCGACCGACGGCACCCGGGAGGTCGTGGAGGCGGCGGGTGCCCGTTGCATCGCCGCCCAACGGGGGCGGGGGGTGCAGATGAACGCGGCCGCTGCGGCCGCCGGCGGCGAGTGGTTGCTCTTCCTCCACGCCGATTCGCGCCTGCCGGCGCCCGATCTGCTGGCCGGCGCCGTCGCCGCCCTGCAACGGGCAGCCGCGGCCACCCCTCGCGTCGCCGGCCATTTTTCGCTGCGTTTCCTGCGGACGACGGCGGGACGGGACCTGGCCTACCGCTACCTCGAGGCCAAGACCGCCCTCAACCGGGTCAACACCACCAACGGCGACCAGGGATTGCTGCTGTCGCGGGCGTTTTTCCGCGAGCTTGGCGGCTTCGACGAAGGTTTGCCCTTTCTCGAAGACCAGCGGATCGCCGAGGAGATCCGCCGCCGGGGCGTGTGGATGACATTGCCGGGGAAGATCTGGACCTCGGCCCGGCGATTCGAGACGGAGGGCTTTCATCGCCGCTATCTGCTGATGGGGATCATGATGGGGATGCACAGTATCGGCATGGAATCCTTTTTCGCCCGTGCCCCCGGCGTCTACCGGGCGCAACGGGAAACCGGCCGTCTGCGGCTGTCGCCGTTCTTCGTCCTGCTGTGGTCGATGATCCGGTACGACTGGGGCTGGGCCGGGACGGTGCGGGTGTTCTACCGTCTCGGGCGCTATATCCGGCAGAACGCCTGGCAGCCGTTCTTTTTCGTCGATGTCTGGCTGCAGTCGATCCGCGGGGCACATCGGGCCCCGCTGCTCGCCCTGCATGACCGTTTCGTCGCCCCCATCCTTGCCTGCCGGCCGGTCGACGCCGTCGTCGGGCTGGGGTGTTTCGTCTGGTATATGGGGGTGCTGTCCCTGTGGTTCGGGTTGACGGAAACACCATTCACTTCACTTCTGAGGATAGACCGAAAATGACGATCGTAGATCATGACGTACACTCCGTCGTCGCCCTGTTCGTCCGGGTGCCGATTCCCGGCCGGGTCAAGACCCGGCTCGCCGCCGCGATCGGCGACCGGCAGGCCTGCACCCTGTACCAGGCCATGGTCACCGATGTTCTCGCCGCCGTCCGCGCCAGTGGTCTGCCGCTGTATCTGTTCCATGACGACCGGGGGGACGGCTCCCTGCCGGCGGCCTGGGCCGAGGCCGCGGTCAAGGTCGTTCCCCAGAGCGGCGGCGATATCGGCCGGCGGATGGCGGCCGCCTTCGCCCACTGCTTTGTCGAGGGGATTAGCCGGGTGATGCTGGTCGGCAGCGATATTCCCGCCCTTGATGCCGCCATGCTGACCGCGGCGGCCCGGGCCCAGGCCGCCCATGATGTCGTTTTGACCCCGACCTTCGACGGCGGCTACTGCCTGCTCGCGCTGCGGCGGGACCGGTTTCGGCCGGAGATCTTCGAGGAGGTGCCGTGGAGCAGCGGCCGGGTGCTGGCGGCAACGCTGGAGCTCTGTGGTCGCTACGACCTTGATGTCCAGTTGCTGCCGACCCTGAGCGATATCGATACGGTCGATGACCTCAGGAAATACGTCGACCATCCGCTGCCGCAGGCGATCGCGATTAATCGGGCGCTGCGGGAGATCGTCAAGGAATGGCACAGGGCGTGAAGGAAGGCGGTGCGGCGACCTGACCGTTGACGTCGTGCTTGCACCCGGTGCAACCTTCCATGCCGGCGAGGTCCCCGCCCTTGCTCCGCTTTTGTCACCTCGCTTTTCCTCCTCCCTTTCCCCAGCCGGGAGCTGCCGCCGGAGCGCCGGTGCCGCTTCGCTCCGGGCCGGGGAGTCTCCCCTGTGCTTTCCAGCGTCAAATAAAAAACGAAATATCTATAAGATACCTCTTTAACGATCGGAACTTACTATTGGACAATGCGGTAAATCTTTGTTCAAAATAGGCGCTGGGTTGATGTCGACAACAGCAGTGGGAAACGTTCGGCAAGGGGTGCAGGGTGAAGACACAAGAGAGCGATGGGTGCCGGCCGGGGCCGGCCGGATTTCCACTCCCGGTGCTGGAGATCGGCGTCCGGCTGGTACTTGCCGGCATCTTCATCTACTCCGGGGTCGTCAAACTCATGAGTCCGGCGGCATTCGCCGAGATCGTTGCCGGTTTTGGGCTGCTGCCCGACGCGTTGGTGCTGCCGACGGCGGTCATCCTGCCGCTTGCTGAACTGGTTGCCGGGGTCGGCCTTGTGTTCGCCATCCGCGGCAGCCTTTCGGCCATCACTGTCATGCTGGTGTTGTTCATCGCCGTTCTCGGGTACGGGATCTCTTTGGGCCTGGATATCGACTGCGGCTGTTTCGGGCCCGAAGACCCGGAGCAGGCGTACAAGGGGCTTAAGGCCGCCCTGGCCAGGGATGCGGTGATGATGGTGGCGGCGGCATTTGTCTATTGGAGTCGCGGCCGGACCCGACCGGGGGCCGGTCGTCTGGAACGATAACCATTTTTGTGAAGGAAATTCTCATGGTACTGAAAAAAGGGATGTTGCAGGGGTTGATGGTCGGTTTGCTCGTTCTTGGCTTGAGTGCTTCGGCCTATGCCTTTGGCACCAACAAATTCAAGGAAGAGGTCTCCAAGGAACAGGAAGCGGTGAATCTGGCCCGCGAGGTGCAGCAGGGCGGCTACGGCCTTGTCACGACCGCAGAGCTGAAGGGGATGATCGATGATGGCAAGGATCTGCTGATCGTCGATACGATGCCCTTTGCAGATTCCTATACAAAGAACCATATTCCCGGGGCGAAGCAGTTTTTGTTCCCGATCCCGGAGATGAAGGAATGGGATGCCAAGGAAACCGACGGCAAGAGCGTCGACGATTTCAAGGCGCTGCTCGGCCCCGATCTGAACCGGACGATCGTGATCTACTGCGGTTTTGTCAAGTGCACGCGCAGCCATAACGGCGCCGTCTGGGCCAAAAAACTCGGCTATACCAACGTATTCCGCCATCCGGGCGGCATCTTCGCCTGGAAAGGGGCGGATTATCCAGTCGATTCGGTGAAATGATCGTTACGGAATGCCGCCGGGGCGGCCTCTCTCCCTCCGGCGGCAGATCGTCCCTGGCATCGGCGCTGCGGCAGATGCAGGCCCGGTGCACCGAATGCGGTGCCTGTCTGACGAATTGCGCCTTCCTGTCGCAACACGGCACGCCGGGTTCGATCGCGGCCCGGTTCGACATCACCTCGTCGCAGGATCGACAGATCGCCTACCAATGCAGCCTGTGCGGGCTATGTGCGGCGGTCTGTCCGGAAAAACTTGATCCCGGCGCGCTGTTTCTTGATATCCGTCGTCGTCACGTCGAGGACGGGGACTTTGACCCGAAACCCTATCGCTCCATCCTTCGCTACGAGGCCCTGGGAGGGTCTTCTCTCTTCTCGTTGTACGCCCTGCCGCCGGGGTGCGATACCGTGCTGTTTCCGGGCTGTGCCCTTCCCGGCATCCGGCCGGCCGTCACCCTGGAGATGTACCGCCAGCTCCGCCGGCTCGTCCCGTCGCTCGGCATAGTTCTCGCCTGCTGTGCCAAACCGTCCCATGATTTGGGGCGAACGGCGCATTTTCAGACCGTTTTCGGCGCGATCCGCGACCGGCTGGTTCGCCACGGGATCCGGACCGTCCTGACCGCCTGCCCCAATTGCACCAGGGTTTTCTCCCAGTATGGCGAAGGGCTGGCCGTGCAGACGGTCTATCAGTTCTTGGATCTCCACGGGCTGGCGAAGATGGGCACCGCCGCGGCGGATCGGGCGGTGAGCATCCATGATCCCTGCCCGGGGCGGGATGATGGCCGGACCCAGGATGCAGTCCGGAACCTCGTCTCCGGGCTGGGCTTTACCCTTCTCGAACTGCGGCATCGCCGGCAATTGACGCTGTGTTGCGGCGAAGGGGGGATGGCCGGCTGTATCGCCCCTGAGTTTTCCGGGCAGTGGGTGGACAGCCGTCGCCGCGAAGCGGGGGGACGCATGCTCGTCACCTCCTGCGCCGGATGTACCGCCAGGCTGAACCGCGTGACTCCGACGGTTCATGTCCTCGATCTGCTGTTCCGGCCGGAGGCGCTCGCCCGCCGTCGCCTGTCGGTCCCTCGGGCCCCGTTTACCTATCTCAACCGTCTGTTGTTGAAACTGCGGATAAAGGGCAAGCGATTAAGCGATCAAGCGATTAAGCGATTAAACGCTTAAACGCTTAAACGCTTAAACGCTTGATCGCTTAAACGTTCAATCATCCTCCTTCTTTATCCAATGTAAACCGGCTATTACAATAATTCTCCGTTCCGACATTAGAATTTCTGATAAACGGCCATGTCTGCCGTTGTGGTTTTCAACAATTGAAAATTGTTGGGCATATTTGAGGATAAGGTTTTTCCGGTTCATCGTCGGCTCATGGCGTCGAAATTGGTCATTGCATTGGCCGGGAGGGAAGGGTAGGGTCTTCTGAATCCTGGGCAAGGGTGGAATCTCTATCCTTCCAGGGCTGGTATCTTAAGGCTGGCCTGCGATCTGCAGGGAATGTGCGCCCGTTTCGAGAAGATGAGGATCGAAAATGTACAAGATAATCTATGAAGACAACGATGTGGTCATCCGTTTCGAGAAGGATCTGATCGACCAGGAAACCATGTCCAGATTTCTCGGACGCATCAGCCTCCAGTCGATGTTGAAGAAGGGGAATGCCTCCGGCGCGGCGGCGAGGATGAGGATGAAAAACCGGTTGAGCGCTTTCCCGACCGGCTCCGATCTGATCCGCGATCCGGCCCTGAACAAGGGGACGGCCTTTACCAGCGAGGAGCGTGAGGCCCTGGGGCTGAGGGGGCTGCTGCCGCCGCGGATCCACACCATCGATGAACAGGTGGAGCGGGTCCTGTGGAATCTCCGCAAGAAACCGACCGACCTCGAGCGCTACATCTTCCTCACCAGCCTGCAGGACAGGAACAAGACGCTGTTTTACCGGGTGCTGCTCGACAATATCGAGGACCTGATGCCCATCGTCTACACCCCCACGGTCGGCCTTGCCTGCCTGCAGTACGGTCATATCTTCCGCCGGCCGCGCGGCATCTACCTGACCCTCGAAGACCGGGGCCGGGTGGCCGAAATCCTCGGCAACTGGCACCGCAAGGATATCCGCATCATCGTCGTCACCGACGGCGAGCGTATCCTCGGGCTCGGTGATCTCGGGGCCGACGGCATGGGCATCCCGGTCGGCAAACTGGCCCTCTACACAGCCTGCGGCGGTATCCAGCCGTCGTTGACCCTGCCGGTCACCATCGATGTCGGCACCAACAACGAGGTGCTGCTGAAGGATCCGCTGTATATCGGCTGCCGACATCCGCGCGTCCGGGGCGAGGCCTATGATGATCTGATCGAAGAATTCGTCCTCGCCGTTCAGCAGTTGTATCCCGGGGCCATGATCCAGTTCGAGGACTTCGCCAACCGCAACGCCTTCCGGCTCCTGCAGCAATACCGCGATGAGGTGTGCTGCTTCAACGACGATATCCAGGGCACCGCTTCCGTTACCGTCGCCGGGCTGTTTTCGGCCCTGCGCATCACCGGCAGCGATCTGAAGGACCAGAAAGTCCTGTTTCTCGGGGCCGGCGAGGCCGGAATCGGCACCGGCGATCTGCTGGTCTCGGCGATGGTCGATGCCGGTCTGTCGCTGGAGGAGGCCCGCCGCCGCTGCTGGTTTGTCGACTCCAAGGGGCTTATCGTCAAGAGCCGCACCGATCTCACCGGCCATAAGCTGGCCTACGCCCACGACCACGAATACTGTGCCGATTTCCTCGCAGCCGTCGAGTCCCTGGAACCAACGGCGATCATCGGGGTTTCCGGGCAGTCAAAGAAATTCGACCGCCAGGTCCTCGAGGCCATGGCCAGGATCAACGAGCGCCCGATTGTGTTTTCCCTCTCCAATCCGACCTCGAAAACGGAATGCACTGCCGAGGAGGCCTATACCTGGACGGAGGGCCGGGCCATCTTCGCCAGCGGCAGCCCGTTTGACGATGTCGTCATCAACGGCAGGAAATTCAAACCGGGACAGGGCAACAATGTCTATATCTTTCCAGGGGTTGGGATGGGGGTCATGGCCAGCTGGGCCACCAACGTCACCGACGAGATGTTTTTGGTCGCGGCGCGGACCCTGGCCGCCGAGGTCTCGGAGACCGACCTCAGGGTCGGGCGGGTCTATCCGCCGCTGCCGCGGATCAGAGAGGTGTCCCAGACGATCGCCGTCGCGGTTGCCGAACTCGCCTACGCCAAAGGCCTTGCCTCCCGGCAGCGTCCGGAGGACCTCGAAGGCTATATCACCAGCCTGATCTACGAACCCGAATATCAGCCCTATGTCTAGCTGAGATTCGATTCTTCCATCATTTCCGAGTAATTCCTCAACCATGGGTCCTCCTTTACCGAGGGCCCATTCTTCTTTCCGGCCTTCGATCGGAGTGCCGTCAAGGGTCTTTTGCCGGCGTGTAGAAAAAAATACCATTGTAGTGGTATTTTCTTTTTTTTGCGGGTACAATTCAGCTGCATGGTAGGGTAAGATTTTAGTGTTGATCGTGTATTTTCCCTTTTTCATTTGTTTTTTCACCATAGGCTCTATCCGTAGGTACTGCCCTGATGACCGGGGCAGCGGATCAAATATACTGCATGGTTTTTTGATAGACCGGTAGAAGCCTCCTGCGTACCTGGGTTTCCGGACGAGGAGGTTGGTAGAACCTGTTCAGATCGAAATCTCTTTATTTGTTGACTTCATGCCCGCAAGCGTGCGGGCGCGGGATGGGCAGCCAAAGCATCCTGATGTCGCCGGGATCTGATTGTCCCGGCAGAGCCTGCGGGCGATTGAGTTGATCGGCGCGATCGTGTTTGATGATTGCTGCTGAAATATATATTCAGAAAAATTGATTGAATGGTCGGCGAGGAGCGCCGTGCCATGACCTTCCGGATCGATCGGAAAAGCACGGCCGCATCATGACATCCGGCAGAAGGCCCGTCGGGCATTGTATGCTCACTGTACAGGAGGTTCAATGGAAGCTGCACATCGATCGGACACAGGCCGCAAGAGCGATAAACCGTATTACCTTGCTGCCGAAATTGATCCACCGAAAGGGACCAATCTCCAAGGTTTTGTCGAATCGGCGCTGAGCCTCAGGGGCCGGGTCGATTCGATCCGCGTGACGGACAGCGAACACGCGATCATGCGGATGTCGCCGCTCGCCCCCTGCCTGGCCTTGAAGGAGAAAGGCATCGAGCCGGTCATGGTGGTCAATGGGCGGGACCGTAACCGGATCTCCTTCCAGGGCGATCTGCTCGGGGCCTCGGCGCTCGGCATCAACGATATCGTGATCCGGGAGGGGCACGATCCGGCGGAGGGCGATCAGCCGGTCGTCAGAACCAGCGGCGACCTCGATCTGCCGACGATGCTCAAGTGCGCCTCGTCGCTGAACGCCGGCCGCGATCTCGGCGGCGAGAAACTCGACGGAGCGGCTGCGCTCCGCATCGGGGTCTCGCTCGAGCTTTCCGACGACGCCAGCCGCAATCGCGACCAGGTCGACCTTATCCGCCGGATGCAGGAGTTCGGGGTGTCTTCGGTCTGTCTCGGGCCGACCTACGACATCAATGTCATCGAACAGTTCCTGCCGGTAGCCGAGGAGACGGGGATCAACCTCTACCTCTCGGTCATGCTGCTCAAGTCGGTGACGATGATCCGCTACCTCAACAACCTCAAGGGGGTGCCGTCGATCCCCCAGGAGTACCTGAAAAAAATGATGGATGCCCCGGTGAAGCAGGATGCCGGGTTGACCATCGGTGCCGATTTCATCAGGGAAATCGCTCCGATCGCCAACGGCATCGTCATTCTTGCCATTGGCTGGAAAGACCGGCTGCCTGACTTCCTCGACCTCCTCGGCCGCTGAAGGGGACTGGGTATGGGCGGTCAGTCGCAGGCGGAAAAGGCCCTGGCGGAGATGACCAGGGACCTCGGGTCGAACATCTACCTCTATCAGATACTGGAGGAGACCCCGAACGGCGTGATGGTGGTCAACCTGCAGCACCAGATCATCTACGCCAACCCGGCGGCCTGTCATTTCCTCTCCATCCCCTGCGACCAGATTGTCGATGCCTCCATCGCCGAGGTCCTCGATGTCGAAAATGCCGGCCTGTTCCGGCTGATCGCCGATTTCCTCAACTCCCCGGCCGGGCGGAAGATGTCGCGGTTCCGGCACGAAATCGAAATCAAAGGGGAGGACGGGCGACCACACGGACATCGATGTCGTCCTCGTCTATCCCCCGTCCCGGCCGGATTACTATCTCCTCTACCTGATCGATATCACGGCGCGGAAAAAGCTGGAGGCGGAACTGCGGCGGCGCAACACCTTCTTCCACAACCTCATCGATTCTTCGGTCGACGGCATCATTGCCGCCGACATGAAGGGCCGGCTGATCCTGTTCAACCAGGGGGCGCAGGCGTTGCTCGGCTATTCCGAGGAAGAGGCGATCGCCGGTCTCCATGTCACCGGCCTTTACAACGAGGGGGTCGCCTACGAGCTCATCAAGAGGATGCGCAGCGACGACTACGGCGGCAAGGGCAAACTGCTGCACCATGAACTGATGGTCAAGAACCGGGACGAGCAGATGATCCCGGTCCGGTTCTCCGGCGGCATCCTCTATGACCGGGGACACGAGATCGCCACCTTCGGCATCTTCACCGATCTGCGGGCGATGCAGAAGATCGAGGAGGACCTCGAGCAGACCCACAACATGCTGATGCAGTCGGAAAAGATGGCCGGACTCGGTCGCTTGGCCGCCGGCGTCGCCCACGAGATCAACAACCCGATGTCGGGGATCATGCTCTATGCCAACCTGGTCAAGGAGGCGCTCGGCGATGGGCATCCCAGCGGCGAGGACCTCGACGTCATCATCCACGAGGCCGAGCGGTGCAAGGTCATCGTCGCCGACCTGCTGGAGTTCTCGCACCAGACC
This sequence comes from uncultured delta proteobacterium, assembly GCA_963847035.1. Classification (GTDB taxonomy): domain Bacteria; phylum Desulfobacterota; class Desulfobulbia; order Desulfobulbales; family Desulfocapsaceae; genus Desulfoprunum. The sequence goes on along the minus strand of CAWJYH010000008.1, from coordinate 207,034 downwards.
ACCTATGACATGGCCCTGGTCGATCTCAACGACATCGTCCGCAAGACCATCGGGGTCCTGAAGAATCAGCCGCTGTTCCAGAACATAGAAATGCAGCTCGACCTCGAAGAGGAGCTGCTGCCGATTTTCGGCAATTCGATCCGGCTCAACCAGGTTGTGATGAATATCGTCGTCAATGCCGCCCAGGCCATGGAAGGTCAGGGGATCATCAGAATTGTCAGCCGGACGCGGGCCAGCAGGGACATCGTCGAGATCGTCATCAGCGATACCGGTCCGGGGATCGAAGAGGACCGGCTCGAGAAGATCTTCGATCCCTTCTACACCACCAAGGAACCGGGCGAGGGTACAGGCCTCGGCCTGTCGGTATCGTATGCGATCGTCAAGGAGCACAAGGGAATTATCAGGGTCACCTCGCAGCCCGAAGGCGGCGCTGTCTTCTCCCTCAGGTTCCCGGCGGTAATGGAAAACCTCACTGGAGAAAACCATGAACAGTGAATTGATCCCAACGGAAGCAGGCAACCAGAAATTTCTTCAGAAACTTCAGGCGATGGGTATCGATGTCCACGCCTGTTTCCAGTGCGGACGCTGCTCGTCCGGGTGCCCGATCGGTGATTTTTTCGACCTCCAGGTCATGGAGGTCGTGCGACTGGCATCCTACGGCGCCGAGGATATCCTGCTGCAGAGCAAGACCATCTGGCTCTGCGCCGCCTGCGAGACCTGCGCCACCCGCTGCCCCAACGCGATTGAGATCGCCGGCCTGATGGATGTGCTCCGGTCGCTGGCCCTGAAGAAGGGGATCGCCCCGGCCGAGCCGCGGGTGCCGATGTTGCACCGCTCCTTCCTCGATTCGGTCAAACATTGGGGGCGGATCTACGAGATCGGCATGCTCGCCGGGTACAAGCTGCGCTCGGGCGATCTTACCGGCGACATGAAACTCGGCCTGCAGATGTTTACCAAGGGCAAGCTCAAACTGGTGCCGCAGGGGATCAAGGGCAAGGCCGAGGTGCGGCAGATCTTCTCCGGCAAGGGAAAGGAGTATGACCGATGAAACTTGCATACTACCCCGGATGTTCTCTGGAAGGATCGGCGCGGGATTACGACCACACGGTGCGGCAGCTCTGTCGGGATCTGGGGATCTGGCTGGTCGAGATCCCGGACTGGAACTGCTGCGGCGCCTCGTCGGCCCATATGACCGATCACGAGATCGGCATGCGTCTGCCGATCCGCAACCTCCTGCTGGCGCAGCAGGTCGGGCTCGATATCCTGGTGCCCTGCGCCGCCTGCTTTCAGCGGCTCAAGGCCGCCGATCAGGCGCTGCGGGCCGATCCCGGATACTGGGACGTCAAGGACTATTCCTCGCCGCCGGCGATTGTCCACATCAGCTCTCTGCTGGCCCGGGATGATATCCTGGCCCGCATCCGGGAGAAGGTGTCCATGCCGCTGCAGGACCTGACGCTGGCCTGCTATTACGGCTGCCTCTCGCTCCGCAATCCCCGGGTCACCGGAGCGGCGGACTGGGAAACACCGACCACCCTCGAGCGGATTGTCAGGGCGGTCGGTGCCGCACCGGTATCCTGGTCGCACCGCACCGAGTGCTGCTCCGGCAGCTTGACTCTGACCCGGCCGGACATCGCCGTCCGACTGGTCGGCGATATTGTCAGGGCGGCCCGCCGGGCCGGGGCGAAGGCGATCGTCACCGACTGCCCGATGTGCCAGGCCAACGTCGAGAGCCGGCAACTCGAGCTGGGTCAGGCGGAACCGGGTCTACCGGTCTTTTTCGCGACGGAGCTTCTGGTGGCGGCCATATCCGGTAGCTATCCGGCTGGCCAGCAGAAAGTCCATCTGATCGATCCGGCGCTCCTCAACCGTTTCTTCAGCCAGGCCGCACCCGCCGGGGAGGGCCCACGATGAACAGCGAACATTCGCAGCAACCCCAGACCACGTCGCCCCTGTCGGGGTCCGTGATGGTCATCGGCGGCGGCATCAGCGGCATGCAGTCGGCCCTCGATCTCGCCAATGCCGGCTTCAAGGTCTACCTGGTGGAGAGCTCGCCGGCCATCGGCGGCAAGATGGCCCAGCTGGACAAAACCTTCCCGACCAACGACTGTTCGATGTGCATCGTCTCGCCGAAACTGGTCGAGGTCGGCCGCCATCTCAACATCGAGTTGCTGACCTGGAGCGAAGTCACCGGACTGACCGGCGAGGCCGGTAATTTTACCGCCACCGTCAGCAGTCACGCCCGCTATGTCGATATAAGCAAATGCACCGGCTGCGGCGCCTGCGAGCTGGCCTGCCCGGTGACCCAGATCTCGTATTTTCCCGAGGAGCTCCCGGAAGGGGAGAAGAAAAAGGGGAGTCGGGAAAAACGGATTATCCGCGGGCCGGGAGCGCCGGTGCCGCAGAAGCTCCACCCCTGGACCTTTGAGGTCGCCGCCGACAAGTGCAGCAAATGCGGCAACTGTTTTCGGGCCTGCCTGCACGGGGCGGTCAAATGGGAGAAGGGCGGGATCGCCAGCATTATCGCCGACAAGTGTACCGGTTGCGGCGCCTGCTATACCGCCTGTCCGGAGAAGTTCTCGGCGGTCACCATTGCCGCGGCGCCGGAGATGGACAAGGGTCTCGGTGCCGCTATCGTCGCCCGTTCCGTGGCGCTGAAGAAGGAAATGGCCGGAGGCGACGAGCGCAACTGCATCCGCTGCGGCCTCTGTGCCATGACCTGCAAGAAGGTCATGCGGATCGGGGCCCTGAAGATGGTGGCGGAGGGCATCGAGGCCAGCCTCGATACCTGCCAGGTCTGCGGCGCCTGCGTCTCGGTCTGTCCGGTCTCCTTCCTGGCCATCGACCAGGTCACCAACAGGACGCCGCAGCCGCTCTACAACACCTTCAACGAGGGGCTGAACCTGCGCCATCCCGTCAATATCCTTTATCCCCAGGCGGTACCGCGGGTGCCGGTGATCGACGAGGCCAGTTGCGTCCACCTCAATACCGGGGCCTGCGGCATCTGCCAGTCGGTCTGCGGGCCGGGGGCCATCGATTACGGCCTCAAGGGCAGTGAGCGCGAGATCCGGGTCGGCTCGATCGTCTTCGCTCCCGGCTTCGAGGTCTTCGATGCCAAGCGGCGCGGCGAATTCGGTTACGGCCTCTATAAGAACGTCGTCACCAGCATCGAGTTCGAGCGCCTGCTGTCGGCCTCCGGGCCGACCTCGGGGACGGTGCAGCGCCCCGGTGACGGCAGACACCCGAAGAAGATCGCCTGGATCCAGTGCGTCGGTTCCCGCGACCACAGCTGCGACCGCGACTACTGTTCCTCGGTCTGCTGCATGTACGCCACCAAGGAGGCCTACATCGCCCGCGAGCACGACAGCGCCATCGAACCGACGATTTTCTATATCGACATGCGCTCCTTCGGCAAGAACTTCGACGCCTATGTCGAACGGGCCAAGGAGCGAAACATCCGCTTCGTCCGGGCCATGGTCAGCCGGGTCTTCGAGGACCCCCAGACCGGCGATCTCGAATTGCGCTACGTCGACGACTCCGGCTGGCGGACGACCGAGAACTTCGACATGGTGGTGCTGTCGGTCGGGGTACAGATCGCCGCCAGGACCAGGGATCTGGCGACGATGCTCGGCATCGAGCTCGACCGCTACGGTTTTGCCGTCTCGCAGGCCTTTACCCCGCTGGCCTCGTCGCGGCCGGGGATCTACGTCAGCGGCGTGATCAACGGGCCGAAGGATATCCCTGAAACGGTCATCGAGGCCTCGGGGGCGGCCCAGGCGGCCTCGGCCGGTCTGGCCCTGGCCCGCGGGACCGAGGTGACGGTCGAGGCCATGCCGGAAGAGCGGGTGCCGGAGGCGGGCGAGGAACTGCGGATCGGGGTCTTCGTCTGCCACTGCGGCACCAACATCGCCTCGGTCGTCGATGTCGCCGCCGTGGCCGAGTATGCCAGGACCCTGCCCGGCGTCGTCTATGCCGGTCATCCGCTCTACACCTGTTCCCAGGATTCGCAGGAATCGATCCGCGCCATCATCAGTGAACATCGGCTCAACCGGCTGGTTGTCGCCGCCTGCTCGCCGAGCACCCATGAGCCGCTGTTCATGTCGACCCTGCGCCAGGCCGGGATCAACAAGTATTTCTTCGACATGGCCAATATCCGCGACCAGTGCAGCTGGGTGCACCCCAACGATCCGCAGCTGGCCACCGAAAAGTCCCGGCGGCTGGTGCGGATGGCGGTGGCCAATGCCACCCAGGCCGAACCCCTCGCCGAACTGGAGTTCGATGTCAATCCCGGCCTGCTGGTCATCGGCGGCGGGGTGGCGGGGATGACCGCGGCGGTCGAGGCCGCCCGGCAGGGTTTCAATGTCTACCTGGTCGAGCGGCAGCCGACCCTCGGCGGCCAGGTCGTCCATCTCGGCCGGTCCTGGGACGGACAGGATTTCTCGCGCTATCTGCTCGAACTGCAGGAACAGGTCGAGAACAACGATCGGATCCGGGTCTTTCTCAACTCCGAGGTCGTCGAACACTCCGGTTTCGTCGGCGCTTTTTCGACCGATATCATGACCCCCACCGGGGCGCTGCGCACGGTCGCCCACGGGGCGATCATCGTCGCCACCGGGGCCGAGGAGGCGCGGCCGGATCTCCATGGTCTCGGCACCGCCGACCATGTCATGACGCAGACCGATTTCGAGGCCCGCCTGCTCGCCGACCGGGGTACGGCCCCCGGCCATGTGGTGATGCTGCAGTGTGCCGGCTCCCGGGCCACCGGGCCGCAAGCCGCCTACAGCGAACCCGATACCGGCACGCCCTGCGATACATCGGCAACGGCTGGCGGCGCTACGGACCACCTGCCGTACTGCTCGCGTGTCTGCTGCAACCAGGCGGTCAAGAACGCCCTGCATCTGAAGGAGATCAACCCGGCGGCCCGCATCGACATCCTCTACCGCGACATGCGCACCTACGGTCTCGGTGAACTCCAGTATCAGCAGGCGCGGCGGCTGGGGATCAATTTCATCCGCTTCGACCCGCAGGACAACCCGCCGGAGATCGAGGTGGCGGACCGGAGGGTGCGGGTCGAAATCCGCGATCCGTCGATCGGCCGCAAGGTCTCGTTGGCCCCCGACCTGCTTGTCCTCTCGACCGGCATGAAGCCACGCGATACCGAGGAGTTGGCCTCGATGCTGCGGGTGCCGCGCAACAGTAACGGCTTCTTCATCGAGGCTCATGCCAAGCTGCGGCCGGTCGATCTGCCGAGCGAAGGGCTGTTCATGGCCGGGACGGTGCATGCCCCGAAGGACGTGTCGGAGACCATCGCCCAGGCCCAGGCGGCGGTGGCCCGGGCCGCGATCCTGCTGTCGAAGAAGAACCTGCGGCTGTCCGGCGTCGTCTCGCGGGTCGATCCGACCCACTGCGCGGTCTGCCTGACCTGTGTCCGGGCCTGCCCCTACAACGTGCCGTTCATCAACGCCGAGCATACCGCCGAGATCAACCCGGCCCTGTGTCAGGGCTGCGGCATCTGTGTCGCCGAATGCCCGGCCAAGGCGATCACGCTCGGGCGATACCAGGATGTCAACCTCAAGGCCAAGATCCGGTCCTATGCCCAGGCAATGCCGGAAGCCATAACCGTGGAGGAGTCGCATGATGGATGAGTTCATCGCCAACGTCATCATCTTTGCCTGTCGTCATTGAGCGTACACCGCTGCGGACCTGGCAGGTTCGGAAAGAAGGCGGTACCCGGCGTCGACCAGCATCGTGATGCTGCCATGCACCGGGAGGATCGAAGAGACGTTGCTGCTCGAGGCCTTCGAGAACGGGGCCGACGGGGTGATGGTCATCGGCTGCCTGGAGGGAGATTGCCACTATCTCTCCGGCAATATCCGGGCCCGGGCCCGGGTGGCCCGGGTGGCCGGGATTCTCGAGAGCATCCGCATCGGCGGCGACCGGATCCGGATGTTCAATCTCAGTGCCGGCGAGGGAGCGAAATTCGCCGCTTATGTCAATGAATTCGTCGAGCAAATCCGGGAACTGGGCCCCAGTTCCATCAATGTCGCCCGGAAGAACGCGGCCTGACCGGCCTCAGGAGGAGTACAATGATCACAGGAACGCCGAAACCCATCGAGGAGATTCTGGAGATGGTCGATCCCTACGACCGGATTGTCGTTGCCGGCTGCTACGGCTGTGTGACGGTGTGCCGGGTGGGAGGGGAAAAGGAGGTTCAGGTGCTGTCCTCGACCCTGCGCCTGGCGCGGGAGACCGCGGGGAAGAAGATAACGATCAAGGAGGTCTGTCTCGAGCGGCAGTGCGATCCCGAGTATATCGAGCAGATGCGCTCCTACGTCCATGACTACCAGGCCGTACTGTCGATCGCCTGCGGCGCCGGCATCCAGTTCCTGGCCGAGAAGTACACCACCACGCCGCTGTTGCCGGGGATCAACACCGGCTTCCTTGGCGTCACCGAACGTCAGGGCGAGTGGGCCGAGCGTTGCCAGGGCTGCGGCGACTGCGTGCTGCACCTGACCGGCGGCATCTGCCCGGTCACCCGCTGCGCCAAATCGCTGTTCCATGGTCCCTGCGGCGGCTCGGTGCAGGGCCACTGCGAGGTCGGCAAGGACACCCCCTGCGGCTGGCAGCTGATCATCGACCGGCTGAAATCCCTCGATCAGATGGATAACTACACGAAGCTGAAACCCTACAAGGGATGGAACACCTCAAGAGATGGCGGCCCTCGCCGCATTGTCAGGGAGGATATGATCTGATGAAAGCGGGAAGCAATCTGGAAAAGGTCCTCGCCGCCGGCCATTTCGCCGTGACGGCCGAATGCGGTCCGCCCCGCGGCGCCGATCCGGAGATCGTGCGGAAGAAGGCGGCCTATGTCAAGGGCAACGTCGACGCCTGCAACGTCACCGACAACCAGACCTCGGTGGTGCGGATGAGCTCGGTTGCCGGCTGCATGCTGCTCAAGGAGATGGGGATCGAGCCCCTGCTGCAGATGGTGGTGCGCGACCGCAACCGCATCGCCCTGCAGTCCGACCTGCTCGGGGCCTCGGCGCTGGGGGTGCGGAACATGCTCTGTCTGTCCGGCGATCACCAGAAATTCGGCGACGATCCCCAGGCCAAGAATGTCTTCGACATCGACTCGATGCAGCTGATCCACATGGTCAAAACGATGCGCGACGAGGGGATCTTTCCCTCCGGTCAGAAGCTCGATGGGGCGCCGAAGTTCTTCATCGGCTGCGCCGTCAACCCCTTCGCCGATCCGTTCGAGATCAGGGTGCCCCGTTTGAAGATGAAGATGATGGCCGGCGCCGATTTCGTCCAGACCCAGTGCATTTATAATATGGAGAAGTTCAAGACCTATCTGGAGGATGCCAAACGCCAGGGGCTGCACGAGAAGGTCAAGATCCTGGCCGGGGTGACTCCGCTGAAGTCGGCCGGTATGGCCAAGTTCATGAAGAAGATGGTCGCCGGCATGGACATCCCCGACGCGGTGATCAAGCGCATCGCCGACGAGCCGAAGGAGAAGCAATCCGCCAAAGGCATCGAGATGTGCATCGAGCAGATCCAGGAACTGAAGGAGATGGAGGGAATCGCCGGCGTCCACGTGATGGCGATCGAGTGGGAGGAAAAATTGCAGGAAATCGTCGGTGGGGCTGGATTGCTGCCCCGGCCGGTTGTAGACTGAGAGAAAAGAAGCTGGAAAATAACGTTGTACGACCAATGGAGGAGAAATATGGCTGATAAGAAGAAGGTGCTGCTGGTGGATGATGATCCTGATTTCGTCGAGGCGATCAAGGTCATAGTCGAGAATGGAGGCTACGCTGTCCGGGTGGCCTATGACGGCGCCGAAGGGCTCGAGGCCGTCGCCGAGGAAAAACCCGATCTGATTGTCCTCGATGTCATGATGCCGGTGATGAACGGACACGAGGCCTGCGCCAAGCTCAAGGCCGACCCGCAGACGGCGAAGATTCCGATCATCCTGCTGACGGCGGTGGCCGACCGGGTCACGACCAGCACCTATACCCACCGGGACATGCTGGAAAGTCAGGCCGAGGATTATATGCCGAAACCGGTCGAACCGATGGAACTGCTCAATCTTATCAAACACTGGCTGAAGTGAGCCTGTTTTCCGGTTCCCTCCGCTGGCTTGGGAGGGAACCGGGGCCGCTTCGGTGAACGTAATTCGCCGGCCGGAGTCAATTATGGACGCAATCCGCATCCTGATCGTAGACGATGAGAAGGTCATTCGCGACGGGGTCGAACGGGCCCTGGCGGGAAAGGACTATGTCATCACCAAAGCTGAAAGCGGTGAACGGGGCATCGAGATGATCAGGACCGCGGGGTGCGACATCCTCCTGCTTGATCTGATGATGCCGGGCATCGACGGCTTCGCCGTGCTCAGCTGGGTCAAGGAAAACCAGCCGGAAATCGAGGTCATCGTCATCACCGGTTTTGCCACGGTGTCGAAGGCGGTCTCGGCGATGAAGCAGGGGGCCTTCGATTTCGTTGGCAAACCCTTCACTCCCGACTACATCCGTATCGTCGTCGGCAAAGCGGTCGACAAGCTGCGACTGCAGGCCGAGGCGGAACAGCTCCGCGAGGAGCGTACCCTCAGTCTGGCGGCGATCAATCAGGAACAGAGCCGTCTGAAGACCGTTTTCGGCTGCATGGTCGAGGCGGTCATCATCACCGACCGGGAAGGGGTTGTGGTTCATCACAACCCGGCGGCGATCAATATTCTCGAAATCCAGACCGATCCGGTCGTCGGCAAGCCGCTGGCGGCCTCGATCAGGGATGAAACGGCGGTGGAGATGGTCTTCGAGGCCATCGACGGCTCGCAGGTCGTGACCCGGGAATTCGCTCCCGGATCGATTTCCCGTCGCTACCTCCGGGCCCATTGTTCACCGGTACGGTCAAACAGCGGCGGTATCCTTGGATCGGTGACGGTGTTTGAAGACATCAGCACCCACAAGGAGATCGACCGGATGAAATCGGATTTCGTGGCGATGGTGGCGCACGAACTGAAAGCGCCGCTCGCCTCGATCGAGCAGATGATCTACGCCCTCCAGGTCGACTGCAAGTATGAGGCGCTCCATTCCTGCAACGCCCTCCACAAACGGATGATCGTCCGGACCCGGGATCTGCTGCAGCTGATCGAAAACCTCCTCAACCTGTCCAAGCTCGAGAGCGGCACGGTGATCTTCAGGTTGGAACCGGTGCAGGGGCACGAAATTCTCGCCGACATCATCGATATCGTCACCCCGCAGGTGCAAAGCAAGGGACTGCAGCTGGAATACAAACCCTGCCGGCAGGACTGGTGGATCAATGTCGATTACGACCACCTTCGCACCGCCTTTCTCAATATCATCTCCAATGCAGTCAAATACACGCCGGAAGGGGGGCGGATAGAAATCGCCACATCCCTGGCCGGCGGGCAGGCCTGCCTCGTCGTCAGGGATTCCGGGATCGGGATCGGCAAGGACGACCTGCCGCACATCTTCGACCGCTTTTTCCGGGTCAAGGGCAAGGCGACGCGCCACATCACCGGTTCCGGCCTCGGGCTCGCGCTCGTCAAGAGCGTGGTCGAGGCCCACAACGGCTATATCGATGTCCAGTCGGAGCCGGGAGTCGGGACCGCATTCTCCCTCCATTTCCCGCTGGCCGAAGTGGATGCGGCCGCAATGGAGAAGATGGCCGCTGTCGAGTGACAATCTTCCGACGTACTGCGGTGACGGCCGGGCGGGGTCAGGTCCGGTTCCGGGCGGCGGTCGGGAAAAGCCCTAAGTCGGTGTGCGGCAGAAAGAGCGCCGCGACATAATGGTTCATGAAGCCGGGATTGTCGGACAGTTCCATGTTGGTCATCAGCGACCGTGCCTGTGTCCGTGCCATGAATCGGCCCTGGTCGGTCAGGCTGATCCGGCAGCCGAGGAGTGAGGCGTTGCCGAGATAAAAGAACCGGTCGCGGTGAAGATCGGGGAGGAGGCCGATGGCGATGGCCCGTTCGAGATCGATGTGGGCGCCGAAATTGCCGGCAAGGATGACCCGGTCGAGACTGTCGAAGCTGAGCCCGACCGATTCGAGCAGGGTCTGGTAGCCGGCGAACAGGGCCCCCTTGGCCCTGATCAGGTTGTCGAGGTCGATCTCGGTCAGGGTGATGTCCTCCCCGGTCAGCGAATCGCGCGACCAGACCAGTACGTATTCCCATCCGTCCGTTCCCTGTCTGATACGCGGGTGCGTCAGCGTGCGGCTGAACTTGCCGCGCTGGTCGATGATGCCGGTTGCCAGCATTTCGGCGACGATGGCGATCAGCCCCGAGCCGCAGATGCCGCGCGGCAGGGTGTTGCCGATGGTGACGATCATCGGATCAAGGGTCTGGGGGTGAATGTGGCAGTTCTCGATGGCGCCGGGACTGGCCCGCATCCCGTATCTGATGCCCCCGCCCTCAAAGGCCGGACCGGCCGAACAGGCGGCGCAGATCAGCCACTCGCGGTTGCCGACGACAATCTCGCCGTTGGTGCCTATGTCGATGAACAGGCTGATTGCATCGCTGTCGTGCATCCGGCAGGCGTGCACCCCGGCAACGATGTCGCCGCCGACATAGGAGGAAACGCAGGGGTAGATGTAGATGCGCACCGAGGGGTGGGCCATGATCCCGAGTTCGGCTGCCCTGGTCAGCGGGAAGATGCTGATCCCCGGCACATAGGGCGATTCGCGGATATATTTCGGGCTGATGCCGAGGAGGAGGTGAGCCATGACGGTATTGCCGGCCGTCATGATGTAGCTGATGTCGCTGGGCGAGATCGTGGCCTTGCGGCATACATCCTCAATAACGGCATTGATGGTCGACACGACCTTTTTCTGCAGAGTTTTGAGGCCGTGGCCCTTCAGCGAATAGATGATGCGCGAGATGACGTCGGCGCCGCAGGACACCTGAGCGTTGTAGCTTGAGGACTCGGCGATCGTGCTGCCGGTGTTCAGGTCGATGAGCTGGCCGCAGACGGTGGTCGTGCCGATGTCGCAGGCCAGACCGTAGAGACGGTCGGTCGTATCGCCTTCTTCGACGGCGATGATGGTTTCCGGGTCGTCGGCATGCTTGCCGTGGAGGAGGATGACGGTGATGTGCCAGTTTGCTTCGCGCAGCAAGAAGGGGAGTTCCTTCAGCAGTTCGGTGAGGTCGTAGTACGGTTCGGGGCTATCAGGCAGCGCCTGGCGGATGCCGCGGAGAAGGCGCTGCATGTCGGAGATGTTGTCGTCCAGGGTCGGCGGCGGCAGATGGAGGGCGAGTTTGCGGACCGGAGGCGCCGTTTCCCAATTGCCGACCAGCGTCTCGAGCGATTGTGCCGACAGGGGGCGCGTCGTCTTTGGCCGGCAGGCGAGGGACCTGCCGTCCGGCCCAACGGAATCCGGGATGCGGACGACCAGGTCGGAAATGACCCTGGAAGTGCAGGCCAGCCTGATGCCCTCGCCGTATTCCTTTTCGGTCAGGCCGGTACCGTGGGTGTTCTTGACGTTTCCCTGCTCCAGGTGGATCCTGCACTTGCCGCAGACCCCCTCGCCGCCGCAGGCGGCATGAATATATATCCCTGCGGCAGCGGCCGCCGACAGGATACTTTCGCCGGCCTCCACATCGATTGAGACATTGTCGGGAAGAAACCGGATGCTGTGATTCATTTTCGACCTCATCGAAAAAATACTTGCATATGACAAAAATACCAGGGAAAATGGACCCGGTCAATTAGTGTGTTTGAATATACATATCATAATTATTTATCAGTAAGAATGGCGAATTGCGCGAAGAAATGAGTTGCTTTGACTTTGTCGTTAAGCTACAACTTCATCCAATTAATCTTTACAACTCGATGGATTGCGTGGTTGCCCGTTTTTTACTGTTTTCTGGCGATAAGGGAAGGGTATGTCTCCGGAATGAGTGCTGATCTGAGGCGGTCGGGGGCCTCTGGCGGCGAGAATGGCGATTTTCCGGAGGAAAGCAGTGTGGGAGTGTTGCAAGTTGGGCGAATTGTGCCCAACATGAAGATGCAGAATGTCATCAATCAATTTTGGCCATCCCGTGGGTCGAAACAACGTGAAAGGAATTCCATATGCTAGATCCAACAAAACACCAGGACTGGGAAATTGCTGAAGACGCAGAAAAAACGATGAAGACGATCTACGAGATCGGCGAACAGCTGGGCCTTACCAAGGATGAACTGCTTCCTCATGGGCATTACATTGCCAAGATTGATTTCCGTAGGGTCCTTGAACGACTGAAGGATAAGCCGAACGGCAAGTATATCGACGTCACCGCCATCACCCCGACACCGCTCGGCGAGGGCAAGTCCACCTCCTCCATGGGCCTCGTTCAGGGCCTAGGTAAGATCGGCAAGAAGGTTTGCGCCGCCATCCGTCAGCCTTCCGGCGGTCCGACCATGAATATCAAAGGTTCGGCAGCCGGTGGCGGTCTCGCCCAGTGCATCCCGCTGACCCCGTTCTCCCTTGGCTTCACCGGCGACATCAACGCCATCATGAATGCCCACAACCTGGCCATGGTCGCCCTGACCTCCAGGCTGCAGCATGAGAGGAATTACAACGACGAGCAGTTGGAGCGGCTGTCCGGCATGAAGCGGCTCGATATCGACCCGACCAATGTCGAGATGGGCTTCATCATGGATTTCTGCTGCCAGGCCCTTCGCAACATCATTATCGGCATCGACGGCGTCAACGGCAAGTCCGACGGCTTCATGATGAAGTCGAAGTTCGGCATCGCCGTGTCCTCCGAGGTCATGGCCATTCTGTCGTTGGCCACCGACCTGAAGGATATGCGTGAGAGGATGGGCAAAATCGTCGTCGCCTATTCCAAGACCGGCAAGCCGGTCACCACCGAAGACCTGGGGGTCGCCGGTGCGATGACCGCCTGGATGGTCGAGGCCCTCAATCCTTCCCTGATGCAGACTCTGGAAGGGCAGCCGGTCATCGTTCATGCCGGCCCCTTCGCCAATATCGCCATCGGCCAGAGCTCGATCATCGCCGACCGCATCGGCCTCAAACTGGCCGACTACCATGTTACCGAGTCCGGATTTGGCGCCGACATCGGCTTCGAGAAATTCTGGAATCTCAAGTGCCGCTATTCCGGGCTCAAACCTGACTGCGCTGTCGTTGTCGCCACCATTCGCGCCCTCAAGTGCCACGGCGGCGCTCCGGTACCGGTCCCCGGCAAGGCGATGCCGGTCGAGTACAAGCAGGAGAACGTCGAGTGGGTGGCCAAGGGCTGCGCCAACCTCATTCACCACATCCGCAACGTCCGCAAGGCCGGTATTGCCCCGGTCGTCTGCATCAACGCCTTCTACACCGACACCGACGCCGAGATCGCCAAGGTCCGTGAACTGTGCGAGGCCGAAGGCGCCCGGGTTGCCCTTTCCCGCCATTGGGAAAAAGGCGGCGATGGGGCCATCGAGTTCGCCAAGACCGTTGTCGAGGCCTGTGAGGACAAGAACGATTTCAAATTCCTCTACGACCTCGATATGCCGATAAAGGCACGTATCGAACTGATCGCCAAGGAGGTCTACGGTGCCGATGGCGTTGATTTCTCTCCGGCTGCCGCCAAATCCGTCGAGAGACTCCAGGCTGATCCGAAACTGGCCAAGATGGGTATCTGCATGGTCAAGACCCATCTGTCGCTGTCCGACAACCCGGCTCTCAAGGGTGTGCCGACAAACTGGCGCCTCACCATCCGCGAGGTTCTCACCTATGGCGGCGCCGGCTTCATCGTGCCGGTGGCCGGGGCCATCAGCCTGATGCCAGGAACCAGTTCCAACCCGGCCTTCAAACGGGTCGATGTCGATGTCGAGACCGGCAAGGTCAAGGGTGTGTTTTAATCGATCAGGTCCAGCCGGCGGGAGGACCGGTACTTATCCCTCCGCCGGCAATAGCAGGTTTTCAGTATTTTCAACCTGAAGGAGAGCAAGCATGACTGCAGAGCTTATCAGCGGAACCCAGATTCGCAAGGAGATCCTCGCGGAGTTGGCCGAAGAAGTAAGGAAAATGAAGGCCAAACATGGCAGGGGCCCGGGCCTTGTCACGATCCTCGTCGGCGAAAATCCGGCCTCGATCAGTTACGTGACCCTGAAGATCAAAACGGCAGAGGAACTCGGTTTCCATGAGGTGCAGGACAGCCAGCCGGTGGACATCTCCGAGGCCGATCTCCTCGGCCTGATTGACAAATACAATAAAGACCCGACCATCGACGGCATTCTCGTTCAGTTACCGATTCCCAAGCATATCGATGAGAAGAAGGTCCTCAACGCCATAGATCCCGACAAGGACGTCGATGGTTTCCACCCGGTCAACGTCGGTCGTCTGATGATCGGCGGCAGCGAAGTCAAGTATCCGCCCTGCACCCCGGCCGGCATCCAGGAAATGATCGTCCGCTCCGGCACCGAAACTTCAGGGGCTGAAGTCGTGGTGGTCGGCCGCTCGAATATCGTCGGCAAACCGATTGCAATGATGATGGCCCAGAAAGGACCGGGCGCTAACAGTACGGTGACCATCGTCCATACCCGGACCAAGGATCTCGCCGCCCATTGCAAGCGCGCCGACATCCTCATCGTCGCCGCCGGCGTCCCCGATCTGGTCAAGCCGGAGTGGATCAAGCCCGGCGCCACCGTTATCGATGTCGGGGTCAACAGGGTGGGCGTCAATGAAACCACCGGCAAGGCCATTCTCAAGGGCGACGTCGATTTTGAAGAAGCGAAGAAGATCGCCGGCAAGATCACCCCGGTTCCCGGTGGCGTCGGCCCGATGACGATTGCGATGCTGATGAAGAATACGGTGAAATCGGCCTGGCTGCGTCTCGAATAAACGAAGCCGAGGTTTGACAGAAGTCGTAAAATGGGGAAGTGCAGGAATCACCCGGATGTAGAAGCTTCGTACATGTGCTTGAAGCATAAATACTACCTCTGTGAGTCCTGCCTTTCCTGCGGTGATCCAGAACTGTACTGCAAGTACCGCCCGTCCTGTGCCATTCATTTTATCGACAAGGAGAGGCGGCGGCAGGGAAAAAAAACGGCACGAGTTCCTGACGATACCGTTCCCGTGCAACAACGGGAGGAAAGAACAGGGTTGGAAAGGGACCATGCAGAGAATGAACAGTCAGAAGAAGGAGTTTTGTCATGACAGATCAGCATTGTCCAGGTTTTGAAAGCAACAAGTCGTTGAATGCAGTCAAGGTCGCCTGTCCTGCCTGCAAGGCGGAAATGGAGCTGTTTTCCGATGAGATCGAGAAAAAGGCCACATGCCCCAAATGCAAGGTGACCTTCGATCCGAAAACCTGCAAGGTAGGGTGAAATAACGGCTTTTTCTCGGGGGTGCATAATCGCCTGAGGCAAGGAGAGGACTATGTCGATCATCAGCATATCCCGGGGCAGCTATTACCGGGGAAAGGAAGTTGCGCTGAAAGTAGCAGCGAACCTGGGATATGCTTGCATTTCGAGGGATACGATCCTTGAGTCGAGCAAGGAGTACGATATTCCTGAGTTGAAGATCATGCATAATTTCCAGTATGCAGTCCAGATCCTTGAACGACAATCCTTTGGACGGGAGCGATTTGTCAACTTCATCTCCTCGGCGATTTTAAACCACCTCAAGAATGACATGTATGTCTATCATGGGGTGGCCGGCCAGTTCTTTCTCCGTGATGTCGGTCACGTCCTGAAGGTGCGCATCATTGCCGATATGGAGGAACGGGTCGCGGCTGAGGCGGAACGGGCGAAGTTGTCTCGTGATGAGGCGCGGAGGCAGTTGCGAATCGACGATGAGGAACGCCGTAAGTGGGCATTATTGCTTTACGGTATCGATATCGTCGATCCGGGACTGTATGATATGGTGATCAATATCAGTGCAATGAGCGTCGATAACGCCGTCGATTTGATCATCAAGTCGGTGGGTTTTCCGTGTTTCCTCCCGACCGAGGCGTCTGTCCGGAGGATAAATGATCTTGCTCTTACCGCCGAGGTCAGAGCCGCACTGTTCGATTTTCCGACAGCCGGGGTTTTTGTTGATGAAGGTCGGGTTCATGTCCATGTCAAGGCTCCCGAAGAACAGTCGCCGGCGATTGTCACCAGAATTGAAAATGCCCTTGCCGGCATCGAAGGCATGGGATCGCTGGAGATCAGAATAGCTCCCTACTATTGAGCAGTATTTGAATTAATCGAAGTGCCCGATAGTTAGATAACGTTTGGTCGATCATCGCGCCTTTTTTGTCGAAAAAGGCGAGAATGGGATATATGCTGTTCATCAGGAGACAAGAAGGGTTATTATCAACACAAGTGATGATGCACCGGAGCAAAAAGAATGATTGTTTATCCGAGAACTCGTGTATATTTAAGCAAATACTTTCCCTTCCTGCGATGATGCCAAAAATCTCGACTATGATATTTCTCTCTGAATGTTCTTTGTCTTCTGTCTTTGATAATTTTCGGTTCAGCTTCGAGCGGTCCGTTTACCCGTGTTGGATCGACGCATGCAAATGAACAAGGTGACATTCCTTCCTCACGGCAGGGAGATAGAAGTCCCTGCCGGGGAAAGCCTGATCCGGGCCGCCCTCAATGTCGGGGTCCATATCAACGCCTCCTGCGGGGGCGAAGGTGTCTGCGGTAAATGCCGGGTTCTGATCGAACAGGGCGAGGTTGGCAATGGTGTCTCAGAGAGACTCGGTGCCGAAGATGTGGCGCGGGGCTACCGTCTGGCCTGCCTTTCCGAGGTTACCTCCAATGTTGTGGTCCGTATTCCGGTTGAGTCCTCGATTGATGTCAGCGTCCTCAACAAACAGGCGTCAACGCGGCGGAAGGCCACAATCAAGCAAGTGGATTTCACCAGCCTGAAAGAGCAGGGGCTGTTTATTCCTCCGGTGGAAAAAATATTCCTTCAGCTGCCGCCGCCGGACGTTCAGAACAATATGCCGGATGTGACGAGATTGATCGAATATCTCAAACTGAAGGGGGATGAGCACAAGCTGGAACTGACACTGCCGGTCATCAGGAAGTTGCCGGATGTCCTTCGCCAATACGATTTCAAGATCACCGTTACCCTTGTCCGTCCGGT
The DNA here is from genome assembly GCA_963847035.1 of uncultured delta proteobacterium. Lineage (GTDB taxonomy): Bacteria > Desulfobacterota > Desulfobulbia > Desulfobulbales > Desulfocapsaceae > Desulfoprunum. Next base: position 189,949 of record CAWJYH010000008.1, on the reverse strand, counting down.
TCGTGACGATGGTAAAACCCTGGTTATCGATGTCCAACCTGGTGACACCACGGCGGCGAATTACGCAATTGCGATGGATATCGGCACGACGACCGTCTACGGTCAGCTGATCGATCTGAGCAGCGGCGAGTGCCTTGGTGAATACGGCGAATTCAATGGTCAGATCAGTTACGGCGAGGATGTCATCAGTCGTATCATCTATGCCGAAAAGCCGGAAGGACGCAAGAGGCTGCAGGAGGTCGTCGTCGCCACGATCAACAAGGTCATCAAGGAGATACTACGCCAGGCCAGGGTCGATGGTGACAACGTCGCGACGATCACTCTGGCCGGCAATACCACCATGACCCAATTGCTGGTGGACATCGAACCCCGTTACCTCAGAAGGGCCCCCTATGTTCCGGCCTCTTCGCTCTACCCTCCATTCAGCGCCGCGACCATCGGCATCGACCTCAACCCCAAGGTCATCGCTCTGCTCTATCCGGTCGTGTCGAGTTATGTCGGCGGCGATATTGTCGCCGGAGTCATGGGGTCGGGCCTGTATCGGAGCGAGAAGCTGACGCTGTACCTCGACATTGGCACCAATGCCGAAATCGTTATCGGCAACAAGGACTGGCTGGCATGCACCGCCTGTTCCGCCGGACCGGCATTCGAGGGCGGCGGCATCGAGTACGGGATGCGGGCCTCCAAGGGTGCGATTGAAGACTTTTCGCTCGATCCGGTGACGTTTGAACCGATGCTTCTGACCATCGGCAATATCCGTCCGAAAGGGATCTGCGGCTCGGGGCTGATCAACATGACCGCTGAGATGCTGGAGATGGGGGTTATCAACAACCGGGGCCATTTCAACCGCGATCTCAACACTCCTCGCATTCGCAGTAACAACGGAATCTGGGAATACGTTCTTGCCTGGCGTGAGGAGACGCAGATCGACCGTGATATTTCACTGTCCGAACCGGATATTGACAATCTGATCCGGGCAAAGGGGGCGATTTACAGCGGCTGCATGACGCTGCTTGAAGAGGTCGGCCTGACAATGGACATGATAGAACACATCATCCTGGCAGGCGGCTTCGGCAGCTACATCGACCTCGACCGAGCGATGACCATAGGTCTTCTGCCGGAGATCGAGGCAGACCGGGTGACATTTATCGGCAACGGGTCGCTGCTGGGCGCACGAATGAGTTCGCTGACCAAAAGGATCCGTAAGGATGTGGTGGAAGTGACGAAGAGAATGACAAATTTCGAATTATCCGAAACACCTTCTTATATGAGCAACTATGTGGCGGCGATGTTTCTGCCGCATACGGAGATTGAGAAATTTCCGCGGACGAAGCGACGTATCGAGGGACGAGGGAGACAATGACAGTCCATCTGGAGAGGAAACTGCCGCAGTGGCGGGGGTTTCCCCAGGAGACCGTTTTCGACATATTCGGAATGTTTTCTTTGCAGTTAAAGTAGCTGATTTGGAAGTAAAAGGGGAGGTTGGCGTTATGGGCGGCCGATTAACAGCAGATGAGGCCGGCCCATGGCACAGGAACCTTGAGGAGTATAACACTCAGATGCAAGGAGGTAGTCGTGGGATTTGAAATGAAGAAGGAATCCTATACCGGAGGCATAAAGGAGATATCCATCGGCAAGGGCGACGCAGCCAAGAAAGTCGGCGGCCAGAGTTGCTATCCCTTTTATACGTTCGAAGGCGAGATGCCTAATAAGCCGCTTATTGCCATGGAGATTTGGGACATGGAACCGGAAGATTGGGCGGAACCGGCTCTTGCCTATTTCAAGGACGTGGCGGCTGACCCGGTAGCGTGGGCCAAAAAGTGTGTCGAACAATTTGGGGCTGAGGCCATTGTCCTGCAGTTGAAGAGTACCGATCCTAACGACAAGGATGCCAAGGCCGATGCGGCGGCGGCGACGGTCAAGAAGGTCATGGATGCGATCAATGTCCCGCTGATCGTGTGGGGATGTGCCAATCCGGCCAAGGACGAAGAGGTCTTCAAGGTTGTCTGCGAGGTCTGCCAGAACGGAAACCTCATGCTGGGGCCGGTTGAGGAGAAGAACTACAAAGGCATCGCCGCCGCGGCGATGGGATATGGTCACAGTGTCATCGCCTCTTCGCCGATCGATGTCAACCTTGCCAAGCAGATCAACATTCTGCTCGAGAACTTCGGCATGCCGATGGACAGAGTGCTGGTCGATCCCACTACCGGTGGGCTCGGGTATGGGCTCGAATACTCGTATTCGGTCATGGAGCGGTTAACGTTGGCAGCGATGGCTCAGGGCGATGATAAACTCCAGTACCCGATGATCAACAATCTCGGCAACGAGGTCTGGAAGTGCAAGGAAGCAAAACAGATCGTCGACGATGCCCCCCTCCTCGGTGACCCCGAGAAGCGCGGTATCATGATGGAGGCTATCGGCGCCGTTTCATACCTGATGGCCGGCTCGAGCATGCTCATCATGCGCCATCCGGAATCGATCCGGCTGGCCAAGGATTTCATCAAGATCCTCGCCGATGGCGGCTCAGCCAAGGAGACGGCCCCCATCACGAAGAAACTGGGCGATGTGAAGGTTGATTTTGCGGCCCTGGCCCCGAAACTTGATCTGACCATCGAAGAGGAAAAGAAAAAAGCGGCTCCGGCCGCCACGGCCGCCAAGGCCGAGGCTCCCAAGCCCGCCCCGGCGGCAGCGGCGGCTCCGGCCCCGAAGGCTGAAGCCAAGGCAGCGGCCCCGGCTGCTCCGGCTGCTCCGGCAGTAGACGCTGCGGCCGCAGCCAAAACGGACGCGGAAGCGGCGGTCAAGGCGGAGGCCGATGCCAAGGCGAAGGCCGAAGCCGATGCAACGGCCAAGGCGGCAGCGGCGGCCAAGGCGAAAGCCGATGCCGAGGCGGCAGTCAAGGCTGAGGCGGAAGCCAAGGCCAAGGCGGAAGCGGATGCGGTTGCCGCAGCACGACAGGCTCGGGAGGCGGAAGAAAAGGCCCTGCAGGAGAAGAGAGCGCAGGAGCGCAAGGGTGCGGCTGCGCACGTAGCAGTTTCGGGCCCGGTTGCGATGACGGCGGCAGCGCTGCAGTTGACCGAGCAGGAGAAGATTTTGGCAATGCTGAACAGGTTCCACAAACGGGCGCAGTGATTCGACTGCGGTTCGTTATGGCAAAAGATACATTGGTTATTTGATCCTTATTCGAGGAGGAACTTCTCATGGCAGAAGAAACAAAAGTGAGTGCTGCAAAAGCCCCGCAACTGGCAGACCCGATGGAAGCTTCCATCGAGGCGTCGACCCAGGAGATGATACGACGTGCCCACAGGCTCCAGATCGAAACCGTTTTTGATCGTGCCGTTACCATGAAACCCTGCGCCATCGGACTGCAGGGTATCTGCTGCAAGAACTGCGCAATGGGTCCCTGCCGTCTGCCGCTGCCGAAGGGCGGAGTTGAAGGCGAGGACACCAGAAAAGGTTTGTGCGGGGCCACCCCGAACACCATTGCCGCCCGTAACTTCGCCCGGATGATCGCCGCCGGTGCAGCCGCCCATTCCGATCACGGCCGTAGCGTCGCTGAAACCTTTCTCTCCGTCGCGCAGCAAGGAGACCAAAGACTATACCATCAAGGATCCGGCCAAGCTGATCCAGATCGCCCCCTACTTCGGCGTTGCCACGACGATCGAGGTTGATGGCAAGCAGCTTGATCGTGATCTGGATGAAATAGCCCTCGGAGTGGCTGAGGCTGCCGTGGCCGAATGGGGTAAAACCGGCGGCACCCTCGCCTATCTGAAAAGGGCACCGCAACCACTGCAGGATAAATGGGAAAAGCAGGGAGTAAAGCCCCGAAATATTGATCGGGAAATTGTTGAAATCATGCACCGGACCCATATGGGGGTCGATCAGGACTACAAGAACCTGATGAAGCAGGGGACCCGGGCCTCTCTCGCCGATGGCTGGGGCGGGGCGATGATCGCCACCGACCTGCAGGATGTCATGTTCGGCAGCCCTTCACCGCTCCAGTCCGAGGCCAACCTCGGGGTCATGAAGGCCGATCATGTCAACATCATCGTCCATGGTCATGAGCCGCTGCTCTCCGAGATGATCGTCGCCGCCGCCCAGTCCCAGGAGATGGTCGATTACGCCAAGCAGCAAGGCGCCAAGGGCATCCAACTCGGCGGTATCTGCTGTACCGCCAACGAGATCCTGCAGCGGCACGGTGTTCCGCCGGCAGGTAACTACCTGCAGCAGGAACTGGCGATTATCACCGGGGCCTGCGATGCGATGGTCGTCGATGTCCAGTGCATCTTCCAGAATCTGGCCAATGTCGCCAAATGCTTCCACACCAAACTCATCACGACGCACCCCATCGCCAAGATGGAGCAGGAAAACGTCATCCACATCCAGTTCGACGAGCATTATGCGATGCAGGATGCCATCCGTATCGTCAAAATGGCCATCGAAAATTACAAAAATCGTGGCGCCGATATCATGATTCCGCAGCACAAATCCACCCAGATCGCCGGATTCGGTGTTGAGTCGATCCGCTATCATCTCGGCGGTACCTTCCGGGGGAGTTACTACACCCTCAACGACAACATCATCAACGGTCGGATCCGCGGTATTGCTGGCGTGGTTGGCTGCAATAACGCCCGGACCAAGCACAATGAAGAGCATATCACGATCATCAAGGAACTGATCAAGAACGATGTCATCGTTCTCACCACCGGCTGCAGCGCCATCACCGCTGCGATCCACGGACTGCTGACGCCGGGTGCCGCCGCGGTCCATTGCGGTCCTGGCTTGGCCGAGGTCTGCGAGACGGTCGGTATCCCGCCGGTCCTGCATCTCGGTTCCTGCGTCGACAACAGCCGCATCCTGCTGGCCGCCACCGAAGTCGTCAAGGCCGGCGGGCTTGGTAACGACATCTGCGATCTTCCCGCTGCCGGTTCCGCCCCGGAATGGATGAGTGAAAAGGCGATAGCCATTGGTCAGTACTTCGTCGCCTCCGGCGTGTATACGGTCTTCGGTTATTCGCTGCCGCTCGAGGGCGCTCCGGTATTCAAGAACCATCTCTACAAAGATATGGAAGGACTGTATGGCGGCAAATGGGACTGCGAGGCCGACCCGATCAAGCATGCCCATAAGATGATTGCCCATATCGACAAAAAACGTAAAGAACTGGGTATCGACAAGGCCCGTGACAGGGTCCTGATGGATATGGCCGACCGGCAGAAACTCGAGGCTGAGGCTTGATAAATATACCCAACCGTAACCAAATGATCGATCCTCAACAAAGGAGGAAAGCATGTCAAGATTAGTTGCATTCGCCGCGATACAGGGCGGTTATAAAGTTGTTTCGCAGGTTGAAGGGGAACTGGAGAAGGCTCTTCAAACCTATGACGCCAGTACCAAAATTGGTTTCCCTAATACCGCCTACTACCTGCCGGTCATCTATTCCCTCACCGGCATGAAATGTGAGACCCTCGAGGACCTGAAAAAACCGATGGCCTTCGCCCGCGGCCTCTTGCCGCCGCATGTCAAGGGGGCTAACCATCTGCCGTATCTCGGCCCACTGCTCGATGCCGGTATGGCAGGCATCTTTGCCTATGAAATCAAAGAGGCGCTGCGCATTCTGCGTGAACCGGATTTCTATGTCGTCGGCGAGGATCCTGATATCGAGGCCGGTAAGATATGGGTCGGTCCGGCCGACGACACCATCCTGCGTAAACGTGGTGTCGAGTTCGTCGACGGCTCGGCCCCGGGTTTTGCCGCCATCGTCGGTGCCGCACCGGATGCCGCCACCGCCAAAATGATCGTCGAGGATTATCAGAAGAAGAGTCTCTATATCTTCTGCGCAGCTAACCATAACGGCAAGACCGTTATCGAACAGTGTCTCGAGGCGGGCATGCAGGTCGGTTGGAGCACCCGTATCGTACCGTTCGGGCCGGATATTTCCTCGGCCGTTTTTGCCCTCGGTTTTGCCAACCGGGCCGCGATGGCCTTCGGCGGCGTCGAGCCGGGTGATTATCGCAAGATACTGATGTACAACAAGAACCGTATCTTCGCCTTCGTCAACGCCCTCGGCGATGTCGGCACCGAATGGGCCGTCGCCGCTGCCGGTTGCGTCAACTGGGGCTTCCCGACTCTGGCCGATACCGATATCCCGGAGATCCTGCCGACCGGTATCTGTACCTATGAGCACGTCGTAGCCAACGTTCCCCACACCGAGATCTGTCAGAAATCGGTCGAGGTGCGCGGACTCAAGATCAATATCACCGAGATCGATATTCCCTGCGCCTTCGGCCCGGCCTTCGAGGGTGAGCGTGTGCGTGGCGGTGATCTGTTCTGCCAGATGGGCGGCGGCAAGACCCAGTGCACCGAGTTGGTCAATATGGCCGAGATGAGCGAAATCGAAGACGGCAAGGTTGTCGTCGTCGGGCCGGATATCCCTGACATGAAGGAAGGGGACACCCTGCCTCTGGGCATCTTCGTCCAGATCGCCGGCCGGGAGTTCCAGTCGGATTTCGAGCCGATCCTGGAAAGGCAGATCCATCATCTGATCAACTATACCCAGGGAATCATGCATATCGGCCAGAGGGATATCTCCTGGGTCCGGGTCAGCAAGGCAGCCATAGAGAAAGGCTTTACCCTGAAGGATATCGGTGTTGTGCTTCATGCAAAATTCCATCAGGATTTCAAGAAGATCGTCGATAAAGTTCAGGTTACATTGTATACCAAGAAAGACGATGTGGATAAACTGACGGCCAGGGCGCGAGCCGAGTACAAGGTCCGTGACGAGCGTGTCGACAAGATGACCGATGAAGATGTCGAAACCTTCTACTCCTGCACCCTCTGTCAGTCCTTTGCCCCGAGCCATGTCTGTACGGTCAGCCCCGAGCGGACCGGACTCTGCGGCGCCTATAACTGGATGGACTGCAAGGCCTCCTTCGAGATCAATCCGACCGGGCCGAATCAGCCGGTCCTGAAGGGGAAGGTTCTCGATCCCCTGCGCGGTCGCTTTGAGGGTGTCGATGAGTTCATCAAGAAGGCCTCAAAAGGGGCTATCGATACCTATAACTTCTATTCGATGGTCCATGCCCCGATGACGACTTGTGGCTGCTGCGAGTGTATCGCCGCCATGCTGCCTTCCTGTAACGGGGTCATGACCGTCGGCCGTGATTACAGCGGTGATACGCCTTCCGGCATGAAGTTTACGACCCTCGCCGGCGTCATGGGCGGTGGTGCCTCGTCTCCGGGCTTTATCGGTCATTCCAAGTACAACATCACCCAGAAGAAATTCATCCTCGGCGATGGTGGCCTGCTGCGGATGGTGTGGATGCCGAAGGTGGTCAAGGACGAAATGTATGACAAGATCAATGCCCGCGGAAAGGAAATGGGTATCGAGAACTTCGCCGATATGATCGCCGACGAAACGATCGGGGTCACCGAGGAAGAGATCCTGCCTTTCCTCCAGGAGAAGGGACATCCGGCTCTGAGCATGGAACCTCTCATCGGCTAGTCATTTAGACAAAGCCCGGCCGGATGCTGCTATCCGGCCGGGCACGGTAGCGTTTGCTCCGAACCCATATAAGGAGACTATAGAAATGGCGTTAACAGGTATACAGATATTCAAACTTCTGCCCAAGACCAACTGCAAGGAATGCGGTGTCCCGACCTGTCTGGCCTTTGCGATGAACCTTGCCTCGAGCAAGGCGGAACTCGACTCCTGCCCGTACGTATCGGATGATGCCAGGGCGCAACTGGCCGAGGCTTCCGCGCCGCCGATTCGACCGGTGGTGATCGGCAAGGGTGTGCGTAAGGTTACGGTCGGCGGCGAGACGGTACTGTATCGTCACGAGAAGACCTTTTTCAACCCGACCGCCTTCGCTGGCCTCTTGGCTTCGGATACTTCCGCCGCCGATGCCGAAGCCAAACTGAAGGTCTGGAACGCAATCCAATATGAGCGCGTCGGCCTCAACCTGCGGCCTGAGCTGGTCGCATTGAAGGATGTCAACGGCGACAAGGCCGCCTTTGCGGCGCTTGCGAAACAGGTTGCCGAGACCTCGGAATTCAATCTGGTGCTGATGACCGAGGATGCCGGGGTGATGGCGGCTGCGGTCGAGGTCTGCAAATTCAAGCGGCCGCTGCTGTATGCCGCCACTGCGGCCAATGCCGACGCCATGGGCAAACTCGCCAAGGACAACGATCTGCCCCTGGCGGTCAAAGCCGATTCGATTGACGGCGTTATCGCCCTCACCGACAAACTGACGGCGATGGGACTGAAGGATCTGGTCATCGACAGCGGCGCGAGGGAACTGAAACCGGCCCTGGCCGATCTGGTCGGCATGCGACGTTCGGCCCTGAAAGACGCCAATCGGTCGGTCGGCTTCCCGACAATCGTCTTCCCCTGCGAGATGGCCTCAAATCTTGATATGGAAGGCCTTATCGCGAGCATGTTCGTCGCCAAATACGGCAGCATCGTCGTTCTGTCCGACCTGGCCACCGAAGTGATGTTCCCGCTGCTCCTTGAGCGGCTCAACATCTTCACCGACCCGCAGCGGCCGATGACGGTGACCGAGGGTATTTTCGAAATCGGCAATCCGGATGAGAACTCGCCGGTACTGGTGACGACAAACTTCGCCCTGACCTACTTCATCGTTTCCGGTGAGATCGAGGCCAGCCGTGTTCCGGCATGGCTGCTGATCAAGGATTCGGAAGGCCTTTCGGTACTGACGGCCTGGGCCGCCGGCAAATTCGGCGGCGATGATGTCGGTGCCTTCGTCAAGAAGAGCGGTATCGCCGACAAGGTCAAGACGCGTGAGCTCATCATTCCCGGGTACGCGGCAGCCATTGCCGGAGATGTCGAGGAGGAACTGAGCGGTTGGACCGTAACGGTCGGTCCGCGTGAGGCCGCCCATATCGCCGGGTTCCTGAAGGCAAGACAGTAGGAAAGCAGTTCCTGTTCATTATTAATACATAGTATTTTCAGTATAATACAGAGACCACTGGCAATCTGCATTCCCGGTGGTCTCTGCAATGTTTCTGGCTCTAAGAAAACGATTTTTTTCATTCAATTCGGTAAAGGAGGAAAACTATGATCCTATTCGGCGAAAGCCTGAATGTAATCTCCACGGTGATCGGCAGGGCGTATAAAGAACGCGATCCCAAGCCCATTCAGGCCGAAGCTCTCGAGCAGAAGGAAAAGGGCATGGACTACATCGATATCAATCTCGGACCGTCGAAAAAAGACGGCCACGAGTTGATGCCGTGGGTCTGCAAGGTGGTCCAGGAGGTGGTGCCGGAAATCCCTCTGCTCCTCGACACCTCCAATATCGCCGCTATCGAGGAAGGCCTGAAGGTTCTCAAGCCGGCCAGCAAGCCGCATATCGTCAACTCGATCATGGCCCGTCCCGAGCGGTATACGGTCATGCTGCCGATCGCTGCCAAGTATGAGGCCGACATTGTTGCCCTGATGTGGGGACCGGATGGTCTGCCGCGGGACGAGAACGAGCGTGCCGCGCTCTGTGTCGAACTGCTCTATGCCGCCAACGAGGCCGGCATCCCGAACGAGAAGATCTGGGTCGACGGTATCGTCACGCCGGTCAATATCCAGCAGGCACAGAGTGTGAGCCTCCTCAATTTCCAGATGATGCTTGAGGACATTGCACCCGGAGCAATGAGCACCTGCGGTCTGTCAAACATCTCCAATGGTCCGCCGGTGAATTTGCGGCCGATCCTCAACACCACCTACATGGTCATGCTCGAGCGCTATGGCATGAAAGCGGTTATTTCCGATCCGCTCGACATCAACCTGACCGCAGTGGCCAAGGGCCAGCGGCCAGATATCGTAAAGGTCGTCCACCAGGCGATGGACGGTGCTGCACCTGACCCGAGCACGTTGTCGAAGGAATTGGGAGACTATGTCAAGACCGTCAAGGTCATCATGGGTGAGACCCTGTTCTCCGATTCGTACCTCGAAATCTGATTGATTTCGATGCTGCAAAATGAAAGCCCCGTTCCTGTGCGAATGGGGCTTTTTTGCGTCAATCGGCCGAGGCACCGAACAGTGCCGGCCATGCTCTGAGAGGAATTATGAATATGGAAGAAAAGGTGCAACAGGCTGATTGGTTGTATGCCGTGGTCTGCGATCCGGGACCGAACGAGCATTTCTTCGGCCTGCATGACAAGGAACGACAGGTAGATTTTATCCCTGCCTTCAAATCCAGAGAGGATGCGGCTGATTGTCTCCTGACCCTGCCCCGGGAAAGGGGTCGGAAGTATGAGGTCCAGGCAGTCCATGTCGATGAATTGAAGGAAATTGCGGAAAAAAACGGATTCGTGGTGGCGATGGTCGATAAGGATGGGAATATTGTTCGATGAAGTGCAGACGGCCCTGCCGTACACCTTGGTTTGCCATACACGAGAAGGAGGAAATCAACCATGAGCCTGAAAATCGCCATCGGCGGTAAGGGCGGGGTCGGCAAGACTACCGTTACCGCCTTGCTCGCCCGCACGCTCGCCGCCGATACCCGCAACACGGTCATCGCCATCGATGCCGATCCTGTTGCCAACCTCGCTGCCGCACTCGGCATCCCCGAGGACCAGCCGATCCGTCCCATCTCCGAACTGTCGGATCTGATCGCCGAAAGAACCGGTGCCAAACCTGGAACGATGGGCGGCTTTTTCACCCTGAACCCGAAGGTCGACGATATTCCCGACCGGTTCTCGCTGGAGCGCGACGGGGTCAAACTGCTGGTCATGGGCACGGTCCAGACCGGCGGTTCCGGCTGCATCTGTCCGGAAAGCACGATCCTCAAGGCGTTGATGACCCATCTTGTCCTTTATCGTGACGATATCGTCGTTATGGATATGGAGGCCGGTATCGAGCATCTCGGTCGGGCCACCTCCTCTTCCGTTGACGCCCTGGTCATCGTTGTCAATCCCGGGGCGAGAAGCCGCTCCGCCGCCGAAAAAATCCGCAAGCTCGGTCGGGATATCGGCATCAAAAAGATCATAGTACTTGGTAATCGGGTCAGTGGCCCGGAGGACGAGGAACTCATCCGTCAGTCCCTGCCGGGGTTCGAGATCCTGGGATTTCTTCCCGAGGACCAGGAAATCGTTACCGCCGACAGGGAAGGACGGCGGCCGCACGAAGACCTCAACACCGCGCCGATCGAACTTTCCATCATCGTCGACAAACTCCTCGCCTTGAAAAGATAACGTGGCGGGAGCTCGCCTCCCGTCACTATCGGCCTCTTTTTCCCTGGTTTTTCAATCCTATCGCCTATCACGGTGTCCTGCAGTGCCGGCAGTGCCGGTGTTGTTCTCCGGTCGGCTTGACAATACCACAATGTGGTGTATCATTATAATGGGAATCATTCTCAATGTCACCGCCGATAGTCAGCGTAAAAAGGGCAGAAGGCGGAAACGCGCCGTCGTGATAACCCCAATGCCGGAAGGGGAATTCGCACGTGTGTCTCTTTTCATATCAGACCAGGAGAAGTGCTATGGCCAAATTACAGGAACTCATAAACGTATCCGATCTTACGACCTGCGAGGCAACAGCGCAGATGATCACCAAGGCCCGAAAGGATGGGGTGGAATTGCTTTTCGACCGGGCCGCCAACATGAAGGCCTGTCCGATCGGTTCCGAGTCGGCCTGCTGCAAGCATTGCTCCATGGGACCCTGCCGGATGAATGTCAATTCACCGTATGACCGCGTGGGGATATGCGGCGCCACCATCGATACCATCGTCGCCAGGAATTTCGGGAGGATGGTTGCGGCTGGAACCGCCGCCCACACTGATCACGGCATGGGGATGCTGGAGCTTTTTCGCGACGTCATCAACGGCAAAAACACCGATTTCAAGATCCAGGATCCGTTGAAACTGCTGGAGGTCGCCAAGGCCCTCGACATCGTCACGGAGGGTCGGGAGTTGAACGAGATCGCCCTCGATCTCTATGCTGAACTTGAGAAGACCTATACCCAGGTCGATGGCGAGATCCCGATGATGAAAAGGGTACCGCCAAAGACCCTCGAGTCCTGGCGCAAGGAAGGGATCGTGCCGCGTGGGGCAATGCGGGAGATCATGGAGATGATGCACCGGACCGCGATCGGCGTCGACCAGGATTACGAGAACCTGACCAAACAGATCTCGCGGACGGCTCTGGCCGATGGCTGGGGCGGCTCGATGGTCTCAACCGACATCACCGACATCCTGTTCGGAACCCCGACCCCGGTTGAGGTCGAGGTGGGGATGGGCGTTCTCAAAGAGGACAAGGTCAATATCATCGTCCACGGGCACGAGCCCATCCTCCTCGAGGCGATGATCATCTCCGCTGCCGATCCGCAACTCAAAAAGATGGCGATCGATGCCGGGGCGAAAGGAATCAATCTGATCGGAATGTGCTGCTCCGGTCTTGATGCCCTCTCCCGCCACGGTTTGCCGCATGCCGGCAATTTTTCTTCGACTGAGGCCGTCATGGTCACCGGGGCCGTCGATGCGATGTGCGTCGATGTCCAGTGCATCAAACAGGATATGAAACGGGTCGCCGACTGTTACGACACGCCGTTTATCACCACCAATTATCGGGCGAAAATCGAGGGAGCTTTGCATATCCAGCTCGATGAACATGAGCCGCTCAAGTGCACGGAAGAGATCGTCATCAAGGCGATAACCCGTTTCAAGACCCGCAGCAAGCCGATCCAGATCCCTAAAAAATCTGGACGCGGGGTGCACGGCTTCAGCTATGAGTACATCAACTATATGCTGGGCGGATCGTTCAGGGGCAGCTACAAACCGCTCAACGAGAATATTATCAACGGTCGGATTCGCGGGGTTGCCGGGGTGGTTGGTTGTACAAACCCGCGGTCGAAACAGGATTTCTCCCACGTCGAACTGGTCAAGGAACTGATCCGTAACGATGTCCTGGTCCTGCAGACCGGCTGCTCGCAGCTCGCCCTGGCCAAGGCCGGACTTACCGGGCCGGGGGCTGCGGCAATGGCCGGACCGGGACTGGCCGAGGTCTGCGAAACGGTCGGGATGCCGCCGGTTTTGGGGCTTGGCTCCTGTGTCGACAACAGCCGGATCCTTATCGCCGCCTCGGAGATGGTGCGGACCGGCGGCCTGGGCGATACGATTGCCGATCTGCCGGCGGTCGGCTGCGCCCCGGAATGGATGAGTGAAAAGGCCATCGCCATCGGCCAGTATTTCGTGGCCTCGGGGGTATACACCATATTCGGCCACACCTTCCCGATGACCAACGGCACGAAGTTTCAGAAGCACCTGTTCGAGGAACTTGAGACCAAGGGCTTCGGCAAGTGGGGTTTCGCCGCCGACCCGATGGAAATGGCTCGGTTGATGATCGCTCATATCGACAAAAAACGTCAGGCCCTCGGGATCGACAAGGCGAGGGAGAGGGTCTTGATGGATATGGCTGACAGGCGGATCCTCGACGCCACGGCCTGATCGATCGGGCGGTTTGAGGCTGTTCTTCGGCTCGTTCGGGTTTTACTCCCGTCCGGACGCTGAAGAACAGCCTTTTTTCTTCTGGATTTCTCGATACGGCTGCAATATATTGAAAACATGAAGATCTTTGACGGTAAGTACAGCTGGGACGGGAAAAAACATGACGAGCATGACCCCATCGCCTGGTTTCCCGGGACCTATGATCTGAAGATCGTGGCCTTTCCTGATGGGGACAAGGGACGGGTGCGCCACCTCAAGCCCTTTCTCTGTGTCTACGCGCGGACGGGAGATGGGCTGTCGATCTCGGCTCACCCGGAAAAATTCGCCCGCGAGATCTGTCGCCGCTTTTCCCTCGACATCGAGAAGGTGCTGTGGGTCGAGGACCTGCTTCAGGAATCGGATCGCTATGAAATCGTGGTCTACAAAAAGAGCGGCCATCTCGCTGATGCCTCCCTCTACAGCGTCGAAAAACGGCGGGCCACCGCCGGCGAGGTACGGTTGATCGAAAAGGAACTGGCGGCTCTGGCGAGGTGGCAGGAACCGGCAGGGGCTAAAAAGCATGAATGAGGAAGATTCGATGACGGAAAAGAGACGACAGCTGCGGGAACGGCTTCAGGAACTTGAGGAACAGATCGCCGAAACGAAGCGCCGCCTCCCGGCCCACTCCGTCAAACCGCCGGTGATGATGGATCTTCTGGCCCTCGAGGATGAACGCGATCTCGTGCTTCATCAGATCGAACGGTTACGGGAGGCGTGAGCATGGAGCAGGCCCCTGTTTTTGAGGAGACGTACCAGCGGTATCTTGTCAAACTCCGTGCAACCGATATCTTCGCCAGGGCGGAACTGCTCGGGATCGCCAGAGAAGAAAGTTTCCTGCGGGTGCCGCTCTATGGCCGCGAATACCATATCTCGCATGACGGCATAATCGATCCGACCGGCGCTGAGGCCACGCCGGCTGTACGGGTGGTGCTGTGCCGTTATTTGCTGACCTGTCCCGACGAGTTGCCGCCGCTCTCCGAGCGCCTGGTGACCTATCGCGAGTTCAAGGATGCCGGGCCGCTGGTGTCCTATTTCACCACCAACACCAACAAGATCATCGAGACAACCTTCACCGGTCAGATCCCCCTGTTGCTGCAACGGGCCGGGTTGCTGGGCGGGGAGAGGCTCGTCTCAAACACCCATGACCTGTCGCTGCGATTCATGGCGCTGCCGCGGATTCCGGTGTTGCTTAATTTCAACGACCGGGACGACCTCTTTGCCGCCTCCGCTTCCGTCCTTTACAGGGCCTCGGCCGAGGTCTTCCTCGACATGGAAAGCCTGGCCATCACCGGCACGTTGCTGGCTGGAAGACTGATCCGGCCGTGATCCAGGGATGGCAGCCGTCGAGGCGCACATGAACAAATTGACCGGCAACGGTTCCGGGCGGGTCCTCGTCGTCGACGATGAGCCGGATATGCGACGACTCCTGGCGAGACTCCTGGTCAAGAAAGGGGGATATGACGTTCTCGAGGCCGACTCGGGCGGCGTCGGCCTGGTGATTGCCAGGGAATGGCTGCCCGATGTGGTCCTCACCGACGTCAAGATGCCGGGGATTGATGGGGTCGAATTCTTCCGGCGCCTGAAGGAGATCGATCCGACGATGAGCACCATCATCATGACCGGCTACGGCACGGTGGAGATGGCGGTGGAGGCGTTGAAGACCGGGGTCTACGATTTCTTCCAGAAACCGTTCGACAATGACCAGATCCTGCATGCGGTGGCGCGGGCGATGGAGAGGACCTGGCTGCTGCGGGAAAACAGGCGGTTTCATGAACTGCAGGAAAATCCCGAGCGCGGCGAGTTTTTTGGGTTTGTCGGCACTGCGCCGCGGCTGAGAGAGGTCGAGGATCTGCTCCAGCGCCTCGCCCCCAGCGATATGACCGTGCTGATCCGCGGCGAATCGGGGACCGGCAAGGAGGTCGCGGCCAGGGCCCTGCACGCGATGTCGGGTCGGGCCGATCGGAGGATGGTGACCGTCAACTGTCCGGCCCTGCCGGAGCACATCCTCGAGAGCGAGCTGTTCGGCTATTGCCGGGGGGCCTTTACCGGCGCCGATCGTGACAAGGTCGGCCTGTTCGTCGAGGCCCACCGCTCGACCATCCTCCTCGATGAGATCGCCGACATCCCGGTGTCGATCCAGACCAAATTGCTGCGGGTCCTCCAGGAAAAGGAGATCCAGCCCCTCGGCCAGACCAGGACCATCCCGGTCGACGTCCGGGTGGTGGCATCGACCAATCAGGATATCGAGGCCAAGATCGTCCGCGGGGAATTCCGCGAAGACCTGTTCTACCGTCTCAACGTCGTGACCGTGAGGATGCCGAGCCTCGAGGAGATCCGTTCCGACATCCCCCTGCTGATCCATCATTTTCTCCGAAAATACCGGACCAAATACGAGCGGCCTGACCTCGAGTTTTCCGAGGAGGCGATCCAGATGCTGCTGCGTCGTCCCTGGCGGGGCAACGTCCGGGAACTCCAGAACACCATCAACCGGGCGGTACTGCTCGGGTCGGGACGAACGATCGAGTGCAAGGATCTGATGCTCGATGTTCAGGCCCAGGGTTCGCCCGAAGCACCCTCCGACCTGTGCTTCGACCAGGTGCAGCATCTCGACTATGCCGGGGCCAAGGAGGCGGTGCTGAAGGAATTTACCGCCAACTACCTGCAAGCCGCCCTGGGCCGTACCCAGGGCAATATTTCCCTCGCCGCCAAAAATTGCGGCATGGAACGCCAGGCCCTGCAGCGTCTGCTGCGGCGCTACCAGATCGCGATCAGCGATTTCCGGTCATAACCTTCCGTTCCTGCTGAAAACCGACTCCTGGAGAATCTAGTCCCGATGGATGGCGACCTGTTATCGATGGTGCAGCAAAAATGTTGCACTGCTATAATCGAGTTGCGGGCAGCGGCCATCGGCACAGGTGGGACGATTCGCGTCTGGAAAATGGCAATACATAAATATCAATAGCTTATAACCAATTTCGACTTTTCTTGTCCCCGTCGCCTTCCTGGTATCAATCCTGCATTACAGTGGCAATGGAGCCCGGATCAGCAAAGCCTTGGCCGGAGGAATGACTCTGCCGTCCTCGGCCTGACCAGCCGTTCTCCATGTTCTTCCGCAGGCCGGCCCTGTGTATTCCGGCCTGCAACATGAATGTTGCACTTCGAAACTGGACGAATGATATCAGCCTGCCTGCGCATACTCGCCTTGACGCCGCTTGTCACCGTCATGCTGTTCTGTCAGGATGCCTGGGCCCTGCAGACCCATGGCGGCATGGAAGGCGTGGTCGTCCACCAGGCTGCCCATATCCAGTATCTCGGCGCCCTTGGCTATCTCCTGTGGGACATCCGCCGCAGCGGCTTTGCCGGGGTCGGCTGGCTCTATCTTCAGTGGTTCTGCCGGCTGATGATGATCTGGAACGGCATCGCCTTCATCGGTCACTTCGCCCAGATCGGCCTGTCGGATACGGCGATAGCCACCGACGACGGCTATCTCTCTGCCCTGCTGCTGCCGGAGAGCTTCGGTCGGTGGGTCTATTATGTCACCGCCTTCGACCACCTGTTCATCACCCCGGCGCTGCTCCTGCTCTTTCTCGCCATGCGTTCTCTGTACCGGGCCGTTGAGGCGGAACAGGCGGAGGACCGACGATGATCGCCAGTGTCCCGCTGTTACCGGCGATTTTCCTCGATATCATCGGTTCCGCCGCCAATATTGTTTTGGCCTTTCTGGCCTGGCGCTACGCTCGGTCGTTGTCCAGGCGGCAACCCGGCAACTTTGTCTGGGGCTACCTTTTTTATGTCACCTTCGCCATCGCTGCCTTCACCATTTCCCGGGCCGTCGGCCACCTGGTCAAACAGTTCCTGTTGATCGCGGGCCAGGGCGAAATCTGGGCGGAGATCTCGCCGTACTCCGGCGGTTTCAATACGTTGTTCATGATCTCGGTGGCGGCGGTGATGATCTTCTATCACAAAGGGGTCCAGGCCTACCAGGCCCTCGAACACGAGACGGGCAAGCTGAAGAACGCCAACCGCGAACTGGCCGCCGCCGCCGCCCAGCTTCGCGACCTGAACCAGACCCTGGAACAGAAGGTCGAGGAGCGGACCGAGGAACTGTCGCAGTCGGAAAAGAAGTTCCGGCATCTGTTTTCGGCGTCGAAGGACATGGTTTTTTTCAGCGACGCCGACAACCGGGTCGTCGACATGAACGATTCCGGCTTCGAGATGCTTGGTTATTTCCGGGAGGAGGACTCAGTCCTGCAACTGACCGATATATTTGCTGATCCTGATGACAGAGATGCCTTTGCCGCACGCTTGTCCCTGGATGGCTATATCAAGGATCTCAACGTCGATCTGGCTCGCCGGGACGGGAAGGTCGTTTCGGTGCTGCTGTCGGCGACGGCGATCATCGGCGAAGGCGGGGAAATCCTGGGCTCCGAGGTCATCGCCAAGGATCTGACCAGGGTCAAGACCATGATGGAGCAGCTGGCGGCGAGCGAGAAAATGGCCTCGGTCGGGCAGATGGCGGCCGGGGTCGCCCACGAGATCAACACCCCGCTCGGGATCATTCTCGGCTACACCCAGCTGTTGATGGACGATGTCCCGGAGGGCAGCGATCCCTACCAGAGTCTGCAGGTGATCGAGCGCCAGACCAAGGCCAGCCGCAAGATTGTCGCCGACCTGCTGAAGTTTTCGCGGCAGTCCGGCAGCACTCGGGAAGAGATCGATCTCAACGAAATTCTGGCCGACGTGGTGGCGGTGACCGAGCATACCCTCGGGCTCAGCCATATCGCTGTCCATCGGCAATTTGCCGACGGCCTGCCGAGGATTGACGGCGATCCGGAAAAACTGCGGCAGGTCTTCGTCAACCTGGTCAACAACGCCCACCATGCGATGCTGGACCAGGGGGGCGGCGAGCTGCTGCTGCGCACCCGTAGTGAAAACGGCGAGGCCGTGGTGGAGATCCGCGACAGCGGCCACGGCATACCGGAGAAGCACCTGGCCAAGATCTTCGAACCCTTTTTCACCACCAAACCGGTGGGCCAGGGGACAGGACTCGGTCTCTCCGTTTCCTATGGCATCATCCATGAACACGGCGGCACGATTGGCGTCGAAAGCCCGGTGCACGATCAGCAGCAGGGGACGTTGCCCGGAACCCTCTTTCGCGTCCGGTTGCCGGCCAGCGGCTCCGGCACCCGACAGATCGCCGACAGGTTCGGCGCCCCGGCCTGAAATGGTCACGACAATGGAGGAATAAATGGCGGAAATACTGGTACTTGATGATGTTCTCGACGCAACGGTGCTGGTCGGCAAGATCCTGACGAGGAAGGGGCATACGGTCCACACCTTTACCGAAGAGGATGCGGCGCTGGACTTTGTCAAGGCGCACCCGGTCGATCTCGCCATTCTCGATATCAAGCTGCAGAAGATGAGCGGCATAGAGGTCCTGGGGCTGATGAAACAGGTCTGTCCCGACATGCATGTGATGATGCTGACCGGATACCCGACGGTCGAGACGGCGCGGGAGGCGATGCAGCTCGGCGCCGATGAATACTGCGTCAAGCCGATCGACAAGGATGAGCTGGAAGACAAGGTCGAGAAGGTCCTCAAGGGGAAAAAATGACAGGATACCGGGGACAGCTCACATCGCCCTGCGAGGATTGGTTGCAGTTCCAGGCGAATGGCGGGCGGCCGGATCGAAGATGGCAATGAACGATGCGGCGACGGATGACGGACAGGGGATGGGCGGAGATGGACAATAGCAGAGAATATCGATATCTGCAGGTCTTCCACCAGGTGACGCGGATGATCTCGATGGTCCGTGATTCCCACCAGGTCATGACCAATATCGTCCATAGCCTGCCCGAACTCCTCGCCATCGATGCCTGCACGATCAGGCTGCTCGATCAGGCCAGCGGTACCTTCGTCCTCGGTGCTGCCGCCGGCCTGTCGCCGGAATACCTGGCCCGGCCGGACGTCGATTCGCGGGAGACCATCGCCACCGCGGCCTCGGGTCATCCGGTGGCGATGAGCGCGGTGGCGGACAGTCCCCATCGGTCGTTCCGCGAGGCGGCGCTGCGGGAGGGCATCGAATCGGTCCTGACCCTGCCGATCGCCTTCCAGGAACGAGTCATCGGCATCATGCGCCTGCTCACCCGGACGCCGCGTGAGTTTGCCGAGGATGAGATTCTGTTCTCGGTGGCCCTGGCCGAGCAGGTCGGTATCGCCATCTCCAATGGCCGGATGTTCCGGCAATTGGAGCAGCAGGTCGATTTTCTGCACGAACTGCAGTCGATCTCGCAGCTGGTCAATTCGACCCTTGATCTCGACAGAGTCCTGCAGACCATCGTCGAGCTGCTGCCCAGGAGCCTGCGGGCCCAGGGCTGCACCATCCGTCTGCTGACCCCGCAGTCGAAAGATCTGGTCCTGGCCGCCAGCGCCGGGTTGTCGCCGGAATATCTGGACAGGGGCGAGGTCGTCGACGAGAAGAACACCATCCAGGCCCTGCGGGGCGAGGCGGTGGCGATCCAGGATGTGGCGCGGGACGATCGGGTGCAGTACCACGAGCACATGGAGAAAGAGGGGATTCGCTCGCTGCTGGCGGTGCCGATCAAGGTCATGGACGAGGTCATCGGCATCATCAGGGTCCTGGCCCGGGAAAGAAGGACCTTCAGCCAGACGGAGATCGATTTCTCCCTTGCCGTGGCCGAGGCCGGAGGGTCGGCGATTACCAACGCCCGGACCTACCGTAAGATCACCCTGCTGTTCAACCAGATCGAGGAGCATGAGCGCTTCCTGGCCAATATCCTCGACTGTATCCGGCCGCAGTTGCTGGTGGTCGACCGGCAGGGCCGGGCGGTCATGGCCAATCGCGCCTTTCTCGAAACCAACGGCCTGCAGGAGTCCGAGGTCCTGGGGATGGAGTACGGTTGCCTGTGCCAGGCAGTCGAAGGAAATCCGCCCTGTCCGATGCAACAGGTCATGACCACCGGCCGGATGGCCATTTCCGTCCAACAGGTGCAGGCGGAGGACGGAACCCGGTGGTACGAACGGACGGCGACGCCGATGACCGGTGAGTCGGGGGCGATCGAGTTCGTCATCGAGATCATCCGCGACATTACCGCCCAGCGCCGTCTCGAGGCGGAGCAGGCGGAACGGAGCAAGCTGGCGGGGGTGATCGAGATGGCCGGCGCCGTGGCCCACGAGATCAACTCCCCACTCTTTGCCGCCCTCGGCACCGCCCAGATGATGGAGGGCGATCTGGTTGGCAGCGAGCTGGAGGTGGATATCGGGACCGTCGTGCGGAACCTGAAAACGATCAGCGAACTGACGGCGAAGATGACGGTGATGACCGGTTATTCGAGCCGTGATTATGTTGGGGAAACGCGCATCGTCGATCTCTAGGAGACGATGGGCGTATGGAAAATCAAACGATTGTTCAACAAGGAGAAGGAATGATGAAAAGCAGATTCAGGATCCTGCCATGGCTTGGCCTGGCGATGGTGATGTTGCTCGGGGCTCAGACCGGACATGCAGTCGAGAGCGGCAATGAGGCAGCGGCACCGGCAGTGACGGCGGCAGCGGCGCCGTCGATCACGATCGACAAGACGGAGCTGAAAAACGGCGGCACGATCAAGGTCAGCGGCCAGGCCGAACCCGGCAAACCGGTGTACATCGAAGTCTGGTCGGAAGGGCACGATGTGCGGGCCAGCCGTTTCGATGGCGAGAAGGACAAGGAGACCGGCAAGAGGCCGTACATCTTCTATCTGTCCGGCGAAATGCCGGCATACTACAAGATCCTGGTGCCGAAGGATCTGCAGCCGAAACTCGATGCGGCCAAGAAAGAGGGAAGCAAGTGGAGTTATTCCGCGTTGCTGAAGGATCTGGGGGCCGATATCGCGTACTCTGTCCCGGGCGGCATCGCCATAGAGAGATATCAGTCGGGCCTGATGGCCAGCGTCATCGGCAGCCGGGGCAAACTTCTTCCGGTCATGGACGAGAAGGAGAGCAAGAAGCGCTCGATGCAGCTGGTGAAGGCCCGTTTTCGTTCGATCGGCAGGGTCCTCGGCGCCTCGGTAGAGGTCCAGCCCGATGGTTCCTATGCCGCCACCCTGAAGATCGACAAGGGTTCCGCTCCGGGTCAGTACAAAGTAGTGGCGGTGGTCGACAAGAAAGTTAAAAGCGAGCCGGCCGTCTTCGAGAACAAGATCTCTTTTCCGACGGTCTACATGGAAAATGCCGGCACCAGTATGAACCTGATCTACCCCTTTGTCCTGAGCCTCTGTGTCGCCATCTTCGGCGTACTGATGGGCGCCGGCGGCGGCTTTATCATGAATCCGCTGCTGCTCACCCTGTTCCCGGTCCTGCCGCACACCGTCGTGGCCGGTACCGTCACCCCGACCGTCCTCTTTTCGCAGGGCAGCGGTATCTATAACTACTCGAAGATCAATTTCATCAACTGGAAACTCGGCGCCGGTATCGGCTGCGCCATGTTGCTTGGTGGTTTTATCGGCCCGAAGCTGACCGAAATGGTAACCCTTGAGCAGTATAAATTCGCTTTCGGCTGGATCCTTGTCGTTCTTGCCGCTCTGATGTTCTGGCAGACGACGCCGGGCTATCTCGCCAAGAACAAGAAGGAGCAGGCCATTCTCAAGGAATTCAAGAAACGCGCTGAAGAATCGGCTAAAGGCAAATAATCGGTCATTACAAGGAGATATTCGATATGAAAGTAGAATTTTGGGGTCAGGAATTTAAGGTCAATATGGTGGTCGGCTGCATCGGCGGTTTTCTCATCGCCATCATGTCGTCGATGTTCGGGTTCGGCGGCGGTCCCTTCATGGTGCCGCTGATGACGGTGGCCCTGCGGCTGCCAATGTACCTTGTAGTCGGCAGTTCACTGCTGGCGATTTTCTTCAATACCACGGTCAGCACGATGCGCCATTATCAGTTCGGCAACTTCGACCTGATCTTCTTCCTCGCCATGTTTCCGGCGGCACTGCTCGGCGGTTATATCGCTCCGCAGATCGCCAAACGGGTGAGCCCGTTGGTCGTTAAGCGTGTTGCCTGTGTCGGGCTGTTGCTGCTGGCCGGCAACCTGTTGGGTTTGTATTGATTCATTTTCCTGGGAGCAATACCTCCGGTGGTGTGCAACCTCAAGGTCAAGGGATGAACTGAGGTTGCATATCTTCGACTTCAGCTGCTGTGCCGCGTACAGGTCGCGGAACGAACAATACGGCAGGCGGACCTGCATCGGTTCTCAGGGATGGTCTTTCCGCCTGCCGGCGGCCCTTCATCAAAACGGTGGCGCCGTCGTCGGCACGTCCGTCGAGGTGGGAGATCTGACCTTGTGCCGGTCGAAACAGAAATGATTGTCAAGCCGAACTCGGGAAAGTACTGTTGAAATATTGAACACGGATACTATTTCGTTGGGTGGGGCCGTTACGGCGCTCCGCAGCCGGCAACTGCCTGCCATCCCCTTACTAATGCTTACGGACTGTGAAGACGACCTATGGACTTTCATAACCTGACCGCGATCATCGATTTCGCCATCACCCAGGAGCAGGAGGCCGCCGACTTTTATCGCCGGGTCGGCGAAAAAGAGGCCCGGGAAGGGACCAAGGACCTCTTTTTTCAGTTCGCCGCGGAAGAAGACAAGCACCGCCGGCTGCTCGAGAATCTCAAGAGTGGCGGTGGAGGCAGCGCCGTGGGCGATTACCGGTTCACCTGGATCGTCGACATCAAACGCAGCAACTATATGACGGACCTTCTCTACACGCCGGGCATGTCGTACCGCGACATCCTGATGCTCGCCGCCCAACGGGAGGAAAAGTCGCTGGCGCTCTATAATCTCCTGCTTGCCAAGGCCGAAGACGAGGGAGCACGGCAGGTTTTCAAGATGCTTTGCCAGGAGGAGGCGAAGCACAAACTCGCCCTCGAGGGTACCCTTGACGCCTATATGGCCGAAATGGGTGACTGAGGACTGCGGCAACATGTTCAATGTTGCGTTATACATTTGATATAAGGAGAATTTTGATGAGCCGGTACCATCTCACCCAGGATACCCGCAAATGCATTGGCTGTCATGCCTGTGAAATCCAGTGCAAGTCCAATAAAAGTCTGCCGCCGGGCCCGCGTCTGTGCCAGATCGTCGAGGTCGGCCCGAAACTGATCGGCGGTCTGCCGCGAACCGCCTATGTCTTCATGCTCTGCTTCCATTGCGAGAACCCCTGGTGCGTCGCCGCCTGCCCCACCGGCGCCATGCAGCAGCGCGCCAGCGACGGCATCGTCTTTGTCGACCATGATCTCTGTGTCGGCTGCAAGACCTGCATTTCCGCCTGCCCCTGGGGCGCACCGCAGTGGCAGCCGGAGATCGGCAAGGTCGTCAAATGCGACTACTGCAAGGATCGGCTCGACCAGGGCCTGAAGCCGGCCTGCGTCACCGCCTGCACCACCCAATGTCTGGAGTTCGGGGAAAGGCAGACGATGACCGAGAAGAAACGGAAACGCCATGCCGAATCGGTGGCCTCGTTTGAAAACAGCTCGTTTTGATGCCCCGGTGGATTCCAACCCGGTTGGTGAAGAAAGAAACTCGTGAAGATACGTTTCTCCCCTGATGGGGAGTCCGGACCTTTGTCCGCCGGATGAGGCCTGCCGTTTACGGCGGCCTTGCCCTCCCTGCACCTCGTTCGCTGTGAGAGCCTGCCATGTCCCCAAGTCAGTGCCCGGTCCATGAGACCTTGCTGGAATTGCAAAAGATCCCGACCGACCGCCGGATACTCCATCCGCGCAGCCGGCGCCTCTTCGAGGAAATCGCCACCCTGATCCAGGACATCGTTGCCGCCCGGGCCGGTACCGATCATCTGCCGAGCATCGATGCCCTGGTGACCGAAGTCTGTGCCTTTGCCGACGATCCGGCCGGCGTTGAGACCGGTCTGTGGCTCAAGGAACGACTGTCCGAGCACCAGGAGGTGTTTCGCAGCCATGCCCTGGACCGCAACTGCACCGCCTCGGTCTGCGACCATCTCACCCCGGCACCCTGCCAGATGGCCTGCCCGGCCGGCATCGACGTCCCGACCTATGTGTCGCTCATTGCCCTCGGCCATGACGACGAGGCTATCGAGGTCATTCGCCGCGACAATCCCCTGCCCTGGGTCTGCGGCCTGGTCTGTACCCGGCCCTGTGAGCTGATGTGCGTCCGGGCACGGATCGACACCCCGGTGTCGATCAAGTTTCTCAAGGCCTTCGCCGCCGAACGGGCGATGTCCTGGGGACGCTACCACAATCCGCAGAAGGCCGCCGCCACCGGTCGCAAGGTCTGCGTCGTCGGCGCCGGACCGGGCGGCCTGAGTGCCGCCTACTACCTGGCCCTGCATGGCCATGCGGTGCGGGTCGTCGAGGCCCTGCCCCGGGCCGGCGGCATGATCATGGTCGGTATCCCGCGCTATCGCCTGCCGGAGGACATCATTGACCGCGAGGTCGCCAAGATCGAAGAGCTGGGGGTCGAGTTCTCCTTCAACACCCGGTTCGGCAAAGACGTCGATCTCGAGTCGCTGCGCGCCGAGGGCTTCGAGGCCTTCTTCTTTGCCGTCGGGGCCCATGCGTCGTTCAACCTCGGCATCACCGGCGAAAACGATTTTCCCCAGGTCCATGGAGCGGTCGATTTTCTCCGCCGGGTGGCGCTCGGCGAGCGCCGTCGTCCGGGCAGAAACGTCGTGGTCATCGGCGGCGGCAACGTCGCGATCGACGCCGCCCGCACCTGTCTGCGCCTCGGCTGCGAGCAGGTCACCATCGCCTACCGCCGGACCCGCAGGGAAATGCCCGCCGACCATGAAGAGGTGGAGCAGGCGGAAGAGGAAGGGGTGCATTTCGCAATGCTGACCGTGCCGATGGCGGTGGTCGGTGACGGCGGCAGGGTCCAGGCCCTGCGCTGCCTCAAGGCCAAAATGGTGACGGTGACCGGTTCCGACCGCCAGTCGCCCAAGCCCATCGACGGCAGCGACTTCGATCTGCCCGCCGACGCGATCATCAGCGCCATCGGCCAGCGGGTCGAACAGCAATGGTTTGCCCACATGCCGGGGCTTGCCTGGACCCATCGCGACACCATCCGCGTCAACACCATCACCATGGAGACCAGCCTGCCCGGGATCTTCGCCGCCGGCGACGCGGTCACCGGGCCGGCGACGGTCATCGAGGCGATCGGCGGCGGCAAACGGGCGGCGATCGCCATTGACCGCTATCTGGGCGGCATTCCACAGCCGAAACTGCCGCCGGTGCCGGTGCGGCAGCAGCGCATTCCCTACATCGATGTCCCGGCCCACACCAAGATGGCGTTGAAACGGCCGGAGATGGCGCTGCTCGGCCTCGACCGCCGCCGCACGACTTTCCAGCAGGTGGAACTCGGCTACACCGAAAACCAGAGCCGCGAAGAGGCCCGCCGCTGTCTGCGGTGCGACATCTGCCGGCGCTGCGGCAAGTGTGTCACGGTCTGCAAGGAGAAGATGGGGGTCGACGCCCTGGCCCTCGGCTACCTCTCCTTCGATCATCCCCATGAAAGTGATTTCCGCCGCACCGAGCAGCGCTGCATCAGCTGCGGGGCCTGCGCCGCCAACTGCCCGACCGGGGCGATGCGGATCGAGGACCGCGGCGCCGAGAGGATTCTGTCGCTGTGCGGCACCGTGCTCAGCCGCCAGCCCCTGCTGTTCTGCTCCGGCTGCGGTGCGGTCATCGGCACCGAGCGCTACCTGGCCTTCATCCGTGGCCGTCTGGGGGCGTTGGCGCCGGCAGCCCAGAACGGCGATGGACTGCAGTGCGATGTCTGCGCCCGGAAAAAGGGACATCATGGCGGCTCCGCAGTCATCCCTGCGCCCTGAAAAACAGAGAAGAGAGGAGAACAACGATGGTATTTTATAAAGGTCAGATGGTGCGGGTCCTGCGCCGCAGCGACGACGAAAGCTGGGAAGAGTATATGGACGGGCTGGTCGGCAGTCGGGGCATCGTTACCGATCCGGACTCCCAGATCAACGACCCGGACTCCCTGATCGAGGTCAGCCTCGAAGACAAGGGAACCTATCGGCTGCCGCAGGATTGCCTTGAGACCCTGGAGCAGGCCGAAAAGAAATAGATACCGGGAAGACGGTGCCGGGAATCGTAACAGGAGTCCAACAATGACCAATCACTATTGTAACGGCGGCTGAATGCGACTGGTGGATGTTCTCGACAGCTGTTGTGTGAAGATCGTGACTGTCGCTCCGGACGTCTCTCTCGCCGAGGCGGCGCGGGCGATGGGCCAGGCCGGGGCGGCGGCGATCATCGTCGTCGGCGGTGGCTTTCAGGGGATCCTGACTGCCGGAGACATCGTTCGCCATCTGCCCCCGGCAACCTTCCCGGCCGATGCCTGGCTGGGTCCGGTGGCGGCGGCACTGGGCGACACAGTGACAACCGTATCCGACGAAGAACCGGTCGGCCGGGCGATAGAAAGGATGACGACGGCCGGCATCGATTACCTGCCGGTGGCGGCGGCGCAGGGCATTGTTGTCGTTTCCCTCTGCCGCCTGGTGCTGGCGGAAAATGCCCTGCTGCACGGCGAGGTGGATTACCTGCAAAACTATATCGACGCGTTGCATGACGCGCCAAACGATTGAGGAAGGACGATGATCACCATCCATATCAACGACCAGCCGGTCAGTGTCGAACCGGAAACGACGGTCCTTCAGGCGGCGCGGAGCCACGGCATAGCGGTGCCGACCCTCTGCCATCATCCGGCCCTGAAGGCCTCCGGCTCGTGCAGGATCTGCGCGGTGGCGGTCGAAAAGGTCACAGGTGAGAAGACGGTCATGCTGAGCTGTCTGCTCAAAGTCAAGCCGGGAATGAGGCTGTGGACGCAGGGGGCTGAAGTGCGCCAGGCGCGGACCAAGGCCCTGTTGAAATTGAACGCCATGGCCCCGATGTCGGAGCGGATCCGGCATCTCGCCGCCCAGGAGGGGATCGAGCTGCCGCCGGCACCGGACGGCTGTATCCGCTGCCGCCTCTGTGTCCGGGTGTGCAAGGAGATTGTCGGCCAGGAGGCCCTGCGCATGGAGCTGGTGGACGACCGGCAGCTGGTGATCCCCGATCCCGACCGCTGCATCGGCTGCGGCACCTGCGCCAATATCTGCCCGACCCAGGCGATTACGGTGCGGGAGGACGGCGGGATGCGTACGATCTCCATCCGCGGTGCGGTCTTCGGCCGCCAGCCGCTTCTGCGCTGCCAGGGCTGCGGCAAATACTACGCCACCGAAAAGCAGATACTGCTGATGGAGAAGCGCACCGCTCCCCATCCCCAGGTCAAGGAGCATCACAATTACTGCGCCAATTGCGCCAAGCTCCTGTCCAACCGGCTCCAGGTCTTAGAAAAACAACCGCCACGACAACAAACCACCAACAAGCGGCAGCGGTAGGCTGCAAGCACAGCTTCGAGCGAGGAGAAATACCCATGGTTGCCAAATCAGTATTCAGTGTATGCGGGATGTGTACCGTTCGGTGTCCGATCCAGGTGACGGTCGAGGATGGCCAGGTCACGTTTCTTCAGGGAAACCCCCATGTCCCGGCGATGAAGGGGGCGGTCTGCCCGCGCGGCGCCGCCGGCAACGCCCTCATTACCGACCCGGAACGGCCCCAGACCCCGATGATCCGGGTCGGTGCCCGGGGCGAGGGCAAATGGCGCAAGGTCGGCTGGGACGAGGCCTTTGACTATGTCGCCGACAAGTTGCTGGAAATCAAGGGCAAATACGGGGCCAAAGGCATCGCCCTGACCGACCGCGGCGGCCCGTTCCGCGATATGCACCGCGCCTTCCTGCGCGGCCTCGGCAGTCCCAACTACTGCAACCACGACTCCTCCTGCGCCCGCAATGTCCAGCACGCCAGTCTGTCGGTCACCGGCATGGGGCGCAAAAGCGTCGCCTATGATTTCAAGAACGCCAAACATGTCGTGCTGCAGCTGCGCAACATCTTCGAGGCGATCAACGTTCAGGAGGTCAACAACCTCATGGACGCGATGGAAAACGGCTGCAAGCTGACGGTCATCGATATCCGCGCCACGGTCACCGCCTCCAAGGCGACCCGGTACTTCCAGGTGCGGCCCGGCTCCGATTACGCCTTCAACCTGGCGGTGATCCATGAGCTGATGAAAAAACGGCTGTACGACGAGAAATACGCCGGCCGCTATATCGAGGGGTTGCGGGATCTCGAGGACTTCATCGAGCCCTACTCCCCGGAATGGGCGCAAGGGGAGACCGGCATCGCCCCGGCGGAACTGCGTGCCTTCGTCCGCGAGCTGGTCGCCGCCAAGGGGGCGGTCATCTGGCATCCCGGCTGGATGACGGCACGCTATCAGGACTCGTTCTACGTCTGCCGCACCGCCTACATCGTCAACGCCCTGCTCGGCTCCATCGGCGCCAAGGGCGGGATGCCGCTGGTCAGCAAACCGGGCGATGTCGGCCGGGCCGATCTCAAGGCCTTTGTCGATCTCTACCCCAAACCGGCGGACAAGCGGGCCGACGGCCTCGGCTGGCGCTACACCCACTTCGAGGAAGGACCCGGGCTCGCCCACCTGATGTACGAGGCGATCGGCAGCGGCGACCCGTACCCGGTCAAGGCCTATATCGCCTACCGCCATGATCCGCTGATGGGCTTCCCCGACCCGGACAGCCTCAAGAAGAAGTTCGACAACCTTGACCTCCTGGTTGCGGTGACCTTCAGCTGGTCCGACACCGCCTGGTACTCCGACGTCGTCCTGCCGCTATCCCCCTATCTCGAACGGGAGAGCGTCATCGCCACGAAGAACGCCCTGAAGCCCCAGTTCTTCGTGCGTCACCGGGCGATCGAGCCGCGCTACGACTCCAAGGCCGACTGGGAGATCGTCGGTGGCCTGGCCAAGCGGATGGGCCTGCCCGAACTGGTGTTCGACAACGTCGAGGACGTCTGGAACTTCCAGCTGCAGGGCACCGGCGTGGCGATAGGCGATTTCAACGCCACCGGCATGGTCAACCTCGCCGACAAGCCGATCTACCGCGATATGGACAAGCTGAAGTTCAAGACCCCGAGCGGCAAACTCGAGATCGTCTCGGCCAAGCTCGAAAAGGCCGGGCTGCAATCGCTCAAGCCCTTTCAGGCCCCGGAGACGCCGCCGGAGGGGATGTTCCGTCTGACGTTCGGCCGCTGCGCCCTCCATACCCAGGGGCATACGGTCAACAACCCGCTGCTGTTCGAGCAGATGTCGATCAATCCCCTGTGGATCAACTCCAAGGCCGCGGCCAAACTGGGGATCAGCGATGGCGATACGGTCGTGGTGTCGCAGCGGGATTACTCGGAAACGACGGTGGCCAAGGTCACCGACCTGATCCACCCCGAGGCGGTGTTCATCATCCACGGTTTCGGCCATAAGATTCCGATCGAGAGCCGGGCCTTCGGCAGGGGCCTCGCCGATCAGAACTTCATGCGCGGCGGCCTCGACAAATGGGATCGGGCCGGCGGCGCCATCGCCTACCAGGAGCATTTCGTCTCGGTGCGCAAGGCCTGATCCGGCAGTGTTGCTCGGCGGTTACAGCACGCCGAATTTTTGCTACTGTTTGCAGGCAGCAAGGCGGACCCTCGGGTCCGCCTTGCTGCTTTTTTACGTTATATACCGCTCATTTTCTGCGCCAGCTGGCGACCGCTCGCAGTCAGCAGTTGCTCCGCCATCTGTTGGCCGAGTTCCCGGGCCTGTTCCGGCTCGTTCCGCCGCATCTCCTCCAACCGGGCCAGCTCCGCCGCGTCGGCGAGGACTTTGACCTCCAGGGATTCATCCCCCTGATCGCTGTGACGGGCCTTTAT
Source organism: uncultured delta proteobacterium (assembly GCA_963847035.1). Taxonomy (GTDB): domain Bacteria; phylum Desulfobacterota; class Desulfobulbia; order Desulfobulbales; family Desulfocapsaceae; genus Desulfoprunum. The sequence goes on along the minus strand of CAWJYH010000008.1, from coordinate 159,623 downwards.
CAGGGTGCAGACCCCCTCGATGATGGGTTCCTTGGCCGCCAGCCGGCCGAGGATGGCGGCGGCGAGGCGCTGTCCTTCAACGATGATCTGGTCCGTCGTGGGGGTGCCGTATCTGCCGGCTGCCTCGATCTCGCCGAGTTCCAGCAGATAGGCGGCGCACAGGGTCACCCCGAGGTTGGCCCCCTCGTCCCTGGCAATCTTCTCCGCCTGCTGGGCCACCCGCATGATGTGGCCGATCCGGCGGAAATCGGACTTGAGGTAGCGTTTGACCTCGACCGCCACCCGGTCCTTCAGCAGGTTGTCCTGCTGGCCGACAAATTCCTCCGGCAGGGTGCCGAGACACTGCTCGGCGAACTGGCAATAGGCGGCGCAACCGAAATCCAGGCGGGGGTTGACCATGCGGTGGCCGCAACCGCCGCATTTGCGATTGGTGTCATCCTTGTAGAACTCGACCGTCCGGCCGCATTTGGGGCAGGTTTCCTCATAGATCGCCGATTCGTTCCAGAATTGCATATCTTGTCCCGGGCATTTCATGGCAGCACTCCTTGGTGATATATCCAGTGACATTCCGGAAAGGTCGTTTCCGGAAGCGAGAAAAAGAATCCGTACCGGGGCGTGATGGGAGCGACGCCCCCCGGCATTTTGTACAGCATAGACCGGATTCGTCGGGCGGGCCTTGACATGGGTCAAGGAAATGGAAAAAAACCGGCCGGGAACAGCTGGGTATTCCCGGGCCGGGAGAAGGTCGGAAGCGGCGTGATCAGAGGGCGCAGTTGGCGGCAATCAGGTTGTTGACCGCCACGACCGAAGGGGAATCGTCGGGGAGTTCGAGCAGGGAGCGCTTCTCCATGTCGAAGTTGAGAAGCGCCTGGTCGTCGGGGATGATCCCGACCAGCGGTATGCCGATCTCTTCGACCTCGCGCAGGAAGACCTCGTTCAGCTGCTGCGGTCCCCGGGTCACGATCAGGCCGATCTGCTTGACCTCGAGATTCAGTCCCGGCAGCATGTCGTGGATGCGGCGGACCGCCCTGAGGCCCCGCAACGAGTAATCGGTGACGAGAAAGAGCGTGTCGACCTTGCCGCTGGTGCGGCGGCTGAGGTGCTCCATTCCGGCCTCGTTATCGACGACCATGTACTTGTAACTTGCGGCCAGCTTGTCGGTGAACTTGTTGAGGATATTGTTGACCATGCAGTAGCAGCCCTGGCCTTCCTGCCGGCCCATGACGAGGAGATCGAATGCCGGCTTCTCGATCAGGGCCTGTTCCACCAGGGTCTCGATGTAATTGACCTTGTCCATGCCCGAGGGCACTCCCTGGGGATCGCGCATGTAATTTTCGCGGATGTCGCCGATGGTCGACGGCACCTCCAGCCCCAGGGTCTCGCCGAGGTTGCTGTTGGGGTCGGCATCGACCGCGAGGATGGGTGTTTTGCCGGTGGATGAGAGATAACGGATGACCAGGGCCGCGACGGTGGTCTTGCCGACGCCGCCCTTGCCGGCGAATGCAATGATCTTGCTCATAAACGCTCCTTCTGAAGTATTGGTGTGGGGGTAATATGATACGATTTATGAATATATGCACTGTTTGTCCGTTCGCCAGCACAATTTGCCGGCCCGGGACGATGTCCGGGCCGGTTCGAGAGGGGTGCGGAGGAGGAAATCAGGGGAGGGATTCTAGGCCGCCTGTTGCCGGACCTTCTTCTTTTTTTCCTCGACCGGCGGGGCGAGGAGGGATGTGATATGGTCGATGTCGCCGACCTTTATGGTGCGGTTTGTGGCGATCCCCAGCCGTCGTTCGTTTATGCCGAGACAGAGGCCGAGAAGCTGGGGATAGAGGAGCACCGGCAGGAGATCGGCCCCCGGGCCCGCCTCGGCGGCCATGTTGGTCTGGGTGGTGTCGAACTGGAGGTGACAGTAGGAGCAGATCGGGGTGACGTAGTCGGCCCCCGCTTCCCTGGCGCCGGTGATCTTTTCCTGCAGCAGCCTGCGGGACAGCTCATCGTTGAGACCGGCCAGGGCGGCGCCGCAGCACTCCATCCGGCCGCGCCAGTCGATGCTTGTCGCCCCGGTAACCCCGACGAGATCCTCGGTTATCCGCGGCACGAAGGAGTCGTCAAACTGCGTGATTTCACGCGGCCGCAGGATATGGCAGCCATGGATGACGGAGAGTTTGAGGCCCTTGCAGGTGTTGACCAGCTTGTTCCTGATGGCGTTCGATGCCGACATCCTCATGGAGAACGGTGAGATAGTGCCGTATCCGGGTGGTGCCGTGATAGGTGAGGCCTTCCTTGGCCAGCAGGGTATTGAATTCGTCCTTCAGGGCGCTGTCTTTTTCGAGGACATTCTTCGCCTTCTGCAGACTGGCAAAGCAGCAGTTGCAGATGACGAGGATGTCCAGCCCCTTCTTTTCGGCAATCGCCATGTTCCGTACGGAAGGCAGGATGTAGGCCTTCTCGTCGACGTTGCGCATCGGGTAGCCGCAGCAGTTGAATTCCGGGATCCTGACCAGTTCGATGCCGAAGATCTGGAGGACCGCCTCGGTCGAGTCGGCGTACTGCTCTATCCGGACAGGGATGTTGCATCCCTGGAAAAATGCGAATTTCATGACCTGTCTCCCTCTTCGATCTTGGCAATGGCCGCGTTTTTCAGGCCGTAGAAGATATCGCACAACTCAACCTGGTTGGGGCAGTGTTCCTGGCACAGGTAGCAGGTTGAACAACTCCAGATCATCTGCGAGCCCATGGCCAGATCGACATTGCCGATCCCGAGGCTGTAGATGATCTGATGGGGCAGAAGGCCCAGGGCCTCACCCGGGTTGTCGAAGCTGCGGACGACCGGACAGATGTTGGTGCAGCGCTGGCAGGAATAGCAGCTCCGGTACGAGGGGTTGGAAAATTTTCCGGACCGCGCCAGGGTGAGGGGCTGCACCATGTCCGCCAGGACCCTGAAGCTCTTTTTGAACAGCCGTTCCAGGATCTTCAGGGCCTTGCGGTGGTCGTCGACACGATACTGGGCCAGGGCCAGCGGGAACGAGAAGTGGCTGAGCATCGAGGTCTCGGGGATGCCGCGGGCGAGCAGGGCGTAGCGCGAGCTGACGAACAGCTCTTTCAGGTTGATGCCGGACGGGCAGATATCGGTGCAGCGGTCGCAGCTGGTACAGATGTACAGCCCCTGCTGCAGCCTTTTCAGGGTGTCGGGATCGAGTTCCCTGCCGGCGGCGAGATTCTTGAGGAACTGGACCTTTTCCGAGGGCAGGATGAAGTCGTTCTGAAACGACTCGAAAAACATGTTCGACGAGCATTCAAGGCTGCAGGCGCCGCAATGGGTGCAGGCCGACAGGCCGATCATCTGCCGGGTCAGGACATTGGCCGGTTCGCCGTTCTCCTTGCCCATGATCCTGGTGATCATCAGGCTGACCGGGGCGGCGATGATGTGGAACATCTTCGAAAAGGGCAGCCAGGCGAGAAACGAAAGACAGAACAGGATGTGGAGGTACCAGAGGAAATTCACCGCTCCGGCATCGCCGACGGCGGCGGCGATCGGTCCGGTGATCCTGGCCAGGCCGTAGCTGACGAAGGCCGAGGTGTTGGGGGCGTGGCACTCGATGCAGCTCCTGCCGCTGATCTCCCGTCCCTGATCGACCAGTGCGGTCGTCATCTCGACCTTGCGGTGGGCGATCACGAGGCCGTTCTCCTTGACCCAGAAGGCCTCCAGCGCCTGTTGCTCCTGGTCGCCATCGACATCGCCGTAGTCCTCGACCATCCGCTGGAAGGTCGAGTACGACGATATCTTCGCCCCTTCGAGCAGCATCCCCGAGAGGATGATGCCGCCGACGAAGATCAGGGCCGCCCAGTCGCCGGCGTAGGTCTTCAGCCGCTGCGGTCGCAGGGTGATCCGGCGGTAGACGGCGATGGCGACTCCGGCAAGGACCATCAGGCCGAACAGGTTGCGGAGGAAGAGATAGGGGTTCAGGGTCGACTGATAGTCGCTGAACAGCCGGGCGGTGATCTGGTCGTCCAGGGCATGGAGGAAGAACAGCAGCAGAAAACCGGTGAAGATCAGACCGTGGGCAAGCCAGCGGAGGGTGTTCTTGTCGAAGACCCGTTGCTGGAACAGCAGATCAAGGAATATGGACTTGAGGATCGTTATCAGTCTGGGGCCGAAGAGCGCTCCCCCCAGGGCCTTCCCCGCCGCGGTCAGGCGCTGCGGCAAGGTAGAGGTTGCTGGGGGCGGGTGGATTCCTTGCGCAAACCAGACATACAGACGCAGGACAATACCGATGAGACAGACAGAGACGGCGACCGTCAGAAGCAGAGTGAAATTCATGACCAATCTCGATATCCTCAATCGTGTTGATGGTTAACGGAACATGGTTGCAAGGCATCAGACCATGTTTGAGCCATACCGGGTATGTATGCGGAGACGCATTGAACGTTGATGATTGCACCGGCGGTTGCGTGACCGATGGCTTTAAAGCGCCGGCGGGCGACAGATTGATAGCGGGAGAAATTTTCATTGCTGCTTCGCCGCCGGGGCAGCGGTTGCAAGGTAGAGTCCAGCCGCCGGGGGAGGATTTCCCCCTGTCAATGCCGGTGCCGGTTGCCGGGAGGTCAGTCGTCGATAGTGAAACGGGCGCGATCGGATTCCCCCGGTAAACTGTCGAGCGGGACAAATTTCCTGTGGAATTTGACGCAATCGCCGCCGACTCTCCAGAAGGCATTCAACTCGTTGGTTTCTTTCCCTGCTCCGGCAGGATTTCGACCGGATTCCTGTCCACTGCGATTTCCATGACATGATCCTGTGGTGAAAGAGAGGAGGAATGAAGGGATGAAGGACCATTCCCAGTCTAACGGGAGAAGGGCGGTTGTACAATATAAAAGAGATGCTCCGCACCCCTGCGGATTGTTTTTGCGAATCACAATCCGAGGGTGTTCCTGGCTGGTTTTTCCGGGGAGAAATGATCTGCAGGCCCGCTCGCGCGGGCGGTCTGCGGATTGGGGTGGGTTTTTCGGTTGCCGCTGGTTTTCTTTCTCGACCTTTGCCCCGGAACGGGATACAGTTTGTCTGGGAACGGCCGGGACGGGTTGAGAAAATCGTTGCATCCGGTGCTCGGTTGATCATTGATTGCAGGTCTATGAGATAGGGGCCGGCGGTGTCCTTTTGTCGTGTTCCCTCTCATCCAGGGAAGCTGGCCCCGTCTGGTGCGGGATACAGCGCTGTCTACGGGCAATATCAAGTGAGGTGTTGATTATCTCGATGAGGTGAAGCGGGTTTTGAACAATCTTCAGCTGGAGCATGTGGATATGGAAAATCAGAAGGAAGAAGTGCTGGAAGGCATCTATCAGAAAACGGTGGCACACGGTGACAACATAATCACAGTGCTGCAGGAGATCCAGAGTGCGTTTGGATATGTCCAGGAGGATTCGGTGAACTGGTTCTCGGCGAGGACCAATATCCCCGCCTCGAAGTTTTACGGCGTCATCACCTTTTATTCCCAGTTTCACCTGACCCCTCGCGGCAAGAACATCATCACCGTCTGCTCGGGGACTGTCTGCCACGTCAAGGGGGCCTCCAGGATCATCTCGCGGATCCGTGACGATCTGAAACTCGCCGAGGACAAGCCGACCACCAAGGACTTGCTGTTTACGCTGGAAAACGTCAACTGCGTCGGGGCCTGCAGTATCGCCCCGGTTGTCGTCGTCAACGAGAAGGTCTTCGGCAAGATGAATCCGGAGAAGATGTCCAAAACCCTCAAAACCTATAAGGAATAACACCGTGAATGGCGAAATAATTGTCAATGTGTGCATGGGCACCGGCGGCATCGCGGCGGGTGCTGAGATGGTGATGAAGGCGTTTCAGGATGAATTTGCCGCTGCCGGGCTCGAAAACGCCACCGTGCAGAACCGCTGCAAGCTGCACAAGGTCGGCTGCCGCGGTTTCTGCGCCAAGGACGTCCTCGTCGACATCAGTGTCGCCGGCGAGGTCTCGACCTACGAGTACATCCAGGAGGATATGGTTAAACGGTTGGTCAGGGAGCATGTCATCGGCGGCAAACCGATCAAGGAGTGGCTGGTCGGCGACGACTACCATGTCTTCCACGACAACCAGACCAAGGTCGTCCTCCACGATCTCGGCAAGATCAACCCGGAATCGATCGACGATTACCTCGGCGTCAACGGCTACAATGCTGCAAGGAGCGCCCTGACGACGATGACTCCCGAGGAGGTCATCGACACCGTCAAAAAATCCGGCCTGCGCGGTCGCGGCGGCGGCGGTTTCCCAACCGGGCTCAAGTGGAGCCTCTGTGCCGCCAACGAGGCGGACCAGCGCTATGTCATCTGCAACGCCGACGAGGGCGATCCTGGTGCCTTCATGGACCGTTCGGTCGTCGAGGGCAACCCCCATGCGGTGGTCGAAGGCATGATCATCACTGCCTATGCCATCGGGGCGACCCTTGGCTACGTCTATATCCGGGCCGAATATCCGCTGGCCGTCCATCGGCTGCGCATCGCCCTCGACCAGGCCCGGGAGAAAGGGTTTCTCGGCAAGAACCTGTTTGGCGGCTCGTTCGATTTCGATATCAAGATCAAACTCGGCGCCGGGGCCTTCGTCTGCGGCGAGGAGACTGCGCTGATCGCCTCGATCGAAGGTGAACGCGGGATGCCGCGGGCCAAGCCGCCGTTCCCCGCCAACAAGGGCCTGTGGGGCAAGCCGACGATCATCAACAACGTCGAGACGCTGGCCAACCTGCCGCCGATCATCAACAAGGGGGCCGAGTGGTTCGCCTCGCTCGGTTCGGAAAAGAGCAAGGGGACCAAAGTCATCGCCCTGACCGGCAAGATCAGGAACACCGGCCTCATCGAGATCCCGATGGGCATGCCGTTGAAGGACATCATCTTCAAGATCGGCGGTGGCATCGAGGGCGACAAGCTGTTCAAGGCGGTGCAGACCGGCGGACCATCCGGCGGCTGTATCCCGCAGCAGTTCATCGACCTGCCGGTCGATTACGAAGGTCTGAAATCGGTCGGTTCGATGATGGGTTCCGGCGGTATGGTCGTCCTCGACGAAACCGACTGCATGGTCAACATCGCCAAGTTCTTCCTGACCTTTACCCAGGAGGAGTCCTGCGGCAAGTGCGTCCCCTGCCGGATCGGCACCAAGCGCCTGCTCGAGATCCTGACCAGGATCACCGAAGGCAAGGGCAAGAAGGGCGATATCGAGCTGCTGCAGGAACTGGCCGAGGATGTCCGCGATTCGAGCCTCTGCGGTCTCGGGATGTCGGCCCCGAATCCGGTCATCAGTACTATCAAGTATTTCCGGCATGAGTACGAGGCCCATATCAACCGGAAGAAATGCCCGGCCAAGGTCTGCAACAAACTGCTGACCTTCTTCATCCGCCCGGACCAGTGCGTCGGGTGCGGCATGTGCGCCAAGGCCTGTTCGGTGAAGGCGATCTCGGGCGAGCTGAAACAGCCGCACCGCATCGACAACGCCCTCTGCATCCAATGCGGATCATGCTTTGATGTCTGTAAATTCAACGCAGTTGTAAAGGATTAACCTATGATCAGCCTGACGATAGACGACAAAAAAATTGAGGCGCCGCAGGGTGCGACCGTCCTGGAAGCAGCCCGTCTGGCCAAGATTGATATCCCAACCCTCTGCCATGACCCGCGGATGAAACCATTCGGAGCCTGCCGGCTCTGCATTGTGGATATAGCCGGGTTGCCGCGGCCGGTCACCTCCTGCACCACCCCGGCCACCGAAGGGATGGTGGTGAAGACATCGAGTCCCCAGTTGGAGCGTCTGCGCAAGACCACGGTGGAATTGCTGCTCTCCGATCACCCGAACGACTGCATGGTCTGCATCCGGGCCGGGGATTGCAGCCTCCAGGATCTGGCCTACCGCTACGGGATCCGGGACAACCGCTTCAGTGGCGCGGTCCGCCAGCACAAGCGGGTTGACAATAATCCGTTCATCCTGCGGGATCAGGACAAGTGCGTCCTCTGCGGCCTCTGTGTCAGGGTCTGCGACGAGGTCCAGGGAGTCGGGGCGATCGGCTATGCCAACCGCGGTTTCGAGTCGGATATATGCCCGCCGTTCAAAAAGCAGCTTGACTGCGAGTTCTGCGGCCAGTGTGTTTCCGTCTGCCCGACCGGGGCCCTGGCGGCCAAGATGTGGGTCGGCCAGCCCCGCCTCGACAAACTCGAGCCCACCGAGACGACCTGCACCTACTGTGGCTGCGGCTGCAATATCACCCTCCACACCCATGGCGGCAAAGTCGCCCGGGTGACGTCCCGCTCCGACAACCATAACCGCGGCTGGCTGTGCGTCAAAGGCCGGTTCGGGTACGAGTTCATCAACAGTCCCGAGCGGTTGACGACCCCGCTGATCCGGCGCCAAAAGGGCGGCCCACTCGAACCGGCCGGCTGGGACGAGGCCCTCGATCTGGTCGCTGCACGGCTGCAGGCGGTCAAAGAGCAGCATGGCCCCGACGCCATCGGCGGTCTGGCCTCGGCCCGCTGCACCAACGAGGAAAATTATCTCTTTCAGAAACTGCTGCGGGCGGGGATCGGCACCAACAATGTCGATCACTGCGCCAGATACTGACACAGCGCGACGGTGGCCGGTCTGGCCACCAAGTTCGGTTCCGGCGCAATGACCAATTCGGTCGAGGGAATTTCCCGCAATGATGTCCTGTTCGTCATCGGTTCCAACACTACCGAGAATCACCCGATCATCGGCCTCAGGATGAAGGAGGCGGTGGCCAACGGCGCCCAGCTGATCGTCGCCGATCCACGCAAGATTCCGCTGGTCAAGTTCGCGACGCTGTGGCTGCGGCACAGGCCGGGGACCGATTCCGTCCTGTTGAATGCGATCATGAACGCCATCCTGGCCGAAGGGCTTGAGGACAAGAACTTCATCGCCGCACGGACCGAAGGGTTTGCCGAGTTCGTCGAGTCCCTGGCGACGTTCACCCCCGAGTTCGCCGAGGGCGTGACCGGGGTTGCCGCCGACGATATCCGCAAGGCGGCGCGGATCTATGCCGGTGCCGAAAAGGCCGGTATCTACTATGCGATGGGCATCACCCAGCATACGATGGGGACCAACAATGTCAGCGCCATCGGCAACCTGGCGATGCTGACCGGCAACCTCGGCAAGGACGCCGCCGGCGTCAATCCCCTGCGCGGCCAGAACAATGTTCAGGGCGCCTGCGATATGGGCTGCCTGCCCAATGTCTATCCCGGTTATCAGAGTGTGGCCAACCCGACACTGCAGGCGAAATTCGAGAAGGCCTGGGGCAAGTCGCTGTCGCCGAAACCGGGACTGACCGCCAGCGAGATGACCGGGGCGATGCTCGCCGGCGATCTCAGGGCAATGTACATCTTCGGTGAAAATCCGGCGCTGTCCGATCCGAACATGTCGCATTCGATCAAGGCATTCAAGGCCCTCGAATTTCTGGTCGTCCAGGATATCTTCCTGACCGAGACGGCGGAACTGGCAGATGTGGTCCTGCCCAGCGCCTCGTTCGCCGAGAAGGACGGCACCTTCACCAGTTCGGAGCGCCGGGTGCAGAGGGTCCGGTCGGCCGTTGCCTCACCGGGCGAGGCACAAGGCGATCTTGCCATCATCCATGAGATCTACAAGCGGATCGACCCGGCGGCATCATCCTTCAACGTTGCCCCTGCCGAGCTCTTCGCCGAGGTGGCCTCCCTGTGGCCGGGAATTGCCGGGATGCAGTACGATCGTCTGGACGGGGATGGCCTGCAGTGGCCCTGTCCGACCGCCGATCATCCCGGGACGTCGTACCTGTTCCAGGAAACCTTCCCCAGAGAGGGCGGCAAGGCCCTGTTCACCAAGGTGCCGTACGTCCTGTCTGACGAGTTGCCGGACAGCGAGTATCCCTTTGTCCTGACTACCGGTCGGGAACTGTTCCATTATCATACCGGGACGATGACAAGGAAATCGAAGGGACTTGATGCCGCAGCGCCGGAACCGTTCATCGAGATCAATCCCGCCGATGCGGCCCTGCTCGGGATCAGCGATGCGGAGCTGCTCTCGGTCAGTTCGCGGCGTGGCAGTATCAAGGTCAAGGCGCGGGTTTCGGATATCGTCCCGGCCAAGGTGGTCTTCATCCCGTTCCATTACAAAGAGGCGGCGGCGAATATGCTGACAAGCGACGCCCTCGACCCGATCAGCAAGATCATGGAAGCCAAGGTTTGCGCGGTACGGGTGGAAAAGCAGGCAGCCTGATCCAGTCAGGAACAACAGGCTGACAATCCGGGGACCGGTTCTGCTCTGAACCGGTCCCCTTTTTTTCGGCGACGTGCTGGACAATCGGCTCGATCTGTATGATTGTATTGAAAAGATGGCCAGTTACGTGATCAACTCAGGCTAAGCCGTCGTCAAACAGTAACCGTTACACAGAAACATTTTACCGGCATAAGGGGCCGTAACGAAATGGTGAAAAATGTAACGGTTATTTCGTAACGGCCCCTAAAGAAGAAGCGGGAAGGGAGTGTGAGTACGGGAATCGAATCCATTACTGTGGAGTGGGGAGCAAGGATCATCACTGATTGCAGCAGCATCATTCTGGTGCCGGAGATTGCTATGACCGAGCCCGGCTATATCAGGACGATGACACTCAGGGCATCCGCTCACGCCAAACATGAGTTTCATACGATGGCCCAGATGGCGTATTACCAGTTTCAGGATGGCGAACTGGAGATTACGCCGCTGGAGAGCAGTTTGCGCGTTTCGATGCGAGGAGATGTGGAGGAACTGGTTGCCGGCCTGGCGCTCTATCGGGATACGGAGGGGCGTTTCCATGCGCTGATGCATGAGGGACAGGACGGGAAAAGATTGATTGAAGCGGCCTACCGCTTCTGTACCCGGTGGATTCGGTTGGACATCTGACACAGAAGTGATTGGACCGGTTTATTAATGACAGCCGTGGAGGCTCAGTGCAAAAGGTCGTAGTTTTTCAGCAGAATGGCAGTGGTGAACGAAAGGTTGCCGGGGTCAGGGAGCATGGCGCCGATATCGTCAGGATCGAGACCGTGGCGATCGAGGGCGCCCTGCCGTCGGTGATCGATGATGCCCGAAGGTATCTCCCGGATCGGATCGACGCCGATCTTGTCCTCGATTATCTGCGCCATCAGGACCTCTCTCATGACCTGGTGGCGATGTGCGTGGAGCAGGGAATTCCGGTGGTTTCCTCTGGCAAGAAGAGGACGGGCCGGCAGGTGATGATCCCGCCCACCTGATGCGGCCTGCCGAGGCAGGATTGTCTCGGTCCCTATGGCGAACGGTTCGGCGCTCCTGAACTGCAGGTCGAAGTCGAGAGCGGGAGGATCGTGAAGGTGACGGTGGTGCGGGGGGCCCCCTGCGGGGCCACCTGGGATGCCGCGAAAAAACTGGTTGGCTCCTCGGTCGAGGAGGCGGAACGGATCATCGGCCTCGAGGTCCAGTATTTCTGTTCCGCCAACCCGGCGGGGTGGGACCCGATCTACGGCCAGAGTCCGGTTCATTTCGCCGGTAAGGTCCACAGCAAGGCGATGAAAGACGCGCTGGCGCGACTGGCCGGGATCTGAACGGATCCGGGGGATGGTGGTCATTTCCGCCCCTGGCGGGGCGGAGCGTATGGGTTACCAGTTTTTCCCGAGCATCTCGAAATATCCCCGTGGCCGTACGCATGCCGGACACTTGGCGGGCGGCTCCTTGCCTGAATGGAGGTAGCCGCAGCCGAGGCATTTCCAGACCGTTTCCTCCGGGCGGGAGAAGATCCTGCCGGTATCGATGTTTTCCGCCAGTTCCCGGAAGATCTGCTCATGGTGCCGTTCGGCGACACTGATGGCGTCAAGGGTCTCGGCCGCCCGTGTCATTCCTTCTTCCCGGGCGATCTCGGCAAAGAGCCGGTACATGGTGCCGTGGACGTAGAGCTCGAGTTCGGCCGAGGAAAGCAGGTTCGACCGGGTGTCTTCGATGACCCCGGCGGGAAATGGCCAGGAAATCTCCATTTCACCGCCGTTGAAAAACTTGAAGAAGCGCAGCGCGTGTTCGTATTCCTGGTCCGCGGTCTCATCGAAAATCCGGGCGATCTGGATATAATTCTCCTCCCTGGCCCGGCCGGCGAAAAAATTATAGCGGGTTCGGGCCTGGGCTTCGGCGGAAAAGGAAATAAGCAGATTTTTCGCCGTTCTGCTGTCACGAAAAGACATTGGCTTTTTCCGGTATCGTTATTAATCTTCTACTATTATGGCTTCAGCTCCGCATTCCCGAGCGGCCCGCCGGACGATGTCCTCGAGGTGAGCGGGGATGGTGTCGAACTTGACAATGGAAAGGAGTTGGTTCTCGTCATATTCGAAGACCTCGGGGCAGAGTTTGTTGCAGTTTCTATCTCCCATGCATTCTTTGGTGATCGTAGCCTTCATGTTCGTCTCCTTGTTCGGGTTGATCGTGATAGCTCCGGTGAATCCGGTAACATTGCCTGTACAATACTACGTAATAGTCTTATCGGTCCGGGTGGCATTCGTCAAATCAAATTTTCCTGTTGTGGATATCCGTTCGCTCAGCGGATGCGCATACATGTTTTGATGCGTCTGTCGGCCACCTGACGAGGAGCGGATTTTCGGAGGGGATATTTATGTCTGGTTTTGCCAATGCGATGGAGGTGTTCAGGCTGCTCGACAGGAGCAACTGCCGCCGATGCGGGGAAAAGACCTGCATGGCCTTTGCCGGGGCGGTCTACCGGGGGGTGAAGCCGCTGTCGGCCTGCCCGAAGCTCGACGCGGAGACCTGTGCCCGTTACGGTGCCGGGAAACCCCCGGATCAGGATGGGGATGAACAGGTCCTCTCCGCCCTGCTTCACCAGGTCCGCAGGCTCGATCCGGTCGAGACGGCGGCGCGCACGGGGGGGACGCTGTCGGGTGGAAAAATCGTTCTGAAGGTACTGGGCAAGGACTTCGGTATCGACGGCGATGGCGGTTTCAGCACCGATATCCACGTCAACAACTGGGTCGTCGTGCCCTTCCTCACCTATCTTCTGCAGTGTTCCGGTGAACAGCCTTCGGGGACATGGATTGCGTATCGCGAGATCAACGGCGGGGGGAGGGAGCGCTATCCACTGTTTCAGAAACGGTGCGAGGACGTGATGAAACAGGTGGCCGATACCTGGCCCGACCTGTTTGACGATATTGTCCATTTGTTCAGCGGCGAACGGGTGGCTGCGCAGTTCGATGCCGATATCTCCGTGGTCCTCAGACCGTTGCCGAAAGTGCCGGTGATGATCTGCTACTGGAAGCCGGCCGACGGACTGGCATCGGCGCTCAATGTCTTTTTCGATGCCACCGTCGGCAAATGTCTCGATGCCGGAGCGGTCTTCAACCTGGGGGCGGGACTGGCTCGGATGTTCGAGGTGCTGGCGCGGCGTCATGGGATCGTCCTCCCGACCGGATGATCCCTTCGAGGTGTCTCTTGTCTTCAAGTCCAGGAGCAGGTTTTCCGCCCTGCAACTGCTTGATACGGCAGGTAAGCAGATGAACATTCCGGCATATTGAACAACCGCACATTTTGTGATGGATGGAAATAAAAAAGGATTGTCATTGCGAGGGAGATCAATGATAATGGTTGTCAGCTGAACAGCGTTCACCGATGGTATTTCTCACCGTTTTACTCTGATTACGTCCCTTGCATATTCGCTCGCAGGTCGAGTACACAATGGCGGCAGTGGCGAATTTGTCAGGGCCGGTCTGAAGGAGGGTCTTGTTTTGACCGAACAGAGCCAGAAACAGGATACAGGGAACAGGATCGGATCAGTACTGGTTGTCGGCGCCGGAATCGGTGGCATGCAGGCAGCCCTTGATCTGGCGGGTAGCGGCTTCATGGTTCATCTGATCAACGATGAGCCTTCCATCGGCGGGACGATGTCCAGACTGGACAAGACCTTTCCAACCGGCGACTGCGCGATGTGCATGATCTCACCGCGGATGGTCGAGAGCAGCCGCCATCCCAACATCCACATGCACACCCTGGCCCGGGCCACGAAGGTTGAGGGCCGGGAAGGCGACTTCACGGTGACGATAACCGAGCAGGCCAGGTACGTCGATGCCGAGAGGTGTACCGGATGCGGTGCCTGCGAGGCTGAATGCCCGTCCAGGGTCGCCAACATCTTCAACCTTGGGCTTGACCGACGCAAGGCCATCTATGCCCTGTTTCCGCAGGCGGTGCCGAACACCCGGGCCATCGATGCGGAGCACTGTCTCTTCCTGACCCGCGGGGTCTGCCGCAAGTGTGAGAAGATCTGCGATGCCAAGGCTATCAACTTCGATGATTCTGACAAAGTTTATGAGCTGAAGGTCGGATCGATCATCCTCACCCCCGGCCTGAAGACCTATGACCCGGCTATTCGCCAGGAATTTGGGTATGGACGGCTGCAGAACGTCGTCACCTCGCTCCAGTTCGAGCGGCTGCTGTCGGCCTCCGGTCCCTTCGGCGGGGTGGTGACCAGGCCCTCCGACGGCGGTCATCCCAAACGGCTGGCCTGGATCCAGTGTGTCGGCTCCCGTAACTGCCCACAATGCCAACCCGTGGTGCTCCTCGGTCTGCTGCATGTATGCGGCCAAGCAGTCGATCATCGCCCGGGAGCACGACCCGGAGGTCGAGGCCACCGTCTTCTACATGGAACTCCGGGCCTTCGGCAAGGACTTCGACAAGTACATCGACAAGGCCAAGTTCGGCAGCGGGGTCAAATACCGGCGGGCGATGATCTCCGAGATCATCGAGGACCCGGAGACCAAAAACCTGCTGATCCACTCGGTCGATGAAGAGGGGCGGCTCGTCAATGAAGAATTCGACATGGTCATCCTCTCCATCGGCTTCGAACCCCGGCCGGATGCCGTCGAGTTCGCGAAGATCTTCGGCATCGACACCGACCGGTACGGTTTTGCCCAAACCTCGAAACTGGCGCCGGTGGCCACCAGCCGCCCCGGCATCTATGTCGCCGGCATCTACCAGGGTCCGAAGGATATCCCGGAAACCGTCATCCAGGGCAGCGGCTCGGCGGCCATGGCCATGGCCCTGCTCGGCGGGAGCCGGGGCAGCGAGATCGAAGAGACCGTGTTGCCGGCCGAGCGGGATATTGCCGGGGAAGAGCCACGGGTCGGGGTCATCGTCTGCCACTGCGGCGTCAATATCGCCGGCACCGTCGATGTCGCGAAGGTCGCCGAGGTCGCCAGTCATCAACCCGGCGTGACTCATGCCGAGACCATCATCTATGCCTGTGCCCCGGACGGTCAGCAGAAGATCCGCGATCTGATCAAGGAAAAAGGTCTGAACCGGGTTGTTGTCGCCTCCTGCACCCCGCGCACCCACGCGCCGCTGTTTCAGGACACCATCCGCGAGGTGGGGCTGAACAGGTTTCTTTTCGAACTGGCCGATATCCGGGAACAGTGTTCCTGGTGCCATATGAACGACAAGGAGAAGGCGACGGCCAAGGCCATCGAGATCGTCAATATGAACGTGGCCAAGACCCGGCTGCTTGATCCTGTCACGTCGAACGCGGTCGGGGTGACCCACGCGGCCCTGGTCATCGGCGGCGGCATCGCCGGCATGACCGCCTCGCTGTCCCTGGCCGAACAGGGCTATGACGTGCATCTGGTGGAGAGGCAGAATACGCTCGGCGGCCTGTTGAACCAGGTTCGGCATAATCTCGAGGGCGACGATGTTCAGGCCTATCTCCATGATGTCGGAAACAATATCGCGCAGAACGAGCGGATCACCGTCCATCTCGGGGTGTCCGTCGACAGCACCGAGGGCTTTGTCGGCAATTTCAACACCCGCCTGACCGATGGATCGGCCTTTTCGCACGGGGCCATTGTCCTGGCCAGCGGCGGCACCGAGTATGCGCCGACGGAGTACGGCTACGGCAGTTCGCCGGGCGTAATGACCCAGCGTGAACTCGAGTCGTGGCTGGCCGCCGGTGAACCGAAGGCGAGCGACCGTTTCGTCATGATCCAGTGCGTCGGGTCGCGCGAGGAGCCGGCCAACTACTGTTCGCGGATCTGCTGCCAGGACGCGCTGAAGAACAGTATCGCCATCAAGGAGCGGCAACCTGAGGCCCAGGTCGTCGTGCTCTACCGCGATTTGCGGGCCTATGGCTTGAAAGAGGATTATTACCGGAAGGCGCGTGATCTCGGTGTCCTGTTCTTCCTGTATGTGCCGGAGCGGAAACCGGAGATCATTGCCGACGGCACCGGCTTCAAGGTGCGGATCGACGGCAAGGTCCTTGGCGGGGAAATGGAAATCGATGCCGATTACCTGATCCTTTCCACCGGCCTGCGGCCCCAGGAGGATGCCCAGCAGCTGTCCCAGACATATAAACTCACCCGTAATGGCGATGGCTATTTCATGGAGGCCCATGTCAAGCTGCGGCCGGTTGATTTCCCCAGTGAAGGACTGTTTCTTGCCGGTCTGGCCCATGCCCCGAAGAACCTCGAGGAAACCATCAGCCAGTCGCTGGCCGCCGCCGGGCGGGCGGGGGCCCTGCTGTCCCGTGACAATCTGACGGTTTCCGGGATTATCGCCAGGCATAACCGTGATTTGTGCATGTCCTGCCTGGCTTGCTTCCGGGCCTGTCCCTTCGGCTCGCCATTTATCGACGAGGACGGCCGGGTCAGCCACAACGAGGTGAAATGCACCGGATGCGGTATCTGCGCCGGCATCTGTCCGGCCAAGGCCTTTCAGGTCAACTGCTTCCGTGACGACCAGATTCTGGCGATGATCGATTCGGTGACCGGCACCGACTAACATACAGAGGAAGGAATCAACCAATGACTGCTGATGGTGAAAAGATCGAGGAACGGCAGAGTCCGGAAAAACCTTGCGAGATTCCCCCGGACTGGAAGGCGAACATCATTGCTTTCGCCTGTCATTACTGCGCCTTCGCCGCCGCCGATCTGGCCGGTGTGATGCGGCTTTCGTATCTGCCCAATTCCAAGGTCATCCGCCTGCCCTGTACCGGCAAGCTCGACCACGTCTACGTTTTACGGGCCTTCGAACGCGGCATTGACGGGGTTTTTGTCGCCGGCTGACTTGAGGGTCAATGCCATTTCCTGGAAGGAAATACCAATGCCGCCAAACGGGTGAAACGTCTGAAGGGATTGCTGCACACAGTCGGGATCGATCCCGAGCGGTTGCATTTCTACAATCTCTCGGCCGCCATGGGGCCGCGATGGGCCGAAATCTGCAATGAATTTACCGAAAAGATCAACAAGTTGGGTCCCTCGCCGATATGGCTGGCGCGCCAGAAAAAAAAGAAGACGACCGGGCATGACGAGTAGCGGCGGCGTCGACAGCCCGCCGATCCTGCGTGCCTAACGAACAAGGAGTCATACGACCATGATAGTTGGAGAACAGAAACCGCTCGAAGAAATCTGGGAGATGGTCAAAAGACATAAGCAGCTGACGGTGTTCGGCTGCAACACCTGTGTTGCCGTGTGCCATCAGGGAGGAAACAAGGAGGCCGGGATCCTCGCCTCGCTGCTCCGGATGAAGGCCACCCAGGAAGAGGTCGATATCGACATTGTCGACAGCGGCATCGAGCGCCAGTGCGAGCATGAATTTTTTGAATCGGTCCGTGACCTGATGAGCAGATCGGAGGCGGTGCTGAGTCTGGCCTGCGGTATCGGGGTCCAGTTCGTGGCGACGAAATACCAGGCTTTGCCGGTCTATCCGGCCCTGAATACGACCTTTCTCGGCGACGTCATCGCCGTCGGTCATTTTACCGAGAAATGCCAGGCCTGCGGCGACTGCGTCCTCGGTCTCACCGGCGGGGTCTGTCCGGTCAGCCGCTGCTGCAAACGCCTGATGAACGGTCCGTGCGGCGGGTCGTCGAACGGCAAATGCGAGATCTCGAAGGAGATCGACTGCGCCTGGCAGCTGATCGTCGATCGCCTCGAGGCCCTGGGACGGCTTGATGACTACGAGAAGATTCCCCCCCTCAAAGACTGGTCGAAGGACAGAGCCGGCGGACCCCGGTCATTCAAAGTGGAGGGCATGTAACCGTGGACCTGAAAACCAACAGCAGACTCGAAAAGGTATTGAAGAGCGGCCAGCTCGCCGTCACCAGCGAGTGCGGGCCGCCCCGGTCGAGTGCCCCGGAAGGGATCATCAAAAAGGGCAACCTGATCAAAAATCATGTCGACGCCATCAACATCACCGACAACCAGACCTCCGTGACCAGGCTGTGCAGCCTTGCCGCCTGCGTCCACCTGAAACTGCAGGGACTCGATCCGGTCCTGCAGATGGTGGTGCGCGACCGCAACCGCATCGCCCTGCAGAGCGATATCCTCGGCGCCGCCTCCTTCGGCATCAACAACGTCCTCTGTCTGTCCGGCGACCACCAGAGCTTCGGCGACAACCCGCAGGCCCAGAACGTCTTCGATATCGATTCGATGCAGCTGGTGCAGACGGTGCGGAGGATGCGCGACGAGGGCCGGTTTCTGAGCGGCGACGAGATCAAGGTGCCGCCGACCATGTTCGTCGGGGCGGCGGCCAACCCCTTCGCCGACCCGTTCAAGATCAGGGTGCCGCGCCTGGCCAAGAAAATTGCGGCCGGGGCCGAGTTCATCCAGACCCAGTGTATCTACAATGTCGACAAGTTTGAACTGTGGATGCAGGGCGTGCGTGACCGCGGCCTTCACGACAAGGTCTTCATTCTTGCCGGCATCACCCCGATGCGTTCCGTCGGTATGGCCAAATACCTCCGCAAATCGGTACCGGGCATGGATGTCCCGGAGGAGTTGATCAAACGGTTGTCGGGAGTCGAAAAGGAGAAGCAGGCGGCCGAGGGCATTACCATCGCCGTCGAGACCATCCAGCGTCTCAAGGAGGTCAAGGGGGTGGCCGGTTTCCACGTCATGGCCATCGAATGGGAGGAGAAGGTGCCGGAAATTGTCGAGCGGGCCGGGTTGTTCCCGCGGCCGGTCATCGATTGATCGTTCCGTCGCCCGCTTGACTGCGGGCGGCATCACAGGCGAGGAAAGATATGTGTCAGATGCGTGTTGTCGTCGAGAAGGAAGGAAAGGAAGAGGTCATGCTCGAAAACGTGACCCGATTGGATGTGATCGAGCAGGGAGTTGCCGTCGCCACCCTGTTTGAAGGATCGCGGGAAATTGTCGGGGCGGTTCTCCGGCGTATAGATTTCCTTGGGGGAAAGGTCTATCTGTCGCTCGGCTGAGGGGCAGGGGAAAAAATCGGCCTGGTAAAATTCTATTCTGTTTGGAGATATGACGTGGGAAATACTGAAAAGATACGAGTTCTGCTGCAGCACTGGATTGACCACAACAAAGAACATGCCGCCGAGTACGAGAGATGGCAGGAAACCTTGGTGGATGATGGGTTGGCGCCGATCGCCGGCTATATCAGCGCGGCGGTGGGCGAGATGCGGAAGGTCAACGAGTTTCTTGATAAAGCGCTCGAGGAGGCCGGAGGCAGAGATGAGGCTTCCAGTCACCATCACCATGACGATCACCATCACCATCATCACTGAAAGGTCGCTTTGCGGCCATCCGGGAAAGACACGGCCCCGGCGCCGGCGGCAAACGCTGCGGCGACCGGGGTCTTTTTCATCGTACTACCGGCAAGGCATCATTCCTTCCCGGTTCTTCTGAACGTTGTCCGATCCCTTTCCTTTGCGGGGACTCCCCCTGCCTCGTTGCCGATGGACGGCGGCAACGGCGGAGCGGTCTTTCATCCCGGGGGCGCATCCGGCAATGCGGAGAGGCGGTTCCGGCAGAGTTTCATCCTGAAAGTATTCCATCATATCGGCCCACATATCGACGAGCCGGCCGTCAACTTCCGGTCAGGCCGGGAGTGAGGGAAAATCAAGATCGGTGTAAAAAATTATTGGCAATTGAGATCAACTCTGGGTATAATTTCTGCCTTATTCTTGGTCGTTGAGTCGGTCGATAGTGCGGTTCGCCTGGCATTTTTGCAGATATCCAAGAATTTCGCCATCTTCCGGCGGAATGTCCGAGCGGGGGTCACCCCGGTTGCAGATCTCCCTGAAGCCCTGTTGGGGCCAAAGACAGTATCCTCATTCCTGAGTCCGGTTGTGGCTCATTGTCAGTTGATGAAGGGGTTACAGTATGCTGTACCTCTTTTTTGTTTTCATCCCCGCCGCCGTTGGCAGCGGGGCAAACCCGATCCGGTTGCGAAAAGCGGTAGAGGACTATCATCATGAATAAAGATTTAACAAAAGTACGGAATATCGGCATCAGCGCCCATATCGATTCGGGAAAGACGACCCTGACCGAACGTATCCTTTTCTATACCAACAGGATACATGCCATCCACGAAGTTCGCGGCAAGGACGGCGTCGGCGCGAAGATGGATTCGATGGAACTGGAGAAAGAACGGGGCATCACCATCCAGTCTGCGGCCACCTTCTGTTCCTGGAAGGATATCGATATCAATATCATCGATACCCCCGGCCATGTCGATTTTACCGTCGAGGTCGAACGGGCCCTGCGGGTTCTCGACGGGGCGATCCTGGTTCTGTGCTCCGTCGGCGGGGTCCAGTCGCAATCGATCACGGTCAACCGCCAGATGACCCGTTACCGGGTCCCGCGTATCGCCTTCGTCAACAAGTGCGATCGGACCGGCGCCAACCCGGAGAGGGTGACCCGGCAGCTGCGGGAGAAGCTCAACCTCAACGCCCATATGCTGCAGCTGCCGATCGGCCTGGAAGGCGACCTGGCCGGGATGGTCGATCTGGTGAAGATGCAGGCAATCTATTTCGATGGCGACAACGGCGAGAAGATGCGTTACGAGGCCATTCCCGCCGCCATGGCGACCGAGGCCGAAGAAAAGCGTCAGGCACTGCTCGAGGAGATCTCGATGTTCTCGGAAGAGTTGATGGAGGCCGTTCTCGACGGTGGCGACATCGATCCCGCCCTGATCTATGATGCCGTTCGCAAGGGGACCATCAGTCTCGAGTTCACCCCGGTCTTTGTCGGCTCGGCTTACAAGAACAAGGGCATCCAACTGCTGCTCGATGCGGTCGAGGCATACCTGCCCTGCCCGACCGATGTCGAGAACACCGCCCTCGATCTGAAAAATAACGAGGCCGAGTTCAAGGTCACCAACAATCCCGCCGATCCCCTCGTTATGCTGGCCTTCAAGCTCGAGGACGGCCGCTATGGCCAGCTGACCTATGTACGGACCTATCAGGGTCAGGTTCGCAAGGGCGACACCATTTACAACAGCCGTACCGGCAAGAAGGTCAAGGTCGGTCGCCTCGTCCGCATGCATGCCGACGAGATGGAGGAGATCGAGGAGTGTGGGTCCGGCGATATCGTCGCCCTCTTCGGCATCGACTGTGCCTCCGGCGACACCTTTACAAGCGACCAGATCTCCTGTTCGATGAGTTCGATGCACATTCCCGAGCCGGTCATATCGCTGGCGGTCATCCCGGTCGACAACAAGGCCCAGATCAACATGTCCAAGGCCCTCAACCGTTTCACGAAGGAGGATCCGACCTTCAAGACCTTCGTCGATCATGAGACCGGCGAGACGATCATCTCCGGTATGGGCGAACTCCATCTCGAGGTCTATATCGAGCGGATGAAACGTGAGTACAAGGCCGAGGTCGAGGTCGGTGCGCCTCAGGTCGCCTACCGCGAGACGATCACCAACCGGGCCGATTTCAACTATACCCATAAGAAGCAGACTGGTGGTTCCGGACAGTTCGGTCGTGTCGCCGGCTATATCGAACCCCTGGAAGAGGGTGAGTATGAATTTGTCGACAAAATCGTCGGCGGGGTCATTCCGCGTGAGTTCATTCCCTCCTGCGACAAGGGTTTCCAGAAGAGCGTCGAAAAGGGTGCGCTCTGCGGCGCGGCGATTACCAGCGTGCGCTGCGTCATCAACGACGGTGCCTTCCATGCCGTCGACTCCTCCGATATCGCCTTCCAACTGGCCGCCATCGGTGCCTTCAAAGAGGCATACATGAAGGCCAAACCGGTTATACTGGAGCCGATCATGAAGGTCGCGGTCGAAGGACCGTCGGAATTCCAGGGCTCGGTCATGGGCAGCATCAACCAGCGCCGCGGCATGATCATCGGGTCGATGGAAGAGGGCAATTATACGGTTGTCGAGGCCGAGGTGCCGCTTTCCGAGATGTTCGGCTACAGCACGACGCTGCGCTCCCTGACGCAGGGCAAGGCGGAATTCACAATGGAATTCGCGACTTTCAAACCTGTGCCGAAGGGCGTCAGCGAGGAACTGGTGAAGAAACACCAGGAAGAGAAAAAGAACGGTTGATCGGCGCTGCCGGAGATTCTACATAGAAATCATCGACGATGGTGTGGCGGAATCCTGGCAGGTGGCGTCAGTCGAACAATAAAGAGGAAAAAGGTGAGCGTATGGGTGACAATTCTGTGAAAGTCAATAATCCGATCCGGGCCCTCGGCCTGGACAACAAGGCCGGCGAGGGGCTGCAGAGCATGGGCCTGGTCATTTCCCGGGCCGGTCTCGGCAAGACCGCGATACTGGTCCAGTTCGCCCTGGACTGCATGCTGCTCGGCAACAAGGTGCTGCATATCTCCATCGGCCAGAGCGTCGATAAGACCAGGAAATGGTACGACGATATCCTGTCGATGCTGACCGATGGGGAGAAGATCGAATCGATTCCCGAGATCATGCGCAACCGGATGATCATGACCTTCAAGGAGAGCGCGTTTACGAAGGCCAAGCTCCAGGAGCGGCTGGACGATCTGGTCAAACAGGATATCTACAAGCCGGAATGCCTGATTATCGACGGCTATGACTTCGAGCGCAACGATTATGCCTCGATGGTCGAACTCCGCGACTTCATGGGGCAGCATGGCCTGAAGATGATCTGGTTTTCGGCGGTCAGCCACCGTGAGGATAAACGCGTCAGCGCCAACGGTGTCCCGGCCCCCTGCCATGAGGTCGACGATCTGTTCGACATCGTGCTCTTCATCAAGCCGGAGGGCGAGGAGATGAAACTCGATATCCTCAAATGCGATGACTGCGCGGTCCATCCGGGCACCAGTCTCGGTCTCGACCCGGCAACGATGCTGATCCAGAAAAAATGATCGGCGATCGCCGATGGGTTGCAGACGGAATGCGATGAAGACAAAAAAGGCGGCCACCCTTCACGGTGAGTCGCCTTTTCTTTGCGTATGGGAGATGCCGCGATGAGATTCAGGCCATGTATCGATCTGCACCAGGGCCGGGTGAAACAGATCGTCGGTTCCAGTCTTGACGACGGCAATCCCGACAGCCTGCAGACCAACTTCGTCGCCGACCGGCCGGCATCGTGGTTTGCCGCCCTGTACCGTGCCGACCTCCTGTCGGGGGGGCATATCATCAAACTCGGCCCGGGCAACGACGAGGCGGCGCTGTCGGCCCTGGCCGCCTGGCCGGGGGGGATGCAGATCGGCGGCGGGATCACCGCCGACAATGCCGGATTCTGGCTCGACCACGGGGCCTCCCATGTCATCGTCACCTCCTACGTCTTCGACAAGGGGAGGATCGATCGCGACCGTCTCGCCGCCCTGGTACGCAAGGTCGGCAAAGAGCGGCTGGTCCTGGATCTCAGCTGCCGCCGGCGGGGAGACACCTACCTGATCGTCACCGACCGGTGGCAGAACTTCACCGATGTCGCTATCTCCGCCGCGGTGCTCGACGACCTTGGCCGCAGCTGCGACGAGTTCCTGATCCATGCCGCCGATGTCGAGGGCAAATGCAGCGGGATCGAGATCGGCCTGATCGAACTGCTCGGGGCCTGCAGTCCGGTACCGACGACCTATGCCGGCGGCATCCGTCATACCGATGATCTGGAGCTGCTGCGGGACAAGGGCCAGGGGCGGCTGGACTTCACCGTCGGCAGCGCCCTCGACATCTTTGGCGGGACGATGATGACCTACCGCCAGGCCGTGGCATTCCGCGGCCAGCCCTTACCAGGCTGACCGAAATTGCCGCCGGACCCTGTCGATCACATCGAGATCGGGACTATAAGGCAAGGGCGGCGGGACGGGCCAGTCCAGGTACAGTTCCGCGGCGAACGGCGTTGCCGCCACGTGCCGGTTGTAGGCCTCGACCGCCAGGCGTTCGAGGTTGACCGTGTCCTCAATATTGTAGGCGAGCAGGGTATGCAGGACCCGGCGGTCGCCCGTGTGGCGGTACTCATTCCACAGCAGCACGGCAAAATAGCCGTCGACCCCGTCGAGGGCCCCACGGCTGATTCCCAGCCCCCGCTCGCAGCCCTTCAGGCCGCCCTTGAACCCGAGCCGGGCCAGAACGTAGCGCAGATCGATCTGCGCCTGGGGCAGCCGGATACGGAAAAAACGTTCGAGAAACGGGACATCGAAGCCCTTGCCGTTATAGGTGACGAGGACCTGGAAGCGGTCGATGAAGGATGGGAAGCGGTGAAGATTCTCGCCGTTGACGAAGGTCGTGACCTCGCGGCCGTCGTAGACGGCGATCGTGGTGATCTCGGCCGCCTCGGCCAGGCCGGTGGTCTCGATATCGAGGTAGGCGGTGGCATCCCGGTAGTGGGGAAATATCCGCCAATGCTCGCCAGCGGCCAACCGGCCGGTGAAAAATAAGGGATCGGCGGCCAGGGCCTGCCGGGACGAGGCGAGGAGCGCTGGAATCTCGGCCGGGCAGGCGGTTTTCAGCGCCACCGGCGGTGGATCCTGCCACTCGTCCCAGCTGCTGATCCCGGACTGCCACAGCCGACGCTCCGTCTTCAGCCCCAGTCCGGGGATATGGCAGAAGGTGTGTTGCAGCATGGGCCGGTGGTGGTCATTCAGGCAGGCTGCTGGCCCGGTCTCGGGTTCCTGTCACGCTTCCGGGGAGTTGTGTCGCCCGGGCTCTTCCTGTTGGGCTGCCCCTGCCTGGCACCTCTTTTCGCCCCCTGAGCGGACGATTCAAGCCGGCTGAGGTGCATCGGCCGTTCGTTGATCCGCACCTTCTGCAGCAGCCGAAAGATCTCGGCCGGCATGTCGGATGGCAGGTCGACGGTGCTGTAGTCGTCGAAAATCGAGATCTGGCCGATATGGCGGCTCTCGATGTCGGCCTCATTGGCGATGGCCCCGACGATGTTGCCGGGCTTGACCCCGTGACGGAGGCCGACTTCGAGGCGATAGCGCTCCATCGCCTCGTTGGCGGGAACGGTGATCGGCTTCCGTGCCGGGCGGTCGGGTGCCTTGCGGCTCGTTGGCCTTTCGGCGCGTCCGGCGGCCATTCTGGCCGGTTTCTCCCGGCGCGGTTCCGTCTCAGCCATCAGGAACGGGCGTTCGCCATGGACGAGGCGGGCCAGGGCGGCCGCCAGCAGCAGCGGGTCGGTGCCGTGTTCCTGCTGGTAGTCGCGGATGATCGCCTGGAACATGGTGCTGTCGGCCTCGAGGGCGCCGCTGATACGGGCCTTGAATTTTTTGATCCGCTGCTCGTTGATCGATCGGGCCGAGGGCATGTCCATCAGGGCGATCTTCTGGCGCGTCAGTTTTTCAATGGCGCCGAGCATCCGCTGTTCGCGGGGGTGGACGAAGAGGATGGCCTCGCCGCTCCTGCCGGCCCGGCCGGTGCGGCCGACCCGGTGGATATAGGCCTCGGCGTCGAAGGGGATGTCGAAATTGACGACATGGCTGATCCGCTCGACATCGAGGCCGCGGGCGGCGACATCGGTGGCGACGAGGATGTCGATCCGGCCGCTCTTGAGCTGTTCGATCGTGCGCAGGCGGTTGGCCTGCTGGATGTCCCCGCTCAGGGGGGCGCAGGCATAGCCCTTGTCGGCCAGGGCCTCCGCCAGCTCCATGGTCTGTAGTTTGGTCCTGACGAAGACCAGCATCGCATCGAACGACTCGACCTCGAGAAGGCGCTGCAGCGCCTCCAGTTTTCTGGCATAGCCGTTGGCGGAGATATAGCGCTGGTTGATCATCGGGGCGGTGACGGTTGAGGTCTCGATGGTGATTTCTACCGGCGACGAGAGATGTTTCTGGGCGATCCGCCGGATGCTCTGGGGCATGGTCGCGGAAAACAGGGCGATCTGGCGGGTGGCCGGGATCTGCTCGAGGATCCACTCGACATCGTCGATGAAGCCCATCTTCAGCATCTCGTCGGCCTCGTCGAGGACCAGGCTGTGGATGTGCTGAAGATTGAGGCTGCCGCGGCGGATGTGATCCATCACCCGGCCAGGGGTGCCGACAATGACCTGGACGCCGCGCTTGAGAGCGCTGAGCTGCACCCCGTAGTCCTGGCCGCCGAAGATCGCAAGGGAGCGGAAGTTGTCGAGATGGCGACCGTACTGCTGAAAGGCTTCGGACACCTGGAGGGCCAGTTCCCGGGTCGGGGCGAGGACGAGGATCTGCGGGCGGATCTGCTTCTCCGTCTTGAGGTGCATCAAGAGCGGCAGCGCGAAGGCGGCGGTCTTGCCGGTGCCGGTCTGGGCCTGGCCGACAACGTCGCGGCCGGCAAGCATCTGGGGGATCATCCGGCTCTGGATCGGCGTCGGGCTTTCATACCCGGCATCTTCGAGGGCCTGGAGCAGGGGGGTGCTGAGTTGGAGGTCGGAGAACGTAGGTGTGGCGTTGGTGTCTGTGGACATGCGAGTTCCTTCGGCGGTACTGGGAGACCCGCAGCGGCGATGACTGCCGTGCCGCTGCGGAGTGAGGATGAGCGGGATATGAAAAAAAGAGGGAGGTTCCAGGCTGTGGTGCTGCCGACCTCCGTGAGAATCGATATCTTCGGCGCTGATCCGGTGCGTGTCTGTCCAGTTCCAAGTCCGTTGCTGCAGTGCATCGCTGTCTGGCCCGACACTCATGAGTTGAACGACACTCTATACCCGGTTTAGGTCGTTTGGGCAATCAATATCATCAGGCATTGACTCCTTTTCTCCCACTTCCGGGCGTGTTGATCGCAGGCCCGAAAACTGCAATGACCCTGGCCGAGGCGGCGTGCCGCATCAGGCCCGGAAGGCCTTGGCCCTGATGCCTGTCCGGACAGGGGGATAGAGCAAAACACTCGTGTCATCCATCGCATGGCTGCCGAGGCCTGGCCGTCGCTTCTTCACGGATCAGTCGGGTTTTTTGCGGAGCGCCTTGGTCAATCCCCGCCTGACCTTCGCCTTGATCCGTTTCTGTTTCGCCGCCAGCGTCGGCCGGGTGGGGCGACGGGACTTCCTGACAGTGCCCGCCTGACGGATAAGCTCGGCCAGGCGGGCGATCGCGGCCTCGCGATTCTTTTCCAGGCTCCGGTATTCCTGGGCCTTGATGATGACCATGCCGTCGGCGGTGATGTGGTGGTCACGCATGCATAGCAGGCGCTGCTTGTAGAGATCGGGCAGTGACGAGTGGCGGATGTCGAACCGCAGGTGCACCGCGTTCGACACCTTGTTGACGTTCTGGCCGCCGGCCCCCTGCGCCCGGATCGACGTGAACTCGATTTCGCGTTCCGGCAGAAAGAGACTGTCGGTAATTTGTATCTGTTGCATGGTATATCCTTCTCCTGGTAAGCTTGCAACGGCTTGAAAGCAGGCGAAATTGCCGGATTGCCTGCATCACATTATTCTATACCACTACTCCGGGAAAGTCTTCCGGAGACGGAAAACTCAACTCTGTGGAGGGCGGATGACATCACCGCTCCATGATAGCGCCCAACGGGTGCAGACCTTTCTTGCCGGCCGTGGATTTCCCTGCGATGTCAGGGAACTGCCGGGATCGACGCGGACGGCGCAGGAGGCTGCCGCAACCATCGGTTGCAGTGTCGCCCAGATTGCCAAATCCCTGGTGTTTGAGGAGGCCTCGTCCGGTGAGGCTGTCCTCGTCGTCGCTTCCGGCGAAAATCGCGTCGACCTGCTCAAGATCGAGCGGGCGACAGGTCTGCGGCTCAGACGGGCTGACGCTCGATTCGTCAAGGCCAAAGTCGGTTTTGCCATCGGCGGTATCCCTCCGGCCGGCCATGACACGGCTCTGGTGACCCTGCTCGATCCGGATCTGAGGAACCATGAGGTCGTCTGGGCGGCGGCCGGAACTCCTTTTGCCGTCTTCGCCGTCGACCCGTGGCAGCTCGAGGCGATGACCGGCGGGAAATGGGTTGATCTTGCCGAAGCGCGTAGCTGAACGATGGCGATCCGCGGTCCGGGAGCACATGGAGAGGAAAAGATGGGAAAGAAGACGATCCGGTGTCCGAAATGCTCCCATGAGCAGAGCGACCCGGTTGAATGTGCCGGATGCGGGCTTATTTTCGCCCGCTATCGGCAACACCAGGCGCGGCGGCTGGAGCAGGAGGCGGCGGCCGCCGCCGGCAGTGGGTCCGCCACTGGTCTGAAGGTGGGGGGCGTTGTCCTGCTTATGCTGGTGACCGCCGGATTGACCTACTATCTGGTTCGGCCGGCAGAAGAGCAGTCACCGCCGGTGCCACCGGTCCAGCAGCAGAGTGCGGTCCCGGCGCCGCCGGCTGCAGAGGAGAAACCACCGCCGCCGGCGACGGTTGCGGCCGGCAGCGAGGCGGTTGCCGAGCGTGGAAGTTCGATCGAGGAGGCCCGCAATGCCACGGTTTCGATCGAGACCCCGTGGGGAACCGGCTCAGGATTTTTCGTCAACAAAAACTATATCGTCACCAACCGCCATGTCGTCGAGGTCGACCAGGAGGCGCTGGCCGAGGCCAGATCGAAGGTGGAAACCTTCCGCCGGCTCGTCGAACTGGAACAGGAGAAACTGGAGCAGCTGCGGCAGGAGATAGGAAGGCTGCCGGAAGGACCGTCACGCAAACAGCTGGCCTTGATCCTCGAGACCCGTGAGGGTGAACTGGCCCGGATCATGCCGCAGCTCGAAGCCGGAGAAACACAGGTCGCGGCGATGGAAAAGGGGATCTATCCTTCCGATATCAAGATCATCCTCGCCGACGGCCGGGAGATGACGGCCGATTTCCTGCAGGTCAGTACCCGCCATGATCTGGCCCTGCTGGCCCTGCACACCATCGACAACCCGTATCTGCCAAGAGACCCGACGGGCCGGCGGCTGCAGCAGGGCGAAAAGGTCTACACGATCGGCAGCCCCGTCGGCCTCCGCCATACCGTGACCTCGGGGATCTTTTCCGGTTATCGGGAGCGACCGGACGACGGCAGCGTCCTGCTGCAGACCGATGCCGCGATCAATCCGGGCAACAGCGGCGGACCGCTGATCGATGAGCAGGGCTATGTCTTCGGGGTCAATACGATGATTCTCAAGGATACCGAAGGTATCGGCTTCGCCATCCCGATCGGGGTGGTCTTCGAGGATTTCATTTCCCTGCTGCGCTGATTTCCACCGGCAGCCGCGGGAAACCGGACACTGCCGGGCACCGACCTCTCAGTGATTTTCCTGGCCGGCCATCCAGCCGGTGGAAAAGGCGGCCTGAAGGTTGTAACCGCCGGTATCGGCATGGAGATCGAGCAGTTCGCCGACGATGAAGAGCCCCCTGGTCAAACGGGATTCCATGGTCCGCGGGTCGATTTCCCGCAGGTCGACCCCGCCGGCGGTGACGA
This sequence comes from uncultured delta proteobacterium, assembly GCA_963847035.1. Lineage (GTDB taxonomy): Bacteria > Desulfobacterota > Desulfobulbia > Desulfobulbales > Desulfocapsaceae > Desulfoprunum. The sequence continues at coordinate 130,074 of CAWJYH010000008.1, read as the reverse complement.
TGGCCTCGTCGAAGGAACGGTGGCCGGTGATCGGCAGACGGAAATTCTTCAGCCAGGCGATCAGTCTTTTCCGTTCGTCGTTGCTGATCGTGCCGGCCTTTTTTTTGGCCTCGATCCCGTTCTGGTGCAGGCAGATCGGCACCATTTCCCGGGGCAGCAGCGCCCTGAGGACGCTGGCGGCCGGTTCGCCGCTCCTGCCGGTGAAGTCCCTCTGCAACCGCAGGTCGAGCTGGGCCTCGGACAACGCCGGTTTGAGGTCGATGGCGAGGACCACCTTTTTCCCTTGACGCAGGCTGTCGACGGCCAGATGGCTGAACGACAGGACGAGCGGGCCGTTCACCCCGAAGCTGGTGAAGCACAGCTCGCCAAATTCCTGGTATTGGCGTTTGCCGTCGATATAGACCCGGGCCTCGATATTTTTGAGGCTGAGCCCGGCCATTCTCCTGGTCAGCATTCCTTCCGATTCCAGCGGCACCAGGGCGGGGCGGATCGCCACGATGCGGTGTCCCGCCTGGCCTGCCAACCGATAGCCGTCACCGGTCGATCCGGTGCGGGGATACGAGGCGCCGCCGGTAGCGAGGATGACCTTGCCGCCTTCGATCAGTTCCCCGTTGCTGAAGACGCCGTGGATGCGGCCGTTGTCGATGGCCAGCGACTCGACCGGGGCCGAGCAACGGATTTCGACCCCCTGATGTTCGGCCCATTGCCGCAGGGCCTTCAGCACCTCGAGGGCCTTGCCGCAGGTGGGAAACACCCGCCCGCCCCGTTCGGTGCTCAGTGCCAGCCCCTGCCTCTCAAAGAAAGCGATCAACTCCGGCGCGAAAAAACGGGCGAAGGCCTGGTGCAGAAAACGCCCATTGTCTCCAAAATGTTTTATGAAATCGGAAAGATCGGCAATATTGGTGAGGTTGCAGCGGCCCTTGCCGGTGATGCCGAGCTTGCGGCCCGGATTGGCCATCTTTTCGAGGAGCAGCACCTGCCTGCCGGCTGCGGCGGCCTCGCCGGCAGCCATCAGCCCGGCGGGTCCGCCACCAATGACGATGACCCGGTGGCGGTTCATGAGCAGGAAGATCCATAGCAGATATGGCCGGTGGTGCCGTTGATCGTGATCAGTTGCCCGTTTTCGAAGATCGAAGTGGCGTCGTGGACGTTGCAGACCACCGGAATCCCGAGTTCCCGGCCGACGATCGCGGCATGCGAGGTGAGCCCCGGCTGCTCGGCGATGATCCCCTTGACCCGGCCGAGATGTGCGACCATCGCCTGGTTGGTCGATGAAACGACGACGATGACTTCCTCCGGCAGGTTGTTCCAGTCACTCTCGGTCTCGATGATCCGCACCAGGCCGTGGGCGGTGGCCGCGCCGATCCCCTGGCCGGAAAAGCAGATATCGGCGACGGTGTGAATCTTGAGCATATTGGTGGTCCCCGGCGTCTGCAGCGGCATGCCGGCGGTGATCACGACCAGGTCGCCGTTGGTGATGAGCTGGGCCTGGGTGGCGATATGGATGGCCCGATCGAGCTGTTCGTCCATCGTCGACGCCGAAGCGCAGTACAGCGGCACCACCCCCCGGACCAGTTGGAGCTGGCGGATCGTTTCCGGTTGCGGGCTGACGGCGATGATCGGGGCCTTGGGCCGGTGCCGGGCGACCATTCTGGCGGTGGACCCGGAGGATGTGGCGGTGATGATTGCGGCGGCGTCGAGATCGGCGGCGGTGGCGCAGCAGGCGTAGGATATCGAGTCGGTGACGACCTGCCTGCGGTGACGCAGGCCGGCCGCCAGAATGGCGTCGTAATCGAGGTTCTGTTCCGAGATCCTGGCGCAGCGGGTGAGGAAGCGGATGGCCTCGACGGGGTAGCGTCCGGTCGCCGTTTCGGCCGAGAGCATCACCGCGTCGGTGCCGTCGAAAATCGCGTTCGTCACATCGTTGGCCTCGGCCCTGGTCGGGGTGGGGCTGGTGATCATCGACTCCAGCATCTGGGTGGCGGTGATCACCGGTTTGCCGGCGAGATTGGCACGGTGGATGATCCGCTTCTGGATGATCGGCACCTCTTCCGCCGGCATCTCGACCCCGAGGTCGCCGCGGGCGACCATCAATCCCTCCGCCGCCTCGAGAATTTCGTCGACGTTGTCGACACCCTGGCGGTTTTCAATCTTGGCGATGATCGCCTGGCGGCCGCCGTGTTCCTCGATGATCCGGCGGACCTCCCAGACATCGTCGGCGCTGCGCACGAACGAGGCGGCAATGAAATCGACATTTCTGGCGATCCCGAAGATGATATCGTCGATATCCTCGGCGGTGAGAGACGGCAGATTGACGACGGTGTCGGGCAGGCTGACCCGTTTCCGGCTCATCAGGCGGCCGCCGGCGACCACCCGGGTGATGACGTCGCCGCCCTCGATCCGGATGACGGTGAGGGCGAGCTTGCCGTCGTCGAGGAGAACCGTGTGGCCTTCCCGCATCTGGGCAGCGAATTCCGGGTAATTGACCCCGATGCGGGTCGCCGAGCAGGTGGCGTGGTCGGCGGTGATGGTCAGCTCCTGGCCGTCTTCCAGGATCAGGTCGGCCTTCAGATCGCACACCCTGATCTCCGGACCGCGGGTGTCGAGCAGGATGGCGGTGTCGGTATCGGCCCGGCGTCTGGCCTTCTTCACCAGGTCGATGAGCCGCTCGTGGGTCTGCCGGTCGCCGTGGGAGAGATTGATCCTGGCGACATTCATGCCGGCATTGATGAAGGCGAAGACCTCGTCCTCCGTCTGGCTGCGGGGACCGAGGGTGGCGATGATCTTGGTCTTGTTCATGGTCTCTGTTTTCCTGGTGACAGGAGGGATCGGGCGGAAAAAGCTGATCCGGATGGTTGCTGGCCGGGGGCAGGGAAAGACTGTTCCGGGTAAAAATTACTACAACCGGCTGGAAAGAAAAAGAACTAAAACAGCCGTGGAGGATTGGCGCGGGGCGCCGCTGCACGACGGGCGACGGGGGAGCGGCAAAAAACGTTAGAGGTATCTTTCACCCCGTTGCTGTGCTATATTTGGTCCCTTTCATTCGGCAATAACCTGTAGAAACATTTGCATAACCTGAAGAACCGAGAGGTATAGAAATGACGGAAGCGAGAAAAGGCGACAATGTGAAGGTCCATTACACCGGCAGGCTGGAGGACGGGACGGTCTTCGACAGCTCCGCCGGCAAGAATCCACTCGAATTCACCGTCGGCAGCGGCCAGGTCATCCCCGGATTCGACGAGGCGGTCGTCGGCATGGCGACCGGCCAGGCGAAGACCGTCCATATTCCGGTCGACAAGGCCTATGGCGCCCGCAACGAACAGATGGTGATCACCACGCCGCTCGAACATGTGCCGCCGGGACTCGATCCGGAACTGGGGATGCGCCTGGAGATGGGCGGTGCCAACGGCGAACTGATCCGGGTCGTCGTCACCGAGATCACCGACAGCCATATCACCCTCGACGCCAATCCTCCGCTTGCCGGCAAGGACCTGATCTTCGAAATCGAGCTGGTGGCGATCGGCTAGATCCCGGGCGTGCCGGCCGGACCGGCGAAGAACGGGGCGTGGTTGGAGGTGAAGAAGGGCGGGTCGCGCTGGAGGATGGTCCGGATTGCCGGCCGGCTCTTGAACTCGCGGTCGAGAAAGCGGCGGATCTCCCGCCGTCCCCACCCTCGCGGGTGGCGAAAGTCGTGGTAGAGCGTGAGATCGCCCTGGTGCCTGGTGGTGATCTCCAGCCCGGCGGCCTCCCGGCTGCCGACCGGCAGATTGAAGATTGCGAGGTTGAGGAAGGTCAGCAGATGGTGGTGGCGGACGACGAAGGCCAGCGTTTCCCTGGCCTCATCAACCGATTCGCCGGGAGTGCCGAACAGCAGGTAGACGTAGGTCGCAATGCCGGCTGCGGCCAAGGCCTCCAGCGCCGTTGCAACCTTTGTGATATCGATCCCCTTGTGCATGCCGTCCAGCACCTGCTGCGATCCCGACTCGATGCCGAGCTTGAGCATGACGCACCCGGCCTGCCGCAGCTGCCGGCAGTAATCGCGATCGGTCAGGCGGTCGTCGAGGCGGGCGAAGCCGTACCATGGAACCCCCGGCGGCCGGTGTATCAGGGCCTGCATGACTGCCGGGCTGACGGCGTTGTCGACAAAGTGCAGGAGGTGCGGCCGATAGGATGTCACCAGGCTGTCGAGCTGATCCATGACTGCCGGCGGGGTGAGGGGGAGATAGGGGTTTGCCTCGCTGGTTTCGGGGCAGAAGGAGCATTTCCGCCAGTAGCACCCGGATGAGGCGGCATAGGGCAGGATGAAGCCGGGGGCGAGATAGGGGAGGCCTGCGAGCCCGGTGTAATCGGGGGTTTCCTTGCGACAAGGCTGTCTATCGCCGAGCAGGGCGAGAAGCGGCCCCTCCCCGGGTCCGGCGACGAGATGATCGACCAGGCCGGCGAAGGGATTGCGCCAGGATGGATGGCGCAGCCAGGTCGTCACCAGGCCGCCGCCGAGGACGATCGGGATCGTCGGTGCCTGCGCCCGGAGAAAACCGATGATGGCGAAGGCGGTCAGGGCCTGGCCGAGATACTGCAGCGACAGGCCGACCAGCGGCGGGGTCTCTTCCTCCAGCAATTGCTTCAGGCGCCTTGAAAAGTACGGGTAGAAAATATTGTTCCGGTAGCGCCGGGCGGCCGTGATCAGGTCGTCGCTGACGGTCGGCGAGAGGGTCTCGTCCTGGTAGTTGGCAAACGACAGCAGCAGTCCATGCGTCCTGCCGGCGGCCTCCAGGACCCGGTTGCAATCTCTGACCGCCCGCTGGTAACGGGCCGGGGTGCGGTAGAGTTCCGGGCCCTGCAGGGCGGCGATATTGGCGGCAAGGTTCCGGCCGGCCCGGCGGCTCCAGGTGTCGGCGGCCGGCGGGGCGGAGCCGAGGAGGTGGAGCATCCCCTCGAGATTCATGTCGCAGACCCGGCAGGGGTGGTTGCCGGCTCGCAGCGCCGCGGCCAGGTGGGCGAGGGCGGCGGGCGGTTCGCCGGGTTTGGCGGCGGGGGGATGAAGGAGCAGCATCGTCGTTGACCTGTCGGGGCGAAGGCACGGGCCGGGCCCATGTCCGGGACGGATTCCGGCTCTGGCGATGATGCGGCCGGCGGCACTTTCCAATCCTGGAGAGCAATGGACATCGTGAAAGGGGTCACTATATACCGGGCCCGGGCAAATGACCAGTGTCCTGTGCTGCCGAGGCCTGGCCATAGGCTTGTCACTGCGATCCCGAGCCGATCATTGTCGTCTCCTCCGGCCTCGCCCGGGATCCCCCACCCAGCCTGTGTTCCCGTTTTCGCATGACAAATCTACAGCCTCCTGTTACACTGTTGACCCTGTACTGAAGGTCGCCTTCTGCGACATCCAGCCAACCTGAATGAAAGGATCGTGTTATGTATTCCATATGGACAAAAATGCTGCCGCTGTTGCTTGTGTTCTTTGCCGTGTCGCTGATCGAGACGGGATTCGTACCCGACACGGCTGACGCCCGCTCCAGGGGCGGCGGCAGATCGTTCAGTACGGCCCCGAAAAAGGCCCCGGTCCAGAATACCCAGCCGGGGGCGACGACCAACCGGAGCGGCAGTTTCAGCCGGGGCCTGATGGGTGGGCTTGTCGGCGGGGCCCTGGGCGGCCTGCTGTTCGGCTCGATGTTCGGGGCACCGGGCAGCGGCATGGGCATTCTGCCGATTCTGCTGTTGGCCGGTGTCGCCTATTTCCTCTACCGCAAGATGTCGGCATCGCGCTCCGGGTCGTCGCCGTCGGGCGCTTTCCCGGGCAGTCAGCGCGGTCCGGTTGGCGGTGGCGGCTTCCCGATGCCGTCCGCCCCCCCGCCGCCGCCGGGATCGGTGGCCTCTCTCGATGACGGCCTGGCCGAACTCCAGCGGACCGACCGCTCCTTTGACCCGAAATACTTCACCGAGGTCGCCTCGGATGTCTTCTTTCAGGTCCAGGCCGGCTGGATGCGGCGGGATCTCGATTCCTATCGCCATCTCCTCGGGACCCAGCTGGCAGAAGAATACGAGAAGGAATTCGAGGAGATGCGCCGTCTCGGTCATATCAACAAGCTTGAGAGCATCGCCATCCGCCGGGTGGAGATCACCGCCGCCGGGAGCGACGGCCGGGAGGATTTCGTCACCGTCCTCTTCCTTGCCAACCTCCTTGATTACACGGTCGATGAGAAGACCAACGAGGTCGTTGCCGGCAGCATGACCACACCGGTGAAATTCGAGGAGGAATGGACCTGGGCGCGGCCCACCGGTACTCAGGAGTGGCGACTCGAAGGGGTCAAGGTCGTCAACGGTTGAACCCTAATGGATTACCTGGCGGAAAAGGCAGGACAGAGCGGCACGAGCGGGGTGGGATGTGGATCTGAGCCGGCTGCGCCGTGATTACCTGAAAGGCGGGCTGTCGCGGTCGAGCCTTGCCCCCGATCCGGTCCGGCAGTTCACGGCCTGGTTCGAACAGGCCCGGGCCGCCGATATCGCCGAACCCACCGCCATGGTCCTGGCGACCGTCGATGCCGACGGCCAGCCGAGTCAGCGGGCGGTACTGCTGAAATACTACGACGACAGCGGACTGGTCTTCTTCACCAACTATGAAAGCCGCAAGGCCCGGGAAATGGCGGTCAATTCCCGGGTCAGCCTCCTCTTTCTCTGGCTCGAGCTGGAGCGCCAGGTCCGGATCAACGGCATCGCCAGCCGGATTTCGGTTGCCGAGTCGGCGAGGTATTTCATGTCGCGGCCGAAAGACAGCCAGGTCGCGGCCTGGGTGTCGAGCCAGAGCCATCCCCTGTCGTCGCGGCGGATGCTGCTGCAGAAGTTCCAGGAGATGAAGCGGAAGCTCGGCGAGGGCAAGGTGCCTCTCCCGTCCTTCTGGGGCGGGTACCGGGTGCGGCCGGAGGAGGTCGAGTTCTGGCAGGGCCGCAAGAATCGTCTGCACGACCGCTTCCTCTATACCCGCAGCGATGGCGGCGGCGACTGGAAGATCGAACGCCTCGCCCCCTGACCTGTCCTCCAGCGTCCTTATCCCTTGATGACCGCCAGCGGCTGCAGCCTGGTCTCGATCTCCACCAGGTCCTGCTGGTTGGCCATCACCACCTCGATATCCTTGTAGGCCCCGGCCGCCTCTTCCAGGTCCCTCCGCCCCCGGATGGCGTGCAGGATCCGCCGTTCCTCCAGTCGCTGAATCTCCGCCCTGAGATCGAGCTGCCGCTGCGCCTGGCGGCGGCCGAGCCGGCGGCCGGCGCCGTGCGAACAGGACGAGAAGCTGTCGCTGTTGCCCAGTCCCCTGACGATATAGCTGGCCGTTCCCTGTGAGCCGGGGATGATCCCGGTCTCACCGCGGCCGGCCCTGGTCGCCCCCTTGCGGTGGACGAGGACCTCGCGGCCGAAATGGGTCTCGGCGGCGGCGTAGTTGTGGGCCACGTCGATCGGCGGGGCGAAGGAGACGGGGGCGCAGTAGTGCTGGACGATATCCTCGATCCGCGTCATCATCAACCGTCGGTTGGCCCGGGCGAATTCGACGCAGTACCGCATTTCCTGGAGGTATTGCAGGGCCACCGGCAGATCGAGCGGCAGGAAGGCCAGCTGCCGGTCGGCGGCGAAGGTGCTCCCCTTTTTGCGGTTGAGCTCGATCGCCAGATCGTTGTAGTGGTTGGCGACCCGGAAGCCGAGGTTGCGGCTGCCGGAATGGATCATGATCCAGATATGGCGGTCGTCCGCCTGCTGGATCTCGATGAAGTGGTTGCCGCCGCCGAGGGTGCCGATCTGGGTCAGGGCGCTGTCGAATTCGCGGCTGACGATCGGCAGCGCGGCGATATCGATCCCCGGCGCCGGCATCTGCCTGGCATTCTGTTTCTGTCGATGATGGGAGAAGCCGACCGGAACGGCCAGGCGGATGGCGCCGAGGATCGCTTTGAGGGTCTCCCGCTCAATTTCTGTCAGCGAGGTCCGGACGGCGCAGACCCCGCAGCCGATGTCGACACCGACGGCGTTCGGGATCACGACATCTTTGGTTGCGGCGACGCCGCCGATCGGCATGCCGAAACCGACATGGGCGTCGGCCATGATCGCGATATGACTGTGGATGAAAGGCAGGGAGGCGAGATTTCTCGCCTGGGTCAGGGTGTCGTCGTCGATATCCCGCAGCCACAGCTTGATCGGGTGTTTTTCGGTGGTGATGCAGCGTTCCATGGTCGCACCCCCAATAACGGACTGCCGCCGGCGGGCGCCGCGAGCGGTTCCTATTGCTGTGAGATCTCCAGCAACACCTCTTCCAGCAGGTGGCGCAGATCACTTTCCGCCTGCAGTGCGTCCGCTCCCCCTTCCTGCTGCAGGGCCTTGAAAAAGGCGTTGCAGATCCTGATTCGGCCCGGGGACCAGTTCCTGGTGAAACCCATCTGGTCCGGCGCCGGTCCCGCTGGGTCTTTCGCCTTGTCATAATCCCGGCGACCATGGGCCCAGTTGATGGTATGGGAGTAAAACAGCAGGGCCCGGTTGAGCAGGACGAGGAGCAGGTTGATCGAGTTGACCGGGCCGATCTGCAGTTGTTGCCCCCCCAGTTTGATCCCCAGGAAGGAGGCGTTGGCCGAGACGGTCTCGCCGCCGAGGATCGCCCCGATGGCGCCGATGGCCCCGCCCAGGGCGGCGTAGACCCCCATGCTGAGTCCGGCATGGGCGGCGTCGAGTCCGGCGCCGACGGCGGCCCCGCTGAGGCCGCCGATGATCGCCAGCTGCTTTTTCGAGAGGCCGAGGACCTGCCAGGTCCGTTCGTTGAACAGGTCCTCGCGCAGGATCGAACGGGGAGGAAGGCGGTAGTCGAAGATGTGGTGCTTGAACAGGGCCCTGATCTTGTCATGGGTCCGCCTCTCCATCTCCGCCAGGCTGCGGTTGAACTGCCGGACCAGTTCCTCCTCCCGGCCGCGATCGGCGGTTTCTTCTCCCGCCTCGACGGTCAGGCGGTGACGGAGGCAGTCGCCGAGCATGGTGATGATGTGGTCGGCGGTGGCCCGGTTGCGCGCCGTCCAGTCGCGCTGGAAGGCGGCGATGACCTGGCCGATCACCGGCTGCCAGTCCTGGTCGATCGACTGCAGGGCCGTCAGCAGCAGGATCCGTTCGGCATAGGTGGCCCGATGGGCGTTGAATACCCGGTTGGCGTTGAAGGACCTGCGGAATTCGTCTTTCCAGGACTGGAGAAAGGCATCGCCCTCGTCCTTGCAGTTGATGATCGCCATCCGCGGCCGCCCGGTAAGGCGCAGGATCTCCATCTCCTCGCGGTCGACATTGCGGACCGGGCGCGAGCCGTCGACGACGTAGATGATGCCGGCGCCGCGTTCGACCGGCAGCAGCAGTTCGCGGTCATCGCTCAATTCGGCAATGGTTTTGACCTGCTCGCGGAACTGCCTGATGATGTCGCCGCTGTCGCCGGAGATCTTCTTCAGCATGCTGAGGACCCGGCCGGGGTTCTGAAAACCGGGGGTATCGGTGAAGCGGAGGACCTCGCGGCCGTCGATGACGACCGGGAAGGTCCGGCAGCGGGTGGTCTCGCCGGGTGTCGGGCTGACCCGGACCGAATCATCCTCGGCGAGCGTCGACAGGACGGAGGATTTGCCCTCGTTGGGGTGGCCCATGATGGCGATTTCAGGTGTCATCGGTTCCGGTTCCGAGGGTGGATGGTGGAGGCGGTGTCGGGACGGCGGCCTTTGCCGGTCGGCTGGTCCTGCCTGGGGGCAAGGTTCATGAAGGGGTCGCCGAGGGCGGTGATCTTCCGCTGCCAGATCAGCCAGTCCCCCTCGGAGATCTCCGGGGCGGAGGCAGCCGGGGCCGACCGGCCGAGGAGTTCGATGACAATCGGGATCTCCGCTCCAACGGTCTGCCGGATCTCGCCGAGATAGGAAAGGAAGGCGATCAGCGGCGGCATCCAGGATTCCATCAGGATAAGTATGCCGCAGTCGCCTGTCCAGTCATGCCGGCGGAGAACATCCAGCACCTCCCGGTCTTTGTCGTAATTTTCCATGAACCTGACGGTGTCGGCGTGGCTGAAACCGCGATTGTCGAGAAGGCGGGGGATGTCGGCCTCCGCGAAGGCGGGGTAGATGTCGTCGGGGATGAGGGTCACCATCCTCCGGCGGTACCTCGGCAGTGTCACCGTGTCGCCGGCGGTGACCGGTTGCGGCACGAACTCCGTGGCGGCCGGCCTCGGTTCCGGGGCGGCCTGGGTCGAGACCATGGGGGTCTGCATCCGCTGCAGCAGGTTGAGGCAGGGCGGGTGGCGGAGTGTGAGACGGCCGAGGCAGCGGCGCTGCATGATCAGGGCGAAGATATGGAGGACGATGCGGGGGAGCAGGCCGTAGACGATCAGGCAGAGGACGAGAAAGGGCCACCAGGAGACCAGGTCGCCGGTGGCGAGAGCCGAAATCCCATCCTTGAGGATGATCCGGCTGCCCTGTATGGCGGCCAGAGTCGGGTAGCCGACATCCTCGGGGAAGCACCATGACCAGGGCAGAGAAATCAGGGCGACGAGCCGGTGCAGGGCCTGGGCGCTGAACTGGACGGTGGACTGCCAGCCGAAGGCGATGTCGCTGGTCAGGATCCGGAACAGCGTCGCCGCCAGCAAACCGGCGTTCATCGCAATGGCGAGCATCTGGAGAAGGGCGAACAGCGGCCAGTAGAAAAGGGAGCCGTAGATCCGTTGCGTACTCTTCAGCAGACCGATGGAGGCGGCGAGACTGTCGCGGGAATCCGCCCACATCCTGCCGAGAAGGTTGCGGTGGCCCCAGAGGATGGTCCTGGTGATCAGGTCGGCCATCAGTCGAACCGCCAGCGGCGGCGAGATCCTGCGGCGCCGCAGCAGGGACCGCAGACCCGCCGCCAGCAGAAGGGCGACGAGGGCGAGGACCTGGGTGAAGATGAAGAAGACGAGAAAGGAAAAGATGTTGACCGGGGTCGTGCCGGCGTAGTTGAAGAAGCCGAGGCCGAGGATCGAGCCGGAAAAGAGGCCGACGACCAGGATGACCAGTCTCAGGGTCCGGCGGGCCTCGATGAACAGGGTGCCGGGACTCAGGCTCCCACTGGCGCCGAATTCCATCCGCCGCCGGTACTCGAGCCAGCGATGGAGGAGGACCCCGGGCTCCTGATCGGTGGCCGGCGTCGCCAGGGTCGGTTCGATATGGCGGAGGTAGATGTCACGATCCCGCTGAACCAAAGATTCGTTCGGCATGGTCGAGTCCTTGTGGAAAAAAAACTCGAGATCGAAGATATCCTTGTAGTTCCAGAGGGGTTTCATGATGGAAACTATACCAAAAGGAACTGTTCCTTTCCCCTGTTATTGACAGACAGCGGCGATTTTCCACCCTTTCTCCGCCCGGCGCCCGCCCGCGATCGCCGGAGAAAGCGCTTGCCTCAGCGATCTCTTTCGGCTAGCCTGCAGAGTGAAAAAGGACCCGGCGAGGCCTGAATTGCAGGATCATACTGCCGGGCATTCCACCAATTCAATCTGGAGGACCATCATGTTTATCGGAATCTGGAAAGGTGCGGTCATCACCCTTGTCACGGTGCTGCTGGTGACGATGAGTCTGCTTCCTGCCGCCAGGGCCGCCGTCATCGGTACCGATACCTACCTCACCGCGCAAACGCCGACCGTCAAGGAACAGCTGCAGACGGCGCTCGATCGCGACGATGTCAGGGCCAGGCTGGTCAGCCTGGGCGTCGATCCGGATCAGGCCCGGGCGCGGGTGGCCGCCCTGACACCAGCCGAGGCGCTGCAACTGCAGAACCGGATCGATGCCCTGCCGGCCGGCGCCGGCGCCCTCGAGGTCATCGGCATCGTCTTTCTCATTCTGCTCATTCTCGAACTGACCGGGATCACCAACATCTTCCACAAGATCTAGGTGGCGCAACGGTTTCGTTCGGTCGTCCCGCTGCTCCTGTCCTGTCTTGTCCTGTCGGCCTGCGCCGGTACCAGGCAGGCCTTCTTTCCCCGTGATGCCGGTTCGCCGGGCATCGAGCTGGAGAAGGTCGTTTTTTTCGGGCAGCGGGATTTTCAGTGCGGTCCGGCCGCGCTGGCGATGGTGCTGCACCACTCGGGAGAGAAGGTGCAACCCGATGATCTCACGCCGCTGCTCTTTCTTCCCGGTCGCCGGGGCAGTCTGCAGCTGGAGATGATCGCCGCGGCGAGAAGGGCGGGGCGCATTCCCTACCTCATCAGACCTGAAGCCGCCGCCATTGCTGCGGAACTGGCTGCCGGCAGACCGGTCCTGGTCCTGCAGAACCTCGGGGTGACGTGGTTGCCGGTCTATCATTATGCGGTGGTGGTCGGGCTTCTGCCCGGCGATCAGGTGGTGCTGCGCTCCGGAGAACAGCGGCGGCTGGTGATGGACGGCAGCCGGTTCCAGGCAACCTGGCGGCGGGCGGACAACTGGGGTATGGTCCTGCTGCGTCCCGGCGAACTGCCGGCCGGAACGGATCTGGAAACGTATTTCCTCGCCCTTGCCGCTTTCGAGACCACCGGGCAGCCGGAGATCGCCCGCCGCGGCTATGAGGCGGCCCTGGAGCGCTGGCCGCAGCAGCCTCTCGCCCTGTTCGGCCTCGGCAACTGCCTGCTGGCTGCGGGGGAGGAGGAGCAGGCGGTGATGGTGTACCGGCGGCTGCTGGCGATCGACCCGGAGCATGCCGCCGCGGTCAACAACCTGGCGGAGGCCCTGTCCCGGCGCGGCTGCCGCCGCCAGGCCCTGGCGCTGCTCGACCGGACCCTGGCCCCGGCGGCAGGCGGCGGATCGTTCCGGTCGACGCTGCAGCAGACCCGGATCGAGATCGCCGCCCGGCTGCAGGAGGAGGGCGACGACAGCGGTTGCCCCCCGACCCCGGATTGGCCGTGATCGGGCCTGCCTGCGGCCAAGCGTCGGTCCCCCCGCTGTACCGCTTCACCCCTTCCTGAAAAACTTCCTATTTGCCTTCGAGGATCATCCGGCTCTTCCTGACCGCGCAGAGGTCACCGCACATGGTGCAGACCTCCTCGTTGCCGGGTTGCGACGAGGCCCGGTAGGCCCGCGCCTTGTCGGGATCGATGGCCAGTTCGAACATCCGCTGCCAGTCGAGGTCCTTGCGGGCCCGGCTCATCTCGTTGTCCCAGTTTATGGCGCCGGGCAGTCCCTTGGCGACGTCGGCGGCATGGGCGGCGATCCGCGCGGCGATGATCCCCTCCTTCATGTCGTTCATGTCCGGCAGCCGCAGATGCTCGGCCGGGGTCACGTAACAGAGGAAATCGGCGCCGTGGGCGGCGGCGAGGGCCCCGCCGATGGCCGAGGTGATGTGGTCGTAGCCGGGGGCGACATCGGTGACCAGCGGCCCGAGGACGTAGAACGGGGCGCCGTGGCACAGCTTCTTCTGCAGCTGCATGTTGGTGACGACCTCGTTGAGCGGCACATGGCCGGGCCCCTCGACCATGACCTGGACCTCGGCCTGCCAGGCCCGCCGGGTCAACTCGCCGAGGACGATCAGTTCCTGGATCTGGGCGGCGTCGGTGGCGTCGTGGAGGCTGCCGGGGCGCAGACCGTCACCGAGACTCAGGGTGACGTCGAACTCGCGGCACAGCTCGAGCAACCGGTCGTAGTGGGTCAGGAACGGGTTCTCCTGAGCGTTCTCGGTCATCCACTGCAGCAGCAGCGAGCCGCCGCGGCTGACGACGTGGGTCAGGCGGGGGTTGCGGCGCAGGCGTTCGATCGCCGCGCTGGTCAGACCGGCGTGGATGGTCATGAAATCGACCCCGTCCTCGGCATGGATGCGGACCACATCGAAGAAGTCGTCCACCGAGATGCGGCCGACGTCCTTGCCGTAGCGGGCCACGGCATCGTAGACCGGGACCGTGCCGACCATCATCGGACTGGCGGCGATAAGCCGCCGCCGGAAACTCCGGGTGTCGCCGCAGGTGCTGAGATCCATCAGGGCGTCGGTCTTGAGGTCGAGGGCGAGGCGGACCTTGGCCATCTCCGCCTCGATGTCGCAGCAGTCCTCGGATACCCCGAGGTTGACGTTGACCTTGGTCGACAGGCCGGCGCCGATGGCCCTGGCCCGCAGATTGGTATGGTTGCGGTTGGCGGGGATGGCGACCGTCCCGGCGGCGACCCGGTCGAGCAGCTCGGCCTCGCCGATCGGTTCGTCGGCCAGGACCTGCCGCATCTCTTTGGTGACAATGCCCTGGCGGGCGGCGGCCATCTGGGTGGGGGTGGTCATCGGCAAATCTCCTATGGGGGATGAAGGATCGGGGTTCAGCGAGGGGCGGTGGCAGCGGCGGACCGGTCCAGGATGGCGCGCAGGCCGCGAACCGTGGCGGCGATGTCGATCGCCTCGACGATGGCCGTGACCAGGCATACGGACCTCGCCCCGTGGGCCGCGACCTCGGCCAGGTTGTGCTCCTTGATCCCGCCGATGGCGACGAAGGGCAGGGGGCATGAGCGGACGACGTGGTCGAGGTAGGCCAGGCCGACCGGGGCGCAGACATCCTCCTTGGTGGCGGTGGCGAAGATCGGGCCGACGCCGATGTAATCGGCCCCGGCGCTGACGGCGGCCGCGGCCTGGGCGGGGTTGTGGGTCGAGAGGCCGATGATCCGGTCGGGACCGAGCAGGCGGCGGACCTCGGCCACCGGCAGATCGTCCTGGCCGACATGGACACCGTCGGCATCGACCAGCATCGCCAGATCGACATGATCGTTGACGATGAAGGGGATCCCGGCCTGCCGGGTCAGTTCGCGGATCTGGCGGCATTCATGAAGCATCGCCGCGTGACTCTTGGCCGGCAGTTTCTCGCGGTACTGGAGGACGGCGATGCCGCCCGCGATCATCGCCTTCGTTACCTCGACGTTGCTGCGGCCGCGGGAATACTTTTCGGCGGTGATACCGTAGATGCCGGGCGGGAGGGCCCGGCGGGGGTTATCGCTGTGCATGGAATCCACCTTGACGTAGAATGATTTCGGTCATGCGGCAGGCCACTGCCGCCACCTTGTGGGCGAAGAGCGGCTGCCGGTCGCAGTCGGAGCAGAAATCGCCGACGATAGAACAGTTGCCGATCCGTCGCACCCGGATGCCGTCGATGTCGCTGCCGGCGATGCCGCAGGCCGAGACCACGGTCCGGGCGCTCCCGGCCAGATCCTCGAGCAGCATCTTCTTGGCTTCGGCCTCATCGAGTCCTTCCACCACCAGTGGGCAGTCGCCGAGGAGCGCGAGGCAGTTGGCCTTATCCAGCCGGACCGCCACGGTCTCGATGTCGAGGTCGGGGCGGATGCGGCGGAGGTTGGCCGCCAGCGCCTCGACCTTCAGCCGGCCGATCTGGTCGTGGAAATAGAACTGGCGGTTGAGATTGCCGGCCTCGACCCGGTCGAAATCGACGACCCGGAGGGACGCCACCCCGCTGCGCACCAGGTTGACGGCGACGTTGGAGCCGATGCCGCCGGCCCCGGCGATGGCGATTCTCATCCGATGATGTCCCAATCCTTGAATACCGGCTGGCAGCCGCCGGCGACGATCGCCGCGATGACCTCTTTCACCGTCCTGGTGTCGGTGATCTCGAACTGACGGCTGTCCGGATCCTCGGCCGCGGCGTAGCCGCCGACCCCGGTCCGGGAGTAGGCCGAGTAGCGGGTGGCGCCGAGATGCAGCAGCCGGTCGCGGAACGAGGCGCTCTCCCGGGTCGAGATCGTGATCCCGGCCCGCGGCAGGAACAGCCGCAGGGCGGTCAGGAACTGGACGAAGGTGCGGTCGTCGACGATGGCCGCCGGCTCGAAGGCGGTGCCGGTGCGATTGAATCGGGGCAGCGAGATCGATACCTCGGTGTCGAGGAAGGTGTCGGCCAGCCAGCGGCCGTGGAGGGCGGTCAGGAAGATGTCCCGCCGCGGCTCGGCCAGGCCGAGCAGGGCGCCGATGTTGACCGCCCGGAATCCGGCCCGCGCCCCCCGTTCCGGGGCGTCGAGGCGCCAGCGGAAATCGGTCTTGCGGCCGGCGAGATGGACCCGGCGGTAGACCGCCTCGTCGTAGGTCTCCTGGAACAGGGTCATGCCGTCCACCCCGTGCTGCCGCAGCTGCCGGTACTCCTCCTCCGCCAGCGGGAAGATCTCGATCGACACCGAGGCGAAATGCTGTTTCAGGCAGGCGGCGGCGTCGAGCAGGTAGGCCATCGGCGTGGCGGCCGGCGCTTCGCCGGTGAGAAAGAGGATATGCTGCATCCCGGTGGCGGCGATGGCCCTGGCCTCGGCCTCGATCTCCGCCAGGCTCAGGGTGCGGCGGTGGATGGCGTTGGCGCGGTTGAAGCCGCAGTAAGCGCAGTGGTTGGCGCAGAAATTGGAGACGTAGAGGGGGATGAAGAGCTGGATGGTATGGCCGAAATGCTGGACCGTCAGGCGATGGGCCTTCTGCGCCATCGCCTCGAGGCAGCCGCCGGCGGCGGGGCTGAGCAGGGTCAGCAGATCGAGTTCGTCGAGGTGTTCGCGGTCGAGTGTGCGCCGCACCGCCTGTTCGTCGACCGACGTGAAAAAGCCGGTGAAGTCGAAGTCGCGAAAGCGCTCGATGAACGAATAAAACGACATGGTCCCTGGTACCTCCGAAGGTTGCCGCGGTCCGTGGGTGGCGGCTATTCGAGAAAGCCGGTCAGCGGCGACGAGGCCCTGGCGGTATGCGACGTTCCCGCCGGTCCGGCGAGCCAGGCGCTGCGGCCGGCGCGGACGGCAAGGTCGAAGGCCCGGCCCATGGCCACCGGATCGGCGGCGGTGGCGATCGCGGTGTTGACCAGCACCGCCGCCGCTCCCATCTCCATTGCCGCTGCCGCCTGCGACGGCAGACCGATGCCGGCGTCGACGATCACCGGCACCCGGCAGGTCTCGATCAGCTGGGCGATCAAGGCCTTCGTCTCGAGGCCGAGATTGGAGCCGATCGGCGCCCCCAGCGGCATGACCGCCGCCGCTCCGGCCGCTTCCAGCCGCCGGGCCAGGGTCAGGTCGGGAAGGATGTAGGGCAGGACGACGAAACCGTCGCCGGCGAGGATCTCGGTCGCCTTCAGGGTCTCGATGGCGTCGGGCATCAGGTACTTCATGTCGGTGATGACCTCGATCTTGATATAGTCGCCGCAGCCCGCCGCCCGGGCGATCCGGGCGATCCGCACCGCCTCCTCGGCGGTGCGGGCCCCCGAGGTATTCGGCAGCAGGGTGACCTCCGGCGGGATGTAGTGCAGGATGTTTTCCGAGCGGCCGCTGCTGTCGATCCGCCGCAGGGCGACGGTGATCATCTGGCTGCCGCTGGCCGCCAGCATCGGCGCGATCAGGGCGTTGGCGGCGAATTTGCCGGTGCCGGTGAAGAGGCGGTTGGTGAAGCCCCTGGGGCCGAGGTGGAGGATATCGTCGCTCATGCTCAGCCTCCCCCGACGAAACTGAGCAGTTCGAGGCGGTCGCCATCGCCGAGCCGGACCTGCGGCCACTGTTCCTGGCGGATGATCTCCCCGTTCAGTTCGACGACCAGGGCGTCCGGCGGCAGGCCTCTGGCCGCCACCAGCTCGGCGACGCTGCCTGGACTGCAGCTTTCCTGCCTGCCGTTGATCACGATGTCCATGTTGCCGCTCCCGTCAAAAAAAAAGCCGTTCACCCGGCGCGGGGTAAACGGCTCGAAAAACGCTGAGGATCAATGTGGCAATCCCTTTTCTTGCCGCTTCCCTTCGCCGGTATTATCCGGATCAGGTTCATAGGGTTGGAAGAATTCCTCTCAGCAGAATGCACCCCTAGCGATGGTCGTATTGTAAGACGGGACGGCAGCTTTTGTCAAGCGGATGCCGAGGGCAGGGCGATTTCACATCACCATCCCCCGGCGATCCGGATGAACAGGGCCAAGGAACGCTGTCGGCCTAGAACCAGAAATCGGGGTAGCGCCTGTTTTTCGGGATATTGTTGATGGCCAGGGCCACGAGCAGCATCACCAGGGCCCCGGAGGCGGCCGGCATCAGCACGTAGAGGTAGCCGAGCCGGTGGACGCTGTCGCCGCCGATGACCGCGATCAGGGCCGTGGCGCCGCCCGGCGGATGGAGGGTCCGGGTCAGGTGCATCAGGGCGATCGAAGTCGAGACGGCGACCGCCGCCGCCAGCCAGGTCTGGTCGCCGCACCACTGGAAGGCCGTCACCCCGAGAAAGGCGGAGAGGACATGGCCGCCGATCAGGTTCCGCGGCTGGGCCAGGGGACTGCGGATAGCGCCGTAGATCAGCACCGCCGAGGCCCCGAACGAGCCGATCAGCAGGACCAGCCCTTGCGGGTCGATCAGCCGGTAATGGAGCAGGGCGACGGCGGTGATCCCGGCGAAACTGCCGATCCACGACCACCACACCTCGGCCAGGCTGACTCGGGGTGGGGCCTGGCCGTTTCCCCGCATCTTGGCGAAATATTCCATGGTTCGTTCCTCTAACGGCTCATGCCGTATGACTGTACCAGATCGGTCCGGGTGACGATGCCCAAGGGGCGGCCGTCCGGGTCGACGATCGGCAGGCGATTGATCTTCCGGTCGATGAACAGCCGGGAGATCTCGCCGATGGTGATCTCCGGCCCGGCGGTGAAGGCCGGCGCCGTCATCAGTTCCCGCACCTGGTGGTTGCGCAGGGCGATGGCCATGCAGCCCTTATTGGAGAGGCAATGGGCGATGATGCTCAGGAAGGTGGCCGGCTGTACCAATCCCATCCGGGCGAGGAAATCCTTTTCCGAGATCACCCCGACGATTTTGCCGTCGCCGTCAACGACCGGGGCCCCGGAATACACCTTGTCGGCCAGTTCCTGGGCCGCCTGCTGCAGATCCATATCGGCGTCGATGCACTGCACCGGCGCGGTCATGATGTCCCGGGCGGTGATCGAGTCCCGCAGCCGCCGTACCGCATAGTCGAAAGCGAGCTGATAGATCTCCTTGAAATCTCCCGGACTGATGTCGATGTAGCCCTCGATTTTGCGCATCGCCGCAATGACATCGGGCTCGGCGATCTCGATCGAGGGGTAGGTCGTTTCTGGTTTCGTCATGGTCCCTCTCCTGGTTGGATATATCAATCTGTCGTATGATTTCATTCAATCATGAAAATAATTTTATGGTTTGACTTAGGTCAATCTTTTTGTCGATTTTCTCCGGTAGAACAGAAAAAAGGCACATACGGTTGCCGGCACCCAGCCGTCGACCTCGAGGCCGGGAAGAGATCATGCGGTCAACGCAGCCAGCTGGTCGCAGGGAAAAGGTCCGGCAGCGGCCACCATTTCACGAGAGGGGAATCGTCATGCATATCGACAGACGGGAATTTTTACGCGGGGCTGCGGGGACAGGTTGTGCCCTGGCCCTGGAGTTGAGTTTCTTTCGCTTCATCGATGGGGGGGAGGCCTGTGCCGCCGAGGTCGAGCGTCTGGTGCGTTCCACCTGTTCGCCGAACTGCACCGGGGCCTGCGGCTTCAAGGCCAGGGTCACGAACGGCCGGATCAGCACCCTGATCCAGGCCGCCGATTATCCCGAAGATTCCTACAACCCGCGCGGCTGTCTGCGCGGTCTGTCGATGACCGACCTGATCTACGGCCGGGACCGTCTCAAATACCCGCTGATCCGCACCGGTGAGCGCGGCAGCGGCCAGTTCCGGCGGGCGAGCTGGGACGAGGCCCTTGACTACGCGGCCGGCAGACTGAAAGATATCACCGACCAAGTACGGCCCGGAGGCGATCGGTGCCACCATCCAGGTCCCCGGCACCGGTTATGTGCAGAAGGGGGCGCTGGTGGCCCTGGCCGGCCTGGCCCGCTGGACCATGCACCATGGCTACGACCAGAACGGCGACCTGCCGATGTTCTGGCCGATGACCTTCGGGGTGCAGAGCGAGGAACTGGAATCGCTGGAATGGGTCAACGCCCGCACCACGATGATCTTCGGCTCCAACGTCATCCAGACCCGGCTGCCCGATGCCCATCATCTGCTCGAGGCCAAGCGCCGGGGCCGGGTGGTGGTGGTCGATCCCGATTTCTGCAGCACCGCCGCCAAGGCCGACGAATGGCTGCCGATCAAGGCCGACACCGATGCCGCCCTGGCGCTGGGCATGGCCAGGGTCATGGTCGAGCGGCAACTCTACGATGCCGATTTCCTCCGCGACTTCACCGATTTCCCGATCCTCGTCCGCCAGGACAACGGCAAGCGGCTGCTGGCCGGCGATGTTGGCAACGCTGGCGGCGGAGGCCGCCGGCTCGCACGATCCCCGACTACCGCCGGCTGTTCGTCGTCCGCAGCGGCGGCGAGTTCCGCATCCTTGATCCGGAAGATCTGGCCCCGACCCGGGCCGACCTCGAGGGGGAGTTCGAGGTGACTCTGGCGGACGGCAGCTCGGTCAAGGTCGAAACGGTCTTCACCGCCTTGAAGAAACTGCTGGTCGGTTATGATCTCGACACGGTGGCCTTCATCACCGGCTTGGAGGCGAAGCAGATCGAACGGGTGGCGGTCGATGCCGCGACCAACACGCCGATCCATATCATTTACGGGGCCAGCAACTACCAGTGGTACAACGGCGATCTCAAGGGCCGGGCCCTGTCGCTGCTGCCGGTTCTGACCGGCAGTATCGGCAAGAGCGGGGCCGGTATCTCGACCTACGCCGGCCAGTACCGCATCCGTTTCGATCTGAAGAGCTGGTGGTTCCCGGAAGGATCGCAGCTCAACTGGGTGGCCTACCTCCATTTCCTCCAGGGCAAGGGGCCGAACTATCCGCAGCACGGGATCAAGGCGATGGTCGGGGCCTGGGGCAACCCCTTCGACCAGCACAACATGAGCAATATCCTCAAGGATCGGGCGACCTCCGGCGAGCTGGAGTTCATCATGACGACCGATTTCCAGATGACCACCAGCTGCCTGTGGTCCGATGTGGTCTTCCCCGCCCCGTCCTGGTACGAAAAACACGATCTCACCGCCACCATCCTCCACCCCTACCTGCAGCTGCAGCAACCGGCCATCAAACCGCTGTTCGAGAGCCGGTCGGAGCTGTGGATCTTCCGCGAACTGGCCAAACGGCTCAATCCGGAGTTTGAACAGCACTTCTTTCCGGAACTCGACGAGAACGAGGCGGCGCTCAAGGTCATCGAGATGCTGCTGGCGAACGGCGGCATGGAAACCGCAGGCATAACCCTGGCGATGCTGCAGAAGGGACCGGTGCGTCTGCATTCGCCGGCCCCGGGCGACCGCCAGGTGCCGTTCTACGAACAGGTTGCGCACCGCAAACCCTTTCCACCGCTGAGTTATCCGGCCCCGATCAAGGCCACCGGCCAGTTTCTGCGCAGCGGCCGGATCGAGTTCTACAAGGATGAGGACCTGTTCATCACCGAGGGCGAGCAGTTGCCGGTGCACAAGGAAACCTACGCCGACACCGAATACAAGGTCAACCCGCAGAACCGCGACAAATACACCCTGCGCTTCGTTACCAAGAACTCCCTGTACCGGGTTCATTCCACCCACTCCAACAACAGCATCCTCCTCGAACTGCAGGACAACAAGGCCAAGGTCTTTCTCAACCCCGCCGAGGCCGCGGCCCGCGGCATCGTCAGCGGCGACCTGGTGCAGATCCACAACGATCGCGGCAAGACCAGGGCCTATGCCGTCCTCGATCCCGGCTGCAGCGCCGGCACG
This sequence comes from uncultured delta proteobacterium, assembly GCA_963847035.1. Classification (GTDB taxonomy): domain Bacteria; phylum Desulfobacterota; class Desulfobulbia; order Desulfobulbales; family Desulfocapsaceae; genus Desulfoprunum. Next base: position 108,403 of record CAWJYH010000008.1, on the reverse strand, counting down.
GCGATCTTCGAAGAGGGGTGGTGGTCCCGCTATCTGGGCGGGGAAGGGTACAATTCGCTGACCTTCCCCTGGATCAAACCGCTGCATGAAATCTATTTCGTCCCCGGCATGTGGTCGCCGACCACGGTATGGAACGAGTGCCTCGTGGACGTGAGGAGGATGAGCGCATGAAAATGGGAATGGTCATCGATCTGGAAAAGTGTATCGGCTGCCGCTCCTGCATGGTGGCCTGCAAACAGCACAACGCCCAGCCGCCGCAGACCTGGTGGAACCGGGTCTTCACTCCCGGCAGCCACCGGCATCTCACTCCGCCGGCAAGAGGTGTCGAGTTTTTCCTGCCGGTGCACTGTCAGCACTGCGAAAATGCCCCCTGCGAAAAGGTCTGCCCGGTCGGCGCCACCTACAAAGCCGAAGACGGGGCGGTACTGATCGACTACGAACGCTGCATCGGTTGCCGCTACTGCATGTCGGCCTGCCCGTACGGCGTGCGCCAGTTCAACTGGGAAGATCCGGCCAAGGCCCATCAGCGCTCGGAATACCAGGAACAGTACCATTACGGCTACCCTGAGGACCACCGCCATGAAGGCCGTCTGGTCTACATGCCGCTGCGGCCGAAGGGCATTGTCGAGAAATGCACATTCTGCGCCCAGTACCGCGACAAGGGCGAACTGCCGGCCTGTGTCCGGGGCTGCCCCGGCAAGGCCCGTTTCGTCGGCGATCTCGATGATCCTGACAGCGAAGTCAGCACGATGATGAAGGGCCGCAACGCCTTTACCCTGCTGCCGGAAAAGGGCACCAAACCAACCGTCTTCTACCTGCCGCCCAAGGCCAAGGAGGTGTGATCATGTCTGTGAAAATGCGAATTGGCCTGCTGTTCAGCGGCGCGCTCTTTCTCGTCGCCATCGCTGCCTGGATCTATCAGCTGAAGGAGGGCCTGATCCTCACCAACATGCAGAACTCCTACAGCTGGGGACTGTATATCTCCGGCCTGGCCTTCTTTGTCGGCAATGCCGCCGGTGGCCTGGTCCTGACCTCGTCGATCTACCTGTTCGGGGTGAAGAAGCTCAAGCCGCTGGCCAAGCTCGGCGCCCTGACCGCCTTCGCCAACGTTACCGCGGCGATGCTGATCGTCCTGCCGGACATCGGTAAGCCGATCCGGCTGTACAATATGCTTCTCCATCCCAACTGGATGTCGCCGCTGGTCTGGGACGTGATCGTTCTCAACCTCTATGCTCTGGCCTCGGCGCTCTACCTCTATATCCTGATGCTGCCGGAACTGACCGGCCGGCTGGCCTGGCTGGCGATCAAGGTCGACGACCCCCAGGCCTTCTCCGAACGGTGGGCCAAACGGTTCGCGCCGGTGGCCCTGCTGTTCGCCATCGGCATCCATGTCGTCACGTCCTGGATCTTCTCGACCCAGGGAGCCAGGGACTGGTGGTTTTCGCCGGTCATGGCCCCGGATTTCGTTTCCGTCGCCATCGCCGTCGGCACGACCGTCGTCCTGGTGGCGGCGGCCCTGGCCTACGGTACCGGCGACAGCTACCAGGAGGCCTATCGCACCCTCGGTCTGATCATCTTCATGGCGACCTGCGTCCATATCTTCCTGATGGCCAATGACCTGGCCATTCATGCCTGGTACGGCAATGCCGAGGCCCACCGGATCATGGATGATCGCCTGGGGCGATTTCGGGCTCGCCCATGTCTTCGAGGTCGCCGCCCCCCTGCTTGGCGCCTGGCTGCTGATGCGGCCGCAGATCCTGCGGTCGCTGCCGCGGCTGCTGCTGAGTTCGGGTCTGCTCATCGCCGGAGTGTTCGTCCACCGTTTTCTGATCATGCCGGCGGCCTACAACAACATCCCGATGACCATGACCCCGTTCGGCCTGCCGGACAGCCACTGGTCTCTGCCCATTGCCTCCGGCCGGTTCCTGCCGGGAATGAGCACCTTCCTCGATCAGTATGCCTACTCTCCCTCGCTGGTCGAGGTCGTCATCCTCCTCGGCATCATGGCCTATGCGGTCTTCCTGGTCCTGCTGGCGGTCGCCCGGCTGCCGATTCTCCACAAGGAGCGGATATGAGAGCCAACCCCGCAACGATTGCGGCCGATCTCCGCTGCCTGTCGCTGCTGTTCAGCTACCCCGACGCCGCCTGGGCATTGCAGCCGGCGCCGGCGGAAAGCGGCGCCCGGGCCGCATCGCTGCTGGCCCGGATGCGCGCCGTCGATTCCATCGTCCTGCAGAGCGAATATGTCCGCCTCTTTATCAACGCCATGCCGAGTCTGCCCTGCCCGCCCTACGGATCGGTGCACCTCGAGGGTTCGGTGATGGGGCGGACGACGGTGGAACTCGCCGCCTGCTATCGCAAGTACGGACTGGTCTCCGAGGAGACGGCCGATCATATCGCCGTCGAGTGCGAGTTTCTCGCGCTGCTGCACCGCTTCGCCGGCCGTGATGCCGAGACGGCAGCGGACTGTCGCTTCCTCGTTGATCACCTGCAGCGTTGGGCCGGCACATTCTTCGATCTCGTCGATCGCCATGATACGCTCGGCATCTACCGCGAAGCCGCCGCCTTCGGCCGGTCCGTCGTCGCCGCCGCGGGCGGCGTGGCGGACCAATTCGAGACGGCAGGTTCCCTCCTGCAATGACGGATACACCGGCATCGATCTTCTCCATCGCCGCTCCGGCTCCGGGGCGGCGGCTCTCCCCGGGGCAATCCTGTGTGGCGATCGGCAGCACCGCTGCCCTGCCTTGAAGGGATCGTCCTGCGCCAATGATCATCAAAATGAGACACATGCCGACCGGTTTCAGCGTTTGACTTGTGGCTCCTCTTTTTATACACTGAACGCGGAACGAGAATGGCTCAGATGTCATGCACTCATCGGGAATCGAAGGAAGAAAGGAAGTGCCGTTGTCGGGCGGGATGAGTGCGGAACCAATTTTGAAAGGAGGGAGGGATGCGTTTGAGAAATGATGATCCGGGTCGAGGGGGGAAGAGGTCGATCATGCTCCCGGTTCTCGCCGGGGTCGTGCTGACCGTCGGGGCGGCCATTGGTATGACCACGACCGACCAGGCGATGTTCTGCGGCAGCTGCCACTCTATGGATGAAGCCGAACTGACGCACAGCCAGTCAGTCCATGCGGCGCTGGCGTGCAACGAGTGCCATGCCCCGCACAACCTGATGGCCAAGCTGCCGTTCAAGGCCAAGGAAGGAGCACGTGATGTCTTTGCCACGGTCACCAGTTCCATTCCCGATCTCATCCATCCGGGGAAGGAGACCATGGGGGTGGTCCAGGCCAACTGCCAGCGCTGCCACAGCGCCACCACTTCCACGGTCGTGATGCAGAGCAAGCAGTACTGCACCGATTGCCACCGTCATGTCCCCCATTCCCCCAAACTGCCCATTGCCATGAGGAGTGCCGCCGATGCGTAACCAAAGAACTATAACCGCGATTGTGACGATGTGTCTTGCTCTTGCCCTGGCCCTGGCCGGCTGTTCCAGTGAACCGGCGGCGCCGCAGACCCCGCAGTTCAAGACCAAGCTGGCCACCGACGAGATCCGCAACTCCGCCTTCAAGGCCGAGTTCCCGCTGCACTACGAGACGTACGAGCGCAACAACGAATCGGAGATCATGACCGAGTATGACGGTTCCGTGCCTTACAACAAGCATGACAACGTCAACCCGCTGCCGGAAGGCTATAAACATGCCCAGCCCTATCTGAAGAACCTCTGGCTCGGCTACCCGTTCAGTTACGAGTATCGGGCGGCCCGCGGCCACACCCATGCGATGAAAGACATCCTCAACATCGACCGGATCAACCGCTACGGGGAAAAAGCCGGGCTGCCGGCGACCTGCATGAACTGCAAGACCGCGAAGATGAACGTGTGGCTCAAGGCGGAAGGCGACGGGTTCTGGGCCAAGGACTTCAACCAGTTCCGCGACCAGGTCGACCTGGCCGATGATACCATCGGCTGCGCCAACTGCCATGATCCGGCGACCATGGAGCTGCGACTCTACTCGGTGCCGCTGCAGGATCACCTGAAGGCGGCCGGCAAGGACTTCAAGGCCCTGCCGCGCAACGAGCAGCGGGCCCTGGTCTGCGGCCAGTGCCATGTCGAGTACTACTTCCAGGACAAGAGCTTCGGCCCGGCCAAGAAGCCGGTCTTCCCCTGGGCCGAGGGCATGGACCCGGAGCAGATCTACACCTACTACAAGACCAAGGGCGACACGACGATCCCCGGATTCGAGGGCAACTTCGTCGACTGGGTCCATCCGGTGTCGAAGACCCCGATGCTCAAGGCCCAGCATCCTGAATACGAGACGTGGCAGAACGGCATCCATGGCGCCGCCGGCGTCACCTGCGCCGACTGCCACATGAGTTATGTCCGGATGGACGGCAAGAAGAAGATGTCCAGCCATCACTGGACCTCGCCGTTGAAGGACCCGGAGCTGAAGGCCTGCCGCCAGTGTCACACCGACAAGTCGCCGGAGTACCTGCGGGAGCGGGTGGTCTTTACCCAGGACAAGGTCTGGGAGCAGCTGCTGGTCGCCCAGGAGATCTCGGTCAAGGCCCACGAGGCGATCCGCCTGGCCGCCGAATTTGCCGGGGAGAAACCGGCCAATTACGACCAGCTGATGATCGACGCCCGGGAGATGTGCCGCAAGGGCCAGTTCTTCTGGGATCTGATCTCGGCCGAGAACTCCGTCGGCTTCCACAACCCGACCAAGGCTCTCAATACCCTGGCCCAATCCCAGCGCTACAGCCAGCAGGCGGTCGACATCGCCATAGAGGCGGCAGCGTTTACGACCGCCAGGAATCTGGCCGGCGACATCAAGAAGATCGTGCCGCCGATCATGAAGCACAGCCGCGAGCTGCAGATGGATCCAGCGCATCTGGCCAGCCATCCCTGGCTCAAGTACCTGCCGCTGACGCCGAAGGCGGAAAAGGTGTGGGAAGAGAACCGGCGCCTGGTGCCGGCGGCCGCGTCCAACTGACGGCAGGCGTTGCCGGGCCTGCACCGGAGTCCTGTCCTGACAGGACTCCGGTGCAGCAGTATCAGCCATACTCCAGGAAGCGGAAGGGAAGGAGCATTGCTGTCCGCCTGTTCTTTCGCGGCGGGGCGCCGTGATGGCGGTTGCCCCGCTTGTCGCTGTTTGCCGGGGTTGCGGCGGGGAAGTCAAGGAGAGGGATGAAGGTTCACGTACTCCAGCATGTCCCATTTGAGGGGCTCGGCAGTATCGAACGGTGGCTGGCCGATCGCCGGGCCGAGGTTACGTATACCCGCTTCTTCGACGCGCCGGTCCTGCCGGCGGTCGCCGGGATCGATCTGGTGATCGTCCTCGGTGGGCCGATGGGAGTTCATGACGAGGGGAGCTGCCCCTGGCTGGTGGCGGAAAAACGGTTTGTCGGCGACTGTATTGATCGCGGCCTGGCGGTTCTCGGCATCTGCCTCGGGGCCCAGATCATCGCCGCGGTCCTCGGGGCGCCGGTGTATGCCAACCCGGTAAGGGAAATAGGCTGGTGGCCGCTGCAACTGCTGCCCGCCGCCGCCGACAGCCCGCTCTTTCGGGACTTTCCCGCTCAGGTCGAGGTCTTTCACTGGCATGGCGACACCTTCGACCTGCCCCCGGGAGCCGCCCATATCGCCTGCAGCGCCGCCTGCGCCCATCAGGCCTTCGTCTACCGGGAGCGGGTCGTCGGTCTGCAGTTCCACCTCGAGACGACCGGCGACAGTGCCCGGCAGCTGATCGCGATGTGTGGCGGCGAGATCGTTCCGGGACCGTTTATCCAGAGTGCCGAGGCCATGACCGCCGATCCCCGGCGCTTCGCCCGGATCAACGGCCTCATGTACGGCCTCCTCGACAATATCGCCTCCGGGATTGAGACACGGGCGGTATCTGAGCAACCGGAGCGCTAGATCCCGGTCAACCTTTCCAGCAATCCTGCCGCGAGTTCTTGCAGGCGGCGGGATGGCGGGGAATGAAGACCTTCAACCACGTAAATCAACCAAGAGAGGTGTCCGATGTTTTGCTTTCAATGTCAGGAAACGGCCAAGAACACCGGCTGCACGATCAAGGGAGTCTGCGGCAAGCCGGAGGAGACCGCCAACCTGCAGGATATGCTGCTCTTCGTCCTGCGCGGCATGGCAGTCTACGGCGACGGTCTGCGGCAGCTCGGTCAACCCGACCACAGCCACGACGAATTTGTGCTGAAGGGGCTGTTCGCCACCATCACCAACGCCAACTGGGCCGACAGCCGGTTCGTGGCGATGATCGAGGACGGACTCAAGCGGAGGGACAGCCTGCGGGCCGCCTTTCTCGCTGCCTTCAAGGCGAAAAACGGCCGGGAATGCAGTGATGCTCTGCCCGATGAGGCGACCTGGAGCGGCACCGCCGCCGATTTCGCCGCCAAGGCCAGGGGCGTCGGCGTCCAGCGCACCGCCAACGAGGATGTGCGCTCGCTGCGGGAGATGCTGATCATCGGCCTCAAGGGCATCGCCGCCTATGCCGAGCATGCGGCGGTACTGGGTTACCGCAAGGATGAGATCGGCGATTTCATGTACGAGGCGATGGCCTCGATGACGAAGGAGCTGCCGGTCGACGAGATGATCGCCCTGGTGCATGAAGGCCGGCCAGACCTCGGTGACGACGATGGCCCTGCTCGACGAGGCCAACACCTCGACCTACGGTCATCCGGAGATCACCGAGGTCAATATCGGGGTGCGGACCAATCCCGGCATCCTGATCAGCGGCCACGACCTCAAGGATATGGAGGAACTGCTCAAGCAGACCGAGGGCACCGGCGTCGATGTCTACACCCACGGCGAGATGCTGCCGGCCAACTATTATCCGGCATTCAAGAAATATCCGCACTTCGTCGGCAATTACGGCGGGTCCTGGTGGCACCAGATTGGACGAGTTCGAGCCGTTCAACGGCCCGGTGCTGCTGACCACCAACTGCCTGGTGCCGCTGCAGCAAGAGCAGCACCTACCTCGACCGGCTGTACACCACCGGGGTCGTCGGCTACGACGGCTCGAAGTATATCCCGGACCGGCCGGCCGGCGGCGCCAAAGACTTTTCGGCGATGATCGCCCAGGCCAAGAGCTGCAAACCGCCGACCGAACTCGAGACCGGCACCATCGTCGGCGGCTTCGCCCATAACCAGGTGCTGGCCCTGGCCGACAAGGTGGTGGAGGCGGTCAAGTCCGGGGCGATCAAGCGCTTCATCGTCATGGCCGGCTGCGACGGCCGCCACAAGTCCCGGCAGTATTTTACCGATGTCGCCGACAATCTGCCGAAGGATACGGTTATCCTGACCGCCGGCTGCGCCAAGTTCCGCTACAACAAGCTCCAACCTCGGCGATATCGGCGGCATCCCGCGGGTGCTCGACGCCGGCCAGTGCAACGATTCGTATTCGCTGGCGGTCATCGCCCTGAAACTCAAGGAGGTGTTCGGCCTCGACGATATCAACAAACTGCCGCTGTCGTTTGATATCGCCTGGTATGAGCAGAAGGCGGTGGCGGTGCTGCTGGCCCTTCTCTATCTTGGGCTTCAAGGGCATGCGCCTCGGGCCGACCCTGCCCGGTTTCCTGTCGCCGGGGGTGGCCAAGGTGCTGGTGGAGAACTTCGACATCAAACTGATCGGCACGGTGGAGGAGGATATCGCGGCGATGATGGCCGGCCGCTAGCTCCCTGATCCACCACCCTGTCGCCGGAGGCGGGGGCTTGGCGGTTGCGGCTGAAGACCCGGCAACCGCCGCCGGCGCCGTTTCAATTCTGCAGGATTGATTTCCGGGGCGGTCTCGAGACCGGACCGCCGGCAAGGCAAAAAAACTCAAATGGAGGGATACCATGGCGAAAAAAGTCACCATTGACGCCGACGAGTGTATCGGCTGCCAGACCTGCGTCGAACTGTGCCCGGAGGTGTTCAGCTTCAACGATGATACCGAAAAGGCCGAGGTCCGCGAGACAATGACCGGCGCCGAGGCGTGCATCGACGAGGCGGTGGATGCGTGCCCGGTCAACTGCATCACGGCCGAGTGAGGCTGGCGTGCTTTATGCCGAATTGTCGATACTTCCGGCAACCAGGGCCGGGCGGTCGTCATCACGATTATTGAGGAGACGGTCATGTACGACGAAGACCCGGCTTTGAGGAAGACCATCGGCGAGATCGTGGCGAACGATTACCGGACCGCAGCGGTATTCGACCGCTATCGGATCGATTTCTGCTGCGGCGGCAAGGTGACCCTGGCCGCGATCTGCCGCGACCAGGGACTTGATCCCGCCGCCCTGCTGCGGGAGATCGAGGCGGTGACGCAGGGGCCGGTCGATCGCAGCCGCAATTTCGCCGCCTGGGAGCTGCCGTTTCTGGCCGACTATATCGTCAATACCCATCACGCCTACCTCCGGGAGAATGACGGGCCGATCGCCGCCTATGCCGCCAAGATCGCCGCCGTGCATGGCCCCAACCATCCTGAAGTAATTGAAATCGCTCGGATCTTCGGCGAGATTGCCGCCGCCATGGAGGCCCATCTGCGGGAGGAGGAAGAGGTGTTCTTCCCGGTGGTCAAACGGCTGGACGCGGCGCGAAAATCCGGGATGGCGCCATTGGCAGCCGATCGTGATGTTGCCCGGGCATCGCTGGCCAGGTTGGAGCGCGAGCATGAGGAGATCGGTGACGCAGTGCACACGATCCGTGGTCTCGCCAACGGCTATGCCCTGCCGGCCGACGCCTGCAACACCTTCATGCTGACCTATCGCAAACTTCAGGAGTTCGAGGAAGATCTCCATCACCACGTCCACCTCGAAAACAACATCCTTTTCCCCAAGGCGGCGCGGCTGTAGGCGCTGCCGACAGATCTGCCGCACGCCGGGCCTCTGCTCGGACCGCGCTGCGGCTCATCCCAGCCGCAGCGCCCCGAAGGCTTCGCGCTGGACCTGGACCTCCGGGTCGGCGAGGTAGTCGTCGTAGGGCATCATCTTGTCGACGATCCCGCCGGGCAGGATCTCGATGATCCGGTTGGCGACGGTCTGCACCAGGGTGTGGTCGTGGGAGCTGAACAGGATGATCTCGCTGAAGTTCTGCAGCCCCTGGTTGAGAGCGGTGATCGATTCGAGGTCGAGGTGGTTGGTCGGCTCGTCGAGGATCAGGGCGTTGGCATCGCTCAGCATCATCTTCGCCAGCAGACAGCGCACCCGTTCGCCGCCGGACAGCACCGAGGTCTTCTTCAGCGCCTCGTCGCCGGAGAACAGCATCTTGCCGAGGAAACCGCGGGCGAAGCTCTCGCCCTCGGTCACCGGGGTGTACTGGCGCAGCCAGTCGACCAGAGTCATGTCGCCCTGGAAAAAGGCGCTGTTCTCCTTCGGAAAGTAGGTGGTGCTCATCGTCTGGCCCCAGCGGAAGGTGCCGGTATCCGGCTGCTCCTCGCCGGCCAGGATCTGGAACAGGGCGGTGATCGCCGGGGCGCCCGTGCCGACGAAGGCGATCTTCTCGCCGCGGTTGACGGTCAGGGTGAAGTCCTGCAGCAGCTGCACCCCCTCGATGCTTTTGCTGATCCCGTCGACCTCGAGGATCACGTCGCCGCAGGGACGGCCGGGCTTGAACAGGATGAAGGGGTACTTGCGCGACGAGGCCGGCAGGTCGTCAAGCTCGAGCTTGTCGAGCAGCTTCTTGCGGGCGGTGGCCTGGCGGGCCTTGGAGGCGTTGGAGGAGAAGCGCTGGATGAACTCCTTGAGGTCCTTGGCCTTGGCCTCGGTTTTTTTATTGGCGTCCTGGCGCTGCTGCTGGGCGAGCTGGCTGGCCTGGTACCAGAAGTCGTAGTTGCCGACGTAGATCTGGATCCGGCCGAAGTCGATGTCGGCCATGTGGGTGCAGACCTGGTTGAGGAAATGACGGTCGTGCGAGACGATGATGACGGTGTTGGTGAAGCGCTCGAGGAAACCCTCGAGCCAGGCGATCGAGCGGACATCGAGGTTGTTGGTCGGCTCGTCGAGCAGCAGGATGTCGGGATTGCCGAACAGGGCCTGGGCCAGCAGTACCCGCACCTTGTCGCCGCCGTCGAGCTCCTTCATCTTCCGCTCCCGCAGTTCCTCATGGATGCCGAGGCCGCTGAGCAGCACCGCCGCCTCCGACTCGGCCTCGTAGCCGTTCATCTCGGCGAATTCGGCCTCCAGGTCGCCGCTTCTGATGCCGTCGGCCTCGGTGAACTCGCTCTTGGCGTAGAGGGCCTCGCGCTCGGCCATCAGCTCGCACAGGCGGGGATGGCCCATCAGCACGGTACGGGCGACGGTCTCCTCGTCGAAGGCGAACTGGTCCTGGTTGAGGTAGGCGATGCGCAGGCCGGAACCGACGAAGACCTCTCCCTTGTCGGCGTCGCGTTGGCCGGCCAGGATCTTGAGAAAGGTCGACTTGCCGGCGCCGTTGGCGCCGATCAGGCCGTAGCAGTTGCCGGGGGTGAACTTGATGTTGACGTCCTTGAAGATGACGCGTTTGCCGTAGGACAGGGCGATGTTGGAGGCGTGGATCATTGGGTTTCCATGGGGTAGTTCCGCCGGCCCGATGGGGGGAGGGCGGAGTGGGGTTTGACCGGCGGCCGGCCGGTTTCAGTGGGTGGCGTCGGTCTGCCGGGATGTGCGCAGGTAGTCGTCGTAGTGGCCGTCGTAGATCCGCATTGCGCCGTGGTCGATCTCGAACACCCGGTTTATCAGATGGCGGAGGAAATGGCGGTCATGGCTGACCAGGATCACCGTGCCGTCGTACTTCCGCAGGGCCTCGAGCAGGACCTCGCGCGACTGGATGTCGAGGTGGTTGGTCGGCTCGTCGAGGACCAGCAGGTTGAGCGGCTGGATCAGCAGGCGGGCCAGGGCCACCCGGCTCTTCTCGCCGCCGGACAGCCGGCCGATCCGCTTGTCGATGTCGTCGCCGCGGAACAGGAAGGCGGCACAGAGGTTGCGGAGGACGCCGATGTTCTCGAGCGGCGCCGCCTCCTGAATCGCCTCGAACACCGTCTGCTGCGGGTGGAGGCCGTCCATCGCATGCTGGCTGAAATAGCCGCCGGCGACACCGGCGCCGAGGCTGAGGCTGCCGCTCGTCGGCTCGGCAACGCCGCTGATGATCTTCAGCAGGGTCGACTTGCCGGCGCCGTTGACCCCGACGACGGCGATCTTCTGCTGCCGCCGGATCGTGCCGGAGAGGCCGCTGAACACCGGTTTTTCGCCGCCGTCGGGCAGGGTCCAGACCTTGCCGAGGTCGTGCAGGTGGAGGACGTCGTCGCCGCTGCGGGGCGGGGTCGGGAATTCGAAGCGGATGCTCCGCTGCTCCGGCGGCACCTCGATCCGCTCGATCTTCTCCAGTTTCTTGATCCGCGACTGGACCTGGGCGGCGTGGGAGGCGCGGGCGGCGAAGCGGGCGATGAACTCCTCCTCCTTGGCCAGCATCTCCTGCTGCCGCCGGTAGCTGGCCAGCAGCTGGTCGCGGCGGATCTCCCGCTCCTGCAGATAGAAATCGTAGTTGCCGCTGTAGGTGGTGATCCCGCGGTTGGCGACCTCGATGATGCGGGTGACGATGCGGTTCATGAAGTCGCGGTCGTGGCAGGTCATCAGCAGGGCGCCGTTGAAATCGGTCGCCAGCCATTCCTCGAGCCAGACGATCGATTCGAGGTCGAGGTGGTTGGTCGGCTCGTCGAGCAGCAGGACGTCGGGGTTGACCGTCAGGATCCGGGCCAGGGCGATGCGCATCTTCCAGCCGCCGGAGAAGAGCTCCACCGGCCGCTCGAAATCGTCCGGGGTGAAACCGAGGCCGGACAGCACCGCCTTGGCCCGGGCGTCGAGGTCGTAGCCGCCGCGGTGCTCGAAGACCTCGACGATGTCGCCGTAGCGTTCGAGCAGTTCGGCCATCTCGGCGTCGCTCATGATTTCGGCCATCCGCGCCTCCATCGCCCGCATCTGTTCCCCCAGCGCCACGATCTCGCCGGCAGCCGACATGACCTCGGCCAATACCGTACGGCCGGCCATCTCGCCGACATCCTGGGAGAAATAACCGATCACGGTCTTTTTGGCGCAGCTGATCTCGCCGCGGTCGGCCTCCTCCTCGCCGGCTATCAGGCGGAAGATCGTGGTCTTGCCGGCGCCGTTGGGGCCGACCAGGCCGGTGCGGCTGCCCGGCAGGATCTGCAGGCTGGCGTCCTGGAACAGGACCTGGGTCCCGTGCTGTTTGCTGATGTTGGTGAGGTGGATCATGGCGTGGTTAGGCGAAAAAAGCGGTAATGTACCACATCGGAGGAGGCGGCGCAAGCCCGTTGTCGCCGGGCTTCAGAAGGGCGCCGGCGATGCGAAGGTCAGCGGCGTGCCGCTGACCGGATGGGACAGGGCGAGGAAGGAGGCGTGGAGCAGCATCCTCTCTTCCCCGTCGCCCCGGCCGTAGAGCCGGTCGCCGACGATCGGGATGCCGAGGCCGAGCCGGTGGGCGGCATGGACCCGGAGCTGGTGGGTGCGCCCGGTGACGGGGGTGAATTCGACCCGGGTCCGGCTGCCCTCGACCGCGAGGCGGCGCCAGGAGGTGATGCCCATTTTGCCATGGATCGGGTCATGGATCTGACAGGGGCGGTTGTCGGGGTCGAGGCGGAAGGGCAGGTGGATTTCGCCTTGTCTCGCCGCGACGATGCCGTCGAGCAGGGCGATGTAGCGTTTCCGCACCTGGCGGGTTTCGAACTGGCGGCTGAGCTGGCGGTGGGCCACGGCGGTGACGGCGACGAGCATCAGGCCGGAGGTGGCCATGTCGAGCCGATGCACCGCCGGCTGGGCGATCATTCCCGGCACCAGAGGTCGGAGGCGGGCGACGACGCAGTCCTGCTTGTCGGCACCGCGACCGGGGACGGCGAGCAGCCCGGCGGGTTTGTTCACCACCAGCAGCGATCCATCCCGGAAGATGACGACAGGATCAGCCAACGATGTCGGCATGGCGGGCCTCCAGGCCGCAGAGCATGAAGCCGAGGATCGGTGCGCATTTTTCGGCGCAGGAGGGGTAGAACCGGCCCTCCTCCCGGCTTCCTGAACGGTTGCTCCGGCCCCAGAAGAATTCGGCCATGCCGATCGGGACGAGGTTCGAGCGGGCGGCGAGGTTGAGCAGCTTCGGGGCGCAGCAGTCGCCGGTACCGGTGGGGATACCGCTGCCGCAGGCGGCAGACAGCGAGGCCTCCCGGCCGTGGAAGTTGGTCAGGCGATAGAGTCCATGGATCTGCCGCATCAGATCCTGCGACAACTGGCGGCGGCAACGGCGCAGGATCCGGCTGCGTTCCGGATCACCGCCGGCGGCCGCCAGTTCCACCCCCAACTCCTTGATCTCGGCCTCGGTGGCGGCGCTGATCGCCGTCAGCTTTCGGCTGTCGAACAGCGGCGGGGCCCAGCCGTCGATTTCCCACAGGCCGTTGTACTGGCCGGAAAAGGCCCGCAGGATCCGGCGTGAGCCGTCCGGGGCCAGGCATTCCATGACCCCGAACATCTTGCCCCGGGCCTCACCGTAGAGCCAGTCGGTGGACAGTCGGGGCTCGAGGTCCGGTGCGGCGCCGCGGAGATCGAGGGAGCGGCGGGAGCGAAGGAGATCCATCAGCTCGAGGCCGTAGCGCCGGGCCCCGTTGTGATGGAGTACGTGCTCCCGGCCGCAGACCCGGCACAAACCGCGGCAGGCGACTGTATGGTCGTCGGGTCGGACGCCGGCAAGGGTTGAGTGGGGTCTCTGCCCGGCCGGGCCATTTTCGCCGGTGGGCTCAGGGATACGGATAATCATGAGCGATTTTTTACCCGATCGGCTAAAAAGAAGAAAGGATGACGTGACGGCAGCCCACCGGCAGGAGGCGAGGATATCCCCGACCCATGAACAGATCGACCAAAAAGAAAGCGCACCTCTTTCACCAACTGGCACCCGAACTGGTGCTCGGACTGGTGGAAGAGGAACTCGGCCTGCCGCTGACCAACCTGTTCCGGCCCATGACCAGTTATATCAACAAGGTCTATGAGCTCGAACGGCGGCGGGGCGGCGGCCTGATCATCAAATTCTACCGGCCCGGACGGTGGACCGACAAGGCCCTGCTCGACGAGCACGCCTTCCTTCATGAACTCGCCGACCGCGAGATTCCGGTCGTGCCGCCGTTGAAGCTCAAGTCGGGGGCGACGCTGGGCTCCGCCAAAGGGCTGCGCTATGCCATCTTCGTCAAACGCGGCGGGCGAAGCCACGACGAGTACAGCGACGACCAGTGGCTTGAAATCGGCCGTCTGCTCGGCCGCATCCACAGCGTCGGGGCGGTACGGAGCGCCCGCCACCGGTTGGTCATGGCCCCCGATCACTCCACCGCCCGGCACCTGCGCACCCTGCTTGACGGCGATATCCTCCCCGATGACCTGAAGCAGAGCCTGCAGGAGATCTGCGGCGCGATCTTCGACGAGATCCGTCCGCTCTTTGTCGGCGGCGAGCGGATCCGGATCCACGGCGACTGCCACTTCGCCAATCTGCTGCAACGGCCCGGCGAACCGCTGTACCTGATCGATTTCGACGACATGGCGATGGGGCCGCCGGTCCAGGATCTGTGGATGCTGCTGCCGGGGCGACTGGCGGATTCGCTGGCCGAAGTCGACCTCTTCCTCGAGGGTTACGAGACCTTCCGCCGTTTCGACCGCCGCAGCCTCAGGCTCATCGAGCCGCTGCGGGCGATGCGCTATATCCATTACATGGCCTGGTGCGCGCACCAGGTCTCCGATGACGGCGACACCCGGGCGATCGATGACTTCGGTTCGACGGAATACTGGCAGCGGGAGATCAAGGACCTGCACGACCAGTTGGAGGAGATCCGCCGCGCCCCGTCCGCAGGGGGCAACCTGTTCTGAGTCGGCCTTGTCGCTCTGGCAGCTTTAATTCCAGGGAAAAACGGGAAACAGACGTTGCAGCAGGCTGCGGCTTTCGTGCCGCGCCACCTTCAGCATGGCGCGGAAATCGAGGCCGAACCGGGCCTCCAGTTCCCGCCACTCCTCCCGGCTGCGCTGGAAGCGGCCCCAGGGCACCGGTTGCCGGAAGGCAAGGATGACAACATTGCCGCGGTCGGGAACCGACACGGAGATATGGCCTTCCATGTACGCGGCGATACTGTTCCTGATCGTGGCCTGGAGTTGGGCGTCATCGCTCCACAGATTGCAGCTCAGCATGCCGTTGTCGGCCAGCACGGCCGAACACCGCTCGAAAAAGGGCGGCGAATAGATATTTGCCGCCATTCCCTGGTGATCGAAGGCGTCGACCAGAATCAGGTCGTAGCGTCGGTCGGCGGTGGTCTCCTCGAGAAAGGCGAGGCCGTCCGCGCAGTGGATGCGGATGCGATCGTTTTCCGGCAGCATGAAATAGCGGCGGGCAAGGGCGATGATCCGGGGCGAATTGTCGACCGCATCGATGATGCTCTCCGGGTAGTGGTGGTGGCAGTAGTGGATCATCGAGCCGGCGCCGATGCCGATGATCAGGATGTGCCGCACCGATTCCAGGGCCGGCAGGCCGAGCAGCATGTAGCGGGTATAGGAGAGCTGCAGCTTTTCCGGGTGGTCGGGGGACATGCTGCTCTGGAGGTAACGGGAGGCGAAGAAGAGGGAGCGGAGGCCGTCGCTGGCGATGATCTCGACCAGACCACCATTCCATTCTTCGCGGTGGAGAAGTTCGCCGCTTGCCGTGTCCATGGGATGCATTCTCTTGAGAAATGAAGATAAATCGTGCTCCCGCCATTATACCCGAATTGACTATCCTGTCAAAAAAGCAGTGCTTTTCCAAGGCAATCGGCTTGACGGAGACTGATCCGTTCTGGCATAATTTCTAATGAGATGAGGCCAGGGGTGGCGCGATCCAACAGGAGGTCTGTGTGGATTCAGCAGCGGGCAAAAAAAAGATCCTGATTATGGACGACGAGGAGATGATCGGCGAGATTGCTTGCCAGATGCTGACTTTGCTTGGTTACGAGGCCAGGCATGTTTTCAACGGGGAGGAGGCGATTTCGCTCTACAGGCAGCATCTCGAGAAGGGCGACGCCTTTGCCGCGGTCATCATGGACCTGACGATCCCAAGGGGTATGGGCGGCAAAGAGGCCGTGCGCGCACTCCTCGCCCTTCATCCCCAGGCCAGGGTCCTGGTCTCAAGCGGATATTCCAACGATCCCAGCATGGTCAACTTCAGCGAGTATGGGTTCTGCGGTCATATCGAAAAGCCTTTTGATCTGACGTCCCTCAAGGCGGCGATCGAGGCTGTCCTCTGATCCCCAGCCGGCATCCGACCGGCGATTCCTTTGCCAGACCCGGCTGTCGTCCCTGCCGGCACCGCGCTGAACCTCCCCGGGCCGATGTCTCAGGCGTCTGCATGAGTGGCATTTCGGCAAGGATCTGGTATGGTAGCCTCCGTTGTGCGATTCCACTTTTCAACCGGGGGAGAACGTTCTTGTCAGTTACGCCGATCCGTCTCATCTATTTTGCCACCATCGTCACGATCTGTTCTCTCTACGCCGCCCAGCCCATTCAACCGGTGTTCCAGAAGGAATTCGAACTCAGCAGTCTCCAGGCGATCCTGTTCACCACCCTGATGATGGCGCCGCTCGGCTGCGCCCCGCTTTTTTACGGCTATCTGCTCGAGGCCTTCTCGGCCAAGATCCTGGTGCGCTGGGCCCTGGCCCTGCTCGGCATCCTCGAGTTCCTGTTCGCCCTGACCAACGACTACTTCACCCTCCTGTTCCTGCGGGCGGTCCAGGGCCTGATCATCCCGGCCATCCTCACCTCGCTGATGAGCTATATCTCCTATTCCTCGGCGCGGGAGGACGTGCAGCACTCGATCGCCATGTATGTCGGGGCGACGATCATGGGCGGCTTCCTCGGCCGTTTTTTCTCCGGCCTGTTCACCGAGCTGTTCGGCTGGCGGGTGATCTTCTTCGTCCTCGGCCTGCTGCTGCTGGTCGCCAGCTATCTCCTGTCCTGCCTCGAGCGCGACGTCAAGATGACCTACGCCCGTCCCCGGCTTGCCGACATTGCCGGCCTGCTGCGGCAGGGCCAGTTCCTGTGGCTCTATCTCGCGATCTTCTGCCTCTTTTTCGTCTTCTCCGCCCTGATGAACATCCTCCCCTTCGAACTGCGCAAGGTCGGTACCCTGTTCGGCGAGGCCGGGGTCGGCCTGCTGTATCTCGGCTACAGCATGGGCGTCATTGTCTCCTTCAACAGCCGCCGGATCATCCGCCTGTTCGGCAGCGAGACGACCGCCATCAGCGCCGGCATCGTCATCTTCTTTCTCGGCACGATGATCTTCATGATCGAACGCTACAGCGTGATGTTCCTCGCCATGTTCGTCTTCTGTACCGGTTCCTTCCTCGCCCATTCGCTGCTTTCCGGCTTCGTCAATAAAATGGCGCGGGACAACAAGGCCATCGCCAACGGTGTCTATATCTCCTTTTACTACATGGGCGGGACGTTGGGGTCGTTTCTGCCGGGCTACTTTTTCGAGCGGTTCGGCTGGCAGGTCTTTCTCGCCTCGCTGCTCTGCGTGCTGGTCCTGGCCCTGCTGTTCGTCCACCGGCTCCGCCACGCGGTCAAAACCCTGGCCTGAACGGCAGGGGGCTATGGCCGCTCCCTGCGCGCCGACTCCTCGATCACCAGCATCCGCTGCCAGCGGCCGTGGCGATAGCGGCCGGCCGCCAGCAGAAAGAGGACGAAGACGAAGATCAAAACACACAGCCAGGCGCCGATGATGCCCATGCCGAACGCCGCGATTCCCACTGACACCGGCAGGATCAGGCAGAGCACTGAGGCGAGGCCGATGCTGACCATGATGAAACGGGTGTCGCCGGCCCCCTTGAGGACCCCGCTGAACACCATGTACAGGGCGTCGAAGAAGAGGTAGGCGGAGACGATGCGGAGGATGGGCACCGCGATGGCGAGAACCGCCCCGCCGGCGGCAGGATCGCGGGCCGCGGCGAGGAAGGGGGCGAGGATGGCCTGGGGGAAGAGGATGAACAGCAGGTCGACGATGGCGATATAGACCAGCAGCAGATGGACGCCGCTCCACACCGCTGCCCGGGCCTGCTGCGGCTGCCTGGCGCCCAGGGCCTGGCCGACGAGGACGCTGACGCCCTGGGAGACGCCCATCGACGGCATGAAGGCCAGGGCGTTGATCGACAGGACGATGTTGGTGGCGGCCAGCTCGATGGTGCCGATCCGGCCGACCAGGAGGATAAAGAAGGTGAAGGCGAGGATGTCGATGCTGAACTGCAGCGAACCGGGGATGCCGAAGCGCATTAACCGGGAGAAGATCTCGGGGCTGAAGCCGCGGTTGCTGAGAACGGCGAAACGGCGGTCGTGTTCGGGGGTGAAGATCAAAAGACTCAGCAGCAGGAAACTGACCGCCCAGGCGCAGACCGTGGCGATTGCCGCCCCGGCGATCCCCATTTCCGGCAGCCCCCAGCGGCCGAAGATCAGGGCGTAGTCGAGCGGGATGTTGACGACCATGCCGAGCAGGGCGCTGAGCATCACCGGCCGGGTCATTCCCCGGCCGGCGAAGAAGGTCGACAGCGTGGCGACGGCGACATGGAGGACGGCGCCGCGGCAGAGGATATCGAAATAGATCCGCTCCAGGACCTGGACCTCCGGGCTGTGGCCGGCGAGGCGAAACAGCGGCCCGGCAGCGAACAGGGACAGGAGCCAGAAGATCAGGCCGGAGAACAGGGTGAAATAGATGCCCTGCCACAGCACCCGGCCGATCTGGCGATGGGCGCCGCTGCCGCTGTACTGGGCGATGAAGACCCCGGCATAGCTGCCGACCCCGCCGAAGAAGGCCATGAACAGGAAGGCGGTGATGCCGGCCGGAGCGGCGGCGGAGATCGCCTCGAGGCTGTAGTTGGCGAGAAAGGCGCGGTCGGTGAATTCCATCACCGTGGTTGCCGACATGCTCGCCACCAACGGCAGGCAGACCCGGACGACGTCATGGTAGCGGCTGCGACGGGGCCAATTGCTGATCGTTTGGAGCATGCGGTCGGGGTAATCTCGGGAATGGTTGCCGTCGGGATGGGTGGAGGGTCGGAATGTCTCCTTACTCGAAGACCGGGCGTTTGGGTAGCACTTCTTTACCTCCCTGGTCGGTGACGGCGCGATGGAGGCTATTGGCGACAATATAAGAGAGGTAATGATGGACGACAGACTGCAGTTTACCCTTTCCTCGTTCGGATTCAAGGTCGGTCCGCCGGCCGAGGCGACCCATCTCTGGGACGTCCGTTTTCTCCCCAATCCCTATTGGGTCGAGGAGATGCGGGATCTGACCGGTCTTGATCCCCGGGTTGCCGCCTATGTCCTTGATAATCCGGCCGGCCGCGAGTTTCTCCGGCTGGCCCGGCCCTTCCTGGCCTACCTCGTGGAGCAGAACCTGGCCGCCGGCAGGCAGGAAATGTGGCTGGCGATCGGCTGCACCGGAGGTCAGCACCGGTCGGTGGCGGTGGTCGAATCCCTGGGGCGGGAATTGCTCAGCCTGCCGGTCGACCTGGTGGTTCGCCACCGTGACTGCCCATGAGACGGCCGCTGACCCGGTCCAGGGGCGATATCCGCCGCCGTGCCGCTGCTCCTCAGTTGGAGGTCGGGGAAATGGATCGCCAGCCCCGTACCCTGTTTCTGCCCTGCTGCTTGGCCTGGTACAGGGCCTGATCCGCCCGTTCGATAAGCGTATCCAGGGTTTCGCCGTCAAGATACTCGGCGACCCCGATCGAGATGGTGACGGGAAAGGAGATCGCCGGCCTGATCCCGTCCTGGAGGCTGATGCGAATGCGTTCGGCGATGATAATCGCTTCCTGTTCGTCGGTATCGGGCAACAGGATGACGAATTCCTCCCCGCCCCAACGGGCCGGGGTGTCGTAGTGTCGGCAGCAGGACCGGAGGTGGGCGGCGGTGGCCTTCAGCACCTGATCGCCGACATGATGGCCGTGGGTGTCGTTGATGACCTTGAAGTGATCGAGATCGGCGAAGATCAGCGACAGTTCGGCGTTCCTCCTGCTGATGCGGGCCAGTTCGTCGACAAAGATCCGGGTGAAGTTGCGGCGGTTACTGAGGCCGGTCAGGGGATCGTGAGTCGACAGCTCCTGCAGCTCACTGATCAGGGCCGTTACCTGGCGGTCCTTTTCCCTTCTGACGCAGCCCAGGATCCCGAACAGGGTGCCGAACAGCAGCGGGTGGAGCATGAAGAACCACTGGATCGGCGTCGTCAGAACCGTCGCCAGCGGGGCAGGGATGTCGTGGGCGCCGAGAAAGGCGTAATGCAGACCGACTGTCACCAGGGGGATGGGCAGGCCCCAGAAGATGCCGAACCAGATATAAATATTATGGAGTATATCGTAGCTGAAGGGCTGGCTCGCCGCTGTGCAGAATTCCTTGATCTGTGTCCGGATCGATTGTGGCATAAGCGTCCTGGGGCGTCGGGATGGCCGGAATCTGCGTCTGCCGGCGGAGAACGGACGGGCTGGAACGATCGGCATGGTATAGGCAGCAGTGGAAATGATAGCAATTCCGCTCTCAATAGACAAGCGCTTTACCCCACGCGGTCGGTGAACCGATCAGGCCGCCCGCAGGTAGGAAAAAGGGTGCCACCTTTCTCTCGGGGGTGGGTATTTTTTACCCACATTTTTTCCGCCGGAGATGGATGGGAACGGGTATCGAATTATTAAAGTAATGAAATTCAATTAGATGTATAAATAATTGATTTTTGGCACCCATGTTGCAATATAGATGGCACAAGGCAATCGCAGCGATGGCGACAGTCGCCATCATCCGGCAGGAAGACGCGAAGAAGCCCGGATCGTTCGGTTTCGGGTCTTCATCAACAATGAAACAAGGAGAAACACCATGAAAAAGAAAATCGCAGCAGTCGCTCTCGTTTTAAGTCTGGCCACAGTCGGTATCGCTTCGGCACGGGGCGGCATGGGAATGGGCCCGGGGGCAGGCATGGGTTGCCCGCAGGCGGTTTCCCAGTACCAGCAGCTCGACGATGCCACCAAGGGCAAGATCGACGCCTTCCAGCGTGACACCCAGGATCTGCGCAAGCAGATCGTCATGAAGCATGCCGCGATGCGGGCGCTGATGACCAGCCAGAATGCCGATCCTGCCGCCGCCTCGAAACTCAGCGGTGAGCTGTTCGACCTCCAGGCAACGATGCAGGAAAAGGCCAAGGCCGCCGGGATTTCCCAGTACGTCGGTGGTTGCGGCATGGGTGGGGGCATGGGCATGGGTCCCCATGGCGGTCGCGGCATGATGGGCGGTAAGATGGGCGGCAGAATGTAACATTCCACACATTTCGGGGTACCTCCTCCCCACCCCGGACCCTCCAGGCAGCCTTTTGTCTGGAGGGTTTTTTTTGCGCACCGTTGACCAAAAGGAAAAAGTGGGCTAGACCTTCTACCGGAGCAGGGGCCTGCGCCGGAAAAGTAATACAGCAAAGCCGGATGCCCGAAATTGTCTTCTTTTTTGCCGGGGAGGGCGAAATGAAAGAGGAATATAATTTCAACCTGACGGTACCGCTCGCGGACCTTGATGCGGCGATGCTGGTCCTCGACGAAGCCCGGACCGCATATCCGGACATGCGCCTCAGCCGTAAACCGGACCGGCACGGCAATGCCCGTTTTTATCTGTGTTTCCCATTTTATGGCGTTCGCACCGACCTTCGGTTCGGGGAATGGTTCATGGCCCGGAACACGAAAAACTGGGAGCTCTTCGGTCCCAATTACGGCATCTGGGGGCTGACCTGAGGCCGTGGCGGAAAGGTGCCGGCCCGGCCGTTTGCGTATGGCCGGGAGGGGCGGCGAATGTGTGGAGAGATGGCCAGACCCGGCTTGGCCGACGATGGGGCTGGCGGAAGACAAAATCAAAACGGAACTGATTGAATCCAATGAAAATAAAAAAAATATGGCTGGTCCCTTTCTCCCCGACCGGGACTTCGAAAAAAGTCATTGCCGCAATCGCATCGGGGATGGCGGGGATTCCAGTTGAAGAGCTTGACCTGACATATACCGCCGCGGCCGGGACGGTGCGATTCGGGCCGGACGAGTTGGTCATCATCGGGGTTCCGGTGTATGCCGGCAGGGTGGCGCCGCTGGCCGTCAGCCGACTCTCGGCCCTGCAGGGCGACAACACTCCGGCGGTCATCGTTGCCACCTACGGCAACCGCGATTTCGAAGACGCCCTGGTCGAGCTGCGGGATATCGCCCGCCAGGCCTCCTTCGTACCGCTGGCCGCCGGCACCTTCATCGGCGAACATTCATTTTCCGGACCGGAGGCCCCGATTGCTCCAGGCAGGCCGGATGGCCCGGACCTGGCCGTTGCCGCAGCGTTCGGCACCAGGATCGGCACCAAACTGGCATCGCTGGCCGGGCCGGATCCCGCCTGCTGCCCGGCGCTGCCGGGCAATGTCCCCTACAGGGAGGGGGGAACGCCGCTGCCGTTCACGCCGCTGCTGCTCGAAGCGGCCTGCACCCAGTGCGGAACCTGCCTCAACGCCTGCCCAAACGGGGCGATCGCTCTGCAAGACAAGATAGAAATCGACGTTGATCGCTGCATGTTCTGCTGCGCCTGCATCAAAATCTGCCCGGAGAGTGCGCTGGTCATCGATGCCGCTCCCATCCGGCAGATACGGCAGTGGCTCCATGAGCACTGCGCGGCGCGGCAGGAACCGGAACTGTTTCTCTGACGGGCGATCGAACTGGAAAGGTTGCAACCTCCCCGCCAGGATCACCGACCCGGAGCATGCCGATGGACTTCCACCTGCTGAAGGGGCGTCCGCCCTTCCCCTTTGCCGTCATCGCCGCGGCGATCGCCTTCTCGCCGCGGCTGGAGGCGATGGTGGCCGAGGCCATCCGCCTGGCCGGAGTCTTCGGCGCCGAGCTGCTGCTGATCCATGTCGGCAGACGGACCGCCGTCAAGGAGGCGATGCTCGACGAGATCTGCGCCGGGGCGGGGAACGGTTCGACGGTCCGGACGCTGTGGCTGGAAGGGGATGCGGTCGACTCCCTGCTGGCGGCGTGCAAGACCAACGTGGTCGATCTCCTGATCCTCGGCGCCCTGCGCCGGGAAAACATCTTCCGCTATTACCTCGGTTCGGTGGCCCGGAGGATGAGCCGCCGCGCCAAGTGCTCCCTGCTGCTGCTGATCGAACCTTCCGTCACCGGCACCTCGTTCCGGCGGATCGTGGTGAGCTGCGTCGATCATGGCAAGACGGCGCATACCGTGGAGACGATCCGCTACCTCGCCGCCGGCACAGGCTGCACCGACCTCCGCCTGGCCTGGGAGATGGACCAGGCCGGATTGGCGATGTCGATGTCCGGTGACAGCACGACGCTCGAGACCGCTCGGATCCGGGAACAGCTGCTGCACGACGAAGAGGCGAAACTGCGGCAGCTGGGTGCCGGTCTGGAAGATGACGGCCGTCGGGTCGAACGGCTGGTGCTCAGCGGCCGGCCCGGTTTCGCCATCCGCCGCTATGCCGAGGATTGCGGGGCCGACCTGCTCGCCATCAACTCGCCGGACGGCCGTTACGGCATCATCGACCGGATCTTCACCCACGGCATGGAGCACATCCTCGAGGATCTGCCCTGCAACATCCTCATCGTCCATTCGCGGCCCGCCGCAGAGACTGACGCGAGGCGTACGGATGGCTGATTTTGCGCCGAACGATCTCGTGGTCCTGCTGCTGGCGATCAGCACGATGCTGATCCTGTCCCGCATCGCCTCGGAGATCGGCCGCAAATTCGGCCTGCCGATGGTCATGGGGGAACTGCTGGTCGGGGTCGCGCTCGGGCCGACGCTGCTGGGGACACTCCTTCCCGGGGTCTACGACACCATTTTTCCGTTCACCGGCAACCCCAATTTCGCCCGTTCGCTTGACACGATCTTTTCCCTCTCGGTGATCCTGCTGCTCTTCGTCGCCGGCCTGGAACTGCGTTTTTCCCTGTTTCTCGAACACGGGGTGGTGGCGCTCACCACCGGCATCGGCAGCATGGTCCTGCCCTTTGTCAGCGGTTTCGCCCTCGCCTGGTATTTCCCTGCCTGGTTTTCGGTGACGGCGGGCGGGTCGACACACCTGCTCTTCGCCCTCTTTCTCGGCACCGCCATGTCGATCTCGGCCCTACCGGTCATCGCCCGGATCCTGCTCGACATGAAGCTGCTGAAGACCGATGTCGGCGCGATCATCATCGCCTCGGCGGTGTTCAACGACATCGTCGGCTGGCTCATCTTCTCATTCATCCTGTCGATGGTCGGGCAGGGAAACGGCGATGTCGGCATCGTCCGGCCGATCATCGCCATCATCGCCTTTGCCGTCTGCATGCTGCTGTTCAGCCGGTTCCTGCTCAACCGCATCCTCCCCTGGATCCAGACCCGGCTGTCCTGGCCGGGCGGCGTCCTGTCGCTCAGCCTCGGCTTCTGTCTCCTCTGCGCCGCCTTTACCGAGTATATCCATATCCATGCCATCCTCGGGGCGTTCATCGCCGGCCAGGCCATCGGCGATTCCGTCCATCTGCGGGAGGAGGCGAGGGGGATCATGCACCAGTTCGTCACCAATTTCTTCGCGCCGCTGTTTTTTGTCTCCATCGGCTTGAAGGTCGACTTCGTCGAGCACTTCGATCCGATCATCGTCGGCCTGGTCCTGGTGCTGGCCTTCGCCGGGAAGGTGCTCGGCGCCGGGGCCGGTGCCCGTCTGGGCGGAATGCCGCCCAATAAGGCCATGGCCGTCGCCTTCGGGCTCAACGCCCGCGGGGCGATGGAGATCATTCTCGGCAGCCTGGCCTTCGAAGCCGGGCTGATCAACCGCCAGGTCTTCGTCGCCCTGATCGTCATGGCCCTGGTCACCAGCATCACCAGTGCCCCGCTGATACGGCTCTTTCTCGACCGGAAAAAATAGCGGCGTCATGGAAATCGGCCCGGCGAAAAGGGCTTGTCGCGGCGCGCGGGATACTCTAGGATAGGGCCAATCGCGACTGGAGAACCCGGCCGCACGTGATGTCCTGCACCCTGCGGCCGATGCGGCGACGGAGTCGGCGTCAGTTGTTCGTGGAGTTTTTTTCGGGAGGGAGCATGAAACGCGGTACCGTCAACAAGGCCGTTCTGCTGGTGATCGTCGGCTGCATCTCAACGGTCTTCCTGGTGATGATCCACCAGTTCCTGATGCCGCTGTTCATGGCCGGGCTGTTCTCGGCGATGGTCGCTCCGGCCCACCACTGGCTCAGCCGCAGGATCGGCGGCCGTGAGAATATCGCCTCGATCCTGACCATCATCGGCATCATCGTCCTCGTTCTCGGACCGCTGTCGATTTTGGTCGGGGTCGTGGTCGCCCAGGCCATCCATGTCGGCCAGTCGGTCACCCCCTGGATCCAGGAATTTGTCAGTCAACCGACCGAGATGACCCGCTATCTGGAGAAGATCCCCTATTACGACCAGATCCTGCCCTACCGCGACGTCATCCTCGAGAAGATCGGCCAGATCGTCGGTTCGATTTCGACCTTCCTCATCGACTCCCTCTCCTCGGTCACCAAGATGACGATGCAGGCGGTGTTCGGCTCGATCATCATGCTCTACGTCATGTTCTATTTCCTCACCATGGGCGACAAGCTGCTGATGAAGATCCTCTACTTCCTTCCCCTGCACGACCGCGACGAACAGCTGCTGCTGCGCCGCTTCACCTCGGTGGCGCGGGCGACGATCAAGGGCACTTTGATCATCGGCATCATCCAGGGGGCGATCTGCGGCCTCGCCTTCGCGCTGGCCGGCATCGAGGGGCCGGTCTTCTGGGGCACGGTCATGGCGGTGATGTCGATCATCCCCGCCTTCGGTACGGCGATCGTGTGGGTGCCGGCGCTGATCATCCTGATACTCAAGGGGCAATTCGCCGGGGCGGTGATCCTCGGCGTGGTCTGCGGTGCCATCGCCGGCAACCTCGATAACCTGATCCGGCCGCGGCTGGTGGGCAAGGACACCGAGATGCACGATCTCTTCGTCCTCTTCGGCACCCTCGGCGGGATTGCGATGTTCGGCCTGCTCGGCATCATCATCGGCCCGATCGTCGCCGCCCTCTTCATCACCGTGTGGGAAATCTACGGCGACGCCTTCCGCGAGCATCTGCCCGATGTCGGGGTCGTGCTGCGGCGGATGAAGGAGGAGACGGCCGAGGGCGGCGTCGAGGACGAACTGCTGGTGCATGCAGATCAGGACCTTTGTACGCCGGAGCCGCCGGCCGGGACCGGGGCGGAGACGTCCGCCGCCACTGAACAAAAAAACGGGACGGCCTGAGGCCGTCCCGTCCCTTTCCTTTACCGCCGGTGCGAAAACGACCGGCCAGTGACTGTGGTTATTGAATTTCGATCTGCTTCGGCGTCAGTTCCGCCGGTCTGGCGATCTCCAGATGGAGGATGCCGTTTTCGTGTTTGGCGACGACGTTCTCCGTATCGATCTCGAAGGGCAGGCTGAACGTCCTTTCAACCTTGCCGTAACGGCATTCGCGGCGATAGCTGTTTTCCTCCTTGACCTCCTCGTCCACCCGGCGCTCGCCGCCGATGGTCAGCAGTCTGCCCTTGACGTCGACCTTGATGTCCTTCTTGTCGATGCCGGGAAGTTCGGCGTCGACCATGATCCGATTGTCCTTCTCGTAGATGTCGACCCGCAGGTTGCCGCTGATGACGATGGCGGGGCGCCGCTCGAAATTGAAGAACGGGGTGAAGAACTCATCGACGAGACTGGAGAACGTATCCGGTCGATTGATCAGTGATTGGCGTGGCATGTAGCGTGCAAGTTCCATGGTCGTTCCTCCTTTGCATGATGGTGCTGGATACTGCGGTTATTTTACCTCGAGCGGTTTTCGCTCTTTATCTCTTTACTCAGAATGGTAATAATTCATGCATCAAAGTCAATAAAAAGAATATTACTTTTTCGCATTTAATAAAAAAGTAATTTAGCTGCGCAGCAGGAGTCACGGGAGGGCGTTATGGGAGACCAGATCAAGTCATTGATCCATCTGGAAATACGTGAAGATAGTGTGCGCGATCTCCAGGGGCGGCAATCGGTCAGGACGACCTTCAAGCTGTCGCCGCGGTCGATCGATGCCCTGAGCATCCTTGCCACCCAGTTGGGCATCCGCCAGAAATCGCTGTTCGATTATCTGGTCGACGATGTCCAGACCCTCCGGGTTATTGCCGAGACGGGCGGGCCGCCGGGAACGGCGGAACCGCGGGTGGCCAAGACCTATGTCATCTCCCGCCGGACCCTGGAGAATCTCGAACGCATCTCGACCAGCTACAACACGCCCCGGGATGTGCTGGTGGAGGTCTCGATCGAACGGATTCTGCCGCTGATCCGCCGGGAACGGGAAAAGCACGAACGCCGCAAGCACTTTCTCGCCGAATTGAACGAGCATCTGGAGCGGAGCGCGGAGATGGTGCGGCGGGCGGAGAGCGATCTCGGTCGGGATGATCCTGTGTTCCGGCAGCTGCTGGCGATGGTGAAGGCCGTCGATACCTGCTGTGCTGCGGTCGAAGGGTGTGTCGACCGGGGACGCAGGATGGAGGCTTTCGCCAATCAGGAGGAGAATGGCTAAGGCAAAACCGGGAGCAAACGATCGCTTTCTCCTGCCGAAAAGCCGTTGAAAAGCGACCGCTATTGCGTATACTGCGGCCATGTTGTCATGGCGGCACCAATCGCGTGTTCCGGATTGCCGTCCATCCCGTCTTTTTTGTCGCGGAGGCTTTCATGCGCTGTCTTTGCAGCCTGTTGCTGTTGGTCGGTCTCGCGCTTTCCGGCTGTACCACCGGACCCGGGGTGACCGGACCGGGTCAGGATGCCGTATCGTCAACGGCGGCAGAGGTCAATTATCTGACAGAGGTCCAGCCCATTCTGAGCCGCCGCTGTGTCGCCTGCCACAGCGGTTATTCGGCCCCCTGCCAGATCGATCTGGGGTCATTCGCCGGGCTGGAGCGGGGCGGCAGTCCCCGGACGGTCATCGATCGCCGGCGTCTGGCGGCAATCGAGCCGGCCCGGCTGATGGTCGATGCCTGGACAACTGCAGGATGGCGGAAAAAGGGTTTCGTCCCGATCATCGGCGGCGAGGCCGAGGCAGGGCCGGAAGAGGCATTGCTGGGGCGGCTGCTTTCCCGCCGGCCGCCGGGATCAGCCGCATTCGGGAAGGAACCGCCGGTGGCGGACAGAAATGCCTGTCCCTTTGGCGCCGGGGAGATGGAGGCCTTTCTTGCCGCCCACCCCGATCATCGCATGCCCCTCGGGTTGCCGCCGGTCACGGCGGAGGAACATCGGGTCATCGTCGCCTGGCTGGCCAGCGGGGCCAAGGGCCCGGATCCGGAGGAGATCACCAGGCTGACCGCCACTGCGGCCCGGGACCTGTCGAGTGTCGGGAACTGGGAGGATTTCCTCAATCGTCAGGATCCCAAACATGTGATGACGTCCCGCTACATCTATGAGCATATCTTTGCCACCCAGATCACCTTTGATTCAGGGACCGGGGCCTTCTACGAACTGGTCCGCTCCCGTACCCCCCCGGGGGAACCGGTCGTGCCGGTGCCGACAGTCCTGCCCTATGACGATCCCGGAGGGCTGTTTTTCTACCGCTTCAGGAGGGTGCATGCGGCCTCTGCAGCCGGCGGCCGCGTCGTCTTCAATCTCGGCGGGGAGCAGTTGAAAAGGGTCCATGATCTCTTCATCCGTCCCGACTGGCTGATGCCGCCGCATCGGGTCGGCTATGCCCCGCGGTTTGCCGCCAACCCGTTTGCCACCTTCGAGCAGATCCCGCCGGAAGCGCGCTACCGCTTCCTGCTCGACAACGCCCTGCCGATTCTGCAGAGCTGTTTCGAGGGACCGGCCGTTGCGGCGGCGGCCCTCGACGTCCTTGACGACCAGTTCTGGGTCATGTTCCTCTCTCCCGAATACGACCTCAGCGTTCGCCTGCCCGGCTTCCTGATAAACAACGAGGGGTTGCTGGGGACGCAGCGGGCCGCCTCGCCGGTCGGGGAGACGGCACCGCCGGACGCCGTCAGGCAGCTGCGGCGGGAGACGGTGCAGTTCGCCCGCAAGCGGAGCCAGCTGGATGACATCTTGTTCCGTTATCAGGGGTGGGGGTATGAACACATCTGGCGCGGCAATCGGGGGGAAGATGCGCCGTTGCTGACGGTTCTCCGCCATGCCGCCACTGCGTCGGTGCACAAGGGCGGCCTGGGGGATCTGCCGAAGACCATCTGGGTCCTCGATTATCCCCTGTTCGAGAGGATCTGTGCGACGATGGTGACGGGGTATTCGGCCTACGGAGCGGCGGAGCAGCGGCTGGCGGCACGGGTGCGGCTTGACGGGCTGCGCCAGGAGGCGGAAACCCGGTTTCTCGATTTCCTGCCGCAGGAGCAGCGGCGCAATTCCCTGCAGTACTGGTACGGCGGCATGGACCTGCAGGAACTCGACGCCTCCCCCTCGTCTCTGCCGGCTCGTATTCAGTTTGCCACCGACGACGCCAAGCGCGAGTTTGTCGAGTACCTGGTGCATCACCATTTCCTGGTCGAAACCGGGATCGATTTCGATGGCAACTATCTCGAGGACGGCGAGCAGTATCCGGGCCTGCTGTCGGAATACCGCGACATCGACGATCTTCTGCAGGGCCTGCGGGCGGCGGCGGCGCCGGGGCCGTCGTCTTTCACCGCTGGTGACGACCGGCAGGACAGCCTGGCCTATATCAGGATCAACGGGGCGGAGAGGGGGGATGCGGTCGTGTCGCTGGTGCTCCATCGCTGGCACGATGACGTCACGGTCCTGCGCCCTGGACAGCGCCTCAATCCAACCCGCAACCGGGTCGGTTTCTTTGCCGGCTTCATCGGTTCATCGCCGAATCATTTCTACACTGTCGAAATCGATGAATTTCCGGCATTCCTCGAGATCCTCCGCTCCAGCCAAGCCTTGCCGGAGGTCGGCGATCGCCTGGCGAAGTACCGGGTTGATGGCGGAGAGGAGCGGTTCTGGGAGATCTACGACTGGTTCCAGCAGCGGTTTGCCGAAGACGGCGGCGGCCGCGCCGGGGTCATCGACCTGGGCAGCTACGCCCGCCCGGCCATCTGAGCGGGAACGCCCTGTCAGCGGCGGGGAGCCGTTCAGACCTCGTAATCGATCATCCGGCGATCGCAGGTGCGCGGCCGGATGATCTTCCCGGCCTCGACATGGAGGGGGTGACGCTGGTAGCCGGCCAGGTCCGCCCTGGTCGCGAACTCCGAGTAGAGGACAATGTCCCCCGACGATTGATCGGCACTGAAATCGAACCCGACCTCGAGGTGGAGCAGACCCGGGATCCGGCCCCGCAGCCCGTGCAGGGCCTCGCGGATCGCCAGGGCGTCATGATTTTTTTCCAGCGGGACCGTGCGATCGAGAAGTTTCCAGCAGACGATGTGCTTGATCATGGCTTGCCCTTGGGGTGAGAGGGGGGAATCGTTCAGAGGAGCTTGGCGCCGTTCGGCACCGGCCTTTCCGGGACGGCGATCACCACTTCTTTGTCGCCGGCGTAGAAGCCGGTCAGCAGGAATTCGGACCTGACCGGACCAACCTGTTTGGCCGGGAAATTGACGACCCCGACGATCTGGCGGCCGAGAAGTTCGTCCTTGCCGTAGAGGGCCGTTATCTGGGCGCTGGTCTTCCTGATCCCCAATTCCTTCCCGAAGTCGACGGTGATAATATAGGCGGGATTGCGGGCCTGGGGAAAATCCTCGACGGTGAGGACCGTGCCGACGCGCAGTTCAACGGCGGTGAAATCCTGCCAGGTGATGGTGTCCATGTCTGTCCTCGCTGTGTGATGGTGACGGAACCCCATCTTAGCCGCAGTCGTACCGACGGGCAATGCCGATCTTCGCCGCCGTCTCGTTTTCCTGCCGGGCATCGGGTCCTGCCGGCAGGATTTGCCTTGAAGTAGAAATTGCTTTTGCGATACAACTGAAACACACGGGAGCGTCCAGACGATGGGCTGGTAATCGGTGACACCGGGGGGTGGAATGACAGGAAATACGGCAGGAAACCAGCATGCTTAGACCGTTTTTTCACAGTCTGCCGATCCGGCGCAAACTGACGCTCCTGATCCTGGTCATCACCGCGTTGGCCCTGCTGCTCTTCGCCGGCCTCTCCTCGATCAACCAGATCCGGTTGCTGCGCCGGTCAATGCTCGACAATCTCACCATCCTCGCCGAATCGGTATCGAATCTCAGCGCTCCCGCCGTCACCGCCGGGTCGACCGCCCAGGTCGAGCAGGTCCTGGCCGGTCTTCAGGCCGACCCGGAAATCGAGATGGCGATCATGTATGCAGCCACGGGGGAGCCGCTGGCCCGTTTCATCCCTCCCGAATATGCGGCGATGGCGACCATGCCGGAAAAGTTGCCCAAAGATGGACATGATTTCATCTTCAGCGGCGGCAGGATCAAACTGCGGTTAGTTCACCCCATGATCTCCGACGGCCGCCGTCTCGGCACCGTCTATATCCTCGCCAATACCGACAGGGAGACGGACCAGATCCGGGATTCCGCCCTGCTGCTGTTTTTCAGCCTGATCGTGGTCCTGCTGGTGACCCAGCTGATCTCGTCGAGCCTGCAGCAGCTGATGACCAAGCCGATCTATTCGCTGGCCAAGATGGCGCGCCGGATTTCCGAGGAGGGAGATTATACGATCCGGGTGACCCGCAAGTATACTGACGAGATCGGTGATCTGATCGACGATTTCAATACCATGGTCGAGGCCGTCGAACTGCGGGAAGCCGAGCTGAAGGAACACCGCAAGAATCTCGAACTCCTGGTCCAGGAGCGGACGGAGGAGTTGCGGATGAAAAGGGACGAGGCCCTCGCCGCGGCCAGGGCCAAGAGTGAATTCCTCGCCAATATGAGCCACGAGATCCGCACGCCGATGAACGGCATCATCGGGGTCCTGTCGCTGCTGCGGGATGCGCCGCTGGCGGAGGAGTACCGCCGGCTGCTCGACAGCGCCACCCGGTCGGCCGATTCGCTGCTGCTGATCATCAACGATATCCTTGATTTCTCCAAAATCGATGCCGGCCGGATCGATTTTGAATCGATCGCCTTCGATCTCCGGGAACTGATGGAGGAGACCTCGGAGCTGTTCATCGATGCGGTCAATGTCAAGAATCTCGAACTCGTCTGTTTCGTCCCGCTCGAGATCAACTGCCGGGTCAAGGGGGACCCGACCCGGCTGCGGCAGATCCTGACCAACATGGTCAGCAACGCGGTGAAGTTCACCGAACACGGCGAGGTCGTTCTCCGGGTCGAACCGGCCGGGCGGGACGGAGACCGGCAGATCCTCCGTTTTTCGGTCCAGGACACCGGCATCGGCATTGCCGCGGCTGTTCTTGACAGGCTGTTTGAGAAATTCACCCAGGCCGATGGCTCGACCACCAGGAAATATGGCGGCACCGGTCTCGGGCTGAGTGTCTGCAAGCAGCTGGTGCAGATGCAGGGCGGTGAAATCGGGGTGAAGAGCGTCCTTGGCCGGGGTTCGACCTTCTGGTTTACCCTGGCCTTCGCAGACGGCGGAGGATGCGGTCCCGTTCGTCCCCTGCGACAAGCTCCGGGGGAGACGCTTTCTGATCGTCGACGACAGTGCCACCAACCGGATGCTGATCGAACACTATCTCGGTGTCTGCGATGTCGAGATCGTGTCCTGCGGCGATGCCGAGACCGCGCTTGCCGAGTTGGAAACCATGCGGCAGCGGGAGATGGCGGTCGATGTCGTCCTGCTCGACCACCACATGCCGGGCTGTGACGGCCTGACGCTGGCCGACCGGATCCGGGGACGCCATGCCGACCGGGTCGCGGAAATGATCCTGCTGAGTTCGGGCAGTGTCCCCAGGGACAAAGCGGTCGAGGCCGGGATCCGGTCGATCGTCTACAAACCCATCCGCCGGCTCCAGCTCTATGATGTTCTGATCGCGGTCGTCTCCGGCCGCCGGTCTTCACTGAAACGGAGTGAAGAGAAGGAGAAGAGGGAACTGCGGCTCCATGGCAAGGTCCTGCTCGTCGACGACGAACCGATCAACCAGAAGGTCGCCGAGGCCATCCTGCAGAAATTCGGCCTGGAGACCGAGGTCGCCGGCAACGGCTGGGAGGCGGTGCGGAAGGTCCAGGCCGGTGATTACTCGCTGGTCCTGATGGATATCCAGATGCCGGAGATGAGCGGCTACGAGGCAACGGAGGTCATCCGCAAGCGCGAGCAGGAGGAGGGGCGCGAGCGGGTGGTCATCATTGCCATGACCGCCAACGCCATGGAGACGACACGCCGCAAATGCCTGGCCATCGGCATGGACGATTTCCTCACCAAGCCGATCAAGCCCGATGTCCTGGCGGAGAGGCTCCTGCCCTGGCTCGGCGTCCCTGTCGATGCCGGCGCCGCAGGCGACGGCGGTGCCGCCGAGGCCCCGGTGCATGTCCCTTCGTGCTGGAACCGGACCCAGGCCCTGCAATTTGTCGGCGGCGACAGTCAGCTGCTGCACGACATGATCGGTCTCTTCCTCCAGCGCAATACCCCGCTCCTGCTCCGGGTCGATGCGGCGATACAGGCGAGGGATGCCAGGGCCCTGTGCGAGGCGGCGCATGCCTACAAAGGGGCGGTCAATCATTTTGCCGCGGTCGGGGTCCGCGAGATCGCCCTTGCCCTTGAAAAGGCCGGCAGGAACGACAATCTCGACGGCATCGAGGAACTCTGGGAACTGCTGCTGAACGAGGCGTCCAGTCTGCAGACGGAACTGGAGCAGGCCTATGATGATGAAGAAGCGGGGCCGGGCGTGAAATGACAGATGCCCGATCGCTGGTCGCTACCGGCTGCGGGCCAGCACCACCAGGGCGGTGATAATGATGATGCCGCCGGCCAGTTTGACCGGAGTGATCGATTCACCAAGGAAAAGGGCGGCCAGGAAGACGGTCACCAGCGGCTCGAGCGTTGACACGGTCGCCGCGTCGGCGGCGGAAAGGCGAGCCAGGCCGGCGAAAAAGAAGACCATGGCGATCACCGTCGACACCAGGGCGATGGCCGCTACCGCCGCCCAGCCGGCACTTCCCTCCGGCAGGGCCGGTCGCCCGGCCGCCGCCATGACCGCAAAGACGGCCGCCGCCGCGATCATGACCACCGTTGCCGCCGGCAGGGCGCCTTCAGCCTGCAGTATTCTGCTGCCGACCAGGATATAGATCGAATAGATCAGCGCCGCGCCGATCCCGAGGATGATTCCGGGCAGGCTGCCGCTGGTGTCGCCGCCGATGATCAGGGCCGTACCCGCCAGGGCCGCCAGCACGGCGGCGAGCTTCGTCCGGCTCAGGGGTTGCTGCAGAAAGGCGGCGGCGAGCAGGGCCACCAGGGTCGGGTAGAGATAGAGGAGCAGCGAGACGAGACCGGCCGAGGCATGGTTCAGCGCCGCAAAGAAGCAGTACGATTGGCCGACATAGCCGAGGCCGCCCATGCCGATCAGGATGACCAGGTTGCGGCCGCGCGGCCAGCGTTGCCGTCGGACAACCATGATCACGCACATCAGAAGGGCGGCGAAGATGAAGCGCAGCGCCAGCACCGCCACCGTCGACGCGCCACTGGCATAGGCGACCTTGATGAAGATCGGCAGGGCCCCGAATGAAGCCGCGGAAAGGGCGACATAGACGATACCGGCCAGGGTGGAGGATGGCGGTGCAGGTCGATCCAAGGTTGGGGTCATCTGCTGCGGAGGAAGCGGAAGGATCGGCGGTCGTGAAGGACTGCGGCCTGCCCATGCTGAGTTTTGACGGTGGACTGCATCTTCGCCGCGGGCGTCATCCTGCCCGCGGCGTCTGCCATGATAGCCGAATCATCCTTCGCAGCGATACAAAAATCTGCGCTGCCGCCAAAATCTCGACCTGCTTCCGAAATGCCGGATAAACAAACCGTTTGACAGTTTCCGGGAATCCGTTATAACTTCTGAGCGAGCGCTCGTTCATGGCCAGGAGCCGGTGTTTTTTCCGCTGATCCACGATGGAGGAGCGGCTGCCGGGATCCAGGCGGCGATGAAGGACGATGCGCTTTCTCCGTATCGGTGCGCGGTCAGACGGCAGACGGAGCACCGGGAACAGGCAACGGAGTGGGCCGAGGTACAACGATCAACAACAACAAGGAGTTGCAACGTATGGAAAACATGAATGTTTTTTTTGATGTGCTGACCCCTGTGCATTTTATCCGCCGATCTGCCCTGGTCTACCCGGATAAAACGGCTGTTGTCTACAATGATACGCGTTATACCTACAAAGAGTTTTACGAGCGGGTGACCCGCCTCGGTGATGCCCTGCGCAAAATCGGGATCGGCAAGGGCGACAAGGTCGCCTTTATCTGCCCCAACACCCCGCCCATGCTCGAGGCCCATTATGCCGTGCCGATGATCGGCGCCGTGCTGGTCAGTGTCAACATCCGCCTGGCCTCGGCCGAGATCAGCTATATCATCAACCATTCCGATTCGAAGGTGGTCTTTGTCGACAACGAGTTCGCCGGCGTCGTCAAGCCGATCGTCGCCGAGCTCAGTCAGGTCAAGAAGATCGTCAATATCTGCGATATCAGCGATGAGCGGCCGCTTGACGGCCCCGAATACAACGAGTTTGTCGCCACCGGATCGAACGACGAGATCGTGCCGGTCGTCGATGACGAGTACCAGAACATCACCATCAATTACACCAGCGGCACCACCGGCTTGCCCAAGGGGGTCATGTACCACCACCGCGGCGCCTACCTCAACGCCCTCGGCGAGATGCTCGAGACCGGCTTCAACTCGTCCTCCACCTATCTCTGGACCCTGCCGATGTTCCACTGCAACGGCTGGTGCTTCACCTGGGGGGTGACGGCGATGAGCGGCACCCACGTCTGCCTGCGCAAGGTCGTTCCGGAAGAAATCTATAAGATGATCGAGCGGGAAGGGGTCACCCACCTCTGTGCCGCCCCGACGATCCTGATCGGCATGTCGACCTATGCCACGGCCAACAGCCTCAAGCTCGAACGCCCCTTGCAGGTCATCACCGCCGGGGCCCCGCCGGCCCCGACCATCATCCAGAACATGGAATCGATCGGCGCCAACATCCTCCACGTCTACGGCCTGACCGAGGTCTACGGGCCGCACACCGTCTGTTCCTACAAGCAGGAATGGGCTGACCTCTCGCCTGAAGAACAGGCCAAAATCAAATCCCGCCAGGGTGTGTCCTATATTGTGGCGATGTATACCGATGTGGTCGATCCGCTGACGATGCAGCCGGTGCCGCGCGACGGCAAGACGATCGGCGAGATCGTGATGCGCGGCAACAACGTGATGATGGGCTACTACAAAGATCCAAAAGCGACGGCGACCGCCTTCGAGGGCGGCTGGTTCCACAGCGGCGATCTGGCGGTGATCCATCCCGACAGCTACATCCAGATCATGGATCGCAAGAAGGATATCATCATCAGCGGCGGCGAGAACATCTCGACGGTCGAGGTCGAGAACGTCATCTACCGTCATCCCGATGTCCTCGAGGTGGCGGTGGTCGCCGTCCCGGACGAGAAGTGGGGTGAGGTCGCCAAGGCCTTCGTCGTTCCCAAGGAGGGGACGACGCCGACCGCCGAGGACATCATCGCCTTCTGCAAGGCCAACATGGCCAAGTTCAAGGCCCCGAAATATGTCGTGTTCGAGGCCTTGCCGAAGACCGCCACCGGCAAGATCCAGAAGTTCAAGCTGCGGGAGAAGGAGTGGCAGGGCCGGCAGAAAAAGGTCAACTGAGGTTGTAGCCCGGCCCCGGCCTCCCTTTGCCGCTGCAGGGGGAGGCCGGGGATCCGGGGGGCTGTTGCAGGGAATCTGCAGTGTTCCGACAGCCGGCCTGGTGCCGGCTGTCTATCATCAGGAGGGATTGTCTGTTATAGTGGTCGGATTGGAAATTGCTCGCCAACGGCAACCTTCTCCTCACAGACCACGATGGACAATACCAATCCCGAACTGCAGCTGGCCGACGATTTTGTCCGGCAGACCAACTGCCATATCTTTCTGACCGGCAGGGCCGGCACCGGCAAGACCACCTTTCTCCACGATCTCAAGAAGAAAACCGGCAAGCGCATGGTGGTCACGGCGCCGACCGGGGTGGCGGCCATCAATGCCGGCGGCATGACGCTGCACTCGTTCTTCCAGTTGCCCTTCGGCCCGTTCATCCCCGGCGACAGCAACTATCTCGGCCGGCACCGCTTCAGCCGGGAAAAGATCAATATCGTCAAGACGCTCGATCTGCTGGTGATCGACGAGATCAGCATGGTGCGGGCCGATCTGCTCGACGGGGTGGATCATGTCCTCAGGCGCTACCGTCACAGCGGCCTGCCCTTCGGCGGGGTACAGCTGTTGATGATCGGCGATCTGCACCAGCTGCCGCCGGTGGTCAAGGCGGCGGAATGGCAATTGCTGCGGCAGTATTACGACTCCCCCTATTTTTTTGCCAGCCGGGCCCTGCGTGAGACCGAACTGATTCCGATCGAACTCAGGCATATCTACCGGCAGTCGGATGCCCGGTTCATCGACCTGTTGAACCGGGTCCGCGACAACCGGCTCGATCCCGCCTCGCTGCAGCAACTCAACAGCCGCTGCATCCCGGATTTCACCCCGGCCGACAACGAGGGCTATATCACCCTCTGCACCCATAACAGCGGCGCCGACGCGATCAATCAGGGCAGACTGCACCAGCTGCGGAGCAAAAGCTACCAGTTTCGGGCCGGGATAGAAGGGGACTTTCCGGAACACGGTTATCCGACCGCGGCCCGGCTGGAGCTGAAGGTGGGGGCGCAGGTGATGTTCGTCAGAAACGACGCCTCGCCCGAGAAACGCTATTTCAATGGCCGGATCGGCAGGATCACCGGCATCTTCAGCGATTCCATCCGCGTCCGGTGCCCGGAGGACAGCAGCGACATCGAGGTCGAGCAGGCCACCTGGGAGAATATCGAATACAGGATCGACCCGGAAACCCTGGAGATCAGTCAGAACAAAATCGGCTCCTTCGCGCAGTTCCCGCTGAAACTGGCCTGGGCCATCACCATCCATAAGAGCCAGGGACTGACCTTCGAGCGGGCCATCGTCGATGCCGGGGCCGCCTTTGCCCACGGCCAGGTCTACGTGGCCCTGAGTCGCTGCAAGACCTTTGACGGCCTGGTGCTCAGCTCGCCGCTGGCGGCCGTGGGCGTCAAGACCGACGCGGCCGTGTCGCGCTTTGTCGAGGAGGCCGGGCGCAACCAGCCGTCGCCCGAGAAGCTGGCCGCGGCCAAGGTGCGATACCAGCAGCAGCTGCTGACCGGGTGTTTCGATTTCTCGTACCTGCGCTCCCGCCTGGGACGATTGGTGGCGCTGCTGATGAAAAACCGGGCGGTGCTGCAGGTATCGGGCGCAGGCGAGATCGGCGGCCTGGAGCAGAGGTGCCGCGAGGAGATCGCAACCGTCGGGGAAAATTTCCAGAAGCAGCTGCAGGGGATGTTCCGGGTCGATACCCTGCCCGAGGCCGATCCCGCCATCCGTGAACGCACCGCCAAGGCCTCGGTCTATTTCGAGGACAGGATCGTCTCGCTACTGGTTGACTTTGTCACCGATCTCCGGATAGATACCGACAACAAGGAGATTCGCAGGAAGGTCAAGGATGCCCTGAAGCAGCTCGGGGAGGAGACGGCGGTCAAGCTGGCTGCGGTCCGTTCCTGCCACAGCGGCTTTTCGCCGGCCGCATACCTGCGGGCCGTCTCGGCGGCCGAGATCGAGCTGCAACCGGCGCAGGACAAAAAGACGCCGGCCGCGACCTACGGCGAATCCGATATCGGCCACCCCGCCCTGTTCCAGATCCTCAAGGACTGGCGCGCCCGCAAGGCCGGCGAGGCAGGGGTGCCGCACTTCCAGATCATGCACCAGAAGACCCTGATCCAGATCGCGGTCAACCTGCCGGAAAGCCTTGCCGCCCTGAAACGGATCAAAGGAATCGGCCCGCGTCTCGCCGAAAAGTTCGGCGATGAGCTGGTGACCCTGGTTGCGGACTACCGCCGGGAGCATGGCATACAGGAGGTGGTGCTGCCCGTGGCGCCTGATCCGGAGGCGGCCGGGACCACTCGGAAAACGGCGGCGAGGGGCGATACCAGACGGATCAGTCTGGAGATGTTCGAGAACAGGCTGTCCGTGACCGATATCGCCAGGGAACGCGGCCTGGTCGTCGCCACCGTCGAGGGGCATCTGGCCCATTTTGTCGAGGAAGGTATCCTGGCGGTCGACCGGCTGATCACCACCGACAGACGCCTGGCCATCGAGCAGCAGATCGCCGGGGCGGGCGGCTCGCTCAGCGAGATCAGGCAGGCCCTGGGGAAGGACTACTCCTACGGCGAGATCAAGATCGTCCAGGCCCACCTGAAACATCGCGCCACGGTGCTCGACGGTCCGTCCGCCTGATCCATCGCGTGTGCGACCTGTCATTGTCCGCCCCTGACGGGACGTTTCCCGCATATGGATCGCGGCGGGATGGATCGGGTTCAGGGGGTTGCGGCCGGTCCGATCAGGCCCTGGATACGGTAAAGTTCGGCCAGGGCGATGGCGTAGCTGACCTCGGCCCGTTTCTCCTGGCTGAGGGACTCGGCATAGGCCTCCTGGGCCGTCAGGACATCGAGGGTCGTGGCGCGGCCGGCCTCGAACTTGGCCTGTTCGGCCTCGAGCCGTTTGCGGGTGGCGATGCTGGTCTTCGGCGTGGCCTCCATCGCCTTGATCGCCAGTTGGACGTCGCGGATCGTCGACCCGACGCCCTGCCGGACGTGGAGGCGGAGGAGCTGGGCGGTATTGCCGGCCTTGCTGCGGGCGGCCCTGGCCTGACGGTAGTTGCCTTCGGCAGTCGCGTTCTGCAGCGGGATGGAGAGGGCCAGACCCGCCTGCCATTGGGTTTCCGGGTCGTCGATGGCGTCATCGAGGGTGTCGCCGTAGACATCGTCGGTGCCGCCCTGGCCGACCATGCCGATCAGGGCGAGGTCGGGCCGGGTCTGGTTGCGGGCCGCACGTTCGCGGATTTCCGCCGCCTCCCGGCTGAGATCGGCGGCCTGGATATCGGGCCGCAGGCGCAGGGCCCGCTGCAGGACCTGGTCGATATCCGGCTCGACCGGATCGGTCGGCGGCAGGTCGATCGGGGTCAGAGTGACCTGCCAGTCCTTGCTGTTCATCAGCAGTTTCAGCTCATCTTCATACAGACCGATGGTCCGGTCGGCGAGGATCAGGTTTTCCTCGCGGCGGGCCACTTCCGATTCGGGCTGGTAGCGGTCGACCTCGGCCAGCCTGCCGGCCTCGATTTTGGTTGCGGTCTCGTTCACCAGCCTTTTCGCCAGTGTGATCGACAGGACCTTGACCTCCCGGTCCTGCCAGGCGTAGACCAGGTTCCAGTACGCCCTCCTGACCATGGCGGCGAGGTTGGCCGCCTCGCTGCCGACCAGCAGGGTCGCCGCCTCCAGGTCGCGGTCGGCGGCCCGGAGGTTGGCGGTCTGGTTATCGATGCCGAAGTCCCTCAGCAGCGGCTGGCGGAGGTCGAGGGTGAGGCTGGAGCGGTAGTACGGGTCGAGGAGATAGATCTGGGGGGAGCTGGAAAAACGGCTGTTCTGCCAGTTGAGACCGACCTCGGTACCGGTGATGAATTTTTTCCGCACCCCGGCGGTCCACTGGCCGCTGCGCTCCTCCTCGGGGGTATCGGGAGCGAGGAAAGGGTATTCCTGCCCGCCGATCCCGGCCTCGCCGGTGAAGAAGATATCGAATTCACCGCCTGCCGCCTCCCTGACCCCGGCTGCCGCCTCGACATCGTCCTTCTGCAGCTGCAACCCGAGGTTGTTCTCCAGGGCGATCCGTACCGCCGCGGCGACGGTCAGTTCCGTGCTTTCGCCGGCCCGGCTGGCTGGCGGAGGGGCGGCGATCAGGAGCAGAAAAACGGAGCAGGCAATGAGCGGGCGCATCAGGAGTCTCCTTTCGGACGTGGTTCACCGGCCAGCCGGGCATACGGTTTCCAGTACAGGGTCTTGAGCCGTGCCGTGAACTGCCGCCGGTTGTCAGTCAGCCGGGCCATCAGGTAGTACAGGGTCGGGACGACGATCAGGGTCAGGAAGGTGGCGATCGAAGAGCCCGAAGATTACCACGTTGGCCATCGATTTCCACCACATGCTCGATTCGCTGACCCAGGCGATCGACCAGCTGTGGAAGTCGAAGGAGACCCCGGTGACCATCGGGATCAGGCCGAGAATGGTGGTAATGGCGGTCAGCAGCACCGGCCGCAGCCGGGTGGCGCCGGCGGCGACCACCGCCTCCTTCAGGGCGTGGCCCCTCTGCCGCAGCTTGTTGGTGTAGTCGAGGAGGACGATGGCGTTGTTGACGACGACTCCGGCCAGCGAGATCACCCCGACCCCGGTCATGATGATGCCGAACGGGGAGCGGAACAGGGCCATGCCGAGGAAGGCGCCGCCGAGCGACAGGATCACCGAGGTCATGATGATGAAGGGGAGGATGGCCGAGTTGAACATCGCCACCAGGGTCAGGAAGATCAGCAGCAGGGCGACGAGGAAGGCCTTCGTCAGAAAGTCCTCTGATTCCTGCTGTTCGTCCTGCTCGCCGGTGAACTTCATTGAATAACCGGCCGGCAGCGCCATCCTGTCGATAAACTCCGCCGCCTGCTGCCGCACGACCGGGCCGGTGGTCCTGGTCTCTTCGATATTGGCCTTGACCGTCACCACCCGCTCATTGTTGATCCGGCGGATATCGCCGATCGTGCCGGCAAAGGTCACCGTCGCCACCGTCGACAGCGGCACCGTCTCGCCGGACGGAGTCGGCAGCAGCAGCTCGTGGAGGACGTCGACGACCCGGCGGTCGGCCTCGCCGAGCTGCAGGGTGATGTCGAAATCATCATCCCCCTGGCGGAACGACGAGACGTTGAGGCCGTTATAGGCGGTCTTGAGGGCGAAACCGATCATATCGGTGGTGAGGCCGAACAGCCCCGCCTTCTGGCGGTCGACGACCACCTGCACCGAGGGGATGCCCTCGACGTAGTCATCGCGGACGTCCTCGACATAGGGGATCAGGCTCAGGGCGTCGCGCACCTCCCCGGCGATCCGGCCCAGGATCTGGAAGTCGGGACCGGAGATCTCGAGATTGATCGGCGCCCCGGTCGGCGGCCCCGCCTCCTCCTTGGCGATCGTGATCTTGCCGCCGGGGATGTCCTGGAGGCGTTGGCGGATGGTGTTGACCGTCAGGTGCGACGATTCGCTGCGATCCTCCAGCTCGAGGAAGCGGACGCCGACATGGTTCGGCGAGTTGGAGCTGAAGGAGGCGCCGCCGGCGGCACTGGTCACGCCCTGCATATACACGTCCTTGACGTTGTACAGATCGCTCGGGCCGGCAAGGATCCCGCCGTCCGGTCGCCGGTGTTCCTTCGGGGCCAGGGCCTTGAGCGGGGAAGGGGCCTGCTCGCCCGGTTTTGCGATCACCCCGGCGACCGCCAGTTCGACCCGGCCGATGATCCGGTCGATGAAATCAAGATCGGCCCCTTCCGGCGGCTCGATGTTGACATAAAACCCCCGCGGATCGATCTCCGGGAAGAATTCCACCGGTTTTTCCAGGCCGATGATCAGCAGCCATGCCTGGAACATCAGGATCATACCGCACAGCGTGAGTCCGAGCACCGACCACGGCTTCTCCAACGCCCGGGTCAGTGACCGGGCATACAGGGATGTCCAGAAGCCTTGGATGGCGGCTGGCTTGTCGACCGCCGCCGAGATCTCGTCGATGGTCATGCCGGTGGTGTCCGGCCCGCCCTTCAGCTTCATGTGGATCGAGGCCAAGGCCGGGTTGATGACCAGGGCGACGAAGAGGCTGGCGGAGAGGGTGACGATGACGGTGATCGGCAGGTATTTCATGAACTCGCCCATGATCCCCGGCCAGAACAGCATCGGGAAGAAGGCGACCAGGGTGGTGACGGTCGAGCCGATGACCGGCCACGCCACTTCCGAGGTCGCCCGCCTCGCCGCCTCGATCCGGCTCGCCCCCTGCTGCATGAAGCGGTAGCTGTTCTCGATGATGACGATGGCGTTGTCGACCAGCATGCCCAGCGCCAGGGTCAGGCTGAACAGGACCACCATGTTCAGGGTGATCCCCATCGCGTAGAGGACGATAAAGGAGAGCAGCATCGAGAAGGGGATGGCGAGGCTGACCAGGATGGCGTTGCGGAAGCCCATCGACAGGAAGATGACGAGCAGGACCAGGACCAGGCCGGAGAGGATATTGTTCTCGAGGTCGGCGATCATCACCTCGATATCGCGGGATTTGTCGACGACCTTGGAGATCTCGGTGCCCTGCGGCCAGGCGGCCCGGCTCGCGGCGATGATCCGGTCCACTTCCCGGCTGATGGCGATGATGTTCTCGCCGGCGCGCTTCTTGATCGCCAGGTTGACCGCGTCCCGGCCGTTGAGCCGGGAAATGCTGGTCTCCTCCTTGAAGCCGTCGATCACCTGGGCCACATCCTTGAGGTAGACCGGCTCTCCCTTGTGGGTGCCGATGACCAGGCCGTAGATCTCCTCCGGCGTCTGGAACTCGCCGGGCACCCGCAGCTGGTAGCGGCCCTGGCCGAGGCGGATGGCGCCGCCCGAGGTGTTGCGGTTCTCGCTCTGCACGACCGTCTGCAGGTTGGCGATGGTCAGGCCGTAGTAGGACAGTTTTTCCGGGACGACCTCGACCCGGATCTCCCGTTCGAGACCGCCGTTGATCTCGACCTCCATGACCCCGGGCAGGGCCTCGACCTCATCCTGGAGGTCATCGGCGATCTCCTTGAGACAGGACAGGCCGCAGGTGCCGGAGAGGGAGAAGACGATGATCGGCATCTGCGACAGGTTGATCTCGAAGACCGAGGGGTCGTCCTCGAGGTCGCTCGGCAGGTCGCCCTTGGCCTCGTCGACCTTGTCCTTGACGTCCTGCAGGGCGCGGTCGATGTCGGTACCGGTGACGAACTCGACGTTGATGGTCGACCGGCCCTCGGAGCTGACCGACTCGATCTTCTTCAGCCCCTCCAGACCCTTGAGCTTCTTCTCGATCTCGATGGTGATCGCGGTCTCGATGTCGGTGGACGAGACGCCCTTGTATTCGGTCGAGATGAAGACGTTGGGGATGGTGATGTCCGGCTCGCTCTCGCGCGGCAGGGCCTGGTAGCAGTAGACCCCGAAGATTATCAGCAGGAGCGCCAGGACATAGACGGTCGTGCTGTTTTTGACGGCGGTATCGGAAATGATCATGGCATCAGGTCCTTCACGGCGGTGGCGGCCTTGACGATCTTGACCTTCTGCCCGTCCTCGACATCGCGGT
The DNA here is from genome assembly GCA_963847035.1 of uncultured delta proteobacterium. Classification (GTDB taxonomy): domain Bacteria; phylum Desulfobacterota; class Desulfobulbia; order Desulfobulbales; family Desulfocapsaceae; genus Desulfoprunum. The sequence goes on along the minus strand of CAWJYH010000008.1, from coordinate 64,004 downwards.
GGCCCTCGACCACCAGGCGGTCGCCGGGACGCAGGCCGCTCGTGACCTGGACCATCCACTGCTCCATGATGCCGATTTCGACGGGGCGCTTGGCGACGACGCCGTCCTCTTCAACGTAGACATACTGTTCGTCGTTGCGCGAAATGACGCTGTAGAAGGGCACGGCGATCGCGTCCGGGACCGTCTTCTTGACGACGTCGGCGCGGAAAAACATCCCCGGCAGGATCTCGCCGTCCGGGTTGTCGACCGCCAGCTCGAGGCGGAACAGCCGGGCCACGGTCTCGGGCGAGGAGGAGAGGAAGTGGACCGTGCCGGCAACGGTCCGGTCCCGCAGGGCCTGGAGGGAGATGTCGATCGCGGTGAGGCCGCGGACCGCCGCCACCTCCGACTCGGGGATGCCGACCACCGCCTTCAGTCGGTCGATTTCGAGGATTTCGGCCATGAGATCGCCGACCGCGAGCTGCAGGCCGACCTTGGCGTCGATCTTTCTGACAACGCCGTGCATCGGCGCCGTGATGATGCAGCGCGAGAGCTGGAGTTCGGCGTTGTCGAGGTCGGCCTTGGCGGTCTCCATCCTGGTCCGGTTGGCATCGTACTCGGCGGTCGGGATAACCCCCTTGGCGTAGATCGCCCGGTCGCGCTCGAATTCCGACCGGGCCAGGTCGTAGGCGGCCTGCGCCCGCTGCACCGCGATCCGGTAGTCGTCGTCGTCGATGCGGGCGAGGACGTCGCCTTTTTTCACGACCTGACCTTCGCGGGCCACGACCTCCACCACCGTGCCGTTCAGTTTCGAGAGCAGCGACAGGGTCGTCCAGGCCTCGATGCTGCCCGGCAGGTTGATCCGGTCGCGGATGACCGTCGGCTGGAGCAGCAGCGTCACGACGTTGACCGGCGGCCGTTCCTGCTTCAGGCCGGCGGCCTTGTCCGCGGCGATCAGGGCGCTCTTGTTCCTGATCACCACGGCCAGGACAATTATCAGGGCGATGATCGCCAGCAGCAGGAGCCGCGGCAGGTTGTTCCAGACGAAAAAGACAAATTTGGCCCTGGTGCTGCGCGGGGCGGACAGCTGATCATGCATGACGCGTACCTTCGGATGAAGTTGATGCCGGGCGCGGCTGCAGCCCTTCCATGGCCTGGCGGAACAGGGTTTCGAGGGTGGTCTCGGCCTCATCCGTGGCCACCCAACCGGTGAACCAGGCCGAGACCAGGAGAAGATAGAGACCGTAAAAATGGCCGGTGATAGAGAGCAGCTCAATGTCTTTCCGCAGTTCTCCCCGCTCCTGCGCCTTTTCCAGCAGGGGGAAGAGCAGCCGGAAGTAGTTATCCTCGTTCTCCATGTGCTTTTTCAGGTCGACCTCGCGCGGGAAGGCGTTCTGTTGCAGGTACAGGCGACCGAATTCGCGGTTTTCGGTGATCATCCGGAACTCGGTCATGTAGATGGCCACCATCTGCTTGAGGAACGGGACCTCCTGGTCGGCATGGGTCGTCAGTTCCTGGTGCAGGCAGACCAGCTCATCCTCGCAGAAGGCGTGGAGGATGTCGGACTTGGTCCGAAAATAGCTGTAGATTGTGCCCTTGCCGATCCCGGCCGCCTTCGCCAGTTCCTCGATACTGGTGTTCTCGAAACCCTTGTCGTTGAACAGCCGGACCGCGGCCTGCATGATCGCCTTGCGGGTCCGCTGTTTTTTCATTTCCCGGATGCCGGCCATGTTGTCCCTCCCTGCTCATAAAAGTTGACTGCAGTCGAGAATATAGTACGTGGCGATGGCCCGTCAAGGTGCAAATCGACTGTGGTCAATTTTGTGCCGGGATCGGGGCGGCGTGTTTGAAAGCATGGTGAACGGCTATTTTGAATTAAAATCAGGGTTCGCGGCGCACCCGCAAATAGGTGGGAAAACGCGGCAAGCCCTTGGCAGTGAAACCGCGGTGGCGATAGGTGATCACCGTGCCGACAGGCGGCGGATTGCTACGCTCGGCATCGCTCAAACCTGAACCGATACGAAATTCGCCGTCTTCGTTACGACAGCTGAATGCGCCCAGCCTGCCTGTGTACTTGCCTTTACCGGGGTGGTGCGCAGTCACTGTGCATTCCGCATCGTGCAGGCTTTTCAACTTGAGCAGCTGATTGCTGCGTCCGCCTTGATAGGGTGCCTTTGGATCGCGCAGCATCACCCCTTCCCCGCCACCCGCTTCTATCTGCCGCAAAAACGCCTGCACCTGGGCAAAATCGTGTACCGGTTGCTGCGGTATACAGACGATGTTGGCCTGTGGATGTGCGTCCAGCCATTTCTGCAACACCGCCAGACGCTCATAGAGATTGCCCGGTGCATGCGGCACGTCGAAAACGTGGAGTTTCAGTTTCGACCAGTCGCCGCGATAGCTGCGCACCACAGCGGAGATGCGCTCAAATTGCCCACGACCGCTATACAATTCGCCATCAAGGGCAAAGGGCGGAAAATCACGGGTAAATTCAGGGGGCGGGGTAAAGGCATAGCCATTCCGGCTGAGCAGTTGCCTGGTGTTCCAGAAGGCACGTACGCCGTCGAGCTTTTCACTCATGGCCCAGCCACGCACATTTTGCTGTTGGTACTCTTTGGCCAGCAGCAGGGCTTCTGCCTGTGCGGTGCCACTGAACACAAGCAAACCAACAAGCGACAGGCAAAGACAGTGCATGCCGGTTTTGCAATTTAGCCAGAATTGACGGGTAGTTGTCAACATTGCTGAACCTTTGTGTTGAGGGATTGTTGTTGCTGTTGCATTCGATATTGGCCCCTGAAGGATGAACTTTGTATCGGATTTTTGCATTCTAGTACCATGTAACATTTAATAGTTCGTTATTGTCTCGGAGCGTGTATAATGGCGGTATCATCCACCAGGAGGCTGTCATGTCCCCACGATATCTAATCACGCTAACTGACGAGGAACGAACTGAACTTGAGGCTTTAACCCGAAACGGCAAAACCGCCGCTAAAAAGTTCATCCATGCCCGAGCGTTGTTGCTGTGCGATGCCGGTGAAAACGGTCCCGGGTGGAAGGTTGCTGATGTCGCTGCTGCCCTCGGTATTACCAGCCGGACCGTTGAGCACGTAAAAAAACGCTTTGTCGAAGAGGGATTGGAGGCTGCGCTGGTTCGTAAGCCAAGAGAAAAACCGCCCCGTGAAGTCATTTTTGACGGGGCCTTCGAGGCCCGATTAATCGCCCTGGCCTGCTCCGAAGCACCGCCGGGATATCGCCGGTGGACGGTTCGATTGCTGGCCGACAAAGCGGTAGAACTTGACTTTGCTCCGACTGTTTCCCACATGACGGTGCAACGGGTACTAAAAAAAACGAATATAAACCTTATCTCCGGAAATACTGGAAAATCCCGCCACAAGGGAGTTCGGCCTTTGTAGCGGCGATGGAAGATGTGCTGGAAGTGTATCATCTGCCCTATGACCCGGATTATCCGGTCGTATGCATGGATGAATCCTGCAAACAGTTGATCGGAGAAGTTCGCCAGCCAATTCTATGTAAACCTGGGCGGGGGAGCGAATCGATGATGAATATGTCCGAAACGGCGTGGCAGAAATATCCATGGAAGTTGAACCGCTGACCGGCAGACGACATGTAGCGGTGACGGAGCGCCGCACCAGACAGGATTGGGCAAAGCAGATCCAACAGATGCTTGAGGAGCGTTACCCCGCGGCGATCAAAGTTCGGCTGGTGATGGATAACCTGAATACCCATCGTGTGGCGTCGCTCTATGTGACATTTTTGCGGCCCCTGAGGCGAGAAGGTTGGCCGAACGTCTTGAAATCCATTACACACCGAAGCATGTGAGTTGGCTCAACATGGCGGAAATTGAACTCAGTGTTTTGAAAGGCCAATGCCTTGATTGCCAGATAGCCGACATGGACACCATGCAGGTCGAGGTTGCAAACTTACAGCATGCTCGAAACAACGCGATACGAAAAATTGATTGGCAGTTCACGACGGCTGATGCACGCATAAGACTGAAACGCCTTTATTCGAAGCTATAATTGTTACATGGTACTACAAGGATTCCCGTAACTGGGAGATGGTGCTGACCGATGAGACCCGTGCCGTTGTTGTTCCCGTCATCTCTTGGAGTCTGCCGGCAAACATGGTACCTTGAGCGCAACCGGCGGTCGAACCGGGGCGCTATGCGGCCCGGAGGTCATCGCCATCCGGGCGGCCGTGCGCCGCTGAAACTTCTCCCGGTACCACGAGATCATGGAACTCCAGGTTTTGATCAGTAAATGGCTGACCCAGATCGCCACCTATCTCCCCTTCGGCTATTCCTTCGGGGCCGGTATGGTGTCGGCGGTCAATCCCTGCGGATTTGCGATGCTGCCGGTTTATCTCACCCTCTACCTCGGGGCCGAGGACAGCCAGTTCTATGCCCAGTCGCTGCTGTTGCGCATCCTCAAGGCCCTGTGGATCACGGCGGTCGTCACCGCCGGCTTCGGCCTGCTGTTCGGGATTACCGGCGCCGTCATCACCCTGGGCGGCACCTTCCTTCACCGGATGATCCCCTGGCTGTCCCTGCTGGTCGGCATCGTCCTCATCGTCCTCGGGGTCTGGACCCTGATGGGACATTATGTGTCGTTGCCGTCGCTGCTCCGCTTCTCCGAGCGCTTCGGCGATCCCCGGCGCATGCGGGTGCGGGACTTCTTCATATTCGGGATGGCCTTCGGCGCCACCTCGATGAGCTGCACACTGCCGATCTTCCTGCTGGTGATGGGCAGTTCGATCGCCTCGGGCGATATCACCGTCGGCCTCCTCCAGTTCGTCAGCTATATCTCCGGCATGGGCAGCGTCATGCTGGTGCTGACGCTGGGGATCGCCGTGGTCAAACAGGGAGCCGTGGTCGGAACGCTGCGCCGGGTCCTGCCCCATGTCCAGAAAATCTCCGCCGTTCTCCTGTTCGTCGCCGGGGCCTATATCGTCTACTACTGGACCACCAGCGAGCTGCTGTAACCGGTCATTGCCCCAGGATGCGGGCCAGTTCCGCCGCATCGCCGGTCTCCAGCCGGCAGCTGAAGCCCTCGCACACCTGGGCGACGGCGCGGCCGTCCCTGGTGCCGACCTCGGCGATGAACGGCAGCAGGGTGGCGAGATAATCCTGGTTGCGGGCGCCGTCAGCCACCAGCACCGTGGTGTCGGGCAGATAGCGCCCGTTGACCGCATCGAGCAGCAGCCGGGTGTCGTCGTCGTCCGGAAAGCCGGCGATCACGATCTGCCGGGATCGGCCCTGGTCGAGCAGCTGCGCCGCCAGCATCAGGGGCAGGGCGGCGGGCTGTTCCGCGAGGGTGGCGGCGGCGGCGCGGATGGTCTGCCGGCCCAGCTCCTGCCAGGAGGTGTCGCCGGTCAGACGGGTCAGACGCAGCAGGACCAGCGCTGCCACCGAGTTGCCGGACGGTTCGGCGCCGTCGTAGCGATCCTTGGTCCGGATGATCAGTCCGCCGGTAGCCGGGGTATCGAAGAAACCGCCGGCCGGATCGGCAAAATCGGCGACCATCGTCGCGGCCAGCTCCAGGGCCTGCTGCAGGCGGAGCGGGCGATGGTCGGCGGCATACAGGTCGAGAAGGCCCTGGATCAGGAAGGCGTAGTCGTCGAGGTTGGCGTCAAAACGGGCCTCGCCGTCACGCCAGCGCCGCTTGAGCCGACCATCGACCAGCAGGTGCTCGAGAAGGAAATCGGCCGTCTCCTCGGCCGCCCGGAGATAGCGCGGTTCGGCGAGGATGCGGCTGCCTTTGGCCAGGGCGGTGAGCATCAGGCCGTTCCAGGCGGTGATGACCTTGTCGTCGAGACCGGGCCGGGTCCGGCGGTCGCGCCGCTGCAGCAGGGCCTCGCGACCGCGACGGAGGGTCGCCGCGATCTCCTCCTCGCTGCGGTCGAAGCGCCTGGCCAGATCGCGGTCGTCCAGCGCCCGGTAGAGGATGTTGCGGCCGGTGAATTCCCCGGCCGGATCGCTGAGGGCGTTGCCGTCCGGCTCCACCCCGTAGGCGGCCTTGAAGATCGGCGCCTCGTCCGGGGTGAGGACCGCATCGATCTCCGCCTCCTGCCACAGATAAAAGGCCCCTTCGCCGTGCTCCTCCGGGTTGTAGGGATTTTCGCTGTCGGCGTCCTCGGCCGAGAAGAAGCCGCCTCCCCGGCGCAGGTCCCGGAGGCAGTAGTCGAGGGTCTCGGCGGCGGTCGCGGCATAGCCCGGATGGCCGGTGACCAGGGAGGCGTCGAGCAGGACGGCGGCCAGCTGGGCCTGGTCGTAGAGCATCTTCTCGAAGTGCGGCACCCGCCACTGCCGATCAACGGCATAGCGGTGAAAGCCGCCGCCGACATGGTCGTAGATGCCGCCCGCGGTCATGGCGTTGAGGGTGGCGACCAGCATCTCCAGGGCGTCGCGGTCGCCGGTCGCGAAGGCGTGGCGGAGGAGCAGCTCGAGATAGGCCGGCTGCGGGAACTTGTTGCCGCTGCCGAATCCCGCGTAACTGCGGTCATACATTGCGCCGAGCGCGGCCAGGCCCTTCTGCGGCAGATCGGCGGCGAGATGCGCCGCGGCCTGGTCGGGGGCGGTGAGTTGCCGCAGATAGGCGGTGATCCGCGCGGCCGAGTCGTTGATCCGACCGCGGTCGGTGCGCCAGGCCTGTTCGATGGCGGTGAGGACGTCGGTGAAGCTCGGGCGGTCGGCCACCGGCCGGGGCGGGAAGTAGGTGCCGGCGAAAAAGGGTTGGCCGTCGGGCAGCAGAAAGACCGACAGCGGCCAGCCGCCGGACCCGGTCATCGCCTGGGTCGCGGTCATGTAGATCCGGTCGAGGTCGGGGCGCTCCTCGCGGTCGACCTTGACCGGGATGAAGAAACGGTTGAGCTGGGCGGCGATCGCCTCGTCCTCGAACGATTCATGGGCCATGACGTGGCACCAGTGGCAGGTCGAATAGCCGATCGACAGGAAGATCGGCCGGTCCTCCTCCCGGGCCTGATCGAGAACATCATCGGACCAGGGCTGCCAGTCCACGGGATTGTAGGCGTGCTGCAGCAGGTAGGGGCTCTTTTCGTTGATCAGGCGGTTGGCTCTTCGGGTATCGGTCATGGTTGACTCCTTCGGTCAGGGGCGCCGGGCCTTTCCCGGCGGGGGACGCCGGCTGCCGTTTTTGCTGGCGAGTTCGGGGGACATCTGCTAGAACGGACGGTTCCGTAAAATCAGAATAAGCATCATCGGCGCCGCGTCGAATCAATTCGACCGCAGCCCGCTTCGGAGAACACATGGCCCGTTACAGCGGCATCATCGCCGCTTCCTGTGCATATATCATCTGGGGTGTCCTGCCGGTCTACTGGAAGGCCCTGCAGACCGTCCCGGCGCTCGAGATCCTCTGCCACCGCATGACCTGGTCACTCTTCGTGACCCTCGGGATCATCCTCTGCGTCCGCCGGTTCGGCGAATTCCGGCAGGCCCTCGCCAACCGCCGCAATCTCGGGATCTTCGGCGCCTCCGCCCTGCTGCTGGCGGTCAACTGGCTGATCTATATCTGGGCGGTCAACGCCGGCTACATCCTCGAGGCCAGCCTCGGCTATTTCATCAATCCGCTGATCTCGGTCGTGTTCGGGGTCTTTTTCTTCAAGGAGCGGCTGCGCCCCGGCCAGATCGCCGCCCTGGTCCTCGTCGTCATCGGGGTGCTCTACCTGACGATCTACTACGGCCGCTTTCCGTGGATCGCCCTGTCGCTGTCGGTGACCTTCGCCGTTTACGGCCTGCTGCACAAGAGAAGCAGCCTGCCGTCGATGGACGCCCTCGGCATCGAGGTCCTGCTGTTCTTCCTTCCGGCGGCCGCCTATCTGCTGATTGTCGAATTCACCGGCAGCGGCGCCATCCAGGGCGGTACGACGATCACCGCGATCCTGCTGGTCGGGGCTGGGGTCGTGACGACGCTTCCCCTGCTCCTCTTCGGCTTCGCCGCCCACAAGATTCCGCTGTCGACCCTGGGGCTGCTCCAGTATATGGCGCCGACGATCAGCTTCTTCATCGGCATCCTGCTGTATCATGAGGAGTTTCCGCGGGAACGGATGATCGGTTTCAGCATCATCTGGACGGCGCTGGCCCTGTATCTCGTCGAAGGGACGGTGCGCCGGCTGCGGGGCCGGCGGGCGGTGCTCGGTCAGCTGCGGCCGTGACGGCGGGGGGATGGCGGTGAGCGGAAAAACGACGGGATGGCTGCCGGTGATCTGCCTGGTGACGGCGATGGTGCTGTGGGCCAGCTCGTTCATCGCCCTGAAGATCGCCTTCCGCGCCTACTCGCCGATGATCGTCATCTGGGGCCGGATGCTGGTCGGCAGCTTCTGTTTTCTCTTTCTGCTGCCGCGGCTGCGCCAGGTCCGCATCCGCCGCCGGGACCTGCGCTTCCTCGTCCTGATGGCGGTCTGCGAACCCTGCATCTATTTCATCTTCGAGGCCAAGGCGATGGAGCTCACGACCGCCTCCCAGGCCGGGATGATCACCGCCATCCTGCCGCTGCTGGTGGCGATCGGTGCCACGATTTTCCTCGGCGAACGGATCGCGCGGCAGACGATCGCCGGATTCGCCCTGGCCATTGTCGGCGCCGGTCTGCTCAGCGTCAGCGGCGAGATCACGACCGAGGCCCCCAACCCCCTGCTCGGTAATTTTCTCGAGTTCCTGGCGATGGTCAGCGCCATGGGCTACACGATCTCGCTCAAACACCTCAGCAGCAACTACTCGCCGCTGTTCCTCACCGCGATCCAGTCCTGGGTCGGGGCGGTGTTCTTTTCCTTCTTCCTCCTCTTGCCGTCGACGGTCCTGCCGACAACGTTCGTCCCGCTGCCGGCGATGGCGGTGTTCTACCTCGGCAGCTGCGTCACCATCGGCGCCTATTTCCTTTACAACTTCGGGGTCAGCAAGCTTCCCGCCAGCCAGGCCTCGGCCTACATCAACCTGATCCCGGTCTTCACCGTGGTCATGGGCTTCCTCTTCCTCGGCGAGACCTTCACCCGGTTGCAGGTCCTGGCCTCGCTGCTGGTCTTTCTCGGGATCTACGTCAGTCAGAGGCGGCCCCGGCCTCTGGCCTGAATCCCGGCCGGTTTCCAGTCAGGACAAACAAATGTCAGGGTTGGCACGGCGATTCGACAGGTGAGGAGCGCATCGATCGGTTGATCGCGACGGTGCAGGTGCGGCAGTGGGACAGCCTGGGCGGCAGGGGGAGAGAAGAGAGAGTCGGTGACGGAAGCGGGCGCTGGAGCGGACGGTGCCGCTCCAGCGCCCAGGTACTACATCATGCCGAGGGCTTTCGGCAGCCAGATCGACATCGTCGGCCAGTAGGTGACCCCGACCAGGAAGACGAGCATCGTCAAGCAGCCACGGCCAGACCGCGACGGTCAGCTCCGTTATCCCCATCTTGGTCAGGCCCGAGGCGACGTAGAGGTTCAGACCCACCGGCGGATGGCACATGCCGACCTCCATGTTGACGACCATCATGATCCCGAGATGGACCGGATCGATGCCGAGTTTCATCGCCACCGGGAAGACGATCGGGGCGAAGATCAGCATGATCGACGACGGTTCCATGAAGTTGCCGGCCATCAGCAGCAGGATGTTGACGGCGAACAGGAAGGCGATCTGGCCGAGACCCTTGTCGATCAGCCAGTCGGTCAGGATCTGGGGGATGTTCTCATTGGCGAGGATGAACGAGAACATGACGGCGTTGGTGATGATGTAGAGCAGCATCGCCGACATGTTGGCCGAGTTGAGCAGGACCTTGGGCACGTCCTTCATGCCCATGTCCTTGTAGATGAAGACGGCGACGAAGAAGGCATAGACCGCGCTCATCGCCGCCGCTTCGGTCGGGGTGAAGATGCCGCTGTAGATGCCGCCCATGACGACGATGATCAGCATCAAGCCCCAGACCGACTCGCGGAAGGTCCGGAATCGTTCGCCCCAGGAGGCCTTCGGCTGGCGCGGGTAATTGAATTTCTTGGCCCGGTACCAGGTCATGCCGCCGAGCATTGCCGCCATGACCAGGCCGGGGATGACGCCGGCCATGAACAGGGCGCCGACCGAGGTGTTGGTGGCGATCGAGTACATGACCATGACGATCGAAGGCGGGATCAGGATGCCCAGGGCCCCCGAGGTGGCGATGACGCCGGCGCCGAATTTCATCGGGAAGCCGGCCTTGACCATGCCGGGCAACAGGATCGAGCCGATGGCGACGACGGTGGCCGGCGACGACCCGGAGACGGCGGCGAACAGGGCGCAGGCGAGGACGCCGGACAGGGCCAGGCCGCCGTACCAGTGGCCGACCATCGAGGTGGCGAAGTTGAGCATCCGCTTGGCGACGCCGCCATGGGTGAGGAAGTTGCCGGCGAGGATGAAGAAGGGGATCGCCATGATCTCGAACTTCTCGATGCCGGAAAACAGTTTCAGGGCCACCGATTCCAGGGGCACCTGGGTCATGGTGAAGAGAAAGGTCAGAACCGTCAGGCCGAGGGAAATCGAGATCGGCATGCCGGTCAGCATCAGGACCAGCAGGACGCCGAAGATGACAACCGCGCTCATCGTTTGTCCTCCTTGTCTGTTGCCGCATGGAAAGGTTCGCTCACCGACATCTGCGGTTCTTCGGCCGGGATCTTGATCTCCTCGACGCCCTCGACATGGCCATGGTCATGTTTCGGCAGTTCGCCGGAGCGGATGAAGTTGACCGTGACCTGGAGGAAGCGGAAGCACATCAGGGACGAACCGAAGGGGACGGCGCTGTAGACCGCCCAGGTCGGCCACTCGAGATCGGGGGTCGTCGGCCCGGCGAACATGTCGGGGTTTCGAGGCCGAGCATGGAGTAGACGGCGTAGTGCATGCCGTTCTCCCAGATGAAGTTGAAACCGAAATAGGCGACGATGGAGGTGAAGGTCGCTCCGGCCAGCAGGCCGAAGATGATGAACTTGCCGCGCAGCGGCTTGTTCATCTGGTTGATCAGGACATCGACGCCGACATGGATGCCGGTGCGGACACCGTAGGCGGCGCCGAACTTGGCCATCCAGACGAACATGATGATGCACAGTTCCTGGGCCCAACCGAGGTTGAGTCCGAGCAGCCAGTCCTGGACGACCGGAATCGGCCAGCCGGCGGCATAGCGGTGGCCTACCGCCACAAAGATGATCAGGGTCGCCCCTGCCATGAGGAAGGTGATGAACCATTCCTCCAGATGATTGAGAAACTTCATTGCTGCCGCCATTGCTGCCGCCTCCTTCCTGGGATGAGGGCAGGGCGACCGGCTGTGCCGCCGGTCGCCCTCGCTTGGTGCCTGATGTCAGTCGATATTACTTCTGGAAGCTGACCGCCTTGTACACGGCGTCGATGGTCTCCTTGCCGATGCGGCTGGCCATCTTGTCATGGACCGGCAGCATCGCCGAGCGGAAGGCGGCGCGCTCTTCCGGGGTCAGGACGGTGACCTCGGTCTTGCCGGAGGCCTTGACCGCCTCGAGATCCTGGTCGTTCTTCTGTTTGGCGATATTGTTGGCGTAGTCGGTCGATTCCACCATCGCGGTCTCGAGCTGGCCGCGGATGTCGGCCGGCAGTTCATCCCAGAACTTCTTGTTGACGATGACCGCGTAGCCCAGGTAGCCATGGTCGGTAATGGTCATGTATTTCTGCACCTCGTGCATCTTCTGGGTGTAGAAGTTGGAGATCGGGTTTTCGGTGCCGTCGACGACGCCGGTCTGCAGGGCCTGATAGACCTCGGAGAAGGCGAGCATCTGGGGGATGGCCTTGATGGTGCGCATCTGCTCTTCCAGGACCTTCGAATTCTGGATGCGGAGTTTCTTGCCCTTCAGGTCGGCGGGAGTCTTGATCGGGGTGTTGGCGGACATCGATTTGAAGCCGTTGTCCCAGTAGGCCAGGCCCTTGATTCCTTTCGGCTCGAGTTTGGCCAGCAGCGCCTTGCCGGCTTCGCCTTTGGTGACCTTGTGGAGGTCGTCATAGTTGTTGAAGATGAAGGGCAGGTCGAAGACCTCGAAGTCCTTGACGCCCAAGGGGCCGAATTTCGCCAGTGACGGGGCGAGCATCTGGACGGCGCCGAGCTGCAGGGCCTCCATCTCCTCTTTGTCCTTGTAGAGCTGGCTGTTGGGGTACACATCGACCTTGACCTTGCCGCCGGTCAGTTCCTCGGCCCGTTTCTTGAAGAACTCGGCCGCCTGGCCCTTGGGGGTATCGACGGCAACGACATGGCTGAACTTGATGTTGATCGGTCTTCGGCAAATGCCGGGGCTGCCAGGAAAGCAGCTGAGATCGTCAATGCGGTTAATGCCTTTGTCACAGTTCCAAACATGGTTCTCCTCCGTTGACATGGTGATGGTGCATGATACCCGGTCCAGTCGGGGGCAATTGCCGTGGCGCCCCGGGACCAGGCCGGGTGGCCTACTTCTTGTCATGGTAATTGTAGCAAGATAGGGACCAGGTATGCAAATTTATATCAAACCCAGCAAGATCATATCATTCGAAATGATAAACGTCCAACCGATGGTGATGGATTGGCGGAATTTCACCCATTGGCCACATTCGGCGCAGGGGAAATCCGCCAAGGCGGCAGGGCGTCAGCCCTGCTGTTTCATCGACAGGGAGATGCGTTTGCGGGCGCAGTCGATCTCCAGCACCCGCACCTCGACCTGCTGCCGGACCCGGACGATTTCGGCCGGATCCTTGACGAAGCGGTCGGCCAGCTGGCTGACGTGGATCAGGCCGTCCTGGTGGACGCCGATGTCGGCGAAGGCCCCGAAACGGGTGACATTGGTGATGATCGCCGGCAGCACCATGCCGGGCTGCAGATCCTCAAGACGGTGGATGCCGGCGGCATAGCGGAACTCGACATAGGATGTGCGGGGGTCACGGCCCGGTTTTGCCAGTTCGTCGACGATGTCCCTGAGGGTCGGCATGCCGATCTCCGGTGACAGGTAACGGTCGAGAGGCAGCGCCGTCCTGGCGGCGGCCGAGGCCATCAGCTGCTCGACGGTGAGGCCGGCATCGGCCGCCATCCGGGCGACGAGGCCGTAGCGTTCGGGGTGGACGGCGCTGGCGTCGAGGAGGTTGGCGGCGCCGCGGATCCGCAGAAAACCGGCGCACTGCTCGAAGGCCTTGGGCCCGAGGCGCGGCACCCGGCGCAATTCCGTCCGGCCGGCAAAGGGGCCGTTGGCGTCGCGGTAGGCGATGATGTTGCTGGCCAGCGTCGGCCCGAGACCGGAAACGGCGGTCAGCAGTTGAAGGCTGGCGGTGTTGAGCTCGACCCCGACGGCATTGACGCAGCTGATGACGGTCTCATCGAGGGCCCGCTGCAGTGCAGCCTGGTCGACATCGTGCTGGTACTGGCCGACGCCGATGGCCTTCGCTTCGATCTTGACCAGTTCGGCCAGCGGGTCCTGCAGCCTCCGGCCGATCGACACCGCCCCGCGGATGGTGATGTCGTGGTCGGGAAACTCGCGGCGGGCTGTCTCGGAGGCGGAATAGACCGAGGCCCCGTCTTCGTTGACCAGGGTGATGATGAGATCCGCCGGCAGTCCCAGCCCGCGCACGAACTCCTCGGTCTCCCGGCCGCCGGTGCCGCTGCCGATGGCGATGGCCTCGATCGCCTGTTCGCGGACCAGACGGGAAACGATCCGCCCGGCCTCGTCGGCCTGTTTCGGCCCCAGCAGCGGGTAGATCGTCGCGGCATGGAGCAGGCGGCCCTGAGCGTCGAGGCAGACCAGCTTGGCGCCGGTGCGGAATCCGGGGTCCAGCGCCAGCACCCGTTTTTCTCCCAGCGGCGGCGCCAGCAGCAGGTCGCGAAGGTTGGCGGTGAAGACCGCAATCGCCTCCCGGTCGGCCCTGGTCTTCAGTTCCCGCCGCATTTCGTTTTCCAGCGACGGGGCGAGCAGCCGCCGGTAGCCGTCGGCGAGCGCCAGCTCGACCTGTTGCCGCGCCGGGGAGGACCGGAGATGGCGGCCGGCAAGATCGTCCAGCGCCAGCTCCTCGGGCGGCCTGACCGTAAGCGTCAGCACCTTCTCGTTCTCGCCGCGGAACATCGCCAGCAGGCGGTGCCCGGGAGCCCTGGCGGCCGGTTCCTGCCACTCGAAATAGTCGCGGAATTTGGCGCCCTGGTCCTGGTGCTTTTTCACGACCTTCGAGCTGATAACCGCCCGGTCCTGAAACAGCCGGCGCAGACCGGACCGGGTGGGGAGGTCCTCGCTGATGATCTCGGCGATGATGTCCCGGGCTCCGGCCATGGCCTCCTCCGCTGACGCCACCCCTTTCTCCGGGGCGATATAGGGCCGGGGGTCGACCGGCGAAGCCTGCTGCCTGAACAGGGCCTGCGCCAGCGGGTCGAGTCCCTTCTCCCTGGCGATCATCCCTCTGGTCCGCCGCTTCGGGCGGAAGGGCAGGTAGATATCCTCGAGCCGGGCCAGCGTCGTTGCCGCCTCGAGCTGCTGCTGCAGGATATCGGTGAGGACGCCCTGGGCCGCCATCGATTCGATGATGACCGTCCGCCGCCTGGCGATCTCGGTCAGGAAGTGCAGTTGATCGCGGATGGCCGTGACCGCCACCTCGTCGAGGGAACCGGTCGCCTCTTTGCGGTAGCGGGCGATAAAGGGAATGGTGGCGCCCCCGGCCAGCAGGTCGACGGCGGCCTGGACCTGGTCCCGGGAAAGTCGGCATTGATCGGCGATGACGGCTATGAGGTTGGAGTCTGGGGTCATGATCCAGGGTAGGTTGAAGGTGCCGGCGAAGGCGGCGCGGCGGGCGGATGCCGTGCCCTGCCGGACGGGGCGGTCAGCACCTCCGACGCCGGAGACAGGTCCCGGCGGTGTCAGGTCGTGACCTTCGCCGGGAAGGTGATGCCGGCAAGAGACTAATCGGCCTGGGCGATGGCCTCGGCCAACCGGACGGCCAGCCGGGTCGAGGCGACATCATGCACCCGGAGGTAGGAGATGCCGTGGTTGACGCTGAGCGCCGACACCACGGCGGTCAGCTGATCCCTCTGGGAGGCGGCGAGGCCGGTCAGCTCGCCGAGAAAGCGCTTGCGGGAGTGGGCGAGAAGGACCGGCAGGCCGAGCGCTGTGAACCGGCTCAGGTGCTTGAGGATACTCAGGTTGTGGTCGACGGTCTTGCCGAACCCGATACCCGGGTCGAGGATCAGGCGCTTGCGGTCGACACCGTTCGCCGTCAGCCAGTCGATCCGCTCCTGAAAGAAATCGAGGAGATCGCCGACCACGTCGTCGTAGACCGGATTGACCTGCATATCGGCAGGGGTGCCCTGCATGTGCATGACGATGACCGCTGCCGCCGAATTCTGCACGACGTCGAGCATGTCGGGGTCGTGGCGCAGGGCCGAAATGTCGTTGATGATGTCGGCCCCGGCGGCCAGCGCCCGGCGGGCGACCTCGGCCTTGACGGTGTCGATCGAGATCGGGATCGAGTGGCGCCTGCGGATGGCCTCGATGATCGGGATGGTGCGCTGCAGCTCGTTATCGAGGGAAACCGGTTTGGCAAAGGGCCGGGTCGATTCGCCGCCGATGTCGATGATGTCGGCACCGTCGGCGATCAGTTTCTCGGCATGGGCTACGGCCAGGTCGAACGAGTAGAAGGAGCCGCCGTCGGAAAACGAGTCCGGGGTGACGTTGAGGATCCCCATGATCTTGATCGCGGGTCGGTTCACTGACGGCTCCCCTCCTGCTCCGGCGGCGGGTCGATCGCTTCACCTGCCTTCCCGGCTGCTGCCGGTTCCCCTTCGCCCGCCGGTTCGGCTGACCGGCGTCGCCGTCGGCCGGGCCTTTGCCCTGGCTGCCGGTTTCTGCGGTTTGAGCTTGTCGGTGTACTGGCCCGGCCGCAGTTCCTCGATCATCCCGACGATGTCCTCGAGAACGATCGTCTCCTTTTCAAGCAGGTCCTCGGCCATCCGGGTCAGGATGTCGCGATTGTCCTCGATCAGCCTGGTGACCTTGTCCGCCGCCTCGACGATGATCCGCTTGACCGCGACATCGATCTGGCGCGCCGTCTCCTCGCTGAAATCACGGTGCTGGGCGATCTCCCGGCCGAGGAAGATCTGCTCTTCCTTCTTGCCGTAGGTCAACGGCCCGAGCTCTTCGCTCATCCCCCATTCGCACACCATCTTGCGGGCGAGAACGGTGGCCCGTTCGAGGTCGTTGCCGGCCCCGGTGGTGATCTCGTCGAAGATGATCCTCTCGGCGATGCGGCCGCCGAACAGGATGCAGATCGAATTCTCGAGGAAGCTCTTCGAGTGGGTGTACTTTTCGTCGACCGGCAGCTGCATGGTCAGGCCGAGGGCGCGGCCGCGGGGGATGATCGTGACCTTGTGGATCGGGTCGGTCCCCGGCAGCAGCCAGGCCACCAGGGCATGGCCCGCCTCGTGGTAGGCGGTGATCTTCTTCTCTTTGTCGGTGATGATCATCGACCGCCGTTCGGCGCCCATCATGATCTTGTCCTTGGCCTTTTCGAGAATCTCGAGGTTGATCGCCTTGGCGCCGGTGCGGGCCGCCATCAGGGCCGCCTCGTTGACCAGGTTCTCGAGGTCGGCGCCGGAGAAGCCGGGGGTGCCGCGGGCCAGCACCTCCATGTCGACGTTCGGCTCCATCTTGGTCTTTCTGGCATAAATTTCCAGGATCTGCTGGCGGCCGCCGACATCCGGGATCGGCACTACGACCTGGCGGTCGAAACGGCCGGGGCGGAGCAGGGCGGGATCGAGGACGTCGGGACGGTTGGTGGCGGCAACGATGATGACCCCTTCGTTCGATTCAAAGCCGTCCATCTCCACCAGCAGCTGGTTGAGGGTCTGCTCGCGCTCGTCGTGGCCGCCGCCGAGGCCGGCACCACGATGGCGGCCGACGGCGTCGATCTCGTCGATAAAGATGATGCAGGGGGCGTGCTTCTTGCCCTGGGTGAACAGGTCGCGGACCCGCGAGGCGCCGACACCGACGAACATCTCGACGAAGTCGGAACCGGAGATCGTGAAGAAGGGGACATCGGCCTCACCGGCGATGGCCTTGGCGAGCAGGGTCTTGCCGGTTCCCGGCGAACCGGCGAGCAGCACGCCCTTCGGGATGCGGCCGCCGAGGACCGTGAATTTCTGGGGGTCCTTGAGAAAATCGATGATCTCTTCCAGTTCTTCCTTGGCCTCGTCAATCCCGGCCACATCCTTGAAGGTCACCTTGTTCTTGCCCTGCTCCATCAGCCGCGCCCGGTTCTTGCCGAAGGACAGCGCCCCGCCCTTGCCGCCGCCCTGCATCTGCCGCATGAAGAAGATCCAGACGCCGATCAGCAGCAGCATCGGGAACCAGGAGACGAAGACGGTCATCATCCACGAGTCCTTCTGGACCTCTTTGACGGTGATGTCGACCCCGGCCTTGCGCAGCATCGGAATGATCTCGCTGTCGTTGATCGGGTAGACCGTCTTGAACGGCTTGCCGTCCTGGAGGGTGCCGGACAGGACATCGCCGTTGATCTGGACCCGGGTGATGGCCTTGCTGTTGATGTTGGCTATGAACTCGCTGTAGGTCAGCGACGACATACTTTCCTGGGGTTTGTTGAAAAGATTGTAGAGCAGGATCATGGTGAGGCCAATCACCAGCCACATGCTCAGATTTTTATAGAATGTGTTCAAGAAGACCTCCGGTGCTCCTGTTGTGATGGTGCAGTGATCTTGGGCGGATCATCGGGCCGTGGGGAGCTGGATGAACCGGCTCGAGGACCCGACTCAATCGTCTACAGTAACGCATCATCTGCCGCTGTCGAGGGCGAATTGCCCCTTTTTTCTGATATATATTGTATCGATTGCGTGAAGTATTGTACAGGCTGAACGCCGATCGCCTGACGTTTCATTGCCTGCATCGCCTTGACGACCGCAGCGGCTCCGGTAACAGTCGTCGTATAGGCGATATGGAAATCGAGGGCCGCTCTCCTGATGCTGTAGGAATCCTCGGTGGTGCGTTTGCCCAGGCTGGTGTTGACGATCCACGAGATCTCGCCGTCCTGGATCCGGTCGAGGATATGGGGCCGCCCCTGGGAGATCTTGTTGACGTGCTCGCAGTGGATGCCGTTGTCCTTGAAGAAAGCGGCGGTTCCGGTGGTGGCGCAGATCATGTATCCCATCTCGTCGAGGGAGCGGGCGATCGCCAGCATCGCCGGCTTGTCGTTGTCGCGGACGCTGATGAAGACGTTGCCGGACTGGGGCAGTCGGCCGCCGGCGGCGAGATGGGCCTTGGCGATGGCCAGGCCGAGGTTGTCGTCGATGCCCATGACCTCGCCGGTCGATTTCATTTCCGGGCCGAGCAGGGTGTCGACATTGGGGAAGCGGTCGAAGGGGAAGACCGCCTCCTTGACCGCCCAGTGGCTGATCTCGACCTCGGTCATCAGGCCGAGGTCGTCGAGGCTCATCCCCATCATGACCTTGGTCGCCAGTTTGGCCAGCGGCACCCCGGTCGCCTTGCTGACGAAGGGCACGGTCCGCGAGGCCCGGGGGTTGACCTCGAGGATGTAGAGGACCTGGTTCTGCACGGCGTACTGGACGTTCATCAGGCCGATAACCCCGAGTTCCTCGGCCATGGCCCGGGTCGCCTGCTTGATCTCGGCGATCAGCTCCGGCGACAGGGTATGGGGGGGCAGGACGCAGGCCGAGTCGCCGGAATGGATCCCGGCCTCCTCGACGTGTTCCATGATGCCGCCGATGATCGTCCGTCGGCCGTCGCAGAGGGCGTCGACGTCGACCTCGATGGCGTCCTTCAGGAACTTGTCGATCAGGATCGGGTGTTCGAGGGTGGCGCTGCCGATGGCGGCCATGAAATCCCTGATCCCCTGGTCGGTGTAGACGATCCGCATGTCGCGGCCGCCGAGGACGTAGGAGGGGCGGACGACGACCGGGTAGCCGATGCGGTTCGCCGCCGCCAGGGCCTCGTCGAGGGACGTGACCGTGTCGTTGTCGGGCTGGCGCAGGCCCAGCTTCTGCAGGAACTTCTGGAAGCGCTTGCGGTCCTCGGCCCGGTCGATGGCGTCGGGCTGGGTGCCGATGATCTTGACCCCGGCCTTCTCGAGCGGTACGGCGAGGTTGAGCGGTGTCTGGCCGCCGAACTGGACGATGACCCCGTCCGGCTGCTCCATCTCGATGATGTTGAGGACATCCTCCCGGGTCAACGGCTCGAAGTAGAGCTTGTCCGAGGTGTCGTAGTCGGTGGAGACGGTCTCGGGATTGGAGTTGATCATGATCGACTCGACCCCGATCTCCCGCAGGGCGAAGGCGGCGTGGACGCAGCAGTAGTCGAACTCGATGCCCTGGCCGATGCGGTTCGGGCCGCCGCCGAGGATGACGATCTTTTTGCGGTCGCTGCGCACCGCCTCGTTCTCCTCCTCGTAGGTCGAGTAGTAGTAGGGGGTGTAGGACTCGAACTCGGCGGCGCAGGTGTCGACCAGCTTGTAGACCGGCAGGACGCCGAGCTGCTTGCGCAGACCGCGCACGTCGTCGGACGAGGTGCCGGTCAGCCAGGCCAGCTGCCGGTCGGAAAAGCCCTGCTGCTTGCAGGTGCGGAGGAAGTCGTGGTCCAGGCCCTGGAAGCCGCGCTCCCGGATCCGGCCCTCGGTGTCGACGATCTGCCGGAGGTTGTGGAGGAACCAGGGGTCGATATGGGTCAGGGCGTAGATCCGTTCGATGCTGTAGCCGCGCTTCATCGCCTCGTAGATGTGGGCGATCCGCTTGGAGTTCGGCACCCGCAGGCCATGCTCGAGGTCTTCGCTGTCGAGATGATCGAGCGGCTCCCGGCCGTCGCCGCCGAAGCCGAAACGGCCGGTCTCGAGCGAGCGCATCCCTTTCTGGAAGGCCTCCTTGAAGGTCCGGCCGATGGCCATGGTCTCGCCCACCGACTTCATCGCCGTCGTCAGCACGTCGTCGGCCTGCGGGAATTTCTCGAAGGTCCAGCGCGGGATCTTGACGACGCAGTAGTCGATCGTCGGCTCGAACGAGGCGTAGGTCTCGCGGGTGATGTCGTTTCTGATCTCGTCGAGGGTGTAGCCGACGGCGAGCTTGGCGGCGATCTTGGCGATCGGGAAGCCGGTGGCCTTCGAGGCCAGGGCCGAGGAGCGCGACACCCGGGGGTTCATCTCGATCACCATCAGTTCGCCGTCGGCCGGGTTGACCGCGAACTGGACGTTGGAGCCGCCGGTCTCGACGCCGATCTCGCGGATGATGGCGATGGCGGCATCGCGCATCTCCTGGTACTCGCGGTCGGTCAGGGTCTGGGCAGGGGCGACGGTGATGGAGTCGCCGGTGTGGACCCCCATCGCATCCATGTTTTCGATCGAGCAGATGATGACGACGTTGTCGTTCCTGTCGCGCATGACCTCGAGCTCGAACTCCTTCCAGCCGAGCAGGCTGCGCTCGAGCATGATCTCGGTGGTCATCGACAGGTCGAGCCCGGAACGGCAGAAGTCCTCCAGCTCCTGGCGGTTGTAGGCGACGCCGCCGCCGGTGCCGCCGAGGGTGAAGCTCGGGCGGATGATGATCGGAAAGCCGATGGCGTCGGCGGCCGCCATCGCCGCCTCGAGGGTGTGGACGATGGCCGATTCCGGCACCTTGAGGCCGATGGCCTGCATCGCCGCCCGGAACTCCTCGCGTCCTTCCGCCTTCTTGATGACGTCGATATTGGCGGCGAGCAGTTCGACCCCGTACTTTTCGAGGGCCCCGGTCTCGGCGACCTTGATCGCGGTGTTGAGGGCGGTCTGGCCGCCCAGGGTCGGCAGGATGGCGTCGGGCCGCTCCTTCTCGATGACCTTGATCACCATCTCCGGGGTGATCGGTTCGATGTAGGTGGCGTCGGCCAGCTCCGGGTCGGTCATGATGGTGGCCGGGTTGGAGTTGATCAGCACCACCTCGTAGCCTTCTTCCTTCAGGGCCTTGACTGCCTGGGCCCCGGAATAGTCGAACTCGCAGGCCTGGCTGATGATGATCGGCCCGGAGCCGATGATGAGGATCTTATGGATGTCTGTGCGTTTCGGCATGTTTGTCGCCTGTTTGGCTGAATGGATGGCCTGTCGTCCGGTTGATGGTTCAGGCCGCTGCGGGGACCGCGGCCTGTTTGCGCATCATGGCGATGAAGCGCTCGAACAGGTACCTGGCATCGTGGGGGCCGGGGGCGTATTCCGGGTGGTACTGGACCGAGAATGCCGGATACCGCCTGTGGCGCATGCCTTCGACGCTGTTGTCGTTGAGGTTGATATGGGTGAGTTCGACCTCGTCTTTGTCGAGGCTGTTCATATCGACACAGAAGCCGTGGTTCTGGGAGGTGATCTCGACGTGGCCGGTCGTCAGGTCCATGACCGGCTGGTTGCCGCCGCGGTGGCCGAATTTGAGCTTGTAGGTCGAGCCGCCGTAGGCCAGACCGAGGATCTGGTGGCCGAGGCAGATGCCGAAGATCGGTTTCTTGCCGAGCAGGGCCCGCACGTTCTCCACCACCCCTTGTATGCCCTCGGGGTCGCCGGGGCCGTTGGAGAGGAAGATACCGTCGGGGTCCATCGCCAGCACGGTGGCGGCGTCGGTGGTCGCCGGCACGACCTGGACCCGGCAGCCCATCTCGGTCAGGATCCGCAGCTGGTTGTACTTGATGCCGAAATCGAAGGCCACGACCTTCAGCGACTGGTCCAGGCCCGGCTGGGCGGTGGTGAAATCCGTGCCCGGCACCGGCCGGCCGTCGGCCCAGCCGTAAGGCTCGCGGCAGGTGACGATTTTGACCATGTCCTGGCCGATCAGGCCGGTCGAGTCCTTGGCCCGCTGCACCAGGGAGGCGGGATCGAGATCGACGGTCGAGACGATGCCCTTCATCGCCCCGCGGGTCCGCAGGTGCTTGACCAGGGCCCGGGTGTCGAACCCCTCCACCCCGAGGACGCCGTGCTGCTGGAGGAATTCGGCCAGTGTGGCGCGGGAGCGGTGATTCGACGGGGTGGTATGGTATTCCTTGATCAGAAAGGCCTTGGGATGGACGGCGGCCGATTCCATGTCCTCCGGGTTGACGCCGTAATTGCCGATCAGCGGGTAGGTCATCGTGACGATCTGGCCGGTATAGGAGGGATCGGTGAGCACTTCCTGATAGCCGCTCATCGAGGTGTTGAAAACGACCTCGCCGATGGCCTCACCGGGGCCGGTAAATGACGTTCCCTCGAAGATCCTGCCGTCTTCCAGGGCAATGAGTGCTTTCATGCGCATTCCTTTATCGGAGCCTGCACCGGATGATCGTGCCTTGATCCGGAGTATTGGGGAGTAGTGGCGGGGAACTGTACCGGTCCTCGCGGGGAGGGCCGACGGCGACAGCGCCTGCCGGAGCCTGGTCGTTTACGATGGACGTTGCGGGGTCGTGCGAGAGGGTTCCGAATTGTCCGGACAAAACTGTAATACTTAACCCAGAATGCGTTCCGTCGTCAATGGTAAAGCCGGGGTGGTGTGGATTATACCGTTTCTTCGGTGAGTTAACTGAGTTGTGTGGAATCTTGGCTGGAGCCGGCGAAAGGGGGGCCGCAGGCGGGTTGCAGGTCTGCCGCCGCCGGCGAGATCAAGGCTGTGGTGACGTGCGAAGGGGCATCCCGCCTGGCGGCCGGATGCCCCTTCGTACGGACGGGACGGTTGCGGCTCCGGTATCAGGAGCCGAAGGAATCGATGAACAGCTGGTCGATGGCCTTGCGGCCGGCCTCGCTGAGATAGCGGGTGCCGGAGCCGACGAAGGTGTCGTACTCGATTCGTGGGGAATCGGGAATCCAGCTGTTCTTCCAGATGTACCATTGCTTGGTCGGCTGGTCGAAGACGTGCAGTGGCCGGTTGAACATCTTGGCCAGCTCGACGGCCCAGCCGGTGCCGCCCTTGACCGATCCGTCCTCCTGGATCGAACCGATGACAAAGACCTGGTGGCCGCTGTTGACCATGTGGAAGATGGTCTGCAGGACCTTTCTGATCTTCTCGGTCTCGTAGTAGGTCCGATTCATCATCCGCGACGCCAGTTCCATGCTGATGTCGCCGCGCTCCAGATCTTCCTGGCTGAGGATGACGGTGTTCTTGTCCCGGCTCAGCTTGTGGCCCTCGAATGAGTAGACGACCTCGTTGATGTTGCGCTTCTCGGCCGCCTCGCCGAAGGTCTCCTCGGCCCCTTTCAGGCCGCTGCTGTACAGAGTGCATTTGGTAGAATCCATGCCGTAAGCTCCTTGTGTCACGTGGAATTGGGAAGTGATGTGCAGGGATTGTATACCACAGTCGCGGCGAAAGGCAATGTCTCGCCGCTCTTTTCGATCCCCGGTCAGCCTTTTTTTCGGCCGCGCAGGAACACCCGGAGCGGCGCCGGGTAGCCCTCGATCGTGGTCTGCGGGTCGTCGGGGCGGATGAAATCGGTGTAGGATTCGAAGTCCATCCACTCCGTCCGCCGCTGCTCGGCCGCGGACATCGGGTGGGAGCAGAAGATCTCGACGGCCTCGAATCCGGCCTTGACCATCCAGTTGCGCAGACAGTTGCCGGTAGGGACGAAATAGACCCCGGGGGCCTTGGCATAGGTCGTTTCCGGGAACAGGGCGACCGGGTCATCGCCGGGGATCGCCTGCGATTCGATGATCGCGGTGCCGCCGGGAACCAGGGCGGTCAACACGTCGCGCAGGGTGTCGACCGGTGAGGGGCGGTGGTAGATCACCCCCATCAGGAAGATCACGTCGAAGCAGGCGGGAAAGAGCGGCAGGTGCTCGACCCCGAGGAGATCGATGGCCAGCTCCTTCATCGCGGCGATGCCGTTTAGAGCCTTGAAGCAGTAATAGTGCTGGACCGAGGGCTCGAAGCCGAGGACCAGCCGGGGCCGGTGGGCGGCCATGCGGAACATGTAATAGCCGTTGTTGCAGCCGATATCGGCGATGGTCCGGCCTTCCAGGTCGGGCAGGAACGGCAGCAGCCGCTGCCATTTGCGGTGGCTCCGCCACTCGGCATCAACCTCGATGCCGAAGACCGAAAACGGCCCCTTGCGCCAGGGTTTGAAGGCCAGCAGCTGCCGCCGGACTTCCTCGCGCCGCCGGTCGTCGATCTCGTCGGCCCGGCCGATGATCACGGTGTCGCTGGAGCAGTCGACATGATCGGCCCGGAGGGCGGCCAGGGCCTCGCAGGGGCGGCGGTAGCGGAGGAATCCCTTCTTGTCCTGCTTGACCCAGCGTTGCCGCTGGGCATGGAGGGCGGTCAGCGCCTCGGTCCGGACGTGTTCGGGAAGGAGGTGGAGATATTCCATGATACCGCGGGCTATTCCGGTTTGACCGCGATCAGCGACGCGAAGTTGAACCACTGGAAGAAGGGGGCGACCGCGGTGAAGCCGGCCTGGCGCAGCAGGGCGCTGTTCTCCTCGATCGAAAAGGGGATCAGGACGTTTTCCAGGGCCTCGCGCTTCTTGGCGATCTCCAGTTCCGAATAGCCGCGGCTCTTCTTGAACTGGTAATAGATGTCGATGTACTCCCGGTTCAAGCGCTTGTCGTGGAGGATGATCTTCTCGCTCAGGATCAGGACCCCGCCGGGGCGGAGATCGTCGTACAGCGAGCGGATGAACTGTTCGCGGCGGATCGGGCGGATGAACTGCAGGGTGTAGTGAAGGATGAAGGCCCCGACCGCGTGGTGGTGCGTGGCGGTGATATCGGCCAGCTCGAACCGGATGCTGTCCTGCTTCGAGTACAGTTCGGCCTTCAGCCTGGCCTTGTGAAGCATCGGCGCCGAATTGTCGACGCCGATAAAGCGCAGGCCCTGTTCCGGGAGCAGCCGGGCCAGTTCGAGCAGGGTCGACCCGGTGGCGCAACCGAGGTCGACGATGGTGTCGTCCGTTGCCGAGATGGGCCGTCAGCAGACGGGCGGTCGAGACGACGACCTCCTTGTAGAACGGGATCGAGCGGTCGAGCATATCGTCGAAGACCTCGACGACCCGGTCGTTGAACTCGAAATCTTCCGCTCTGATCTGCTGCTGGAAGATGGTATCTTTGGGGCTGGCGGGAGGGTGCTTCACCGAAGGTCTGTAGCGTTGGAGTTGAAGGGCGTGGCGACGTGTCGGTCGCTGCCCGGCTGTTGCAGACGACCGTCAGGGCTGCCTGCAGCGTCCTCCGCCTGGCGGAATTGCCGCTACTATACCCGCCATCCGAGCAAAATGCCACAGTGCCGTCATTCTCCATTCCTGGCTGGCCGCCGGAGCCGTATCACCAGTGGTATCCGGCTCCGGCGGCTGGAGGATCAGGAATTGAAGCGGCGCTCCCAGTCGTAATCCTTGCCGGTGACGGTGCTCTCCATCCGGCGTATCCGCCGGTCGATGTTGTCGAACTGCCGTTTCAGCCGCTGGGCGGCGCTGCGTGGCGAGTGGACGTAACTGTCGTAGAATTCCTGCTCGTCCTCGGACTCGATCGGCCGGACCGGGCTGGGTTTCATCAACAGGGCGGCAACCAGGTAGACCCCGAGCACCGGCCAGAAACCGCTCAGCAGAAAGACGAGCACCACCGCCATCCGGACCCAGAACACCGAGAGGTCGAAATAATCGGCCACCCCGCGGCAGACCCCGAGCAGGACGCCGTCCCGCGACCGGTACAGGCCTCTTCCGTCATTACTGTATTTTCTCATCGTGTATACCCATCCTTTCCCTGACCTTCCATCAGGATTGTTTCAAGGGCTTCGACCCGTTTTTCCATCCGCGCCAGGCCCTGGTACAGTTCCTGGATCACTGCCGCCTCATCGCTCCGGGCCTTGCGCCCGGACGGGGACAGGCCCTCCCGGCGGGCCTTGACCAGGACCAGGACCGTGCCGCAGACGAGGGCGACCATCATGACGATGGAACCGAAGACAATGGCGACAGCGATGACTGTGTTCATGGCGGGTTGCTCCGTCGGGCTGAAGGGGTGTGGGACTACTGTGCCGTGGTCGTATCAGCACTGTAGGTACCGGCCTTGATCTTTTCAAGTTCCTTTTCGATCTCGTCATCCCGGCCGAGATCGTCGAACTGGGTGTCGACTTCGGGCTTGCGGCCGAAGTTGACGAGATCGGCCTCGGCCTCCATCTGCTCGATTCGGCTTTCGAGTTTTTCGAAACGGGCCATGCTCTCGCTGCTGTCCATGCGGCGGATATCCTCCTGCGCCCGTTTCTTGCCGGTGGCCCGGCGATGGCGCTGGACCAGCATGCTGCGTTTCTCCTTGGCGGCGGCGAGCTTGTCTTCCAGTTCCACCATGTCGTGCCGGTACTGTTCGATCAGGCCGCCGTGATCGGCGATCTCGCCGCGCAGCGCCTCGGCCATCGCCGAGAAGCGGCGTTTTTCGATCAGCGCCTCGCGGGCCAGGTCGTCCTTGCCGCGGCGGACGGCGAGTGACGCCCGCTCGGCCCACATCTGTTCGCGGGCCGTGACCTCGTCCAGCCGCCGCTCGGCCTTTTTGCTGCCGGCGATGACCCCGGCGCACGACACCTTCAGCTCGACCAGGGTGTCCTCCATCTCCCGGATCATCAGTTTGATCATCTTTTCCGGATCTTCCGCCCGGTCGAGCATGGCGTTGATGTTCGAACTCACTATATCTCTGAATCGCGTGAAAACTCCCATGGTTATCCTCCTTAGTAGTTGAATGGTGTGCTACCGTCATTATATGCAGGAAGTGTGCCATGAAAAATATTAAATAGAATGCTATGTAAATACAGTGAGATAGATTTGAAAAAGGCCCTGCCTTGCAGGAGAAATATGGTCAATGAATGTCATGAGTGGTAAAATAAACCACTAATTGGTTAAAAACACAGCATGGAGATCGATATGCCTGAGACTAACGGGCGCCAATCGCCCATCGCCGGCGAAGCCCTTGGCCAGTCGGAGCGCTTTCTCGAGTTCCAGGAGCGGCTGTCCCGGGTCGCCCCGGTGGAACGGCCGGTGCTGCTGATCGGTGAGCGGGGGACCGGCAAGGAACTGGCGGCCGGGCGTCTGCACTATCTGTCGCGGCGGTGGCAGGGCCCCTTCGTGACCCTGAACTGTGCCACCCTGGCCCCGACCCTGATTGAAGCGGAACTGTTCGGCCATGAAAAGGGGGCCTTCACCGGCGCCGACCATCGCCGTAAGGGGCGGTTTGAGGCCGCCGACAACGGCACCCTGTTCCTCGACGAGATCGGGGCGATTCCGCTCGAGGTCCAGGAGAAGATCCTGCGGGTGGTGGAATACGGCTCCTTTGAGCGGGTCGGCGGCTCGGCGCCGGTCGAGGTCGACGTCCGGATCATCGGCGCCACCAATGCCGACCTGGAGGCGATGGCCGCCCGGGGGACATTCAAGCCGGATCTGCTCGATCGCCTTTCCTTCGAGGTTCTCTTCCTGCCGCCGCTGCGGCTGCGGGAAGAGGATATCCTGGTGCTGGCGGGCCATTTCGCCGGCCGGATGGCCTTCGAACTCGGCCGTTCGACCCTGCCGTCCTTCTCCGATCGGGCGGCGCAGGCGCTCGAGACCCACGGCTGGCCGGGCAATGTCCGGGAGTTGAAGAACGTCGTCGAGCGGGCGGTGTACCGGGCCGAGAGTGAGGTCATCGACGCGATCGATTTCGATCCCTTCCGCTCTCCGTTTGATCTGATTCAGGCCAAACCGGTTGCCGCCATCGCCGGAGCGGTTGCCGCGCCGGCCGAGCCGGAATTCCTTCCACTCCGCCAGGCGGTCGAGCAACTCGAGCTCTCCCTGCTGCGCCGGGCCCTGGAGAAGGGACGGTTCAACCAGCGCCGGGCGGCCGGTCTGCTCGGCCTGAGCTATGACCAGCTGCGGGGGCTGCTGCGCAAATACCGCGATCGGTTGTGACCGCCGTCGCGGTTGATTGTTCCGGCCGCTGTGGCTACACTGACCTTATCCAACGAATGCGAACCAACACCCCTCATAAAGCGGAGAAGACCGC
Organism: uncultured delta proteobacterium; assembly: GCA_963847035.1. Taxonomy (GTDB): domain Bacteria; phylum Desulfobacterota; class Desulfobulbia; order Desulfobulbales; family Desulfocapsaceae; genus Desulfoprunum. The sequence goes on along the minus strand of CAWJYH010000008.1, from coordinate 36,094 downwards.
ATGATCCTGCCGTATGTCCTTATCGTTGTCGCGCTTCTTCTGCTGTTCGGCGGGGCGGAGTTGCTGGTCAAGGGCAGCGCCTCGCTGGCCGTCCGGGCCGGCTTGACGCCGCTGGTGATCGGTCTGACGGTGGTGGCCTTCGGCACCAGTTCGCCGGAGCTGGCGGTCAGTCTGAAGGCGGCCTACGCCGGTCAGGGCGATGTCGCCGTCGGCAATGTGGTCGGCTCCAATATCCTCAACATCGCCGTTATTCTCGGCCTGTCGGCCGTTATCTACCCCATCAGCGTCCATCTCCAACTGATCAAGGTCGACGTCCCGATCATGATCCTGGTCTCGGTCCTGCTGCCGGTGCTGCTCTCCGATGGACGGCTGGGGCGGGTGGAGGGCGGGCTGCTGTTTGCCGGCATCATCGTCTATACCATTTTTAACGTGATGATGGCGCGCAAGGGCGCGGCGGCGGAGGTGGAGAGCGAGTTTGCCGAGAGCGTACCGAAGTCGACGAAGCACTGGTCATTCGACCTGGTGCTGATCGGCGGCGGACTGGCGACGCTCGTTGTCGGTTCCCGCCTGCTGGTCGACAACAGCATCGAGGTGGCCAGGGCCTTTCAGATCAGCGAGGCGGTGATCGGCCTGACCGTGGTCGCCCTCGGTACGAGCATGCCGGAACTGGCGACCTCGATCATCGCCGCGGTCCGCCGCCAGCCCGATATCGCCCTCGGCAACGTCATCGGTTCCAATATCTTCAATATCCTGGCGACGCTTGGGTTGTCCTCCCTGATGGTACCGATGACCGCCGGCGGCATCACCCTGGTCGATTATGCCGTCATGGTCGGCACCGCCGTCCTGCTGCTGCCGTTCCTGATGACCGGCTCGCGTCTCGGCCGGCTCGAGGGCCTGGTCTTTCTCGGCGGCTATTGCGGGTATCTGGCCTTCCTGTGGCCCCAGTAGAGGCAAACGAGCGGTTGGTTCGGTTTTCACCCCTCGGGCAAGGGGAAAGAATTGCCTGGGCAGCGGCCCCGGGAGGTTGCAAGCGACAAAGAAAACTTGCCATGAAATCATTATCTCAGTATAAACGTAATTCCTTTACGGCAAGGCCAACCGCCGGCCCACGTTCGCTGGAGAATCGGCCGCCGGCCGGTCTGCAGTGGCGTTGCGTTCCACTTTCATCCCCTGATACAATCCTGTGCGAATATGGCCAATGAAATAGATTTTGATGAAATTTTAAGTAAATATCGTTCCGATCCGTTCGATTATGTCGAGGTCTGCGCCACCCATACCGGGATTGTCCGCTTCCGGGTCGGTGAAGGTGATGCCGTCGAGGCCCCGAGCGGGGAGTGGCAGCAGATCCCGGGAACGGCCCTCTACCAGATCACCCGGGAGCGCAATCCGAAACTGGTTGCGGCCCGGACCAACGGCGTCGTCTCCGAGATCCGGTCCGAACTCGAAGGACAGTTCGTCGAGGCCGGCGAGAAGTTGATGATCATCAGGCACCCCCTGAAAAAAAAGGAGATCATCGAGAACATCCTCAAGGAGGTTCTGTACCTGTTCCGAGCCCCGGAACGGGCCAAATACTACTTCGCCCTCGACGTCCAGTCGCGCATCGAGAAGAAGGGCGCCAGGGCGGTGACCATCGAGGCCGGCGAGGAGGTGCTGACGATGTCGCTGATGAAGCGCGACACGCCGATCTATTACACCGGCGAGGGCGGGGTCATCCACTCCGTCTATTTCACCCCCGGGGTCTCGGTCAACCAGGGCGAGCCGCTGCTCGGCATCTGCGCCCCGGAAAAACTGCCCCTGATCCAGAAGATCATCATCCGGGTCAAGGCCGACTGGGACAGTGAACAGGGCTTTTCGGCCTGAAAATCCCCAGCGTTCAGATACGGTGACGACCATGGAAGCCTGGGAAAGCGGCAGGGGCGGCATTGCCGTCACCGCCGCCGAGGTCAGTCGGCAGCGGCACATCGAGGACCGGTCGCGCCGGCAGGCCTGGGCTGCGGCCGAGGTCGAGTCGATCCTGCGCTACGGCGCCTTTGTCGGTTCGGCGATCGAGTGCCATCCCGTGCTCGACCGGGCGATGGAGAGGGCGCGGACGCATATCGCGGCGATGGAGCAGGCCGGCAGGTCGGTGTATAACGGCACGGTGATCCTCGCCGATCGCCTCCACCGCTCCAAGGGTCGTTTCGACCGGACCTGGCATGCGCCGGCCGGAGGGCTGTGGGGATGTCTGCTGCACGTCAACACCCTGCTGCCGCAGTCCCGCAATCTCATCTCCCTGGCCGTGGGCGTCGCCTGCTGCGAGGCGGTGCGGGAGGTCGGGATCGCCGCCGAGCTGCGCTGGGTCAACGATGTCCTCGTGGGGGGCAGAAAGGTTGCCGGTTTTCTGATCGAGAGTTTTTTCAGTCCCCGTTACCGGGAGGAGTATAACCTCATCGGCTTCGGCATCAACGTCAACAATCGCCAATTTCCCCACGAACTCCGGGATACCGCGCTTTCCCTGACGGAAGTCCTGGGGCGGCCGCTGGATATCAGCGCCTTTGCCCGGCTCTTTCTGGCGAAACTCTCGTTTGCTCTCGGGCTACTCTACCACGAGGAGGAGCGGGGATTGCACGACGGCGACGGGTGGGGAGAGGACGGACACCGGCTGCTACGGTGCTGGAGGGAACTGTCGACGACCGTCGGCCGCCGGGTAATCTTCGGCTTCGACGTCATGAAGGCCCCGCAGTACGAGGCGACCGTCAGCGGCATCTCCGGCTCGGGCGGACTGGTCATGGTGCTTGACGACGGTTGCGAGAAGACCGAATACAGCGGCGAGATCCGTTACATCTGAAGTGGTCCGGCCGTCATCCCGTCCCGATTGCCGAACGAGTCGAGCATGGCCCAGGAGTGGATGTCCCGCTGGAACAGGTGCCTGCCATACAGGTGCAGCGCAGTGAGACATTCGGTGCGCATGGCGTTCGTCAGTTTGAGGCGGTGCAGTTTGTCGAGCGGGAGTTCGAGGGCCGACTGCATGAGCCGGATCGACCCGGGGGAGAGGCGGGTGCCGGGATGACCGGAGGCGGCGCAGGTGGCGCAGACCAGGCCGCCGCCCAGATGGCTGAAGGCGAAGCTGCGGCTCGGGGACACCGCGATGCCGCAGGTCAGGCAGGCCTCGAGCACCGGCCGGTAACCGATAGCGCTGTAGAACCTGAGGAGATACAGGAGCAGCAGCGACAGCCGCGGACGGCCCGCATCGAGGCCGTGCAGGGCCCACAGGGCGAGGCGGAAGATTGTTTCGTCCCGTTCGCCCTCGCGCAGGGCCAGAAGCAGGAATTCACGGACCACCGAGGCGGTCGCATAGCGTGGGGGATCGGTCCGCAGACGGAGAAAGGGGGTGTGCAGGTCGGCCTCGTGGATGAAGACCAGACCGCCGCCCGCCGGGTCGGAGCAGGTGAGGTGGAGGAAGCTGAAGATCTCCAGCTTGTTGACGAAACGCCTCTTGCTGCGTTTCGCGCCCTTGGCGATCCCGGTCGCCCGCCCTCGCTCGAGGCTGAAAAAAGTGACGATGAGATCGGCCTCGCCATGGTCCCGGGTTGCGAGAACGATGGCCTCGACCTCATAGGAACGGGCCGGCATCGATCATTCGGAGAGACCTTGCGGTATCGAGACCGTGATCTCTTCGCCGGCCGCTTTGCTTGGCAGGGTCAGAGGCAGATTGTTCAGGGTCAGTGCGGTACCGGTGCCGGCCGGCAGGGAGATGACGATCGACTTGCCGGCGTCCCAGCTGTGGACCGCTCCGGCAGCGAAATCGTGGTGTTGCGCCGGCTGGTCGTCGATCCTGACGGTCATCCGGGTAGCTTCCCTGAAGGTGGCCTTGAGGGTGTACGTGGCCGGGACGGGTAAGACGCCGGGTCGATCTCCAGTCGCCGCGGTTTGGGGCGGAGCTGTCTGGACGCCCGCGGCTTCGGCCTGTTCCTGCCCCGCCGGTGAGGGGGACGGCATGGAGATCGGCGGGAAAGGCTGGGTTGACGCCGTGTTTCCCTGGCTGGGCAGTTGCGGAGCGGGCGTGCCTGTAGTCTCCGGCGCCGAAGGCGGGGTCAGTGACGACGACGCTGTGGGGGACTGGTCCGGCGTAGCGGGAGGAGTTGTCGCCGGTTCGCCGGCAATGGGCACCGGACCGCTGGCGCCCCTCAACGTGTGACTGAGATATGTGAACGGATTGAAAGAAAAATACCAGCAGGCGACGATCCCGAAGATCAACAGAGCGAGCAGCGACAGGCCGACGACCGAATACGAGGTAACGGACGGCGGTTCGGCCATGCTGCTGGTCTGTATCGCCAGCTCACCGGGGGTGGGAGAGTTTGTTTCATCCTTCTTCGGCTGGTGTTTTTTCTGCTGCTGATAGCGATTGCGGATCTCGTCCGGATCGAGGGACAGGTACCTGGCATAGATGCCGTAGAAGCCGCGAACAAAGGCGTCGGCCGGCAGGTTCGCATAATCGTCTTCTTCCAATGCCTTCAGGCAGTTTGGTGAGATTTTCGTCGAATCGAAGGCCTGTTCCAATGTCAGGCCCTGTCCTTCCCGTGTCCGACGCAGGAACGCCCCGAGGGTTTCCCTTTCGTTTTCGGATTGACTCTTCATTATCTATCGGTCCCTGTGAGAAGGTAAAAGGAGATTCCGGTCGCCAGGGATGGTGATGCCGGAACGGTCTTCATCCGGCCGGTTTTCTTTCATCCCGTTACAGCTTCTGGATATAGGCCTCGTTTTTGAGGTTGTCCATCCATTCATCGTAGGCCTTTTTCAGCTGCTGGTCGTACAGTTTGTTCCTGATCTCCTCTTTCACCTGTTCCGGAGGGGCCTGGACGGGTATGGTCCCGTCGTCGCTGTTGACAAGTTTGAAGAACTGGTATCCTTCCGGCGTTTCGATGATGTCGCTGATCCCGGCCGGCTTCAGATCCTTTACCGCCTGCTGCATGTCGGGGGCCATCTCGTCGAGTTGAAAGATCCCGATGTCCCCGCCATCGGCGGCCGACGGCATACTCGAATATTTGCGGGCGAGCGCTTTGAAGTCCTCGCCGTCTCTCGCCATTTCCAGAACCTTCTCGGCCTCTTTTCTGGCCTTGTTCCTGTCGGCCTCCAAGATTTCCGGCGAGCTGTCCTTCCCCTTCTTCCAAGAGATCCCGATCTGCAGCAGGTAGTAGCCCTCGCCGCTCACCGGGGTGGGAGATTGGCTGTTAAAATAATTGAGGATCTCTTCATCAGTAATGACCACCTTGGATCGGACATCGGCATTAACGACCTTGCTCTGGAGAACCTGGTCGCGCAGGTTCTGCCGGTAGGCCGTCTCCGTCAGGCCGTCTTCTTTCAGTTTGGCCAGAAATTCCGGCTTGCTGAGCCGGCTCTGGGCGAGCATCTGCTCGAGGGCGTCGTCGACCTCGGCATCGGAGACCGAAATATTGCCGGCCTTGGCCTTCTGGGTGATCAACCGTCTTTCGATGATCCTGTCGAGAACATGCTCGCGGGCCTGCTGGAGTGTCTCGGCGAGGGAGGTGGCCGGGGTCTTGGCCGAGATGTCGCGGTAGAAGCGCTCGCCTTCCTTTTCCAGTTCGGAGAGGGTGATCACATCGTCATTGACGACGGCGACGACACGGTCGAGGAGCTCCGCAGTACCGTGAAAGGGGGCAAGAACGACAACAAGGAACAGGACCAGGGAAAAAATGTTTGCCGGGGTCGATGCATGTGCAACTGGTTTCATGACGGTTTTTCGATGCATGTGTTTTCTCTGCCGGGGTTCAGTGATGTTTGCCGATGCAGGTAGCCATGTTGGGTGGGTGATTGTCTTGTGGGCGGAGACCAGGGGGAATCAACATTATCTCCAGCGACAATTCAAGGTTGACATTGTAGCATGTTTTTTTCTTTTGTACACGATATCTGCGCCCGGCCTGGATGGCGTCATGCCGGCTGACGGTGAAATCGGGTGCGCAGATTCCCTGCGGTGTTGACTTTCCCTGATGGTGGAGTATTGTATTTCATCAAAAGGTTACATAGATCCACGTGTGAACCCAAACAGGAGTGTGTTGATGAAAAAATTATTGAAAATTCTTGTGATTATTATATGGGCTGCGGTCATGAGCGGTTCCGGCCTGGTGCCGGCGAAAGCCCTGGCCAGCACGAAAATGCCGGCCTTTGCCCTCGAAAGCGTACGGGACGGGAAACGCATTGACAGCGGGAGCTTTGAGGGCAAGGCATTGCTGATCACTTTTTTCGCCACCTGGTGCCCGCCCTGTCTGCAGGAGATTCCCTCCCTGGTGAAGCTGCAGGACGAATTCGGACCGAACGGCTTCTCCGTTGTCGCCCTGTCGGTCGATCAGGGAGGCAGTCAGCCGGTTGCCGAACTCGTCGAACAGCAGGCCATCAATTACCCGGTCCTGATGGCCGACGCCGAGACCGCGGAAAATTTCGGCGGGGTGTATGGCATCCCGGTCTCGTTCCTGGTGAACAAATCGGGCAACGTGGTGAAACGGTATCCCGGCCTGGTCCCCCATGCAGTCCTGGTAAAGGATGTGCAGAGCCTGGTCGATTAAACTCCGGGGAGGTTGACAGGGAAGGGAAAAAAAGATATAATATTCTGCAATTGACTGGTTTTGTAGATTGAATGAGAAAAGTGGTCTGCGGTTTTGTCTGCGATGGGAAATTGGCACGATGCCCTTCGCGTAGATCCCCTGACGATCAGTCCGGGAAAATATTCAGCGCAAAAGGAGAACAACAATGAAAAAAAGATTGGCAACGGCAACATTGGCTCTGGTTTTCGCATTGAGCATGGCAGGCGTCGGCATGGCCGCAAAAGTGGATTGCACCGTTAAGTCCGTCGATGGCGACACGGTCACGATGACCTGTGAAGATGCCGGTAAGATGAAAGCCGACGACAAGGTCAAGGTAACGACATCCAAGGCTGGTGGCGTTGAAGGTTGCTGATTGACACACCGTCGCGTTTTTTGTACCATGTGGGGTCGGTTGGCGGCTAGTCAACCGGCCTTTTTTTTATTCAATGTTCATCTCCAGTTCAAGAGGTTGTGGTCCTGCTCCCGGCGGAGTGCCGTCCGTCTTTCCCCTTGTCCGTATGAACGCGCTGATGTGAATAATCCCGGGGGACACTGAAAGGAGAACCAATGGATATCAGGACCCTCCCCGAGCGGGAGCGACAGATATATAACCGGTTGCGGCAGAAATACTCACTGACCTTCGACAGTTTGAAGATCGGCGACACCCCTGCTATCCGTCTGCTCAAGGTCGCCGATCTTGGGGAAATCATCGGTGACCGCGATCCCTTTGCCGATGTGACGCAGTTTCCGTTCTGGGTCAAGCTCTGGGATGCCGCGATCATCCTGTCGTATGTGTTGACCAGGGTTCCCGGGCGCGAGGGCCGTACCCTCCTCGAACTGGGGGCCGGTCTTGGGGCGCCTGGTCTGGCCGCCGCGGCCTCGGGTTTTGACGTCACGATCAGCGACTATGAAGAGATCATCAAGGACTTTCAGCAGGTCAGTGCCGCCGCATCCGGACTTCACAACGTCAAATTGACCCTTCTCGACTGGCTTGATCCGCCGCAACTGCCCGCCTTCGATGTCCTCGCCGGGGCAGAGATACTGTTCCGGGAGGAATTTTTCGCCCCTCTGTTGCGGGTCTTCGCCGCCTATCTCAAGCCTGACGGCGTGATCTATCTGGCGCATGACGCACGGCGCCAGAGCCTGCCGAAATTCCTCAAACTCGCGGAAAAAGAGTATGACATCGGCGTCGCCAGACAGAATTACATCAAGGATGGCAGCCCGGTCTCGATCATCGTCAATCGTCTGGTCAGAAAAGGAGCCGGGAAAGAAGGAAACGCATGAGCGGATCGACCCCCCTTTATCCCGTCAACCTGAAAATTGCCGGGCGACTCTGTCTCGTCGTCGGCGGCGGACCAGTCGCGGTCCGCAAAGTCGAAGCCCTGCTGGTCGGCGGCGGCAAGGTCCTGGTCGTCAGTCCCGAAGCGGCGGCACTGCTGCGGCGACTGGCACAGGCCGGAACGATAGAATGGCGTCAGCGTCCCTACCGGGCCGGAGATCTGGACGGCGCGTTTCTCGTCATTGCCGCGACGAACCGGCCTGAAGTGCAGCGGCAGGTCGCCAGGGATGCGGCCGCCGGTCGGGTCCTGCTGAACAGCACGGACGATCCGTCGGCCTGCGACTTCCAGGTCCCTTCCCAGTTGAAGCGTGGTGATCTGCTGATTACGGTTTCCACCGGTGGTGCGAGCCCGGCATTTTCCAGGCGGATCAGGGAGAGCCTCGAAGCCCAATTCGGCTGGGAATACGGGGTGATCGTCGATCTCCTTGGCCGGCTGAGAACGTTGGTGATGGGCGGTGGCGGTGATGCGGCGAACCATGCGCTGGTTTTTCGGGATATCATGGAGTTGGATCTCGTCGGACGAATCCGGGAGACGGATTGGGATGGTCTGGTCGGGGTGTTGAAGACAGCGCTGCCTCCGCATCTCGACCCGGAACCTGTCGTGCTGGCCCTGGTCGAGGTCGCTGATCGAGAGAAGAACGAGTTTTCCTTGTGAACCGGGGATCGCTCGGCAAGCAACCTGTTTCGATATCCTTGTATTGAGGATAATATGAGCGAAATCAGCTATCTGCTTTTTCAGGCCGTTGTGTTGGTGACCTTTCTGGCCTGTTCCGCCTACAGTGTGTTCTTTGTCAGCCAGAAAAGCAGGGTGCGTAATGTGGCGAGAATACTTCTGGTCACCTCAGGGATCCTGCAGACCCTGTATATCCTCTCGCGGTACCAGCTTGTCGGTCATGCCCCGATAACCTCGCAGCATGAAACGGTGGTCGTTTTCGCCTGGGCCACGACCTGGGCCTACCTGTCGTTTCGGTGGCGCTATACGGTCAAGAATTTCGGCGCCTTTGTCTCATTGTTGATCATGTTTCTTCTGGTCCTGTCGTCCCTGGCTTCAAGGGAGGTCAGTGAACTCGTGCCGGCCCTGCAGAGCTGGTGGCTCCCCGTGCATGCCGGGGTTTCGCTTCTCGGATACGGCTTTCTTGCCCTGGCCTTCTGTGGCGGGCTGATGTATCTCCTCCAGGAACGGGAGTTGAAGAGCAAGCGCTTCGGCTATTTTTTCCCCCGTCTGCCCTCTCTCGATGCGCTGGACCAGCTGAACAGCCATTGTCTCACCGTCGGCTTCGTCTTTCTCTCCCTGGGTCTCATCAGTGGCTCACTCTGGGCCCGGCAGGCCTGGGGGACCTACTGGCAATGGGATCCGAAGGAGACCTGGTCGCTGGTGACCTGGTTCATCTACCTGATCCAGATCCATCAGCGGTTCACCGTCGGTTGGCGGGGAAAGCGGGCGGCGATCATGGCCATCTTCGGTTTTGCCGCCGTCGCCTTCACCCTGTGGGGGGTCAGTTATCTGCTTGGCGGGGTGCACAGCTATGCCAGGTGAGCGCATCATACTCCTCGGGGTCAACCACAAGACGACCCCGGTGGAGGTCCGCGAGAAGATGGCCCTGTCAGACGGCTACGAACAGCCGCTGGTTGCCCTGAAGCAGATCGGGACGATACGGGAGTGCTATCTGCTGTCGACCTGTAACCGGGTGGAACTGGTGCTGGTGGCCGAACCGAGCGAGCAACTGATAGACAATATCCTCTCCTTCCTGTTCGGGGACCGGATCGCGAAAGAACAGTGCCGTGAATATCTGTACATCTATTACGACCGGGACGCGGTTCACCATCTCTTCATGGTTGCCGCCAGTCTCGACTCGATGATCGTCGGCGAGGCCCAGATTCTCGGCCAGCTGAAGGAGGCCTACCGTCATGCCTCGCGGCTCGGCTGCACCGGCCCGTTGCTCAACCGTCTGCTGCACAAGTCGTTTTCGGTCGCCAAACGGGTCAGGACCGAGACGGCGATCGGCTCTGCCGCCGTCTCGATCAGCTATGCCGCGGTCCAGCTGGCGAAGAAGATTTTCGGCAATATCAGGGACAAGAAGGTCCTGCTGATCGGTGCCGGGGAAATGGCGGAGCTGGCTGCCGAGCATCTCGTCGGCCAGGGGGTGGCCGAAGTCGTCGTCGCCAACCGGACTCTGGCCCGGGGAGTCGAACTGGCCAAGCGGTTTCATGGTCGGGCAGTCTCCTTCGACGAATTGATCAGTCAGCTCGAACAGGTCGACATCATCATCAGTTCGACAGGGGCGCCGACCATGGTCCTGCGCCAGAGCGATGTCCGCCCGGTCATGCGTGTCCGCCGGAACCGGCCCCTGTTCTTCATCGATATCGCGGTGCCGCGTGATCTCGATCCCGACCTCAACGACCTGGAAAACGTCTACCTCTATGATATCGACGACCTCAGCAGCGTCGTCGAGATGAACCGCTCCGGCAGGGAGCGCGAGGCGGTCAAGGCGACGCGGATCGTCGACGAGATGACGCTCGGTTTCGGGCGCTGGATGGAGGGGATGACGGTCACGCCGACGATTCTGGCCCTGCGCCGGAAGGCGGACGGGATATGCCGGGCCGAAATGGAGAAGACCCTGCCGCGCCTGACCGGCCTGTCCGAGGAGGAGAGACACGCCATCGAGGTCATGCTGTCGGCCGTTACGGCGAAAATGCTGCATGCTCCCCTTGCCTATCTCAAGAGTGAATCCTGCGGCGGGCGGGACAACAGTGAGGCCAAGATCGATACGGTCCGGACGATCTTCGACCTCGGCGACGACGATCAATGAGCACCTGCGTTGAGGAACATCTCGACAACGAATGGTTTGTTGTCCGCCATTCCGGCGAGATTCCGGAGATCGCCCTGTATGCCGCCCGTCATTATCTGACCGAGGCGGAGGACGGGCCCCGGCTGCACCTGTCGCGGGACCAGTGGGGGAGACTGGTGGACGCGGCCAGGGTGCGGTATCGGGAAATCGTCCTGCGCGACCTGCAGGTTGATAACCGCGACACCTCCACATACCGCGGCTTGGCCCGGTCGATCGCCAACTTCCGCAGGTTCGAATCCTTCTGCCGCCGGCATGGTCTCGACATGCAGGATTTCTGCGGGGAGGTGGCGGCGGCCCTGCGGATCTTCCTTGCCGCCGAGGCGGCGGAAGTGGCGAAGGGCGGCCGGAAATCCTGCATCAACTGCACCTTCACCGAACTCAACGATTTTGCCTGCCGAATCGGCCTCGTCAAGGAGTCGTTGCCGGTGTCCCTGCGCCGTCTGTGCCCGGAGGAATGAGCTTCTTCCTGTCCTGACGGAACAGGGATGATCGGACGCCAAATCTCCACGGGCTGTATTCAATCCTGCTGAAATACGCACTTCCGTATCTCTTTGTCATAGTATTTACGACACGCTTTTGGTATGTCTTTTATGGTTAAGGGTCAGACTTTGCGCCTGAAATCCGTTTTCCTCTTTATCACTGAGTAACATGAGACATCGCATACAACCTGTTCTCGTCCTCTTGCTGCTTTTGAGCTGTCCCCTGCTTGGCTTCGGGGAAAGCGCCGACAACCGGTCTTCAGCCGATTTTCTGAAGCGGAACAGGCTCATCGGCTACATGCTGGCCAAGCAGCTGCCGACCGTTCACCTCAGCGACAAATCCATGGACGATGGGCTGGCGCAGGCAGCGTTCACCCTCTATCTCAACCAGCTCGATTTCCAGAAGAGATTTCTGCTGCAGAAGGATGTTGATCAACTCAGGGCCTTCGCCCCGTATATCGACGACAACCTGGTGCAGGGAAACAACCCCCTGCCGGATGCGGGTATGGATATCCTGGGCGAAAGAATCGACCAGGCCGAGAAGATGGTCGAGGCCATCCTGGCGGCCGGAGTTGATTTCAACGCCTCCGAAACCCTCGAGACCGATCCGAAAAAACTTCAATTTGCCAGAGACTTACCGGGGCTTCAGGACCGGTGGCGCAAGATTCTGAAATCTGAAATTATCGCCCGGTATCTGGAACTCGAGGATGATGCGAAGAAGGCCAAGGATAGCAAAGGTCCGGATGCACTGCTGCAGGATGCGAGGTCAAAGGTCGCCAAACGGTACAAGGAAATTTTCCGCCGCCTGCGGCAGGAGACGCGGCAGGATCATTACGATCGCTACTTCAATGCCGTCGCCCGGGCCTTCGACCCGCACACGAACTACATTCCGCCCGCCGGCAAGGAACAGTTCGACATCAGCATGCGGGGCAGCCTTGAAGGCATCGGCGCCCTGCTGCGCGAAGACGACGGTTTCATCAAGGTCATGCGGATAATCCCCGGCAGTGCCTCGGCCAGACAGGGGCGATTGCAGGCCGAGGATACCATCCTCCAGGTTGCCCAGGGGGCCGAAGAACCGGTCGATGTCACCGACATGCGGTTGCGCGAAGCGGTGCGGCTGATCCGCGGCCCCAAAGGCAGCGAGGTCCGGCTGACGGTCAGAAAGGCCGATGGCTCGAAGGATGTCATCCCCATTGTCCGGGACGTCGTCCAGATCGAGGAGACCTTCGTCCGAAGTACGGTGCTGAAGAGTCCCGGTGGCAGAAAAATCGGCCTCATCTATATCCCCAGTTTTTACCGGGACTTCGAGAAAACAAGCAACGGCGAAAACGCCAGGAACTCGACCGACGATACCCGTAAGGAGGTGCTGGCGCTTAAAAAACAGGGAGTCGACGGCATTGTCCTCGATCTCCGCAATAACGGCGGCGGGGCCCTGGTCGACGCCGTCGATATTGCCGGTCTCTTCCTTCCCTCAGGACCGGTCGTGCAGGTCAGGAACAGTAACGGTTCGATCCGGGTGTTGAACGATGAAGACCCGGAGATGGTGTATAACGGGCCGCTCGCGGTCCTGGTCAATGTCTTTTCCGCCTCCGCCTCGGAAATCGTCGCCGCCGCGCTCCAGGATTATCGCCGGGCGATCGTCATAGGCGGGCCGACCACCCATGGCAAGGGGACCGTTCAGACCGTCCTCGATCTCAACGACAACATCCCGCTGTTCCAAGTCAGTAAATACGATGATCTCGGGGCGTTGAAGGTGACGATCCAGAAATTCTACCGGGTAACAGGGGGATCGACACAATATAAGGGGGTGGAACCTGATATCGTCCTGCCAAGCATTCTCGAAAGTCTCAAATCGGGGGAACGTTTCCTTGAATACTCGCTGCCGTGGAGCAGAATCGACCCGGTCACCTTTGCGACGTCTCAGGCGGTTCCGGCCAGGCTCGATGCCATCCGTGCCGCCAGCGCCCAACGTGTGGCCGGGAATGAGAAGTTCAAGGCTATCCGCGACGAAATTGCCAGGGTCCAGGAGCAGGTCGATAACTCCTCTATCTCACTCGATATCGACGACATGAGGAAAAAGCAGGAGGAGGCCCTGCTGGCCAAAGAAAAGGTCGGCAAGCAGTTCGGTCTCTTCGGGGATGAGGGGCAGGATGACAGCGACACGGCTGAGGACGAGGATGATCTGCAGCCGAGCGGTGCCGCGTGGTTGGAGGAAGTGCAGGAGGACCCCTATATACAGGAGGCTGAATTGATCATTGCCGATATGACCTGACGAACGGCAGGCGTATGGGAAGAGACAACCGCAGTGGATACTGCCTCCGGAGGCCTGGGCTGCAGTAAAATATCCTTGAAAAAGAAATGGAAAGATGCTAGAAATCCGCTTTTATGAATGGTCATTCATTCAACGAGGATGGTCGGTAAGGTGCTGATGATATTGATATTAAATGATTCAAGGCGGTTAGCTGATGGACCTCGCTGAGGCATTCAGGAATTATAAGGACAAGATTGTTGACCGATGGGTCGACTACACCCTGTCGACGTACCAGGCTTCCAGTTTCTTTAAAAAGGAACGGGATAAATTTGCCAATCCTGTTGGCGGCAATATCCGCGAGGCCTTGAAAAAGCTGTTCTCTCTACTTGTCAAGGGGGCTGGAACGGAAGAGATGATTCCGCCCCTGGAGCAGATTCTGAAAATCCGCTCGATCCAGGAATTTTCCCCTTCACAGGCTGTAGCCCCACTGAACGCCGTCAAGCACATTACCAGAGACATACTGGCAGCCGACAAAGAGCGACGCCACCTGATTTCTGAACTCTACGATTTTGAGTTCGCGGTCGATCTCGCGATCCTGACCGCCTTTGATATCTACATGCAGTGCAGAGAGCGTCTGTATCAGACCCGGATTCAGGAGATCAAAACGGGCACTCATATCCTTACAGACAGTAAGTGTCCGTCAGTGTTGCTGAAAAATAAAGTTCAGAATTCCCTTCCAAAGGTCGAGAGTATTTAACAGGTCCCGGCTGATTGCATCGGTCCGGTGGCCCAATAACAGTTCATTTTGAAGTGAGGTAAGAAATGAAGTACGCCTTCTCATTTCTGGCAGTCATTGTGCTCATTCTGATTGCCGGGGTAGGATCCCAGATAGCGGGAATGCCATACTTTTTTGGTGTCTTCGTCCCCTATGTGGCCATCGCGATCTTCCTGGGTGGATTTGTCTACAGAGTGGTGCAATGGGCCAAGTCGCCTGTTCCCTTCTCCATCCAGACCACCTGCGGCCAGGGAAAATCGCTGGAGTTCATCAAGCACAACCGGCTCGAAGCCCCGGATACCACCGCCGAGGTCGTCGCCCGGATGCTGCTTGAGATCTTCACCTTCCGTTCTCTGTTCCGAAACACCAAGTCGGAGATCCATGAGGGACCGAGAATTACCTATGAATCGTCCAAATGGCTGTGGCTGTTCGGTATCATTTTCCATTACTCCTTCCTGATTGTCGTGATCAGGCACATGCGCCTCTTCCTCAATCCTGTACCCGAAGTCGTCGCCTTTCTCGATTGGGCCGACAGCATGTTCGAGATCGGGGTCCCAAGCATGTATATGACGACTGCCGGATTGATCGCTGGTGCGGCACTGTTGTTCTCCCGGCGCCTGGTCAACCGGCATGTGCGGTATATTTCTCTTGTGAACGACTACTTCCCGCTCGTCCTCATTTTTGCCATCGGGGTGACCGGGGCCCTGATGCGCCATTTCCTGCGCGACGGGATCGATATCGTCGCCATCAAGCAGCTGGCGGTGGGCCTTGTGACCTTTTCTCCGGTCATCAATGGCGAGATCGGCGCAATCTTCTATATCCATGTCTTTCTCGTCGCCACCCTGCTCGTCTATTTCCCCTTCAGTAAGTTGATGCATCTCGGCGGCGTTTTCCTCAGCCCCACTCGCAACATGAAGAACAACAGCCGGGCGGTACGTCATATCAACCCCTGGAATCCGGATATCAAACCGCATTCGTACGCCGGCTATGAGGATGAATTCCGCGAGTTCATGGTCGATGCGGGTATTCCAGTCGAGAAAGAGTTGCCGGCGCAAAAAGATTGAAGCCTAACAGTTGAGACCCACAACCAGCTTATAAGGAATAGACAACGATGGCAGTGCCAAAATTAGAACAATTATCGAAAAGCGTCGTGCAGGGACCGTCCTTGGCAACCGGAGCGATACCGACCAGGGACTGGATGGATATCCCGGTACATTTCAAGGAGGGCAATTACGCCTATCCGGCAAAAAAAGAAAAGGTCGAATACCTTGACAGTCAGAAGGGGCTTTCCTTTCCCAATGCCCGCATCTGGTCGCCGGAAGATGATGACTGGAAGCTTCCCGAGAACTGGAAGGAGATCATCCTCAACGGCCTGAAGGAACGGCTGGGCAAATTCCGGTCATTGAAGATATTCATGGACTGTTGTGTCCGCTGCGGAGCCTGTGCCGATAAATGCCATTTCTTCCTCGGCACCGGGGATCCGAAGAACATGCCGGTTCTGCGCGCCGAACTGCTCCGGTCGGTATACCGGAACGACTTCACTCTGGCTGGCAAGATCCTCGGTCGGATGGCCGGTGCCCGCGAGATGACGGTCGGAGTGCTGAAGGAGTGGTTCATGTACTCCTACCAGTGCACCGAGTGCCGGCGCTGCTCCGTTTTCTGTCCGTACGGCATCGATACCGCCGAGGTGACGATGATGCTGCGCGAATTGCTGCACCTGGTCGGTATCGGCATCAACTGGATCCTCGAGCCTGCCTCCAATTCGAACAGGACCGGAAACCATATGGGACTCCAACCCCATACCTTCAAGGACAACGTCGATTTCCTCACCGATGACATCGAAAACCTGACCGGCATCCGGATCACCCCGACCTTCAACCGCAAAGGGGCCGAGGTCCTGTTCATCACCCCATCGGCCGACGTTTTCGCCGAGCCCGGTCTCTATACCGCAATGGGGTACCTGCTCCTGTTCGAGGCCATCGGACTCGATTACACCTGGTCGACCTATGCCTCGGAAGGCGGCAACTTCGGTTTGTTCACCAACAACGAAATGATGAAGAAACTCAACGCCAAGATGTACGCCGAGGCCAAACGCCTGGGCGTCAAATACATTATCGGCGGCGAGTGCGGCCATATGTGGCGTGTCCTGCATCAGTACATGGACACGATGAACGGTCCGGCCGATTTCCTCGAGGTGCCGAAATCGTCGGTTACCGGGACTGTCTTCAATAATTCCGCGTCCACCAAGATGATTCATATCAGCGAATTCACCGCCGACCTGATCAAACATGGCAAGCTGAAACTTGATAAGAGCCGCAACAGCCATGTCAAGGCGACCTATCATGATTCCTGCAACCCGGCCCGGGCCATGGGACTGATGGATGAGCCGAGATATATCCTCGACCACGTTGTCGATTGGGTGGAGATGCCGGAAAACACGATTCGGGAGCAGACCTTCTGCTGCGGTTCAGGTACTGGTTTGAACACCGACGAGATCATGGAACTGAGAATGCGTTCAGGATTTCCTCGAGCCAATGCGGTTAAATACGTTCATGACAAACATGATGTCAACATGCTTTCCTGCGTATGTGCGATTGACAGGGCGACTCTGACCTCGCTGATGAACTACTGGACCCCGGATGTCAGGGTCTGTGGTATCACCGAGCTTGTCGGCAATGCGCTTGTGCTTGAGGGTGAATCACGAGGCGAGTTGGATGACGGCCTCAGAACTTTGCTTTAAATCCTGAACGGGATTAGAGGAGTCGCACATGTACAATAAAGGAACAATCATACCGGGACTGGTGATCTTCATCGTCTTCGTGACCTTTCCGCTCTGGTATAACGGCCTGAATGCAGGCACCGTACCGAAACCCGACCTCCCGGTAGGCCAGAAGGAGTGTGTCGCCCCGGCTGCGGAGATGAGAGATAATCACATGAAATTGCTGAACGAGTGGCGTGATGCTGTCCTCCGAGACAACGATCGGGTCAACGTCAAGGTTGGCGGCAAAGAGTACCGCAAGGGACTGCAGATGGCGTGCATGCAGTGTCATACCGACAAGGAGAAGTTCTGTGACTCTTGTCACACCTATGCTGCCGTATCACCCACCTGCTGGGATTGCCACCTGACCCCCGCCGAGGCGGCATCGAAGAAGGAGACTCACTAATGGATAAGACGAGAAGAAAATTTCTGAAGATCGCCGGAGCCGCCGCCCTTGCCGGCATTGGCGCCCCTGCGATAGTGAAGTTGACATCCCACACTGCGTTTGCCTCGGAGGAAGCCGGGCACGCGGCGCCGGCCTCCGGCGAGACCGGAGCCCATGGCGAACCGGTTTCAACCGGGGTTCGACTGGGGATGGTTATCGATATGCGGGTATTTGCCGTTCAGCCGATGCTGCTTGAT
Source organism: uncultured delta proteobacterium (assembly GCA_963847035.1). GTDB lineage: Bacteria > Desulfobacterota > Desulfobulbia > Desulfobulbales > Desulfocapsaceae > Desulfoprunum. The sequence continues at coordinate 18,423 of CAWJYH010000008.1, read as the reverse complement.
CAGGCTATCGCGGCCTGCAACAAAGTTCACAACATTCCCCATTTTCCTGATCGCAAAAACGAGATCAAGTGGATATGGAAGGCCCCCTACGCCAATGTCTTCCCTGAACAGGAGGTCCTCCACAAATCGGAAATGGCGAAGACCAAACCCTTTGCCGTTCTCTGCAATCATTGCGACAACCCGTCCTGCGTCAAGGCCTGTCCAACCAAGGCGACCTTTGTCCAACCGGAGAATGGAATCGTGGGGATGGACTTCCACCGCTGCATCGGTTGCCGGTTCTGTATGGCTGCCTGCCCATACGGGGCGAGAAGTTTCAACTGGCAGGACCCGAGACCGTTCATCACCAACTACAATCCCGAATTTCCGACCCGTATGCGCGGTGTGGTCGAGAAATGTAACTTCTGTGGCGAGCGTCTGGCTCTCGGCCTCGAGCCTGCCTGCGTTGAGGCCTGTAAAGGCACGGGTGCCATGGTCTTCGGGGATCTCAACGATCCGGCCTCGGAGATCAGAGGGGTTCTTGACAAGGAATTTACCATCCAGCGAAATCCTGCTGCCGGCACCAAACCGTCAGTCTACTACATAGTGTGAGGTTGTCATGATCGAGAAAGTATTAAAAGGCAAATCAACATACTGGATGTGGCTTGCGGTGCTCGGCACCTTTATTGCCATCGGTGCGGCCTGTTATGTGCGGCAGTACATGTTCGGCCTGGGGCTGACCGGCATGAGCCGTGACGTCTCCTGGGGACTGTATATCTCCCAGTTCACCTTTCTGGTCGGAGTGGCGGCCGGAGGTTTGATGCTGGTGCTGCCCTACTATGTCCATGACTATAAGGCCTTCGGCCGGATTACCATTCTCGGCGAATTCCTCGCCATTTCGGCTTTGATCATGTGCCTGATGTTCATCATGGCAGATCTCGGGCAGCCGCTGCGTGGCCTCAACGTCATCTTTTTCCCCACTCCCCACTCCATGCTGTTCTGGGATATGTGCGTGCTCTGGGGCTATCTGATCCTCAACTGCCTCTGCGGCTGGGTTATCCTTACCGCCGAGCGCAAGCAGGTTCATCCGCCGAAGTGGATCTACATCTTCGTGTATATCTCCATTCCCTTTGCCGTTTCGATCCATACCGTCACCGCCATGCTGTACTGTGGTCTGCCGGGGCGGCATTTCTGGTTGTCGGCGATCATCGCTCCCAGGTTCCTGGCCTCGGCCTTTGCCGCCGGCCCCTCCCTGATCGTTCTTGCCTGTCTGGTCATGCGTAAATTCGCCAATTTCGATGCCGGCAAGGAGGCGATCCAGAAGCTGACCACGATCATCATGTACGCCGCGATTATCAACACCTTCTTTTTCCTGCTCGAATTCTTTGTCGGTTACTATTCGGAGATGCCAGGTCATATACATAGCCTTGAGTATCTGTTCTTTGGTCTCGAGCATGATGGTCATGTCTACAACAATCTCGTACCGTTCATGTGGACGGCAACGGCCTTCAGCTTCACCGGCCTGGGTATATTGGCGTACATGAAAATCGCCAAGGTCTTCGATTATCGTCTGGTCGGTACTGCTGCCGCGCTGATCTTCTTCTCTCTCTGGGCCGATAAGGGGCTCGGCTTCGTCTTCGGCGGATTTGTACCGAACCCCTTGAACGAGGTTACCGAGTACATCCCGACCGCCAACGAACTGGGGATCACCCTCGGGATCTGGGCGACCGGCTTTTTCATCCTGACCCTGCTGTATAAGATCGCAGTCGGTGTTGAACACGAGATAGAAGCGTAAGCTGATCCCGTCGACAGAAAAAGCCCCCGAATTTTCGGGGGCTTTTTTTTTGCTCCAGTCTCGGATATATTCCTACGAACAATAAATTCTGCCCATGTGACAGATGTGAAAACATTCGTAGAGCCAAAGAGAGTTCTGATTCTTTTTTATACCTTCAGCAGTCAAACCCGTAATCTTTTGAATAGCCTGGCGAAAGGACTGAGCGAAGGTGGAGTCGAAGTCCGGTTGGAACAGTTGAAGCCGTTGACGCCGCCGCCATTTCCAGTCGGATCGTATTTCGGCGCGCTCAAAATGATGATTGCAGCTTTCCTGCGGCGCCCGGTCGCTGTAGCACCGCCCGACAAAACGTGTTTTTCGAACTGGGACCTCGTGGTCTGTGCCGGACCGACATGGTCGTATCACCTGAGCGGGCCGATGGTCTATTTTCTCCGGGAGTATTCTGCCGAACTGCTGGCAGGAAAACTCGTCCTGCCCCTCATATCCTGCAGGACCTATTGGCGGCTGCATGCCTGGGAAATGCGCAGATATTTGTTGAAAAGCGGCGCCAGAGTCATGCCTCCTCGGGTCTTTCGGCATCCTTTTCCGGGACTGTGGTGTGCCATTGGGGTCTTTATCAAAATTGCCGGAAAAATACCCAGAGCCTGCCGCTCATTGGTTCAGCGGCATTGTCCGAAATTTGGGTACAGCCCGCAGCAGATCGAGGAGGCTCGTGACCTGGGATCACGTCTTGCCGAGGTCTTGATGGCGGGACAAATCGATGAGAATTTCAGTATCGAAGAAGTTGTCAGAAAAGGGAGCCGTCAAGATAGCTCCAGTAAAGAGAGGTGATTTCCTGGAAGAAGAGCATGTACATCAAGGCTGCAAGCGAGAGAAAGGGACCGAACGGGATCCGGGTCGATAACCCTTCTTTACGCTCGAGGAACATCACCAGGATGCCGACGAGAGCGCCGCTCATCGAGCTGGCAAAGATCACAAAAGGCAGCGCCTGCCAGCCAAGGAAGGCGCCGATCATTGCCAGCAGCTTGATGTCGCCACCACCCATACCTTCCTGTTTGCGCAGGAAGAAATAGAGCAAGGCGATAGTGTAGAGGACCCCGCCGCCGCAGAGGATTCCCAGCAGGGAATCGAACCAGGAGATCAGAGGGGAGAAGAATGACAGGACGAAGCCGATTACGATCCCCGGCAGACTGATCATGTCAGGTATGATTTGATGCCGGAGGTCGATGAAGATGACCACCAGCAGGGCGGCGCTGAAGAAAAAGAAACCACCGGCAGTGATGTTCAGCCCGAATCGATAGACTACGGCAGTTGAGAGCACTGCCATTGCCGCTTCGACCACTGGATATTGCGGGGAAATTCGACACCGGCAGTGGCTGCATCTCCCACCCAGAAAAATATAGCTGAGAAGGGGGATGTTCTCGTACCACCCGAGGTCGGCCTGACATTTCGGGCAATGCGAGGCCGGGAAGACTATCGACTCCTCCGGCCGCGGCAGGCGGAGAATCACCACGTTGAGAAAGCTGCCGACAATGGCGCCAAGTAGAGCGGCGAAGGTCAAGATCAAAGGTTCGCTATGCATCAAGGTAATCCGGACTTATTCTGGCGTTAATTGATAACAGGGACTGATACCGGACAACAATGTATCCACAATGATGACCCAATACCAGGAAAAAGCTACTGTTATTCGAAGAGAACGGTTTTCCCCCGACAACGTCCGCCTCACCTTCGACTGCCCCGACATCGCTGCCGCCGCCTATCCCGGGCAATTTGTGATGATCAGAGTGGGGACCGGCAATGACCCCTTGCTGCGGCGGCCGTTTTCCATCCACCAGGCCCATGCGGAAGGCCTTCTCCAGATCTATTTCAAGATTGTCGGGCGGGGCACGGAGATGCTTGCCGAGGTTGGGGAGGGGGCGGAGGTTTCGATTCTTGGGCCTCTCGGTCGGGGGTTTCGTGTTGCCGAGAACCCCGCCTGTCTGGTGGGCGGGGGCCTGGGTATTGCCCCGCTCCTCTTTCTTGCCCGGACCCTGAGTCGGTTGGAGCGGGATCACGCCCGGGACACGATCATCCTGGGAGGTCGCAGCAGCAGTGAAGTCGAACCACTGGTGAAAGATTTCGAACAGTTCGGGATGACCGTGGTAACGACCACCGACGATGGATCGTACGGTCGTCGCGGTTTCGTCACCGCCGCCTTTTCCACGCTCTCTCTCCCTTCTTCGTGCACTGTCTATTGCTGCGGACCGGAGCCGATGCTGGCCGGGATGAGTGTCCTGTGTCGGGCGCGAGGGTATTCCTGCCAGGTCTCGGTCGAGAGCGTCATGGCCTGCGGCATGGGGGCTTGCCTCGGGTGCAGCAAACCGACCCCAAGCGGCGGCTATGTCCATGTCTGTGTCGATGGACCGGTCTTCGATGCGGAGGAGATGGTATGGAATATCTGAAAGGCGACGTGCGGATCCCGGATCTCCGCGTCGATATCGGCCCGCTCTCCCTTGCCAATCCGGTAATGACGGCATCCGGGACCTTCGGTTATGCCCGGGAATTCGAGTCACTGCTCAACCTCCGCCGTCTCGGGGCCATTATCGTCAAGGGAATATCGCTGTATCCCCGCTCCGGCAATCCGCCGCCCCGGATCATTGAAACTGCCTGCGGCATGTTGAATGCGATCGGACTGCAGAATGTTGGAGTCGAGCGGTTTATCGTGGAGAAGATACCCTACCTCGGTACGCTCGGGGTGCCGATAATCGTCAATATTCTTGGCGACAGCCTCGATGAGTACCGGCACATCACTGAAAAGCTCTCGACCTGCGAGACGGTGGCGGCCATCGAGATCAACATTTCCTGTCCGAATGTGAAAAAGGGCGGCGTCGCTTTCGGTGCCGATCCGGCGATGGCGGCTGCGGTCACCCGTACTGTCAGGGAGGCGTCTTCCGTCCCGGTGATCGTCAAGCTGTCGCCCAACGTCACCGATGTTACGGTCATTGCCAAGGCCGTCGAGGATGCCGGGGCCACCGCCGTGTCGTTGATCAACACCCTGATCGGTATGGCCATCGATCTCAAGCGGAGAAGACCGGCCCTGGCCAATGTCTGTGGCGGACTCTCCGGTCCGGCGATTAAGCCGGTGGCCCTTCGCATGGTCTACCAGGTCGCCCAGGCCGTGTCCATTCCGATCATCGGCATCGGCGGTATCGCGACGGCCGAAGATGCGCTCGAATTCATGCTGGCCGGGGCGACAGCGGTACAGATCGGCACCGCCAACTTCGTCAACCCGCGGGCGAGCGAGGAGGTTGTTGATGGCATCGGTGACTATGTGTTGCAGGAAAAACTTCCTTCGGTCCGTGAGATCATCGGAGCCCTGCAGACGGAATGAACCGGTCGCTACTGTCGGCCGATACTTACACTGCTGCTGATCGATTGCCCAATGCCGGCGACGGAGTTGAAACAGCAGTGCGGAAATACGTGAATTGAACTGAGCCAGCTATGGCGGAAATTAACGGAAAAACAAAGGTGTATGGGATCGTCGGCAACCCCGTCGGCCATTCACTGAGTCCTCTCATGCACAACGCCGCCTTTGCCGCCCTAGGGGAAAACCGGGTGTACGTGGGGTTTCAGGCCGAGGACATCGCGGATGCGGTCAAGGGCATCCGGGCCTTGAATATCAGGGGAGTCAGCGTGACCATCCCGCACAAGGAGTCGATCATTCCCTGCCTCGATGCGGTTGATCCGGTGGCGTTGAGGATCGGGGCCGTCAATACGGTCAGTGTCGTCGGCCAGGGGGCGACGAGGCTTCTCTGCGGCTCCAACACCGACTGGGTTGGGGCCAACCGGGCCCTCGCCAATCATATAGATCTGCGGGGGCGACACGTCGTGCTCCTCGGTGCCGGAGGATCGGCGAGGGCCCTCGCCTTCGGTCTGATGGAGGCCGGGGCCAAAGTCACTCTCTGCAGCAGGACGGAAGCACGGGGGCGAAAACTGGCGGCCGATCTGCGCTGCCCGTGGCATCCCCTGGCCGCTATCGAGCAATTGGCCGGTGATGTGCTTGTCAACGCCACTTCCGTCGGCATGGACCCGGCAATCGATGACAGCCTTGCCCCCGGGGGCGTTCTGGAAAACTTTGCCGTGGTGATGGATATCGTCTATTCTCCTTTTGAAACGAGGTTGTTGCGAGAGGCCAGGGCGGCCGGGTGTAAGGTTGTCTATGGCTTGGAGATGCTGTTGTATCAAGGCGTTGCCCAGTTTGAACTGTGGACCGGCCAGGCTGCCCCGGTGGAGCTGATGCAGACGGTACTGTGGCGGGCCACCGGCAACAGCGCGCAATGAAACTGAACACGACAGCAGGTGGAGGACGAGGTAGAGACGATGATTGAAATCCAACCGGTACCGTCGGTCAACGCGGAATTGAGGATCCCAGGCTCCAAGAGCCTGACGCAGCGGGCGCTGATCGCTGCCGCGCTGGCCAGCGGAGAGAGCAGACTTTGTGGCCCCCTGGTCAGTGAGGATACGGAATACTCGGCCCAGGCGCTGGCCCGGCTCGGGGTCAGGATTGACAGAGAAGACCAGGAGTGCTGGATCATTGAGGGAAACGGCGGCACCGTCCATGCGGACGAGACGACGATCTACCTCGGCAATAACGGCACGGCAACCAGGTTTCTGACCTCGGTTGCCGCCCTTGGCAATTCGGCCGTCACCATCGACGGTGACGAACGGATGCAGCAACGGCCGATTGGCCCGCTGATCGCTGCCTTGCGCGGCTGGGGGGTCGACATCGTCTCGGTCAGGGGCACCGAATGTCCGCCGTTGCTCGTCAACGCCAGGGGGATAGCGGGCGGCAGGACGGTCCTGCCGGAAGGCAGGAGCAGCCAGTATCTTTCCTCGCTGCTGCTGGTCGCCCCGTATGCCCGACAACCGGCCAGTCTTGTCGTTGACGGCGAGGTCCTGTCGAAACCCTATGTCAAAATGACCTTGTCGGTCATGGCCGATTTCGGCGTTCTTGCCGACTGCACGCCTGATTTGAAATCGTTTGCCATCCCTCAGGGGGTGTATCGGGGACGGGAATATCGGATCGAGGGGGATGCGTCGAACGCCTCCTATTTCTGGGCCGCTGCCGCCGTCGCCGGCGGCAGGGTTACCGTCACCAACGTTTCGGCGCTCTCTTTGCAGGGTGATATCGGTCTCGTCCCACTCCTGGCCCGGATGGGTTGTGAGGTGACGCAGGTCGGCAACGGCCTCTGCGTTGAGCGGCAGGGCGGGCTCGAGGGCATCTCGGTGGATATGGGTGACATGCCGGATGTCGTTCCGACCCTGGCGGTTGTCGCGGCCTTCGCCCATGGACGAACAGAGATCACCAATATTGCCCACCTGCGGATCAAGGAATGTGATCGGCTGCACGCTGTCGTCACTGAACTGCGACGGATCGGAGCCCAGGTCGAGGAGCAGGGGGAGGCGATGATCATCCATGGCGATGGCGGTGCTTCACTCCACGGGACGGAGATTGAGACATACCGGGATCACAGAATGGCGATGAGCTTCGCCGTGGCGGGTCTGAGGGTCCCCGGGGTGCGTATCACCGGAGAGGGATGCGTCGCCAAATCGTTTCCCGATTTCTGGAGCAGGTTCGCTCTCTTGAAGTGAACCAACAGGTGTACCGGGACCTTATCCTGGGCGTGGGGAGGTATGGCGGCATGACCGTTCAGGTCCTCCTCCCAACGACAGGATGAAACCTTTGCCGGTTGAAGGAGCTTAAAAAATGATCAGGTAGTAGGCCGTAGTATTCAGACCAACCTTTCGATTAGGGAGAGAAACAATGCGAGCTGCTGTTTTGATTTGTCTGGCCATATTCCTGGCGTCCTGTACGCCTGTCCAAACCGGTTCGGCGGGCTCCAAGACGACGATTACCGGTGCCGCCGGCGGGAGTACCGCCGACAACGCAAACACTTCATTCGAGCGATGCGCCGAGTCGTTTGGCACACTGGCGCTGCTGGAAGACCAGGAGGAGGACTGGTATTACATCGTCATCCATGAGTACAGGCTTCCTCCCACCTCCAAGCTCCTGCGCCTGATGGCTCAGCAGTCCAACTGCTTCGTCGTCGTCGAACGTGATCGCCGCGGCATGCGGGCGATGGAGAAAGAGCGTGAACTGCAGGCATCCGGCGAGATGCGGAGTGGCAGCAATTTCGGCAAGGGACAGATGGTGGCGGCGGATTACACCCTGACCCCGAGCGTGAGCTTCAGCAGTCAGGATTCCGGTGGCATGGGAGCGGCCGTCGGCACCTTGATGAGTGCCTTCGGCGGCAGCGCCGGAACAGCGCTTGGCCTTGCCGGCGGCATGAAGAAGCGCGAGGCGAGCACAATGCTGACCCTGGTCGAGAATCGTTCAGGGGTGCAGATCGCCGCAGCGGAGGGCAGCGCCTCGAAATTCGATTTCGGTCTCCTGGGGGGAATTTTCAGCGGCAGCGGCGGCGTCGGGCTTGGTGGTTATGAAAAGACACCGCAGGGCAAGATCCTGGCGGCGGCTTTTGCCGATTCCTTCAACCAGATGGTGCGGGCCCTGAAAAATTACCGGGCCCAGGAAGTGAGAGGCGGACTCGGCAAGGGCGGGACGCTGAAGGTCGGCAACTGAGGGCACCGCATCCCCTCCGCATCGCAATTGCCCTGTTGCAATCATGACAGGGCAATACCCACCTCACCGGTGTCGGCGGCAGACGATGATCTCGCCGCCGATACCGATGCCTGTCACCAGTGCCGCATCACCGCCGACCATGGCGATTTCGATGAATCCCTGGCTGTCGATCAGGGCCATCAGCTCACCGCGCTGTTTGTCGGCATAGACGGAACTCAGTTCATCGATCACCATGGTTCCGATCTGGAAGGTCACCGCTCCTTCCCCCGCCAACTCCTTGACCGTGTTCCCCGGCAGATTGGTGCGCAGATTGCCGAAATGGTCTTTGGCGACGACTCGGCCAACCAGCCCTCCATCGCTCGGGTATGGCTCGCTCTCGCTCAGTCGGACGCAGCTCTGCCAAGGTACGGGGCGGCCGACCTCGGCGATGTCCATCCCTCCAGCCAGTCGGGCGGCGACCGGTGCCATGATGTCACGGCCGTGAAAGGTCGGACTGACCGGAGATCGGAACAGGCGCTCGTTGGTGACCTGGTAAACAGTGGTGGAATCGAGTTGGAGAAACGAGGTGAAGATGCCGTTGTCCGGGCCGACAAATGTCTGCCCGGCCGAGCGGAGGGCGAGGATACGCCGGATCGACCCGACACCGGGATCGACGATTGCCAGGTGAGTTGAGGCAGGAGGAAAATAGGGGGCGGAACCGGCCAGGACCCTTGAGGCACGGAGGACGTCCTGGGGCGGGATGGCATGGGTGATATCGATGATGCTGGCGTTGCCGAGATTGGTGAGCAGGACGCCTTTCACGGCGCCGACATACTCGTCCGAGGTGCCGAAATCGGTGGTCAGGGTAATGATGGGATCAGTCATCTGTTGTCAGTCACTTGTTGATCTTTTTTACAAGGATATACATTTCGCCCTTTTCCCGCATCAGTCCCGCATTCTGCCGTGCTTCCTCGCCGTCGCCCAGGAACAGATCGACACGGCCGCCGCCCCGGATCGCCGCGCCGCTGTCCTGGGGAAAGACGAAACGGTCAATGGCGCGCCACCGCTGCAGGCGACCATTCCGGTCGACGACCGGCTGGCGGGTCCTGAGAAAGGCCACTGTTCCCAGGGGGATCACGGACGGGTCGACGGCGACCGACCGGCCGGCGGTCAAGGCGATATTGCCGCTGCCGCGGACGGTCATCTGCCTCACCCCAGGCGAAGAAGATGAATCGGGGATTGGCGTGGAGGATACGCCGCACTTCCCCGGGATGGGCGCGCAGGTAGCCGACAATGCCCGGCAGGGTAGCCTGCTCCAGCGTCAGCCGGCCCTCGTCGACAAGCAGTTTGCCGATGCTGCGGTACGGACGACCGTTTGAGCCGGCGAAACGCACCGACCGGTATGAGCCGTCCCGAAAACGGATTTTTCCCGATCCCTGGATATGCAGGATGAACGATTCAATGGGATCAGCCAGATAAAGGAGTTCGTTGCCGGCAAGGGGGAATCGGGTTTCGATTTCCTCCCGCGACCAGTAGGGAGCAAGGCCGCCGTTGCAGAGCCTGGAAATGCTGGTGGTATCGCCGTTGTTGTGCTCGATGAGATCCGGCGGCAGACGGTAGAGCGGATGAACGAAAGGCGGGATCGGCAGCAAACTGCCATCAACGACCGGGTGGAAATACCCGGTCACCAGCATCTCGCCGGCGAAGGCGGCGTTGTCATCGGTTCCTGCCCGGAAGAGGAGGAAATCCTCCTGCACCCGTCTGGAAATTTCCTGCGGCGAAGACTCCTGTTCGATGATCTCGATAAAGGATGCGATGGATCTGCGCAGCAGCTCTGTCGAAACGGCCCGAGTCCCCAGGTTGAAATGACTGTTTTCCGGTAACCGGTCCAGATATTCGGCCTGGCGTCTAGCTGCCTGGAGCAGGGAGTGCCGGTCAAGATCGTCGGTGAACAGCTGTTCTTCGGCCGTTATCGTGATTTCAGCAGCCTGGATGGCGGTACGGAGCAGAATCGAGGATACAACGGCCAGGAGCACAATGATGATCGCGACAGGCGAAGAAGGACGGGACGGCCTGTTCCTCATAGATGTACCGCTGCGATTCAGTGCCCGCCGTTCAACGCTTCGGCCAGTTCCGATACCGCCATGGCGTATCTGTTGGAGTTGTTCCAGGCAGTGATCGCCTGGAAATTGGGGTAGCCTGCAACATAGCGGAAGCCCCCGCCTTCCGTCGGATGGATTTCGAGGCCGACGATTGTCAAGCCCCGGTCCTGCGGCGGACGGGGCAAGGTCACGCCTTGTACCCTCGTGACCTCACTCCAGTCGACCAGGGCCTTCCTGCCGGTGAGGTGTGCCTGGATCAGTTTGTCGGAGCGGAGCCGGTTGCCTATATCGACATAGACAGGGGCGTCCAGTACCCATTTGAAGCTGTGCAGGTAGTTGGCAATAGAGGCGAGGATATCGTCGATCGAGCCGAAGACGTCGCGCCGCTGGTCACCATCGAAACTGACGGCGTACTCCTGAAAACTGGAGGGGATGAACTGGGTCTGGCCGAAAGCGCCGGCGTAGGAGCCCTTTACCTGCAGGGGATCGATCTGGTTGTCACGGCAGAGGAGCAGGAACTGGATGAGCTGATTGCGAAAGAACTTGGAGCGGCGAGGATAGGCGTCGAACAGGGTGTTCAAGGTTTTAAAGACGCCGTATTTGCCATGATTGTTCCCGAATCGTGATTCAATCCCCCAGATGGCGATCACGTACTCGCGGTCAACCCCGATCTCCGCCTCGATCCTGTCCAGCAGGGCCTTGTGCTCCCTTAATTTTTTCTTGCCGGTCGCGATGACGGCGGGAGTGATGAACAGCGGCCAGTATTCGTAATACGGCTTCGCTTCCCACTGCTTGTCCATTAATTCTAAGACCTTCCTGTCAATGACGACTCCGGCAAAAAGGGCATCGAGCTCCGGCTGGGTAAAACGGTGGACGTCACGCAGTTCCTGAAAGAGCTGGCGATAGTTTTCCCCGCGGATATTGATCGGCTGGCCGTTGACCACCATGTCGGCGGCCTTCGGGAATTCCTGTGCCGAGGCGACGACGCAGCCGAAGAAGATGACGGCCAGGACAACGATGAGATGGAGGGACCGGTCAACGGAATGGCAATGAGCGGTGAAAATAAGCGTACCTCTTAGGCTTGGGTTGGCTGTGGGCAGGTGCGGGAGTATCGGAGATCAATCATGAATGCAATCCGGCCGGTCACTGATACATCCGCTGAAAATCCGCCAGAAAACTGTCAAGCATCCCATAGGGGAGATTGGTGACCCCGGCCGCTCCAGCCCTGCCGCCTCCGGTGGGGAACTTTCGGCACAGGGTGTCGGCGTTGCGGCAGTCGTTGAGCGGGGCCCGGACGCTGATCCGCCAGCTGCCGTCACGGTTGCTGGTTATGAGGGCGTGGGCGGCGGCCGCTTTCTCGGTGGCCTTGCGGTTGGCAAAGACCCCGGAGACTCTGCGCGCCCAAGCGGTATCCGGGAAAAAGTATACTCGATTTTTACTGGGGAGTCCATGTTCCTTGATCTGCAGCGCCTGCTCGAGATCTGCTTGAAATCCTTGGCGAAGCCGGGGTAACAGCGGCGATTGGGCAAAAAAATCAAGTGGATCGTCGAACTGGGCCAGATCAGCGTAGAGGACGAGTGGAGCGATATGCAGGTCGTCCACCGTTTCCCCGTAACTGTTGTAGTTCAGCAGCTCCCCGGTTTCCTGCAACTGTCGTATTTGATCCTCGGAGAGCCCAAGATCTTCGGCGAGGCGACGGGCCGGGAGATGCAGGTTGTCGCCGAACGCGCCGCATACGGCCCACTTGCCGTATTTTCCGTCGACCAGCGCATTGACAAGCAATGAGGTGCAGGTATCCGGCCGCGGGTCAATACAGGCGGTGAGCAGGGGCGACCTGGGGATTTCTCCGGCATAATGGTGGTCGATATACTCGATCCTGTTGCCCTGATGAAGCAACTGCAGCAGAAACCTTCGGTTCCGGTCGAGGGAGATATCGAAGACGGTGATCGAGAAGCCATGCAGATGAGGGACCTGAGCGAGGAGCAGGGTATCTCTTTTGGTGCCGGTGATTCGGACCGCATCAGGGATGGGGTGTGCCAATCGCAACTGGAGGACGGAACACAGACCGTCGGCATCGCCGTTGAAGATATCATGATGCATGGATGAGAACCTTCGAACCTCTCAGGACCCGGAAGATCCGGGTCCGAGGCTATCCTGCTTCTACGAACGTTTCCGCAACCGGCCGATCAGTTGCCGAGACTGAGACTTCCGCCGATATTGGCAAGACTGAAGACTACCATGAAGGCCGTGTCTTCAGGGGTGTAATTCGATTCCAGCGACACGGACCAGCACAACGCCTGGTAGGTCAGGGAGACAGTTGCCTCCTGGGTTTCGTCGTTGGAGAGCGAATGTTCGACATCGATCGCTGTAAACCAGTTGTTCAACAGATGGGTGCGGACGATGCCGTTGATCTGTTCGATGGAGGAATCGTCGCTGAAGCTGTAGTCGAGGCTGAACTGGTCGCCTCTTTTGGTGCGGTACGTTCCCTCGAAGGAGTGTGCCACAAAACCGTCGCCATACGGGTCGATATCGGTCTGGTATTCGGCGGTCAGGTAGCTGGTCGGGGTCCAGCCGGTCCTGAAAAATATATCGGAAAACCGGCCGTCGGAATCATCGCTGATGATATCGTTGGAGATCGCCGACAGGTCGGAGATGCCGAGAACATCGGACGACGAATATTCCGAATAATCGTCGCGGAGATCGTAATACTGACTTACCTTGACGTAGGCATATTCCTCCAGGGTAGAGTTGCCGGTGGCGTAGTTGTCGAAAAGATTGAAGAAATTGTCGACGCCGTAGACGACTCTGTTCACGTCCTCGATGGTATCAACCTCATCGAAGATCGGCAGTTCATCCTGATCGACATCGGGCAGGAACTGGTACTGGACGTACGGATGAACCTGATGGTCGAAGCCGCTGTTCTGGCTTGCGTCCTGAAAGAAATTTTTCAGGACGGTGGTGCCCACTTCCATCTCGAAATCGGCCAGAAGCCGGTTCTGCTGGTCGTCATTGGTCCATTCGCCGTCACCGTAGGTGTTGACGAGGTAGAATGTTTCCCGTACCCCGACCTCGGCCCTTGATTCCAGGTACTGGCTGAGCGGTACCGGCGCACTGATCGTAGGGTGGAGGTCGAAGCGATGACCGCCGACCCCGTCCTCCCGCCAGTAGTTGACATACTGCGACTCCCAGTCGTAGCTGAAATCGGTTTCGCCGATCGTCTTGAATCCGGTGAAATCGAAGCTCGGCAACTTCCACAGCGGCGTCGGGTCGGTTTCCACGGTACGGACATCGTTGACCCCGAGCAGGGTGCCTTCGAGCGTCATGCCCGACCAGGACTTCATGGTCTTCAGTGTGTTTTCCCTGGTATCAGAGCGTTTGTTTTCGAAATCCCGACCATATTCATCAAGAAAGCGGTCACTGCTGTTGTTGAAGCCATTGACGCCGGTGTTGAACTCTGTCAGGTAATCGCGGTCGGAGACGATATCGAGGTCGAGGCGGGTCTGCCAGTCGTCGCCGAAAGTGTGATCGGCCTTACCCCTGACCCAGTAGCGATTGTTGTTGGTATGGGTAAAACCGGTATCCTGGTAATAATCGGTTTCCGATGGGTCTGACAGCTTATCGTCGATCCAGGTGCCGACAATCGTGCCTTTTTCCATATCGCCCTGGGCGTACCGGAACTCGACGCCGGGCATGAAGCCGCGGTCGGTGTAGTACTGGGGATAGAAGGTCATGTCGGCGGAATCGGAGATGTTCCAGAAGAACGGTAGGTTGAGGCCGAAACCGTTATTGCTCGAACTCGAGAATTCAGGGAAGAGGAATCCTGTCTGCCTGGTATTCTTGACCGGCAGGATCAGGTATGGAGTATAGAATATCGGTACGCCCTTGACGTTGAAACGAGCGTGCTTGAGGACGGCGTAACCGCCCGGTTCGATCTTGGCATCCTTGCTGGCGAAGCTCCATGGGGGCGTCTCCCCTTTTTCGACCTTGCAGGTAATGGCCCAGCCGTCACCGATGTTGTAGGTGTTGACCCCGGTCTTTTCGATGGTCTTCCCCTCAAGGTGCAGCGACTTGTTGCTGCGGACGACCGTGGCATCGGTGAAGGTGCCGGTTTCCTTGGTCAGATCGAGGCTGGCCTGATCGGCGGTGAGGACGTCTTCTCCAGTATTGATCTCCACATTTCCACGGGCCTTGATCGACTGGAGCGTGGTGTCGTAGACCATCCAGTCGGCCTTGATGGTGACCGTCGTCTTCATAGTTGCAACGGGGGCGGCATCGATCTGTTCGGCCTTGACTTCCTGTTTCTGCGCCGGTTCTTCTCCCAGCAGTTCGCTCCAGTCCGACATCCCCTTTTCAGCCTCGGTCGGTGGAGGCGGCGGCGGCAGTTTTTCCCTCTTTTCAAGGACGATATTGCCTTCGGCGACGACACTCTGCGGATCTTCGTAGCGGGTGATTTTGTCGGCCGAGATGTTCCACTCCTCTGTCGCAACGGTTTCGGCATGCAGCATAACCGGCGCGGCATGGAACGCGAACAGGCCGAGGGCGGTTGCAGTGATGTATCTTTTTGCTTTCTGAAACTGCGGGGAGTGCAATATCACAGTAGACTCCTTGTGAGAGAATTCATTGAAGAGGGTGCAGAAATGACATGGTAGCAGCCGACAGCCCGGTTCGTCAAGCAGGTACCTCATCCTTGTCATGGATATGCAGTTGTTTCAACGGTAAAACGCGTATGTTCAGGCAGTTGAAATCACTGATCTCCAGAGTCGATGGCGCCAATCCAGATTAATCATGAAATTTACGGTTCTCAATGATCGGTGTCAAGCCAAAAGTCATAGATTTGCCTTGATAATAAAGGGAAATTGTTTTATTTTCAACCAAATGTGTCAGCCCTTCCCACCAGCCTCTATTGCATCGCACTGAACCTCTCTCTGACGATTCCCTTCTTATCCGGAGTACTTTGATACGAACGAGAATGGAAAACTGTTACAGGGGCGCAGTGAGCGTTGCATCCATACCGGGCGGCAGCGCGGCGCCGGCGGGCAAGAGGAGGGGGGATGCAGCGCGGTAATGCGCTGGCGATGGGAAGATGCGGGCGATTGCGCAGTGATAGGCAACATCCGCTCTACCCCGCATTCAGGCATGAACGCAGGAATTGGCGACAGGTGTCTTGTCAAGAAAAATTATTTCCGCTCTTTCGGTTCTTCCGTTAATATATCGAGGATCGAATCGGTTTGTCGGTCAGGGAAATGACTTGGCGCTGCACCTGTTTTTGAACATCGCGACCTGTTTCAGGTTGATCTGATGAATTATGTCGGCAGATGAAGAAGAGATGCGTGTTTTCGGTTCTTCTTCAGTCGGCTGCAAGATTGTCGAGGGAGGTGCCTCTATTCGGCATCATCTGCGATAAAGGAAGACGAACAGTATGACTGCAAAGAAAAAAACGGAAGAACAAAGTAGCGAAGTCCCGGCGAAGGCAACAACCGGCGCGTGGTGGAAAAGCACCGGCGTCGGCGAGGGGGAAACGGATCAGGCAGCGGGAGAAGTGGAGGGGCGAAAGGACGACGGAGAAAAAAGCCCGCAACCGGCACGGAAAAGAGGACGAAAGAAGGCCGCTCCTCCGGTGCAGATAGACGATGCCGAACAGGATGCGGCAGTTGCTGTCGAGGCCGAGGTCGTCGAAAAACCCAAGCGCAAGCGTGCGGTGAAGAAGAAGACGGAGGGTGAAGGCGACCAGGCCGCCGCGATAGCGGCACCGGTCGAGGTTCCAGAACATGGGACAGCTTCCGAAAACTTACCCGTCGAAGAGAAGGTTGACGCAGTTGCTGAACCCCCTGCCGCTGCCGTGCCGGCTGACGAAAAGGCGGCAATCCCGAAGGCCAGGAGAAAACGCTCGCCGCGAAAGAAACGGCCGCTGCCGGAGCCCGGAGCCGCCGAGTCTGTCGACGATCAGACAAGCGTCGAAATTAAGAGGAGCCCTGGGGTTGCGTTGGTTTCCGAGGTTGAAACGAGTCCCGGCGAAGCGGCCGACAGCGGTGACAGCGCTGCAAGCCCGGAGCTACCGCTGCCGCTGGCCGAGGAGAAGAAGGCCGGTTCGCGCCGGTCGCGACGGGGAAGGCGGTCAAAACGTAAGGACGGCGGCGACCTCGAACTACCCCGGAAAGATGCTGCCGCCGCGGCCGATTCCGAGACCCCGGCGGCCGTGCCCGGAGCAGGTACCCGGCCGATGCGGGGGAGAGGTCGGATTCAGGATGACGAGGATGTCGAGGTCGATGATATCGACGACACGTTTGTCGACGACGAGGAAGACGAAGACAGCTTCATCGAAGAGGAGCATCTGCCGGAAAACACCCGCAAGCCGGTCTGCAAGCTGCTTATCAATGCCGAAGAGCCTGAGGAATGCCGCCTTGCCCTCCTCGAGGATGGTCGCCTCGAGTCGATCCACGTCTCGACCATCAACCGTACCCAGACCAGAAACAACATCTACAAGGCCAGGATAGTAGCGATCGAACCCAACCTGCAGGCTGCCTTTGTCGATTACGGCACGGAGAAGAACGGCTTTTTGCCCTTCAGTGAAATCCATCCCGAGTATTTCAAGCAGGACCTTTCCGGTGAGACGAAAAAGCTCGTCGAGGCGCAGAGTTGGAAAAAGCTCAGCATTACCGATGTCGTCGATAAGGGGCAGGAAGTGCTGGTCCAGGTAGTGAAGGAGGAGGTCGGCAAAAAAGGGGCCAACATGACCACCTACCTGTCGCTTCCCGGCCGCTGTGTCGTCCTCATGCCCGGCTCGGACTCCTCCGGCATTTCGCGGAAAATTTCCGGCGAGGAGAAACGGTCGCAGTTGCGGGAGGCCATGAACTCGATAGACGTCCCCGAGGGAATCGGCTGGATTGTGCGCACGGCGAGTGTTGATATCACGGAAGCAATCCTTGCCCGCGATGTAACATATCTGCTTCGTCTGTGGGACGAGATCAAGCGCAAAGGCCAGGAACTGGAGGGGGTGGGGCTCGTTTACGAAGAGCAGCACAGTATCCTGCGGTTTCTGCGCGAACATTTCGATCCGTCGATCGAGGAGATCCTGGTCGATGACCGGGCAGCCCTCGAGCAGGTCAAGGAATTTGTCGAGTTGCTGCCGGCGGAACAGAGGAAGGTTCGGGTGCGCCTGCACAAGGGGGCCAGGCCGATCTTCAACCAGTACAGTGTGGAAGATCAGATTGAATCGATCTACCAGTCAAGAGTGAGTCTGCCTTCCGGCGGCTCGATCGTGATCGACCCCACTGAGGCCCTGGTGGCGATCGATGTCAACTCCGGATCGACCTCCAAGGGCAAGAACTTCGAGGCCTCAATCTTCCAGGCGAATATGGAGGCGGCGGCGGAACTGGCGCGTCAGCTGCGGCTGCGCGACCTCGGCGGCTTGATCGTGGTCGACTTCATCGATATGCGCAGCAAGAAAAATATCCGTGACGTCGAACGGCAGGTCAAGCTGTCGATGAAGAAAGACAAGGCCAAGGTCGATATGAGCCGGATTTCCAAGTTCGGGCTGATGCAGATATCACGGCAGAAGCTGGGTGCACCGATCGAGGCCGGTAATTACCGGGTGTGCGAGCACTGCAAGGGGCGCGGCATGGTGCGATCGGTCGAGACCCTGGCGCTGTTTTACCTGCGACGGATCCAGACCGGGGCCAGCCGCAAGAATGTGGTCAAGGTCGAGTGCCATTTCCCGCTCGATGTCGCCCATTATCTCCTCAACAACAAACGCCACGAAGTGCAGGAATTGGAACAAAAATACAGCACCGAGGTGATGATCACTGCGGAGGCGTCGATGAAACCGGCCGACAACGAAATCCTGTTTCACAGGGCCGAAAAAGAGCCGGCGGCAAAAAATCAGGCTTGAGGAAAGTCTGCGTATAGGGTATACAATCAGCTCTTTTCGCACCAGTGGCTCAGCTGGATAGAGCAAC